>NZ_JBICZD010000002.1:0-836653 GCF_043201555.1 Streptomyces sp. NPDC048288
CCGTTTTCCGATCCGATTTCCTCGGTGCTTTCCAGGTTTCCGCTCTCGCGTTTCCCTTTCCGGCGGTTCCGACTCTATCAGATCCTTTCGGCGTCCGATTCCCAGTCAGCGGGGGTTGTCTTCTCGGCTGTTGGGCCGTTCCGACGAGTGAGACTTTAGCGGATTCCCGGCCTCCGAGCTAATCGGGGGCCGCGTCCTTTCGAACGTGGATTCCTCATTTCGCACAGCACATGCCGAAGCAACACGACGACATGCGTCGATTGCCGGTAGGTACTTGCGGAATGGTTGTCCGGGGACCGACCGGGGTCGGCGCTCACGTCGGACAACTCGGAGAACACTACGTATCCGTTTGGGGTGTGTCAACTCAACGGCGGACGGCACCCCACGGGCGTAAGGTGGACGCCATGACTACGCGTACGTGTACCCAGCAGTGGTGGCCCGCCTGACGGCGGCCGCGCTCACGTACGTATTCAACGGCCGCCGCCTCGGCGGCCGTTCGCGTATCTCCCTCCGGAACCCCTGAGGGTCGGCCGCCCGGGACGGCGGCCTCGACCAGGAGGTGGAGAGGGAATGACACGGGTCTTCAGCGGGATCAAGCCGACCGGGCACCTGACACTGGGGAACTACCTGGGGGCCATGCGCCAGTGGGCCGCGGTGGACCAGCACCAGTCCGACGCGCTGTTCTGCATCGTCGATCTGCACGGCATGACCGTGGACCACGATCCGGCCCGGCTGCGCAGACTCACCCGGCAGGCCGCGACGCTGCTGCTGGCGGCGGGGCTGGATCCCGAGCTGTGCACCGTGTTCGTACAGAGTCATGTCGACGAGCACACCCGGCTGTCGTACGTCATGGAGTGTGTGGCGGCCGACGGGGAGATGCGGCGGATGATCCAGTACAGGGAGAAGGTCGCGAGCGAGGGGGTGCGGGGGCGGGGTGTGCGGCTGTCCCTGCTGACGTATCCGGCGCTGATGGCGGCGGACATCCTGGCGTACGGGGCGGACGAGGTGCCGGTCGGGGACGACCAGGCGCAGCACGTGGAGCTGACGCGGGATCTGGCGGTGCGGTTCAACCAGCGGTACGGGCACACGTTCGTGGTGCCGAGGGCGACCGTGCCGGCGGTGGCGGCGCGGGTGATGAACCTGCAGGATCCGACGTCGAAGATGGGGAAGAGCGACGACTCGGGGCCGGGGATCGTCTATCTGCTCGACGAGCCGGACGTGATCCGGAAGAAGATCATGCGGGCCGTGACCGACAGCGGGCACGAGGTCGTGTACGACCGGGAGGAGCAGCCCGGCGTCGCGAATCTGCTGGAGATTCTCGCTGCGTGCACGGGCGGGAACCCTGAGTCACTGGCAACCGTTCACGATTCGTACGGCGCTCTGAAGCAGGCCACCGCGGAGGCGGTGCTGGAGGTGCTCAGGCCCGTGCGGGCCAGGCACAAGGAGCTGTGTGCGGATCCGGGATATGTGGAGGGGGTGCTGCGGCATGGGGCGGAGAAGGCTCGGGCGATCGCCCGGCCGATCGTCGATACCGCCTACCGGGCGATCGGGCTGTTGCCGCCCGGTGCCTTCGCGGAGTCGGTGGCGGCCGAGCCCGCGTTGAACGCGGCGCGGTAGGCGCGGGGGCTGGTGGCGAGGCGCGATGCGAAGTGCTGGCGCATCGTGACCTCGCTGCCGAAGCCGGCCCGGCGGGCGATCTCGGGCATGGGCAGGTCGGTGCGTTCGAGGAGTTTCTGCGCCGCCGCGATGCGCTGGTCGAGGAGCCAGCGGAGCGGGGTCGTGCCGGTTTCCGCGGTGAAGTGGCGGGCGAAGCTGCGCGGTGACATTCCGGCGTGGGCGGCGAGGCCGGCGACCGTGAGCGGTTCGTGCAGCCGGCGCAGGGCGTGTTCGCGTACGGCGGCGAGGGTGTCGGCGTCGCGGTCGGCGCGGGGCGTGGGGTGCTCGATGAACTGTGCCTGGGTGCCGGTGCGGAAGGGGGCGGTGACCATCGAGCGGGCGATGGTGGCCGCGGCCTCGGCGCCGTGGGCCTGCCGGACCAGATGGAGGCAGAGGTCGATGCCGGCTGCCGTTCCGGCGGCGGTCCAGATGTTGTCGTCCTCGATGAAGAGGGCGTCGGGGACGACGGTGACCTGGGGGTGGCGGGTGCGCAGGAGGTCGATGAGGTTCCAGTGGGTGATGGCTCGGCGGCCGTCGAGCAGGCCGGCCTGGGCGAGGGTGAAGGCGCCGCCGCAGAGGGCGGCGAGGGTGGTGCCGCGGGCGTGGGCGCGGCGGAGCGCGTCGAGAACGGGGGTGGGTGCGGGTGCGAGGTGCTCGTCGAGGCCGGGGACGACGATGAGATCGGCGCGGTCGAGCCAGGCGAGGGTGCGGTCGGGGTGCAGGGCCAGGCCGCCGCGCATCGGAATGGGGGTGGTGGTGTCGACGGCGGCTCTGCGCAGGTCGAAGGAGGGGGCGCCGCGGTCGGTGCGGTCGGTGCCCCAGACCTCGGTGATGACGGAGGCGTCGAAGGCGCGGATGCCGGGGAAGGCGACGAGGGCGATGCGCTGCGCGGGAGCCTCGGTGGGCGTGGCGGGCGCGGGTGGCGGCATGGCTGGCAGTAAACCATCGATCGCTGGCTTCTGTCCGTCTGGGGCGGGTCGGGTCCCGGCGCCAGGATCGTGGCCATGGGAGACAACACGGAAAGCAAGCAGCTCGCTGTCGCCGCCGGCGCGGCCCTGGTGGTCGTCGATGTGCAGAAGGGCTTCGAGGAGCTCGGCTTCTGGGGGCCGCGGAACAACCCCGGGGCCGATGAGAACATCGCGGCGCTCGTCGACGTATGGCAGGAGACCGGGCGGCCGGTGGTGTTCGTCCGGCACGACTCGGTGAATCCGCGGTCGCCGCTGCGGCCGGGTCAGGAGGGGAACGACTTCAAGGAGTACGTGGAGGAGAGGAGGGCGAAGGGAGCTGCCGGTGGCGGTGGTGCCGAGTTGCTGGTCACGAAGTCCGTGAACTCGGCCTTTCTCGGGTCGCCGGATCTGGGGGCCTGGCTGACGGGGCAGGGTGCCGGGCAGATCGTGCTGGCCGGGATCCAGACCAACATGTGTGTCGAGACGACGGCCCGGATGGGCGGGAATCTCGGGTACGACGTGCTGGTGGCCTACGACGCGACGCACACCTTCGATCTGGCGGGGCCGTTCGGCTGGCGGCGCACGGCGGAGGAGTTGGCGCAGGCGTCGGCGGTGTCCCTGCACGGGGGCGGTTTCGCGCGGGTGCTGACCACGAAGGAGATCGTGGCGGCCGCGGCGGTCTAGCCACCGCCCCCTCGGGTCGTCGGTGTCAGTCCTTCTTCCCGGTGGCGAGTTCGCGGCTGCGGTCGCGGGCGGCTTCGAGGGCGGCGATGAGGGCGGCCCGGACGCCGTGGTTCTCCAGTTCGCGGATGGCGTTGATGGTGGTGCCGGCGGGCGAGGTGACGTTCTCGCGGAGTTTGACGGGGTGTTCGCCGCTGTCGCGGAGCATCACGGCGGCGCCGATCGCGGACTGGACGATGAGGTCGTGGGCCTTGTCCCGGGGCAGGCCGAGCAGGATGCCGGCGTCGGTCATGGCTTCGACGAGGTAGAAGAAGTACGCCGGGCCGGAGCCGGAGAGGGCGGTGCAGGCGTCCTGCTGGGACTCGGGGACCTGGAGGGTCTTGCCGACGGCGCCGAAGATCTCCTCGGCGGTGGCCAGGTGGGCGGCGGTGGCGTGGCTGCCGGCGGAGATGACGGACATCGCCTCGTCGACGAGGGCGGGGGTGTTCGTCATGACGCGGACGACGGGGGTGCCGGTGGCGAGGCGCTCCTCGAAGAAGGAGGTGGGGATGCCCGCCGCGCCGCTGATGACGAGGCGGTCGGCGGGGATGTGCGGGGCGAGTTCGTCGAGGAGGGTGCCCATGTCCTGCGGCTTGACCGTGAGGATCAGGGTGTCGGCGGTCTTCGCGGCCTCGGCGTTGGTGACCGGCGTGACTCCGTGGCGGGCGCGGAGTTCTTCGGCCCGTTCCGGGCGGCGGGCGGTGACCAGGAGGTCGGCAGGCGCCCAGCCGGCGCGGATCATTCCGCTGAGCAGGGCTTCGCCGATCTTGCCGGTGCCGAGGACTGCGACTTTCTGACTCATGCGGTTCAGTTTCGCACCGGGGTGAGGGGGGCGGGGTGGTTGTCCGGTGGGCGGGACGTGCCGGCGGTGCTATGCCGTGCGGCGCCTGAGGGTCGCCGCTCCCAGGGCCAGGACCAGCAGGGCGCAGCCGGCGACGATCAGGACGTCCCGGACGAAGGTGGCGGTCATGTCGGTGTGGTGGAGGACCTCGTTCATGCCGTCGACGGCATAGGACATGGGGAGGACGTCCGACACCGCTTCGAGGGCGGGGTGCATCTCGGAGCGGGGTGTGAAGAGGCCGCAGAGGAGGAGCTGGGGGAAGATCACCGCGGGCATGAACTGGACCGCCTGGAATTCGGAGGCCGCGAAGGCCGAGACGAAGAGTCCGAGGGCCGTGCCGAGCAGGGCATCGAGCAGGGCGACCAGGAGCAGCAGCCACGGGGAGCCGGTGACGTCCAGGCCCAGCAGCCAGACGGCGAGGCCGGTGGCGAGGGCGGACTGGATGATCGCGAGGATGCCGAAGGCGAGGGCATAGCCGGCGATGAGGTCGGCCTTGCCGAGGGGCATGGCGAGGAGGCGTTCGAGGGTGCCGGAGGTGCGTTCGCGGAGGGTGGCGATGGAGGTCACCAGGAACATCGTGATGAGCGGGAAGATGCCGAGCAGTGAGGCGCCGATGTTGTCGAAGGTGTGCGGGCTGCCGTCGAAGACGTAGCGGAGCAGCACCAGCATCAGGCAGGGGATGAGGAGCAGCAGCGCGATCGTGCGGGGGTCGTGGCGGAGCTGGCGCAGGACGCGGGCGGCGGTGGCGGTGGTGCGGGAGAGGTTGAGGGCGCTCACGGGGGCGGCGGCGGTGGCCGACTGGGTGCTCATCGGGTGGTTTCCTTCGTGCGGGACTGGGCGGCGGCGGCTTCGTCGACGAGGTGCAGGAAGGCCGCCTCGACGGTGTCGGAGCCGGTGCGGGTGCGCAGGGCCTCGGGACTGTCGTCGGCGAGGATCCCGCCGTCGCGCATGAGGAGGAGGCGGTGGCAGCGCTCGGCCTCGTCCATGACGTGGGAGGAGATGAGGAGGGTGGCGCCGCGGTCGGCGGCGATGGAGTGGAAGAGGTGCCAGAGGTCGCGCCGCAGGACGGGGTCCAGGCCGACGGTGGGCTCGTCGAGGACGAGGAGTTCGGGGGTGCCGAGCAGGGCGACGGCGAGCGAGACGCGGCTGCGCTGGCCGCCGGAGAGGTTGCCGGCGAGCGCGTCGGCGTGGCCGGTGAGGTCGACTTCGCCGAGGACGCGTTCGACGTCGGCGCGGCGCTCGGCGGTGGGGCGGGTGGGGTCGAGGACGGCGCCGAAGTAGTCGAGGTTCTGGCGGATGCTCAGGTCATCGTAGACGGAGGGGGCTTGGGTGACGTAGCCGATGCGGGTGCGCAGGGTGGGGTGTCCGGCGGGGCGGCCGAGGACGTCGAGCGTGCCGCTGACTTTCGCCTGGGTGCCGACGATCGACCGCATCAGGGTCGACTTGCCGCATCCGGAGGGCCCGAGCAGGCCGGTGATCTGTCCGCGCGGGACGGTGAAGTCAAGGCCGCGGAGCACGGTGCGCGGGCCACGGACAGCCGTGAGTCCGGCGGCCCGGACGGCAGGGGGCAGGACTGAGTTGCCGGCGGCCTCGTGCGGCTCCGGCGAGTAATTCACCATGCGATGAATAATGCTCCGGGGGGTGGGGGTCGTCAAGGGGCGGGGGCTGCAGCGCCCCGCAAGGGGCGCGGGGCTGCATCGATGTGCGGCTCCGCCGCGTGGGCGCGACCAGCCCCCACCCACCCGCACCCGACCCGGAACGTCAGGCCGGGCAGGCGAGGGCATCGCTCAGGAGTTGACGGCGACGAGAAGGAGCACGTCGTACGTCTCCTCGACGACGCCGTCCGGAAAGGCCGTCAGGAGGTGGTCGCGTTCCTCCGCGAGGAAGGCGGTGCGGCGCTCCTCGGGGGTGACGAGGAACGCCGAGTGGCTGGAGATGTTGGCGAGATGGGTGTCGAGAGGAACCCGGCGGCTCCAGCGGACCACGCGTCGGCTGAAGCGGAGCGCGCCGCTGGGGTCGGCGAGGTCCGTGCGGTCGGTCCCCTTGCTCTGCTCGGCCTTGACGTCGATGCCGAAGAAGCGGCTGATACGGGCGGACGAGTCGGCGATCCAGTCCACGTCCAGGGCGCTCGTGTTCCACCACAGCGCCAGCGCACCGCCGGGACGCAGCACCCGGAGCGCCTCCGGCACGGAGCGGGCGGGGTCGGTCCAGTGCCAGGCCTGGGCGTAGGTGAGGAAGTCGGCGGTGTCGTCGGCGAGGGGGAGGGCGTTGCCGTTGCCGCGGACGATCGGGACGCCGGGGAGCGTGGTGTGGAACTGGGCCGCCATGCCCTCGCCCGGCTCCACCGCGACCACGTCGGCGCCGCGCGTGTGCAGGAGGGCGGTCGCGATGCCGGTACCCGCGCCGACGTCGACCACCCGGGCGCCCGTGAGGGAGCGGCCGGCCTCCTCCTCGACGGCGTCGAGGAGCGCGGACGGGTAGGAGGGGCGGTTCGCGGCGTACTGGGCCGCGGCGGCGTTGAAGGAGTGGGCGCGGGCGGCGTGGGAGGGGGTGGGGTTCGGGAGGTGCGACTGGCCTGTGGTCATGCGGCCATGGTCCTCGGCGGCGGAGCGGCGGGGACAGAGGATTTCCGCGGGGCGGGTGTGCCCGCCCCGGCGGCTGCCTCCAGGCCGCCTCAGCGCTTGCGCTTCTTCTTCGACGGGTCGCCCGAGCGGCGGGTGGAGCGGCGCTCGTGTTCCTGGACGGCGGTCTGGTACTCGGCGCGGTGGAGTTTCTCGCCGGGGGCCTCCACGAGGGAGCGGAAGAAGTAGGCGAGCAGGGAGCCGACGAAGCCGATGGCGAGGAGGCCGCGGAGGGAGGCCTGCCGGTCGGGGTCGGGGCACTTGCCGAAGGACTCCCACGTGTTCCGGAAGGCCAGGGCGCTGCAGATGGCGAACATCGCGACGACGAGAACGGTCACGAAGGATCCGGTGTCGGCCAGCTGCACGCCCTCGTACGCGAGGCGGAGCACCAGGCAGGAGACGACGGCGGCGGCGAGCGAGCCGGCGGCCACGCCGATCCGGCGGGCTGTGTAGCGGTCGTCGTGGTCCACCCAGGACGTGCCGAAGAAACGGAGGGGCTCCGGGCGGGGGCCGCCGGTGGAGCCCGCGGGGGTGTCCGGGGTGCCTGGTTCGTCGCTCACGGGACGATTATGGCGCCGCCGGCCCACGGGCTCCGGGACGGGGTCGGGTGACCGGTCAGGCGCAGCGGTCGGCGACGTAGCCGTCGCTGCCGGTGTTGACGTAGGCGTCGGACACGTACTCGCCGTTGCTGATGTTGTCCCAGATGTTCGACGTGCCGTAGTAGCCGGACACGGTCGAGCCCGGGGTCTGGCAGTAGATCGGCACCTTGGCGCCCTCGGTGAGGACTCGGGTGATGGAGTAGCTGGTGCCGGGGCCGCTGCGGACGTTCAGGCGAAGGCCCGGAGCGGTGTCGTAGTAGCGGACGGTGGCGGCGGCGTTCGCCGTGGCGGCGGAGCCGAGCAGCATGAGGAAAGCGCTGCCGGTGACCGCGGCCAGCAGGGTGGATCTGCGTCTGAGCGATGTCATACGAGTCCTCCGAAGTCCGAAGACCGGATCAGGCGAAGTCGAATCGGGAGTCCCGATCGCGAAACCGGATCAGGCGCAGCGGTCGGCCACGTAGCCGTCGCTGCCGGTGTTGACGTAGGCATCCGAGACGTATTCACCGTTGTCGATGTTGTCCCAGATCTTGGATGTGCCGTAGTAGCCGGACACCGTCGTACCGGGCGTCTGGCAGAAGATCGGAACGCGGGTGCCCTCCGCGAGGGTCCGCGTGATGCCGTAGTTGGTGCCCGGGCCGCTGCGGACGTTGAGGCGGACGCCCGGGGCGACCGCGTACGTCTTCACCGACGCCGCCGCCAGGGTCGTGACGGCCTCTTCCTCGCCGCTGCTCTCGGCTTCCTGCGCGTGCTCGACAGACATGTGGTGCTCCCCCCACTGGACCCATGAGTGCCATGGAGTCCCGTTGATTCCCCGCGATCGAGCCACGAAACACATGTGCGTAACTCGCACGCGGAGGCTAGCAAGCCGCCTCTGTATCGCACGAGTCATCGACTAGGCTCCGTGCGTCGCGCTCCGCGGAACCAGCACGGGGGTGGTCCCTTGACGCCACAGCGCAACACCGGAGCGGGCGCGGAAGCGGAACTTCCCGAGTACGCCGGGCACTACCGCCTGGAGTCCTGCCTGGGTTCCGGTGGCATGGGCGTGGTCCATCTGGCCCGCAGCACCTCGGGGCTGAAGCTCGCGGTGAAGGTCGTACACGCCGAGTTCGCCAAGGACCGCGAGTTCAGGGGCCGTTTCCGGCAGGAGGTGGCCGCCGCCCGCAAGGTCAGCGGTGCATTCACCGCGCCCGTAGTGGACGCCGATCCCGAGGCCGCGCGGCCCTGGATGGCCACCCTCTTCATCCCCGGCCCGACCCTCGCCGAGCAGGTGAAGCGGAACGGGCCCATGCCCCCTGCTCAGTTGCGCCGGCTGATGGCGGGGCTCGCGGAGGCGCTGCGCGACATTCACCGGGTCGGCGTGGTGCACAGGGATCTCAAGCCGAGCAATGTGCTGCTGGCCGAGGACGGGCCCAAGGTCATCGACTTCGGTATCTCCCGGCCGAAAGACAGCGAACTGCGGACCGAGACCGGGAAGTTGATCGGTACCCCGCCGTTCATGGCGCCGGAGCAGTTCCGGCGGCCGCGTGAGGTGGGGCCCGCCGCCGACATCTTCGCGCTGGGGTCGGTGCTGGTGCACGCGGCGACCGGGCGGGGGCCGTTCGACTCCGACAGCCCGTATGTCGTCGCCTACCAGGTCGTGCACGACGAGCCCGACATCACCGAAGTGCCGGAGGAGATCGCTCCGCTGGTGCTGCGCTGTCTCGCCAAGGAGCCGGAGGACCGGCCGACGCCCGACGAACTGATGCGGGAGCTGCGGTCGTTGTCGGCGTCGTACGACACGCAGGCGTTCATACCGGCACAGCGGGTCACGGACGAGGACGGCGACGACGGTGAAGCGCCGAAGGAGGAGACGTCCGACGCCGCACCGGAACGGAAGAGAAGAGGACCGTGGAAGGCGACGAGGCGTCGCATGGCCGTCGCCGCCGGGTCGAGCGTCCTGGCTCTGGGTGGTGTGGTCGCCTCGGTGCTCTGGCTCGCGGGCGGTGATCCGACACCCGCGGGCAGCACAGTGCACGGCTCCGCGACCGCGTTCGAGGCGTGGCAGACGGAGGCGGTGGCCAAGAGCGGCTCCGGGATGCCCCAATGCGTAGCCGGAGAGGGGAAGTTGCTGTGCTTCCGGTCGGGGCTGGCTTTCGCACTCGACCCGGTGGACGGCCATGTGCTGTGGCGGCACAGGGTCGCGGACGAGCGTACGAGCGGCTCGCCGTTCCTGTCGGGCGGGCTCCTGCTGCTCCCGACGGACGGGGGCCGGCGCGTGGAGGCGTTGGACGCCGCCTCGGGCTCGTCGCACTGGAAGAAGGACTTTCCCGAGCCCCAGGTCATGAAGATCACCAAGAGCATGCTGCTCGTCGTCGGCGCCGACATGACGGTCACCGGTATGGACAGCGAAACCGGCCGCACCGAGTGGAGCCTGACCCTCTCCGGCAGCGGCACGCCGTCCCTGAGCTCGTTCGCCGGGGATCCGCTGACGTACGCGACCAGCACCTCCTCCCATGGGAACGACACCCTGGTCACCGCGCTTGATCCGGTCACGGGCGCCAAGCGCTGGGAAGCCCGTCTGGCGGGGAATCTGGAGCCGTTCGGCAGCGCCGACGGGTCTTTGTACCTGCTGTCCCTGGACACCACCGCCGGGGAGACGGACGCGGTCGTGCGCTACACGCCGGGCACCAAGGCGACCCGCCGGGCGGCGCTGCCCGTTCCCCGGGTGGCTCCGGGTGCCACCGTGCGCGGCGATGTCGTCTATCTGCTGGCCGCTGCCGGCTCGCTGGAGGCCGTCGATGTCGAGAGTGGCAAACAGCTCTGGGCACTCCAGACCTCGGTGAGCCGGGGCTCCGCGCCCGTGACCGACGGCCGCCATGTCTACTTCACGGCGGCCGACGGACGTCTGCTCGCCGTCGACGCCCGCGAGGGAACCCTCGTTGGCCAGACCCCGGCGCGCCTCGGCGCGAACACGAGCGAGGTCACGGCAGCCCTGCCGGCACCGCTAATCCTCGCCTCCCACATCTACGCCACCGCCCCCGACGGCACCGTCTTCGCCGTGGACGCGGGTGATCCGGCCGGCTGGTGACGGTGGGCGGGGGGAAGGCGAAGGGGCCGCTCCCGGTTGGGAGGCGGCCCCTGAGGCGCTACGGCGGCTACGGCGCTGTCGGCGCTACGGCAGGCGTGGGTCAGCCCAGCTTGGACACGTCGCGGACCGCGCCCTTGTCGGCGCTGGTGGCCATGGCGGCGTAGGCGCGGAGTGCGGCCGAGACCTTGCGCTCGCGGTTCTTCGGGGCGTACACGCCGTTGAGGGCCTGCTCGCGGCGGGCGAGTTCGGCGTCGTCGACGAGGAGCTCGATGGAGCGGCCCGGGATGTCGATGCGGATGCGGTCGCCGTCCTCGACGAGGGCGATGGTGCCGCCGGAGGCCGCCTCGGGGGAGGCGTGGCCGATGGAGAGGCCGGAGGTGCCGCCGGAGAAGCGGCCGTCGGTGATCAGGGCGCAGGACTTGCCGAGCCCGCGGCCCTTGAGGAAGGACGTCGGGTAGAGCATCTCCTGCATGCCGGGGCCGCCCTTGGGACCCTCGTAGCGGATCACGACGACGTCGCCGTGCGTGACCTGCTTGTTGAGGATCTTCTCGACGGCTTCCTCCTGGGACTCGCAGACGACCGCGGGGCCCTCGAAGGTCCAGATGGACTCGTCGACGCCGGCCGTCTTGACCACGCAGCCGTCGACCGCGAGGTTGCCCTTGAGGACCGCGAGGCCGCCGTCCTTGGAGTAGGCGTGCTCGACGCTGCGGATGCAGCCTTCGGCCGCGTCCTCGTCCAGGGCCTCCCAGCGCTCGGACTGGGAGAAGGCCTCGGCGGAGCGGACGCAGCCGGGGGCCGCGTGCCACAGCTCGATCGCCTCGGGGGACGGGGAGCCGGCGCGCACGTCCCAGGTCTTCAGCCAGTCCGCGAGGGAGGGGCTGTGGACGGAGTGCACGTCCTCGTTGAGGAGGCCGCCGCGGTGCAGCTCGCCGAGGAGGGCGGGGATGCCACCGGCCCGGTGCACGTCCTCCATGTAGTACGTGCGGGTCTTCGCGACGTTCGGGGCGACCTTGGCGAGGCAGGGCACCCGGCGGGAGACCTCGTTGATCTCCTCCAGGCCGAAGGGGACGCCCGCCTCCTGGGCGGCGGCCAGCAGGTGCAGGATCGTGTTGGTGGAGCCGCCCATCGCGATGTCCAGGGCCATGGCGTTCTCGAACGCGGCGAAGGTCGCGATGTTGAGCGGCAGGACCGTGTCGTCGTCCTGCTCGTAGTAGCGGCGGGTGAGGTCCATGACCGTGGTGGCCGCGTCGACGTACAGCTGTTTGCGGGCCGTGTGGGTGGCCAGGACCGAGCCGTTGCCGGGGAGGGAGAGGCCGATCGCCTCCGTCAGGCAGTTCATCGAGTTGGCGGTGAACATGCCGGAACAGGAGCCGCAGGTCGGGCAGGCGTTCTCCTCGATCTTGAGGACGTCCTCGTCGGAGACGTTCTCGTTGGCCGCGTCGACCATCGCGTCGATCAGGTCGAGGGTGCGGACCGTGCCGTCGACGAGGGTCGCGCGGCCGGCCTCCATGGGGCCGCCGGAGACGAAGACCGTCGGGATGTTCAGCCGCAGGGCGGCCATCAGCATGCCCGGGGTGATCTTGTCGCAGTTGGAGATGCAGACCAGGGCGTCGGCGCAGTGCGCCTCGACCATGTACTCGACCGAGTCCGCGATCAGGTCGCGGGAGGGGAGGGAGTACAGCATGCCGCCGTGGCCCATCGCGATGCCGTCGTCCACGGCGATCGTGTTGAACTCGCGCGGGATGCCACCCGCCTCCTTGATCGCCTCGGAGACGATCCGGCCGACCGGCTGGAGGTGGGTGTGGCCCGGCACGAACTCGGTGAAGGAGTTGGCGACGGCGATGATCGGCTTCCGGCCGATGTCCGCGCCGGGTACACCGGAGGCGCGCATAAGGGCGCGGGCGCCCGCCATGTTGCGACCGTGGGTGACTGTGCGGGACCTCAGCTCGGGCATCGTCGCTCGCTCCTTCAGACAGATAGGGCTGCTAATGAGCGTACGCCCGTTGTTCAGGCCTCGGGACGAGGTGTCCGGAATGCGGGACGCGGATCTCAGCCGGGCTGGTCACGGACCGGTCAGATGCCCCTGCACCACCGGGGCGACCCGGCGCACGATCTGCTCCAGGTCCGCCGAGGCCAGCGGCTCCACCCTGATCACATAGCGCAGCATCGCGCAGCCGATCAGCTGGGCGGCCGCCAGCTCGGCGCGCAGCTCCGCGTCCGGGAGGTCCAGCTGTCCGGCGATCCGGCGCAGCAGCTGGGTGGCGATCAGCCGGCGGAAGACGGCGGCCGCGGCCTCGTTGTTGACGGCGGAGCGGACGATCGCCAGCAGCGGCTTACGGGTGGTCGGGTTCTCCCAGACGCCGAAGATGAACCGGGTCAGGCGCTCGCCGACACCGTCCGGCGGGCCGTCCGCGATCGCGGCGGGCGCGTTCAGCGCGGGGGCGAAGGCGACCGAGATGGCGGCCTCGAAGATCTGGTCCTTGGTGCCGAAGTAGTGATGGACCAGCGCGGAGTCCACACCGGCCGCCTTGGCGATCGCGCGTACGGAGGTCTTCTCGTACCCGCGCTCGGCGAACTCCTCGCGGGCGGCGACGAGGATACGGTCCCGGGTGCCGGCCGACTCGGTACGCGGGGGCCGGCCGCGGCGACGGGTACCGGCACCCGCGTCCGTGCCGCCGTTCTCGGTACCCGTCACCGGCGCGGCACCTTGAGCGCCGAGGCCAGGTGCAGGCGGGTGAAGGCCAGGGCTTCCGCCAGGTCGGCCTCGCGCTCCGCGCCGGACATCGCGCGCCGGGTGTTGACCTCGATCACGACATGGCCGTCGAAGCCGGTGAGCGCGAGGCGCTCCAGCAGCTCGGCGCAGGGCTGGGTGCCGCGGCCCGGCACCAGGTGCTCGTCCTTGGCGGAGCCGCGGCCGTCGGCGAGGTGGACGTGGCCGAGCCGGTCGCTCATGCGGTCCACCATGGCGAGCGCGTCCACGCGGGACGTCGCGGCGTGGCTGAGGTCGATCGTGAAGTGCCGGTAGTCGTCCTTGGTGACGTCCCAGTCGGGGGCGTACGCCAGCATCTCGCGGTCGCGGTAGCGCCAGGGGTACATGTTCTCCACCGCGAACCGTACGTCCGTCTCGTTCGCCATCCGCCAGATCCCCTCGACGAAGTCGCGGGCGTACTGGCGCTGCCAGCGGAACGGGGGGTGTACGACGACCGCGCTCGCGCCCAGCTTCTCGGCGGCGGCGCGGGCCCGCTGGAGCTTGACCCAGGGGTCGGTGGACCAGACCCGCTGGGTGATCAGCAGACAGGGGGCGTGGACGGCGAGGATCGGGATGCGGTGGTAGTCGCTCAGTCTGCGCAGGGCCTCGATGTCCTGGCTGACCGGGTCGGTCCACACCATGACCTCGACGCCGTCGTACCCGAGGCGTGCGGCGATCTCGAAGGCCGTCGCCGTCGACTCCGGGTAGACGGAGGCCGTGGAGAGCGCGACCTTCGCATCCGGGATGCGGACGACGTCCCTTGGTTCTGCCACGAGGGACAGGTTACGGGGTGGGGCCGGGTGGGAAGGGGGCGCCTGCTCGCCGTTGTGACCAGGGTCGCGCCGGCGCCCCTGCCGGGCTACGCCGATCCCATGTGGTCGAGGCGCCGCAGGATGACGCCCTCCCGGAGCGCCCACGGGCAGACCTCCAGGTTCTCCACCTCGAAGAGGTCCATCGCGGCCTCCGCGACCAGCGCACCCGCCACCAGCTGGCCGGAGCGCCCCTCCGACACCCCCGGAAGCGCGCTCCGCTGGGCGGTGCTCATGGCCGCCAGCCGCGGGACCCAGGTCGTCAGGGAGCCCCGCTTGAGCTCGCGCTGGACGTAGAGGCCGTCGGCGGAGCGGGCCGCGCCGGCGATACGGGCCAGCTGCTTGAAGGTCTTGGACGTGGCGACCACGTGGTCGGGGGCGCCGAAGCGGCTGAACTCGCCGACCGTCCGCGCGATCTCGGCGCGTACATGGCGACGCAGCGCCCGTATGTCGTCGGAGGTCGGCGGGTCGCCCGGGAGCCAGCCGGCGGTGAGCCGGCCCGCGCCCAGCGGCAGCGAGACCGCCGCGTCCGGCTTCTCGTCGATGCCGTACGCGACCTCCAGCGAGCCCCCGCCGATGTCCAGGACCAGCAGCTTCCCGGCGGACCAGCCGAACCAGCGGCGCACCGCGAGAAAGGTCAGCCGGGCCTCCTCGGCCCCGGTGAGGACCTGGAGCTCGACGCCCGTCTCGGCCTTCACGCGCGCGAGCACGTCATCGGCGTTGGTGGCCTCGCGCACGGCGGACGTGGCGAACGGCAGCAGTTCCTCGACACCCTTGTCCTCCGCGGCCTGCAGGGCCTCATGGACGACACCGACCAGTTTCTCGACCCCGTCGGGGCCGATCGCCCCGTTGCCGTCGAGGAGTTGGGCAAGGCGCAATTCCGCCTTGTGCGAGTGCGCCGGCAGCGGGCGCGCGCCGGGGTGCGCATCCACCACCAGCAGATGCACCGTGTTAGATCCCACGTCGAGGACACCGAGTCTCATGTACGGAACGCTACTGCCACCTGGGCCGGAACCCGTCCTCGGAGCCGTCCCCGAACCGGTCCCGGGCGACTTACCCTGGACGCGTGCCAAAGACGAAAAAGACGAAGGACCACAAGGGCGCCCAATCTGCCGACGGTTCTTCGCGGGTGAAGCCACCGAAGCCGTCGAAGACGTCGCGGCAGGCTCTCGCAGCGGACGAGAAGGGCCTCGACTTCGCGCGCGCATGGGTGGAATTCCCTGATCCGGCGGACGACGAGCAGGTCTTCCGCTGCGATCTGACCTGGCTGACCTCCCGCTGGAACTGCATCTTCGGCAGCGGCTGCCAGGGCATCCAGGCGGGCCGCGCGGACGACGGCTGCTGCACGCTGGGCGCGCACTTCTCCGACGAGGACGACGAGAAGCGGGTCGCCGATCACGTGGCGAGGCTCACGCCGGACATCTGGCAGCACCACGACGAGGGCACCCGCGACGGCTGGATCTCGGAGGACGAGGACGGCTCCCGCCAGACCCGCCCCTTCAACGGCTCCTGCATCTTCCAGAACCGCCCCGGTTTCGCGGGCGGCGCGGGCTGCTCGCTGCACATCCTCGCGCTGAAGGAGGGCCGCGAGCCGCTGGAGACCAAGCCGGACGTCTGCTGGCAGCTCCCGGTCCGCCGCACCTACGACTGGATCGACCGCCCGGACGACACCCGCGTCCTCCAGGTCTCGATCGGCGAGTACGACCGCCGGGGCTGGGGCCCGGGCGGCCACGACCTCCACTGGTGGTGCACCTCGGCCACCTCCGCCCACGGCGCCGGCGACCCCGTCTACGTCTCCTACCGCCCGGAACTGACCGAACTGATGGGCAAGGCCGGCTACGACCGTTTGGTCGAGCTGTGCGAGCAGCGCCTGGCAAGCCAGCTCCCCCTGCTGGCTCCGCATCCGGCGGATCCTAAGGACTGACGCCCGCCGAAGCGCCCCGTCAGGGGCGCGGGGCTGCCTTTGATGTGCGGCTACCGCCGCGTGGGCGCGACCAGCCACAACGAAGCCGCACCCGCCCCGCCCCCTCACCGCAGCCCCTCTCCCCCCTCACGGACTCACGGACTCGCCGACGCCCCCGCACTCTCGCTCTCCGTCGGCGAGGCCGACTCCGTCGGAGGCGCCCCCGTGTCCGAGGCGCTCGGCGTGGGCGAAGCCGACGTCGGCGGCTCACTGACCGGCGGTGTCGGCTCGGCGGACGCCGACCCCGTCGCCGTCGGCCCCGGCCCCCCGCCAGGGGTCGGCTTGGGCCCCCGGCGCGACGGCGGAGCCATCCCGTACCCGCCGATCGACACCACCGCCCCCGCCGGTGCCACCGCCACCCGCGCTCCCCAGCGCCCGGCCGGTTCCCGCAGATGATCGACGTACACCTTGATCGTGAACGACTCGCCCGGCTGTAGCGTTCCTGCGGATCGCGAGAAGTACAGCCACCCGGCCGGCGTGGACAGCGACCACCGCACCGGCGCGTCCCCGGACGCCGCGAGCGTGATCAGCGTGGTGTCGCCGTCGTTCGCGGCCGTCACCGCGAGGTGCCCCGCGCCGGTCGCCTTCCGGTCCGTCCCGGCGACGCTGATCACCTCCACCGAGACATCGGCCTTGCCGTCCTTCCCGATGCGCGGCCCGGGTCTCGGGCCGGCGTTTCCGGCGTTCTCGTAGCCCCCGGTCCGGTCGCCGTCGAGCGCGTCGGGGCCGGCTGCCTCCCGCGCGGTGGCGGACGGTCCCTCGTGGGTCTCCCCCGGTGAGCCCCGGTAGGCCGCCCACAGGGCCAGCACCGGCGCGGCCACGACCGTGGCGACGACGGTCGTGGTGACGGCACGCGCGCGGAGCCGGTCGCGGCGGGCCGCGTGGTCCTTGGGGTCCATCGGGAAGCCGCGCCGGTCGAAGCGGGGCACCGCGGCGCCCCGCGCGCGTGGCTGGTGGGCCATGGCCATGTGCAGGGCCGCGCGGGGCGCCTCCAGGACGGGCAGCTCGGCGGGCGTGGTCATCGCGCCGGGCCACCGCCCGGGGGCCGCGCGCTCGGCGGTGCGGCGGCAGCGCGGGCAGTCGTCGACGTGCCGGACCAGTTCGCGGCGCAGGGCGCTGCTGAGCACCAGCTGGCTGTCCCCGGTGAGGTGGGACACGCTCGGGCAGCCGCCGGTCTCGACGACGGCGAGGGCCGCGCGGGTGCGCTCCACCTCGCAGGCGGCGGAGGCGAGCAGCTCACGGGCGCCGGCCAGGTCCAGGCCGAGGACGGCGGCGACCTCCTGCGCGGCGAGGTGGTGGCGGACGGCGAGTTCGAGCGCCTCGCGCTGCTCGGGGGTGGTGCCGGCCGCCTCGGGCCAGGCGAGCAGGGCGAGTTCGCGGCGCCGCTGCTCCTGGACCTCGGTGACGGCCGGCGGGTCGGGGGCGAGGTGGCGGCCCGGCGCGTGATGGGCCTGACGTTTCTGCTTGGCCTGGGCGAGCCCGCGCAGACAGGCCCAGCGGGCCAGCGCGTACAGCCAGGCCCGGCGGTCGCCGGCGGCCTCCGGGACGCGCTGCCCGCGCCGCTCGGCGAGTGCGAGGACGTCCCCGAGCGCGGCGGTGGCCGCGTCGTGGTCGCACAGCACCGAGAGGCAGTAGGTGAACAGCCCGTCGAGGTACGGCTCGTAACGCGCCGGCGGTCGCTGCGCCAGCGCGCGCGCCGCCGTACGATCACGCGCCGTACGCGCCTCCCGGTGCGCCCGGTGTGCGCCGGTCGTGCGGGTCGAGGTCTCCGGACTGCTGCTCATCACCCGTGCGACCGTAGGCGGCGGCGTATCGCCCCTTCTTGCGGCTTGAGCACTTTTAATCCGTACGGGTGAAACGATCCCTCATAAGGGGACAGGAACCTGTTATTCCGTGGCTCGTTCCTCACCGGGCGTGGCCGAGACCGGTCCACCCACACCCGTCACCCGCGCCACCCCGGTCCCGCTGTCAGTGGCGGGGGCTACGGTTTCCGCATGGCCACCCGTACCAAGACCGCGAAGGACCGACCGTCGTACCGCTGCACCGAGTGCGGCTGGCAGACGGCGAAGTGGCTCGGCCGCTGCGCCGAGTGCCAGGCCTGGGGGACGATCGAGGAGTACGGCGCGCCAGCGGTCCGTACGACGGCTCCCGGCCGGGTCACCACCTCCGCGGTGCCCATCGGCCAGGTCGACGGCCGCCAGGCCACCGCGCGGACGACCGGCGTGCCCGAGCTGGACCGGGTCCTCGGCGGCGGTCTGGTCCCCGGCGCGGTCGTGCTGCTGGCCGGGGAGCCCGGCGTCGGCAAGTCGACCCTCCTGCTCGACGTGGCGGCCAAGTCGGCCAGCGACGAGCACCGCACCCTCTATGTCACCGGCGAGGAGTCGGCGAGCCAGGTCCGGCTGCGCGCCGACCGCATCGGCGCCCTCGACGACCACCTGTATCTCGCCGCCGAGACCGATCTGTCCGCCGTCCTCGGCCACTTGGACGCGGTGAAGCCGTCGCTGCTGATCCTGGACTCCGTGCAGACGGTCGCCTCCCCCGAGATCGACGGCGCGCCCGGCGGCATGGCCCAGGTGCGGGAGGTGGCCGGGGCGCTCATCCGCGCGTCGAAGGAGCGGGGCATGTCGACCCTCCTGGTGGGCCACGTCACCAAGGACGGCGCGATCGCCGGTCCCCGGCTGCTGGAACACCTGGTGGACGTCGTCCTGCACTTCGAGGGCGACCGGCACGCGCGGCTGCGTCTGGTCCGGGGCGTCAAGAACCGCTACGGCGCCACCGACGAGGTCGGCTGCTTCGAGCTGCACGACGAGGGCATCACCGGCCTCGCCGACCCGAGCGGGCTCTTCCTGACCCGGCGTGCCGAACCGGTCCCGGGTACCTGTCTGACCGTGACCCTGGAGGGCCGCCGTCCGCTGGTCGCCGAGGTCCAGGCCCTCACCGTCGACTCGCAGATCCCCTCCCCCCGCCGGACCACCTCCGGCCTGGAGACCTCCCGGGTCTCGATGATGCTGGCGGTGCTGGAGCAGCGCGGGCGGATCAGCGCGCTCGGCAAGCGGGACATCTACTCCGCGACGGTGGGCGGCGTGAAGCTCTCCGAGCCGGCGGCGGACCTCGCGATCGCGCTGGCGCTGGCCTCGGCCGCGAGCGACACCCCCCTGCCCAAGAACCTGGTCGCCATCGGCGAGGTCGGCCTCGCGGGCGAGGTCAGACGGGTCACCGGCGTCCAGCGCAGGCTCTCCGAGGCACACCGTCTGGGCTTCACGCACGCGCTCGTACCGGGCGATCCGGGCAAGATCCCGCCGGGCATGAAGGTCCTGGAAGTCGCCGACATAGGAGACGCCCTGCGGGTGCTGCCGCGCTCCCGTCGCCGAGAGGCCCCACGGGAGGCGGAGGAGCGCCGGTAGACTTTGCCCTGGTCTCGCCCGTCCGTACGAACCGCGTGCGGGTGCGGGAGCGCCTCAGAACCTGCGACCGGAGGAGTGCAGTGGCAGCCAACGACCGGGCAGCGGCTCCCGGAAAGTCCGGTGGGAGTGCCGGTTCCGATGGCCTGATGCGCGCCTCGCTGAGCGCTGTGGCTCCGGGCACGTCCATGCGGGACGGCCTGGAGCGGGTCCTCCGCGGCAACACCGGCGGGCTCATCGTCCTCGGCTTCGACAAGTCGGTCGAGACGATGTGCACGGGCGGTTTCGTGCTGGACGTCGAGTTCACGGCGACCCGGCTGCGGGAGCTGTGCAAGCTCGACGGCGGCATCGTGGTCTCCACCGACCAGTCGAAGATCCTCCGGGCCGGCGTCCAGTTCGTACCGGACGCCACGATCCCGACGGAGGAGACCGGCACCCGGCACCGCACGGCCGACCGGATCTCCAAGCAGGTCGGCTTCCCGGTGGTCTCGGTCTCCCAGTCGATGCGGCTGATCGCGCTCTACGTCGACGGTCAGCGCCGGGTCCTGGAGGACTCGGCGGCGATCCTGTCCCGCGCGAACCAGGCGCTGGCGACGCTGGAGCGGTACAAGCTCCGCCTGGACGAGGTCGCGGGAACGCTGTCGGCGCTGGAGATCGAGGACCTGGTGACGGTCCGCGACGTGTCGGCCGTCGCGCAGCGGCTGGAGATGGTCCGGCGGATCGCCACGGAGATCGCCGAGTACGTGGTCGAACTGGGCACCGACGGGCGGCTTCTCGCGCTCCAGCTGGACGAACTGATCGCCGGGGTCGAGCCCGAGCGGGAGCTGGTGGTCCGGGACTATGTGCCCGAGCCGACGGCGAAGCGGTCCCGCACGGTCGACGAGGCGCTCGCCGAGCTGGACGCGCTGAGCCATGCGGAGTTGCTGGAACTGCCGACGGTGGCGCGGGCGTTGGGGTACACCGGTTCGCCGGAGGCGCTGGACTCGGCGGTGTCGCCGCGCGGGTTCCGGCTGCTGGCGAAGGTGCCGCGGCTGCCCGGGGCGATCATCGACCGGCTGGTGGAGCATTTCGGGGGGCTGCAGAAGCTGCTCGCTGCCAGCGTGGATGACCTGCAGACGGTGGACGGGGTCGGGGAGGCTCGGGCGCGGAGTGTGCGTGAGGGGCTGTCCCGGCTGGCGGAGTCTTCGATTCTTGAGCGGTATGTCTGAGTTCGCCCAGTAGCTCGGCGGGGTGCGGTTGTACGGCGGCTGCGGGTGGGTGGGGGTTGCTCGCGCAGTTCCCCGCGCCCCTGAAGGGGCGCTAATCAGCCGCCAGTACGAAGGAAGCCTGTGCCTTTGTGAAGCCCGGGGCCTCTGCCTGCAAGAGGTATGTTCCCGTGCCGGCCGAGCCGGCCGGCGGGGTGGCGCACTGGGGGGCGCTGGGCTTGCGGTCCCACGTGAGGGTGTAGGTGATGCTGCTGGCGGCGGGCACGCGGTACCAGCGGCTCGCCGCCGTCTTCGGGCAGTCGGCCGACGACCAGTAGGTGTCGTCGGCGCTGGCGGCCGTGATCGTGAGGACCGCGTTCTTCGGGCCGAGGTCGATCTTGCAGTCGCTGGACGAGGTGCTCTTCGCCGTGAGTTCGAAGGTCGGCGTCTGCTCCGGCGAGTAGGAGTTGCGCAGGCTCTTCAGGCTCAACGTCACGGCAGCGGCCGTGCAGTTGGGGAGGGTGGACGTCCCCGGCAGGGAGGCGACCGTACCGCCGGAACCCGAGGTCACGTCGCCGCCCGAACCGGACGAGGAACCGGAGGAGCCGGAGGAACCGGCGGAACCCGACGAGGAGTCGCCGCTCGAACCGGCCGAACTCCCGTCCGTGGAACCGGAGCCGGGGCTCGAACCGGTGCTGCTTCCCGAACCGCCGCCGCTGGAGTCGTCCCGTCCGCCGGGTGCCTGGCTGATGGCCGGCCCGCTGCCGGAGGGCCCCGGCGTGATCGTGGACACGGGGTTCTTGCCGTCCGAGCCGTCGGCGTTCTTCTTGCCGCCCCCGCCGCCCGACATCACGATCCATGCGATCAGCAGCGCCAGGACGGCGAGCGTCGACAGCATGGCGACCCTCCGTCGCCAGTAGATGGAGGAGGGAAGCGGCCCGACCGGATTGCGCAGAGATCCCACGGCCCAAACTGTACGAGAGATCCGAGCAGTTCCACGCCCCACCCGCCGCCCAAACCTCAACTTTTCCGGATCATCATTCCGGCAACTCCCCTCGGCCCGGCCCGCCTTCACCACCGGGGACGTCAACCACCCGCCCCGCCGCGGACCACGTCCACCCCACCCGCCGCCGGACGTGGCAGGATCGGAAGGGCCATGACTGAGAAGCTGCACACCCCCGTGATCGCCTGGTTCGACGCCCACGCCCGCGACCTCCCCTGGCGCCGCCCGGAGGCGGGCCCGTGGGGTGTGATGGTCAGCGAGTTCATGTTGCAGCAGACGCCGGTGAGCCGCGTGCTGCCCGTCTACGAGCAGTGGCTCGCCCGCTGGCCGCGCCCCGCCGACCTCGCCGCGGAGGCCCCCGGTGAGGCGGTCCGCGCCTGGGGCCGGCTCGGCTATCCGCGGCGCGCCCTGCGGCTGCACGGCGCCGCCGTCGCCATAACGGAACGGCACGGCGGCGACGTACCGACGGATCACGCGCAGCTGCTCGCCCTGCCCGGCATCGGGGAGTACACGGCGGCTGCCGTCGCCTCCTTCGCCTACGGTCAGCGGCACGCCGTGCTGGACACGAACGTGCGGCGGGTCTTCGCGCGGGCCGTGACCGGGGTGCAGTACCCGCCGAACGCGACCACCGCCGCCGAGCGCCGGCTCGCCCGCGAGCTGCTGCCCGAGGACGAGCGGACCGCCGCCCGCTGGGCCGCCGCCTCCATGGAGCTGGGCGCACTGGTGTGCACGGCGAAGAACGAGACGTGCCGACAGTGCCCGATCGCCGGCGAGTGCGCCTGGCTGCTGGCCGGAAAGCCGGAGCACGAGGGTCCGCCCCGGCGCGGGCAGACGTACGCGGGGACCGACCGGCAGGTGCGCGGCAAGCTGCTCGCCGTGCTGCGCGAGGCGCACACCCCCGTGCCGCAGACGACGCTCGACCGGGTCTGGCACGAGCCGGTGCAACGGGCCCGCGCGCTGGACGGGCTGGTCTCGGACGGGCTGGTGGAGCCGCTCACGGGCGGCCTGTACCGGCTTCCGCTGAGCTGACGTACAGCCACATCACAGCGGAAGGGCCTCTGTTACGGCCCCGACCGTGCGGCAAATCGCGTCATTACCGGGCATACACCTGTGCCCGTTTACCCCGGACCTACTTCCGTTACACAACCGACGGACAGCCGATTGCTACCCGCAGGCTGCTCCGCACAGGCCCGTGACAACAGGTCCGTAGCTTCGTTTCTGTGCCCGCCAGGACCGCGGGACGGCAGGGACTCAGGCACAGGGCCGGGGAAAACGGGGATCGGGAGGCGGTTGATCATGGCGCAGGGCGAGGTGCTCGAATTCGAGGAGTACGTCCGCACTCGGCAGGACGCGCTGCTGCGCAGCGCCCGCCGGCTCGTCCCGGACCCGACGGACGCCCAGGACCTGCTCCAGACCGCGCTGGTCCGGACGTACGGCCGCTGGGAGACCATCGAGGACAAGAAGCTCGCGGACGCCTACCTCCGCCGGGTCATGATCAACACGCGCACCGAGTGGTGGCGGGCCCGGAAGCTGGAGGAGGTCCCGACCGAGCAGCTGCCCGATGCCTGCGTGGAGGACTCCACCGAGCAGCACGCGGACCGCGCGCTCCTTATGGACATCATGAAGGTTCTGGCTCCGAAGCAGCGCAGTGTCGTGGTGCTGCGACACTGGGAGCAGATGTCCACGGAGGAGACGGCCGCCGCCCTCGGCATGTCGGCCGGAACGGTCAAGAGCACGCTGCACCGGGCGCTCGCCCGGCTCCGCGAGGAGCTGGAGTCCCGCGACCTCGACGCACGCGCGCTGGAGCGTGAGGAGCGGGAGCGTTGCGCGGCCTGACCGGCACAGGGCCCAGCCGGGGCCCGGCGAGTGCACAGGCGGTGATCACGGCGACGGCCGTGCTCGCCGCCCTCGCCCTTTTCGCCGCCGCCTGCGGCACCGGCGGCACCGGAGCCCGGGACGAGGGCCCGGCGCACGACGACTCGGCCGGGAACGCCCCGGCCGCCGCCGCACCCTCGCCCAGCCCGTCCCAGACCTACGAGAAGGTCGACGCGGTCGCGCTGGTGAAGGCCGACCCGGCGGTCTCGGCCACGGTGAAGCGCGACCTCACCCCGTGCGCGGGCGACGAGTACCCGGTCGACGTGACCTACGGCGATCTGACCGGCGGCCCCGTCGAGGACGTCGTCGTCAACGTGCTGACCTGCGGGGACGCGGTCGGGGTGGGGGCGTATGTGTACCGCAAGGAGAGCGGCGCGTACAAGAATGTCTTCAAGGCCGAGGAGTCCCCGGTCTACGCGGAGATCGACAAGGGCGATCTGAGCGTGACCAAGCAGGTGTACGAGAAGGGCGACCCGGTGTCGAGCCCGTCCGGTGAGAACGTGATCACCTACAACTGGGCCTCCGGGCGCTTCGTCCAGGAGGACTTCCACCACACCGACTACGGCAACGCGGCGGGCGGCGGCGAGGCCACACCGGTCCCCTCCCCGGCCGACTGACCCCACTCCCCACCCCGCCCCTGTCCCCACCCCCACCGACTACCGAGAGATCCGGGATGGCAGACCAGACCCACGTCCTGTTCGTCGAGGACGACGATGTCATCCGCGAGGCCACCCAGCTCGCCCTGGAGCGGGACGGCTTCGCGGTCACCGCCATGCCCGACGGGCTGTCGGGCCTCGACGCGTTCCGCAGCGACCGGCCCGACATCGCCCTGCTGGACGTGATGGTGCCGGGCCTGGACGGGGTGAGCCTGTGCCGGCGCATCCGCGACGAGTCCACCGTGCCGGTGATCATGCTGTCCGCGCGGGCCGACTCGATCGACGTGGTGCTGGGCCTGGAGGCGGGCGCCGACGACTACGTCACCAAGCCGTTCGACGGAGCCGTGCTGGTCGCCCGGATCCGGGCGGTGCTGCGCCGCTTCGGCCACGCGAGCGGCGCCGACCGGCCGCACGAGGACGCGGCTCCGGTCTCCGGCGGCATCCTCGCCTTCGGCGACCTGGAGATCGACACCGAGGGCATGGAGGTGCGCCGGGCCGGACAGACCGTCGCGCTCACCCCGACCGAGATGCGGCTGCTCCTGGAGTTCTCGTCGGCGCCGGGGACCGTGCTCTCCCGCGACAAGCTGCTCGAACGCGTCTGGGACTACGGCTGGGGCGGGGACACCCGGGTCGTCGACGTCCATGTGCAGCGGCTGCGCACCAAGATCGGCCAGGACCGGATCGAGACGGTCCGCGGTTTCGGCTACAAGTTGAAGGCCTGAACGGGGCGGTCATGCGGGGGTTCACCAGATCCATCCGATACCGGGGTCCGGGGCTGCGCACCGGGCTCCGCTGGAAGCTGAGCGCGGCGATCGCGCTGGTCGGCGCGCTGGTCGCGATCGCGCTGAGCCTGGTGGTGCACAACGCCGCCCGGGTCTCGATGCTGGACAACGCGCGCGAGCTGGCCAACGACCGGCTCCAGCTCGGCCAGCGCAACTACGAGCTGTACGGCAGGGCGAACTTCCCCGACGTCAAGATCGACGACCCGATGCTGCCGCCGGCCCTGCGCGAGCGGGTCGACGCGGGCCGCCGGGCGACCGACGTCATCGACCGCGGACACGGGGCACCGGACATCTGGGCGGCGGTGCAGGCCAAGGACGGGCGGGTGCTGTCCCTGCACAGCACCTTCGCGAACCGCAGCAGCAATGTGCTGAAGGACCTCGACCAGGCCCTCGTCATCGGCTCCATCGCCGTCGTCCTCGGCGGCAGCGCGCTCGGGGTGCTGATCGGCGGGCAGCTCTCGGGGCGGCTGCGCAAGGCGGCGGCCGCGGCCAACCAGGTCGCGCAGGGCGAGCCGGACGTCCGGGTGCGCGAGGCGATCGGCGGGGTGGTCCGGGACGAGACCGACGACCTGGCCCGCGCGGTGGACGCCATGGCGGACGCGTTGCAGCAGCGGCTGGAGGCGGAGCGGCGGGTGACGGCCGACATCGCGCACGAGCTGCGGACGCCGGTGACCGGGCTGCTCACGGCGGCCGAACTCCTCCCGCCCGGCCGCCCGACCGAACTGGTCCTGGACCGGGCGAAGGCGATGCGCACGCTCGTCGAGGACGTCCTGGAGGTGGCCCGGCTCGACAGCGCCTCCGAGCGGGCCGAGCTGCAGGACATCATGCTGGGCGAGTTCGTGTCCCGGCGGGTGGCCGCGAAGGATCCGCGGATCGAGGTGCGGGTGGTGCACGAGTCGGAGGTCACCACCGATCCGCGCCGCCTGGAACGGGTGCTGTTCAACCTGCTGGCCAACGCGGCCCGGCACGGCAGGCCGCCCATCGAGGTGACCGTCGAGGGGCGGGTCATCCGGGTCCGCGACCACGGCCCCGGCTTCCCGGAGAAACTCCTCGCCGACGGCCCGAGCCGCTTCCGCACCGGCAGCGAGGACCGCGCCGGCCAGGGCCACGGCCTCGGCCTCACCATCGCCGCCGGCCAGGCCCGCGTCCTCGGCGCCCGCCTCACCTTCCGCAACGTGCGCCCGGTCGGCGCCCCCGAACACATCCCCTCCGAGGGCGCGGTGGCCGTCCTCTGGCTCCCGGAACACGCCCCGACCGCCACCGGCAGCTACCCGATGCTCCCGGGCCCGGCCCAGGCGGGCCGCTGAGGCTCGGGCTACGGCGCTGAGGCTCTGACCGCGCCGCCGAGGTTTACGCAGCCGGGACGCCGAGACTCTGGCCGCAGCGTTGAGGCTTGCCCAGCCGGGACGCCGCGCGCGCGGCCGGTTCGCGCTTCGACGGCTTGCCCACCGCGCGAGCAAACCGACCGCTCACGGCTCAGGGCCGACCGCCGCGATCCAGGCCGGGCCGACCACGGGGGCTCCGAGCGGGCCGACCGCAGCGACGACTCAGGCGGGACCGCCCACGGGACCCCAGACCGGGCCGACCGCAGCGCCCCAGGCCCGACCGACCACCAGGCTCCAGACCGGGCCGACCGCGGCGACTCACGTCGTGGCCACCAGCAGCTCCTCGCCCCGCGAGGGGCGCAGGTCGTCGGCCCGGGTCGCGAAGTAGCGTCGCGCGAGTTCCTCGGCGGGTACGTGCCGGGTGTCGCGGAAGCCGGCCGCCATGGCGAGGTCCGCGATCCGCGCGGGCGCGTAGAAGCTCAGGAAGGGGGTGCCGGAGGCCCGGGCGCCCCGTTGGGCCACGCGCAGCTGCTCCCGCTGGTCCGGCTCGACGTCCTCGACGGGCCGGAGGAAGGTCGTGACCAGCGTCGATCCGGGGGCGAGCCGGGCGATGTGCCGGAGGGTGGCGGTGAGGGCGTCCTCGGTGAGGTACATGGTGACCCCGGCGGAGGCGACCACGGCCGGCCGCCCCGGATCGAACCCGGCGGCCGTCAGCTGCCCCCACCAGTCCCCCTCGAAGTCCACCGGCACCAGCCGCAGCCACTCGGGCACGCCGTACCCCAGTTCGGTCAGCCGCCGCCGTTTCCACGCCACGGCTCCGGCCCGGTCGGCCTCGAACACCCGCAGCCCGGTCGCGGCGATGTCGTCGGCCCGGCGCTGCGCGAAGGTGTCGAGCCCGGCGCCGAGGACGACGTACTGGCCCACCCCGCGCCCGGCCTCCGCCACCACCAGGTCCTCGACGAAACGGGCCCGGGCCACGATCGACGCCCGGGTCCGCCGGGTCGCCTCGGCGTCCATGTCCGGCCGCGCCCGCCAGTCGTCCCCGGCGGCGGGCCCGGCGAGCCGGAGCCCGACCTCGTCCTCGATGACGTACGGCGGCGCGTCGGCCCGCAGATGCAGCGCACGCCACAGCGCGGTGCGCACGGCGGTGTGGTCGGGCCCGGTCTCCGTGGTCATGCTCAGAACTCCTTGGAGAGGTCGAGCTCCTCGCTGCGCTGGGTCAGCGAGTACCAGTTGCCGTTGTCGTCACGGAAGATCGCCTCGATGCCGTACGGCCGTTCCTTGGGCTCCTGGACGAACTCGACACCGCGCGCGCTGAAGGTCTCGTAGTCCCCCCGGCAGTCGTCGGTGCGGAACGCGCCGGCCCCCATGACCCCCTTGGCGACCAGCTTGCGCAGCGCCGCGGCGGACTCGGGGTCGAGGCCCGGCCCGTCCAGGCGCATCAGGGCGAGTTCGACGCCGGGCTGGCCCTTGGCGCCGACGGTGACCCACCGCATGTCCCCCATGGCGATGTCGTCGCGCACCTCGAAGCCGAGTTTCTCGGTGAAGAAGGCCTTGGTGCGCTGCTGGTCGAAGGTCCACACGGTGGTGATGGCCAGACCCTGGATCATGGCTCGGTACTCCTGCCGGACGGTTGCTGTTCCTGTCCGTCACGGTAGGCAGCGGGGCGCTCGGCGCGCTTCTCGGAAATTGCGCTCCTGCGCGGGAACCCTCCGGCCCAGAGCAGGGCGTAGCAGCCGGGGATGAGGGAGGCGCCGCCGCCGACATGCTCGGCCCGGTACTCGGTGGGGCTGAGCCCCGTCCGTGCCTTGAACGTCGCGGAGAAGGTGCCCAGGCTGCTGAAGCCGACCAGATGGCAGATCTCGGTGACGCCGAGGTCGGCGGCGCGGAGCAGTTCCTCGGCCCGCTCGATCCTGCGGTGCGTCAGGTACTGGCCGGGCGTCTCGCCGTACGCCTCCTTGAAGACGCGCAGGAAGTGGTACCGCGAGTACCCGGCGTGCGCGGCGACCGCGTCCAGGTCCAGGGCGGGGTCGGCCCAGTCCCGGTCCATGGCGTCCTTGGCCCGCCGCAGCTGCCGCATTCTGTCCACACGGCCGATGGTGACACGGGGCACTGACAACAACGCCGGACGGCTGGGGATCCAGCCGTCCGGCGTTCGCCGAGGGGGGTCGTCAGACCGCTTCGACCACCGGCATCGGCGCCGCCTCCTCGGAGGACGCGGACTGCCCGCCCTTGAGCGGCACCTCCTTCACGAAGACCGCCGCCACCAGCACCGCCACCGCGATCACGGCACCGAGCAGGAACGCCGAGTGCGTGCCGGCCGACACCGCGTGCTGGTACGCCTCGCGCGCCGCGGCCGGCAGCTTCGCCAGGCTCTTCGCGTCCAGCTGCGCCGACTGCTCCGTGATCTTGGAGCCCAGCGAACCGGCCCGCTGGGCCATGACGTCCTGGACCCGGTTGTTGAAGATCGCGCCCATGATGGCCACACCGAAGGAGGAGCCGAGCGTCCGGAACAGGGTGGTGGAGGAGGACGCGACGCCCATGTCCTTCATCTCCACGCTGTTCTGCGCGACCAGCATGGTGATCTGCATCAGGCAGCCCATGCCGAGACCGACGACGGCCATGTACACCCCGGAGGTGAACCGGGAGGTGTCGGTGTCCATGGTGGACAGCAGGTAGAGCCCGACGGTCAGCAGCACACCGCCGGCGATCGGGAAGATCTTGTAGCGGCCGCTGCTGGTGGTGACCCGCCCGGCGACCATCGAGGTGACCAGCATCGCGCCGAGCATCGGGAGCAGCAGCAGACCGGAGTTGGTCGCGGACGCGCCCTGCACGGACTGCTGGTAGAGCGGCAGGAACAGGGTGGCGCCGAACATCACGAAGCCCACGATGAAGCCGATGATCGACATCAGGGTGAAGTTGCGGCTGCGGAAGATGTGCAGCGGCACGATCGGCTCGGCGGCCTTGGTCTGCCAGAAGACGAACCCGACCAGGGAGACGACGCCGATGGCGATCAGTTCCATGATCCGCGCGGACGTCCAGGCGTACTCGGAGCCGCCCCAGGTGGTGACCAGCACGATGGAGGTGATGCCGAGGGTCAGCAGGCCGGCGCCCAGGTAGTCGATGCGCGCCTTGTTCCGCTTCCTGGGCAGGTGCAGTACGGCGCTGATGGCGGCCAGCGCGACCACGCCGAGCGGCAGGTTGATGTAGAAGGCCCAGCGCCAGCCCCAGTTGTCGGTGATGGTGCCGCCGACCAGCGGGCCGCCGATCATGGCGAGCGCCATGACGCCGGCCATCATGCCCTGGTACTTGCCGCGCTCGCGGGGCGGCACGAGGTCGCCGATGATCGCCATGACGCCGACCATCAGGCCACCGGCGCCGAGGCCCTGGACGGCCCGGAACCCGATCAGCTGGCCCATGTCCTGGGCCATGCCGCTGAGCGCGGAACCAACCAGGAAGATGACGATGGAGGTCATGAAGGCGCCCTTGCGCCCGTACATGTCACCGAGCTTGCCCCAGAGCGGGGTGGACGCCGCAGTGGCGAGGGTATAGGCGGTCACGACCCACGACAGGTGTTCGAGGCCGCCCAGTTCACCCACGATCGTCGGCATCGCCGTACCCACGATCATGTTGTCGAGCATCGCGAGCATCATCGCGACCATGAGCGCGAGCATCACGACCCGTACGCTCTTCGGCTCCTTCTGCGGCTGCTCGGCCGCTTCCGGTGCCCCGGGTGTCCCCGGAGTCTCCTGGCCGGTACCGGCCGCCTGGGTGTCCGCCATCTCTCCCACTCCCCCCGGCGACAGGTACTTACTTGTCGCCCGGCTAGTTCACTACACTGGGAAGCTAGACCCGTCACTAGCCGGGCGTCAAGTAAGTTTACTAGCCGGGCGGCAAGCAAGTTTCGCGGGAGTGCGAGGAGTAAGAGGATGAGCGTCACCATGGACGGCACCAAGCAGCAGCGCCGCGGGAACACCCGCCAGCGCATCCAGGACGTGGCGCTCGAACTCTTCGCCGAGCAGGGCTACGAGAAGACCTCCCTGCGGGAGATCGCCGAGCGCCTCGACGTGACCAAGGCGGCCCTGTACTACCACTTCAAGACCAAGGAAGAGATCCTGGTCAGCGTCTTCGAGGACCTGACACAGCCGATCCAGGACCTGATCGAGTGGGGCGCGGACCAGCCGCACACCCTGGAGATCAAGCTGGAGATCGTACGGCGCTACAGCCAGGCGCTCTCCGAGGCCGGGCCGCTGTTCCGGTTCATGCAGGAGAACCAGGCGACGGTCCGCGAACTGCGGATCGGCGACACGTTCAAGGACCGGATGCGCGGCCTGCGGAGCATCTTCATCGACCCGGACGCCCCGCTGACCGACCAGGTCCGCTGCATCAGCGCGATGTTCACGCTGCACGCCGGCATGTTCGTGATGCAGGACCTCGAAGGCGACCCCAAGGAGAAGCAGGAAGCCGTCCTCGAAGTCGCCCTGGACCTGGTGACCCAGGCCCACCGGGGTTCCGCCAACCCCGCTTAGACGATCACGCCCTTGGCGCGCAGGAACGCGACGGGGTTGATCGCGGAGCCGTAGTTCGGGGTCGTACGGATCTCGAAGTGCAGGTGCGGGCCGGAGGAGTTGCCGGTGTTGCCGGACCGGGCTATGTGCTGGCCGGTCTTGACGATCTGCCCGATCCTGACGTCGATGCGGGACAGGTGCGCGTACTGCGAGTACTGGCCGTTGCCGTGCTTGATGACGACGGCGTTGCCGTACGCGGGACCGTCGCCGGCGCCGTTGCCGCCGGCCTTGACGACCGTGCCGCCGTGCGCGGCGACCACGTCGGTACCGCTCGGCACGGCGAAGTCCTGGCCGCTGTGCTTGGCGGCCCACATGCCGCCGGCCTGGTTGAAGGTCGCCGAGAGCGTGTACTTCTTCACCGGGTCGACCCAGGCGGCGGCACCGGGGGTGGCGGCCGACGCGACACCCGACCCCACCACGGCCGCGACTCCGACACCGGCGGCCAGAACGGCGGCCCGCTTGCGGAGCGAGGACGTGCGAGGGGTACGGAGAGCGGCGCGCAGGGACATCGGAACCTCGTGGGGTAGACAGCAGGGACCCCCCTCCGGCACCGGCTCACACCGGCAGCCGCCGAACGGGGCATCTCTTGGTAACCCGGAAACCGGCCGACGCCCAAACCCCCTCATCTACGACACCACCTAGTACCTGGGGCAATAATTGACCCTTTCTTGACAGAACCCCCAGGACCGGACAGGCCCGACCCGGCACCGGCGCCTCACGCGGCATCGCGCGGGTAAAGCGCTCGCAAAACGGCGAAAGCTCGCACTATCCACGCTAGTAACGGACATTTCGCCCGTGCGGTATGTCACCGGCTCCCGCGCTCCGCGCCCGCCGATTTGTGACGCACACCTCTGGCTACCTACCCATCGGTAACCCTACGGTTCCCCTCGCGCCACCTGCCCCACTCACCATGCCCCTGACACAACACAGGCAGCCGCACAGACGTGAGAGGACACCCCACACCGATGACCACAGGCACCTGGGCCCGCCGCATATCCGCCACCGCCGTCTCCGTGGCCGCGCTCGCCGGGATGGCCGCCCCGGCCCAGGCAGCGACGGAGAGCAGCTCCGGCACGGTCGACTACGCCACCTGGCAGCAGGACTGCCAGTCCGTGATGGACCAGGCCCTGCCCTACCTGAAGAGCCGGATCGCCGCCGCGAAGCCGGGCGAGAAGCAGGCGATCGTCTTCGACATCGACAACACCACGCTGGAGACCGACTTCGGCTTCAGCTGGCCCCAGCCGGCCAACAAGCCGGTCCTGAACGTCGCCAAGTACGCCCAGGAGCACGGCGTCTCCCTGTTCTTCGTCACGGCCCGCCCGGGGATCATCTACCTCCCCACCGAGTACAACCTCGAACACGACGGCTACCAGGTCTCCGGCCTCTACGTCCGCGGTCTCCTCGACCTCTTCAAGGACGTCGCCGCCTACAAGACCGCCCAGCGCGTCGACATCGAGAACAAGGGCTACGACATCATCGCCAACATCGGCAACAGCGCCACCGACCTCTCGGGCGGCCACGCCGACAAGACGTTCAAGCTGCCGGACTACGACGGCCAGCTGTCCTAGCCCCCCGCTAGGCTCCATCCGTTCGCGCGAATCACGGGGGTGGGCGGATGGAGCCGACGGTACTGGGCGGCAAGCTGGCGTCGAGCCTGATGGGCCCGCTGCTGAAGAAGCTGTTCGTGGCGGACGGCCCGGGCGCGGGCCTGGTGGACCGGCCGGTGCGGCTGAAGAGCCTGGTGTCGTTCAGGGGCGAGAAGCGCGCCCTCGGCGAGAAGGAGGTCGCCCGCCTCGCCGGCCGGCTGGTCGCGGAGGCGATGACCTCCCCCGGCGAACCCCCGTTCCCGCCCGACGAGCAGACGGCCGTCACCGACGCCCTTACCGCGCGGCTCCTCGCCCTCGGCGACCTGGAGATGGACGACGTACAGGCCGTACGACTGGGGCACAAGGAACTGGCCGGGCGGCTGGCGGACAACGGCCCCCTCGCCGGCCTCTACCTCTCCGCCGACTCCGTCCTCTTCCTCGACTCCGCCACGGAGTGGTCCTGCCTCCAGATCCTGGAGTTCTTCACCCGCCGCTCCACCTTCGTAGCCCGCACCCTCGTCGAGCAGACCCGCTCCCAGGCCGAACTGATCGCCAGGATCGACGAGTTGATCGCCCGCGCGCCCCGCCCCGACGCCCGCGACACCGCCTTCGAGCGCCGCTACCTCCCGTACATCGCCGAACACCACAACCACATCACCATCTACGGCATCGACCTGCGCGACTCCCCGGACCGCTGGCCCCTCGAAGTGGCCTATCTGAGCCTGGAGGCGACGACCGCCGAGAAGCCCGGCGACCGGCCGGAGGCCGACCACCTCGCGCCCGTCACCCTCCAGCTGCCGGCCGAGGAGGCCATGCGCGGCCACGACCGCGTGCTGCTGCGCGGCGACGCGGGTTCCGGCAAGACCACCCTCGTCCAGTGGCTCGCGGTGACCACCGCGCGCACCGGCGACCGCATCCCGTACGTGCTCCCCCTGCGCACCCTGATACGCGCGGGCGCGCTGCCCGCCCCGCCCGCCTTCCTGACCGCCGTCGGCTGCCCGCTCACACCCCCCGAGGGCTGGACGGAACGCGTCCTGACGGCCGGCCGGGGCCTGGTCCTGGTCGACGGCCTGGACGAGATCCCGGCGGCCGACCGCCGGCGCACCCGCGACTGGCTGCTCGCCCTGATCCGCGCGTTCCCGGGCAACCGCTGGATGCTGACCTCCCGCCCCACCGCCGTACGCCCCGACTGGCTCACCGCCGAGGGCTTCCGCGAACTGACGCTGGCCCCCATGCGCCGCACGGACGTCACGACCTTCGTGGACCGCTGGCACGCGGCGGCCCAGGCCCCGCAGTTCAAGGGCCCCCTCCTCGACTCCCTCCGCACCAAACGCGACCTGGCCCGCCTCGCCACCAACCCCCTGATGTGCGGCCTGATCTGCGCCCTGCACCGCGAACGCCGGGGCTACCTCCCCACCGGCCGCAAGGAGTTGTACGACGCCGCCCTCGCGATGCTGCTGACCCGCCGGGACCGGGAGCGGGGCATGGGGGCGGTGGACGAGGTCGAGCTGAGCGAGGACGCCCAGCTGGAACTCCTCCAACGCCTTGCCTACGCGCTGGTGCTGAGCGGTCGCACGGAGACGGAGGTGGAGACGGCCGAGGGGATCGTGGAGCGCTGCCTGCCGGCGCTCGCGCTGCCGGGAAGGCAGGCGGACGCCCCCACCGTCCTCCGTACCCTGCTGCTGCGCAGCGGCCTGGTCCGCCAACCGGCCGACGGTGTGCTGGACTTCGTCCACCGCACCTTCCAGGACTACCTGGGCGCGCGGTGCGCGGTGGAGGAGGGCCACCTGGACGTCCTCGCGAGCCACGCGGCCGACGCCCAGTGGGAGGACGTGATCCGCATGGCCGTGGCCCACGCCCGGTCCCGCGAACGCGCCTCGCTGCTCCGCCGGCTGCTGACCCACGACACCCCTCGGCTGACCCTGCTGGCACTGGCCTGCCTGGAGCACGCGACAGCGTTGGATCCGGGGGTGCGGGCGGAGGTGGAGCAACGGGCGGCGGCGCTGATACCGCCGCGTACGAACGAGGACGCGAAGCTCCTGGCGGAGGCGGGCCCCCTGGTGCTGGAGCTGCTGCCGGGGCCGGAGGGGCTGAGCGACGCGGAGGCGCTGGGAGTCACGGTCACGGCGTCGGTGCTGGGCGAGGAGGAGCCGACGGGGGCACTGGGGGTGCTGCGGAGATTCCGGGAGCACGCGGACCTGGATGTGCGACGCCAGCTCGTCGGCACATGGGGTCGTTTCGAGACCGAGGAGTACGCCAGGGAGGTGCTGGACCACCTGGACCGCGAACAGCTCTTCCTGACCTGCGACTCGACCGAGCAGTTGACGGCGCTGGCCCGGATGCGGCACTGGGAGAGCCTGGACCTCCGCGGTGAACGCCGGGGCGAGGAGATCCACCTCGCGGTACCGGCCCCCGAGGCGGTGACCGGCCTGCAGGTGCGGGACAACCCTCTGCTCCGGGACCTGAGCGCACTCCTGCCGTTCAGCTCCCTCAACAACCTGACGTTGTTCGACTGCCCGGCCGCGCGCGGCCTCGCCGACCTCGCGGAACTTCCTCTCACCTATCTCAACTGTGCGGGAATCCCGGATCTGACCGGTCTCGGTTCGCTGCGCACCCTTGAGCATCTGTATCTGCAGCAGGAAATCCCGGCCGAGAGTCTCACCGACCTCCTGCCCCTCGATGCCCCGCTGGGATCCCTGCTCCTGGGCAGCGGCAGCACCACGCACACAGGGCTGCGCGGCCTGCGGCACTGGACGAGTCTCCGGCAACTCGTCCTCTACTCGGTCCTGACCCCGCTGACAGCCGACGACTGGCAGTCCCTGGCCGAGCTTCCCGAGCTGACACACGTCTCCCTGGACGTGCGGATCGTCACCGACTTCCCCGAGTCCGCCGAGACCATGCCCGAGTTGCCGGGGATCGAGGCGCTCGCCGTCTCCGTACTCAACGGCCACGAGGATCTTTCCGGGCTGGCTTCCCGGCTGCCGGGCCTTCGTCAGGTGACCCTGACCTGCGCCGCCTACAGGAACCTCGCCGTCGACCGCTATACGGCCCTCTTCCCGAACGCCACCGTCATCATGAACCACATCTGAGCAACGCGAAGGGGCCGGTGCTCCGAAAAGCACCGGCCCCTCACTCGGCGAACCCCCGAAGGGCTACGCCTCCTTGCTCAGGTTCGGACCGGCGCCGCCGGCCGCCTGCTCGATCGGCGGGACGTCGGGCAGGGCCGACTTCTCCTCGCCGCGGAAGGTGAAGGTCGCGGAGTCGCCCTCGCCCTCCGTGTCGACGACCACGATGTGACCGGGGCGCAGCTCGCCGAAGAGGATCTTCTCCGAGAGCGTGTCCTCGACCTCGCGCTGGATCGTGCGACGCAGCGGTCGCGCGCCCAGCACCGGGTCGTAGCCCTTCTTGGACAGCAGCTCCTTGGCGGACTGGGAGAGCTCGATGCCCATGTCCCGGTCCTTCAGGCGCTCGTCCACCTTGCCGATCATCAGGTCGACGATCCGCAGGATGTCCTCCTGCGTCAGCTGCGGGAAGACGACCACGTCGTCGACGCGGTTGAGGAACTCGGGCCGGAAGTGCTGCTTGAGCTCGTCCTGGACCTTGTTCTTCATGCGCTCGTAGTTGGTCTTCGTGTCACCCGAGGCCGCGAAGCCCAGGTTGAAGCCCTTGGAGATGTCCCGGGTGCCGAGGTTGGTCGTCATGATGATGACCGTGTTCTTGAAGTCCACGACCCGGCCCTGGGAGTCGGTCAGGCGACCGTCCTCCAGGATCTGCAGCAGCGAGTTGAAGATGTCCGGGTGGGCCTTCTCGACCTCGTCGAAGAGGACGACGGAGAACGGCTTGCGGCGGACCTTCTCGGTCAGCTGGCCGCCCTCTTCGTAGCCCACGTAGCCGGGGGGCGAACCGAAGAGACGGGAGACCGTGTGCTTCTCGCTGAACTCCGACATGTCGAGGGAGATCAGCGCGTCCTCGTCACCGAAGAGGAACTCGGCGAGCGCCTTGGACAGCTCGGTCTTACCGACACCGGACGGGCCGGCGAAGATGAACGAGCCACCGGGGCGCTTCGGGTCCTTCAGACCGGCACGCGTACGGCGGATCGCCTTCGACAGCGCCTTGACGGCGTCGACCTGGCCGATGACCCGCTTGTGGAGCTCGTCCTCCATGCGCAGCAGACGCGAGGACTCCTCCTCGGTCAGCTTGAAGACCGGGATGCCGGTGGCCGTGGCGAGGACCTCGGCGATCAGCTCGCCGTCGACCTCGGCGACGACGTCCATGTCGCCGGCCTTCCACTCCTTCTCCCGCTTGGCCTTGGCGGCCAGGAGCTGCTTCTCCTTGTCGCGGAGGGAGGCGGCCTTCTCGAAGTCCTGCGAGTCGATCGCGGACTCCTTGTCCCGGCGGACGGCGGCGATCTTCTCGTCGAACTCGCGCAGGTCCGGCGGCGCGGTCATCCGGCGGATGCGCATCCGGGAGCCGGCCTCGTCGATCAGGTCGATCGCCTTGTCCGGCAGGAAGCGGTCCGAGATGTAGCGGTCGGCCAGGGTGGCCGCCTGGACCAGCGCCTCGTCCGTGATGGAGACCCGGTGGTGGGCCTCGTACCGGTCACGCAGACCCTTGAGGATCTCGATCGTGTGCGGCAGGGACGGCTCGGCGACCTGGATGGGCTGGAAGCGGCGCTCGAGGGCCGCGTCCTTCTCCAGGTGCTTGCGGTACTCGTCCAGGGTGGTGGCACCGATGGTCTGCAGCTCACCGCGGGCCAGCATCGGCTTCAGGATCGAAGCGGCGTCGATGGCGCCCTCGGCGGCACCCGCACCGACCAGCGTGTGCAGCTCGTCGATGAACAGGATGATGTCACCGCGGGTGCGGATCTCCTTGAGCACCTTCTTCAGGCGCTCCTCGAAGTCACCGCGGTAGCGGGAGCCGGCGACCAGGGCGCCGAGGTCCAGGGTGTAGAGGTGCTTGTCCTTGAGGGTCTCGGGCACCTCGCCCTTGACGATGGCCTGGGCGAGGCCCTCGACGACGGCGGTCTTGCCGACGCCGGGCTCACCGATCAGGACCGGGTTGTTCTTGGTACGGCGGGACAGCACCTGCATGACCCGCTCGATCTCCTTCTCGCGCCCGATGACCGGGTCGAGCTTGGACTCACGAGCGGCCTGGGTGAGGTTCCGGCCGAACTGGTCGAGGACCAGGGACGTCGAGGGGGTGCCCTCGGCAGGGCCGCCCGCGGTGGCGGTCTCCTTGCCCTGGTAGCCGGAGAGCAGCTGGATGACCTGCTGCCGCACCCGGTTGAGATCGGCGCCCAGCTTGACCAGGACCTGGGCGGCGACGCCCTCGCCCTCACGGATCAGGCCGAGCAGGATGTGCTCCGTGCCGATGTAGTTGTGGCCGAGCTGAAGGGCCTCCCGGAGCGAGAGCTCCAGGACCTTCTTGGCACGGGGGGTGAAGGGGATGTGCCCGGACGGGGCCTGCTGGCCCTGGCCGATGATCTCCTCCACCTGCTGGCGGACCGCCTCGAGCGAAATCCCGAGGCTCTCAAGGGCCTTGGCGGCGACACCCTCACCCTCGTGGATCAGGCCCAGGAGGATGTGCTCGGTGCCGATGTAGTTGTGGTTGAGCATCCGGGCTTCTTCCTGAGCCAGGACGACAACCCGCCGCGCGCGGTCGGTGAACCTCTCGAACATCGTTAATCGCTCCTCAGAGCGGTCAGGCAGTGGGGGGAACTTCCCCTCCCTGTCCTTCCGCAGCTTAGTCCCGCAAGCGGGGACCGCTCATTCCAACTGCCGACACCGTCGATGGCCTCCTGACCCCGAACGCCGACATCTGCTCCAACCCGATGGTGCGAGACGATGTTCCCGCAGGCCAGGCAGTTACCCCTTCCGTCAGTACGCCGATGGCGAACGTGAGACGGCCTCGCATGCGTGTCGCCCCCTCCCACTAGGGATGTCTTACCCGTTCGGACTGACAGTCCATGCCGTAGGCCCCCGGTCCCTCCGCTACGGGCGAACAACCTTGCGTCCCTCCGGACCCCCACGAGGCCTCATTTCCGGCACTCTGCGCGTTCGCACGCGCACCCAGCGTAACCCGGGCGGGCTCGTGGCTGTTGCACTCGGCATGGCTGGCACAGCCGCTCCGGCTTCTTCCACGGTCCCTCACCCCCGTCGTCCGCTCGGTCCTGGTTCCGGCGGCGGGTCCGGTGGGGGATCCGCCGCCGTGCCGGACGGACGGGAGGAGGTCCGGCTCCGGCACTGGTACGAGAACGATCTGGGGTGGGCAACAGTGCCCGAGGCGCCCGGAGAGCCGTTGCGGCTGGTCACGGGCGTGCGTTTCGACGTACTGGAGATGCCGGCCGAGGCGGGCGCGAAGGCGCTCAGGCACCTGGGGCCGGGCTCGCCGGTGGCCCTTCAGGGCGGGCGGCTGCGGCTGCTGATGGCAGCGGGCGGCGCGGAGGAGCTGCCGGGGCTGCTGGACTGGCTGGAGTGGGGCGCGCTGGCCCTCGATCTGCGGGCGCTGGGCGCCGGCGGCCGGATGGACGCTCCGGCGCGGCCCGAGCCGGAGCACTCCGGAGCCCGGCCGCTGCCCGGAGCCGCCGACGGCCGCGCTCAGGCCGTGCAGGGGGCCGCCTTCTGGTTGCGGCCCCCCGAGCCGGGGTGCGAGGTCGAGGCCTCGCTGCCGACGCTGTCGGCCGTGGGGCGCGTTGCCGGCGCCCCCGATCTCGTACGGCTGGTGGACTCGGTGGCCACGGAGTGCCACCGGGCCCGGCTGCGGCGCGCGGGCCGCGGTGTGCCGGACAGTCAGGCGTTGGCGTCCTCGTAGGCCTGGCGAATCGTCGCCGGAACACGGCCGCGGTCGTTGACCTCGTAACCGTTCTCCTTCGCCCACGCGCGAATCTGCGCGGTGTCCTGGCTGCCGCCGGAAGCCGCACGGGCCTTTCCGCGTCCGCCCGAAGCGCGGCCACCGGTACGACGACCACCCTTGACATACGGGTCGAGAAGGCCGCGCAGCTTGTCCGCATTGGCGGTCGTGAGATCGATCTCGTACGTCTTGCCGTCCAGCGCGAACGTCACGGTCTCGTCCGCCTCGCCGCCGTCGAGGTCGTCGACAAGAAGGACCTGAACCTTCTGTGCCACCGGATTTCCTTTCATCGATAACTTCAGGGCCGGGGGTCTGCGGCGTCCGCCGTTTCGCCGCCCCCTGTTATATGCAGTACTGCAGTACGTCGGAAAGCAAACCGCTTTTGCGGGAAAAACACAAACCCCTGGGAGAGACCGAGGGGCCCGCTCCCACCCGGAAACATGCGCGTTTCGGACATAGGGAACCGGGGCATGGCGGGACGCCCGGAATAGCGGGCCGATCCACGGGGATCCTTGCGGATCGATGCGGAACCTTCGCGATCACAGATGCAGAAGCATCCGGCTGTTGCCCAAGGTGTTCGGTTTCACTCGTTCGAGTCCGAGGAACTCCGCGACACCCTCGTCATAGGAACGCAACAGCTCCGCGTAGACATCGGTGTCCACCGGCGTCTCGCCGATCTCCACGAAGCCGTGCTTCCCGAAGAACTCGACTTCGAAGGTCAGACAGAAAACGCGGCGAACACCAAGCCAACGCGCGGTCTCCAGCAACTTCTCCAGCACTTGATGACCGACACCGGCGCCCTTGAGGCCCGGCTTCACCGCGAGAGTGCGTACTTCCGCGAGGTCTTCCCACATCACGTGCAGTGCGCCGCAGCCGACGACCTCGGCGTTGTCGTCGCGTTCGGCGACCCAGAACTCCTGGATGTCCTCGTAAAGCGTCACCGTGGCTTTGTCGAGCAGGATGCGGTCGCGGACGTACGCGTCAAGGAGCTGGCGCACGGCCGGGACATCGCCGGTCCGGGCCCGCCGGACGGTGATGGCTTTTGCGGTGACTTCGGGGCGCATCGCTGACATGAGCGGACGCTATCGCCCGCCGCGGTCCGGCACCGAGCCGGGGTTCTCCTCTTCCCGTTCGGGCCGTTCCGGGGTTTCCGGACCCTGCACGATGCGTACGGCGTCTCTGAGGGCCTGGCGCTGTTCGTCGCTCATCATCCCGAAGAACGCGACGAGGGCGGCCGCCGGGTTGTCGCTCTGCGACCACGCGTCGTTCATCAGGGCGGCCGCGTAGGCGGCCCGGGTGGAGACGGCCTCATATCGATAGGCGCGTCCTTCGGCCTCCCGGCGGACCCAGCCCTTCTGATGGAGATTGTCCAAAACGGTCATCACCGTGGTGTACGCGATGGACCGTTCCTGCTGAAGGTCTTCCAGGACTTCTCGAACGGTCACCGGGCGGTTCCACTTCCACACCCGCGTCATGACCGCGTCTTCGAGTTCTCCCAATGGGCGAGGCACAGCTCAGAACAATAGTGGGAGATCCCGCCAATGGCGTGCCGGACGTGCACTTTCGCCAACAAAGGCGAACAAAAAGGGCGTACGACTCGGAAAGCGCGGCCGCGGTGAGTCGTACGCCCAGGGGGTTGGCGGCGCCCCGGGTGCCCAGTCAGGCGTCGGCGTTCGGGGCGGCGGCCCCGCGGGCGCCCGCCGCGCGCTCGAGGGCGGCGTCGACCGCGGCGTCCTCCTTGGCCTTGGCGGCCCCGCCCTGGGTCTTCACGATGACCCGGACCAAGCCGATGAAGAAGATGGCCATGACAACCGGAGGCAGGAGCGCGGCAACGTATTCCATGCGTCCAGAGTAGCCACGCACCACCGCACGAAAGGGGCGGGGTGACCCAACCATCCCCCAAGCCCCGCGAGCTGCCGCTTTCCGGGTGACCGACTCGGGTGACCGGGGCCGGCGGCCGGAGCGGGGGGCGGAGCGGGGGGGGCGGAGCGGGGGGGGGCGGCCCAGGTATCCGACTCGGGTGACCGAAGCAGGGACCGACTCAGGTGACCGGCCCGGGGGGCCGGCCCAGATGAACGGCTCAGGTGGCCTGCCCGGGTGGTCGGCTCCGGTGGTCGCTCAGCCCGCGGCGAGTTGTTGTGGGGGGCCGGCGGGGGGTGGGGTGGGGCGGCGGCGGGGGAAGACCTCGCCCGGGGTGGGGATGGGGCGTTTCGGTTCGGCGGGCTCGGGGGCGGGGGGCTGCGGGGCCGGGCGCTCGGCGGGCTTCTCGTTCGGCTTCTTCTCCGGCTCCTTGGCGACACCGCCCGGCAGGGCCGTCAGGCGGACTCTGGAGCCCGGAACGGCGGGTGCCGGTACCTTCCGGGCACCCTGGGCGAGCCGGGCCCGCACATCGCGCTCGGCGAGGTCCTGGCACCGGTCGAGCAGCGCGGCGGCCGAGGCGTTCCCCCGCAGGGCCCGGAGCGCGGCGAGGTCGCCCGGGGTGGGCCGATGGCCGGCGCCCAGCGCCTCCTCCAGGAGGGCGAGATAGCCGGCGGCGGTCCCGGGCAGGGCCGCGCGGTACCGGGCGAGATCGGCCACCAGAAAGACACGCAACCGGTCTCCCTCGCGCACCGCCTCGTCGAGCGACTCGGCCAGCCGATGACAGTCCTTGATGTCGTCGGCGGAGGCGGGACCGGGGTGAAGGGCGAGGGCGAGGGCGCGACGGAGCACACGCAGCTCCTCCGCACCGAACGCCATGCCGCCGCGGGATCCGTAGGGCGTGGGCATGAACCGAAGATACGCGTAAATCAGACAAACTCGACATAGCGGGCGGGGTGTGGCGCCCACCGGTCCACCCGCTCAGCCGCAACACGACCTGCGCCGCCACCCAGCCCGTCCCGCGTTCGAGGACAAGAGGACGAGGCCGTCCAGGCCGAAGCGGGGTCCGGGGGCTGCCGCCCCCGGGGACGGCATCGGCCGGGGACGGCATCGGCCGGGGGGTCGAAGGGGGCTCGCCCCCTGGAGGACGGGACGGGTAGGGGCGGCGGGGGCGAAACCCGCCCCACACCCGCACCCACCGGCCGCTCACATCCGCGACACGTTCCGCTCGTACACCAGCCGCAGTCCCACCAGCGTCAGCCACGGCTCGTGCTCGTCGATCACCGAGGACTCCCCGAGGACCATCGGCGCCAACCCACCGGTGGCGATCACCGTCACGTCGTCGGGATCGTCGGCGAGTTCCCGGGCCATCCGGCCGACCACCCCGTCGACCTGCCCGGCGAACCCGTAGACGATGCCCGCCTGCATGGCCTCCACGGTGTTCTTGCCGATCACGCTGCGCGGCCGGGCCACCTCGATCTTGCGCAGCTGTGCGCCCTTGACGCCCAGCGCCTCCACGGAGATCTCGATACCGGGCGCGATCACGCCCCCGACGTACTCCCCGCGCGCGGAGACCGCGTCGAAGGTCGTGGCCGTGCCGAAGTCGACGACGATCGCCGGACCCCCGAACAGCTCGACGGCGGCGACCGCGTTGATGATCCGGTCCGCGCCGACCTCCTTGGGGTTGTCGGTGAGGATGGGCACCCCGGTCTTCACCCCGGGCTCCACCAGCACCGCCGGGACGTCGCCGTAGTAGCGCCGCGTCACCTCGCGCAGCTCGTGCAGCACGGACGGCACGGTCGCGCAGATCGCGATGCCGTCGATGCCGTCGCCGAGTTCGTCGCCGAGCAGCGGGTGCATGCCCATCAGGCCCTGGAGGAGCACCGCCAGCTCGTCGGCGGTGCGGCGGGCGTCCGTGGAGATGCGCCAGTGCTCGACGATGTCCTCGCCGTCGAAGAGGCCGAGGACGGTGTGCGTGTTGCCGACGTCGATCGTGAGGAGCATGGGGTCACTCCGCGTCGCGCAGGTCCAGGCCGATGTCCAGGATCGGCGAGGAGTGGGTGAGGGCGCCGACGGCCAGGAAGTCCACGCCGGTGTCGGCGTACGCCCGCGCGTTGTCCAGCGTGAGCCGCCCGGACGCCTCCAGGAGCGCGCGCCCGTCGACGATCGCGACGGCCTCCTCGCACTCCATCGGCGTGAAGTTGTCCAGCAGGATCAGGTCGGCGCCCGCGTCGACGACCTCGCGCAGCTGGTGCAGGGTGTCGACCTCGACCTCGATCGCCAGGTCCGGGAAGGCCTCGCGGACGGCCTTGAAGGCCTGGGCGACGCCGCCGGCGGCGACCACGTGGTTGTCCTTGACCAGGGCCGCGTCGGAGAGCGACATGCGGTGGTTGACGCCCCCGCCGCAGCGCACCGCGAACTTCTCCAGGGAGCGCAGCCCGGGCGTGGTCTTGCGGGTGTCCCGCACGCGCGTGGCCGTGCCCTCCAGGGCGTCCGCCCACGCGCGCGTGGCGGTCGCGATGCCGGACAGGCGGTTCAGGATGTTGAGCGCGCTGCGCTCGGCGGTGAGCAGGTCGCGGGTGCGGGTGGTGATCGACAGCAGCGGCTGCCCGGCCTCGACCCGGTCGCCGTCCTCGACGTGCCGCTCGACCTCGAACTCGTCCGTGCAGACCACGGAGACCACGGCCTCGGCGACCCGCAGGCCCGCGACGACGCCCGCCTCGCGGGCGACGAAGTCGGCGGTCGCCACGGCCTCCTCGGGAATCGTCGCGAGGGTCGTCACGTCCACGCCGCCCGCCAGGTCCTCCTGGACGGCCACGTTGGCGATGTCCTCGACCTCGATGGGGTCGAGCCCGGCGGCGGCCAGGAGTTCGGCGAGCGCAGGGTCGAGCCCGCACTCCAGGTACTCCTCGTCGCCCTCGGCGCCACAGGCACAGCCGTCGCCGCAGCCGCCGCCGTCGGCGAGGGGAAGGTCGTTGGTGCTCACGTCTGTCACTGCTCCTGGTGTGGCTGGTGCGGCCGGGTAGGGGGGAAGTCTGCGGTGTCGGTGGTGCCCACGGCCAGTGAACGGTCCGGATTGAGCCGTACGACGATGTGCCGCCGCCAGTGCGCGTCGTCGCGGTCGGCGTGGTCCTCGCGCCAGTGGCAGCCGCGGGTCTCCTGGCGGCGCCGGGCCGCCTCGACGAGGACGCGCGCGACGCACAGGAGGTTGGTGGCCTCCCAGGTGTCGACGCCGGGCTCGGCGGTCTTGCCGTTCTCGTCGAGGGCGTCGCGGGCCTCGGTGTGCAGCCGCTGGAGCTGCCCGGCGGCGGTGGCGAGGGACTCCTCGGAGCGCAGCACGCCGGCGCCCTCGGCCATGATCCGCTGGATGGTGAACCGCGCCTCGGCGGCCTGCAGCGGGTGCGCGGGCTTCTCCGGGTGCGGGACCGGGACGGGCACGCGCGCGTGCAGGCCGTCGTCCGCGCGGGCGGCCGTGATGTCGGCGGCGATGCGCTCGGCGTAGACGAGGCCTTCGAGGAGGGAGTTGGAGGCGAGCCGGTTGGCGCCGTGCACGCCGGTGCAGGCGACCTCGCCGCACGCGTACAGGCCGGGCACGGTGGTCCGGCCGCGCGCGTCGGTGCGCACGCCGCCGGAGGCGTAGTGGGCGGCCGGGGCGATCGGGATGGGCTCGGTGACCGGGTCGATGCCGTTGGCCCGGCAGGCGGCCAGGATGGTCGGGAAGCGGTGCTCCCACATGTCGGCGCCGAAGTGCCGGGCGTCCAGGTACATGTGCTCGGCGCCCTGGTCCAGCATCCGGCGCAGGATGCCCTTGGCGACGATGTCCCGGGGCGCCAGCTCGGCCAGTTCGTGCTGCCCCACCATGAAGCGCACGCCGTCCGCGTCGACCAGGTGGGCGCCCTCGCCGCGCACCGCCTCGGAGACCAGCGGCTGCTGGCCCTCCGCGTCCGGGCCGAGGAACAGCACGGTCGGGTGGAACTGCACGAATTCGAGGTCGCTGACCTCGGCGCCCGCGCGCAGGGCCAGCGCCACGCCGTCGCCGGTCGACACCGAGGGGTTGGTGGTCGCGGAGAACACCTGGCCCATGCCGCCGGTCGCGAGGACCACCGCGGGGGCGTGCACGGCGCCCACGCCGTCGTGCTGGCCCTCGCCCATCACGTGCAGGGTGACGCCGGCCGTACGGCCCTCGGCGTCGGTCAGCAGGTCCAGCACGAGCGCGTTCTCGAAGGTGCGCAGCCCCCGCGCGCGTACCGCCTCGACGAGGGCCCGGGAGACCTCGGCGCCGGTGGCGTCGCCGCCGGCGTGCGCGATCCGGCGCCGGTGGTGGCCGCCCTCGCGGGTGAGGTCGAGGCCGCCCTCGGAGGACTCGTCGAAGATGGCGCCGGTGTCGATGAGCCGCCGTACCGCGCCGGGGCCCTCGGTGACGAGGATCCGTACCGCTTCCTCGTCGCACAGGCCCGCGCCGGCCACCAGGGTGTCCCCGAGGTGCTGTTCGGGGGTGTCGCCCTCGCCGAGGGCGGCGGCGATGCCGCCCTGCGCCCAGCGGGTGGAGCCGTCGTCCAGGCGGGCCTTGGTGACGACGACCGTGCTGAGCCCGGCGGCCTGGCAGCGCAGGGCCGCGGTCAGGCCGGCCACGCCGGATCCGACGACGACCACGTCCGCCGAGATGCTCCAGCCGGGGGCGGGCGCGTGCAGTCGTATGCCTGTGCTGGTGCCTGTGCTGGTGCCTGTGCTGGTCACGAGGCGGCTCCGAAGGTTCCGAAGGTGAGGGGGATGTTGTCGATCAGCCGGGTCGTCCCGACCCGGGCGGCGACGGCGAGGACGGCCTCTCCGGTGAAGTCGTCGTCGATGTCGGTGAAGTCGGAGGGGTCGACCAGGGCGAGGTAGTCCAGGGCGAGCGGTGGGTCGTAGTGGACGGCCTCGTCCAGGGTGGTCCGGGCGGCCGCGCGGACGGCCGCCGCGGCGTTCGGCACGGCCTTGGCCACGGCGTGCGCGTCGGCGGCGGCGCGGGACTCCCCTATGGCGCTGAGCGCCTCGGCCCGCGCGCGCGTGGAGGGCACTTCGAGCGCCCGCGCGCGCAGCGCCTCCTGTGCCGCGTGCCGGTCGCGGCCCGCGAACAGCGCGCGCGACAGCGTGAGGGCGGTGCGCCGCTCGTCGGCCGACAGGTAGCGGTTGCGGCTGGACAGCGCGAGCCCGTCGGCCTCGCGCACGGTCGGCACGCCGACGATCTCGACGCCGAAGTTCAGGTCCCGCACCATGCGCCGGATCACGGCGAGCTGCTGGGCGTCCTTCTGCCCGAACAGGGCCACGTCGGGACGGGTGAGGTGCAGCAGCTTGGCGACGACGGTGAGGACGCCGTCGAAGTGCCCGGGCCGGGAGGCGCCCTCCAGGACCGTGCCCATGGGGCCCGCGGTGATGCGGACCTGGGGCTCGCCGCCGGGGTAGACCTCGTCCGCGGCGGGGGCGAACACCACGTCCGCGCCGGCCTGCTCGGCGATCTTGAGATCGGCGTCCAGGGTGCGCGGGTAGCGGTCGAGGTCCTCGCCCGCGCCGAACTGCATCGGGTTCACGAAGACGGTGACGATCACGAAACCCTCGCCGCCGACGTGCTCGCGGGCCTCCCGGATCAGCGTCGCGTGGCCCTCGTGCAGGGCGCCCATGGTCATGACGACGGCGGTACGGCCCGGCACCGCGGAGTGGTCCCGCGCGGCCCTGAGGTCGTCGACGGTGGGGGCGAGTGCGAGGGGGTGGCGGGTCATCGGTCTTCCCCGTTCTCGGACGTGTGCGTGCCGTTGGCGAGGACGCCCAGGAGGTCCTCGGCGAGTTCCGGCTTCAGCAGACCGTGGGCGAGCGCCCGGTCGGCCGTCGCGCGGGCCATCGCCAGATAGCCGTCGACGGCCTGCGGGGCGTGCCGGCGCAACTCGGTGACGTGCGCGGCGACGGTGCCCGCGTCCCCGCGCGCGACCGGGCCGGTCAGCGCCGCGTCGCCGGAGCGCAGGGCGTTGTCCAGGGCGGCGCCCAGCAGCGGGCCGAGCATCCGGTCGGGGGCCTCGACGCCGGCCGTGCGCAGCAGCTCCATGGACTGGGCGACCAGGGTGACCAGGTGGTTCGCGCCGAGGGCGAGGGCCGCGTGGTAGAGCGGGCGGTTCTCCTCGGCGATCCACTCCGGCTCGCCGCCCATCTCGATGACGAGGGCCTCGGCGGCCAGCCGCAGCTCCTCGGGCGCGGTGACCCCGAACGAGCAGCCCGCGAGGCGCTGGACGTCCACCGGTGTCCCGGTGAAGGTCATCGCCGGGTGCAGGGCCAGCGGCAGCGCGCCCGCGCGCAGGGCCGGGTCCAGGACCCCGGTGCCGTACCGCCCGGAGGTGTGCACGAGCAGCTGGCCGGGCCGTACGGCGCCGGTCTCGGCGAGGCCGGTGACCAGGCCGGGCAGGGCGTCGTCGGGGACGGTCAGGAGCACCAGGTCGGCGCGCCGGAGGACCTCGGCGGGGGGTACCAGCGGGACGCCGGGCAGCAGCGCCTCGGCGCGCCGCCGGGAGGCTTCGGAGACTCCGGAGGCGGCCACCGGGCGGTGTCCGGCGAGCTGCAGGGACGCGGCGAGCGCGGGACCCACCCGGCCGGCGCCGACGACGCCGACGGTGAGCCGCGCGGGGCGGTCACTGAGGTCTGGCTGTTGGAATGTACTCACGCGAGGGTGGCCTTCCCGTTCCAGTCCGCTCTGGGTACCGGACGATTTCTCGTCATGTTAACGCTATCGGGTCGGAGCCCCGTTGGTTGTCCACAGGCTGTGGGTGACCGGTCACATCCCGGGGAGGGTCCCGCGCGAAATTCCGGGGCCCTCCCTCCTCGCGCCACGGCATCATCCTCGGCATGAGCGATACGGCGACGCCCCAGGACGAACGGCCGCAGGAGACCCTGCCGGCCGAGCAGGAGATGCGAGAGCGGCGCGCGGCCGCCTACCGGAGGGCCGACCGCGTCCTCGCGCGCATGGGCCTGCGTGCCTCGCTGCGCGAACGGCTCGCGCGGCTCCAGGAGGCGGCGCCCGAGGTGTACGACCTGGACGAGCCGGCGGACATCTACGGCAACGGGATCGTCGAGGCGCTGGAGCGGCGCGTCGCGGCCCTGCTGGGCACGGAGGCCGCCGCGTTCTTCCCGACCGGCACGATGGCCCAGCAGGTCGCCCTGCGCTGCTGGGCGGCCCGCACCGGCAACCCCACGGTGGCCCTGCACGCCCTCGGCCACCCCGAGGTGCACGAACGGGACGCCTTCCGCGAGGTCGCCGGCCTGCGCACGGTGCGCGTCACCGGCGAGCCCCGGCTCCCCACCGCCCAGGAGATACGCGACCTGGAGGAGCCCTTCGGGGCGCTGATGCTGGAACTGCCGCTGAGGGACGCCGGTTTCGTGCTGCCGACCTGGGAGGAGCTCACGGAGGTCGTGGAGGCGGCACGGGAGCGCGACGCGGTGGTGCACTTCGACGGCGCGCGCCTGTGGGAGTGCACGGTCCGCTTCGGGCGCCCCCTGCACGAGATCGCGGAGCTGGCGGACAGCGTCTACGTCTCGTTCTACAAGTCCCTGAACGGGTTCGGCGGCGCCGCGCTGGCGGGCCCGAAGTCCCTGGTCGAGGAGGCGAAGACCTGGCGCCACCGCTACGGCGGCATGGTCTTCCAGCAGTTCCCGACCGCCCTGGCGGCCCTCGTCGGCCTGGAGCGCGAACTGCCCCGCCTCCCGGACTACGTCCGCCACGCGCGCGTGGTCGCCGCGGCCCTGCGCGAGGGCTTCGCCGGGGCGGGCGTCCCCTGGGCGCGCGTCCACCCCGAGGAGCCGCACACGCACCAGTTCCAGGTCTGGCTGCCGTACGAGCCGGATGCGCTGGCGGAAGCGGCGGTCCGGCAGGCCGAGGAGACCGGCACGTACCTCTTCGTGGGTCCGTGGGAGGCGAAGGGCCCGGGGCTGTCCATGAACGAGGTGACGGTGACGGCCGAGGGGCTGGAGTGGACCGCGCGGGACGTGCGGGCGGCGGTCGCGGACTTCGTGGCGCGGCTGCCCTAGCCGCCCCGCCGGAGGCCGCGTGGATTGACGGCGGCCGTCAATCCACGGGGGCGTTGTCGGTGCCGGGGTGCACGATGGGGACATGAGCGTACGTATCGACATCGCGGGGCTGCGGCCGGAGAGGGTCGCCGTCGTGCCCTCTCCGCTGGCCGAGCTCGGCATGGCGCTGCACGCGCTGTCCGAACCGGGGCACCACCCGGGTCTCCAGGGCTGGGTGACCGGGGTGGCCGCCGCTCTGGAGCCGCACCTGGCGGACCGGATGTGCGAGGCGGACTTCCTGTGGCGGACGACGTTCTCGGACCTGTTCCTGCCGTACGCGGCCGTGCCGGGCGCCGTCCCGGGCGGCACGCTCGCCGAGGAGCTGGACCAGCTCGACAAACTGACGGACGAGCAGTTCGTGGACGCGGCACTGGAGTTCACCTGCGCGCTGTCCTACGGGACGCGGGCGCCGGGCCTGCTGTCGGACCCGGTCGCGCGCGGGCGGGCGCTGGAGGTGGCGGCCTCGCGCGGTCCGCGGCAGGTCCGCTTCGCCCGGCGGCTGCTCGACGATCCGCCGAGCGTGCGCGCGTGGCTGCGCCGGTTCCTGGAGGACTGCGCCGAGGCGTTCTTCGACGAGGCCTGGTCGCGGCTGCGCCACCAGCTGGCGGCCGACGCCCGGCACAAGACGGAGCTGCTGCGGCGCAAGGGGCTGGCCGAGGCGCTGACCGCGGTCTCGCCGTCGGTGACCCTCGACGGGGCGGCCGGGCGGATCACCGTGGACAAGCTCACCGACGGCCATGCCACGGCCGCCGCCGACGGCCTCCTGCTGGTGCCGACGAGCCTCGGCTGGCCGCATCTGATGGTGCTGCACCGCTACGGCTGGCAGCCGGTGCTGCACTACCCCGTCGGTTCGCCGGAGCTGGCCTCCCCGGCCTCGGTGGAACAGCTCACGCTGCGGATGGCGGCGCTGTCGCACCCCGTCCGGATGCGGCTGTGCCGGTATCTGGCGCGCAGCGCGTACACCACCAGCGAGCTGGCACAGGCGCAGGGTCTGTCGGCGCCGGAGGTGTCCCGGCATCTGGGTGTGCTCAAGAAGGCAGGCCTGGTCTCCACCCGCCGCCGCGGGCGGTACGTGCTGCACCAGCTGGACGTCACCGTGGTCGCCCGGCTGGGCAGCGACTTCCTGGAAGGGATACTCCGCTAGCCGCCCGCGCGGTACGGCGGCGCGTCAGCCGTGCCCGCCACCCGCCCGCACCAGCCCGGTCTCGTAGGCGAGCACGACCACCTGGACCCGGTCGCGCAGCCCGAGCTTGGTCAGGATGCGGCCCACGTGGGTCTTCACGGTCGCCTCGGACAGCACCAGGCGGCCCGCGATCTCGCCGTTCGACAGGCCCTGCGCGACCAGCACCATGACCTCGCGCTCCCGGTCGGTGAGCCGGTTCAGCTCCTGGTGCTGCGCCTCCTTGCCGGCCGAGGGCAGCATCGGGGCGAAGCGGTCGAGGAGGCGCCGGGTGGTGGAGGGCGCGACGACGGCGTCGCCGCTGTGCACGGAGCGGATGGCCGCCAGCAGCTCGCCCGGCGGCACGTCCTTGAGCATGAAGCCGGAGGCGCCCGCCTTCAGCCCCGAGAAGGCGTACTCGTCGAGGTCGAAGGTGGTCAGGATGAGCACCTTGGGCGGTTCGGGCTCCGCGCAGATGCGGCGGGTGGCCTCCACCCCGTCCAGCTTGGGCATGCGCACATCCATCAGCACCACGTCCACGTCGGTGGATCTCAGCACCTGGAGGGCCTCGACGCCGTCGCCCGCCTCGGCGACGACCTCCATGTCCGGCTGCGCCGCGAGCACCATCCGGAACCCGGTGCGCAGCAGCACCTGGTCGTCGACGAGCATGACGCGGATCGTCATCGGGTCCTCTTCCGTTGCCATTCGTACGTTTGTTCCGGGGCGTGACAGGTGTCAACCGGGGGCGTGCGTCTGTGTCAATGCGCCGGTTTGAGCGGCAGCAGGGCACTGATGCGGAATCCTCCGCCGGGGCGGGGTCCCGCGTCGAGGGTGCCACCGACCATGCCGACGCGCTCGCGCATGCCGATCAGGCCGTGTCCCTGCCCGTCGGCGCCGCCCTCCTCGTACATCTCGTGCGGGGCTCCCTTGCCGTCGTCCTCCACCAGCAGGCCGAGGCCGTCGTCGAAGTAGACCAGCCGCACACTGGCTCCCGTGTTGGGACCGCCGTGCTTGCGCGTGTTGGTGAGCGCCTCCTGCACGATCCGGTACGCCGTGAGCTCGACCCCGCTGGGCAGCGGGCGCGGGGTGCCCTCGACCTTGAAGTCGACGGGCAGGCCGGAGCTGCGGCACTGCTCGACGAGCTCGTCGATCTGCTCGACGTCCGGCTGCGGGACGTACTCGCCGACCTCCTTGTGCTCGCCGGTGCGCAGCACGCCCAGCAGGCGGCGCATCTCGGCGAGGGCCTGGCGGCCGGTGGAGGAGATCGTCTCCAGAGCCTTCTTGGCCTGGTCGGGGGCGGCGTCCAGCACATAGGCGGCGCCGTCGGCCTGGACCACCATCACGGACACGTTGTGCGCGACCACGTCGTGCAGCTCGCGCGCGATCCGGGCGCGCTCGGCGGCGACCGCCACCTTGGCCTGCGCCTCGCGCTCCTTCTCCAGCCGGGCGGCACGCTCCTCCAGCTGCGCGAAGTAGGCGCGGCGGGTGCGCATGGAGTCGCCGAGCACCCAGGCGAGCACGAACGGCACCGTCTGGAACAGCACGATGGCGAGGCGCCCCGGGAAGCTCGCCTCCTCCTGCGGCCACCGGATCTGCGCCAGCGGCGCAGCGGCCAGCCCCGTGTAGAGGCCGAACCGGGACGCCCAGCGCGCGCCGACGGCGGCGTTCGTGCAGACGATCACCAGCATGGCGAAGTTGGCGACGGTCGTCTCCACGTCCAGCACCAGCTGGACCAGGCCGGTGGCCGCGGCCAGCAGCAGCATCGGCTCCGGGAACCGGCGGCGCAGCGCGACGACGACGCACATCACGACGGACACGGCCAGCATGGCGGCCCTGGACCCGTGGTGCTGCTGGGCCTCGCCGAGCTTCCAGATGCTCGCGGCGGAGATCCCGAGCAGGGCGACGGCCCAGAAGCTGTCGACCCATGTCGGGTGCCTGCGGAGGAAGTCATAGAGGCGCTGCACGTAACCCAGAGTAGGGAAGCGTGATAGGTGCAGGGGTCAACCGGAGGGCCGATCCCTGTTCCGCACGCGTACTCCGCAAGGTGGAGAAGGTGATCACCTGTACGCCTAGTCTGGCCCGGTGACGGATGAGGCGACGCGAGAGACGGCCGACGACGCGCGCGGCTGGCGCGCGGCCACCGAGACGGCCCTGTACGGCCCCGGCGGCTTCTACCGCCGCCCGGAGGGGCCGGCCGGGCACTTCCGCACGTCGGTGCACGCCTCGGGGCTGTTCGCCGAGGCCGTGGCCGAGCTGCTGTGCCGGGTGGACGAGGCGCTGGGGCGCCCCGAGACGCTGGACTTCGTCGACATGGGCGCCGGGCGGGGCGAGCTGGTCACCGGCGTGCTGGCCGCGCTGCCCGCCGGGGTGGCGGCACGCACCCGCGCGTACGCCGTCGACATCGCCGACCGCCCGCCCGGCCTCGCCGACCGCGTCACCTGGCTCGCCGAGCCCCCGCGCACGATCAGCGGCCTGCTCTTCGCCAACGAGTGGCTCGACAACGTCCCGGTCGACGTCGCCGAGGTGGACCCGGCCGGGGTGCCCCGCCTGGTGCACGTCCGGCGGGACGGCGTCGAGCTGCTCGGGGAGCGGGTGTCCGGCGCGGACGCGCAGTGGCTCGCGCGGTGGTGGCCGCTGGGCACCGAACCGGGACTGCGCGCGGAGATCGGGCTGCCCCGGGACCAGGCCTGGGCGACCGCCGTCACCGGTCTGCGCAGGGGGCTCGCGGTGGCCGTGGACTACGCGCACACGGTGGACACCCGCCCCCCGTTCGGGACGCTCACCGGCTTCCGCGCGGGGCGCGCGACATTCCCCGTGCCGAACGGATCGTGCGACATCACGGCGCATGTGGCGCTGGACGCGTGCGCGGCGCTCGACCCGGCCCTCAGGCTGCCCGAGGCGCTGCTGTGCACCCAGCGCGACGCCCTGCGCGCCCTGGGCCTGATCGCCGGCCGCCCCCCGCTCACGCTCGCCTCCACGAACCCCGCCGGCTATGTGCGCGCCCTCTCGACCGCGGGAGAGGCCGCCGAACTCACCGCCCCCGGCGGCCTCGGCGACTTCCTCTGGCTGGTCCAGCCGGTGGGCATCGCGGACACCCTGCTCTGACCCACCACCCGCGGCGCACACCCGACACCCCACGCCCCACGCCCTCGCGGGCCTACTTGTCGATGTCCCCCACCACGAAGAACATCGACCCCAGGATCGCCACCATGTCCGCCACCAGCGTCCCCGGCAGCAGTTCGGTCAGGGCCTGGATGTTGTTGTACGACGCCGAGCGCAGCTTGAGCCGGTACGGGGTCTTCTCGCCCTTGCTGACGAGGTAGTAGCCGTTGATGCCGAGCGGGTTCTCGGTCCACGCGTAGGTGTGGCCCTCGGGCGCCTTGAGCACCTTGGGCAGCCGCTGGTTGATCGGTCCCGGCGGCAGCTCGGCGAACCGGTCCAGACAGGCGTCGGCCAGGTCCAGGGCGTTGTGGGTCTGCTCCAGGAGGCACTCGAAGCGGGCCAGGCAGTCGCCCTCGGTCCGGGTGACCACCCTGAGGGTGTCCTGGAGCTCGCCGTAGGCCAGGTAGGGCTCGTCGCGGCGCAGGTCGAAGTCGACGCCCGAGGCGCGCGCGAGGGGCCCGCTCACGCCGTACCCGTGCACGGCCTCCGGCGTGAGGGCGCCCACGCCCCGGGTGCGCCCCCGGAAGATCTCGTTGCCGAGGACGAGGTCGTCGAAGACGTCCATCCGGGAGCGCACGGCGGCCACCGCCGCACGCGCGCGTGCGGTCCAGCCGGCCGGGAGGTCCTCCTTGAGGCCGCCGACGCGGTTGAACATGTAGTGCATGCGCCCGCCGGAGACCTCCTCCATGACGTTCTGGAGCTCCTCGCGCTCGCGGAACGCGTAGAAGACCGGGGTGATCCCGCCCAGCTCCAGCGGATAGGAGCCGAGGAACATCAGGTGGTTGAGCACCCGGTTCAGCTCGGCGAGCAGAGTGCGCGTCCACACCGCGCGGACGGGCACCTCCATGCCGAGCATGCGCTCCACGGCGAGGACCACGCCCAGCTCGTTCGAGAAGGCCGACAGCCAGTCGTGGCGGTTGGCGAGCATGATGATCTGCCGGTAGTCGCGCGCCTCGAAGAGCTTCTCCGCGCCCCGGTGCATATAGCCGATCACCGGCTCCGCCGAGACGATCCGCTCGCCGTCCAGCACCAGCTTCAGCCGCAGCACACCGTGCGTGGAGGGGTGCTGGGGGCCGATGTTGAGCACCATGTCGGTGCTCTCCGCGGCGCCGCCGATCCCGACCGTGGTCTCCGTCGTAGGAGTCATGGCCCCAGTCTCTCCTACGTACGCTGGGCATATGGAGACGGGGAGCCCGGCCGGCGCCGGGACGACGGGGACCGAGCCGGTGTGGACGGGACTGCCCTCCGGCCTGCTGCGGATGCGCCGCCTGCTGCTGGTGGTGTGGCTGGGGCTGACCGCCCTCGCCGTAGGGCTGCTGCTCGGGCTGCTCGCGGGCCCGGTGTGGGCGGCGTTCGCGCTGCTGCCGCTGGCCCTGCTGGCCTGGGGCTGGGTGCTGCTGGGCCGCAACTGGCGGTCCTGGCGTTATGCCGAGCGCGCCGACGACCTGCTGATCAGCCGTGGTGTGCTCTGGCGCGAGGAGACCGTGGTGCCCTACGGGCGGATGCAGCTGGTGGAGGTGACCTCGGGGCCCGTCGAGCGGCACTTCGGGCTGGCCAGCGTCCAGCTGCACACCGCCGCCGCGGCCACCGACGCGACCATCCCGGGCCTCGACCCGGCCGAGGCGGAACGGCTGCGCGACCGGCTCACCGAGCTCGGCGAGGCCCGATCGGCGGGCCTGTGACCACGCCGGGCGTCGACGACGCCGTACGCCCGGACAGGGCCGCCGTGGCCGAGCGGCGGCTGCACCCCGTGACGCCGTTCCGGCGGGCGTGGGCGCCGGTCGCGGTGATCGCGGGATGGGCGATGCACGACCCGAACCAGGCCCAGGAACAGCTGACGAAACTGACCACGACCATGCTGCTGGCCGGGTTCGCCGCCCTGGTCACGGCGGGCGCCCTCTACGGCTTCCTCACCTGGTGGTTCACCCACTTCGCGGTGACCGACAGCGAACTGCGCATACGTACCGGCCTGTTGTTCCGGCGCACCGCGCACATCCGGCTGGAGCGGATCCAGGCCGTGGACGTCACCCAGCCGCTGCTGGCGCGCGTGGCGGGCGTCGCCAAGCTGCGCATAGACGTCGTCGGCACCGACAAGAAGGACGAGCTGGCCTTTCTGGGCGAGGGCGAGGCGCGGGCGCTGCGCGCGGAGCTGCTCGCGCGTGCCGCCGGATTCGCGCCGGAGACCGCGCACGAGGTCGGCGAGGCGCCGGCGCACGAGCTGATGCGGGTGCCCCCGAACAAGCTCGCGCTCGCCCTCGTGCTGACCGGCGCGACCTGGGGCTCGCTGGCCGCCGCCCTCGTCGCCCCGCCGCTGCTGTGGCTGGCCACCCACAGCGTGTGGACGGTCCTCGCCACCGCCCTGCCGCTGCTCGGCGCGGCGGCCACGGCCAGCGCGGGGCGGTTCGTCGCGGAGTACGACTGGACGCTCGCGGAGTCCCCGGACGGGCTGCACATCGACCACGGGCTGCTCGACCGCACGCACGAGACGGTGCCGCCGGGCCGGGTGCAGACCGTGCGGATCGTGGAGCCGCTGCTGTGGCGGCCGCTGCGCTGGGTGCGGGTGGAGCTGGACGTGGCCGGGTCGGCGAACTCCGTGCTGGTGCCGGTCGCGCCCCGCGCGGTCGCCGAGTCGGTCGTCGCGCGCGTGCTGCCCGGGGTGACCGTGCCGGCCGGGCTGTCGCGGTCGCCGCGGCGCGCCGAATGGTGCGTGCCGCTGTGGTGGCGCGGCTACGGGTTCGCGGTCACGGACGCGGTGTTCGCCGCCCGGCACGGGCTGCTGCGCCGGAAGCTGTCGCTGGTCCCGCACGCCAAGGTCCAGAGCGTACGACTGACGCAGGGGCCCTGGGAGCGGCTGTGGCGGCTCGCGGACGTTCATGTGGACACGGGGGCCAACAAGACCGTCACGGCCCGTCTACGGGGCGCCGAGGAGGCCGCCGCACTGCTGCGGGAGCAGGCCGAGCGCTCCCGCACGGGCCGCCGGACCGCGCGCCCGGACCGCTGGATGGCCTGAGGCCGGGACCCCGTCGGGGGTCCCGGCCTCAGGATCGCCGCGCGTTCAGGAGGCGGCGTGGCTTCAGGACGCGGCGCTGCGCAGGCCGCCGAGGTTGATCTGCTCCGTCTCGTCGTGCGCGGTCAGGTCGATGACCTGGCCGACGCCCCGGGACTCCGGGTCGGCGGGCTTGAACTCGGCCTCGGACTCGGCCTTGTGGAGCGCGAGGGCCTCCTGGCCGACGACGTCCGCGAGGTCCTCGTTGTGCATGGTGTCCAGCCCGCCCGCCGCGGCGCCCTTCTGCGTACCGAAGAAGTCGAACCCGCCGGTGACCAGCGGCCGCGGGATGGGCGCCGCCGGCAGCACGGCCACCGCGGTCGGCACCGTGAAGTGCCCGGTGGGCCGCACGGAGTTGGCGGACGGCGCGGTCGCGGCCGGGACGTCCTGCTCGGGCCCCGCGGACTGCTCGGGCCCCGCGGACTGCTCGGGCTCTGCCGACCCCTCGGGCGCCGCGGACTCTTCGGACCCTTCGGACCGCTCGGGCCGTTCGGACTCCGCCGGGGTGGTGTCCTCCGGGCCTGCCGTGATGGTGGCGGCCGCGCGCGCGTGCCCGTCGGCCGCCTCGGGCTGCCCCTGGTCCTCGTCCTCCGGCGCGGACTCGCCCTTGGCCTCGGCCGTCTTGGGCTCGGCGGCCGTCTCCGCCACGCTCTCGCCGTCGGCGTCCGCCTCGGCCGCCGGGGTGTCGCTCTCGTCGAACCGGGCCAATGCCACCTTGGCCCGCAGGAACAGCTTGGAACCCTCCGGCGAGAAGACCGCGGGAGTCGCCTCCTCGACCGCCAGCTCCTCGACCGCCAGCTCCTCGACGACGTCCGCGGCCTCTTCGAGCGCTTCCGCGGCCCCGCCGGACGGCAGCTCGTCGGACGGCTCCGCCGCCTCGATCTCCAGCAGGCGACGGCCCTCCAGGGCGCTCGCGCGCTCGGTCTCCGCCGTGGCGTAGCGGCGCAGCAGGGACGCGTGCTCGTTGCGCAGTCCCGCCAGCTCCGCCCGCTTCGCGCGCAGCCGCTGCTCCAGCTTGGTGCGCAGCTCCCGCGACTCCTCGAGGTCGGTCTCCAGCTCGGCGATCCGCTCCTCGTGGCGCCACTCGTCGCTCGCACGCGCGCGTGACAGGTCGGCCACCTGCTTGCCCGCGTCGGTGTCCCAGCGCCGCATGACGGCGGCACCGACGGCCGCGGTGGCCGCGGCTATCGCCGCGAGGGTGCGCAGCACCGTCGGTTGGGAGGACAACCAGGGGCCAAGGGCGCAGACGAGGGAGACACCGGCGATCGCCGAGGGAGGCAACAGCCTGTGCAAAGGTGGGGAATGGCGGTGACGTCCACGTGGCATGGCCAGAAACTTACCGCGCGTAGGCGAATCGTGGTGCCCCGGGCCGTAAAAACACAGCGACAACGAAGTCTTCACACGGCATCGACAGAGCCCGGGTTCAGTGACCGCCCAATCGGCCGCTGATCCACTGGAGAGTCGCGGGGATCTCCCGGCGCCAGGTATTGAAGTTGTGGCCGCCGCTGTCGAGGATGATCGACGAGATCCGGGTCAGCTCCGTGGCCTGCACGCGCGTGATGAATTTCAGCGTGTCCTTGTAGTTCGTTTCCCCGATCCTGCTGCTGGTGACCAGCAGGGACGTCTCCGGGGCGGGCTCGTGCCGCAGCAGCCACCACAGGTTCGCGCGGTTCTGCAGCTGCCGGTCGCCCTGGAAGAGGTCGCCCGTCGTGGCGTCCAGGGGTGCCTTGTACGACGGGGAGAGTCCGGCGCCGGCCCCGTACACGTCGGGGTGGTGCATCGCGAGCTTGAGCGCGCAGTAGCCGCCCGTCGAGTCGCCGACGATCCCCCAGCGGCCCTGCTTGCCGACGGCCCGGTAGTGCGCGCGCACGGCCTCGGGGAGGTCCTTGGCGAAGAAGGTCTCGGTCTGCGGGCCGCGCGGGACGTCCACGCACTCGGTGTCCCGGGGCGGCGCGACCGTGGGCCGCAGCATCACCAGGATCGTCGGCCGCATCCGCCCGTCCCGGACCAGGTGCTGCGCCGTGCGCGGGTAGTGCAGCTTGTCGACCAGCGCCCGCGCGGTGCCGGGATAGCCGCTGAGGACGACCGTCACCGGGAACGTACGGGTGCGGTTCCGCGGCTGGAAGTACTCCGGCGGCAGGTACACGTACGCCGGGGTGGCGATGTGCGTCGTACGGCCGACGATGTCGACCTGCTGGACCTGGCCGGCCGTCCGCGGCAGCGAGCCGCCCATGCCGTGCACCTCGGACGTGGCCACCACCTGCACCGGGCCGCCGGAGGCATGGTCGACGACGACACCCTGGTCGGTCTCCGTACCGAACAGGTCCGCCCAGCTCGCGTAGAAACCGAAAGCCTGGTTGACGGCTATCCCCAGGCACGCGAAGAGCGCCAACTGGGTGGCCAGCAAAAGGCCGACGCGACCGCTGACGGCCCGCCAGTTCCGCCGGGCCAGCCGGGGCCACAGCCACACGGTACCGACGAACAGCAGTAGGGCGGACAAGATCGCCAATGCCAGCATTTTATTGCTCGTGAGACCCATGAGGTGCTTCCTGCCTGCGCTTTCCCCCGTGGCGACCGCCGCTTTCAGCGAGGCTTGCCCTGGGCTTTCCCTGGCCTTTGAACCGGCTTTCCGGTGAGGAGTGAACCTCTCCCCCCGAGACACCGTCCTAGAGGGCGCAATGTCGCCGGATGCCCGAATCGGCACCGGATTCAAGGTCTCTCGCAGAACTACGGGATGCGATGTCTGTCAGGATAGATGGGGAAATGTCGGGCGAGGTTCCGAGCCGATCAGGCCGGGCGCGGCGCATAGTCCGTGGTCCGCGTCCCGAGGCCGTCCCCGCTCTGGTCGGCCGGGCGTGCGCCGTTGTGGGTGCCCTGGACATCGCCGCGGGTGTGTTCCCGCGCTTCCGTCACAGCCGTATGCACGCCATGGCCGAGGTGCTGCCGGGCTCGCTCGGGCCGTTCGCGGCCGCGCTCTCGCTCAGCGCCGGGGTGCTGTTGCTGCTGCTCGCGCACGGGCTCAAGCGGCGCAAGCGCCGGGCGTGGCGGGCCGCGGTCGCGCTGCTGCCGGCCGGTGCGATCTCCCAGTTCGTGTACCGGCACTCGCTCATCGGCGCGCTGATCTCACTGGCGCTGTTCGTACCGCTGGTGATCCACCGCGACGAGTTCAAGGCGCTGCCCGACCCGCGCAGCCGGTGGCGGGCGCTCGCCAACTTCGTCCTCATGAGCGCCGGTTCCCTCGCGCTCGGCCTGGTCATCGTCAGCGCCCACCCCAAGCGCACCATCGGCGACCCGAGCCTGGCCGACCGGCTCACCCACGTGATCTACGGCCTGTTCGGCTTCGAGGGCCCGGTCGACTACGAGGGCTCCACCTCCTGGACGGTCGCCTTCTCGCTCGGCGCGCTCGGCCTGATCACCGCCGTCACCACCATCTACCTCGCGTTCCGCCCCGAACACCCCGCCGCGCACCTCACCGAGGAGGACGAGACGAGGCTGCGCGCCCTGCTGGAGAAGCACGGCGCCCGCGACTCCCTCGGCCACTTCGCGCTCCGCCGCGACAAGGCGGTCGTCTTCTCGCCCAGCGGCAAGGCGGCGGTCACCTACCGCGTCGTCTCCGGCGTGATGCTCGCCAGCGGCGACCCCATCGGCGACGTCGAGGCCTGGCCCGGCGCCATCGAACGCTTCATGGACGAGGCCAAGGCCCACTCCTGGACCCCCGCCGTCATGGGCTGCTCGGAGACGGGCGGCGAGGTGTGGACCCGCGAGACCGGCCTGGACGCCCTCGAACTGGGCGACGAGGCGGTGGTGGACGTGGCGGATTTCTCGCTCGCCGGACGCGCGATGCGCAACGTGCGCCAGATGGTCAAGCGCATCGAGCGGGCCGGCTACGAAACCCGGGTACGGCGCATCCGTGACCTCGGCGAGGCCGAACTGGACCGCATCCGCCGGGCGGCGGAGGACTGGCGCGGCACCGACACCGAACGCGGCTTCTCCATGGCACTCGGCCGCATAGGAGACCCCAACGACGGCGACTGCCTGATCGCCACCGCCCACAAGACCGACGAACTGCCCGGTCCCTACGGCGACCTCAAGGCGATCCTGCACTTCGTGCCCTGGGGCACCGACGGCGTCTCCCTCGACCTGATGCGCCGCGACCGCGCCGCCGACCCCGGGATGAACGAACTGCTCATCGTGGCCGCCCTCCAGGCGTCCCCGAAGCTCGGCATCACCCGGATCTCGCTCAACTTCGCGATGTTCCGCTCGGCGCTCGCGCGCGGCGAGAAGATCGGCGCCGGTCCTGTGCTGCGGGCCTGGCGCGGACTGCTGGTCTTCCTGTCCCGCTGGTTCCAGATCGAGTCGCTGTACAAGTTCAACGCGAAGTTCCAGCCGCGCTGGGAGCCGCGCTTCGTGGTCTACCGGGCCTCCGGCGACCTCCCGCGCATCGGCCTCGCCGCCATGCAGGCCGAGGGCTTCGTCAACCTCGCCCTTCCGCTCCCGCGCTTCCTGCGCCGCACCTCCCCCGCCGCCCGCCCCTGCCCGCACCAGGTGGCCGAGCACGAGGTCCGGGCGGCCTGACCCCACCGACGGGCCCGAGCGGAGCCCCTCACCCTCCAGCCCGGGGGCTCCGCTCGGGCCGCACGGCCCCGCCCCGGCGGGGCCTACGCTGAACGTATGAACAACCAGAGCGGGCGTGGCCAGGTGACAGGGCTTCCGGCATGGGACCGCTGCGCGGTCATGGGGGTCGTGAACGTCACCCCCGACTCCTTCTCCGACGGCGGCCGCTGGTTCGACACGACCATCGCCGTCAAGCACGGTCTCGACCTCGTCACCCAGGGCGCCGACCTGGTCGACGTCGGCGGCGAGTCCACCCGCCCCGGCGCCACCCGCGTCGACGAGGCCGAGGAACTGCGCCGGGTCATCCCCGTGGTCCGCGGCCTCGCCGCCGAAGGCGTCGTCGTCTCCGTGGACACCATGCGCGCCTCGGTCGCCCGGCAGGCCCTCGCCGCCGGCGCCGCCCTCGTCAACGACGTCAGCGGCGGCCTCGCCGACCCCGGCATGATCCCCGCCGTCGCCGAGTCCGGCGCCCCCTTCGTCGTCATGCACTGGCGGGGCTTCCTGGACGGCGGCAATGTCAGGGGCGCGTACGACGACGTCGTCGCCGAGGTCGTCGACGAACTCCGCGCGCGCGTGGACGCCGTCCTCGCCGGCGGCATCGCACCCGACCGGGTCGTCGTCGACCCCGGTCTCGGCTTCTCCAAGGACTCCGAGCACGACCTGACCCTGCTCGCCCACCTCGACCGGCTGCACGCCCTGGGCCACCCGCTGCTGGTCGCCGCCTCCCGCAAGCGGTTCCTCGGCCGGGTGCTGGCCGGACCCGAGGGGGCGCCCCCGCCGGCCCGGGAGCGTGACGCGGCGACGGCCGCCGTCTCCGCGCTCGCCGCGCACGCCGGCGCGTGGGCGGTGCGCGTGCACGAGGTGCGCGCCACGGCGGACGCGGTACGGGTCGCGCGCGCCATCGAGGGCGCCCGCACCGCAGAGGGAGCCCGGTGAGCGCCCCCCATACGGACGTCGAACAGGTCGAGGCCGCCAACACCGCCTTCTACGAGGCACTGGAGAACGGCGACTTCGAAACGGTCTCCTCCCTCTGGCTCACCCCCGCCGACCTGGGCGTCGACGAGGAGTACCACGACCCCGCGGACAGCGGCGTGATCTCCTGCGTGCACCCCGGCTGGCCGGTGCTGACCGGCCGCGGCGAGGTCCTCAGGTCGTACGCGCTGATCATGGCGAACACCGACTACATCCAGTTCTTCCTCACCGACGTGCATGTCTCCGTCACCGGCGACACCGCCCTGGTGACCTGCACGGAGAACATCCTCAGCGGCGGCCCGGCCCCGGAGGGCGGGCAGGAACTGGGCCCGCTGGTGGGCCAGCTCGTCGTCGCCACCAACGTGTTCCGGCGCACCCCGGACGACTGGAAGCTCTGGTCCCACCACGCCTCCCCCGTACTGTCCGAGGCCGACGAGGAGGACGAGGACGACACGCCCTCCTGAGCGGAGGAACCCCCTCGCGGACCAAGAAGTGGCTGGAATCACGAACTCGCGAGTAGCTACGGCTACCAGCCCGTGAGCCGCCGGGTTCTCCGGGGGAAACGCGCGATGAACCCTGCCGGCCAGGGCGGACGCCGCCGCCCCGTACCCCGGCGCTGTCAGTGCCCGCAGGTAGATTCGTGTGTGGCCGGTCCGTCGTCCGCACGCGACGCGACCTCGCCGTCACCGACGATTGCAGGAGTGATTCGCGTGGATCGTGTCGCGCTGCGCGGCCTCAGGGCCCGCGGGCACCACGGTGTCTTCCCCAAGGAACGCGAGGAGGGCCAGACCTTCATCGTGGACCTCGCCCTCGGCCTGGACACCCGGCCCGCGGCGGCCACCGACGACCTCGCGAAGACCGTGCACTACGGCATCGTGGCCGAGGAGGTCGTCGCCGTGGTCGAGGGGGAACCGGTGAACCTGATCGAGACGCTCGCCGAGCGGATCGCCCAGGCCTGCCTGAAGCACGAGGGGGTACAAGAGGTCGAGGTCCGCGTCCACAAGCCCGACGCGCCCATCACCGTCCCGTTCGACGACGTCACCGTCACCATCACCCGGAGCCGAGTATGACCGCATCCTCCCTGCGGGGTCCCAGCGACCCGACCGTACAGCCGGTGCCCGCCTCCGTCGTCGAGCAGGTCGACGCCGCCGACACCACGCTCTCCAACCCCAAACGCGCCGTGGTCGCCCTCGGCTCCAACCTCGGCAACCGCCTGGAGACCCTCCAGGGCGCCGTCGACGCGCTGGAGGACACCCCGGGCGTCCGCATCAAGGCCGTGTCGCCGGTGTACGAGACGGAGCCGTGGGGCGTGGAGCCCGGCAGCCAGCCGACGTACCTCAACGCGATCGTGGTGCTGAAGACCACCCTCCCGCCGTCCTCCCTGCTGGAGCGGGCGCACGCGGTCGAGGAGGCGTTCAACCGGGTGCGGGACGAGCACTGGGGCCCGCGCACCCTCGACGTCGACATCGTCGCCTACGCCGACGTGGTCTCCGACGACCCGCAGCTGACCCTCCCGCACCCGCGGGCCCACCAGCGCGCCTTCGTGCTCGCGCCCTGGTACGACATCGACCCCGAGGCCCAGCTGCCCGGCCTCGGCCCGGTCGCGGAGCTGCTGACCGCCGTCACCCGGCACGGTGTGGAAGCGCGTGCGGACCTGGAACTCCGACTGCCCGAGTAGTCGTTAAGGTCAAGACGACCACATCGCTGCGGGGGAGCTGAAGGAACACAGTGAAAGAGCTGCGGATCAGGGTGCTGGCCGGCGTCTTCGTCGTGGCCGCGGTGCTGTCCTGGGCGGCCGCCCGCCTCTGGAACTCGGTGGGGACCCTGCCCAGCGTGCCGGTGGCCGCCCCCATCGTGCTGGCCCTGATCGCGGTGGTCCTGCTCTCCACGGCGCTCTCGCTGCGCGCCCGCTTCAAGGCGCAGCGCGAGCGGCGCCCGGGCGCCAAGGGCGTCGATCCCCTGATGGCGGCCCGCGCGGTCGTCTTCGGACAGGCCAGCGCCCTGGTCGCGGCCCTGGTCGCCGGCATGTACGGCGGCGCGGGCGTCTTCCTCCTGGAGCTCCTCGACATCCCCGCCCGCCGCGACCAGGCCCTCTACGCCGCCTTCTCGGTCCTCGCCGGCGTCGGCGTCATAGCGGCGGCCATGTTCCTGGAGCGCGTCTGCAAGCTCCCGGAGGACGACGACAACGACCGCAGCGGGGCCGAGCCGGTGGCGTGAGCCCCGCTCCCCCGCAGGGTCAGCGCGCCAGTATCAGGCTCATCGCCTCGGCGCGGGTCGTGGCGTCCCTGAGCTGGCCGCGCACCGCCGACGTGGTCGTCTTGGCGCCCGGCTTGCGGATCCCGCGCACCGACATGCACATGTGCTCGGCCTCCACCACGACGATCACGCCCCGGGCCTCCAGGATCCGCATGAGGGAGTCCGCGACCTGGGTGGTGAGCCGCTCCTGCACCTGAAGGCGGCGGGCGAACACCTCGACCAGCCGGGCGAGCTTCGACAGACCCGTGATCTTGCCGGTCTCCGCCGGGATGTAGCCGACGTGGGCCACACCGTGGAACGGCAGCATGTGGTGCTCGCACAGGCTGACGATCTCGATGTCCTTGACCAGGACCATCTCGTCGTGCCCGAGATCGAACGTCGTCGTCAGGACCTCTTCCGGTTCCTGGTAGTTCCCGGCCAGCAGCTCCCGGTAGGCACGTGCCACCCGCGCCGGAGTCTCGCGGAGCCCCTCACGGTCCGGGTCCTCGCCGACCGCGATCAGCAGTTCGCGTACGGCGTTCTCGGCGCGTTTCTCGTCGAACTCGCCGATGGGGCCCTCGCCGTCCAGGGTCACGGGGTCGGTCATCTGGGGTGCCTCGTTCCATCGGGTCTGCGCATGTGGATCACGCGCCTCATGTACAGGCATTACGGAAATGCCGCGCCCCCCAGGCTAGATCCTGGGGGGCGCGGCATCCATTCCGAGCCAGGTGAGAGCAGTGTGACTCAGCTCTCGGGTCGGTCCTCCGGGGCCTTCTCGACCGCCGGGGCGGACTCGGCCGCCGTGGACTTCACGGTGCTGATCGCGGGCGTCGAGCCGTTCGCCCCGTTGGTCAGTGCGAGCTCCTTGGGGGAGAGCACCGGCGGGCGGGTGGACGGCGTACGGCGGGAGGAGCCGGTCCACGCGGGGCGCGCGGGCCGCTTGTGGATCGCCGCGAAGACCTCGGCGATCTCCTCCTTGCCCAGGGTCTCCTTCTCCAGGAGCTGGAGCACCAGGTTGTCGAGGACGTCGCGGTTCTCGACCAGGATCTCCCAGGCCTCGTTGTGCGCGTTCTCGATGAGCTTCTTGACTTCCTCGTCCACCAGGGCGGCGACCTCTTCCGAGTAGTCGCGCTGGTGGGACATCTCACGGCCGAGGAAGGGCTCGGTGTTGTCGCCGCCGAACTTGATCGCGCCGAGACGCTCGGTCATGCCGTACTGCGTGACCATCGCGCGGGCGGTGGCCGTGGCCTTCTCGATGTCGTTCGCGGCGCCCGTGGTCGGGTCGTGGAAGACCAGTTCCTCGGCCGCGCGACCGCCCAGCATGTAGGCGAGCTGGTCGAGCATCTCGTTGCGCGTGGTCGAGTACTTGTCCTCGTCCGGCAGGACCATCGTGTAGCCGAGGGCACGGCCGCGGGACAGGATCGTGATCTTGTGGACCGGGTCGGAGTTCGGGGAGGCCGCCGCGACCAGGGCGTGTCCGCCCTCGTGGTACGCGGTGATCTTCTTCTCCTTGTCCGACATGATCCGGGTCCGCTTCTGCGGGCCCGCGACCACACGGTCGATCGCCTCGTCCAGGCTGAGGTTGTCGATCAGCTTCTTGTCGCTGCGGGCCGTGAGCAGCGCCGCCTCGTTCAGCACGTTCGACAGGTCCGCGCCGGTGAAGCCCGGCGTGCGGCGGGCGACCGCCGCGAGGTCGACGTCGGGCGCGACCGGCTTGCCCTTCTGGTGGACCTTGAGGATCTCCAGACGGCCCTGCAGGTCCGGCGGGTCGACCGCGATCTGGCGGTCGAAGCGGCCGGGGCGCAGCAGCGCCGGGTCGAGGATGTCGGGCCGGTTCGTCGCGGCGATGAGGATCACGCCGCCCTTGACGTCGAAGCCGTCCATCTCGACGAGCAGCTGGTTCAGGGTCTGCTCGCGCTCGTCGTGACCGCCGCCGAGGCCGGCGCCGCGGTGGCGGCCGACCGCGTCGATCTCGTCGACGAAGACGATCGCCGGGGCGTTCGCCTTGGCCTGCTCGAAGAGGTCACGCACCCGGGAGGCACCGACACCGACGAACATCTCGACGAAGTCGGAACCGGAGATCGAGTAGAAGGGCACCCCGGCCTCGCCGGCGACGGCGCGCGCGAGGAGCGTCTTGCCGGTGCCGGGACGGCCGTAGAGGAGCACGCCCTTGGGAATCTTTGCGCCGACCGCCTGGAACTTGGCCGGCTCCTGGAGGAACTCCTTGATCTCGTGGAGTTCCTCGACGGCCTCGTCGCAGCCCGCGACGTCCGAGAACGTCGTCTTCGGGGTGTCCTTGGTGATGAGCTTCGCCTTGGACTTGCCGAAGTTCATGACGCGGGAGCCGCCGCCCTGCATCTGGTTCATCAGGAACAGGAAGACGACCACGATGAGGACGAAGGGGAGCAGGGAGAGCAGGACACCGAGGAAAGCGTTCTGCTTCGTCGGCGCGACGGTGTAGCCGTCGGGGATCTGCTTGTCCTGGTACTTGGTCTGCAGCGTGTTGGCGATGGTCACGCCCTGGTCGCCGATGTAGCTCGCCTGGATCTTCGAGCTGCCGGAGACCTTCTCGCCGTCCTTGAGCGTGACCTTGATGGTCTGCTCGTCACCGGTGGTCAGCTTGGCCGATTCCACCTTGTTGTCATTGATCGCCGCCACGACCTGGCCGGTGTCCACCGTCTTGTAGCCGCCGGACGAGCCGACGACCTGCATCAACACGACCACGGCAAGGACGGCCAGCACGATCCACATGACCGGCCCACGGAAGTATCGCTTCACGTCCATCCATACGGAGCGAGACGCCCCGTCCCTCCTGCCATAGTGAGTTTGATAAGACAGTTCTTCTGACGGTACCCCAGCTTTGTTACCCAAAGCCGCACGGAGCGGCTCGGACGGCTGGCAAACCCGTCTCTGCATGCTCCAACGGCGCGAAACCCGCTGGGGTTCCCGATCGTCTTACGTAAGTGGACCCTCCGGCGTATCAGCCGGGGGTCAGCCGCCGTAGACGTGAGGCGCGAGCGTACCGACGAACGGGAGATTGCGGTACTTCTCGGCGTAGTCGAGGCCGTAGCCGACGACGAACTCGTTGGGGATGTCGAAGCCGACCCACTCGACGTCGATGGCGACCTTGGCCGCGTCCGGCTTGCGGAGCAGCGTGCAGATCTTCAGGGTCTCGGGCTCGCGGGAGCCGAGGTTGTTGATCAGCCAGGACAGGGTCAGCCCGGAGTCGATGATGTCCTCGACGATCAGGACGTGCTTGCCCTTGATGTCGGTGTCGAGGTCCTTGAGGATCCGCACCACACCGGAGGACTGGGTGCCCGCGCCGTAGGAGGACACGGCCATCCAGTCCATGGTGACGGGGGTGGACAGCGCCCGGGCGAGGTCCGCCATGACCATCACGGCGCCCTTGAGGACGCCCACGATGAGCAGGTCCTTGCCCGCGTACTCCGCGTCGATCTTCGCGGCCAGCTCGACCAGCTTCGCGTCGATCTCTTCCTTGGTGATGAGTACCGCCTGGAGGTCGGCACCCATGTCTTTCGCGTCCACCCGCATCACTTTCGGTCGGTCGTCCCACCGGCCTACCCACCCCGTCGGAGGAGCACCGAGGAGCTCTCCGTGAGGTCGGGATTCAGCCTTGCCGAATCACCAGTCTGCCACCCTGGCGCTGGGCGACGACTTTGCCCGGGAGATTGATGGCTCCCTGACCGCGCCAGCCGGTGATCAGCCGGTCGACTTCCTCGATGTGCCGGGCGAACAGGGAACCGGCCGGCGCGCCCGCCTCGATGGCGGCACGGCGCAGGATCCGGCGGCGCACCGCGGGGGGCAGGGCGTAGAGCTTGGCGCACTCCAGCAGGCCCGCGGCGTCCCGTACGGAGGCCTCGGCCTGGCTGGCCCAGGTGTCCAGGGCGTCGGCGTCGTCACGGGAGAGCTGGGCGGTGCGGGCGAGGGCCTCGACGACGCCCTTGCCGAGGGCCTTCTCCAGGGCGGGCAGGCCCTCGTGGCGGAGCCGGGAGCGGGTGTAGGCCGGGTCCGCGTTGTGCGGGTCGTCCCAGACGGGCAGTGCCTGGACCAGGCAGGCCTTGCGGGCGGTCTGCCGGTCCAGCTGGAGGAAGGGGCGTCGGTAACGGCCGCCGGCCCCCGAGACCGCGGCCATTCCGGACAGGGAGCGGATGCCCGAGCCGCGGGCGAGGCCGAGCAGGACGGTCTCGGCCTGGTCGTCCCTGGTGTGGCCGAGCAGGACCGCCGCGCCGTCGTGCCGCTCCAGGGCGGCGTCCAGGGCCGCGTAGCGGGCGTCGCGGGCGGCCGCCTCGGGTCCGCCGTCGCGGCCGACGGTCACGGTGATCGACTCGACCGGGTCGAGGCCGAGTTCGCGCAGTCTGAGGGCGACCTCCTCGGCGCGCAGGTCGGAGCCGGGCTGCAGGCCGTGGTCGACGGTGATGCCGCCCGCGCGGATGCCGAGCTTGGGGGCCTCGAAGGCGAGGGCGGAGGCGAGCGCCATGGAGTCGGCGCCGCCGGAGCATGCCACAAGGACGAGCGGGGAGGGGGGCCGCTCGTTCGGTGTCTGCTCCGGGATCTCTCCGACGGGGCGCACGACCCGCACACCGGCGTGCCCGAAGGCGCGTTCACCGGGGGTGCGGCTGTGGCGGTTCAGGTCGGTGAGGATGTCGTGGAGGGCGCGGCGGACCGCCAGGCGTATCGCCGCGACCGCAGGATGGGGACCCATGTCCGGTTCCCTTCATGAAGTTTTCGGGGGGTGAGCCCGAGGATCGGTCACTCAGAGTGTGTAGATGGTGACAGAAACGGGCCGTTCCCCGAGCATTGCACGCCTACCCATCGCTCACGGTCCCTCGGACGGGTGATTGAAGGGGCGTTCGCCTGCCGTAGGCCGGATTCGGTTCACCACACATCCGCTGGTTCACGACACACATCCGCGGGTTCACGACTCGGCCTTGCGGTGCACCCGCGCGACCCAGTCCGCCGGTTTGGCGATCTCCGACTTGGTCGGCAGGGTGTTCGGCGAGGTCCACACCCGGTTGAAGCCGTCCATGCCGACCTGGTCGACGACGGCCCGCACGAAGCGTTCGCCGTCGCGGTACTGGCGCAGCTTGGCATCGAGTCCGAGCAGCTTGCGCAGGGTCATGTCCAGCCGGGAGGCGCCCTTGGCACGCCGCTGCTGGAACTTCTCGCGGATCTCCGCGACGGTCGGCACGACGGCCGGTCCGACGCCGTCCATCACGAAGTCGGCGTGGCCCTCCAGGAGGGACATGACGGCGGTGAGCCGGCCGAGGATCTCGCGCTGGGCGGGGGTCTGCACCAGTTCGACGAACGACCGTCCGCCGTCGTCCTCCTCGGCCTCGGGACGGCTGCCGGCGAGGGACTGGGCGGCGTCCCGGATGCGTTCCAGGACGGTCATCGGGTCGACGTCGGTCTCCGACAGGAACGACTGGATCTCGCCCTCCAGATGGGCGCGCAGCCAGGGCACCGCGGAGAACTGGGTGCGGTGCGTCTCCTCGTGCAGGCAGACCCAGAGCCGGAAGTCGTGCGGCTTGACCTCGAGTTCGCGCTCCACGTGGACGATGTTGGGGGCGACGAGCAGCAGCCGGCCGCCGCCGTTCTCGTCCGCCGGGAGGTCGCGGGAGGCGGGGGCGAAGGTCTCGTACTGGCCGAGGACCCGGGACGACAGGAACGACAGCAGCATGCCCAGTTCGACGCCGGTGACCTTGCCGCCGACCGCGCCGAGCACCGCGCCGCCCGGGCTGCCGGCCCGCCGCTCCTGCATCTTGTCGAGGAGCGGCTTGAGCAGTTCCCGGAACCCGGCGACGTTGGCCTTGACCCAGCCGGGTCGGTCCACCACCAGAACGGGGGTGTCGTGGACGTCGCCGGTGCCCATACGAGTGAAGCCCCGGACGTGTTCCTCCGAGGCCTTCGCGTGCCGCCGCAGCTCCGCGACGATGGTCCGGGCCTCGTCGCGGCTCACCTCGGGGCCCGGCCGCACGAGTCGGGTCGCGGTCGCCACCGCGAGATTCCAGTCGACCATCCCTGATGAGGCAGCGCCACCGATGCTCGTCATGCGTCAACCGTACGTGAGCGGTCCCCCTTCGGGCAGACCGTGGAGGTTGGTGAGCTTCGCGTGACTTGTGTCATGGGCTACAGCCCCGCCAGCGCCGTCGCCGTCCGGTCCAGTGCCGCCTGCGCCTCCTCGGGGCTCGTCGTGTCCGAGGTGAGGAAGGCGAAGGCCAGCAGCCGGCCGTCCTTGTCGACGACCGTGCCCGCCAGCGTGTTGACGCCGGTCAGGGTGCCGGTCTTGGCGCGCACGACGCCTGCCGCGCCGTCCCCGTAACGGCTGGTCAGGGTGCCCGTGAAACCGGCCACGGGGAGGCCGGTGAGGACCGGGCGCAGGCCCGGCCGGTCGGCGTCGGCGGCCTTGGCGAGCAGCGCGGTGAGCAGGTTCGCGGTCAGCCGGTCGTCGCGGTTGAGGCCGCTGCCGTCGTGGAAGGAGGCGCCGGTCATCGGCAGGCCCAGGCGGGTCAGTTGGGCTGCGATGGCGGCCGCTCCCCCGTCGAAGCTCGCCGGCCGGCCGCTCGCCAGCGCCGTCTGCCGGGCCAGGGCCTCGGCGATGTCGTTGTCGCTGTTGGTCAGCATGCGCTCGACGATCGAGGACAGCGGCGGCGAGGAGACGGTGGCGAGGGTGGCGGCCCGGCTGCTCGCCTTGGAGGTGCCGGGGGACGAGGTCTTGATGCCGGCGGCCTGCAGGAAGCCCGCGAACTTCCGTGCCGCGTCGGCCGCCGGGTCGCTCACCCGGGTCACCGGCCCCTCGGTGGAGTCGTCGGTGCGGCCCTCGTCGGCCATCAGGGGGCTCACGCGCGCGAGGTTGTCGTTGACGCCGATGGGGTGCAGGTCGGAGCCGGCGTAGAGCGTGGTGTCGTACGAGAGCGTGATCTGCTTGATGCCCCGCGCGGTGAGCGATTTCGCGGTCTCGGTGGCGAGGGTGCGCAGGCTGGCCCAGCCTTCCGCGTCCTTGTGCGCGGTGAGGGTGGGGTCGCCGCCGCCGACCAGGACGACCTCCCTGGTGCCGGGTTCGAGGGCCACGCGCGTGGTGAGGCGGTGGTCGGGGCCGAGGGCGTGGAGGGCGGCGACGGCCGTGGCGATCTTGGTGGTGGAGGCGGGGGTGAGGGCCGTGTCGGCGCCGGAGCCGTACAGGCGCCCGCCGGTGGCCACGTCGACGACCACGGCGGTGCGGGTGCGGCCGAGTGCCGCGTCGGCCAGCAGGGGCTTCAGGACGTCCGTGACGGCCGTTCCGGAGATCCCGGCGGGCCGGCCGCTGGGGGCGGACTTCACGGTGTTCGTGGCGCCGCCCAGGCCCGTCAGGACCGACCCGGCGCTGGGCGCGGGGCTGGGCTCGCCGTCGGCTGTGACGGAGTCCGCACCGGAGCCGTGATCTGCGCCACCCGTCCGTTCCAGCGCGGCCGCCCGGTCCCGCTCGGCCGTACGCTGGCCGGTGGCGTCCCAGGGGCCCGCCGCGGTCGCCACACCGGCGGCCAGCGCGAGCCCGGCCGTGGCGGCGCCCGCGGTGTACTGCCAGGTCTTGAGGGTCCGGGGACGAGGGGGGCGGACCAGGGTGACCAGCCGGGGTCCGGCCGCGCGCGTGACGCGTGCGAGCTGCGGTCCCACTGCCTGCCGCAACCGCGCCACCTGCGGTTTCGTGACGGTCGCGACGCGTGCCAGACGCGGTCGTACGGCGCCCGCGATCTTCCGCACACGCGGTTTCGCGGACTGCCAAGACCTCAGTTCTGGCACGACCACCAGCCCCTTTCGCGATCACACACCTGCGTGAGGGACACTTAACCACCAGAACTATGTGTTGATCATGGAGGAGCCACCGGTGGAGTTCGACGTCACGATCGAGATCCCGAAGGGTTCGCGGAACAAGTACGAGGTGGACCACGAGACCGGTCGGATCCGCCTGGACCGTCGTCTCTTCACCTCGACCGCCTACCCGACCGACTACGGCTTCGTCGAGAACACTCTCGGCGAGGACGGCGACCCGCTGGACGCGCTGGTCATCCTGGACGAGCCCACGTTCCCGGGCTGCCTGATCAAGTGCCGCGCGATCGGCATGTTCCGGATGACGGACGAGGCCGGCGGCGACGACAAGCTGCTGTGCGTTCCGGCCACGGACCCGCGGGTGGAGCACCTGCGCGACATCCACCACGTGTCGGAGTTCGACCGCCTGGAGATCCAGCACTTCTTCGAGGTCTACAAGGACCTGGAGCCCGGCAAGTCCGTCGAGGGCGCCAACTGGGTCGGCCGCACCGACGCCGAGGTGGAGATCGAGCGGTCCTACAAGCGCTTCAAGGAGTCCGGCGGTCACTGAGACGCCGTTCACCCACGAAAACGGGCCGCACGTACCGTGCGGCCCGTTTTTCGTGTCCGCTGTGTGCTCACGCGCATACTGAGGCCTACGTGAAGATGTCGTTCAGGGAGCGTTACGACCGTGACGGAGGCGGAGGACCGCAAGCCCAGCTCGGACGAGGCGCGGTACGACCCGGAGATCACGTCCGAGTTCGCCGTGCCGGCGGGCATCGCGGCCCCCGAGGGCGGCGGTGAGCCCGAGACCACGTCCGAGTTCGCCGTGCCGGAGGGGCTGGCGGCGCGGCAGCCGGTGAGTGCCGAGCCGGAGGGGTCGGCGTTCAGCACGCCGAGCACCTACAGCGCCGAGGACGCCCCGCCGGTCTTCACGCCCGCCTCCGGGTTTCCCGCCGTGAGTCTCGTCAAGGACGCGCCCTGGCAGGACCGGATGCGCACGATGCTGCGCATGCCGGTGGCCGAGCGGCCGGCGCCGGAGCCGGTGCAGAAGGCGGAGGAGGGCGGTCCGGCCGTCCCGCGCGTGCTCGACCTGACGCTGCGTATCGGGGAGCTGCTGCTGGCCGGCGGCGAGGGCGCGGAGGACGTGGAGGCCGCGATGTTCGCGGTCTGCCGGTCCTACGGCCTCGACCGGTGCGAGCCGAACGTCACCTTCACGCTGCTGGCGATCTCGTACCAGCCCTCGCTGGTCGACGACCCGGTGACCGCGTCCCGGACGGTGCGGCGGCGCGGGACCGACTACACGCGTCTGGCGGCCGTCTTCCGGCTCGTGGACGACCTCACCGACCCCGAGGCCCATGTCTCCCTGGAGGAGGCCTACCGGCGGCTCGCGGAGATCCGCCGCAACCGGCACCCGTACCCCGGCTGGGCGCTGACCGCCGCGAGCGGGCTGCTGGCCGGGGCGGCCTCCGTGCTCGTCGGCGGTGACCTGCTGGTGTTCGTGGCGGCGGCGGTGGGCGCGATGCTCGGCGACCGGCTGGCGTGGCTGTGCGCGGGGCGGGGACTGCCGGAGTTCTACCAGTTCATGGTCGCCGCGATGCCGCCGGCCGCGATCGGGGTGGCGTTCGCGCTCGCCCACATCGACGTCGCGGCGTCCGCCGTCGTCACCGGTGGGCTGTTCGCGCTGCTGCCCGGGCGGGCCCTCGTCGCGGGCGTCCAGGACGGGCTGACCGGCTTCTACATCACCGCGTCCGCGCGGCTGCTGGAGGTCATGTACTTCTTCGTCGGCATCGTCATCGGGGTGCTGACGGTCCTGTACTTCGGCCTGAAACTGGGCGGCCGGCTCAATCCCGATGTCGCGCTCAACACCTCCCAACGGCCGCTGCTGCAGATCGCCGCGTCGATGGTGCTGTCGCTGACCTTCGCCGTACTGCTCCAGCAGGAACGATCCACCGTGCTGGCCGTGACCCTCAACGGGGGTGTGGCCTGGTCGGTCTACGGTGCGATGCACTACGCCGGGGAGATCTCACCGGTCGCCTCCACGGCCGTCGCGGCGGGGCTGGTGGGGTTGTTCGGGCAGTTGCTGTCCCGGTTCCGGTTCGCGTCCGCGCTGCCGTACACGACGGCGGCGATCGGGCCGCTGCTGCCGGGGTCGGCGACGTATTTCGGGCTGCTGTCGATGGCCCAGAACGAGGTCGACAAGGGGTTGGTGTCGCTGGCCAAGGCGGCGTCCCTGGCCATGGCGATCGCCATCGGGGTCAACCTGGGGTCGGAGATCTCCCGGTTGACCCTGCGGGTGGGGTCGGCGGGGAAGCGGCGGGCCGCCAAGCGGACGCGGGGGTTCTGAGCGCCTGAGGGGGAGCCGGTGCGGGTGCGTCGGCGGGTGCGGGTGCGTCGTGGCTGGTCGCGCCCACGCGGCGGTAGCCGCAGATTCAACACAGCCCCGCGCCCCTAGGGGGCGCGGTACTGGTCCTCGTTGTACGGGTACTGCTGGTTGTAGTAGCCGTTCTGGTCGTAGTACTGCTGCTGGGGCTGCTGGGGCTGCGCGTACGTCGGCTCGATCCTGCGCAGCTGCGTCGTCGCGTCGTCCATCACCGGGTACGCCGGAGGCTGCTGGAGCGGCGGCTGCGGCTGGGCCGCTTCCTTCTTGGCCTTGGAGCGGGCGCGGAGGAACTCGATGATGATCGGGACCACGGAGACGAGGACGATCAGGATCAGGATCGCCTCGATGTTGTTCTTGACGAAGTCGATCTTGCCGAGCCAGGAGCCGAGCAGGGTGACGCCGGCGCCCCAGAGGATGCCGCCGATGACGTTGAAGGTCAGGAACGAGCGGTACTTCATGCCGCTGACGCCGGCGATGATCGGCGTGAACGTGCGGATCACGGGGACGAAGCGGGCCAGGATCAGGGACTTCGGGCCGTGCTTCTCGAAGAACTCGTGGGCCTTGGCGACGTTCTCCTGCTTGAAGAGGCGGGAGTCCGGGCGGTTGAAGAGCGACGGGCCGACCTTCTTGCCGAACATGTAGCCCGCCTGGTCGCCGAGGATCGCGGCGACGCAGATCAGGGCGACGGCGCCCCAGAGGGGGAAGTCCAGCTGGTGCGAGGTGATCAGCAGGCCGCAGGTGAACAGCAGGGAGTCGCCCGGGAGGAAGAAGCCGATCAGGAGGCCGGACTCGGCGAAGACCACCAGGAGCAGGCCCCAGATGCCGAACGAGTCGAGAAGTTGGTTCGGATCCAACCAGCTCGGGCCGAGAGCGAGCGTCATCGTGGTTCCGGTCGTCACGGTTCCGGGCTCCTGAGGGGTGAGGGCACTACGAGTTCCATGTGCGGGCGCACAAAGCTATCAACGCAATGTGTCCGCCCCAGGTTCCATGGGTGGAACCAGGATGGACTGTGCCCGGCCTGGGGAATGGCTGTGGACATGGGTATCGAAGAGTACGGCGGCGGCCAGGGGCCGCAGCCGGATGTGCTGGTCGTCACCACGAACGACATCCCCGGGTACCGGGTGCGCGAGGTCATCGGCGAGGTCTTCGGGCTGACCGTGCGCTCCCGGCACCTGGGCAGTCAGATCGGCGCGGGTCTGAAGTCGATGATCGGCGGTGAGCTGAAGGGGCTGACGAAGACGCTGGTGCAGACCCGCAACCAGGCCATGGACCGGCTCGTCGAGCAGGCACGCGCGCGAGGCGCCAACGCCGTGCTGGCCTTCCGGTTCGACGTGACCGAGGCGGCGGACGTGGGGACCGAGGTGTGTGCCTACGGCACGGCCGTGATCATCGACAGGACCGCCTAGTCAGACCGTGTGCCGGGCCGCGTTCGCCTCGATGGCCCCCTTCAGGTGCTCGGCCAGACCGGGGGCCATCGAGTCGTAGAACGCCTTGAAGCGCTCGTCGGAGACGTACATCTCGGCGAGGCCGCGGTGCAGGGCGTACGGGCAGTCGTAGAACCAGGCCGAGATGTGCTGCCTGTGTTCCTCGGCCAGGTCCATGGCGCGTTCGCCGGTCGGCGGCTCGGCGCCGGTCACCAGGGCGGCGTAACGCGCGCTCCAGTCGTCGACCTCGTCCTTCATGCGCTGCCAGTCGGCCTTGGTGTAGCGGGCCGCGCGGCGCTGCGACTCGGCGTAGGCCCCGGTGCCGCCCCAGCACTGTTCGGCCTCCTCTGCGTATTGCTCGGGGTCCTTGTCGCCGAAGACCTCGAAGCGTTCCTCGGGGGTGAGGTTGATGCCCATCCTGCGTGCCTCCATGGCGTGCTCCACGGCCGCGGCCATCTTCCGCAGCTTCTCGATCCGGGCGGTCAGCAGGTCGTGCTGCCGGCGCAGGTGTGCGCGCGGGTCGGCCCGTCCGGTCGCCTCGTCGTCGAGCAGGGCCGCGACCTCGTCGAGCGGGAAGCCGAGCTCCCGGTAGAACAGGATCCGCTGGAGCCGTTCGAGGTCGGCGTCGCCGTAGCGCCGGTGGCCCGCGGTGCTGCGCTCGCCCGGGACCAGCAGGCCGATCTCGTCGTAGTGGTGCAGGGTGCGCACGGTGACGCCGGCGAACCCGGCGACCTGTCCTACGGAGTAGTTCACTTCCGCTCCTTTCTGCGCTCCACCCTGGGGCCTCACGCCACGTGAGGTGCAAGCCGGTTCCGTTCAGGATGTTGTGCCGGTTTTGCCCGCTTATGGTGGGCCCGTGGCCCAGGACACCGCGCACCAGGCGCTCCCCACCCCGCCCGCGGCCCCCGCGCGTGCCCTGCTGCCGCTGATCCTGCCCGCTCTGGTCGTCGGGGTCGGCGGCAGTCTGCTGTTCCTGCTGGTGAGCTCGCTGGCCGAGCGGCTGCAGCACGTGCTGTGGAACAACCTGCCGGACGCGCTGGGCATCGGACGGTACTCGGTGCTGTGGATGGTCGTGATGCTGACGGCCACCGGTGTCGCGGTGGGTCTTGTGGTGTGGAAGGTGCCCGGGCACGCGGGGCCGGATCCGGCCACCCTGGGGCTGGAGGCGGTGGCGATGCCCCCGGCCGTGCTGCCGGGGCTGGTCCTGGCGACCGTGCTGATGCTGGCGGGCGGGCCGAGCCTCGGTCCGGAGAACCCGCTCATCGCCGTCAACGTCGGGCTCGCGCTGTGGCTGGGGCGGCTCGCGATGCCCCGGCTGCCGAACTCGCTGTGGCCCGCGCTGGCCGACGCGGCGACGCTCGGCGCGCTGTTCGGTACGCCGGTGGCGGCGGCCCTGGTCATCTCCGAGGCGCTGGCCGGGAAACCGCTGAAGGGGGCGTTGTGGGACAACCTCTTCGGGCCGCTGATGGCCGCGGGGGCGGGCGCGATGACGACCGCCCTGGTGAGCCGTCCGACGCTGGACCTCGGGCTGCCCGCGCTGAGCGACCCGCGCTGGCCCGATCTGCTGGGGGCCCTGGTGGTGGCCCCCGCGGCCGCGCTGCTCGGCATGTGCGCCGTCTACGCCTTCCCGTACGTCCACGGCGTCTTCCGGCGCCTCGGGCACCCCATGGTGGCCCTTCCGGCCGGCGGGCTGGTGCTGGGCCTGCTGGGGGCGCTGGGCGGCCATCTGACGCTCTTCAAGGGGCTGGACGAGGTCGCGGAGCTGGCGAAGGACCCCGAGGGCTGGTCGGCCGGGCAGTTCGCCGTGATGGCGGTCGTCAAGCTGGCCGCGCTGCTGGTGGCCGCCTCCTGCGGTTTCCGCGGCGGCCGGATCTTCCCGTCGGTGTTCATCGGCGCGGCCTTCGGGCTGTGCGCCCATGCCCTGGTGCCCGCGGTCCAGCCCTCGGCGAGCGTGGCGGCGGGTGTGCTGGGCATGCTGTTGGCGATCACCCGCCAGGGCTGGGTGAGCCTGTTCACGGCCGCCGTGCTGGTGGCCTCGCCGAGCATCATCGCGCTGCTGTGCGTCGCGTCGCTGCCCGCGTGGCTGATGGTGACCGGGCGGCCCAGAATGCAGCTGCGGACGGACGGTACGGCCCTGCGCTGATCCCCGTGAGTCGACCCTGTGCATCGTGAGTCGTGAATTCCTCCAGGAGGCACCTTTCATGCCGCTCCACAAAGGTTCCCAGAAGCACCAAGAGCGCCCCATGTCCGTCAACCCGTTCTTCGGTGAGGCGAACCCGGTCGCCGGCATGGCCGAGGCCCCGCCCACGCACCGGCTGCCGGACGGCCCGCTGCCGCCCATGACCGCCTACCAGCTGGTGCACGACGAGCTGATGCTGGACGGCAACGCCCGGCTGAATCTGGCCACATTCGTCACCACCTGGATGGAGCCGCAGGCCGGCGTCCTGATGGCGGAGTGCGACGACAAGAACATGATCGACAAGGACGAGTACCCGCGCACCGCGGAGCTGGAGCGGCGCTGCGTGGCGATGCTCGCCGACCTGTGGAACGCGCCGGATCCGGCCAACACCATCGGCTGTTCGACGACCGGTTCCAGCGAGGCCTGCATGCTCGCCGGGATGGCGCTGAAGCGGCGCTGGGCGCAGCGCAACGCCGACCGCTATCCGGGCAGTGCCCGGCCGAACCTGATCATGGGCATCAACGTCCAGGTCTGCTGGGAGAAGTTCTGCAACTTCTGGGAGGTGGAGCCCCGGTTCGTGCCCATGGAGGGCGACCGCTACCACCTGGACGCGCAGGCCGCCGCCGACCTCTGCGACGAGAACACCATCGGGGTCGTCGCCATCCTCGGCTCCACCTTCGACGGGTCCTACGAGCCGGTCGCCGACCTCTGCGCGGCCCTGGACGCCCTCCAGGAGCGCACCGGGGTCGACGTCCCGGTCCATGTGGACGGCGCGTCCGGCGGGATGGTGGCGCCCTTCCTCGACCCGGACCTGGTGTGGGACTTCCGCCTCCCGCGCGTGGCGTCGATCAACACCTCGGGGCACAAGTACGGCCTGGTCTACCCCGGCGTCGGCTGGGCGCTGTGGCGGGACAAGGAGGCGCTGCCCGAGGAACTGGTCTTCCGGGTCAACTACCTGGGCGGCGACATGCCCACCTTCGCCCTCAACTTCTCCCGCCCCGGCGCCCAGGTGGTCGCGCAGTACTACACGTTCCTGCGGCTGGGCCGGGACGGCTACCGCGCGGTGCAGCAGGCGTCCCGGGACGTGGCGACCGGGCTCGCCGAACGCATCGAGGCGCTCGGCGACTTCCGGCTGCTGACGCGCGGCGACGAACTGCCCGTGTTCGCCTTCACCACCGCCGACCACGTGACGGCGTACGACGTCTTCGACGTGTCCCGGCGGCTGCGCGAGAACGGCTGGCTGGTGCCCGCGTACACCTTCCCGGCCGACCGGGAGGACCTGTCCGTGCTGCGGGTGGTGTGCCGCAACGGCTTCTCCAAGGACCTGGCCGACCTGTTCGTCGAGGACCTGACCCGGCTGCTGCCCGGACTGCGCCGGCAGCCGCATCCGCTGACCCACGACAAGGACGCGGCCACCAGCTTCCATCACTAGGGCCTGCCGTTCGGCCCCGGGAACTAGGCGCCCTGCTCCAGCGCCACCAGCTCGAAGGCCGTCTTCCCGTCCAGGGACTCGCGGACGATGTCGGCGTGGCCGGCGTGCCGGGCGGTCTCGCGGATCAGGTGGAGGCAGACCCAGCGCATGGAGACGCTGCCCTTCGGGAACCAGGGGGCCTCGGGGAGCGGGAAGGTGTCGTCGAGGCTGGGGACCGAGCGGATGAACTTCTCCGTCTCGGCGGCGACCTGCTCCCAGTGGGCGAGCTGCGAGGCCACCGTCTCGTCGCCGACCAGCTGGAAGGTCTCGTGCCAGTTCGACTGGTCGCGCACGATCGCCGGCGGCTCCTGCCTGGCGCGGGCGATCCAGCTCTGCTCGACCTCGGCGCAGTGCTTGAGCAGGCCCGCCAGGGACAGCTCGCTCGCGCTGGGTTTGCCCGACGCCTGCTCGTCGGTGAGGCCGAGCAGGGCCCGGCGGATGCCGCCGCGCTGCTCCTCGATGAAGGAGAGCAGTGCTCCGCGCTCGTCGCCCTGTGCTTCCGCGGGAACGTGAGTGACCATGACCGGCCGCCTTTCCTCAGGTCGTGTTTCCCTGACACGACCGAAGCTACGGGCCCTCTAGGACAGATCGCGTCCTAAAGGGCCCGGGGCGCCGAGCTGTTACGGAGGGCTTCTAGAACGGGAAGCCGCTGCGTCCGTGCTGCACCGAGATCCACTTCATCGTGGTGAAGGACTCCACGGTCGTCTCGCCGTTCAGACGGCCGATGCCGGAGTGCTTCTCACCGCCGAAGGGGACGAGCGGCTCGTCGTGCACGGTGGCGTCGTTGACGTGGAACATGCCGGTGTCGATCTGCTTGGCGAAGGCCACGCCCCGCTCGACGTCCCCGGTGTGAACCGCGCCGCTGAGGCCGTACGGGGTGTCGTTGACGATGCGTACGGCCTCCTCCTCGCCGTCGAAGGGGATGAGGAAGGCGACCGGGCCGAAGACCTCCTGGCGGAGCAGGTCGGAGTCGGCGGGGAGGCCGGTGAGGACCGAGGGCTCGACCAGGTTGTCGGTGGTGGTGCCGTGCACCAGGGCGGTGGCGCCCTCGGCGACGGCCTGCTCGACCGTGGCCGAAAGGGACTCCGCCTGCTGGGAGTTGATCACCGGGCCGATGATGGTCGCCGGGTCGCGCGGGTCGCCGGACTTGAGGGTCTTCACCTTGGCGACGAACTTCTCGGTGAACTCGTCCGCGATCGAGCGGTCGACCAGGACGCGGTTGGCGGCCATGCAGACCTGGCCCTGGTGGACGTACCGGCTGAAGACCGCCGCGTCGACCGCGTAGTCGATGTCGGCGTCGTCGAGGACCACGATCGCGCTGTTGCCGCCCAGTTCGAGCACCGAGCGCTTGAAGAGCGAGGCGCAGACGGTGGCCACGTGGCGGCCGACCTTGTCGGAGCCGGTGAAGGAGATGACCTTGGGGATCGGGTGCTCGATGAAGGCGTCGCCGATCTCCGCGATGTCGGTGACGACGACGTTGAGCAGGCCGCCCGGCAGACCCGCGTCCTCGAAGAGCTTCGCGACCAGGGTGCCGCCGACGATCGGGGTGTTCTGGTGCGGCTTGAGGACCACGCCGTTGCCGAGCGCGAGCGCCGGGGCGACCGACTTGATCGACAGCAGGAAGGGGAAGTTGAAGGGGCTGATCACGCCCACGACGCCGACGGGCACGCGGTAGAGGCGGTTCTCCTTGCCGTCCACCGGGGAGGGCAGGATCTTGCCCTCGGGGCGCAGCGCCCACTGGATCGACTCGCGCAGGAACTCCTTGGCGAGGTGCAGCTCGAAGCCGGCCTTGAGGTGGGTGCCGCCGAGCTCGGCGATGATCGCCTCGGTGATCTCCGCCTCGCGCTCCTCGATGAGGCGCAGCGCCTTCTCGAAGACGGCCCGGCGGGCGTAGGGGTTGGTGGCGGCCCACTTCTTCTGGGCGCGCGCGGCGGCCTGGTAGGCCTGATCTATCTCCTCGACCGCGGCTATCGTGATCGACGCGAGCTTCTCACCGTCGTACGGATTGAAGTCGATGATGTCCCAGGAACCGGTCCCCGGGCGCCACTCGCCGTCGATGTACTGCTGGGCCAGGTCGGTGAAGTACGACGACATGTGATCCCCAAATCACTAGCAGACATGATCAACATCACGGTCTGATCACGCGTCATCGTACTTGTGCCACAGGGGAGTTGGGGACAGAGAGCGAACTTCTGGGGAGAGCCCTAGGAAAGTTGGAGGAGGCCCCGGAGCAGGTCCCGGCTCTCGTCCGGTCCCGGGCTGTCCTGCTGGAGCTCCTTCAGGGCCTGCTCGTACTGGGCGACGTCCTCGCGTTTGTCCAGGTAGAGGGCGCTGGTGAGCTGCTCCAGGTAGACCACGTCGGAGAGGTCCGACTCCGGGAAGCTGAGCAGGGTGAAGGAGCCGCCCTCCCCGGAGTGCCCGCCGAAGCTGAACGGCATGATCTGCAGGCGCACGTTGGACCGCTCGGAGATCTCGACGAGGTGCTGGAGCTGACCGCGCATCACCTCGCGGTCGCCGTAGGGCCGGCGCAGGGCGGCCTCGTCGAGAACGATGTGGAAGTCGGGGGCGTTTTCGGACACCAGGTACTTCTGCCGCTCCATGCGCAGGGTGACCCGGCGCTCGACGTCGGCCTCGCTGGCCCCCTTCATACCGCGCCGCACCACGGCACGCGCGTAGGCCTCGGTCTGCAGCAGGCCGTGCACGAACTGCACCTCGTAGGCGCGGATCAGATGCGCCGCGCCCTCCAGGCCGACATAGGTGGGGAACCAGGTCGGCAGGACGTCCGAGTAACTGTGCCACCAGCCCGCCACGTTGGCCTCGCGGGCGAGGGACACGAGCTGCTCGCGCTCCGCCTCGTCGGTGATGCCGTACAGCGTCAGCAGGTCTTCCACGTCCCTGGTCTTGAAGCTCACTCGGCCCAGCTCCATGCGGCTGATCTTCGACTCGGAGGCACGGATCGAGTACCCCGCGGCCTCACGGGTGATGCCCCGGGCCTCGCGCAGTCGCCTGAGTTGCGAGCCGAGCAGCATGCGCCGCACCACCGATCCGGGCTCTCCCGCGCTCACGTTCGCCAGCCTCCCCAACCGTCTTCAGGGCCCGCAGTCTGCCACTAAAACACTTCGAGCAGTACTCGTCCGGTTACGGAAACGGAAAGCGGCCAAAGTTTAAGCACAGGAACTGGCAAGCAGGTAGTGAGCCAAGGACTGCAAGTTGGCGGAAAAAATGGCCAACAAGCGGTACGGGAGGGTCCAATTCGGTCGCGTGCACGTGCATCTGCCCTTGCATCTGCTGTGCGCATCCGAAACCATGGTCCCGCGCCACCGCTGCATCGCAACGACCGCGAATTCCCGGGAGTGCCTCGCATGGGGACGAATGGATCGACCATGCTCAAGCCATTACGGCAGGGCCTTCCGCCGCTCGACCCCGCGGCCGTGTCCAGCGCCGCCTCCTGCGCTCTGCCCGCCCGTTACGAAGCCGTGCGCGAAGCCCGTCGGTTCACCCGCAGAACCCTCGACCAGTGGGATGTCGGCGACCGCTTCGACGACGTCTGTCTCGTCGTCTCGGAACTCGTCACCAACGCCCTGCGGCACGCGGTGCCCGGCGAGACCGACTGCCTCGCCGCACCGCAGGCCCCGGCCGTGCGGCTGCACCTGATGCGGTGGACCGAGCGGCTGGTGTGCGCGGTGCGCGACCCGAGCCACGCGACCCCGGCCCCCCGCGACTCCGACGACTTCTCCGCCGAGTCGGGCCGCGGGCTGTTCCTGGTCGACTCCTTCAGCGACAGCTGGGGCTGGCACCCGCTGGCCGGCACCCTCAACGGCAAGGTCGTCTGGGCGCTGTTCCGGCTCCAGCCGGACGAGTAGCCGAACCCGGCATCGCGGGATGCCGGGTTTCTACGCGCGTTACCGAGCGTTCTACGACGATTGCCCGGAGTTGCCCCGGGAGCGACCCCGGCTCAGCTCGTGACCAGGTGGTCGAACTCGCCGTCCTTGACGCCGAGCAGCATCGCCTCTATCTCGGCGCGCGTGTAGACGAGCGCCGGCCCGTCCGGGAAGCGCGAGTTGCGGACCGCCACGTCGCCGCCCGGCAGCCGGGCGAACTCCACGCAGGAACCCTGCGAGTTGCTGTGCCTGCTCTTCTGCCAGGCCACTCCGTCCAGCTGCGTGGCAGCCATGCCGTTGTACACGTCAAACCCCCCGTACACGCCATCAACGTCGAGGTCCACAGGTCGCTCCCCGGTGGTGCACTAACTGGCTGATGTGACCATTGGTGCTCTGGTCAACTGACCCGGATCATAACCTTGTTCATGTGCAGATGCATGAGCAGATGCACGTGCACGCGGGGTGTTCCTGCGGTTACAGCTTTGACGTCCGCTTTACCGAACCCGTTCCAGCGTCTGCCCCAGAGCTGCGAAGACATGCGACCGCCAGCCCCCGTCCATGATCGTGCGCGCCATCATCTGCGCAGGATCGTCCGGATCGAATCCCTCGTGTACTAGGAACAGACGCGTACCGCGGCCCTCGTGTTCCAGCGTCCATGTGATGGTCCAGTGAGCGAGATTGGCCGGATCGGGATCGGACCACCGGACGGACAGCATCCGCTCCCGGTCGTAGGCGAGAACCTGCACGTCGACGACGCCGGAGAAGCGGGTGTTGGGACGCGGGACCGAGGTCATCCGGTACCGGTGACCCACCTCCAGCCGGAAGTTCTCCGCGCCCTGCATCTGCCACTGCACGAGCAGATCCGGCTCGGTGAGGGCGCGCCAGACCTTCGCGGGCGGATGCGGAAGGAACTGGTCCACGCGGATGGTGGTGAGGTCGTCATCGCTGGGGCCAGGGCCGGGCTCGGTCGTCATGACGGCTCATCGTCGGGCATGCGGTCGAGCAGCGCGCCGAGGCCCTTCAACCGGTCGCGCCAGAACCGCTCGTACGGGTGGAGCCAGTCCTGCAGGTCGGCGAGGGGGGCCGCCTCCAGGCGGTAGATGCGCTGCCGGCCGGAGCGCTGCTCGGAGACGAGGCCGGCCTCCCGGAGCACCCTGAGGTGTTCCGAGAGGCTGGGGCGGCGCATGTCGAAGTGGTCGGCCAGGGCCTGGACCGGCTGCGGCCCGCCGTCGCGCAGCAGCCGCAGCACCTCGCGGCGGGTGGCGTTGGCGAGCGCGGCGAAGACCTGGTCCTCGACGGCGCCGGTCGCGGTCATGCCGGGTCCTCCCCTATGGCCGGGCCCCTATGGCCGGGCCCCTATGGCCGGGCCTCCGTGAGCAGCATCAGACCGTTGCCGTCCGGGTCCCGGAAGGAGGCCATCCGGCCCCAGGGGAACGCGTCCGGGCCCTGTACGTCGGTGCCCGCCTCGGCGAGCCGCGCACAGTCGGCGTCGACATCGGTCGTCACCAACATGATCCCCCGAGCGGACCCGGGCTCGAAATCGCCCATCCCCGGACCGGACAGGGTGAACACGGTCTGCGCGCCCCTGGGGGCGACCTGGAGCCAGCGGCCGGGCGGCATCTCCAGGTCGGCGGTGACCTCGAAGCCGAGAACGTCCCGGTAGAAGCGCAGGGCGCGGTCCTGGTCGGTGACGGGGAGGGTGACGAAGGAGGCGTGGGTGATGTGCGTGGTCATGGGGACGAGAATAGGTAGGAACTTCCCTACCGGTCAAGCGTAGGGGAGTTCCTACCTATAGCCTCTATGGCCTCTATGGCCTCTATGGCTCGTGAGGTCTTCTAGCGGACAGGCCCGTACGGCAGCAGCGCCATCTCGCGGGCGTTCTTGATCGCCCGGGCCAGCAGCCGCTGCTGCTGCGCCGAGACGCGGGTGACCCGGCGGCCGCGGATCTTGCCGCGGTCCGAGAGGAACTTCCGCAGCAGGTCGGTGTCCTTGTAGTCGATGTACGTCACGCCCGCCCGGTCCAGCGGGTTCGGCCGGTTCGGCGTCGGCTTGCGGTCGGTCTTGCGGGGCATGGCGGGGTCAGACCTCCAGGAGGGTGTCGAAGGCGGGCGGCAGCCGCTTCCAGGCGGCTCGCCCGGCGGCGTACTCGGCGTCGGTCAACAGGCAGGACTCCAGGAGCCGTTCGAGCCCGTCGCGGTCGAGGCCGGGTGACGTGAAGACCAGGTGCTGGCAGCAGTCGCCGTGCTCCGGGTGCCAGTCGAGCGCCGCGGCGGCCCGGCGCACCGGCGGGACCATCTCCCAGGCCGCGTCCGGCAGGGAGGCGAGCCACGGCCCGGCGCTCTCCACGCAGAGGGCGCCGCCCGCCGCGTCCCAGTGCAGCAGCACATCGGGCTTGTCGGCGAGCCAGAACCGGCCCCGGCTGCGGGCGGCCGCGCAGGTCAGGTCCTCCAGGGCCGCGTACAGCCGCTCGGGGTGGAAGGGCCGCCTGCGGTGCCAGACCAGCGTGGACACCCCGTGGCTGTCGGCCTCGGCGGGCAGCAGGGCGCAGGCCGGGTGCTGGGCGGCGGCGGCCGCCTCCACGTCGAAGCCGGCGAGGGCGGCCCGGACCAGCGCGGCGCCGGGAGCGGGGCCCGCCGAGTCCCCGGGGTGGCCGCCCGGGAGGGGGACTCGGCGGGCGGTCGGGTGGAGCTGCGCGAGCAGCTCGTGGTCCTCGTCGTCGGCCTCCGGGGAGTCGAGGACGGCGAGGACCGGGGCGTACTCCAGCTGCCGGGCGAAGGTGTCGGCGACCGTGCGTTGGTCGGTGGCGGCCGCGGCGAGGCCGGTGTCGGCGAGGTCGTCGCCGTTGCCGAGGTACGGCAGCAGCAGGGCCGGGTCGACGGCGGTGATCACCCCGGTGACGGTGAGCCCGCCCGCGACGACCACCTCGGCCATCGCCTTGGGCTCGACGGAGTCCCACAGCTCGACGACGGCGAGCCGGGTACGGCCGTCGTCGGCGAGCCTGCGCAGCTCGGGCACCAGGTCCTCGCGCAGGGCACAGCAGGCGCAGTCGTTGACCAGGGGCGTCTCACCGGCGGCGAGGATCCCGCCGGCGTCCCGGACGGTCCGGACGACCGTGCCGGCGGCGGCCGTCGCGAGGTCGTGGTGGAGTACGACGCTGCCGGGGACGTCGGCGAGCAGCCGGGCGACGGCCCGCCTGCGGGCGTCGGCGTGCAGTCCGCCGACGAGCACGACGGGGAGCGGGGCGGCGGGACGCATCAGCCCTGCTTTCCGTACCGCCGCTCGAAGCGCTCGACGCGCCCGGCGGTGTCGAGCACGCGGGCGGTGCCGGTGTAGAAGGGGTGGCTGACGTTCGAGATCTCGACGTCGACGACCGGGTAGGTCCGGCCGTCCGCCCACTCGACCGTCTTCTCGCCGGTCATCGTCGAGCGGGTGAGGAAGGCGTGGCCCGCGGCCCGGTCACGGAACACGACGGGCCGGTACTCCGGGTGGATTCCCTTGCGCATGGCGGGGGTTCAGCGCTCCTCTCGGAAGTCGACGTGCCGGCCGGCGACCGGGTCGAACTTGCGCAGCGTCATACGGTCCGGATCGTTCCGGCGGTTCTTGCGGGTCACGTAGGTGTAGCCGGTCCCTGCGGTGGACCGGAGCCTGACGACCGGGCGGAGTTCGTTGCGTGCCATGGCTGCTATCTTACTGAAAATGAATCCCATTAGCGATAACTATTCCGAGGAGAGCTACGTCACCATGTCCGCGCACTGCATGCTGACCGGCGCCCAGCCCGGTTTCGGCAACCGCGTCTCCCACTCCCACCGGCGGACCTCCCGCCGCTTCGACCCGAACATCCAGACCAAGCGCTACTGGCTGCCGGGCGAGGGCCGCCACGTACGGCTGCGGCTCAGCGCCCGCGCCGTCAGGACGGTCGACGCGATCGGCGTGGAGGCGGCCGTGGCGCGCATCCGCGCGCGGGGCGTGAAGGTCTGAAGGGGGCGGGGCACCGATATGGCGAAGAAGAGCAAGATCGCGAAGAACGAGCGGCGGCGGCGGATCGTGGCGCGGTACGCCGCCCGGCGGGCCGAGCTGAAGGAGATCGTCCGGCGGCCGTCCTCGACGGCGGAGGAACGGCTCGCCGCCCGGCGTGAGCTGGACGGGCAGCCGCGCGACGCGAGCGCCACGCGCGTGCGCAACCGCGACCAGGTGGACGGCCGGCCGCGCGGTTACTTCCGCGCGTTCGGCCTGTCCCGGGTGAATCTGCGGGACCAGGCCCACAGCGGATACCTACCCGGCGTACGCAAGTCCTCTTGGTGAGTCCTGGTAGCTTGCGGCTGTCGTCCGGGCAGCCGGGCGGCCGACCCCCTAGAACCCGGGAGCGTTGCGGTGACCACGGCTACGGCGAGTACGGCTACGACGCCTGCGGAGACGGCTCCGGCTACGGCCACGGCCTCTTCCGCATCGGCTCCTTCCGCTTCCGTTTCCTCCGTACCGGCGTCCGCGCGGCCGGTCGTGCGGATCGCGGCCGCCGCCGCGGGGCTGGTGGGCGCGCTCGCGCTGACCGCGTGCAGCGGCGGTGGCGATTCCGGCGGCGACTCCTCGGCCACGCCGTCGGGCACGTCGTCGGCCGCGGCGAGCGCCACGGCCGGTTCGGACAGCGCCACGGCCTCGTCCGACGCGCTGCAGGGCAGCTGGATCACCACCAGCGGCGGCAAGATCGTCGCCCTGGTGGTCACCGGGAAGTCCGCGGGGCTCTTCGAGACCGGCGGGGCCGTGTGCAGCGGGAGCGCGGGCGAGGAGGCCGGGATGCGGATGATCCACCTCACCTGCACGGACGGCAGCAAGGGCCGGGGCACCGGAATGGTCGACTCCGTCAGCAAGAGCAGTATGAAGGTCACCTGGTCGGGGAAGACCGGCGAGGAGACCTACACCAAGGCCGAGGGCGGCAAGCTGCCGTCGGGGCTGCCGACGGCGAGCCTTGGTCAGTAGGGCCGGATCCGGCCGGGCGGCGCGGGTGCCGGCCGCCGTCACGGGCGGGGCGAACACACCCCGAACGGGTCAAGGACGGGGGCGGGCGAGCGGGAGCCGGGCGGGGGCGTGATGATGCTGGGACACCGTCACGACCTCGATGGGGATCTGCACATGCGCGTCATTCCGCTCACCGTCACGGCCCTCGCCGCCGCCCTCGCCCTCACCGCCTGCGACAGCGGCGGCTCCGGGTCCAGCAGCAAGAACAGCTCCGCCTGCGAGATCGGCAAGGTCTCCGTCCAGGTGGGCTCCGCGAGCGTCGCACCGGCCGCCGGGGACACCGGTGAGGTGCCGGTGAGCCTCACCAACCAGAGCGCGCCGTGCACGCTGGACGGGTTCGCCGGGGTGACGCTCAAGGCGGGCGGCACCTCCGCGTCGCTCTCCTCGCTGTCCGGCGCGAAGAACCAGAAGCTCAAGCTGGCCAAGGGCGACTCCGCGACGTTCTCGATCAGCTACGTGCGGGGCAAGGACGGCGACGCGGCGAGCCTCGCGGCCACGTCGATGGAGGTGTCCCTGCCGGGCAGCGACGCCACCCAGAGCTTCCCGTGGAAGTACGGGGCAGTGGCGGGCAAGGGGTCGGCGACGAAGCCGAACGCGACGGTGGGCGCGTTCCAGCAGGCGGGGGACTGACGGCGGAACGCCGGCCGACTGCAGAGCGGCCGCTTCGGCCGGGCGCCGGCCGGGTGCCGGCCGGGTGCCGGCCGGGTGCCGGCCGGGTGCCGGCCGGGTGCCGGCGGAGGCTGGGCGCCGGTGAGGGCCGGGCGCCGGTGAGGGCCGGGCGCCGGTGGAGGCCGACTGCCGGTGGAAGCCGGGCGCCGGTGGAAGCCGAGCGCCGGTGGAAGCCGAGCGCCTGTCAGGGCCAGCCGCCGGTGAAAGCCGGCCGCCGGTGAAAGCCGGCCGCCGGTGGAAGCCGAGCGTCGGTGAGGGCGAGCCTCCGGTGAGGGCTGGGCGCGCGGTTTTCCGCGCTCGCGGCGGGGTGGCTCACGCCTCCGGCAGGCCGTGGGTGCGCCTGAGCTGACGGGTCGCGTGCGGGGTGGTCAGGGAAGCTGGGAGCGCGAGCGTACCTGTGCTTGATCCGCTGCGCGCGTTCCCTCCGTCCAGCCCGCCTCGTCGGTCACGCCGCGCAGCCGGGTCGTGGTCGTCTCCGGGAACATCCGCTCCATACGGTCGGCGACGGCCGTCTCTCTGCCGGCGAGGACCGGGAGCAGGTCCACGGCGGTCCCGGTCCCGGTCTCGGCCACGGCCGACTCCGCCGCGGCGGCCAGCCGGTCGCCGACGCGGTGGGCGTAGGCCGCCAGGAAGGACTGGCGGAAGGTCTTGGTGCGTTTGCGGCCGCCCGCCCGCTGGGTGGCCTCCGCCTTCGTCATCGCGTGCGTGGCCTGCACCAGCAGCGAGGTGTAGAGCAGTTCGACCGCCTCCAGGTCCGCCGCGAAGCCGACGACCGTGGAGAAGGAGAACGGCTCGTTCCACACCGCGCGGCAGTGGTTGGCCGTGGCGACCGCGTCCAGCAGCACCGCCTTGGCCTGCTCGTACGGCGGTTCCACGCCGATCCGGCAGGCGCCGGGCGCGTCCGGGGCGGGCGCCCCCGCGGCGAGCAGCGCCTCGTCGACGCTGTGCCGGGCCATCAGCTCCTGGGCCTTCGCGCTGAGCGCCTCCGCCTCCTCCGGGTAGCCGGTCGCCTCCGCCTTGGCGAGCAGCGCGCGGATCCGGGTGAGCATGCGGGACTCGGGCCGGGCCGCGTCCGCGCGGGACCCGCTACCTGGCCCGGCGGCCGGTCCGGCACCGGGCTCGTCTAGGGGGTCCAGCGCGGGCAGCCGCAGCAGCAGCCGGTACAGCTCCAGGACGGCGGTGGCTCGCGAGAAACGGTCGCCCACGCGCGCGTCGCCGTCCGGCAGCGCGTCGAGCTGGGCCCGCCAGCGCGGGCCGCGCGGCCGGTCGTCCGGCATCTGTGCCCGGATCAGCCCGGCGGCGAGGCGGACGTGCGCGTCCTCCAGCTCGCGCCGCACCAGCCGTACGACGTCGGCGGGCTGCCAGCCGCGCCGCCAGGCCGCCGCGACGAAGTCCCGGCCCCGGCGCGCCAGTTCCGCGTCCGCGCCGGAGTCGGCCGCGAGGAGGGACGCGCCCGTGTCGAGGCCGGAGTCGGTGTCGTCGTACAGGGCGGTACGGAAGGCTCGGTCGACGGTGCTGGGCTCACTGCTGGTCACCCGTCGATCGTGCCATGCGGCACCGACGGCCCGCGGCGGCCGTCCACACCCTGTGGACAGCCCCCGGCGGCGGCCCCCCGCCGAGACTGTCAACCGACGGTTGACACCCCTAGCATGTCAACCTAAGGTTGACACATGGCTACCGACCAGAACATCACGGCATCCGTGCGCCTCGACGATCTGATCGCGGCGATCAAGAAGGTGCACCCGGAACCCCTCGACCAGCTCCAGGACGCGGTGATCGCCGCCGACCACCTGGGCGACGTGGCCGACCATCTCATCGGGCACTTCGTCGACCAGGCCCGGCGCTCGGGCGCCTCCTGGACCGACATCGGCAAGAGCATGGGCGTCACCCGGCAGGCGGCACAGAAGCGGTTCGTGCCGAAGGAGTCCGCCGACCTCGACCCCAGCCAGGGCTTCGACCGCTACACCCCGCGCGCCCGGAACGTGGTCATGGCAGCCCACAACGAGGCCGTCGCGGCGCGCAACGCGGAGGGCCGCCCCGAGCACCTGGTCCTCGGGCTGCTCGCCGAGCCGGAGGGCATCGCGGCGAAGGCGATCCTCACGCAGGGCGTACTGCTGGACACCGTCCGCCAGACGGCGACGGCCGCGCTGCCGCCCGCCGTAGAGGACGCCCCCGACCTCGTCCCGTACGGCCCGGAGGCCAAGAAGGCCCTCGAACTCACCTTCCGCGAGGCCCTGCGCCTCGGCCACAACTACATCGGCACCGAACACCTGCTGCTGGCCCTCCTCGAACACGAGAACGGCACGGGCGTCCTCAGCGGCCTCGGCATCACCAAGCCGGCGACCGAGGAGTACATCGCCAAGGTGCTGGGGTTGTTGCGGGAACAGCAGCAGGCGGCGACGGGCGAAGCGGAGCGGGGCGAAGCCGGCTGAAAAACCTCCCGGACCGTCGAATCCGCAGGTCAGAGCGATTGTCAGTGCTGCCTGCCACACTCGCAGCATGACCGACCGGTGGGCTCTCGCTCCGGCCGAGGACGGTGGCGTGGATGTCGCCCCCCTCGGTCCGGACGGGCTGCCCGCCGGGCCGGTGCGGCGGGAGCCCGATCTCGCCGGGGCGGTCAGGGGCCGCCCGGAGGTCACACGCTGGGTGTGGCGGTCGACCGCCGAGGTCTACCCGCGCCTGCTCGCCACGGGGGTGCGAGTGGAGCGGTGCTACGACATCGAGGACGCCGAGACACTTCTGCTGGGCCACGAGGGACGGTCCGGTGAGCCGCGTTCGGCCGCCGCCGCCCTGGCCCGCCTCCAGGGCGGCCCCGTACCGCCCGACCCGCCGCAGCGCTCGGCCGAACCGGGCGCGCAGTCCCCGCTGTTCGAGCCGGAGGGCACCGCCCGCCTCACGCTCGACGAACTCCTCGTGGTCTACGCCGAGCAGCAGCGCCGGCACGACCGGGCCGAACACCCCGACCGGATGCGGCTGCTGACCGCCGCCGAGTCGGCGGGGATGCTGATCGCCGCCGAGATGAACCGCGCGGGCCTGCCCTGGAGCGCCGAGGTGCACCGCGAGGTGCTGCGCGAACTGCTCGGCGAGCGGTACGCGGGCGGCGGCGAACCGCGCCGGCTGGCCGAGCTGGCGGACGAGGTCTCGGCCGCCTTCGGCCGGCGGGTGCGCCCGGACCTGCCCGCCGATGTGGTCAAGGCCTTCGCCCAGGCCGGGATCAAGGTGAGGTCCACCCGCCGCTGGGAGATCTCGTCCGTCGACCACCCGGCGGTGAAACCGCTCCTGGAGTACAAGAAGCTGTACCGGATCTGGGTGGCGCACGGCTGGACCTGGCTGCAGGACTGGGTGCGGGACGGCCGCTTCCGGCCCGAGTTCCACGCGGGCGGCACGGTCACCGGGCGCTGGGTGACCAACGGCGGGGGCGCACTGCAGATCCCCAAGGTGATCCGGCGGGCCGCGGTCGCCGACCCCGGCTGGCGGCTGGTCGTCGCCGACGCCGACCAGATGGAGCCCCGGGTGCTGGCGGCCATCTCCCGCGACCCCGGGCTGATGGAGGTCGCCGGGCGGGAGACCGACCTGTACCAGTCCGTCTCCGACCGCGCCTTCTCCGGTGACCGCCAGCAGGCCAAGATCGCCGTCCTCGGCGCGGTCTACGGCCAGACCTCCGGCGACGGACTGAAGAACCTGGCCGCGCTCAGACGCCGCTTCCCCAAGGCGGTGGCCTATGTCGACGACGCGGCACGGGAGGGCGAGGAGGGCCGGCTGGTGCGCACCTGGCTGGGCCGGACCTGCCCGCCGGCTGCTGGTGCGGGCGACGGCGCGGAGGAGGCTGGCATGCCCCAGGAGGAGGCGGAGGAGCAGCCCGCCGACGGCTGGGTGCCGGGGTACGCCTCCACCAACTCCCGTGCCCGGGGCCGCTTCGCGCGCAACTTCGTCGTCCAGGGCAGCGCCGCCGACTGGGCCCTGCTGATGCTCGCCGCGCTGCGCCGGACCTGCGCGGACCTGGCGGCGGAACTGGTCTTCTTCCAGCACGACGAGGTGATCGTGCACTGTCCCGAGGAGGAGACCGAGAGGGTCGTGGCGGCGATCCGGGAGGCGGCCGACCTGGCCGGACGGCTGACGTTCGGCGAGACACCGGTCAGATTCCCGTTCACGACGGCGGTGGTGGAGTGCTATGCCGACGCGAAGTGACCGGTCGCCGAGTGACCGGTCACCGGGTGATCAGTCACCGAGTGATCAGTCACCGAGTGATCAGTCGCCGGGTGCCAGCAGCTCGCGCAGCTCCGCGAGGACGTCCGGCTCGTCCGTGCCGTCCAGGGCGGCCAGGGCCGCGCGCCAGACCTCGTGCGCCTCGCCCGTGCGCCCCTGTTCGCGCAGGAGCAGACCGAGCTGGTGGCGGGCGAGACCGCCGCTGTAGCGGTCGGCGCGGGCGTCCGCCCGGTGCAGCAGCTCCGTGCACTCGTGGTGGGCGCGGTCGGTGCGGCCGAGGCCGCGCAGCGCGCGGACCAGGCCGAGCCGGGTCTGGGACTCGCCGTGCCAGTCGCCGTGCCGGCCGAGGGTGCGCAGGCTCTCCTCGAAGTGCGTGGCGGCCGCGGCCGGTTCGCCGAGGGTGAGATGGGCGTAGCCGATGTTGCAGTGCGCCGAGTGCTGCAGGATGACGGCGCCGATCGTGTCCCCGATCGCCAGGGAGCGCCGGTGCTGCTCGATGGCGGCGCGCGGATCGGTGTGCTCGTAGAGGTTGCCGAGGTGGCTGTGGGTGACGGCCTCGCCGTAGGGGTCGTTCAGCTGCCGGGAGTACGCCAGGCTCTGCCGCAGCGCCTCCCCCGACTCCTCGTACCGGCCGAGCCCCTCCAGCAGCAGCCCCCGGTTGTTCAGGCTGCGCCGGATCCAGGACGTCACGTCCAGCCGCCGCCAGAGGACGAGCGCCCGGTCGGTCAGGGCGAGGGCCTCGCGCTGGCGGCCGGTCAGGAAGCGCAGTCCGGCGAGGTCGCCCAGGGCGTAGGCCTCGGCGGGCTCGTCCCCGAGCCGGCGGGCGGCGGCCAGGGCGGCCGTGCCGAGCACCTCCATCTCGGCGACCCGGCCACCGCGCAGGACGTAGGGGAAGAGGAGCCGGACGAGGGTGGACAGGTACGCGCTGATCCGGGGATCGGCCGTGTCGGCGTACCGCCCCACCAGGGCGACGATGTTCTCCAGCTCCAGATCACCCCAGGCGAAGGCGTGTTCGGCGCACTCGAAGGGCGGCAGAGTGGCGACGTACGGCTGGTGTTCGGGGGGCTGGGCGGTGGTGGGACGGCGGCGGTCGCCCTGGTCGAGGCCGGGTTCGAGGATCGCGACAAGGGCGAGTTCGGCGACGGCGGCGAACCAGCGCAGGGCGGTCAGGGCGGCCTCGGCGCGGTCGGCGCCCCCGGCCCCGGCCAGCTCCCGCGCGAAGTCCCGCACCAGGTCGTGCGGGGCGTAGCGGCCGTACGCGGTCTCCTCCAGCAGGGCCACGTCGACCAGCCGGTCCAGGGCGGCCTCGGCGCGGCGCGGGTCGGTGCCGGCGAGCCGGGCGATCAACGGGGCGCCGTAGGTGGGCAGTTCGAGGGCGCCGAGGTGGCGCAGGGCGTCGGCGGCGTCGCGGTCGGATGCGCGGCCGGCGACCGCGAGGGCGTCATGGGCGACGGCCAGGGAGCGCCGGACGCTCAGGTCGTCGTATTCGAGGTGGTGCAGCCTGCCCTCGGTGGCGGCCAGCTGCCCGGCCAGCGTCTCGGGGGTGAGGGCGCGGCGGGCGGCCAGCCGGGCGGCGACCACACGCAGGGCGAGCGGGAGCCGGCCGGTGAGGCCGACGAGCGGGTGACCGGCGTCGATCTCCTCCCGTCCGCTGACCGCGCGCAGCAGCGCGGCGCTTTCCTCGCCGGTCAGCGGCCCCAGCGGCAGCCGGCGGGCGCCGTCGAGGGCGGTGAGCGGCGACCGGCTGGTGACGATCACCGCGCAGCCGGGGCCGCCCGGGAGCAGCGGCCGTACCTGGGCGGCACTCGCGGCGTCGTCGAGCAGCAGCAGGGTGCGGGTCGGGGCGAGCAGGGAGCGCAGCAACGCCGTGGCCGCGTCCGGGTGTTCGGGGATGTGCCGGGGGTCGGCGCCGAGGTCCCGCAGCAGCGCGGCGAGCGCCTGGGCGGGGGCGAGCGGGGGCACGCCCGGGGTGGCGCCGTGCAGGTTGACGTAGAGCTGCCCGTCGGGGAAACGTTCCCGCAGCTGATGGGCGACCTCCAGGGCGAGCGCACTCTTGCCGACCCCGGCCATACCGCTGACCACGGCCACGGCGGGGGCGGGGGCGGAAGCCGCCGGGGCGAGGGCGCGGCCCAGTTCCTCACGGACGGCGGTACGGCCGGTGAAGTGGGCTGGCGGTGGCGGTAGTTGGGCGGGACGGGGGGCGGGGGACTCGCCGCGCGTAGATCCGGGACCGACGGGTCGCTCTGCGGCCGGGGTGGACTCCACAGAACCATCGGCGTCCTCGGCTTCCGGCGGACGCCCGGTCGAAGCGCCCCGCAGGGGCGCGGGGAACTGCGCGCCCAGCCCCCGCTCACCCGCACCCGCCGCTTCGTCCGACACCCCCTCCCCCATCGCGTCCCCCACCGCGTCGCCCACCGCACCGCTCCCCCGCAGCACCTCCACATGAGCCTCGCGCACCGCCGCCCCCGGCTCGATGCCCAGCTCCTCCCGCAGGCGGTCCCGCAGGTCGCGGTGGACCGCGAGGGCCTCGGCCTGCCGCCCCGTGCGGTGCAGGGCGAGCATCAGCTGGCGGTGGTAGGCCTCACGGAACGGGTACTCCGCGACGAGCGCCGCCAACTCCGGTACGACACCGCCCGGTCGGGGCCCGCCGAGGGCGAGCTCCGCGTCGTAGCGCCACTCCAGCAGGGACAGCCGGGCCTCCTCCAGGCGCTGGACGAAGGCGAGGCCGCCGAAGTCGGCGGGCAGGCCGCCGAGCGGGACACCCCGCCAGAGCGCGAGCGCCCCGGCGCAGGCGCGCAGCACCGGCGCCCACTCCCTTCGCCCGTGCGCCGCGCGCGCCTCCGTCACCCGGGCGTCGAAGACGTCGACGTCCAGCTCACCGTCGTCGACACGCAGCAGGTATCCGGGCGGGACGGCCCGCAGCCGTTCCGGGTCGTCGAGGAGCCGGCGCAGCCGGGTGACGTGGTTGTGCAGCGAGGCCTGCGCGGACACCGGGGGCGCGCCGCCCCACAGCGCGTCCTTGAGCGAGTCGACGGGGACCACCCGCCCGGCCTCCAGGAGCAGCGCGGCCAGCAGCGCGCGCACCTTGGGGCTGCCGATGGGCCGGACCTCGCCCCCGGCGGGGTACAGCACCGGAGGTCCCAGCAGTCCGAACCGCAGCTCGTACCGCCGCATCACTCCGCCCATCGCCTTCCCGCACAGCGGGGGTGTGCCCGCAGGTCCCTGGTGCCTGGTGCCTGGTGCCTGGTCCCTAATTCCTGGTTCCTGGCGGGATCCCGTCCGTCGGGGACGACTTCCCGCCATCTTCTCCGTGCCGGTCGGAGCCGGAATCCGCTGGGTTTCCGGCCTGTCCCCGGAGCCGTACGGCGGCTTCACGCCAACCGGTCGGCGGCCTCCGGGGGAACCACTGGCCACATGTTAGCGATCCGTTGGCGAGCCTTGATGTGATCTTCGCATCGGATCGGGCCCGACGGCGCGCGCATAAGTCGCGTAACTCGGGGGAGTGTCGCCGCAGGCCAGGATCCGGGGACGCGAGAGGGTTCCGGTCGGCGGAGGTGAACGACCGGAACCCTCGTCCCGTTTCCGGAACGGTCCCTCAGATGACGGGCGGGCGCCCGAGCCGGGTGAGCCGCCACACCGTGCGCCAGCGCATGGGCCGGCGCTCGCCGGCCGGTTCGCGCATCCCCTCCACGAAGCCGCCGAACCAGGCACGCAGCCCACCCGTCGACCGGGTGCGCAGCAGGGTGATCAGCGTCCACACGGCCAGATGGACCGGGATCAGCGGCAGCGGCAGCCGACGGCGGGTCAGCCAGACCCGGTTGCGGGCGGTCACCCGGAAGTAGACGGCGTGCCGTGCGGGCGAGGTCCGGGGGTGCCGCAGGAGCAGTTCGGGCGCGTAGAGGATCTTCCAGCCGGCGTCGGCGGCCCGCCAGGCGAGGTCGGTCTCCTCGTGCGCGAAGAAGAACTCGGCAGGCCAGTCGCCGGTCTCGGCGAGCATGGACATGCGCAGGGCGTGGCCGCCGCCGAGGAATCCGGTGACGTAACCCCCGCGCATCGGGTCGGCGTTGCCGACGCGCGGCACGTGCCGCTGCTGGGTCTCGCCGTGCTCGTCCGCGATGCGGAAGCCGACGATGCCGAGGCGCGGGTCGGCGGCGAACAGGTCGCGGACCTGGCGGAGCACCTCGACGTCGACGAGCGCACCGTCGTCGTCCAGTTCGACGACCACATCCACGTCACCGTGCGCGCGCAGCGCGGCGAGGGCGACATTGCGGCCGCCGGGGCAGCCGAGGTTGTCCTCGACCTCGACGGTGCCGACCTCGCCGGGCAGGTCGAGACGGTCGGCGAACTCGGGCAGCCGGCAGCCGTTGCCCACGATCACGACCCGGGCGGGGGCGAGGTCCTGCTTCGCGACGGACCGGAGCAGGGCGTCGACTTCGTCGGGCCGGTTCCCCATGGTCACCACGGCGACCGCGATCCTCGGCTGCGCCATGTCCCTCACCCCGTCCGGGCCGTCGGCGGTGCCACGCCCTGACCGCGCGACACTCACCGTTAACCAAGATGTTGCCTCAAAGGGGGTCGTAGTCCTGACTTCGGTTTAGTTTGCGGCCCTTTTGCAGCGATTTTCCTTACGCGGGGCGAACTCCGGACCTGATCGCGCGTTGACGCCCTCCTCCCCCTCACGTCTTCGCGTCGATGTCGTCGGAGCGCGTCACGAAGCGTGCCGTTCCGTCGGTCACGCGGTAGAGGAACTCGCCGGTGTCCTCCTGGACCTGGAAGAACTGTCCGACGGAGTCGAAGCCGACGCGGCGGGTGATGCCCTGCCAGGGGTGGCGCAGGAGTACCGCGCGCAGGGTGGACCGGTCGTCGTCGCCGAGGGCGGTGAGGCCCTGGGCGGCGAACCGGACGGCGTCGTACGCCTCGGCCGCCCAGGGGCCCGGCGGCTGTCCGTGGCGGGACCGGAACGCGGCGGCGAACGCCCTGGTGCGGGGGTCGGCGCCGGCGTCGGTGTAGCCCGCGCCGACCCGCCAGTCCTCGCCGGCGGCGAGAAAGGGCGCGGCGAGGACGTGCTCGCCCGCGACCCGGACGCCCCGGTGGCCCGCGTCCCGCAGCGCTCGGGCGCAGGCGGCGGCACGATCGGGCCGCACCCCGCCGAAGAGGACGGCGTCCTCGGGACGGGCGGCGATACGGCGGGCGACGGCGGTGAAGTCCGCGTCGGCGGCCACGTCCTCCACCACGGTCTTGCTGTCGAGCTTGCCGTACGTGGTGGTGATGCGGACCGCGGACAGGCTCGCCGTCGCGGTGGCCAGGTCGTTCACGACCACCGTACGGGCGGGTCGGACGGCCCGGTTCAGATAGCGCAGCACCGCGGGCGGGCCGGTGGTCCGGGTGACGCGCAGCACGAGCCCGGTGGTGGTGTTGACACTGTTGAGTTCCTCGGTGTCGGCGCGGGTGATCAGCACGGTCAGCCGGGCCTCCGTGCACGGGGGCAGGGTCGCGGGCGCGGTCGTGTTGCCGCCGGTGGCGATCACCACGGACACCGCCGGGTCGGCGGCCAGCCGGGCCGCGGCCGCGGCGGCGCCCGCCGCGGTGCCCCGGTCGTCGGCGGTGCGCAGCACGAGGTCGACGGTGCGCCCGGCGTCCTTGTTGTGCTGTTCGACGGCGAGCCGGGCGCCGCGCACCTGGTTCTGGTGGAAGGAGTCGTCCGGGCTGCCGAGCAGCGCGATCACCCGGCGGGTCCGCCGGGCTGAGCCGCCGTTCGGGGACCCGGAGCCACGGCCCCACCGCCACCACGCACCCGCCCCGCCCGTCGCGGAGACCCCGAGCGCGGCCCCCGCGACGAGCAGCCGGCGCCGGGTGGGCGAGGGCGGGGCGTCGGCCGGGTCCGCGGGGGCGGGCCCGGAGAGCATGGTCGGTTCGGGCACCGGCAGGTCGAGGACGCGGGCGGCCCGGGCGGCGACCAGGGCGGGCAGCCCCTCGGGCAGCCACCGCTCCGGGGCGAAACCGCCCAGGACATCCATGAGTTCCCGCGCCCCGGGACGCGACTCCGGCTGCTTCGCCAGACACCGCCGTACGATCCCGTCGAGGCCCTCGGGCACACCGTCGAGGTCGGGCTCCTTGTGCACGGTCCGGTACAGCACGGCCGCGGCACCGCCGGTGCCGAACGGGGGCCGGCCGGTGGCCGTATGGGCGAGGACGCAGCCGAGCGAGAAGACGTCGCTGGGCGGGCCGACGGTGCGCCCGCGGGCCTGCTCGGGCGAGAGATAGCCGGGCGAGCCGACGACGGAGCCGTCCGTGGTGAGCGCGGTCGCGCCGACGGCCCGCGCGATCCCGAAGTCGATCAGGCGCGGCCCGTCCACGGCCAGCAGCACGTTCGCGGGCTTGACGTCCCGGTGGACCAGCCCGGCGGTGTGCACCCCGTCCAGCGCCTCGGCCAGCGCGGAGCCCAGGCCGCGCACCTGCGCCTCGGGCCAGGGCCCGTGCAGCGCGACGGCCTCGGCCAGGGCCGGGCCGGGCACGTAGGCCGTGGCCAGCCACGGCTCCCGCGCCTCGGCGTCCGCCCCGACGACCGGTACCGTCCACCGGCCCGTGAGGCGCGCGGCGAGCTCGGCCTCCCGGCGGAACCGGGCCCGGAAGCCCGGGTCGTCGGCGTACTCGGCACGGATCACCTTCAGCGCGCACCAGGCGCCGTGCGGCGAGCGCGCCAAGTAGACGACGCCCATGCCGCCCGCCCCGAGCCGCCCCGCGAGCCGGTGCCCGCCGATCGCCGAGGGATCGGCGGGCAGAAGCCGCTCCACGTCAGCCGCCTCCGTTCCCCGGCCGTCGGCCCCACCCGCCGTCGGCCCTCGTCAGCTCTGTGCCCTCGTCAGCTCTGTGCCTTAGACGCGCTGTACAGGTCCGCGAGCGAGCCCAGTTGGCGGAAGCTTCCGTCGTGGACCTGGTGGACGAAGGTCTGGGCCGCCCAGCCGTTCCCGGAGTTGTCGTAGTGGTGATAATCGCCGAAGGCGTATGTCCTGGCGATGCCCTGGTACTTGTACTTCGGCTTCCCCAGCCGCTCGGCCAGCTCGGACCGGACCGGCCTGCGGCGGGCCCCGGCCGGGACCGTGCGGGCGAACTCGGCGAGCATCATCCGCACGCTGTCGTAGGCCTCGGTGGCGTACGGCTCCGGAGTGGTGCCGTAGCGCTCGCGCCAGGCCGCGGTGAAGTCCTTGGCCCGCTGTGTCGTCAGTACGGCGGGGTCCACCGCCGAGGTGACCACGTACCAGCCCTCGCCCGCGGCGCCCGCGCGGCGCGGGAAGTCCGAGCCGTAGAGCTGGTGCTGCATCCAGCGCGGACCGGTGAAGTCCGCCGTGGCCAGTTCCCCGGCCGCGCGGACGGTGGCGTCCAGCAGGCCCAGGTAGACGAAGTCCTGGACACCGGCGGCGAGCAGGTCGCGGACCGCCCGCGGGCCGTCGTCGGTCCCCTCCGCGACGACGCGGGGGATGACCGCGCCACCGATTTTGCGCCAGCCGCTGACCAGCGGAGTGCCCTGGTCCTGCACGACCGAGCCGCCGGCCCGGTCGATCACGACGCCGGTCAGCCCCAACTGTCCGGTCGCCAGGGCGTGGTACGCGATCCAGGTGCCGAGCGCGAGATGCGGGGCGCCGGTCTGGAACGAGGTCTTCGGCGAGGTCACGAAGTAGTCCTGCAGGCCGGTGGTGCTGGACACATGGGTCAGCCCCGCCTCGCCGTAGACGGCCGCCGCCGACTGCATCGGGATCTCGGCGACCGGTCCCAGTACGGCGACGACGTCGCGGTCGGTGGTGAACGCGAGGGCCACCTTGCGGGCGGAGGACGCGTCCCCCTGGTCGGCGCGGACCCGCACCTTCAGGTCGTAGGCGCGCTTCGGCGTGGCGTTGTGCTGGGCGACGGCCAGCCGGGCGGCGCGTTCGCAGGCCCGGCTGACGGCGGTGTGGGCCGCGTCGGCCGCCGTGTGCACACCGAGCACGTACACGGGACGCGCGGTCGCGGACGGCTTCTTGTCGTCGTTCCCCGACGCCCACACCGCCGCGCCCGTCCCCGCGCCCGCGAGCAGCAGCGCACCGCCGGCCAGCAGCAGGCGCCGGCGGCCGGGGTGGCGGACGGGGGTGTCCGACGGGTCCCGTGGGTCTCGTGGATCTCGTGGATCCCGTGGGTTCCGTGGGTCCCGTGGATCCCTCGCATCCCGCGCGTCCCCGGGGTCCCGTGGGTCGGGCCCGTCCACGGCCGTGGGCTCGATGTCGGGCAGGGCGAGGCTCTCGGCGGCGCGCGTGGCGACCATCCGGGCGACGGAGTCGGGGAGCCAGTCGCCGGAGCCGTCCGGAGCGTCCGGGGCGAGCAGCCGTCGTATCTCCTCGGCCGTGGGCCGGGCGTCGGGGTCCTTGGCCAGGCAGCGCTCCACCAGGGTGCGCAACTCGCCGTCCACCCCGTCGAGTCCGGGCTCGTCGTGGACGGTGCGGTACAGCAGGGCGTCCGGTGCCCCGGTGCCGAAGGGCGGGGTTCCGGTCGCGGCGTACGCCAGCACGCAGCCGAGGGCGAAGACATCGCTGGCGGGTGTCGCGGGCCGGCCCTCGGCCTGTTCGGGGGCGAGGAATCCGGGCGTGCCGACGACCAGCCCGGACGCGGTGAGCGCCGTGTCGTCCGCCGCGCGTGCGATACCGAAGTCGATCAGGCGGGGGCCGTCCGGCACGAGCAGCACGTTGCCCGGCTTGACGTCCCGGTGGACCAGCCCGGCCGTGTGCACCGCGTCCAGCGCCCCGGCCAGCAGCCCGCCGAGCACGCCGACGGCACGCACCGGCAGCGGACCGTACGCCGCCACCGCCTCGGACAGGTCGGGGCCGGGGACGAACGCGGTCGCCAGCCACGGCTCGCGCGCCTCGGCGTCGGCGTCCAGGACGGGCACCACCCAGGGGTTGTCCACCCGCCGCGCCAGCTCCGCCTCCCGCGCGAACCGCGCCCGGAAGTCGTCCTCACCGGCGCTCCCGCCCCGGATCACCTTGACCGCGGCGAGGGCGCCCGCGTCGGTCCGCCCGAGGTAGACGACGCCCATGCCGCCCGCGCCGAGCCGCCGCAGCAGCCGGAACCCCGCGATGCGGGACGGGTCGGAGGACCGCAACGGTTCGCTCATCGGTCCGCCCCCTTCGTGGCGGTGGGTTCGTCCGTGCCGCCCGCGTCGCCGCCCCGCTCACCCCAGCGGTCGATGTCCGTGGCGACCAGGCTCACCCCCTGGAAGACCTCGCCGGTGACGTTGTCCTCCTCCTGCTTGCTGCGGCCCGCGCCGTGCCGCGCCGTCGCGGCCACGGTCACCGGGCCGAGCCGGAACTTGTACCAGTCGAAGGGGTACGCCTTGCCCGCGCCGTCGGCGATCCACTCCCCGGACTCCGTCAGGTCGTCCTCGGTGACCGGGTTGCGCCCGTCGGCGGCCGCGTCGACCCGGGAGTACAGACCACTGACCACGTCCGTGGCGTTCAGCCGCTGCTCGGGACAGCGCAGCGCCGACTCCAGCGCGCCGGCCATGTCGCGCCGCGCCGCCACGGTGTTCTCGTGCACGGTGACGGTCAACGACACGTACACCGGCCCCTTGCCGCCCCGCTCCGGCAGCTCGAACGCCCGTGTGAGGCTGGCCAGCACGGTGTCCGGCAGCGCCTCGCGCCGCCACAGACAGTCCTCGCCCAGCACGGCCCACTGCGCCGGATCGCTCTCGTACGGCTCCCGCTTGCGGTACCCGGCACCGAAGTAGTCCGGCCGCACCGCCAGCCCCCGCACGAACGCGACCGCTTCGGCCCGCGTCTTCGGCGCCCGGTCCTCGGCGAGCGTGTACGGCTCACTGGAGGCCGCCGCCGAAGCGCCGGAACCGGGACTGGCACTCACGGAACCCGTACCGCTTCCGGAGCTTGCGGAACTGACGGGACTCGTACGAGGACTCGCCCCGGCCTCGTCCCCCGACCCTCCGCCCGTACACCCCACCAGCAGCAACCCGCCCGCCGCCACGCCTAAGACGGGCCTGCGTCTCCACCCTGCCATGCCTCACACCCCTCCCTGCCCCCGTCGCCTGCAGGCAGTCTGGCGCAACTCCGCACAACGCCAACTACCCTTACAGAAATAGTCAGTTAAGGCTCCCGACGCCCCCGCGGGCTCCCCCGGTTTCCCCCGTTGCGACCCCGAGCCCACCCCGTGACACGAACACGGCAACCAGAACACCCCGACCGCGAACGAGACCCCTCCGGAACACAACAAAAGACCCAGGTCACATACAGCGTGACCTGGGTCTCGGTGGAGCCGCCTTCGGGATTCGAACCCGAGACCTACGCATTACGAGTGCGTTGCTCTGGCCATCTGAGCTAAGGCGGCGCGTCGCCCGCACTATGGTGCGATCAGCGACGTCGGTAAGTCTACACAGTTTCCGGGGGTGCTCCGCACACGCCCCGGAGCGGTGGCTCCGGGGCGGGTCGCAGGGCTATGAGCAGCGCTTTCCGTCCGTCGGCGGGGTGCCTTTGAGGAGGTAGGCGTCGATCGCCGAGTCGATGCAGGCGCTGCCCCGGCCGTACGCGGTGTGGCCGTCGCCGACGTAGGTGAGGAGGCGGGCCGAGGAGAGCTGGCCGGCGAGGGACTGGGCCCAGCGGTAGGGGGTCGCCGGGTCGCGGGTGGTGCCGACCACGACGATCGGGGCGGCGCCCTTCGCCTCGATGCGATGCGGTGTCCCCGTCGCCCGCACCGGCCAGTACGTGCAGTTCAGCGAGGCCCACGCCAGGTTGGGGCCGAACACCGGGGACGCCTTCTCGAACTCGGGCAGGGCCTTCTCCACCTGCGCCGGGCCGTTGAAGGCGGGCGGCAGGTCCAGGCAGTTCACGGCGGCGTTGGCGAACATCAGGTTGGAGTAGCGGCCGTCGGGGTCGCGTTCGTAGTAGCTGTCGGAGAGGGCGAGCAGGCCCGCGCCGTCGTTCTCCTTCGTCGCCGCGTGCAGCGCGTCGCGCAGCCGCTCCCACTCCGCCTGGTCGTACATCGCCGCGATCACGCCGGTCGTGCCGAGCGACTCGGTGAGCTTGCGGCCGTCCGGGTCGCCGGTCGGGAGGGGGTGCGCGTCGAGCTTCTTGAAGAAGGTGCTGAGGTTGTCGGCGATCTGCGTCGGGGTGCTGCCCTTGTCGCCGAGCGGGCAGTCGGCGCGCTTCGCACAGTCCTCGGCGAAGGACTGGAACGCCGTCTCGAACCCCGCCGTCTGCTGCAGGTTCAGCTCGCGCGCGGTGAGGGAGGGGTCCATCGCGCCGTCGAGGACCATACGGCCGACCCGGTCCGGGAACAGGCCCGCGTAGGTCGCGCCGAGGAACGTGCCGTACGACGCCCCGACGTAGTTCAGCTTCGGGTCGCCGAGCACCGCCCGCAGGATGTCCATGTCCCGCGCGGAGTCGACGGTGGAGACATGGCGCAGCAGCCGCGCCGAGTGCGTCCCGCAGGCCTCCGCGAACTTCTTGTACTGGGCGACCAGCTGGTCCGTCTCCCGCTGGTCGTCGGGGGTCATGTCGGTCTCGGTGAACGTGTCCATCCGCGGTCCGTCGAGGCACTCGACGGGCTCGCTGCGGGCGACCCCGCGCGGGTCCATCGCGACCATGTCGTAGCGCGCCCGCACCTCGGCGGGGTAGCCGATGCCGGCGTACTGCTGGAGGTAGTCCACCGCGGAGCCGCCCGGGCCACCCGGGTTGACCAGCAGCGAACCGAGCGGCTTCGCCTTGCCGGTGGCCTGTTTCCGGGCGACCGCGAGCCGGACGTCACCCGCGCCCGGCTTCGCGTAGTCCAGCGGCGCCTTCATCGTCGCGCACTGGAAGCCGGGGACACCGCAGCTGCGCCAGGTGAGCTTCTGGTCGTAGTACGGCGCCAGGGTGGACGGCGTCGAGCGGGGCAGCGCGGCCAGCCGGGCGACCCCGGCGGAGGTCGACGCCGACGTCGACGTGCTGTCCGAGGAGGAGCACGCCGAGCCGAGCAGGGCGGCGGCCGAGAGCAGGGCGGCCGCCATGGTCCGGGTGCGGGTCCGGCGCCGGGTGGGGGTCTGGGTCCGATTCCGGGCCTGCGTCCGATTCCGGGCCTGGGTCCGATTCCGGGTCTGGCGGGGGATTCGCCTGATGTGCATCAATCGAGCGTAACGCTGAGAGATGATCTACGAGCCGTGCGTGAGGTCTGTGGCTCGTACGGGTGACCCCGGTCAACCGCGATCACTCCTCGGCCCGGACCTCAGCCCGCTCTGAGCGCCATCGTCATCGCCTCCACCGCCAACAGAGGCGCCACATTGCGGTCGAGGGCGTCGCGGCAGGCGGCGATGGCCTCGATGCGGCGCAGCGTGGACTCGGGCGAGCCGGACCGGGCCAGCCGTTCCAGGGCGTCCTCGGCGTCGCCGTTGGCGATCGCGACCCTGGAGCCCAGCTGGAGGGCGAGGACATCGCGGTAGAAGCCGGTCAGGTCGGTGAGGGCGACGTCGAGGCTGTCCCGCTGGGTCCTGGTCCGGCGGCGCTTCTGCATGTCCTCCAGGTCCTTCATCACGCCCGCCGTGCCCCGGGGCAGCCGCCCGCCCTGGGCCGCGCCGAGCGCCGCCTTCAGCTCCTCGGTCTCCTTGCCGTCCATCTCCTCGGCGAGCTGCTTGGCGTCCTCCGCCGCCGCGTCCACCAGCTCCTGGGCCGCCTTCAGGCAGGCCCCGACCTCGTCAAGGCGCAGCGGCAGCTTGAGCACCGCCGCCCGGCGCTCGCGGGCGGCCGGGTCGGTGGCCAGCCGGCGGGCCCGGTCGACGTGTCCCTGGGTGGCGCGGGCGGCCGCCTCGGCCACCTGGGGCTCGATGCCCTCCCGCCGGACCAGCATGTCGGCGACCGCCGCCACCGAGGGCGTGCTCAGGTTCAGGTGGCGGCAGCGGGAGCGGATCGTGGGCAGCACGTCCTCCAGCGAGGGGGCGCAGAGCAGCCAGACCGTACGGGGGGCGGGCTCCTCGACGGCCTTGAGGACGGCGTTGGCCGACTTCTCGTTCAGCCGCTCGGCGTCCTCGACGAGGATGATCTGCCAGCGGCCGTTCGCCGGGGACGTGTACGACTTGCGGACCGTGTCGCGCATGTCCTTGACCAGGATCTCGGCGCCGACGGCGGCGACGGTCGTGACATCCGCGTGGGTGCCGATCAGTGCCGTGTGACACCCGTCGCAGAAGCCGCAGCCGGGGGCCCCGCCCAGGGCACGGTCGGGGCTGACGCACTGGAGGGCGGCGGCGAAGGCCCGCGCCGTCTGGTTGCGGCCGGCACCGGGCGGGCCGGTGAACAGCCAGGCATGGGTCATCTTCGACGACTCCGGCGGCGGCTGGCCGGCCGCGGCGGCGGTGACCAGGGCGTCGGCGTCCCGGGCGGCGGCGACGAGCGCCTCGCTCACCCGCTCCTGCCCGACGAGGTCGTCCCACACGCTCATGGGGTCACGCCACCCTTCCGTCCAAGGTCGATGCCCGGACGTCCGATGTCCGAGGTCCCGATCAGGATCCGGTGCCGATCCTGATCCGGTCCCGATCCGGTTTCCATTGTGCGGGCCCCCACTGACAGCGGGCTCCACTGACAACTGTGCGGCCCCCACCGACGACGCGGTCCGCGCCCGTCACAACGGCGCGGGGGCGGCACCGGCCGGAACCCCGGCCCGCACCGCCCCCGCGCTCCGTGCGGAAACCTCAGCCGCGCCGCCCGCGACCCCGGCGGCCCCGCCCGTCGTCGTGCTCCTGCTCGTCGTACGTGCCCAGCAGCTCGTCCGCCAGCGACGGCAGGTCGTCCAGCGGGGTCTCCTCGGCCCAGTCGGGGCGGGGGCGCCGACGCGGGGCCTGGCCCTCGGCCTCGACCTGCGGCAGCTCACGGGTGCGGCCCTCGGAGCCGTCGGGGTTCCCGCCGTCCCGCCCGTCCGGCTCGTCCCGTCCGTCCCGCTCGTCCCGCTCGTCCCGGAAGAAGCCGGTCGGCATCCGGTCCGCCGGAGTGGTGCCGGTGGGAGCGGTGGGCGGGGTCGCGTCGTCGCGCACGGGAGGCAGTACGGCGGTCTCGTCTGCGGCACCGGACCGCACCGGCGGCAGGACGGCCGTCTCGTCGGCCGCGCCCACCGCGGGCAGCACCGCGGTCTCGTCGGCAGCCCCCGCCGACGGCACCGGCGGCTGCGGCAGCTGCGCCGTCACCTCGGACTCGGACTCCGGCCCGGACCGCCGGGCGGCGGGGGCACGCTCGTCGCGTACCGGACGCAGCACCGTGGTCTCGTCGGTCGCGCGCGTGGGTGCCGCGGGAGGCTCGTCGTCGGGCCGCACCACGGGCGTCGGCATGGTCGTGGCCTCCGGGGTGACACCGGGCGCCGTCGGCTGCGGTGCGGCCGACTCCCGGGCGGCCGTGTCGGCCGCGGCCGCCGCCTCGGAGGCGGCACGCCGTGCCTGCTCGGCCTTGAGCAGGGCCTCCTCGGCCTTGCGCTGCTTCTCCAGGCGCCGCTCCTCGGCCTCGGCACGCAGCCGGGCCTCCTCCTCGGCACGCTTGCGGCGCTGCTCCTCCTCGGCCTTGCGGCGGGCCTCGGCCTCCGCGCGGGCCTTCTCCTCGGCGAGCAGCCGGGCCTGCTCCTCCTCGGCCCGCCTGCGCGCCTCCTCGGCTCGCTGCCGGGCCTCCTCCGCCTGCCGTTCGGCCTCGCGGCGCTGCGCCTCCTCCAGCTCGCGGCGCTTGCGCTCCTCCTCCTCGGCGCGCAGCTTGGCCAGCTGCTCCTGGCGCTCCCGCTCCAGGCGCTCCTCCTCGGCCTTGCGCGCGGCCTCTTCCTCGGCCTTGCGGCGGGCCTCCTCCTCGGCCTTCTTGCGGGCCTCCTCGGCGGCCTTGACCTCGGCCTCGGACAGCGGCAGCACGGTGTCGAGGCGGGCCCGGACGACCGTGGTCACCGCCTCGGGCTCCTGGCCCGCGTCCACCACCAGGTAGCGGCCGGGGTCTGCGGCGGCCAGCGTCAGGAATCCGGCCCGTACGCGCGCGTGGAACTCGGCGGGCTCGGACTCCAGCCGGTCGGGGGCCTCGGTGAACCGCTCCCGGGCGGTCTCCGGCACCACGTCCAGCAGGACGGTCAGATGCGGGACCAGTCCGTCGGTGGCCCAGCGGTTGATGCGGGCGACCTCGGTCGGGGACAGGTCGCGGCCCGCGCCCTGGTAGGCGACGGAGGAGTCGATGTAGCGGTCGGAGATGACGATCGCGCCGCGCTCCAGGGCGGGCCGTACGACGGTGTCCACGTGCTCCGCGCGGTCGGCGGCGTACAGCAGCGCCTCCGCGCGGTGCGACAGACCGGCGGACGAGACGTCCAGGAGGATCGAGCGCAGCCGCTTGCCGACCGGGGTGGCGCCCGGCTCGCGGGTGAGCACGACCTCGTGGCCCTTGGCGCGGATCCACTCGGCGAGAGCCTCGGCCTGGGTGGACTTGCCGGCGCCGTCGCCGCCCTCCAGGGCGATGAAGAAACCGTTGCCCGCGGGGGCCTGGGCGGGGTCGTCGCCGCCGAGCAGCGCGTCCCGCAGGTCGTGGCGGAGCGGTACGCCCGCGCGGTCGTCGAGCTTGGCCAGCACCAGCACGGCCACCGGCAGCAGCAGCGCGCCGACCAGCATCAGCGTGAACGCGGCGCCGCCGTGCGCGAACACGAACTTGCCGTTCTCCAGCCGGTGCGGGCCGATCAGCGCCGCGACCAGGGGGGCGACGAGCGCGCCGAGCGCTATGGCGACCCGGACCACCGCGTGCAGGTGCTCGGTGGTGCGCGCCCGGCGGAAGTCCTCGGTCTCCTGGTCGAGCAGGGTGTGCCCGGTGTTGGCGGCCACGCCCGCGCCGATGCCGGCCAGCGTGACGATCAACAGCACGGTGGTGACGTCCGGGACCAGGCCGGCGGCCAGCAGCGCGATGCCGGTGAAGGCGATGGCCAGCGACAGCAGCCGGCGGCGCGAGAGTGTCGGCAGCAGCGCGGGCGCCGTCCGGATGCCGATGGCCACGCCACCGGTCAGGGCGAGCACCAGCAGGCCGTACAGGACCGGGCCGCCGCCCAGGTCCCGCGCGTGCAGCACGGAGACGGCGACGGCCGCAGAGACCGCCCCGGCGACGGCCGCGCAGGCCAGCACCAGCAGCGGGATGACGCCGGTGCGGCCCATGTCGGTGCCGGAGCCGGTCCTCGGGCGGCGCAGGCCCTCCAGCGGCGACCGCGCGCGCGGGGTGCGGGTGCCGGGCACCTCCAGGTAGACCAGTACCGAGAGGGACCCGGCGAACAGGCCCGCCGCCACGTATGCCGCCAGGGCCGCCTGGTGCTGGGCGAACCACGCGAGGCCCGTGCCCAGCAGGTTGTTGACCAGGGACGCGGCGACCAGGGCGGCGGCCGCGAGCGGGATCGCCAGGAACGTCGTCCGCAGCGAGAGGCGGCGCAGCGCGTCCAGGTGGTCGGGCAGCGGTCGTACCGTCGCGCCCTCCGGGGGCGGGGCGGGCAGCAGTGCGGGGGCCGCGCTCTCCCGGCAGACCGTCCACAAACGCTCGGCGGTTCCGACGACGAAGGCCGTCGCCAGGAGGATCGCCGGGGCGTTCTGCGGGGTCCAGTCGATCCACAGGGGCGCGACGAGCAGCAGGAGGGCGCGCAGGCCGTCGGCGCCGACCATGGTCCAGCGGCGGTCGAGCGGTCCGTCCTGCGCGGTGAGCGCGGTCAGCGGGCCCAGCAGGACCGCGCCGAAGAGCAGGGTGGCCAGAATGCGCACCCCGAAGACGATCGCCACCGCGAACGCCAGGCCTCGGTAGCCGCCGCCGAAGGAGCCCTGGGCGACGGCCGCCTGGAGTGTGAGCACGACCAGCACCAGGAGCGCCAGTGCGTCGCCGACGCCGCTGACCAGCTGGGCGCTCCACAAGCGCCTCAGTTCGGGTCGGCGCAGCAACGCGCGGACGGCGCGCTCGCGGGAATCCGCTACCAGCGCGTCGTCGGGTTCTGTCCGGGGGGCCGTTGGCTGCTCGGCTCGCGTCATGCTTTCAGCCTATCGGCAGCCGCCGACAGCCCGCCGCGAGCGTCCACAGGTACACACACCCCGACACCAAGTTGATGCCGGGGCGTGCGCAATGCGAAGCCGATGTGAGGACCAGAAGGACCTGAGAGGGCTTCAGGAGCCCTGGAGCGGGCGCCCGGAGCGGCGGCTCAGTCCTCCGCGGTCGCCTGGGAGGCCGCCGTCGTCTTCTTGGCGGCTGCGGCCGTCTTCTTCGCGGCCGTCGTCGTCTTCTTGGCGACGGTCTTCTTGGCCGCGGTCTTCTTCGCCGGCGCGGCCTTCTTGGCGGCCGCCGTCTTCTTGGCGGGCGCCTTCTTCGCCGTCTTCTTGGCGGGCGCCTTCGCCCGCTTCTCGGCGAGCAGCTCGTAGCCGCGCTCGGGGGTGATCGTCTCGACGCTGTCGCCGGAGCGCAGGGTCGCGTTGGTCTCCCCGTCGGTGACGTACGCCCCGAAGCGGCCGTCCTTCACCACGACCGGCTTCTCGCTGACCGGGTCGGTGCCCAGCTCCTTCAGCGGCGGCTTGGCGGCGGCCCGGCCCCGCTGCTTGGGCTGTGCGTAGATCGCCAGCGCCTCTTCGAGGGTGATCGTGAAGAGCTGGTCCTCGGAGGTGAGCGAACGCGAGTCCGTGCCCTTCTTCAGGTACGGCCCGTAGCGCCCGTTCTGCGCGGTGATCTCCTGGCCCTCGGCGTCGGCGCCGACGACGCGCGGCAGCGACATCAGCTGCAGCGCGTCCGCCAGGGTGACGGTGTCCAGGGACATGCTCTTGAAGAGCGAGGCCGTGCGCGGCTTGACCGCGTTCTTGCCGGTCTTCGGGGTGCCCTCGGGGAGCACCTCGGTGACGTACGGGCCGTAGCGGCCGTCCCGGGCGATGATCTGGTGGCCCGTCGCGGGGTCGGCGCCCAGCTCGAAGTCGCCGCTCGGCTTGGCGAGCAGTTCCTCCGCGAGCTCGACGGACAGCTCGTCGGGGGCCAGGTCCTCCGGCACGTCCGCGCGCTGGTGGCCCTCGGAGTCCTTCTCGCCGCGCTCGACGTACGGCCCGTAGCGGCCGACGCGGAGCACGATGTCGTTGCCCACCGGGAACGACGACACCTCGCGCGCGTCGATCGCGCCCAGGTCGGTCACCAGTTCCTTGAGACCGCCGAGGTGGTCCCCGTCGCCGTTGCCGGCGTCGGCCGCGCCGCCGGTGGCTTCGCCGCCCTCACCGAAGTAGAAGCGCTTCAGCCACGGCACGGCCTTGGCCTGGCCGGCGGCGATGCGGTCGAGGTCGTCCTCCATGCGGGCGGTGAAGTCGTAGTCGACCAGCCGGCCGAAGTGCTTCTCCAGGAGGTTGACCACGGCGAAGGACAGGAAGGAGGGCACCAGGGCCGTCCCCTTCTTGAACACGTAGCCGCGGTCGAGGATCGTGCCGATGATCGACGCGTACGTCGAGGGGCGGCCGATCTCGCGCTCTTCCAGCTCCTTGACCAGCGAGGCCTCGGTGTAGCGGGCCGGCGGCTTGGTGGAGTGGCCGTCGACCGTGATCTCCTCGGCGGACAGCGCGTCGCCCTCGGCGACCTGGGGCAGCCGGCGCTCGCGGTCGTCCAGCTCGGCGTTCGGGTCGTCGGCGCCCTCGACGTAGGCCTTGAGGAAGCCGTGGAAGGTGATCGTCTTGCCGGAGGCGCTGAACTCGACGTCCCGGCCGTCGGCGGCGGCGCCGGCGATCTTCACGGTGACGCTGTTGCCGGTCGCGTCCTTCATCTGGGAGGCGACGGTCCGCTTCCAGATCAGCTCGTAGAGCTTGAACTGGTCGCCGGTCAGCCCGGTCTCCGCCGGGGTGCGGAAACGATCGCCCGAGGGGCGGATCGCCTCGTGCGCCTCCTGGGCGTTCTTGACCTTCGCGGCGTACGTACGCGGCTGCGGCGGCAGGTAGTCGGCGCCGTACAACTGCGTGACCTGGGCGCGGGCGGCCGCGATCGCGGTGTCGCTCAGCGTCGTGGAGTCCGTACGCATGTAGGTGATGTAGCCGTTCTCGTACAGCTTCTGGGCCACCTGCATGGTGGCCTTCGCGCCGAAGCCGAGCTTGCGGCTCGCCTCCTGCTGCAGCGTCGTCGTACGGAACGGGGCGTACGGCGAGCGGCGGTACGGCTTGGACTCGACCGAGCGGACCGCGAACCGGGTGTTCTCCAGGGCGGCGGCCAGGGCGCGGGCGTTCGCCTCGTCGAGGTGGAGGGTGTTCGCGCTCTTGAGCTGCCCCAGGGAGTCGAAGTCACGGCCCTGGGCGACCCGCTTGCCGTCGACGGCCTGCAGCCGGGCGACCAGGGACGACGGGTCCGACGAGTCGCCCGCGCGGCCGGTCGCGAAGGTGCCGGTCAGGTCCCAGTAGTCGGCGGAGCGGAACGCGATGCGCTCGCGCTCCCGCTCGACCACGAGCCGGGTCGCGACGGACTGGACACGGCCGGCCGACAGGCGCGGCATGACCTTCTTCCACAGGACCGGCGAGACCTCGTAGCCGTAGAGGCGGTCGAGGATGCGGCGGGTCTCCTGGGCGTCGACGAGCTTCTGGTTGAGTTGGCGCGGGTTGGCGACGGCGGCCTGGATCGCGGACTTGGTGATCTCGTGGAAGACCATCCGCTTGACCGGGACCTTGGGCTTGAGCACCTCCTGGAGGTGCCAGGCGATGGCCTCGCCCTCGCGGTCCTCATCGGTGGCGAGGTAGAGCTCGTCGGAGTCCTTCAGCAGGTCCTTGAGCTTCTTGACCTGGGCCCGCTTGTCCGCGTTGACCACATAGATCGGTTCGAAGTCGTGCTCGACGTCCACGCCGAGGCGCCGGACCTCGCCGGTGTACTTCTCGGGCACCTCCGCGGCGCCGTTGGGAAGGTCACGGATGTGCCCGACGCTCGCTTCGACGACGTATCCGGGGCCCAGATAGCCCTTGATCGTCTTCGCCTTGGCAGGCGACTCGACGATGACGAGTCGGCGGCCGCCCTGTGCGGTCTCGCTGGTCGGGGACAACTTCGCTCTTCTCTCCGGTCGACGCTGGGGCCTCCCCAGGCCTTGCTCCCGGGGTCGTGGCACGGGCAGGGATGCCCGTTCACTTGGTGACGCTGCGGAGTGTGACGGTACATCCCGCCCCCGTGTCAAACGGGAAAAGCTCACAACGGCCACTCGAACGGTAACCCGACTACCGCCATTCCTGCCGCCCGGAGTCCCCGGTCACTCTTCCGGCCCTGTCCGGAGCGTGATGCTCCGATTACCGGAACCGCACCCTCACAGGCGGGTCAGGCAGTACGCCCCGAGGCCCAGCGAGACCACCGCGGCAAGGGTCGTGAGGGTCGCCGATGCGATCTGACTCACACCCTGGGCGACGGGTTCGCCACGCCGGACCCGGATACCGGTCCACACCAGCAGCGCGGCTCCGAACAGGGCGAACACCGCCCCCGCGAAGATCGCCGGTCCGTTCTCCATGGGCCGTGCGCCCCTTCCCTGCCGTCCGTGACTGCCCAGCGCCGGGAGACTGGCACGCACGGGCGGCGGGCGGACGGCGGGCGGGCGAACTGGAGGTGAACGAGGCGCCCCAAGATGCTCGAACATTCGATCGACGGACTACGGGGCGAACCTCCCGGCCACATTTTTCCGGCCTTTTTCCTCTTCCGGCGTGTCCCACGAGCCCCCGGACCGCTCCCGAACCCCTCCCGGACGCCCCGTCAGCCCGCCGGCTCCAGGAAGCCCTGCTCCACCAGCAGCCGGATCTGCGCGGGCGTGCGGTCGCGCAGCGACACCGGGTCCTCGCCCATCAGCTGGGCGATGGCGTCGAGAATCCGCCCCGCGCTCAGCGAGCCGTCGCACACCCCGGCGAACCCGGCGCCCACCGTGTCCACCTTGGTCGCGCGGCGCATCCCGCGGTGCTGGCGCAGCACCACGTGCTCCGGGTCCTCGGCGCCGGGCAGTCCGACCTGCTCCTGGACCACCTCGACGGCGAGCCGGAAGTGGCCTTCGAGGAGATCCGCGTCGTCGTGGTCGCGGAGGTAGTCGAGCCGGTCGAAGTGCGCGCGGATCGTCTCACCGAGCGGCTGTTCGATCGGATGCGGCCACTCCTCGGCGGTGACCGACGGCACGGCGGCCCCCGTCCTGCGCAGCGTGATCCAGCCGAACCCCACCCCCTTCACCTTGCGCGCCTCGAACTCGTCGAGCCACGCGTCGTACCGCGCCTGGTACTCGGCCGGGTCCCCGCGGTGGTCGCCGGAGTCCCTGAGCCACAGCTCGGCGTACTGGTTGACGTCCTGCACCTCGCGCTGCACGATCCACGCGTCGCAGCCGCGCGGCACCCACGACCTGACCCTGTCCTGCCAGTCCTCCCCCGCGACGTGCTGCCAGTTGGCGAGGAACTGCGCGAACCCGCCCTCGTTCAGCCGCTCCCCGGCCTGTTGAACGAGCGAGCGGCACAGATCGTCCCCGCTCATCCCGCCGTCCCGGTAGGTGAGTCGGGCACCGGGAGAGATCACGAACGGCGGGTTGGAGACGATCAGGTCGTACGTCTCCCCGTCCTTCACCGGCTCGAACAGCGAACCCTCGCGCAGGTCGGCCGCCGGGGCTCCGGAGAGCGCCAGCGTGAGGGCCGTGATGTGCAGCGCGCGCGGGTTGAGATCGGTCGCCGTCACGCGCGTGGCGTGCTGGGCGGCGTGCAGCGCCTGGATCCCGGAGCCGGTGCCGAGGTCGAGGGCGGCCGCGACGGGCGTGCGGACGGTGATGCCGGCGAGCGTGGTGGACGCGCCGCCGACCCCGAGCACGACACCCTCGTGGCGCTGCCCGATGCCCCCGGCGCCGCCCACGGCGCATCCGAGGTCGGACACGATGAACCAGTCCTCGCCGTCGGGCCCGCCGTACGGCCGTACGTCCACGGTGGCCGCGACCTCGTCGCCGCCGACGCGGGTCAGCCAGCCGCTGTCCACCAGGTCGGCCACGGGCAGCACGTCGGCCACGCGCGCGTGCGGCACGGGCTGCTGCAGCAGGAACAGCCGGACGAGCGTCTCCAGCGGCGTGTCCCCGCGGGTCGCCCGGAGCGCGGGCACCGTCTCGCTGCGGGCCAGCGCCGCGTACGCGGGGGCGCCGAGCAGTTCGAGCAGCCCGTCGGCGGTGAAGGAGGCGCCCAGCAGGGCGGTGCGCAGCCGGGCGGCGACGTCGGGGCGGTCGGGGGCGGGCAGGATGGCGAGGCCGGAGTCAGTCACGCCCTCCATTGTGGCCCGCGGCCGCCTTCGGACGCGGGCTCGGCCCACCGCCGCCGGGGCCGTCAGCTCGTGGTCGAGGAGGCCGACGCCGTCGCGGAGACCTTCTTGCAGCTGGCCTGCTCGGCGATCGCGTCCTTGACCTCGCCCTGCTCCAGGGCCTGCAGCGCCGCGGTGCCGCTCTTGTTCTGCGTCTCCAGGTCCGCCATCTGGGAGGCGACGTCGTGCAGACCGGTGGCGAACTTCGCCTGGTCCTTGGTGTCCAGCGCGTCGACCTTCTTCTTCAGGTCGGCATAGGACGCGGAGAGGCTGTTGAGGTTCTTGACGACGTCCTGCTGGCGCTTGGCGCCGTCGTCGATCCCGGGGGGCGCGCCGGCGCCGTTGATGGCGGTGGCGAGCGCCTTGTAGCCGTCGGACATGTCCTGGAAGGCCTGGGAGTCGGTCTTCTGGATGGTCGCGGGCGAACTCGTGGTGTCCGAGGCCGTCTGCGCGATCGCCTCGTTGGCCGCCTTGATCTTCGCGTCCTGCGCCGGCACGGCGTCGCACACGGTCTTGGCCCAGGCGATCAGCTTGGGGTCGGTGCCCTTGTTTTCGCTGCACCCGGACAGCGCCACTATCAGTACCGCACCGCCGGACAGTGCGGCCGCGAGCTTCTTGTTCACCGGATCGGTCCCTTCCATGGCTCTCGGCCCCCGGAATCTACACGGCTGGCGGACAGGACCCCCATGGAGTGCACCCGGAAAGTATGTTTTTAGGCCGATTCGCACCGGGGAGAGAAGGCTCACGACGAGACGACGCGCACACCCGGAGCGGGAGTGCGCGACGGCGTACGGGATCCGGGCGAGTTCCCCGGCGCACGAAACGGGCGGACGGCGTGTCACCACACGCCGTCCGCCCGCTCGTTGACCGGTCCCTCTGGCGAGGGCCCCGGGTGGGCGTCGTAAGACCGCCTACGAAACCACCGCGGGATCGGCCGACTTGGCCACGCGTTCAGCACTCTCGTCGTCGTCGACGGCGATGCCGCGCCGCTTGGAGACGTACACCGCGCCGACGATCACGATCAGCGCGAGGACCGCGATCGTGATCCGGACGCCGATGCTCTTGTCACTGCCGTACGAGAACTTGATCACGGCGGGTGCGATGAGCAGCGACACCAGGTTCATGACCTTGAGCAGCGGGTTGATCGCGGGGCCCGCGGTGTCCTTGAAGGGGTCGCCGACCGTGTCGCCGATGACCGTGGCCGCGTGGGCCTCGCTGCCCTTGCCGCCGTGGTGGCCGTCCTCGACGAGTTTCTTGGCGTTGTCCCAGGCGCCACCGGAGTTGGCGAGGAACACCGCCATCAGGGTGCCCGCGCCGATCGCGCCCGCGAGATACGAGCCGAGCGCGCCGACGCCGAGCGTGAACCCGACGAAGATGGGCGCCATCACGGCGAGCAGTCCCGGCGTGGCCAGCTCGCGCAGGGCGTCCTTGGTGCAGATGTCGACGACCTTGCCGTACTCGGGCGTCTCCGTGTAGTCCATGATCCCGGGGTGCTCGCGGAACTGCCGCCGCACCTCGTAGACCACCGAACCCGCCGACCGTGACACGGCGTTGATGGCGAGCCCGGAGAAGAGGAAGACGACCGCCGCGCCGGCGATGAGCCCGACGAGGTTGTTCGGCTGCGAGATGTCCATCGACAGGGTCAACGGGGCTCCCGCGCCGCTGAGTTTCGCTCCCACGTCCTGCACGTTCGTGGTGATCGCGTCCCGGTACGACCCGAAGAGCGCCGACGCCGCGAGAACGGCGGTGGCGATCGCGATGCCCTTGGTGATGGCCTTCGTCGTGTTGCCGACGGCGTCCAGGTTGGTGAGCACCTGCGCGCCCGCGCCCTCGACGTCGCCGGACATCTCGGCGATGCCCTGGGCGTTGTCGGAGACCGGACCGAAGGTGTCCATCGCGACGATCACACCGACCGTGGTGAGCAGGCCGGTGCCGGCCAGCGCCACCGCGAACAGCGCCAGCATGATCGACGTGCCGCCCAGCAGGAACGCCCCGTAGACGCTCAGGCCGATCAACAGGGCGGTGTAGACGGCCGATTCGAGACCGATCGAGATACCGGCGAGGACCACGGTGGCCGGGCCGGTCAGCGAGGTCTTGCCGATGTCCATGACCGGACGCCGGTTGGTCTCGGTGAAGTAGCCGGTCAGCTGCTGGATGACGGCCGCCAGCAGGATGCCGATGGCGACCGCGACGAGCGCGAGGACCCGCGGGTCGCCGTCCTTGGCGCGGATGGCCGCGTCGCCGATCCCGTCGAGGTCGGAGTACTTACCCGGCAGGTAGACGAAGACCGCGATCGCGACCAGCACCAGCGAGATCACCGCGGAGATGAAGAAGCCGCGGTTGATGGCGCTCATGCCGCTGCGGTCGCTGCGGCGCGGGGCGACCGCGAAGATGCCGATCATCGCGGTGATCACGCCGATCGCCGGCACCAGGAGCGGGAAGGCGAGTCCGGAGTCGCCGAAGGCCACCTTGCCGAGGATCAGCGCGGCGACCAGGGTCACGGCGTACGACTCGAAGAGGTCGGCCGCCATGCCCGCGCAGTCGCCGACGTTGTCGCCCACGTTGTCGGCGATGGTCGCGGCATTGCGCGGGTCGTCCTCCGGAATGCCCTGTTCGACCTTGCCGACCAGGTCGGCGCCGACGTCGGCGGCCTTGGTGAAGATGCCGCCGCCGACACGCATGAACATCGCGATGAGGGCGGCACCGAGGCCGAAGCCTTCGAGCACCTTCGGCGCGTCGGCCGCGTAGACCAGCACCACACAGGAGGCGCCGAGCAGGCCGAGCCCCACCGTGAACATGCCGACGACGCCGCCCGTACGGAAAGCGATCTTCATCGCTTTGTGCGAGACGGCGGTGAGATCCTTTTCCGGTTCGCCTTCCGCCGGAGTGGCTTCGCGGGCCGCCGCGGCGACCCGCACATTGCTGCGTACGGCGAGCCACATGCCGATATAACCGGTGGTCGCCGAGAAGGCCGCGCCGATCAGGAAGAAGATCGATCGGCCGGCACGCTGATTCCAGTCGTCCGCGGGCAGCAGCAGGAGCAGGAAGAACACCACGACGGCGAATGCGCCGAGGGTGCGCAACTGTCGGCCCAGATAGGCGTTCGCGCCTTCCTGGACCGCCGCCGCGATCTTCTTCATGCTCTCGGTGCCCTCGCCCGCCGCGAGCACCTGGCGCACCAGGATCCAGGCGACCACGAGCGCGGCCAGCGCCACGACGGCGATCACCGCCACGAGGGCCCGGTTGCCGTCGGTCAGGACCGCGGCCGCGAGAGTTGAGGGGTGGCCCAACTGTTGAGGGGTAGAAAGCCCCGCCATTCGTCCTCCTTGACGCTTGGGCTGAGCTCAAGATGTGGACGGATTCTAGGTACCCCGGAGTGATCTCAACAGGGGACGGTAAACGGAATTGGCCTTCTCGTGCTCTTCAGCAAATGATCGGGGCCATGCCACCGAACCCGAAAGTGGTAATGCCCCAAAAGCATTGACGATCACCATTGGCGCAATCGGCGCTTGATCAAATTATCGGGCGATCCATCAGATCATTGATCGTGAATTCTTTCACGAATTCGGCGACCGGATGACATCCGCCGGAAAATAGCAAGAAGGGCCCTGCTCAGCAGGGCCCTTCTTGATCGATCAGGTGACTCTCAGGCGAGCGCGACCCCCTGCGGGGTGGTCGGCCAGGTCATGCGGATGAGTCCGCCGTGCTCCCCGGCGGTGACCTCCACGTCGTCGACGAGGCCGCTGATGACCGCGAGGCCCATCTCGTCCTCCTCGGCGTCCAGGTCCGCGTCCGCCGCGCCGCCCGGTGCCCGGTCGCCCGGAGCGGAACGGGGTGCTTCGTCGCCGACCTCGATGGAGAACTGTTTCTCCTCCTCGATCAGCGCCACCCGGACCGGATCGGTGATGCCCGCGCTCTGGTGCAGACCTACGGCACGGGAGCAGGCCTCGCCGACGGCCAGCCGGACCTCGTCCAGGACGGCCTCGTCCACTCCGGCCCTGCGAGCCACCGCCGCCGCCACCAGTCGGGCGGTGCGGACGTGCTCGGGCAGCGCGCTGAAGCGGAGTTCAACGGTGGCCATACGTCCCCCTCGGAACTACGGGCGTGCGGTGGGGGGCCGGGCCGCCGAAGAACCCGGACCCCCGATGAATTGCGTCCGCCACGGGCACTGCGTCCCGCGGACGGCTGCCGGCACGGGCACGCGGGCCCGAGCGGGCGGGGGCGGCAGGGGCGTACGTACTGGTGTACGGGCCCGTGCCGAGAGCCGGCCGGACGGCGCGGACCGATCGGCGGTCCGGGTGACGTCGGCCGGCTCCGGGTCAGTCGGTGGCCGCTACCGCTTCCTCGACCGAGGTGTGGATCGGGAACACCTTGGTGAGGCCGGTGATGCGGAAGATCTTCAGAATGCGCTCCTGGTTGCAGACCAGGCGCAGCGAACCCTCATGGGCACGCACCCGCTTCAGGCCGCCGACCAGCACGCCGAGCCCGGTGGAGTCGAGGAAGTCCACGCCCTCCATGTCGACGACGAGGTGGAAATTCCCGTCGTTCACCAGCTCCACCAGCTGTTCGCGCAACTTGGGCGCGGTATATACGTCGATTTCGCCACCGACCTCGACGACCGTACGATCGCCGACTGTACGGGTCGACAGGGACAGGTCCACGGATCCTCCAGCACCTTGCTATCGAGCGGTCGCCCCTCGGGACACCTCGGCTTGCGGCCCCCGGGGCGGTTCGCCAGCCGCGATGGCATTCAATCACTTACCGGCAGGCGTGCACGACGCCTTGGCCCCATTGTCCGTCACTCCAGTGACACACTCGGTCCCGATGGCCATAAATCACCGATCCGATCGACCCTCGGTTCCGGCCGCGTCCGGGTTCTCTCCGGGCACGGTCCTGGACCGGCTCGCCTCCGGGCCGAGCCGGGCTTCGCGCATCACTCATACGGAGCACTTGCCCCCGCGCGCGGGTCGGCATGCCGTCTGGCCTGACCGGATTCGTTCGGAAGTCGTGGCGGCCGTGCGGGACTACGGGATCGACCACCCCTGGGAACACCAGGCACTGGCCGCCGAGCACGCCCTGGACGGCGACTCGGTGGTGGTCGCCACCGGTACCGCCTCCGGCAAGTCCCTGGCCTATCTGGTACCGGTCCTGTCCACCCTCCTGGACGGCTCCGAGGCCGCCAACGGCCGTGGCGCCACCGCCCTCTACCTCGCGCCCACCAAGGCCCTCGCGGCCGACCAGTGCCGTTCCGTGAAGGAACTTTCACAACCGCTCGGCAATTCGGTGCGTCCCGCGGTCTACGACGGCGACACCCCGTACGAGGAACGGGAGTGGATCCGCCAGTACGCCAACTACGTGCTCACCAACCCGGACATGCTGCACCGCGGGATCCTCCCCGGGCACCCGCGCTGGTCCTCCTTCCTGAAGTCGCTGAAGTACGTCGTCGTCGACGAATGCCACACCTACCGGGGCGTCTTCGGCTCGCACGTCGCCCAGGTGCTGCGCCGGCTGCGCCGCCTGTGCGCCCGCTACGGCGCCTCCCCGGTCTTCCTGCTGGCCTCCGCGACCGCCGCCGAGCCGGCCGTGGCCGCCGGGCGCCTGACCGGCCTGCCGGTCGTGGAGATCGCCGACGACGCCTCCCCGCGCGGCGAGCTGGTCTTCGCCCTGTGGGAGCCGCCGCTGACCGAGCTGCACGGCGAGAAGGGCGCCCCGGTCCGCCGTACCGCCACCGCCGAGACCGCCGACCTGCTGACCGACCTCGCCGTGCAGGGGGTGCGCTCGGTCGCCTTCGTGCGCTCCAGACGCGGGGCGGAGCTGATCTCCGTCATCACCCAGGAACGGCTGGCCGAGGTCGACCGTTCCCTCGCCCGGCGTGTCGCGGCCTACCGCGGGGGCTACCTCCCCGAGGAGCGGCGCGCCCTGGAGCAGGCACTGCACTCCGGGGAGCTCCTCGGACTGGCCGCCACAACGGCCCTGGAGCTGGGTGTGGACGTCTCCGGGCTGGACGCCGTACTGATCGCCGGGTACCCGGGTACGAGGGCCTCTGTGTGGCAGCAGGCGGGTCGGGCGGGCCGCTCCGGCCAGGGGGCCCTCGCCGTGCTGGTCGCCCGGGACGACCCGCTGGACACCTTCCTGGTCCATCATCCCGAGGCCCTGTTCGACCAACCGGTGGAATCGACCGTCCTCGACCCCGACAACCCGTACGTCCTCGCCCCGCACCTGTGCGCCGCCGCGGCCGAGATCCCGCTCACCGACGACGACCTCGCCCTCTTCGGCCCCGCCTGCGAGGAGCTGCTGCCGCAGCTGGAGGCCGCGAAGCTGCTGCGCCGCCGTACCAAGGCCTGGCACTGGACCCGGCGGGAGCGGGCCGCCGAGCTGACCGACATCCGCGGCGAGGGCGGCCGTCCGGTCCAGGTCGTCGAGGCGGGCACGGGACGCCTGCTCGGCACGGTGGACGCGAGCGCCGCCCACTCCACCGTCCACGAGGGCGCGGTCCACCTGCACCAGGGCCGCACCTACCTCGTACGCTCCCTCGACCTGGAGGACTCGGTCGCCCTGGTCGAACAGGCCGAGCCGCCGTACTCCACGGTCGCCCGCGACACGACCGCGATCTCCGTCCTGGAGACCGACACCGAGATCCCCTGGGGCGACGGGCGCCTCTGCTACGGCTCCGTCGAGGTCACCAACCAGGTGGTCTCCTTCCTCCGCCGCCGGCTCATCACCGGCGAGGTCCTCGGCGAGTCGAAACTCGACCTCCCTCCGCGTACGTTGCGCACCCGCGCGGTGTGGTGGACGGTCACCGAGGACCAGCTCGACGAGGCCCGGATCAACCCGGAGATCCTCGGCGGCGCCCTGCACGCCGCCGAACACGCCTCCATCGGCCTGCTCCCGCTCTTCGCCACCTGCGACCGCTGGGACATCGGCGGTGTCTCCATCCCGCTGCACCCCGACACACTCCTGCCGACCGTCTTCGTCTACGACGGCCACCCGGGCGGCGCGGGCTTCGCGGAGCGCGCCTTCCACACGGCCCGCACCTGGCTCACGGCGACGCGGGAGGCGATCGCCGCGTGCGAGTGCGAGGCCGGGTGCCCGTCGTGCATCCAGTCACCCAAGTGCGGCAACGGGAACGAGCCCTTGCACAAGCGGGGGGCGGTGCGGTTGCTCACGGTGCTGTTGAAGGGGGCGCCGGGGTAGGCAGGTGGGTCGGTGCGGGCCGGTGGGGGCTGGTGGCGCAGTTCCCCGCGCCCCTTTGGGGCGCGTTGCAGGTGTCGTTCGTCGAGAGGGTCGCCGGGCCTGCTCTGGCCCGGACCTCCGCCGTGAACGGCCCTCCTCCGGAGGCCACCGTCACATCCGCGACATCCCCGACGAGCACGCACCGCGTCAGCCGGGTGCCCTGCGCCCGGGCCACGCCGTCGGCCCTGGAGCAGGCCGCTTCCTGCCCCTCGGCCCAGTGGTCCGCCGCCGCGAGCGCGGCCATGTCGGCACCACCGGCCGCGCGGTGCCGGACCGCGACGGCCTGTCCGAGGCCGAGCACCACCCCGAACACCACGCAGAGAACCGTGATGGCCCCGACGCTCCAGACAGTGGCAGAACCTTGATCACGCCCCCCGCTGCAACGCGCCCCGCGGGGGCGCGGGGCTGTGGCATTTGCGGCTCCGCCGCGTGGGCGCGACCAGCCCCCACGCAGCCGCAGCCACCCGACCACCGCACGCCCCCTCACGGCCCCTCCACCAACGCCACCGCCGACTCCCCGACCTCGAACGGCAACCCGCCCAGCACCGGTGGCCTCGCCACCACCGTCACCCGCACCAGGTCCCCCTCCCGGCCCACGCTCACCGTCGCCCCCTCCGGCGCCGCCTCCTTCGTCACCGCGATCACCGCGTCCTCGGCGTCCTGCCGCGCGGCGGCCCGCGCCCCGGTGCGGGCGGCGTCCACGCACCGGATCTGGGCGGCCACCGTCAGCAGCCCCCACACCAGCGCCATCGTGAACGCCACCAGCACCGGCAGCACCACGGCCGCCTCCGCCGTCACGAACCCCCGGTCCGCGCCGCGCCCCCGCTCACATCCGCGCACTGAGGGCTCGTTTCACGATGTCCTGCAACTCCGCGCTGACCTGACCACTGGTCACGACCGCGTAGAGGACCGCCGCGAACCCGACCGCGGCGATGATCCCCATCGCGTACTCGGACGTGACCATGCCCGCGTCCCCGCACAGCAGCTTCCGCATCTTCTCGACCTTCTGGTACATCCCCGCTCCTTCGACTCCGTTGACATCAGTTCCTGTTGACGAGCCCGCTGTCGCCCCTGTCATCCAGCACCCCCTCGCATCACCCCGCCGGCCAGCCCGATCACCACGGGCAGCACGCCCACCGCGATGAAGGCGGGGAGGAAGCACAGCCCCACCGGCGCGGAGATCAGCACCGCCGCTCCGCGCGCCCGCGCGGTCGCGTTCCGGGTCCACTCCGCGCGGGCGTCCGAGGCGAGCCGGGCGACCGGGGCGGCGGCCGGCAGCCCGGACTCGTCGGCGCGCTCCAGCAGCCGGGCCAGGGCCGCGGCGCCCGGAAGCGCCGCCAACCTCCGCCACGCCTTGGCCGGTTCGCCGCCCAGCCGTACCTCGGCCGCGCCCCGCGCGAGCCCCGCGCCGACCGGTCCGCCCAGGGCTTCTCCGACGGCCTGGGCGGCGACCACGGGACCGGCCCCGGCCGCGATACAGGCCGCCAGGAGGTCGGAGGCGAGCGGGAGTTGGCGCGCGGCCTCGGCCGCCTCCGCCTGCGCCGCCCGGGCCCCGTCGCCCTCCCTGCCGCGCCACTGCCAGAGCCCCACCGCGACGGCCAGCCCCAGCAGCGCGCCGACAGCCCCGCCGACCAGCACCCAGCCGCCGCACACCGCCCCGATGCCCGGCAGCCAGCCGCGGACGGCACCCCGGACGCCGGACCGCCGTGCCGCCATGTCCTCGGACCGCCGCACGGCCAGGTCCAGGGCCAGCAGTTCGGCCACCCTGCGCCGGACCCGGCGCCCGCGCCGCGCCCTCTCCAGCCGCCACGCCGACCAGCCCAGGGCCAGCAGCACCGCGACCGTCACCCCCAGCCTGTGGACAACCTCCGCGCTCACGCCGTCTCAGCTCCCCGCACGATCCGGGCCGCCCACCACATCCCGGCACCCTCGAACACCGCGCCCACGGCCAGGCAGCCCAGCCCGGCCCCGGTGTGCAGCAGCACCCGCAGCGGGTCGGCGCCCATGGCCGAGCCGAGCAGCAGGCCGAGGACGGGCAGCGCGGCGAGCAGCACCGCGGTGGCCCGGGCGCCCGACAACTGGGCGCGCAGATCCGCACGTTGGTCCCGCTCGGCACGGAGCGCCGCGTCCAGCCGGTCCAGGCCGGCGGCCAGCCCCGCACCCTGGTCGACGGCCACCCGCCAGCAGGCCGCGAGCCCCAGCAGACCGTCGGCGCCCGGCTGCCGTGCGGCCGCCGCGAGCGCACCCGGCACGTCCCCGCCGAAGCGGGCCGCCGCGACCACGGCCGCCCGGGCCTCGCCGAGCCCGCCGGAGTCCCGTGCGGCGCGCAGCAGCGCCTCACCGGGCTGCCGTCCCGCGCGCACCTCACCGGCAAGTGCCCCGCAGAGCCCGATCACCGCGTCGGCGCGCGCCTCCCGGGCCCGCCGCTCCTGGCGGGCCAGCCGCACCCGGCGCAGTACCGGCACCCCGGCCGCCCCCGCGAGCAGCGGAATCGCCGAGGCGGCCAGAAGGGCGAGCGCGGCACCGACGGCCAGGGCCCACCACTCGCCCCGCCAACGGCCGCGCAGCCGCCGCAGCTCCCCGACCGTCCGCTGCCAGGAGGGTGGTCCGGTGGCCACCACCCCACCCCCCGCGAGCAACAGCCGGGCCCGCCGCACCTCGCGCTGCCGCTCGGCCAGCAGCCATGCCATGACCCCACCGCAGACCACGGCCGCACCGACCGTCGTCTCGATCTCACCCATCACCCACGCCCCTTCCAACTCATCGATCACTTCCGCCACTTCCGCCGCTTCCGGGCAGATCACTCGGCCACTTCGGGCCCACCGGCAGATCGGATGGCCTCACAGGTCCCCGACGTCGCCTCGCAGCAGCTCCCGCAGCCGCTCCCACCCCCGCTCCCGCGCGAACGCCTCCTCGCCCCAGCGCAGCGCCGGTACCGTCCGCACCAGCCCCGAGGGATCCCGTTCCAGCACATGCACCTCAGCGATACGCCGTCGGCCCGCGCGGTCGCGCACGAGGTGCAGCACCACCGAGAGCGCGGCCGCCAACTGGCTGTGCAGGGCGGCCCGGTCAAGTCCGGCGGCGGTGCCGAGGGCCTCCAGGCGGGCCGGTACGTCCGCGGCCGCGTTGGCGTGGACCGTGCCGCAACCGCCCTCGTGGCCGGTGTTGAGCGCGGCCAGCAGATGGACGACCTCGGGTCCGCGCACCTCGCCGACGACCAGCCGGTCGGGGCGCATCCGCAGTGCCTGCCGGACCAGGTCCTCCAGGGTGACCAGGCCGGCGCCCTCCTGGTTGGCGGGTCTGGTCTCCAGCCGCACGACATGCGGGTGTTCGGGCCTGAGTTCCGCCGAGTCCTCGGCCAGCACGATCCGCTCCCCCGGTCCGACCAGGCCGAGCAGGGCACTCAGCAGGGTCGTCTTGCCGGTGCCGGTGCCGCCGCTGACCAGGAAGGAGAGCCTGGCGGCCAGCAGGGCGCGCAGGATCCGGTCGCCGCCGGGCGGTACGGTCCCGGCCGCCACTAGTTCGTCGAGCGTGAAGGCCCGGGGCCGTGCCACCCGCAGGGACAGACAGGTGCAGCCGACCGCCACCGGGGGCAGGACCGCGTGCAGCCGGGTGCCGTCGGGCAGCCGGGCGTCCGTCCAGGGCCGTGCGTCGTCCAGGCGCCGGCCGGCCACCGCGGCCAGCCGCTGCGCGAGGCGTCGTACCGCCGCCGCGTCCGGGAAGGCGACCCGGGTCAGTTCCAGGCCGCCGCCGCGGTCCACCCAGACCCGGTCGGGGGCCGTCACCAGCACGTCGGTGACCAGGGGGTCGGTGAGCAGGGGCTCCAGCGGGCCGCTGCCGACCAGTTCGGAGCGCAACCGCTCGGCCGCGCCGAGGACCTCGGCGTCGCCGAGCACCCGGCCCTGCTCGCGCAGCGCCTGCGCCACACGCGCGGGCGTCGGTTCGGCGCCGCTCTCGGCGAGCCAGCGCCGTACCCCGTCGAGCAGGGCCGGGCCGTCGGCGAGCCGGGCCGGGCCGTCGGCGCCCGCCGTGCCGGGCCTCATACGCCACCCGCCTCGACCAGCGTCCGCTCCCAGAAGTCCTTGCAGAAGCGGGCCAGCGGTCCGCGTGCGGCGGAGCCGGGCGGTTTGCGGTTCGGGCGGGCCAGGCCCGGTTCGACGGGCACCTCGCCGGCCAGGGGGAGGCCGAGCAGCCGGGCCACCTCGCGGTCGTCCAGTCCGGGCGCGTACGGCCCCCGTACCGCCACCCGCAGATCGCGGACGACCATGCCGACGGTGGCCGACACCCGGCCGGCGGCCGCGATCGCGCGGAGTTCGGCGGGGACCACGAGGACGGCGAGGTCGAGCTGGGTGAGGACCTCGGCGACCTCGTCGTCCAGGCGGCGCGGCAGGTCGACGACGACCGTGCCGCCGCGCCGACGGGCGGCCGCGAGTACCGCGCGGACGGCGGGCGGCGGGATCGCCACGCTGTCGCCGCGGTCCCAGCTGAGGATCCGCAGCGAGTGCAGTTCGGGCAGCGACTCCTCCAGTGCGCCGCTGCCGAGCCGGCCGCGCGAGGCGGCGAAGGCGGGCCAGCGCAGTCCCTCGGCGGTCTCGCAGCCGAGGAGTACGTCGAGTCCGCCGCCCAGCGGATCCGCGTCCACGAGGAGGGTGCGCAGTCCCTCCCGCGCGGAGGTGACGGCGAGCGCACAGGCCAGCGTGGAGGCGCCGGCCCCGCCCCGGCCGCCGATGACCCCGACGGTGAGGGCCGGGCGGCCCACGCCCTCGACGACGTCGGCGATCCGGTCCACGAGCCACTGCTCGCCGTCGGGCAGCATCAGGACGTGGTCCGCGCCGATCTCCACGGCCCGTTTCCAGACATCCGGGTCGTCCTGGTCCTGGCCGACGAGCACCACCCCGCGTCGGCGCGCGGCCCCGCGGACCCGCCGCGCGGCGTCGTCGCCGACCAGGACGAGCGGGGCGGACTCCCAGCCGCCGCCGCGTTCGGGTACCCCGTGGTGGACCTCGGGCCGGGCGCCGGCCGCCGCGCACAGGCGCAACAGGTCGTCGAGGAGTTCGGCGTCCTCGGTGACGATCATCGGGCGTCCGGGCCGTCCTGATGGGGCGGACGGCGGTTCGTGGGTGACAGTTCCGGCCACGTGAGCTTCCCCCTTGGCTGTGTTCTCGCGCGCGGCCCCTGCGGCCCCGCGATTCCCAAACGTGTGGAGAACCGGCAAGCGGCCTCCATATGCACGGCCGACAGAAACCGGCCATTGGCGCCCGGCAATCGGAACCGGCCATGAACTCGCCGCCGCCGGAGCGCGCAGGAATCACGGTGCAGCGAACCCGGAAAACGTGTGGATCTTGGTCCAAAACTGTGGACAACTCGGCGGTTGTGAATATCGCTGTCACCCATACCGGTGAGGCCCGTTCCAGGGTCTGTGCGACTTCCACAGCGCAGCGTCACGACTACCCAGCGTGACGGATCATGGGCATGCGAGAGGGGCGACCGAAGCCGCCGGACCTAGGCCTCACGGCCCGCGAGAGAGGAGGAAAACCCACCCGGACATGCGACGACCCCCACCGGGGGGGAGAGTGGGGGTCGTCTTCACGGCCGACTCGGGGGGGGGAGGAGCCGGGCCGCGTTAGCACGGTCGCGAACGATCCGTGACTTCCATGGTGTACCCGAGAGCCCTCTCAGGCAAACCCACGCGCCCCACCTTACGCCGAATGGTGGGCGCCTATGCTCGGGGTCGTGGAAAACCACTCCTTGCCCCGCACAGCAGCCTTCTTTGACCTGGACAAGACGGTCATTGCGAAGTCGAGCACGCTCACGTTCAGCAAGTCGTTCTACCAAGGCGGTCTGATCAACCGCAGGGCGGCGCTGCGCAACGCGTACTCCCAGTTCGTGTTCCTGGTCGGCGGTATGGACCACGACCAGATGGAGCGCACGCGCGCGTACCTCTCCTCCCTCGTCCGTGGCTGGAATGTCCAGCAGGTCAAGGAGATCGTCGCCGAGACCCTGCACGACCTGATCGACCCGATCATCTACGACGAGGCCGCCTCCCTCATCGAGGAGCACCACAAGGCCGGCCGGGACGTCGTCATCGTGTCCACCTCGGGCGCCGAGGTGGTCGAGCCGATCGGTGAACTCCTGGGCGCCGACCGGGTGGTGGCCACCCGCATGGTCGTCGGCGAGGACGGCTGCTACACGGGCGAGGTGGAGTACTACGCGTACGGCCCGACGAAGGCCGAGGCCGTACGCGAGCTGGCCGCCTCCGAGGGGTACGACCTCGACCGCTGCCACGCCTACAGCGACTCGGCGACGGACCTCCCGATGCTCCAGGCCGTCGGGCATCCGCACGCCGTGAACCCGGACCGGGCGCTGCGCCGCGAGGCCCTGGCGCGCGGCTGGCCGATCCTGGACTTCAACCGTCCGGTACGGCTCAAGCAGCGGATCTCCGCGCCCCCGCGTCCGGCCCTGGTCGCCGCGGCCGCCATAGGGGCGGCGGCCGCCACCGCGGGCCTGGTCTGGTACGCGAGCCGGCGCCGGAACTCGGTCGCCTGAACCGGCCGTCCGGCACCCCCGGTGACCCGTTCGGCCTAACGGCGCCCTTTTAGTGCGTCTTTGAACCTAAAAGTAAAGAACTGCAGGCAGGGGTTCCGCTTGCTCGGGGCTTGCAGTACAAAGGGGTTAGCGGCCCGCGAGACCTAAGGACATCCGAGAGGATCACCTTTAAAACGCATTCGGCCCCACGGACCCAGCATGGACACCGAGCACCCACGCGACGTCGACCCGTCGATTACGGGCCAGCCGCACCAGGTGACGGGCAAAGCACCCGACCTGATGGGCAACATATCGAGGACGCTTGGTAACCCGGTGAACATGCCAGCGGCGGTACGACTCCTCGTACCGCCGCAACCCTTTTCCGAAGCCTTCCCGCGCCGGTTTCAGGCCGCTCCGCGCTGCAGCGCCTCGCACACCGCCGTCGACTCGCGCACGCCCAGCCCGACCGCCCGGCCGCAGTGCGCGATCCAGGCCGCCATGCCCTCCGGAGTGCCGGAGACGTACCCGTCGAGAGCCGCCAGGTAGGAGGCCCGGCCCAGCTCGGCGTGGCCGACCTCGGCGGGGCAGATCGCCTTGGGGTCGAGGCCGCTGCCGATCAGCACGATCCGCTCGGCCGCCCGCGCGACCAGCCCGTTGTACGAGGTGAAGGGGCGCAGCGCGAGCAGCTCGCCGTGCACCACGGCGGCCGTCACCAGCGCGGGCGCCTCCGTCCCCGCGATGATCAGGTCGGCCAGCCCTTCGAGGCGGCCCGACACCTCGGCCGCGCCCGGCAGCGGCAGCTCGATCAGCGGCTCGTCGACGGTCTCGCCGGCCTGCCGCGGGCGTCCGACCTCGTCGCCGTCGGTCGCGGCCGCCACCAGGTGCAGCCGGGCCAGGACCCGCAGCGGCGACTGCCGCCAGACGGAGAGCAGTTGACCCGCCTCCGCGGTCAGCCGCAGAGCCGCGCCCACCACGCGCGCGTCCTCGTCGACGCCGAAGTCGGAGCGCCGGCGGACCTCCTCCAGCGCCCAGTCGGCACCGGAGAGCGCCGCGCTGCCCCGCGCGCCGCGCAGCGCGGCCTCGGAGGTGACGGCGTTGCTGCGGCGCCGCATCACCCGGTGGCCGTAGACCCGGTCCACGGCCTTGCGCACGGACTCCACGGACTCGGCCACCGAGGGCAGCGAGCCCAGCGCCGCGAGCGGATCGGCGGTCGCACCTGTCGTACTCATGAGTACGACCCTACGCACCCCGCCCTCCCCCTCCACGAAGGAGTGGTCTTCTTCACTCCATCTGACACATACAGCTATCACCCGACTACCCTTCGTGAACATGAAAATTGCTTTCGTCGGAAAGGGCGGCAGCGGCAAGACCACGCTCTCCTCCCTGTTCATCCGCCATCTCGCGGCCGGCGGCGCGCCGGTCGTCGCCGTCGACGCCGACATCAACCAGCACCTGGGCCCCGCGCTCGGCCTCGACGAGGCGGAGTCGGCGGCACTGCCCGCGATGGGCGAGCGGCTCTCCCTGATCAAGGACCACCTGCGGGGCCACAACCCGCGGATCGCCTCCGCCGCGACGATGATCAAGACCACCCCGCCCGGCGAGGGCTCGCGGCTGGTCCGGGTGCGGGAGCCCAACGCGGTGTACGACGCCTGCGCGCGGCCGGTGGAACTCGACGGCGGCGCCGTCCGTTTGATGGTCACCGGGCCCTTCACGGAGGCCGACCTGGGGGTCTCCTGCTACCACTCCAAGACGGGAGCGGTGGAGCTGTTCCTGAACCACCTCGTCGACGGCCCCGACGAGTACGTCGTGGTCGACATGACGGCGGGTTCGGACTCCTTCGCCTCCGGCATGTTCACCCGCTTCGACATCACGTTCCTCGTCGCCGAGCCGACCCGGAAGGGGGTCTCCGTCTACCGCCAGTACAAGGAGTACGCCCGGGACTTCGGCGTCGTGCTGAAGGTGATCGGCAACAAGGTGCAGGGGCAGGACGACCTCGACTTCCTGCGCGCCGAGGTCGGGGACGACCTGCTGGTGACGGTCGGGCACTCGGACTGGGTGCGCGCCATGGAGAAGGGCCGCCCGCCCCGGTTCGACCTCCTGGAGGACGACAACGCCCGCGCCCTGCGCACCCTGAAGATCGCCACCGATGCGACCCACGAGCTGCGGGACTGGGAGCGCTACACCCGGCAGATGGTCCACTTCCATCTGAAGAACGCCCTGTCCTGGGGGAACGAGCGCACCGGGGCCGACCTGGCGGCACAGATCGACCCCGGTTTCGTGCTCGGCGAGGGGGTGGCGGCGCCCGCCTGACGAAGGCGCCGCCCGGTTCCGCTACTGCTTGACCGCCGGCGCCCCGGGCACCCCCTTCGGGGCCGGGGCGGGGCGGCCGGACAGGAAGGACGCCCAGCCCGGCCGCGGGGCCTCGCCCACGTTCAGGGTGCGCAGCTTCGCCAGGACCTTCGGGTCCTGGGCGTCCAGCCAGTCGGCCAGCTGGTGGAAGGAGACACAGCGCACCTCGGGCTTGTTGCACACGTCCTGGACGACCTCGTCGAGGGCACGCATGTACGTGCCGCCGTTCCAGGACTCGAAGTGGTTGCCGATGACCATCGGCGCGCGGTTGCCGTTGTAGGCCCGGTTGAAGCCCTGGAGCAGCCCGTCCCGCATCTGGTCGCCCCAGTAGTCGTACATGTCGGGGTCGCCCTGGGTCGAGGTGCCGGACTGGTTGACCATGAAGTTGTAGTCCATGGTCAACTGCTCGTAGGTGTGGCCGGGGAAGGGGACGAGCTGCATCGACAGGTCCCACAGCCCTTCCCGCTTCTTGGGCCAGACCTGGTCGTTGACGCCACTGGTGTCGTAGCGGAAGCCCAACTGGCTCGCCGCCTTCACGAAGTTCTTCTGGCCTTCCAGGCAGGGGGTGCGGGCGCCGATCAGCTCCTTGTCGTAGTCGAAGGGCAGCGGGGCGGCGTTCTTCATGCCGGTGTTGGTCTTCCAGGTCTCCACGAACCGCTTGGCCTGGGCGATCTCGCTCTTCCACTCGGCCACCGACCACTCGCCGACACCCCCGTCGGGGCCGCAGAAGTGCCCGTTGAAGTGGGTGCCGATCTCGTTGCCCTCCAGCCAGGCCAGCCGTACCTGCTTGGCCGTGTCGGCGATGCCCTGCTGGTCGTTGAAGCCGATCTCGGAACTGCCGGGCGAGTGCTGCGGGGGCCGGTAGAGGTCACGTTTCTCCTCGGGCAGCATGTAGACACCGCTGAGGAAGTACGTCATGTTCGCGTTGTTCTCCTTGGAGACCTTGCGGAAGTGCGAGAACAGCTTCTGGCTGTCCTCGCCCGCGCCGTCCCAGGAGAAGACCACGAACTGCGGAGGCTTCTCACCTGGCTTGAGCCGCTCGGGCTGGGGCTGATGCGGCTGCGCCCCGGTGTACGCGGTGGAACCGTCGCCGATCAGACGGACCACACTCTGGGGCGCCGGCGCTCCTTTCTGCGGCCCGGACGCCCCTTCCTCGGACTTGGTGCCGCTCGCGCAACCGGCCAGCGACGCGGCACAGGCCGCGGCGGCGGCCACGGCGCCGACAGCCATCCTCTGGGTGGCGGCCAATTCCGCTCACCTTCTTCCTTCTCTCGGCAAACGCCGGTGACGGCGTTTTCTGGCGATGTGCCGGGTATGTGCCGACAGCGCCGCCAAGGTCGCATAGGACCGAGAGAGGGATTAATACGACAAGCCGATGAACTGCTCACTTCACCCATCGAGGTGAATCGGTGCCCCGTTTGCCCGGAAAATCCATGCCTGACCTTTACTCGCCATTACGATTCGTTTACCGAGCGTTGAATCATCCCGCCGCTGCACGCCGTGCCCCACGGCCGCGACCGAGCCCCCGCCCCGCGAGGGCACCCCCTGATCCGCGACCGCGCCGCCCCGGAGGAGACGGGAAACATGTCATCAGCCTGCGTACCCACCCACCCCGAGAGCCCGGGCCTCGCCCGCGCCGGAGCCGCAAGTCCCCGCAGCACCACGGCAACCGGCCGACCGCAGAGCCCGCCCGCGCCCCCGCGCCGCCGCCGCTTCCGCGTCGAGAGCGCCGACCTGTCCGCGTCCGTCGCGGTGTTCCTGATCGCCCTTCCGCTCTCCCTCGGCATCGCCCTCGCCACCGGCGCCCCGCTCCAGGCCGGCCTGGTCGCCGCGGCCGTCGGCGGGCTGGTCGCCGGGCGGCTCGGCGGCTGCCCGCTCCAGGTCAGCGGCCCCGCCGCCGGACTCACCGTGGTCACCGCCGACCTGATCCACCGGTACGGCTGGCGGACCACCTGCGGCATCACCGTCCTCGCCGGGCTGGCCCAGCTGGGCCTGGGCTGCCTGCGCGTGGCCCGCACCGCGCTCGCCGTCAGCCCCGCCGTGGTGCACGGCATGCTCGCCGGCATCGGCGTCACCATCGCCGTCGCCCAGCTGCACATCGTGCTCGGCGGCAACCCGCAGAGTTCGGTCCTCGCCAACGTCCGGGCGCTGCCCGCCCAGTTGGCCCACCTGCACCCGGCCGCCGTGGCGATGAGCACGCTGACCCTGGCCCTGCTCCTCGGCTGGCCCCGGATCCCCGGCGCCCCGGGCCGCCGGCTGCGCACGGTCCCGGCCGCCCTGGTCGCCGTCACCGGTGCCACCGCGACCGCCTCGCTCACCGGGCTCACCCTGCCGAGGGTCGACCTGCCGTCCTGGAGCAGCCATGCCCTGGCGGGGCTGCCCGAGGGGCCGGTGCTCGGCATCGCCGCCGCCGTGCTCACCACCACGCTGGTGTGCAGCGTGCAGTCGCTGCTGGGCGCGGTCGCGGTGGACAAGCTGGTCGCCGGGCGCACCGGCCCGCAGTCCCGGGTCGGCCGCTCCGACCTGGACCGCGAGCTGCTCGGCCAGGGCGCGGCCAACATCGTCTCCGGGGCACTCGGCGGACTGCCGGTCGCCGGGGTCGCGGTGCGCAGTTCGGCGAATGTGAGATCCGGTGCCGTCAGCCGGAACTCCACGATGCTGCACGGCGTTCTCGTAGTAGTCGCCGCGCTGCTGATGGTCCCGCTCCTGGACCTCATCCCGCTCGCCTCGCTCGCCGCCCTGGTGATGGCCGTCGGCATCCAGATGGTGTCCCTGCACCACATCCGCACGGTGACCCGCCACCGCGAAGTACTGGTGTACGCCGTCACCACACTCGGCGTGGTTCTCCTCGGCGTCCTGGAGGGCGTGGTCCTCGGGGTCGCCGTGGCCGTCGCCCTCGCCCTGCACCGCCTCGCCCGCACCCGCATCACCCATGAGGAGAAGGGAGGAGTCCACTACATCCATGTCAGAGGACAGCTGACGTTCCTCGCGGTTCCCCGGCTCAGCAGAGCCCTGCATCTCGTACCCCAAGGCGCCCACGCCGTGGTGGAGTTGGACGGTTCGTTCATGGACCACGCGGCGTACGAGTCACTGCAGGACTGGCGCAAGGCCCACACCGCGCAGGGCGGCTCCGCCGAACTCACCGGCTGCCGCGCGGGTATCCGCTCACCGGAGTACGGCCACCGCCCGGAACACGGCCCACGTGCCGAGCACCGCGCGGGCCAGGGCCACCGAGCGGGTCACAGCCACCGAGCGGGCCTGGTCAGGTCGGGCCTGGCCCGCTGGGCCGACGGCAGACCGGCCGACGGGACACCGGTCGACGGGACACCGGTCGACGGCGGTCCGGTCGGCTCCGGGCATGAACTCGCCCGTGGGATCAGCGCGTTCCAGCGTGAGACCGCGCCCCTGGTGCGGGACGAGCTGGCCCGGCTGGCGCGCGAGGGGCAGCGGCCCTCGCAGCTCTTCCTCACCTGCGCGGACTCCCGGCTCGTCACCTCGATGATCACCTCCAGTGGACCGGGTGACCTGTTCGTGGTCCGCAACGTCGGCAACCTGGTCCCCCTTCCGGGTGAGGAGAACGGCGACGACTCGGTGGCGGCGGCGATCGAATACGCGGTGGACGTGCTGAAGGTGCGGTCCATCACGGTGTGCGGGCACTCCGGGTGCGGGGCGATGCAGGCGCTGCTGACCTCGGGGTCCGGGGAGGAGGGGACGACCCCGCTCGGGCGGTGGCTGCGGCACGGCGAGCCGAGCCTGGCGCGGGTGGCCGACGACAGCCGTCCCTGGGTCCGGCTGGCCGGGCGGGCGCCGGCGGACGAGGTGGAGCAGCTCTGCCTGACCAATGTGGTCCAGCAGTTGGAGCATCTGCGGGCACACGACTCGGTGGCCCGGGCGCTGGCCGCGGGGGCGCTGGAGCTGCACGGGATGTACTTCCATGTGGGCGAGGCCCAGGCGTATCTGCTGGGCCGGCCCGAGGGGGATGAGGAGGGAGCGGTGTTCGAGGGGGTGCCGGGCGCGGAGGAGTTGCGCAGCCCGGCCTGAGAAGGGGCGACGGGCCCGCCGGGAGCCGACAGGTCTAAACCAATATTCCGACGGCCCTTGTCACCGGACCCCTGGGTCTGATGAGCTGTGTGGTCTGGGACACAACGGACACCCTTCGAAAGGGAGATGTCGTGAGCAACGAAAGCCTGGCCAACCTCTTGAGGGAGGAGCGACGCTTCGCGCCGCCCGCCGACCTGGCCGAGAACGCCAACGTCGGGGCCGAGGCGTACGAAGAGGCCAAGGCTGACAGGCTCGGCTTCTGGGCCGCGCAGGCCCGTCGGCTGACCTGGGCCAAGGAGCCGACGGAGACGCTGGACTGGTCGAACCCGCCGTTCGCCAAGTGGTTCAAGGACGGCGAACTCAATGTCGCGTACAACTGCGTGGACCGGCACGTGGAGGCCGGGAACGGCGACCGGGTCGCCATCCACTTCGAGGGCGAGCCCGGCGACAGCCGTGCGATCACCTACGCCGAGCTGAAGGACGAGGTCTCCAGGGCGGCGAACGCGCTGCTGGAACTCGGGGTCCGGCAGGGCGACCGGGTCGCGATCTACATGCCGATGATCCCGGAGACGGCGGTCGCGATGCTCGCCTGCGCCCGGATCGGTGCCGCGCACTCCGTGGTCTTCGGCGGTTTCTCGGCGGACGCGCTGGCCACCCGCATCCAGGACGCGGACGCCAAGGTCGTCATCACCTCCGACGGCGGCTACCGGCGCGGCAAGCCGTCCGCGCTGAAGCCTGCCGTGGACGAGGCGATCGGCAAGGTGGACAACGTCGAGCACGTGCTGGTCGTACGGCGCACCGGGCAGGAAGTGGCCTGGGACGGCGCGCGGGACGTGTGGTGGCACGAGATCGTCGAGCGGCAGTCGGCCGAGCACACGCCGGAGGCCTTCGACGCCGAGCACCCGCTGTTCATCCTCTACACGTCCGGTACGACGGGTAAGCCGAAGGGCATCCTGCACACCTCGGGCGGCTACCTCACCCAGGCGTCGTACACCCACTGGGCGGTCTTCGACCTCAAGCCGGAGACGGACGTGTACTGGTGCACGGCCGACGTCGGCTGGGTGACCGGCCACTCGTACATCGTGTACGGGCCGCTGGCCAACGGCGCGACGCAGGTGATGTACGAGGGCACCCCGGACACCCCGCACCAGGGCCGGTTCTGGGAGATCGTGCAGAAGTACGGGGTGACGATCCTGTACACAGCGCCCACCGCGATCCGGACGTTCATGAAGTGGGGCGACGACATCCCCGCCAAGTTCGACCTGAGCAGCCTGCGGGTGCTCGGTTCGGTGGGCGAGCCGATCAACCCCGAGGCGTGGATCTGGTACCGCAAGCACATCGGCGCCGACCGGACGCCGATCGTGGACACCTGGTGGCAGACCGAGACCGGCGCGATGATGATCTCCCCGCTGCCGGGCGTCACCGCGACCAAGCCCGGTTCGGCGCAGACCCCGCTGCCCGGCATCTCGGCGACCGTCGTCGACGACGAGGCGCACGAGGTGCCCAACGGCGGAGGCGGCTACCTGGTGCTGACCGAGCCGTGGCCGTCGATGCTGCGCACCATCTGGGGCGACGACCAGCGGTTCCTGGACACGTACTGGTCCCGCTTCGAGGGCAAGTACTTCGCCGGTGACGGCGCGAAGAAGGACGACGACGGCGACATCTGGCTGCTCGGCCGGGTGGACGACGTCATGCTCGTCTCCGGGCACAACATCTCCACCACCGAGGTGGAGTCGGCGCTCGTCTCCCACCCGTCGGTCGCCGAGGCGGCCGTGGTGGGTGCGGCGGACGAGACGACCGGGCAGGCGATCGTCGCCTTCGTGATCCTGCGCGGCACGGCGAACGCCGAGGACGAGGGCCTGGTCAACGAGTTGCGCAACCACGTCGGCGCCACGCTCGGCCCGATCGCCAAGCCCAAGCGGGTGCTGCCGGTGGCGGAGCTGCCGAAGACCCGCTCCGGCAAGATCATGCGCCGGCTGCTGCGCGATGTCGCCGAGAACCGCCAGCTCGGTGACGTCACGACGCTGACGGACTCCACGGTCATGGACCTCATCCAGGCGAAGCTCCCGGCGGCGCCCAGCGAGGACTGACCCGCAGGAGCACGGCCCGAGAGGCGCCCGGCGCGAAGCGCGCCGGGCGCCTCTTTTGCGCCTACCGTGAATCCCACCTGGCACTTCCGGCCATACCTTAGGTAAACTAAGCAAAGCAGCGTGATCCTCAGGGTGTGCCGGGAAGTCTGGTCGGCAAGTAGCTCCGTCCTGCCCACCGACCGGAGGTCCCCGTGTCCGCGCCCCGCACCAGCCCCGCCCGCAAGGTCCTCGGGCGGCTCTCGCTGCCCGAGCGGACCTTCGTCGCGGACGCGCTGCGGACCGAGACCGTCGGCGGCGTGCTGCTGCTGATCGCCGCGATCGCCGCCCTGGTCTGGGCGAACATCCCCGCGCTGCGGCACAGCTACGAGAGCGTCAGCCACTTCCACTTCGGCCCCGAGGCCCTCGGCCTGAACCTCTCCGTCGCCCACTGGGCCGCGGACGGGCTGCTCGCGGTCTTCTTCTTCGTCGCCGGCATCGAGCTCAAACGGGAGCTGGTGGCCGGCGATCTCAAGGACCCCAGGGCCGCGGTCCTGCCGGTCGTCGCCGCGCTGTGCGGAATGGCCGTACCGGCGCTCGTCTACACCCTCACCACCCTCACCGGCGGCGGCGACACCCACGGCTGGGCGGTGCCCACCGCCACCGACATCGCCTTCGCGCTGGCCGTGCTCGCGGTCATCGGAACGTCCCTGCCCAGTGCCCTGCGCGCCTTCCTGCTCACCCTCGCGGTCGTCGACGACCTGTTCGCGATCCTGATCATCGCGATCTTCTTCACCGAGCGGATCGACTTCGCCGCGCTCGGCGGTGCGGTCCTCGGCCTCGCCGTCTTCTGGCTGCTGCTACGCAAGGGCGTGCGCGGCTGGTACGTGTACGTCCCGCTCACGGTCGTCGTCTGGGCGCTGATGTACAACAGCGGGGTCCACGCGACCATCGCCGGTGTCGCCATGGGCCTGATGCTGCGCTGCACCACCCGCGAGGGCGAGGAGCACTCCCCCGGCGAGCACCTGGAGCATCTGGTGCGCCCGCTGTCGGCGGGGCTGGCCGTGCCCCTGTTCGCGCTCTTCAGCGCCGGTGTGAAGGTGTCCGGAGGGGCGCTCGGGGACGTGTTCCGCGAGCCCGAGACGCTCGGGGTCGTCCTCGGGCTGGTCGTCGGCAAGACGGTCGGGATCTTCGGCGGCACCTGGCTGACCGTCCGCTTCACCCGGGCCTCGCTCAGCGAGGACCTCGCCTGGGCCGACGTCTTCGCGGTCGCCTCGCTCGCCGGCATCGGCTTCACCGTGTCGCTGCTCATCGGCGAACTGGCCTTCGCGGGCGACACCGTGCTCACGGACGAGGTCAAGGCCTCCGTCCTCACCGGATCGCTCATCGCGGCCCTGTGCGCCACCGTGTTGCTGAAGATACGCAACGCCCGTTACCGCCGCCTGGTCGAGGCCGAGGAACGGGACGACGACCTCGACGGCATCCCGGACGTCTACGAGCAGGACGACCCGGCGTACCACCTGCGGATGGCGGAGATATACGACCGCAAGGCCGCCGAGCACCGCCGTATCGCCGCCGAGAAGGCGGCCCGGCAGGCCGCCGGATAGGGCCCGGCGGGCGCGACGCGCCTGCCGAAGTGCCGGGCGGGGCAGGCGAGCAGGGCGGCCGTCCGGCATGATCTGACGAGACGGTACAAAAGACGATGACAAGTACGCAGAGGGAGACCGCGATGAGCGCACCCGACGGCAGCCCGGTCGGTGCCGAACGCAGCATCGGCCAGCTGTTCGCCTCGGCGACCGCCGAGATGTCGGCGCTGGTGCACGACGAGATCGCGCTGGCCAAGGCCCAGCTGAAGCAGGACGTCAAGCGGGGCGCGACCAGCGGTGGCGCGTTCACGGTGGCGGCCGTGCTACTGCTGTTCTCCCTGCCGATGCTCAACTTCGCGCTGGCGTACGGCATTCGGACCTGGAGCCACTGGAACCTGGCGATCTGCTTCCTGCTCTCCTTCGCGGCGAACGTCCTGGTGGCCGTCGTCCTCGTGCTGATCGGCGTGCTGTTCGCGAAGAAGGCCAAGCAGGGCAAGGGCCCGCAGAAGGTGGCCGCGTCGATGAAGGAGACGGCGGGCGTGCTGCAGAACGCCAAGCCGCATCCGCGTCCGGAACTGCCCAGGGATGACGTGCCGGCCATCGAGGCTGTGGCACGCTCGACCTCATGACGGATCCCGCTCCCTCGGCCGTACGGCTGGAGGGCCCCTGGACGCACCGGGACGTCGCCGCGAACGGCGCCCGGTTCCACATCGCCGAGCTCGGCGACGGCCCGCTGGTCATGCTGGTACACGGCTTCCCCGAGTTCTGGTGGACCTGGCGGCACCAGCTGGTCGCGCTGGCCGACGCGGGTTTCCGGGCCGTCGCCATGGACCTGCGCGGTGTCGGCGGCAGCGACCGCACCCCGCGCGGCTACGACCCGGCCAACCTCGCGCTCGACATCACCGGCGTGATCCGCTCCCTGGGCGAGCCGGACGCCGCGCTGGTCGGCCACGACCTGGGCGGCTATCTGGCGTGGACGGCCGCCGCGATGCGGCCCAAGCTGGTCCGGCGCCTCGCGGTCGTGTCCATGCCGCACCCGCGGCGCTGGCGCGCGGCGATGCTGCGGGACCGCCGGCAGTCCGCCGCCGCCTCCTACATCTGGGGCTTCCAGCGGCCCTGGATCCCCGAGCGCCAGCTCGTCGCCGACGACGGCGCGCTGGTCGGCCGGCTGATCCGGGACTGGTCCGGGCCGCGGCTGCCCGAGGACAAGACCGTGCAGACGTATCAGCGGGCGATGTGCATCCCCTCCACCGCGCACTGCTCGATCGAGCCGTACCGCTGGCTGGTGCGCTCGCTGGCGCGCCCCGACGGCATCCAGTTCAACCGGCGGATGAAGCGGCCGGTGCGCGTCCCGACGCTCCATCTGCACGGCTCCCTGGACCCGGTGGCCCGTACCCGCAGCGCGGCCGGCTCCGGCGAGTACGTCGAAGCGCCGTACCGCTGGCGGCTGTTCGACGGTCTCGGGCACTTCCCGCACGAGGAGGACCCGGTCGCGTTCTCCGCCGAACTGGTCAACTGGCTGAAGGACCCCGAACCCGATCGGTGACCGCGCCGACGCGCCCGGTATCCGGAGCTGCACACCTGTTCTACGAACGGCCACATGCCCCGCGCATAGGCCGATTGAGGGGCGTGGGGGAGGTTATCGACCTTGGGGCAGGGGCAGACGTCGGGGTATGGGCTGGACGCACGACTACAGTGACGCACCCCGCAACCGCCGTACGACGGGCGGTCTGAACTCCCATCGAGGAGCCTCCCCGCAGCTGCCGGGCACGGACCTCAGGGTGGGGATTCCGCGCATCCTGCGCCGCCGGGCCCGCTGGGTCTCGGTCCGCCTGCGCCACACCCGCGGCTGACCCCCTCGCGGGGCCCCGCGGACCTCCGGGGGCTCTAAAGGGCGCAGCTGTCGGTGCCCACCTGCTGACTCGCGGTACGGCCCCGGGCGATGTCCGCCTGGATCTCGTCGGCCGTGAGGGCGTAACCGGTGTCGGCGTCGTCCAGCGACTTCGCGAAGACGACCCCGTACACCTTGCCCTCGGGGGTGAGCAGCGGGCCGCCGGAGTTGCCCTGGCGGACGGTGGCGTACAGCGAGTAGACGTCACGGCGGACGGTGCCGCGGTGGTAGATGTCCGGGCCGTTGGCCGTGATCCGGCCGCGCACCCGGGCGGCACGGACGTCGTACGAGCCGTTCTCCGGGAAGCCGGCGACGATCGCGTCGTTGTTGGTGTCCGCGTCCGCGGCGGAGAACTTCAGCGCCTTCGCCGGCAGGTTGGGCACGTCCAGTACGGCGATGTCGCGCTGCCAGTCGTAGAGGACGACCTTGGCGTCGTACCTGCGGCCCTCGCCGCCGATCTGGACGGTGGGCTCGTCGACGCCGCCGACCACGTGCGCGTTGGTCATGACGCGGCGGTCGGCGAAGACGAAGCCGGTGCCCTCCAGGATCTTGCCGCAGCTCTGCGCGGTGCCGGTCACCTTGACGATGGACTGCTTGGCCGTGGTGGCGACCGCGCTGTTCGCGAGGGCCGGGTCGGGCGGTGAGACGTCGGTGATCGGTTCGTTGGCGAAGGGGCTGAAGACCTGCGGGAAGCCGTTCTGGGCGAGGACCGCGGAGAAGTCCGCGAACCAGGTGTCGGCCTGGTTGGGCAGGGCTCTGGAGACCCCGAGCAGCACCTTGGAGTTGCGGACCTCCTTGCCGAGCGTCGGCAGGGTGGTGCCCGCGAGGGCGGAGCCGATCAGCCAGGCCACCAGCAGCATCGCGAGGACGTTGACCAGCGCGCCGCCGGTGGCGTCCAGGGCGCGGGCGGGGGACCAGGTGATGTACCGGCGGAGCTTGTTGCCCAGGTGCGTGGTCAGGGCCTGGCCGACGGAGGCGCAGACGATGACGACGACCACGGCGACGACCGCCGCGGTCGTGCTCACCTCGGAGTTGTCGGTCACCGCGTCCCAGATGACGGGCAGGGCGTAGACGGCGACGAGTCCGCCGCCCAGGAAGCCGATCACCGACAGGATGCCGACGACGAACCCCTGGCGGTAGCCGACGATCGCGAACCACACGGCGGCGACCAGCAACAGGATGTCCAGCACATTCACGGTGGACACCCTGTCATGACCGCCAGTCGAGCGGGACCAGCTTCTCGCGGTCCCAGGAGCGCTCCCATCCCGCGTAGTGCAGCAACCGGTCGATCACCCCGGCCGTGAACCCCCACACCAGGGTCGATTCGACCAGGAATGCCGGACCTCGGTGGCCGGCCGGGTGCACCGCGGTGGCCCGGTTGGCCGGATTCGTGAGATCCGCCACGGGGACCGTGAAGACCCGCGCCGTCTCGTTCGGATCGACCACCCCCACCGGGGTCGGCTCGCGCCACCAGCCCAGCACCGGGGTGACGACGAAGCTGCTGACCGGGATGTACAGCTTGGGCAGCACTCCGAACAGCTGGACCCCGGCCGGGTCGAGCCCGGTCTCCTCCTCGGCCTCGCGGAGAGCGGCCCGCAGCGGCCCGTCGGCCTTCGGGTCGCCGTCCTCGGGGTCGAGGGCGCCACCGGGGAAGGAGGGCTGCCCGGCGTGCGAGCGCAGCGAGCCAGCCCGCTCCATCAGCAGCAGCTCGGGGCCGGTCGCGCCCTCCCCGAACAGGATCAGCACGGCCGACTGCCGTCCCGCGCCGTTCTCCGGCGGCAGGAAGCGGCTCAGCTGGAGCGGCTTGACCGTCTCGGCGGCCCGCACCACCGGATCCAGCCAGCCCGGGAGGTCCTTCTTGCTGAGCGCCGCGCTCACGCGCGGCCCGTCGGTATGCGCGTCGGTATGCGCATCGGTATGCGCCTTGCCGGTGTGTGTCATGGCATCCCCCGTCGTCCTGCCCGGTCCAACGCCCGGGCGCGCCTTGATCGTTCCGTCACTCGACCCCCAGAAGGTCCCTAGGTCATTTCCCCTGTACGCCGCCCAGCGGCGGGGCCGGCCTGCCGCCCGCGTCGAGATAGGCCTGCGGGGGCTTGAGGCGCTGGCCCGGGAAGCCGCCCTTCTCGTACTTCAGCAGCTTCCTCGCCTTCTCCGGGTCGGTCTCGCCCTCACCGTAGGCCGGGCAGAGCGGGGCGATGGGGCAGACCCCGCAGGCGGGCTTGCGGGCGTGGCACATCCGGCGGCCGTGCCAGATCACGTGGTGCGAGAGGTCGGTCCAGTCGCTCTTGGGGAAGAGCGCTCCCACGGCCGCCTCGATCTTGTCGGGGTCGGTCTCCTCGGTCCACCGCCACCGCCGGACCAGGCGCTGGAAGTGGGTGTCCACGGTGATCCCGGGGCGCCCGAAGGCGTTGCCGAGCACGACGAACGCGGTCTTGCGGCCGACGCCGGGCAGCTTGACCAGGTCCTCGAGCCGGCCCGGCACCTCACCGCCGAACTGCTCCACCAGCCCCTTGGAGAGCCCTATCACCGACTTGGTCTTGGCCCGGAAGAACCCGCAGGGCCGCAGGATCTCCTCGACCTCCTCCGGGTTGGCGGCGGACAGGTCCTCGGGGGTGGGGTACTTCGCGAACAGCGTCGGGGTGGTCTGGTTGACGCGCAGATCGGTGGTCTGGGCGGACAGCACCGTGGCGACCAGCAGCTGGAAGGAGTTCTCGAAGTCCAGCTCGGGGTGGGCGTACGGGTACACCTCACCGAGTTCGCGGTCGATCCGCCGGGCCCGCCGGACGAGAGCGGTGTGCGACTCCGGCTTCCAGACGGCTTTCGGCGTCTCGGCGGCGGCCTTCTTCGCCACGGCCTTCTTGGCCGGCGCCGTCTTCTTCGCCACGGCCTTCTTCGCCACGGCCTTCTTCACGGCAGCCTTCTTCGCCGGCGCCGCCTTCTTCGCGGCGGTCTTCTCGGCGGCGGCCTTCTTCACGGCTTTCGCCGCTTTGGTCGCCTTTTTCGGCGCGCCAGGGGCGGCATCGGACCCCTGTTCGCCCACAGCGGAATCACGACGTACAACCACCCGCGCAGCCCCCTTGGCCTGTGCTCTCACCGGCGATTTGGACACCCGGCCAGCCTAAAGCCCGGCACCGACATCCGCCCCGGACCCGGAAGATCAGCCCCCGATTGGACCCCTGCCGCTTACCTAGGCACACCTGTGCGGCATCCTTGTGACAGATCACACTGTTTGGACCGTCCGGCAAAATGGGGAGCACGGTCCCCTGGTACGACGGGGAGCAAGATCCCCTGAGCAGGTCGACAAGGAGAGAACTCGTGGACGACGTTCTGCGGCGCAACCCGCTCTTCGCGGCGCTCGATGACGAGCAGTCCGCGGAGCTGCGTGCCTCCATGAGTGAGGTGACCCTCGCGCGTGGTGACTCCCTGTTCCACGAGGGCGACCCGGGCGACCGGCTCTATGTCGTCACCGAGGGCAAGGTCAAGCTCCACCGCACTTCCCCCGACGGCCGCGAGAACATGCTCGCCGTCGTCGGCCCCGGCGAGCTGATCGGCGAGCTGTCGCTGTTCGACCCGGGCCCGCGCACGGCGACCGCCACCGCGCTGACCGAGGTCAAGCTGCTGGGCCTCGGCCACGGCGACCTCCAGCCCTGGCTGAACGCCCGCCCGGAGGTGGCCACCGCCCTGCTGCGCGCGGTCGCCCGACGGCTGCGCAAGACCAACGACGCCATGTCCGACCTGGTCTTCTCCGATGTGCCGGGCCGTGTCGCGCGCGCTCTGCTGGACCTCTCCCGCCGCTTCGGCGTGCAGTCCGAGGAAGGCATCCACGTCGTCCACGACCTCACGCAGGAGGAGCTGGCCCAGCTGGTCGGCGCGTCCCGCGAGACCGTGAACAAGGCGCTGGCGGACTTCGCCCAGCGCGGCTGGCTGCGCCTGGAGGCGCGCGCCGTGATCCTGCTGGACGTCGAGCGGCTGGCCAAGCGCTCGCGCTGACACCGGCACCGGCACCGGACCGTACGGCTCAGGGTTCCGTCTTCGATGGGGCGGAACCCTGAGCCGTGTCCGGATCTTTGACACAGTTGCCCCATGGCTGAACCCGCTCCCTCCAGAGGGCTCGACTCCCTGGGCTTCATCGAGCGCGAGGGCTCGCACGCGCGCGTGCCGGACGTCTTCCGTCCCGTCGTCGCGGCCGCCCGTGACCGGCTCCTGGACGCCTTCGGGGCGCGGCTGGACAGCGCCTACCTCTACGGGTCGATCCCGCGCGGCACCGCGCGCGTGGGGCGCAGCGACCTGGATCTGGTGGCGGTGCTGCGCGCCGAGCCGACCGGGGCCGACCGGGAGGCGGCCCGGGCCCTCGGGGAGGCCGTCGACAAGGAGTTCCCGCAGATCGACGGGGTCGGGACGCTGCTCTACTCGCGGGCACGGGTGCTGAGCGAGCTGGAGCGGTACGACATCGGCTGGTTCGTGGCCTGCCAGTGCACCCCGCTGCTCGGCGAGGACCTCGCCGAGTTCCTGCCCCGCTACCGCCCCGACTCCCTGCTCGCCCGCGAGACCAACGGCGACCTGGCCCGGCTCCTGCCGCGCTGGCGGGACCGGATCGCGGCCGCCGAGGACACCGAGGAGGCCCTGCGGCCCCTGGTGCGCTTCATGTCACGGCATCTGGTCCGCACCGGCTTCACCCTCGTCATGCCCCGCTGGAACGGCTGGACCAGCGAGCTGCGGGAGATGGCCGAGGCGTTCGCCGGCTACTACCCGGAGCGGGCCGAACAGCTGCGCCGCGCGGCCGAGTCGGGCTACGAGCCGGTCGGCGACCGTGCCGTCCTGCGGTCGTACGTCGACGACCTCGGCCCCTGGCTCACCGCCGAGTACGCGCGCGTGCACGGCGTGAAGGCCCCGAGGCCCGCCGAGGAGGCCTAGATCAGCCCGTGCTCGCCGAGGTACTCCAGCTGGGCCCGCACGGACAGTTCCGCCGCCGGCCACAGGGAGCGGTCCACGTCGGCGTAGACATGGGCGACGACGTCGGCGGGGTCGCGGTGGCCGTTCTCGACGGCCGTCTCGACCTGGGCGAGCCGGTGGGCGCGGTGGGCCAGATAGAACTCCACGGCGCCCTGGGCGTCCTCCAGGACGGGACCGTGCCCCGGCAGGACGGTGTGGACGCCGTCGTCGACCGTCAGCGAGCGCAGCCGTCGTAGCGAGTCCAGGTAGTCGCCCAGCCGGCCGTCCGGATGGGCCACGACCGTCGTGCCGCGCCCCAGGATGGTGTCGCCGGTCAGGACCGCGCGGTCGGCCGGGAGGTGGAAGCAGAGCGAGTCGGCGGTGTGGCCGGGGGTGGGCACGACCCGGAGCTCCAGGCCGCCGGTCGTGATCACGTCACCGGCCGCCAGACCCTCGTCGCCCAGGCGCAGCGCCGGGTCGAGGGCGCGCACGCGCGTGCCGGTCAGTTCGGCGAAGCGGACGGCGCCCTCGGCGTGGTCGGGGTGGCCGTGGGTGAGCAGGGTGAGCGCGACGCGCCGGCCCGCCTTCTCCGCCGTGTCGATGACCGCGCGGAGGTGGTCGTCGTCCTGCGGGCCCGGGTCGATCACCACGGCGAGGTCGGAGTCGGGCTCGGCGACGATCCAGGTGTTGGTGCCGTCCAGGGTCATCGCGGAGGCGTTGGGCGCCAGCACGTTGACCGCCCGCGCGGTGGCCGGACCGGAGAGGACTCCGCCGCGGGGCTGGCCGGGAAGGGCTGCTGCCTCGGTCATGCGGGACCTCCTGCGCCGGGCGCGGTCGGTATGTGCTTGGTGAACTCGTCGTGCCCCGGCCAGGTCAGGACGATCTCCCCGGCCGCCAGGCGGGCGCGGGCCAGCACCGGGGTCATGTCCCGCGCGGGCGCCGCCGCGAGCGTCTCGGCGGCGGTGGCGTACGGCGCCAGCTGGCGCAGGGTCGCGATGGTGGGCGGCATCATCAGCAGCTCGCCCTTGTCGTACCCGGCGGCGGCCTCGGCCGGGCGGATCCACACCGTGCGGTCGGCCTCCGTGGAGGCGTTGCGAGTGCGCTGGCCGGCGGGCAGGGCGGCGACGAAGAACCAGGTGTCGTAGCGGCGGGTCTCGAACTCCGGGGTGATCCAGCGCGTCCAGGCGCCCAGCAGGTCCGAGCGGAGCACCAGGCCCCGGCGGTCCAGGAACTCCGCGAAGTACAGGTCACGGGCGACCAGGGCGGCCCGGTCGGCCTCCCAGTCGTCCCCGGTGGTGTCCCCGACCACCGCGTCGGCGGCCGGGCCCGCGAGGAGCACGCCCGCCTCCTCGTACGTCTCCCGCACGGCCGCGCAGACGATCGCCTGGGCGCCCGCCGCGTCCACGCCGAGCCGCTCGGCCCACCACGCGCGCGTGGGGCCCGCCCAGCGGATCTGGTGGTCGTCGTCGCGCCGGTCCACGCCGCCGCCCGGATACGCGTACGCGCCTCCGGCGAAGGCCATGGAGGCGCGTCTGCGCAGCATGTGGACGACGGAGCCGTCCGGGGTGTCCTTCAGGAGCAGCACGGTGGCCGCGCGCTTCGGGGTCACCGGCACGAGGGTGCCCTCCGCGTGCGCCCGGATGCGGTCCGGCCACTCGGGGGGATACCACTGTCCATCGGCCATTACCGGAGGCTATCCCTTGGTGGGCGAATGTTCGAGGGGTGGCCCGTGGCGTCGCCGTTACGGCAGCAGCTCGACCTGGACCTCGACCTCGACCGGCGCGTCCAGCGGGAGCACCGCGACGCCCACCGCGCTCCGCGCGTGCACGCCCTTCTCGCCGAGGACCTCGCCGAGCAGTTCGCTGGCGCCGTTGATCACACCGGGCTGGCCGGTGAAGTCGCTCGCGGAGGCCACGAAGCCGACGACCTTCACCACGCGCGCGACGCGGTCCAGGTCACCGGCGACGGACTTCACGGCGGCCAGGGCGTTCAGCGCGCAGGTGCGGGCGAGCTCCTTGGCCTCCTCCGCGGTGACCTCGGCGCCGACCTTGCCGGTGACCGGCAGCTTGCCGTCCACCATCGGCAGCTGGCCGGAGGTGTAGACGTACACACCCGACCGCACGGCCGGCTGGTAGGCGGCGAGCGGCGGGACGACCGCCGGCAGGGACAGACCGAGTTCAGCCAGCCTGGCCTCGACCGCGCCCACTACTCCTTCACCCGCTTCAGGTAGGCGACGAGCTGCTCGGGGTTGGGCCCGGGCACGACCTGGACGAGCTCCCAGCCGTCCTGACCCCAGTTGTCCAGAATCTGCTTCGTGGCATGCACGAGCAGCGGTACGGTCACGTATTCCCACTTGGTCATGTGGCCGACTTTATCCGCTGTGACGCACGGGACAGTCGTGCGGCCGGGAGCGCGGTTATCCACAGCCTCCCGCGTGAGTGTCGGGCCGACTGGTTAGGCTCGAAGACGTGAGCAGGCTCCAGGTCGTCAGCGGCAAGGGCGGGACCGGAAAGACGACGGTCGCCGCCGCACTCGCGCTGGCCCTCGCGACCGAGGGGAAGCGGACGCTTCTCGTGGAGGTCGAGGGCCGGCAGGGCATCGCCCAGCTCTTCGAGACGGAGGCGTTGCCCTACGAGGAGCGGAAGATCGCCGTCGCGCCGGGCGGCGGCGAGGTGTTCGCCCTCGCCATCGATCCCGAACTGGCCCTTCTGGACTATCTCCAGATGTTCTACAAGCTCGGCGGGGCCGGCCGGGCACTGAAGAAGCTCGGCGCGATCGACTTCGCCACCACCGTCGCGCCCGGCCTGCGGGACGTGCTCCTCACCGGCAAGGCGTGCGAGGCGGTGCGCCGCAAGGACAAGGCCGGCCGGTTCGTGTACGACTACGTCGTCATGGACGCGCCGCCGACCGGCCGCATCACCCGCTTCCTGAACGTCAACGACGAGGTGGCCGGGCTGGCGAAGATCGGCCCGATACACAATCAGGCGCAGGCCGTGATGCGGGTGCTCAAGTCCAAGGAGACGGCTGTGCACCTGGTCACCCTGCTGGAGGAGATGCCGGTCCAGGAGACCGCCGACGGCATCGCCGAACTGCGGGCCGCGCGGCTGCCGGTGGGCCGGGTCATCGTGAACATGGTCCGGCCGGAGGTGTTGGACGCCGCCGACCTGGAACTCGTACGGACGGTGCCGCGTACCGCCGTCGCGCAGGCGCTGTCGGCCGCGGGCCTCGGCGGGGCGCGGCGCGGCGGGAAGGCCGAGCAGCTGGTGAACCCGCTGCTGCGGCAGGCCGCCGAGTACGCCGAGCGGTACGCGCTGGAGCACGAGCAGCGCGCGGTCCTCGCCGAGCTGGACCTGGAGCGGCACGAACTGCCGCTGCTCGCCGAGGGGATGGACCTGGCGGGCCTGTACGAACTCGCGACCGAGCTGCGGGAACAGGGGATGTCATGACTCCGGAACGGGCGAAGGACCCGGCGCGGAAACCGGCACGGACACCGGCGCGGAAACCGGCACAGGAGCCGGCGCAGGACGGCACGCGGCGGCTGGCCCACGCGCCCGCGCTCGACGTCGACCCGCTGCTCGACGACCCGGCGACCCGGATCGTGGTGTGCTGCGGCTCGGGCGGGGTCGGGAAGACCACCACCGCGGCGGCGCTGGGCCTGCGGGCGGCGGAGCGCGGCCGCAAGGTGGTGGTGCTCACCATCGACCCGGCCAGGCGGCTGGCGCAGTCCATGGGCATCGACTCGCTCGACAACGTGCCGCGGAAGGTGAAGGGCACCGACGGCACCGGCGAACTGCACGCCATGATGCTCGACATGAAGCGCACCTTCGACGAGGTCGTCGAGGCGCACGCGGACGCGGAGCGGGCGGCCGCCATCCTGGCCAACCCCTTCTACCAGTCGCTCTCGGCGGGCTTCGCGGGCACGCAGGAGTACATGGCGATGGAGAAGCTGGGCCAGCTGCGGGCCCGGGACGAGTGGGACCTGATCGTGGTCGACACCCCGCCCTCCCGCTCGGCGCTGGACTTTCTCGACGCGCCGAAACGCCTCGGCTCCTTCCTGGACGGCAAGCTGATCCGGCTGCTCACCGCGCCGGCCAAGCTGGGCGGCCGCGCGGGCATGGCCTTCCTGAACGTCGGCATGTCGATGATGACCGGCACCCTCGGCAAGCTGCTCGGCGGGCAACTGCTGAAGGACGTCCAGACGTTCGTGGCCGCGATGGACACGACGTTCGGCGGGTTCCGCACCCGCGCGGACGCGACGTACAAGCTGCTTCAGGCGCCCGGTACGGCGTTCCTGGTGGTGGCGGCTCCCGAGCGGGACGCGCTGCGGGAGGCCGCGTACTTCGTGGAGCGGCTGGCCGCCGAGGACATGCCGCTGGTCGGGCTGGTCCTCAACCGTGTCCACGGCAGCGACGCCGACCGGTTGTCGGCCGAACGGGCGCTCGCCGCCGCGGAAAATCTTGAAGAGCCCCGCATTGTCGATCAGGGTGGCGGGAAAGCTGGACTTCGTAACTCTCCCGACACGTACGGCAGTTCTGAATCACCCGCGAGTTCCGAATCACCCACGCCCGCGCCGTCCGGGTCCCGGCCCGACGAATCCCCCTCGTCAGGGCACGCGGACAGGACTGACGAATCCCCCTCGTCAGAAGAACCGGACTCATCTGCAGACCCGGACCCGTCAGAAGACTCGGACTCGCCAGAAGTTTCGGACTCGTCAGAAGTTTCGGACTCGCCAGAAGATCCGGATCGCACCGTCGACCAGCTCACCGCAGGCCTGCTGAGGCTGCATGCCGAGCGCATGCAGCTGCTCTCCCGCGAGCAGCGCACACGTGACCGCTTCACCGCGCGCCACCCCGAGGTGGCCGTGGTGGAGGTGGCCGCGTTGCCCGGCGACGTACATGACCTCGCGGGACTGCGGGACATCGGTGACCGGCTCGCGGCCGGTCGGCCGGAGCTGCCCTAGATCCGTGCGGTCGAGCTGACCTGTGCGGTGCAGCTGACCTGTGCGGTCTAGCTCACGGCCGCGTAGTTCTCGTACACCTCGTCGTTGTCGAGGGGGACGATTCCGGTCCCCCGCTCGTACTCCGAGCGCGCTGTCTCCAGGAGCCGACGCCAGGAGGTCACGGTGGGCCGCCTGCGCAGCAGTGCGCGGCGCTCCCGCTCCGTCATGCCTCCCCACACGCCGAACTCGACGCGATTGTCCAGCGCATCAGCCAGGCATTCCGTGCGTACCGGACATCCGGTGCACACCGCCTTGGCCCTGTTCTGCGCTGCTCCTTGAACGAACAGTTCATCCGGATCGGTAGTGCGGCAGGCAGCCTGCGCACTCCAGTCGGTTACCCAGCCCATACCGGCGCCGTCCTCTCCCGAATCGAGGCTCCCCCACGGCGGCAGCGGCATATTCACCGCCGCCAGTTGAGGACGTTACGGAAGGTGGGCACAGCGCAACACCCCCTTCGGGCCCAATCTTGAATGGCCCGAACGGACTATGGGTAAGCGGCAGATCACCCGCGGGAGTGAGCTGGCGACATGCGTGATCATCCCGGCAAACCGGTACAGCTGTGGTGCGCCACAACGGACGCCTGGTGACACACGAGGCGGATTCGGACGCGCCATCAACACATCACCCGAAAAAAAGTGGTCGGGTTCCGAAACGATTCGGGGTCGCCGGACGTATTGATACGTGGCCGCACTGCTGTGACAGTTGAGAGCAGCTTAGGCCAAGGCCTGTACGCGTGTCCGGCGAATGGCAAGGTAGACCGTTCATGTCGTCGTGCCCTCGGACACACTCCGCGGTGTCGCCCTCTATGTCACGATCCGGCACTTGAACATCCCGAGGGCCACCCGCTCACCCGGAATGCTCATCCCCACGGATTAGGCTGCCCCCATGCCAAAGAAGCGCTCGGGCGGTGGTCTGTCGACCACGCAGCAGGCCGCCAAGTTCCTCGGTGTCAGTGTGCTCGCGGGAGCCGTGATGGCGGGCATCGCGCTGCCCGCGGCCGGCGCCCTGGGCCTCGCGGCCAAGGGCTCGGTCCAGGGCTTCGACGAGATCCCGGCCAACCTGAAGAGCCCGCAGCTCAGCCAGCGGACCACGATCCTCGACAGCAAGGGCAACCAGATCGCCCAGGTCTACTCCCGTGACCGCACGGTGGTGGACCTCAAGGACATCTCGCCGTACATGCAGAAGGCGATCGTCGCGATCGAGGACTCCCGCTACTACCAGCACGGCGCCATCGACCTGAAGGGCGTGCTGCGCGCGCTGAACAAGAACGCGCAGAGCGGCGGGGTCTCCCAGGGCGCGTCCACGCTCACCCAGCAGCTGGTGAAGAACTACTTCATCGAGGAGGCCGGCGACGACCCGACGAAGGTCGCCCAGGCCACCCAGCAGACCCTCGGCCGCAAGGTCAAGGAGCTGAAGTACGCGATCCAGCTGGAGGAGAAGCTCGGCAAGAAGAAGATCCTCGAGAACTACCTGAACATCACCTTCTTCGGCGAGCAGGCCTACGGCATCGAGGCCGCCTCCCAGCGGTACTTCTCCAAGCACGCCAAGGACCTGACCCTGGAGCAGTCCGCCCTGCTGGCAGGCATCGTCCAGTCACCCAGCCGCTACGACCCGGTCAACGACGAGGCCGAGGCCACCAAGCGGCGCAACGTCGTGCTGGAGCGCATGGCCCAGCTGGGTGACATCTCCCAGGCGGAGGCGGACAAGGCCAAGGAGAAGCCGCTCGGGCTGAAGATCACGCAGCCGAAGAACGGCTGCATCACCGCCGTCAAGGGCGCCGGGTTCTTCTGCAAGTACGTCGAGAACGTCTTCCTCACCGACCCGGTCTTCGGCAAGACCCGCGAGGCGCGCGCCAAGCTCTGGAACCAGGGCGGTCTGACCATCCGTACGACGCTGGACCCGCAGGCCCAGGAGTCGGTGCAGACGTCGATCAAGGACCACGTCTACAAGTCCGACTCGGTCGCGGCGGCCGCCACCCTCGTGGAGCCCGGCTCCGGCAAGATCCTGGCGATGGGCCAGTCGAAGCCGTACGGCTACAGCAAGAACGAGACCGAGTACAACTTCTCGGTCGACCGGGACTACGGCGGCTCCAACTACGGCTTCCCGACCGGTTCGACGTTCAAGCCGTTCGTGGCCGCGGCCGCGATCGAGGGCGGCAAGTCGGCGACGCAGAAGTACTCGTCGCCGTACAAGATGAACTACCCGAGCCCCGTCCAGCAGTGCGACGGCAAGCAGTGGGTCAACACGACGGGTGAGCAGGTCGAGAACGAGAACGAGTCCGAGGTCGGGCCGTACGCCATGAAGAAGGCCATGGCGAAGTCGATCAACACCTACTTCGTCCAGCTGATCTCCGACATCGGCCTGTGCCCGGTGGTCAAGATGACCGACGCGCTCCACGTCCACCAGGGCGACGGCTCGAAGCTCCCGCAGACCCCGGCCATCGCCCTCGGCGCGATCGGCCTCTCGCCGCTGACCATGGCGAGCGCGTACGCCACCTTCGCCGACCGCGGCATGTACTGCACGCCGGTCGCCATCGAGTCGATCACCCAGAAGGTCGGCAACGAGGAGAAGTCCCTCGCCGTCCCGAAGTCGACCTGCTCGCGCGCGATGAGCGAGAAGACCGCGGACACCATCAACACCCTGCTGCGCGGAGTGGTCGACTCCGGTACCGGTCAGCAGGCCGGTCTGGACGACCGGGAGAGCGCCGGCAAGACGGGTACGACGGACTCCCGCAAGAACGCCTGGTTCGTCGGCTACACGCCGAACCTCGCCGGCGCGGTCTGGGTCGGCAGCGCCAAGCAGAACATCGAGATGACCAACATCACCATCGGCGGCGTCTACCACTCCGAGGTCTACGGCGCCGACACCCCCGGCCCGATCTGGAAGGACGCCATGACCGGCGCCCTGGTGGGCAAGTCGGACGAGTCCTTCAACCTCGTCGACATCCCGGACGACGACAACAACGGCAAGCACGACGGGAACGGCAACGGCGACAACACGGGCGGCCTGATCGGCGGCCTCATCGGCGACACGAGCGACGGCGGCACGACGGACGGCTCCACCGACGGCGGCTCCACCCCGACCCCGACCTTCTCCTTCCCCGACGGCTTCATCCAGGGCAACGGGAACGGCGGGAACAACGGGAACGGGGGCGGCCGGGGCTGAACCTCCGGCCTCCGGCGCCTGAGCCGCTCTTCCGGTACGACGGCGGGGCCGCACCTCTTTCTTCGAGGTGCGGCCCCGCCGTCGTACTGTCTGCTGAGCCTTGGGACCTGCTCAGCCCTGGAGGTGCTTCTTGACCGCGGCGGCGACGCGGCCGCCCTCGGCCAGGCCGGCCACCTTCGGGTTCACGATCTTCATCACGGCGCCCATGGCCCGCGGGCCCTCGGCGCCCGCCGCCTTCGCCTCGGCGACGGCCTGGGCGACGACCGCGTCCAGCGCCGCGTCGTCGAGCTGCTTCGGCAGGTACTCGGCGAGGACCGCGCCCTCCGCCTTCTCCCGCTCGGCGCTCTCGGCACGGCCACCCTGCGCGAAGGCCTCAGCCGCCTCGCGGCGCTTCTTCGCCTCCTTGGCGATCACCTTGAGCACCTCGTCGTCGGAGAGCTCGCGCTTCTGCTTGCCCGCGACCTCCTCGGTGGTGATCGCGGCGAGCGTCATCCGGAGCGTGGACGAGCGGAGCTCGTCGCGGCCCTTGATCGCGACGTTGAGGTCGTCGTGCAGCTTCGACTTGAGCGTGGTGGTCATGACACCGATTGTCGCAGGTGCCGCAAGCCGACCGCCCGCCCTTTTTGCCCCCGCCCGCGATCCGCCCATGGGTGGACCACGGGACAGGGCGGTCCCGGGCCCCGCTCCCGGTCTGACACGATGGTCGTATGCGCGCTCGATACGGAGTACCCCTGGGAATCGCGGCGTTCGGCGCCGCCGGTGTGTTGTACGCGGCCGGCTTCGAGGTCCGTTCGTTCCGTCTGCGCCGGGTGACGGTCCCGGTCCTCCCGCCGGGGATGCGCCCGCTGCGCGTGCTCCAGGTCTCCGACATCCACATGGTCGGCGGTCAGCGCAAGAAGCAGCGCTGGCTGCGCTCGCTGGCGGGCCTGCGCCCGGACTTCGTGCTCAACACGGGCGACAACCTGTCCGACCCGGAGGGCGTCCCGGAGGTCCTGGACGCGCTCGGCCCGCTGATGGAGTTCCCGGGCGCGTACGTCTTCGGCTCCAACGACTACTACGGCCCGGTCCCCCGCAACCCCGCCCGCTATCTGGTGGAGAAGGCGAGCGGCAAGCACGGCCTGAACGGCAACCCGCCGGCCGTCGGCGTGATCCACAACCCGTGGGAGGACCTGCGGGACGGTTTCGACGGGGCGGGCTGGCTGAACCTGACGAACACCCGCGGTGTCCTGAAGATCGAGGGCGTCTCGGTGGAGCTGACGGGTCTGGACGACCCGCACATCAAGCGCGACCGCTACCCGCAGGTGGCGGGCGGTCCGTCCGGTACGGCGGACTTCTCGATGGGCGTCGTGCACGCCCCGTACCTGCGCGTCCTGGACGCCTTCACCGCCGACGGCTACCCGCTGGTCCTGGCCGGCCACACCCACGGCGGCCAGCTCTGCATCCCCTTCTACGGCGCCCTCGTCACCAACTGCGACCTGGACGCGGACCGGGTGAAGGGCCTGTCGACGCACACGGCGGACGGCCGCACCTCCTACCTCCACGTCTCGGCGGGCTGCGGCACCAACCGCTACACGCCGGTCCGCTTCGCGTGCCCGCCGGAGGCGACGCTGCTGACGCTGGTGGCCCGGGAGTAACCCGCCCGGCGTACACCGAAATGCCGGATATGCCCCTCCTCTCTACGTTGAGGGCATGACGGCCCCGATACCCAGGGACATCCCGGACCTCCCCGCGGTCCCGGGCACGCCCGTACTGATGCCCGCATACGTTCCGGCGACGGCGGTGGTGGCCCCGATCCGCCGCCCCGTCACCGCCGTGTTCCGCCTGGTGACCGCCGCGCTGGCCGCGGCGGGCGTGGCCCTGGAGCTGCTGCTGGGCAGCCCGAGCCGCATCGCGAGCTACTTCGGAATCCAGGCGGCGCTGCTACTGATCCTGGTCAGCGTCACCTCGGCCCGCCGCGCCTGGCAGGCGGCCCGCCCCCTGTCCTCGTCCCTGACCGGCGCGGCACTTCTCTACGCGCTGATCTCGGCCCTGGTCTACCACCTGCTCCTCGGCCACACGACGCCCCCGTTCTCCATGCCGGGCGCCGCACACCCCCCGGTGCCCTGGCACCCCCAGTGGCTGGCCCTGCAGCTCCTCTATACGGCGGCCCCCGCGGCGGCCCTGGTGGACTGGCTCTTCCTCACGCCCCCCGCCCGCCTCCACCTCCGCCAGACGGCCGGCTGGATGCTCTACCCCCTGACCTACCTGGCCTTCTACCTCACCCGAGCCGAACTGCTCCTCCCCGGCACGCCCGGCCGCTACCTCTACCCCTTCCTCGACGCCGAGCAGCACACCTACCGCGCCACCCTCGCCAACGCCCTCCTCCTCGGCCTCTCCTTCTACGCCCTGGCGGTCCTCCTCGTAGCCCTCGACCACACCCGCCCGAACCCCGTCGGCCGCCGCCCCTAAACCGGATTTCGTCTCCGGCCACCAGTGGGCTAAAGTAAACGACGTCGCCGCAACAAGCAGTACAGCAGCGACACCGGGGTGTAGCGCAGCTTGGCAGCGCGCTTCGTTCGGGACGAAGAGGTCGTGGGTTCAAATCCCGCCACCCCGACAGCCGAAACACCAGGTCAGGCCCGGTGCTGAGAGATCAGCACCGGGCCTGATTTGCATTGTGACCCCGTTTTGGGAGCCATTTGGGAGCCGACCTCGGAATCCGGCTCCCACAACAACGCACCAGCAGCGCGCATCGACCGCGGGCTCCGCGTCCAGAGCCTCCGGACCACCCGGCCGCCAGAGCCCCGTCCGACGCAGAGGGCCCCCTCGGAGAGAGCTGCGCGTCGCCAACCGACATCGGTCTGACTCTGCCAAGGAGGGGCCCGTCCCCATCCCAAGCCGCGACAGTCACCACCCGTACGAGGATCCGGGCGGCCATGTTGCCGTCACAACGAGCCCCGCCTCTTCGCGGCCAGGACTGAACAGACCGTCAGGACCCGCGCCCCTCCAGGCGTTTGATGGACGACTACCTACACCCTTAACTTTTTCCGTGATATTTTCACGGGCGTGATTAAGGATGAGGTCGCGCACATCCGCGACGCCACCGCTCAGCTCTGCGAGCCCCTTCACGACGCCTTCGCGTGGGCTGTTCAGCACCAGCGGGCCCAGTTGCCCGAGATGAACGGCCACGCCTACGGCTGGATACGCACACACATGACCCGCGCCTTCGCCCACTACCGCCTCGGTTCAGCGGCGGCCAGGCTCGGCGACTGGAAGCTCAGCGGCAATCACCGCCGGAATGGCGAGCTGTGGCTTACGAACGATGAGTACTGCACCCGACTGCTACACGGCTTCAGGGACGATCACGTCCCGGCCCCCGGACCGAACCGTCAGCGGCGAGCTTTCTACCAAAACCGTCCCTTGACGAAGTTCGGTCAACCGACCCTGATGGGGCCGGAAGACAACGACCTGCTTATCCTCTGGCGTATCGATGCCGAGGGAGCGCCGTTGTTCCGGGTAGTACGGACCATCGGAACGTGGAGGTTCGGCAAGGAACAGCTTGTCGATCTTGATTTTCCGCTGCTCGCAAGCGCATCCGACCTGCGGGACCTTCACTTCGAGCCGCAAGATGAAGGTCTGGAACTCGAACTTCCGGATGAGGAGACGAACGATGCCGACGGCACTGGAGGCTTCTCCTGGTGAGCGGCTGCGGACACTCCGCGACCTCCTCGGGCTCACCGGTGCCGACCTCCATCGCCTGACAGGAATCAGCCAAAGCTGGACCTCGCAGGTTGAGACAGGTGCGCGCGAGCCAGCCGAGGACCGGCTGCGCGCGATTGCTGAAGCCACCGATACGCCGATGAGCTTCTTTTACGCGCAGCCTTCCTCCGTGCCGCTGGACTCGTTGCGCTTTCGCAAGATGGCAACTGCGAGCCGGACTGTCACACGCCGGATCAGCGCGTTCTACGGCGAAAGCTTCCGCGTGACAGAGGAGATCACCAACAAGGCCGGCTACCCGGCGCCACCGCTCCCATTCGCCAGCGCACCGGACCTGTCAGAAGACGACATCGAGGAACTGGCAGGCCATACCCGCGAGGCCCTGCGTCTGGCCCCAGACAAGCCCATCCCTCACCTCACGCGTGCGCTTGAGCGCGCGGGTATTGCGGTTGCACCCATCGTGCTGCCTGATCCAACGGGTGACTCAGTCAGCCCGACCAACAAGCACTTCGGCGTTTCATACTGGGCCGGCATCGGAGAGACCGCACTGATCGCGTACTTCCCTGGCGCACAGGGCGACCGAGACCGGTTCACACTCGCCCATGAACTCGGTCACCTCGTACTCCACACCTTCAGGCCACGCGCAGCCGATCCCGAGCGTGAAGCAAACCGGTTCGCGGGCGCCCTGCTTGTCCCCTACGAAAGGGCACGGGAAGAGATCACGGACCGTCTAACCCTGGAAGGCTTTGCTCGCCGGAAGCAGGCATGGGGCGTGTCGATCCAGGCCCTGATCCTCCGCGGTGCCGCTGTGGGTCACATCGACGACAGCCGCAAACGATCGCTGTACGTGCAGCTCACTCAGCGCGGCTGGCGCAAAGAGGAACCCGTGTCTGTAGGACATGAGGCCCCCCTACTTCTTTGGAGCCTCCTACAGCGCCAGTACGGGGACAAACCATATCTACGCGCGTCGGACCAGCTGGCAATCCAGCCTACGATCCTGCGGTCCATCGCTCCACAGCCGGTCGCAAACACCTCAGCGACCCGCGCCGGCCGACCAAGAGCTGATGGAAAGGTAGTCGCCTTCAAGCAACGGACGGGCCGCCCAGAAGGCGATCTGCGCAGTACTGCACCCTGATCGTTGGGGCACTGCCACCTCGGACTTAAAGCAGGTTGGGCCCGGCACCGAGTCTTCGGCGCCGGGCCCAACCGCCTAGACAACGCCATGGAGAGCAAGCCTTCGCGAGCGCAGAAGCTCGTTGAGGACGCGCACCGATGACGTCGGGCACATTGCCAGGCGGGCGTCGAGTGCCGTCTCCCACTGGCCGGTCAGCCCGAGCATGAGTCGCTTGCGCATGCCGGGGGTGACGTGTGCGTAGCGCGCCGAGACAGAGCCGTCGATGTGGCCCATGCGTTGGTCCATGAGGACCTTCTCGGTGCCGAGGTCCTCCATCACGGTGCGGTGGGTGTGGCGTAGGCCGTGGGGTGTGAGGCCCTTGGCGATCGGGAGCCAGCAGGCGTCGGCTCGGTCGCTGGCGCCGCGTCCTCGGGCTGGGACGCCGGGCCATGGCTCGCCGAGCAGGGGTACAGGACGAGCCTCCTGTGGTGCCTTCTTCGGGTACCAGCCGGAGACCGCCGGGGTGAACAGCCACGTCGCGAAACCGTTTCGGCGCCAGTGGGCGGCATGCTGCGACACCGGGCCGCCGCGCACGAAGCCCAGGTCCGCGATGGCCTGCTCCACCCTCACCCGCTTGGCTTCGGTGACGCGGTCGGGGTGGTTGAGGACGTTGGACACCGTGCCCGTCGAGACTTCGGCACGGCGAGCGACGTCGACGAGCTTCGCGCCCTGGTGGCCACCGGTGCGGGCAGTGCCCTGCCCCCGGAAGACGTAGGTCTTGCCGTGGCACGGGCAGGGTGCTGGCTTCGTGCGGGCGACGTGGTTGGCGACCAGGGCCGACAGCCAGTCCATCGCGTCGATGGTGCGGTAGCTGTCGTCCTTGGGCGGACAGCGCACGAGCTCGCCGGTGTCGAGTTCGTACAGTTGCCACTCGACACGGACGGCACCTGGGCGGGCGAACTCAGTCTCCAGGCCGACGATTTCGCCCCAGCGCATGCCGGTGTACCCCTTTAGGACGACGGCAACGAACTCGTCGTCGCGGCCTGAGAGCAGGGCTGCCCGTTCGGCGGTCAGCAGGATGCCGAGTGGGTCGGTGACGACCTTCTCCGGGCCGCGGTCGCGGGAGCGGCCGGCGCGTTTGCCGCGTCCGCGCCGTCGGGTGGCCGGGTTGGACGTGATCAGGCCCTCGTCGATCGCGTCCTCGAAGATCAGGTGGAGCGTCGAGCGCCAGGTCTTGACGCTGGAGGCCGCGTACGCGGCCTTCTCTTTCTTCTCCCACAGGTCGACGTCCGTGCGCAGGATGCCGGCGAGCGCCTTGTCCTCGAAGTTGGGGAGCAGGTGCTCCTCAATGTGACGCTTGTAGTTCTGCATGGTCGAGGCGGCCAGGTCCTGGGCCTCGTACCAGCGGTTCGCGTACTCGCCGAACGTCTCCTGACCGAGCGCCGGGTCGCGCCAGTCGCCGCGGCGGTACTTGTTCTCGGCCTCGCTTGCGGCGCGCTGGGCCTCGCCCTTGGTGGCGAACCGGATCGCCTTGCCGTTGTCGTCGACCACCGTGAGGTGCTTGCCAGGCGCGGTCTTGTACCGGCCGCGCCAGTAGTTTCCGCGCTTCTCCGCGAAACCCACGTGTACTTCCCCTTCCCCGTCGTCGTCCTAAGCGGCGGTCCCGAACTGGCTCTCGCGTGCGCGGCGTGGAGTCCGTGCACGCAGTCGAGCCGTCGACGCGGCAGTCCGCAGTGGCGGTTGGGGAGTTGGCGGCTTGGGAGCGCGAGCTGCCGCCGGGTGCTGGTGGGGAGAGGCAGGTCGGGCCTCGTGCATACGGATGATCTCCGCGAGGTGTTCGCCAGTGAAGCGGTAGGCGCGGCCGACGCGCGTGTAGGGGATGAGCCGTCGGCGGGCGCGGTCCTTTACCCACCAGGCGGAGCAGCCGAGTACGGCCGCGACCTCCTCTGGGACGTAAAGGCGCGGGAGGGCGGAGTCGGCGTGCGGGGCGAGTACGGAGGCAGGGGGTATTGCGGGTTGACGCAAGGGGTGGGTCCTCTTCTGGCGGCCATGGGTGCGGCAACACCGGCTCGCCGGTCGATCACTGGGGATGGGGCGAGGTGCCCGTGCTGGGGGTTTGCGGGCCCAGGACGGGAGTGGATGGAGGGTGGAGGCTACGCCTCGTCGGAGATGTGGGCCTCATCTTGGCGCTCGGCGGAGGGCGGTCCGTACGCCTCCAGCAGATGCTTGGCGGACGCCTCGGCGATGGCGTTGGAGACCATCACGTCCGCTTCCTCGCGGATGTCGGGGTGCTCGGCCAGGTAGGCGTCCAGGGCGTCACGCGCTTGGGTGAAGACGGCGTTGGCCCGCTGAGTCCCGCGGAACGCGTCCACGACGACGTCGATGAGCTCCATGGCGCGGGCCTGGGCGGCGAGCTGTGGAGGGCCGACGAGGTTGCGCAGGTCGATACCGAAGACCTCGGCGAAGCCGATGGCCTCGTCGAGGTTGATACGGCGCTTGCCGTTCTCGATGCGCCAGACCGCGGAGGGGTTCATCTCGAAGCCGGCCTCGTTCAGGCGGTCGGACAGGGCGTTGGTACTCCAGCCACGCGCCTCACGCTCAAGCTTGATGCGTACCGCGACGTTCGCCTCGCCACTGAGCAGCACGCCCTGCGGAGCCTCTTCGTCAGTCACGGCCCACCTCCTTCCGTTCGTTGCAACTCACTGCCATATGCAGCGACCCCTAAACAGTAGCATGCATTCTGCGAGATGCAGAACACTTCTGCGATCGGCAATTCGTGTGGCATAGTGGTAGCCCCACCTCCATCACCCCGAGGAGTCCGCGACCCACCCGACGTAGCACCACATGCAAAAAGCCCCCGGCTGTCACCGGGGGCCAAGCGCAAACCTCTCAACCGCCATCCCTAGCGATCGACCCGCGAGGCCGGGATTGCCGTCCCGTATGGCCCGCGAGCAGAGGAGCTGATGCCCAGTATGACTGACGCCCAACCGAATACGCCATCCCACTCCGGATACGGCCCCGCGCTGTCTCCGGACGAGCCTGGGCGGGCTCCCTTCAATCTTGACGCCGAGTGCGCGGTGCTCGGCGCCTGCATGCACGACTGCGACGTCATCGACGTCGTACGGCCGATCCTGGGCGAGGACGCCTTCTACCGGCCCGCCCACGAGACGATCTGGCGCGCGCTGCTGGCCCAGCACCGCGAGGACAGGCCGACCGACCCGATCGTCCTGACCGAGCTGCTCCAGCAGCAAGGGGACCTGCAGCGTGTCGGCGGCACCGTCTACCTGCACCAGCTCGCCGACGTGCACTACGGCACCGGCAGCGCGGAGCACCACGCGGAGATCATCCGTGAGAAGGCCAACCTCCGCCGCCTGCTCGCCTCCGCAATACGCACCGTCCAACGCGCCCAGGAGCCCGGCGCCGACCCCGAAGCGATACGCAGCGAGGTCGAAGCGGAGATGCGGGCCGAACGCGAGCGCGCCCTCGCCTCGGGACAGGGCCGCCTGAACCGCTTCGCCACCGACGGATGGTCCTTCGTCAAAGAGACCGGCGCGGACGCCGAGCCTTTGTGGGGCACCCGCGAGAAGACCGTCTGGGCACCGGGCGAGAGCCTGATGATCGTCGGCGCACCCGGGGTCGGCAAGACCACCCTGGCCCACCAGGTGGTCTTCGCCCGCCTCGGGTTGCAGGAGACGGTCCTGGAGATGCCGGTCGCCCCGAGCCGGCGGATTCTCTACCTGGCCATGGACCGGCCCCGCCAGATCGCCCGGGCCATGGACCGCCGCGTCTTCCCCAGCGACGAGAAGATCCTGCGCGAGGGACTCGTCGTCTGGGAGGGCCCGCTGCCCGCCACCCTCGACAAGGAGCCCGACCTCCTCGCCGACCTCGCCGCCGCCCACCGGGCCGACACCATCGTGATCGACAGCCTCAAGGACGCTGTCAGCACGATGGTCGACGACAGCCTCGCGGTCGCCTTCCACAACGCCCGTATGCGCGCCCTGCGAGGTGGTGTGGAGATCCTGGAGCTGCACCACCAGCGCAAGGCCACCGCCGACGCCCCGCGCGGCCAACGCCCCAGCCTGGACCAGGTCTACGGCTCCACCTGGATCACCGCCGGCGCGGGCAGCGTCCTGTTCGTCACCGGCCGGGCAGGCGACCCCGCCGTCACCCTGCACCACCTCAAGACCCCCACCGGGGAGATCGGCCCGCTCGACGTCACCCACGACCACGTGCGCGGCACCACCACGGTCGACCCCAGCAAGGACCCCGCCGTCCTGCTCGGCAACGCCCCAGGCGGACTGACCGCCCGCGACCTGGCAGCCATCCTGATCGGCGGCGGCGATCCCGAACGCGCCGACGTGGAGAAGGCACGCCGCCACCTCGCCCGCCTCGTCGACAGCGGCCTGGCCACCAAGGCCGACGGCGTCGCCGGAGGAGCCGGAGGCGGGCAGCAGACCCGCTACTACGCCTCCGCACGCCACCTCACCGCCGTCGGCTGACCCTCACCCGGCCCGCGCGGAGCGATCACGCGACCGTACACGCGGCCCTGGTGTCCTGAGGCTGCCGTGAACCGCGCACAGCGCACACGCTCACCGTCAAACCGCAGGTCAAGCGATCACGGGAGCGTCCACGCCGTACACGCGCCCGAGCGATCACGCGCGGGGCCCCCTTTAGAAGGGGGCCCGCGTGAACGCCCCCTCCGTGAACGCCCCTCGCTCCCTCACCACAAGCCCCACCGCACCACTCCTGGAGTGCCTGTCTTGCCCTCCCCTGCCCCGATAGCCCCGGCCGCCACTCACGGCAGCCGCAGCATCCGCGTCGGCATCGTCCTACTCGCCGCCGTCGCCTTCGCCCTCTCGTACGACGCCCTGCGCCAGATGGCAGTCGCCGGCCACGTACGCGGGCTGCTCACCTACCTGTTCCCCCTCGTGATCGACGGCTTCATCGCCATCGGCATCGTCGCCCTTCTGCTCCTGCGCACCGCCCCGGTGCGCTCCCGCCTGTACGTGTGGACGCTCGTCGGCGCAGCCACCGGCACCAGCATCGGCGCCAACGTCGTCCACGCCGTCGGCCTCAACGAAGGAACCCGCCTCCACCTCAACAACGCCACCGCTGGCGCCCTGTCCGCCATCGCCCCCCTCGCCCTCGCCGGCGCCGTCCACCTCTACCTCGTCATCAACCGCCACCTCGGTGCCGACAGCGCGGCAGAGGAAACGCCATCCGCCACACCAGAAGCGCACTCGGCACCGCCAAAGCCAAGCCACCAGATCCGCCAGGAACCCCCCGATGGCGGCAACGCTGCACTTTCCACCAAGGCCACCGCACCCGAGCCGGTGGCGGACACCACCGTCGCGAAGCCGCCACCGGCCAAGGCGGATCGGAAGCAAGGCGGGCGCAAGACCACTGCTCCCGAACAGGTGTTGTGGTCAACGGCCCGCACCATCGGCACCGAGTACGGCGCAGTGCCCCGCACCACCCTGGAGAGCGCCATCAGGGCACAGGGCTACACGATCCAGAAGGACCGCGCTAAGGAGGTCGCCGCCGCCGTCACGGCGGAACTCTCCTCCGCCGCCAACACCAGCGCCGCCGCATGACCGCTATGGCGGAAGACCCGGCGGTGGCGGAAAACATCCCGCCACCGCTGTGCACCGTCAGTCGATCTCCGCCACCTCTGCTCACACCGCTCGGCGGCTCTTCACCTCGGCTGCGCCAACAGCTCAGCCAACTACGACATGGCGCTCTCTCACGCCCCTCCGCCCGAGCGATGAGCTGAGCCTCCTACCCGGCTCCACGACCACACGCACCATCACATCCCGCACACCTCCTGGAGACACGCTCCATGCACAACCAGCACCACGAACCGCCCGCTGCCCAGCAGACAATTCCCACCACCTCAGCCCCAGTCAGCACAGCAAGTTGGAGGTTCGGACACTCCCCCGCAGGGGGAGCGCCCGAACCCGAACCCGCCCCGGGGGTGGCGGGGCCTGTCCGGCGCCAGGGGGCGCCGGACAGGGAGGCTGCGACCGAGGGCGGATCGCAGCCGGGAAAGGCCGGCCGTGCACGCCGGACCACGATCAAGGGGAAGGCGCGTCCGCGCGCGAAGAAGCAGCGTCCTGCCCAGAGCGTCCGCCTCAGCGATCACGAGCACGCCATCATCCAGGCAGGCGCCGATGCCGTCGGCATGAGTGTGGCCGGCTTCCTCGCGCACTCCGCTCTTGCCGCCGCCCGCGACCAGTCCCGCACCGCCGCCACCATCGCCACCGAACGCGATGTGCTCACCGAGCTGTTCGCCATGCGCCGTCAGCTCGGCTGGGCCGGCAGCAACCTCAACCAGGTGGCCAAGGCGCTCAACTCCGGTGGCGATGTGCCCTACCTCAAGGAAGTGCTCGCCGACATCCACCGCGCGGCCAACGCCACGAAGAAGGCAGTCGACCGGACGGCCAACCGCGAGGAGGGTGAGGCGGCTTGATCCCCAGCATCCACCGGCAGGGCAGCAGTACCCTCGGCCTGCTCCACTACCTCTACGGCAAGGGCACGCACGAGGAGCACGTCGACCCTCACCTGGTCGCCTCCTTCGACCACATGGCCCCCGACCCGGGCCGCGACCCCTCGGCGACGAAGAAGGACCTCGCTCACCTCCTCGACCAGCCCCTCCATCTGCTCGACGCAGACCAGCGACCCGAGAAGCACGTGTGGCACTGCTCGGTGCGCGCCGCCCCCGACGACCCGGTCCTGACCGACGACCAGTGGGCCGACATCGCCCGCCGCATCGTCGCGGCCACCGGCATCGACCCCGGCGACGGCGCGGGCTGCCGCTGGGCCGCCGTCCGCCACGCCGACGACCACATCCACATCATCGCCACCCTCGTCCGCGAAGACGGCCGCCGTCCCGACCACCACCGCTCCGGCAAACGCGCCCAGGCCGAAGCCCGCCTCATCGAAGCCGACTACGACCTCCACCGCGTCACCCCCGGGGACGGCACCGCCGCCAAGCGCACCACCAGCGCCGAGCAACACAAGGCCGAACGCCTGGGCTGGGACCGCGCCGCGCGCGAGGAACTGCGCGAGACCGTGCGCCGCGCGGTCGCCGGCGCCGCCTCCACGGACGAGTTCCTCGAACGACTCAAGGACGCCGGGCTTCTCGTGCGCACCAAAGTGCTGCCCTCCGGCGACCTGAAGGGCTACACGGTCGCCTTGCCCGGTGACCGCAACAGGGAGAAGGAGCCGATCTTCTACGCCGGTTCCACGCTCGCCCCCGACCTGTCCCTGCCCCGCATCCAGGCACGCTTCACCACCGACTCCGCCTCACCGGGGACCACCGACAGCCAGCGGCCGGAACGCCCCACCGCGCCCTCGGCACCCGCCGTGGCACGGCGCACCACCGCTCGCGCGGCCTGGGCAGCACTGCTCGTCCTCGACCGCAGCGGTGACGATGGCGCAGCTGCCGCCCAGATTTCCGCCACCGGCGAGGTCCTCGACGCTCTCGCCAAGACCTCGGCACTGCACACTCGTGACGAACTACGCCGGGCGGCCTGGGAGTTCGAGCGGGCCTCCCGCTCGCATACCCGAGCCGAGTTCCGCCACGCGCAAGACCTGCGCCGGGCGGCCCGCGACCTGGTCTACAGCGGGCCCGCTTTCAGCCGGGGCGAGGACGGGGCCAGCACCGCGATGGTCCTGGACACGCTGGTCTTCCTCGCCATCGCCGCCGCCCACTGGCACGCCCAGCGTCAGCACGCCCAGCAGGCCGAGGCCGCGCGCCGGGCCGCCGAGCACCTGCGGGGCGCCTATCACCAGGCAGCCGCCGAGCCCCTCGCCGTGCTGCGCGAACGTGGCCGCCGTATCGTCCCGTCCCTGCGCCGCCACCACGCCACCACCGTGCGCGCCGCCCTGCCCGAGCTAGCAGAGACCGTCCTGGCCGAGCCCGGCTGGGACGCCCTGGCCGCAACCCTCGCCGACGCCGAACGCGCCGGCCACCATCCCCGCGCTCTGCTCGCCGAGGCCGCCGCCGGCCGGGAACTGGACACCGCCGATTCCGTCAGCGACGTTCTCGTCTGGCGTCTACGCCGCACCGTGGATCTCCCGTTGTACGCCCCAGCCCAGGAAGCCACCCGGGCCAACCGCCCCAACGATCACACGTCTGCCGCGCAGACAATGCCGATATCACCGGCATCGCGGGCACGGCGCCGTTGATCACGGCACGACGAACGCGTTGAGGGTGCCTGAATAGCTCCCGGTAAACAGATGACGGGCCCGACCGCACCGTGGTCGGGCCCGTCACCACCTGCACACTCCGCTCCTTGCTGCCACCTCCAACCGGGCATCAACGGCGGGTGCGTCGGGTTTCTCGGACGAAGTTGATGCGAGCAGTGTCCTTTTTGCACACGCACCCAGGGGTGGGAAGCCGGTGGTCGATCATCTCGTCGGGCCGGGGGCCGAAGCGGGTGTCGTACTCGATGCGTCGTGGAGGTCCGCTGACCAGGCCCGTGCTACGTGCGATCCAGGCGCCGACGACCAGGCAAGCGGCCTGCTGGGCCACGAACGCGGCCGAAGGACGGAACCCGTCGTCCGCTCTACCGGTCAGCTCAGCCGAGTTGATCAGCCCGCACACCGGCCGTCCGAGGAACTGCCTGACGAGTTCCCGCTGTTGATTGTCCAGGCTTTCCAGGTCCCGTTCGGTCAGGGGCTCCTGCCCGCGGGCGATTCGAGAAAGCGGGAGCCCGGTCAGTTCATGCAGTCGCTGCTCCGCGCTCTTCCCGGTGTGGTTGGCCTTGAAGTAGCAGCGCAGGCAGGGGCCGGTGGGCAGTGCCTCGTGCAGGGCGACAGTGGTGCCGACCGGGCCGCCGGTGCTGCCGTCCAGGGTGAGATCGGCCTGCAGCCGCTGCAGGTCGTGCCGGGCCTCGACGCTGTCCAGCCCGCCGAGGACGATCCGGGGCCACGGAAGGGCGCCCGCGTCGATGGCCTCGATGGAATCCTGGATCGTCCCGTGAAACGGGGTCACCTCGATCCGCCGTAGGCGTGCATCGATCAACCGCACCTTCGGCAGGCCCGCAGCCGCGTCGGCCAGGGTACCGATGCTGTACGAGGTGACGTTCGGTTTCTCGAAGACCTCTCTGTCCACCACCGTCAACTCGCCGGAGACCTGCAGCAGGTCCAGGATCAGGGCGATGCCGGTGCCGATTGCACCGCCCCCGCCCAGCAGCACCTGCTCCAGCGCGGGCAGCGGGGCGACGACGATCCCGGGTTGCTCACCGGGGAGGACGGGGCAGAAGTCCACCACCGGGGTCACCTGGAACTTCCCCTCCGGCAGCCCGGCAACGACCTTGAACGCCTCGCCAGCCAGCATCGCTGCAGTGAGGACCGCGCCCAGCCCGGTGCCGGGCGAGTTGAGCCGGGGGAAAGGATGACCGGTGTGCCGCAGACGGACCCCGTGCCCGTCCGGCGCACCGGCCACCGCAGTACCCAGCGGTGGTGCGGTTCCCACGTGCAGATGCAGCTGCGCCTTGTCCTGGGCCTCGCCGATGCGAAGCGGCCGGTCCGGATCGATCCCGGTCGCCGTTTCCACCAGCCTGCGGATGAGTTCGTCGTCGAGCCGTCCCGGTCCGCGGCCGGGGCCCAGACTCAGCCGGACCGGCCACCGGCGCAGGTCCGCCACCAGCACTTCTAGAGTCTCGGCGGCCGCGGGCAGGTGCCCGTCCGCGGTCAGGTGGATCAGGATGCCCTCCATCCGCTCCCGCAAGGTGGTCTCTTCTACGCCGGCGGCCAGGCCGCCCAGGCGTACGCTGCGGCTGTAGTCAGTACTCACGGACACCCTCCTCGTCGAACACCACCGTGCGCACCGGGGGCAGCGCCGGGTCGACAACCGGAACGGTGCAGGGCACCCAGTCCTGCTCGAAACGCCACCACCCCCACGACACCGGGTCGGCGGGCGGCGCCGCGTAGGTCGGGACGACAGCGCTGATGAACCTTGGCACCCGCAGCGAGTACGTGCGGTCGGTCCGCGACAGGAATGCCTCCTCGGGGTGCGAGTGGATCATCGCCCGCACCCGGTAGGACCGTTCCTCGGCGAAGGTAAACAGCCGGTCGTACGCGACCGCGCTCACCGTGAACAGGTCCGGCTCCCGCACGATCCCCACCGTCCCGGCTACCGCCACGACCAGCACGTGCATGTCCGACTGCCCGGTCAGCAGCAGCGCGCCGGTCTCCTGGGCTGCCAGCCCGTGACGCTGAATCTCCTGGAGCACCGGGTCGACCGCGCCGGCGGGCAGCACCAGCTTCCTCGTGTCGGTGGTCATGCGGCGCGCCTCCCGTCAATGCGATCGATGTCGTCCTGCACGTTCTCCACCACGTACAGGAAGGGATTGCCGGTGCTCCGCCAGGAGTGCGGCCCGCTGCTCCACTCGGGGTGGAGCTTCTGGCCTTCGGCGGTGAACGGCTTGCACACGTCGTTGGAGCCGTAGCGGTAGCCATCCGCTCCGGGCCAGACACTGGGCGCTCCGACTCCGGATGCGCCGATCGACTCGGCGAAGACAAGGGAGGGCGGCCGGTCCGGGTAGACCGTCCACTCGATCCGTGCGATGAACGCTGCGCGCTCACCGTTGTTCGGTTGCACCTCGGCCCAGAACAGGCCGTCGGGGTCCTGGTCGCGGTGGTGGAGGCGGCCGGCGGTCGAGGAGAGGAACTTCTCGACCGCCGGGACGTCGCCCGCCAGCCGCAGACGGCTTTCGAGATCCACGACTGACTCCCGGTTCTAGCCGTTGGTGGTCTCGGTGCGCAGCTTCAGGTGCAGGGCCTGGGCGTGCCCGGCCAGTTCGCCCACCGTTGCCTCGGGCGGGATCTCGTGCCCGTCGTGGAACAGGTAGTAGCGGGTGGTGCCGTCGCTGGCGAAGCCGAAGGCGGTGAGGGTGTCGGACAGGACGCTCGCGGTGGTCACCTGCGGGGCGTAGTCGTGCTGGTAGGGGTGCTCGGCGAGGGCGGAGGTCACCGTGATCTTGATCTCTTGGGGCTGGGGCATGCCGATCTCCTAGGTCGTTCGAGGGTGGTACGGGAGCGCCCTGCTGATTCAGCAAAGCGTCAGTGAGTCCAGTGTGATCACCCCGGGTCGATGCAGTCAAGCTTCATCGCCGTATTGCTGCGCGTTACGCTGCCCGTATGAGCCCCGACCGGAGCCAGCTCCCCCTCCCGGACCCCGAGACGACCGGACCGGACGCTGTCGAGCAGTTCGACATCGCCGAACTCGGACGCCTCCTGAAGGAACACCGCGGCCCCCTCTCCCTCCGGCAGGCCGCCGCCGAAGCGGGCGTCAGCTTCAGCACCCTCACCCGGGTCGAGGCCGGCGCCCAGCCCGACCTCGCCACCTTCACCCGCCTCTGCGCCTGGCTCGGCGTCTCCCCGAGCCGCTTCTTCACCTCGACCGCCACCCGCCAGATCTCGCCCCTCGATCAGGCCATCACCCACCTCCACGCAGACCCTCGGCTCACCGACGACGCGGCGAACAAGATCAGCTCCGTTCTGCGCGACCTCTACGACGCCCTAGCGCAGGAGGCGGTCCCCGCCGTACCCGCCCTTGCCTGCCACCTCCGGGCTGCCTCGGTGTTGCGCCCTGGCGTCCCTCAGCGGCTCGCCGACCTGCTCACCGACATGAACACCGAACTCGAACGACTCGTCGAAGCAGGCGAACTGTGACCCTCCCCCGAGGCTTCAAGGCCAACGCCGAACGAGAAGCCCTCCGACTGCGCCGCGAACTCGACCTCGGCGACACCGATGCCCTGAACGTCGACGACCTCGCCGACCACCTCAAGGTCAAGATCGTCAGCGCCGAGAAGCTCGTCAGCCGCACCCGCCTCGAAGAACTCGAACGGGTCCAGGCGTACGCCTTCTCCGCCGCGACCTTCCAGGTCTCCGGCAGGAACATCGTCGTCACCAACCCGCTCCGAACAGCGGGTCGCAGGGCCAGCGACGTGGCCCACGAGCTCTCCCATCTCGTCCTGAAGCATGACCTGACCGAAATCCGCGAAGTCAATGGCATGCCATTCAGGACCTGCCGCCCCGACGAGGAAGAACAAGCCACTGCCTTTGGCGGAACACTCATGCTTCCCCGCCCCCTGCTGCTCGGCGCAGTCCGCCGCCAGTGGGGGCCGGTGCAAATCGCTGAGCACTACGGGGTGACCGAGGAGATGGCCCGGTACCGGTACAACACCACTGGGGTGGCCAAACAGGTCCGAGGCCGCTGACGGTGCCGGAGGTAGGCGCTGTCGGTCTGCCCCTTACCGCCGGGACGTTGGTGCTCGATTCCCCCACGCGCCCGCCGGTCTCAACGACTGCCGAGGCCAGCTTGGACGACGTACACGCTCGGGGTGCGAGGACGAGCTCCCTTCGCCCGCTCCGCCGGGAGCGTCGCCCGCCAGCCTGCCCGGCTCACCCGTAGTGGTAGCGGACCACACTGCCCAGCGGTGCCGTCGGATCCGAAGATTCGGATACGACCGGAGGCTACGTAGCCGGGACACCACGTGAGACACCAGGCACAACCGCAGGTTGTAGCGCCGCTGGGTGACACGCGACCTGAAGTCCTACATGAACAGGCTTACCTGAAGAAGCGAGCCGCGCCCTCGCAGCTCCTGCCCGTGATCGCCAGCGGCCTTCGCGGTGCACGCGGTGGCTCAGACGCGCCCTTGACCAAGGTCTACGAGGGCTGTTCCGTTAGGAAAGTTGGGGCGTCGGACTCGGGGGTGGCCTTCGTGACCAGGTCGGTTGGCGGTGCGTGGTGTCTCATCGGCGGCACCGTGGGGGAACCGGTCGGTCCCCCGGCCGCTGGGGCCCGGGCATGAGACTCCGGCGCGGGATCGCGATCGCCGTCGTCGCCGGAGGCGGCGCTGTGACCACGCTGCTGGTCGGGCTCGTCACGAACGCCGTGTCCAATGAGTCACGGTGGCCCGGCTGGCTGGGGTGGTTACAGGCGCACGCCTGGCTCTCGTTCGTCGTGTTAGGCGTGGCGATGGCGGGGATGACGGCTCTACTCGCCGGGCTTTCCGAGTCTCGGCCTCCCGCGCCATCCGCGAGGCCGGAGGATGGAACGGGGCCGCCGGGGGCCGCCCAAGTACTGCGTTCGCTGCCACGCGACACCGCAGCGTTCACCGACCGTACCGCGGAGCTGGAGCTGCTGGTGGGCTCGGTGCGGGCCTCACAGGAGCAGGGCGAGGGGCTGCCCGTTCACGTGATCGACGGGATGCCGGGTGTCGGGAAGACCACTTTCGCCGTGCACGCCGGCCACCTGCTCTCCGAGCGGTTCCCCGACGGGCAGCTCTTCGTGAATCTCAACGGGTACACGCCGGGTCGCACTCCGGTGCAGGCCGGCGAGGCGCTCGCCTCTCTTCTTGCGGCCGCCGGCGTGCCGACACAGCAGATACCCGTCGGAGACGACGTCGGAGCGGTCACGGAGGCCCGGGCCGCCATGTGGCGGAGCAGACTCGCGGACAAGAAGGCGCTGCTGATTCTCGACAACGCGGCCAGCTATCGGCAGCTGGAGCCGCTGCTCCCTGGTGGGAGCGGGTGCCTGGTGTTGGTGACCAGCCGCAAGCGACTGGTGGCGAACGAGGAAGTGGTCATGTCGGTGGACGCGCTGCCGCCGGATCACGCGGTCGATCTCTTCGTGCGGCTCAGCGGGCGGCCGGCCGATGCGCTGGACCGGGATGTGGTGGACGAGCTGGTCCGGCTGTGCGGGTGCCTGCCGTTGGGGGTGTCTCTGCTCGCGGCACGGCTGCGGCATCATCCGTCCTGGACCGCGGAGGACCTGCGCGGGCGGCTGTTGGCGGCGCGGGACCGGCTGGGAGAGCTGCGGGCCGGGGAGCGCGCCGTCACCGCGACGTTCGATCTCTCCTATCGGGACCTGGCGCCGGAGCGGCAGCGCTTCTTCCAGCGGCTCGGTTTCTTCCCCGGCAGCGATCTCGACCCGCAGGTCGGCGCGGCTCTTGGTGAGGTCTCGGTCGTGGTGGCTCGTGGGCACCTCGAAGCGCTCTACGACGACCACCTGATCGACGAGCAACCGGGGAGTCGCTACCGGCTGCACGATCTCCTGCGTGACTACGCTCGCGGTCTCGCCACCGAGGGGGACAGCATGGACCACGTACAGGCCGTACAGCGTGTGTGCACCTACTACCTGGCCGCTCTCGCCGTCGTAAACGGGCACATCGGGCGCAGTGGTGCGGTAGTGCCACCGGCGCCGGACGGCGCCTCGCGGGTGGAGACTCCGGCGCTGGAGTCGCGGGCGGACGCTATGAGCTGGCTGGAGACCGAGCGGGCCAACATCCTCGCCTGTGTCCGGCGGGCAAACGGCCTCGCCCTGTACGACCTCGTCGTCCGGCTCGCGGCGGCCATGGCTCCCTTCCTGCGCCAGGCCGGTCCCTGGGACCAGGCCGTCGGGCTCCATCGGACCGCCTCCGAGGCCGCCCGCCAAGCCGGCGACCAGCGGGCCCGCGGTGACGCTCTCGCCGAACTCGGTGTCGTGCGCCGCTTCATGGCTGCCTACCCGCAGGCGATCGAGTCCCTCGGCGACGCCGTGACGGCGTACGAAGCGGTCGACGAACGGCGCGGCAAGGCGGACGCACTCAACCAGCTGGGCATCGTCTGGTACCTGACCGCCGAAAACGAGGACGCGGCCCGCGCCCAGACGGAGGCTCTCGTCCTCTATCGAGAGCTGGGCTATCGGCTCGGACAGGCGAACGCGCTCGCCGATCTCGGCATGACACATCGGCAGATGAGCCGGTTCGACGCCGCTGTGGAGGCACAGAGCGAGGCCCTGACGATCTACCGAGAACTCGGCGACCGGTACGGGGAGGCAAACTCCCTGCGCGACCTGGGCGTCGTGCACTGCCTCATGGGCGCGTACGACCTGGCCGCACGGCATCACCAGGAGGCGTTCGACATCTACCTGGAGCTGGACGACCGTACGCACCAGGCTTACGCGCTGAACGAGATGGGCGTCGTCCGACGGCAGACCGGAGACATTGAAGGAGCGCGGACGGCACACAGCCAGGCCCTGACGCACTTCACCGAGCTTGGTGAACGGTTCGGCCAAGCGACCAGCGTGCGCCACCTTGGGGTCGTGGACCGTGTTTCCGGGGATGCGACAGAGGCGATCCGGCTTCTGGAGGAGGCCCTGGACGCCTACCGTGAGCTCGGCAGCCACGGGGGTGAGGCCGCCTCGCTGAGCGAGCTGGGCGCGGCGCGCGGCATCGTCGGTGAGCGCGACGCCGCGATCGAGGCGTTCCAACGCGGTGTGGAGATCCTGCGGGGCCTGGGCGACCGGTGCGGCGAGGCGGAGGTGCTGAACCACTGGGGGATGCTGCTGTTCACCTCCGATGAACCGACGGCCGCCCGCCGGCACTTCGATCAGGCCCTCACACTCGCGCGGGACATCCGCTGCCCGCTGGAGGAGGCGCGGGCGCTGGAGGGCATCGGTCGCTGCGACTGGACGGTTGACGGTCCTGGTCACGGTGTGGGCTCGCTGCGAGCCGCCCTGACGGTGTACCGGCGGTTGGGAGTTAGCGCAGCCGTGGACGATATCGAGCGGTTGCTGGTGCCGCGGTCCGGCTGAGGCCGACCATGTGGCCGAATTCCCAGTGCCGGGTGGGTGGTTGCGGATGCTACGTTTCCGGCTGATCTGTCGCTTCAACCCCGTCGCACCGTGCCGCCTCTGGCACGTTCCTCACGAGGAGCGTTGAATGCCGTCACCCACGTCCGTCACCGAGCTACGCACCATCACGCCCGTTGGCACGGCGTCCGCAGAGCCGACGGCGGCTGGCACGGCCGTCCTGGACCGCGTGGCCGCCCGCGTCCGGCAACGGCTTGAGGCAGAGGAGGGCGCGACGGGCCGGTTCGGTGACGGTGCCCACGCGGCTTCGCTCATCTGGCCCTGGCCGCTGTAGGCGCATCTGCTCGATGACAGAACCCGAAGGCCCCGTTCCTTTCCGGACGTTCATCCTCAAGGTCGCCAACCGCTGCAACATCGACTGCGACTACTGCTTCGTCTTCAACTCCAGGGACCAGGCGGCGCGGCGCCTGCCCGCCCGGATGGACCTCGCTGTGGCCCGGGCCGCAGCCCGGCGAATCGGTGAGCACGCCTCTGCGCATGGCCTTCGGACTATCCACGTCGTCCTGCACGGCGGAGAGCCGCTTCTTGCTGGGGTCCAACACATGGCCGAGCTGCTGGAGGCCGTTCGGGACGGTGTGCCGACCGGGACCCGGGTGCTCTTCGAGCTCCAGACGAACGGGACTCTTCTGTCCGGAGCGTGGCTGGACCTCTTCGAGCGGTACGAGGTCGCGGTGGGCGTCAGCCTCGACGGACCGCCGCGGGCGAACGACCGGCACCGGCTGACCCACGCCGGGCGGTCGAGCGCCGCCTCCGCCGTGCACGGCATCGAACTCCTGCGGTCACGGCCTCACCTGTTCGCGGGACTGCTCGCCGTCGTGGACCTTGCCAACGATCCCGTGGAAGTTCACGACTACTTGGCGGCGTTCGAACCTCCAGTGATCGACTTCGGTCTGCCGCACGCGACTCACGACGACCCGCCGCACCGCGCCGACCCCAGCGTGCCCGAGTACGGGCTGTGGATGTGCAGGGTTTACGACGTCTGGCTCGCCCGGCCCGAGTACAGGCACAGTGTCCGGATGCTGGAGGACATCGTGGCCCTCAGCTCTGGCGTGCGCGGCTCGGTGGAGACGCTCGGCCTGGCCCCGCCGACGAGCGTCGTGATCGAGTCCGACGGCTCCATCGAAGCGGTGGACACCCTGCGGTCGGTCGAGGAGGGTGCCTCCTGGCTCGGGCTCGACGTCCTGCGCCACTCATTCGACGAAGCTCTGTCGCATCCGAAGCTGCTGCACCGGCAGCATGGCAAGGATGCGCTAGCCGAGCTGTGCCGTGCCTGCCCACTCGTGGACGTGTGCGGTGGTGGCTACCTCCCACACCGCTTCAGCGAAGCCCAGGGCTACCGGAATCCGTCTGTCTACTGCGCGGACCTGGAGTACCTCGTCCGACACGTGCAGGGCTCCCTGCGGCGGCACGGCTGGAACCCATACGCGCGGGCTGCGGCGTCGCCGTAGGCGCGTGTGCCGTACCGCGGGGAGAGGATCACGTGTTGGAAAGAGCGAATGCAGCAGACATCGAAGCAATCGAGGAAGGACAGGAGGCGCCGATGACCGTGACGATCCGTCCCGCGGAGAAGCGGGACGTCCCGGCTTTGGCCGAGCTGATCGAAGAGATCGAGCGGTACTACGGAGCTGCCGACACAGATATCCAGCCGATCGACGAGCGCCGCCTCCAAGTGGAAGAAGCCCTCTTCGGTGCGCCACCGCTCGCGTCCGCCCTGCTCGTCGAGGACGAGACCGGGGACATCGTGGGTCTCGCCGCCTATTCCTACCTATGGCCGGCCGCTGGCTCCTCGCACTCCCTGTTCCTGAAGGAGCTCTACGTCCGTGGCACCCTGCGTCGGCAGGGCATCGGTGCTCGCCTCATGGGCGAACTCCGCGCCTTGGCCGCCGCGCGCCCCGGGTGCAGCCGGGTGGAATGGATGGCTGACCGCGACAACCCAGGCGCACCGGCCTTCTACGAGGCACTTGGGTTCAGCGAGTCCGACGGGAAGATCGTCTACCGGGTCGACGCCGGCACCGCGTGAGGGCGAGTGCTGTGAAAGTGGAGCGCTGCGAGCCACCGGAGTTGATCACGGGCGGGTGAACAGCAGCCTGTGATCACACCCCCAGTCCTTTTCCACCCCTCGACGAAGACATAGCGCGGGCGGTCGGCACAGGCGGCAGAAGCCCACACGCCTCGTGCTTGTACTCAGTCACTGACTCAGAACGGGACCTTGATGGAGAAGGTGCCTGGCCGTCCTCGCCGGGCTGTGACCTCGGATGCCCTCTTCTGTATGTCGCCGCGGCTCGTGTCGTAAATCAAGGACAGGGCATGGTCCAAAAACTCGACTCCCTCCAGGACGTCAGGGATGCGGAGAACGTCCTCGTGGCTGCCCACGTTTCCGATCCACTTGACGGCCAGGAGCAGGTCAGCGGCGTCCGCGTGCTGCGGCAGCGCTGTCTTGAAAGTTGCGATCCGGTTGTCGAGGCTAAGCTTGACGGATTTCCCCGCGCCATTGAGCTTCGTACGAATGACTCCCCGGTCGTCCATCAGAGCCTCGACCGCCGTCCGGATCCTGTTCGCGGCAGCGTTGGGGTCGAGCCAAAGGATCTTGGCTGCGGCGTCAACTCGCTCCCCGACCTCTTTGGGGCAGAGGTCGCGGCTTTCGAGCAGGGGCAGCGCTGGGAAGAACATGGTCGGCGTCAAGTACTGCTCGTACTGGACGCCGTGCCGACCTGCCCAGTCGACAGTCATCTCCCCGATGACGCGCACGTGGTCGCAGGTCTCTCTCCTGCACGTGAGTACGCAGTGGAAGCCACCGTGAATCCACTCGGGTTCCCACCCATCGTGGTTGTGCAAGGACCTACTGGTGACCGACTCCTCTGCCACGAACGAGTCGGGGACCGGGAGCAAGGCCCCTCGCGTGCACGTGGGGCACGGGATGTGAGGCCAGTCATCCAGGTTCTCGGGGAAGCCCTTAGCGATTTCCCGTAGATCCTTAATCAAGAAGTTTGCCATGGTGTCGTATCTTGCCAGCGCCAACGACCCCACAGGGAAAGGTTTTTGAGTAGGCCGAAAGCGGGTCGCAGGGTGGTAGCTGAGCTGCAAGGAAATGATCATTCTCATCGGCATTTTCTGTACCGGAACTACTCACGCCCGGGGCTGGCCAGCAGGCAGCACGTCAGCCACGAACGACCCACGGTCGCCCTCGTCGACCGCCGCGCCCGCCTGCGTCAGGATCAGCAGGGTCAATAGGCGATGACGAGCCGTACAGAAGGGCGGTCGATCACTGCTCCGTCGGCGAGGTCTCTGTCCTGCGTGTCCGCAGGGTAGGCGGTGATCGCGGGTTCGACGGTCCTGGCCGGGCTCCAGGCACGGATCTGCCCGCAGATCCGCTCGGCGAGTTCGGCGCCGGCCGGGCCGTAGCCGACGGCTCCCAGCCGGAACCGAGGTTCGGTGGACTGAGGCTCGGCGGTGCGCTCCAGAGTGAGGTAGGCGATGGAGTCGGCCTCGACGAGGGCTGGGCTCAGGGCGGGTGAGGCGGGGCGGTGAAGGCCAACCTCCATCGCTTCGGCCTTCGCGGTGATGCGGCAGGTCGCTCGTTCGGTGGCGCTCAGGCGCAGCCAGACGCCGTCGAAGGACTCGACGGAGCCGACCGTCGCGTCGGTCCAGACGACCGACTTCGGTTGGTTGAGGGCATCGCGCAGCAGCTCTGGGGCGATGAGCTGGTCCACGTCCCAGTAGAGCCTGACGAGCCGGTTGTCGTCGATGTAGCCGTTCCGCTCGCCGTCCTGGCCGATCACCGGGAGGAAGCCACACATCCTCACGGAGTCGGACCGCATCAGGTCCTTCTCCCGACGGAACGCCACGGACCTGGACAGCCCGCGCCAACGCAACGGGACCACGAGGCGTCCGCCGACGGCGAGCTGGTCCCACCAGGCTTCGGGAAGGTCCCACATGCCGACCGCCGCGATCATTCGGTCGTAGGGGCCGAACTCCGGGGCACCGAGGGCGCCGTCCCTCGTGACCACGCGAACGTCGGCGTACCCGTTCGCGTCCAGCATCCGGCGGGCGTAGGCCGTCACGTCGGGGGCGATGTCGCACGTGGTGACCTGACCGGACTTTCCGGTGAGGTGCTTAAGCAGGGCGGCGTTGTAGCCGGTGCCGGCCCCGATCTCGAAGACGTGGTCGCCTTCGCGGACGCCGAGCTGGACCAGCATGAAGTGCACGACGTCGGGTTGGGAGGCGCAGCTCAGCGGGAGGGCGTCCTCGTCGGGGTTCTCCTTGATGGTGACGCTCTTGTTGGCGTACGCCTCCCGGAGGGGTGCGTCGGGGAGGAAGGCGTGGCGGGGTACGGCCCGCATGGCGGCTTCGACGCGTGCGTCGCGGGGGCCGGAGACGTCCTGCTGCAGGATGGCGTCGACCAGGCGGTTGCGCAGGTCCTCAGGGGAGGCGCCGGTGGTGTTCATCGCGTCCTTCCGGAAGGTGCCCGGCCGTGCGTACGGCAGGCACAGAGCGTACTCAGGTGATCTAGTGCGGGGTGCTGCGGTTCACGAGCGTCATCCCGCCAGGAGCAGGCAGCGGTCCCAGGGGGCGGTAGTCGCCGTGTTGACGGGGTCGGTGAGACGGACCAGGTGAATGCCCGACGTGCCGTCCATCAGGCCGACTCCGTCCGGCAGTCCGCTGTGGTCCAGGTGCTCGTCGAGCCGGGCTCGCAGACGGGGCAGGTGCGCTGCGAGTTCGTCGTTGACGGCGTCGGCGGCGGCCCGGGCGGCGGTCTGTATGAGTCCCGCCCAGCCGTGGCATAGGGATGCGTCGGTGAGCTGGGCGAGCTGCTGGTCGTCGGCCAGGCATCCGGCAAGGGCCTGTTCGGCGCGGCGTTGCCGGTCGGGGTCGCCGAGGGCGATGGCGGCGAGTTGTTGGGCGCGGGCGATGCCGGGGGTGCCATAGCACCAGGACGGACGTCCCGGTACCGAGTGCTGGATAACGCCGCGTCGGTGTTCGGGCCGGGTGACCAGGCCCGGCCACCAGGCGCGCGAGCCCGTACCGTCGCGCCACTGGTCGAGCCAGCCGCATATCCGGATGATGGCTCGTTTCTGTCCGGGCGCCGTGTGGCCGTGGCGCACGGCAGTGGCCAGCAGTGCGAGGGGTCCACTGATGCCGTGGGCCAGACCAAGGTTGCCGTGTCCGCCGGGCCATTGCGGCGACGGGCGAAGGTCGGGGCTGTCGCTGCTCCACCAGCCCGGCAGGAGCTGGGACTCGATGGTGATCGGTTCGGTCAGCCGCACCAGGTAGGCGAGGACGTCTCGTAGTTCAGTCCGGTGACCGCGGTGCAGGTGGTAGACCCCCAGGCCGGTCAGTCCGCTGATGAGGTCGTACTCGTCCAGGCTGGGCGGCGCGCCGCGGTCGATGCGGGCGTTCGCCCGCATGAGGCGGTGGCGGGTGACGTCGGCGAGGTGTGCGTCCAGGGTCGCCAGGGCGCGGGTGCCGGTGTCCGTGTGCGTGAAGCTGAGGACGTACGCGACGGCTGGCGCGCCCTCGTACAGGCCGCATGCCTCCGGGGCGGCCTGTATCGGGCCCTTGACCATGGCGGCGGCCCACGGCCGGAGCGCGTCCGTGTCGTCTTCGCCGGTGTGGGCCCTGACGGCGTGCAGCAGGGCGGCTCCCGCCGCGCCGGAGTACAGCGACTGGCCCCAGCCGGGCCTGGTGGGTGTGGGCGACGCGTCGTGGTTCATGAGTGGCTCTCCCCCGGCCGTGCGGTCCACGCGAGAGCGGACTGACGGGCCAGGCGCCGGCAGATCCGCTCGTCCTCCCGGTCCAGGCCGCGCAGTCGGTTGTGGTGCATGTGCAGCAGGGACTCCAGAACCGAGTCGAGGTCCATGTCCTCGGCGAGGTGCTCGCGATACAGCGTCAGGGCCACCGCGCGGCGGTGCCACGCGTGTGCGAGCGCTTCGCCCCAGCCGCGGGCGCGGGGCGTGGGGTGGCGAACGAGTTCGACGGTCTGGTCTCTGACGCCTCGCTCGACTCGGGCCGGAGGAGCGGGACGGTTGGCCAGCCAACGCATGCCATCGTCGAGACCGAGCAGACCGCAGGCGATGTCCGCCATGCCGGCCGCGGCCAGCGCGCGTCCGTCGAGGCCGTCGCCTCCCAGGCCCCGCAGGACGGCGAGGGAGTAGGCCGAGTCGGCGGCGAACACCGCCTCGGCACCGCGCAGGGCAGCGCCGGGGCCGTAGCGGCCGATCTCCGGGGTGTACGTGTCGAACACGAGCCTGCTGCTGAGCCCCTCGTGGCGCAGTCCGGCGGCCCATCGGGCGACGAGCTCGGTGTGGGCGGAGTACTGTCCGGGGCTTCGGGTGCGGATGCGCAGGCGTAGGTGGTCGGGGTCGTGCGGGGTGCGGTAGCGGACGAACCACCACTCGGGTGCGCCCTGGAGCTGGGCCATGAGCCGCGCGAGGTGGGTGGCGATCAGTTCCTCGAACTGGTCGGGGTGGGTGTAGATCTTGGCGTTCAGCCAGGGTGCCCACACCGATCCCGGTACGGGCCCGAGGGTGCTATTGGTGAGCACGGGGAGGGAGCCGGAGAGCGGGTCAGGGGCCGGCGGGCGGGTGCTGGTCATGGGCAGGGCGATCTCGTGGACGTGGCCGCCGATCCAGCCGTAGCTCTCCTCGGGGGGCGCCTCGGTGAGCACGGTCTGGTCTTCCCGGGACAGGTGGGCGCGCAGGACGGCGACGTGGGCGGGCACGTCGAGCCTCAGTCGTCGTGTGCGGTCGTCTTCCCGCAGCTCGACGGCATCGTGGCAGTGCCACTGCTTCCGCCAGCGGCCGAGGGCGTCCGCCCACTCCCGTGTCTCCGTACCCCGGCCGGGGAAGGCGTCGGCGGTCAGGTTCCAGCGGCCAGGAGAGAGGATCACGCGCCCGTAGCGGACGCGTGGCAGGAACGGCAGCCGTGCGCCGTGCGGACCCCAGTCGAAGCCGGTCCAGGCGGGGCCGAAGGAACGGGTCAGGTGCGCCAGGAACCGGGCCAGGGGCGGAGGTTGCTTGTCCAGGGCCATGGCGTGGAAGACCTGCGGGTCAACGACGCGACGGCGGGAGATGCTGACCAGATACAGGCGGGTGTGCGTGGCCGTGACCGCGAGGTCGTCGACGTCGATGAGCGTCGGCACGGTGTCGCCGGGGCCGCGGTGTTCACCCAGTGGGATCACGTGCGGGAGATAGGCGGGGATGCGGGCGACGTTCTCGGTGTGCGGGTACAGCGGCGGGAAGGAGAGCTGCGCGGTCAGCGCGTTCTCGACGCTCGCGGGGACCTGGCGGTAGATCTCGTCGAGTCCTAAGCCGTTGGCGACCGGTGAGAATCGGGACGTGAGTGTTCCCGCGGCGCGGGCCGGCGTCACAGTGAGCGTGAAGTCCCCGCGCTCCAGCGCGGGCAGACTGTCGGCGTGCAGGCGCGCGCACATCTCCACGTGGGGCGGCGCCTCCCGCACGGCCATCGTCTCGTCGGCCAGGCGGTCGATCACGTCGTCGGTGAGGACGATCTCCCTGCCGTCGTCGGCCAGGGCCTGCCAGGCCAGGGCCAGCAGCCGCTCGTCCCGCTCGGAGACCACCGTTGGCGGCGCGGTCATGCGGCTGCCGGGGTACTCGGCCGGGTAGCCGAGCCCGGACGCCGGGTCGACGACCTCCTTCACCGGCACCAGTGTTCCGGTGCCGTACCGCTCCCAGAACGCGACCTGGTACTCCTTCCACACACCCTGGCCCGCCGGTCGGCGCGTCAGCCGCAGCAGCGCATCGGCGGCGCGCTCCATCTCGCGCGCGACGCTCTCGGGGATCCGTACCTCGGCGTCCAGCCGCAGGTCGATGGCGAGAGGGCTTCGGCCCGCGCCGGAAAGCCGACGCAAGAGCGGCGTCAGCGCCTGCCGTTGTGACGCCTGGCGGTTCGCGGGAAGCCGGTTGTGCTCGTGCACAGCGCGTCGCACTGCTTCCAGTTCGTGCAGGACCCGCGCGGCCTCCGGCACCGTGCCCGCGTCCAAGCTGTACAGCTGCTCGATCAGGTGGGACAGCGGATCGGTGTCGGTCATCGGCGTGCGCAAGCTGGTAATCAGGAACTTCTCGCGCACCAGCGTGCCGAGCAGTGTGGTGATGTGGCGTGGCTCGGTTCGGCGAAAGGCGGAGGCCAACTGCTCGGCGAGGGCGGCGAAGCGGACCGGCTCGCGCGCGAGGTCCTCGATCCAGCGGACCGCGCTGGTGCGCCGGACAGTGGCCCCCATCGGTCCACCGTGCGGGACGTGCAGGCGTCCGCCTCGGCGTGCCGCCAGGTTGTTCAGGACCACGTCCAAGCGCTCCAGCAGGTCGGGGGACGCCTCCAGACGAGCGACGACGTCGTCCAGCCACTCGGTGTCCACCCGCGCCACGGCCCGGTGCGCGTCTCCCCATCTCGCGTACGGGGCGGAACCCACGCCGACCGGCGCCACCCCGGCGAAGAGGCCGAACGGGGTCGGCCGCCCGGTAGCTCGCAGCGCGTAGCGGACGGTGGCCAGGGCAGCGCGCCGGACCTGCTTGGGACGTGCCGGCTGCCCCGCGCGGATCGCGTCGACCCGTGTGGCGAGATCACCGCTCGTCTGCCGGACCGCGTCAGCGAACCCCTCGTCGGCCCACACCTCCTTCAGCCATCTACGGCAGGCATCCGTGTCGGCCGGATCGGGCCACCACCCCGGCAGACTCGTCAGCGGCATCGCGGCGGCCCGGAGCAGGGCCGTGCCCGTGTGCTGGTAGAGCTTTCCGTCACTTCCCATTTCCCGTGCCTCCGCCATAGTTCTGTGACCGGGCGGGGCCGGGAGCGAAAGTGCCCCCGGCCCCGCGTACGAGCCGCTGTCAGACGGCGCTCGCGCAGGACGAGGCGCAGGACGGCTTGCAGCCGTCACCGGTGTCGCACGCCCTGGGAAGCAGGTCGGCGTCGACCTCCGTGATGATGGTGAGGTCGATGTCGAAGGGGTCGGCGGGTACGTCGAGGGCGCCTGCCACCACGGGCACCTCGGCGCCGGCCGTTACCGGCGGTGGCGCGCTGATCGGGCTGAGTGTGGTTGCGGTCATCGCACTTCCTCTCGTGTCGGAAGGGTTCGAACGGTTCGTCGTACTGCTGGCCGGCCGGTGTGCGGCTCGCCGCGCCGCACACCGGTCGGGTTCCTGCATTCGCACCTTGCGGTGCGGCCCCTCTCCGGCTGATCGGATTCCGTGGGGGACGGGGATTCGGAGCATCCGGAGAGGGAGTCGAGGACGCGGGCCGTAGCTACCTGATCTGGCCTGCGTAGAGCGTGGTCAACGCTGTGCCGGTCACCAGGACGGGCAGGAACAGCACTTGGAAGGCGCCGAAGCCGAACCGGCCGACGTACTTCGCCGGGTGCCGCAGCACCAATCCGAGCTGGCTGAGCAGTTGCCGCAGAGGCCGTAGCCGCATGGTGGTCATCACGCCGCCGTCCTCCGTAAGAGCGTCGGGTCGGCGGCGTCGACGACTGCCCATGGCGTCGTGATCAACGCCCCGGTCCGGGCCTGCCAGGCCGCGAGGTTCGTCCTGTCCTCCTCCAGATGCCCCAGCATCACGAGCGGAGGGGTGACGATCGCGGCCGCCCTCCCCTGCTCGACCGCGGCCAGAGCGTTGTGCCAGCCCTCGCACAGGGCGCGGCTCTCGAACGGTGCCGCCCGGTCGACGTATGTCTCGACCGCCTCCAAGCCGGCATCGGCGACGTACCGCCGTGTGCTGGCCACGCTGTGGTCGGCGATCTCACCGAGCGACGCGGGCAGGCAGGCGTACAGCACCAGGCGCGCGCCCGGGGGCACCTCGTGCAGTGCGATCTGCCTTGCGCTGCCGCTCATTCCGAGTTACCTCCAGCCGGTTGTGGTCGAGACGCCAAGGGCCGGCGCTTCGAAGAAGAGCCTCGCTGGGGGCGGCCGACGGCGGTACGCCGTCAGGACGCCGTTCGTCCGCCGTCCGGCGGCGCGCGAAGAGGCGGAGCTGCGGCGTACCGCCGCAGCTCACGGATGGCGAGGGTGATCGGTCCAGTGCCCAACCGGAAACGAGAGCGGCGATGGACGCGGTAGACGAAGAGCGCCTCTGCAGGCAGACACCGGTAAGGCGTCATTGGGTGAAGCTGGCCGACTGCGCCGAGCCTTCGGGCCTCGCGCGGCGACACGTACACGAGTCCCTCAAGGGACGTGCCTCACCGGAGCGCGTCGACGACGCCGTTCTGGTCGCCTCGGAACTGGTGGGCAACGCGGTCAGACACACCGCCGGCGGACCGGACTGCATGTGCGTGGAGGTCTACCGGGACGTAGCGGTACTGCGAGTCCACGACGCGGGACGGGACGTCTCCAAGGTCCAGGCGCGATCAGCGCAGGCGTCGCTGGGTGAGCTGACGGAAAGTGGTCTCGGACTGCTGCTCGTCGGGGCGCTGGCCTCCGTATGGTCAGTCCGGCCGACCGCGATCGGCAAGGTGGTGGTCGTGGTCTTCCCCCTGGATGCCTGTGGGCTACCCGAGCGGGACGCTCTTCCGTAGATCCCAGCGGTACGTCCGGCCCTCGCGGCGGAGTTCCACCAACTGAACGGTGGACACGGAGAGTTCGACAGCGGGGAGAGCACGAAGTGCTGAGACCGCCTCCACGACAGGGGTAGCGGGACGCCGACGGTTGTTGTAGGCGAGGCTCAAGTGAGGTCGGAAAGCGGACGTCGGCTTCTTCGGCGCGAGACCGGCGCTGCTTCCGGCCTCGGCCAGCGCGTGGTGCAGCCGCAGCAGGGGTTCCCACGGGCCGAGGGACAGGCGGACGGCACCGCGGGAGCCGGCCAGCGGCATGGCGCGTATGGAGAACGCGGGGGGCAGCAGCGCCTCGACGTCCCGCGCCAGGCTGTCCAGCTGACCGGGGGCGACAGCGTCCGACCTGCCCACGCGGGCGAGGGTGATGTGCAGCCCGTCCGTCGGCACCGGGTCGAGGCCGAGGGGCGCCAGCTCCTCCTGGCAGTGTCCGGCGAGGGTCGCGAGCCGCCGGTCGTCCGGGAAGGCCAGCATCCAGTAGTACGCCCGGCTGCCGTCCGACCAGCCAGGGCGTGCCCAGTGGTCGATCATCTCGTCGAGTGCGCTGAACGCCGCCCAGTCATGGGCCGCGGTGACCGCCGGATCATGCGTGTCGGCGGGAGGCTCGGCGGGGAACGCGGCGGGATCGGCGCTGAGCAGGGGCACCCGTCGAACTCCTTCGGCTTCACACTGCCCCGGCGTACGACGACATCGACGGCGCCTACGACGCGGATGACGCCATGGCCAGGACGGCTGGCTGCGAGCTCCAGGCCAGGAACTCCTCGCCATAATCGCGTACCGCTTGGTGATCACGCCACGGCCCGGCCTGCTCGCGCAGGTGACGGGAGCGTTGGTAGACGGAGCTGATCGGGGTGTCTCCGCACAGCCGTAGGGCCTCACCCCCGAGCGCCATCGCGTGGTCGATGTCAGGAGTGCGCTGCTGCAGCAGCGCGGTGGCGACGTCGAGGCGTACGAGCGAACGGCTCCAGGAGGAGGCCGAGTGCTCGACCAGGTCGTCGATGTGCTCGGCGTCACGCAGTACCTGAGCCGTGTTGCGCAGGGCCACGTGTGACGTGACGGCGTTGGCCAGCGTCCGGGCTCGTCCGTACGGCTCGAAGGAGATGCAGGAGGTGAGCCCGACGGGTACCTCGTGGAGGTCGGAGAGGCGGAGGGCCTGCCCGATCGCCTGCTCGACGGCACGTCGGTCACCGGTTTTACCGAGGGCTCGGGCTCGGCCGTTGGCGAGCAGGCGGATGGACTGGGGGTGGCGTGGCGCGCGCTCAACGGCAGCGGCGGCGCAAGCGTCGGCCTCGTCGTACCGGCCCGCGTAGTAGAGGCCGAAGGAGAGGGTCCCGCGCGCCCAGAGCTCCGTGTCCAGGTCGCCGATCTCGCCGCTGAGATCGCGGGCTTCGGTGCAGTACGCCTCCGAGAGCGCGAAGTCGCCCGTGTTCACCGCCATGTAGCCGAGCAGGCCGGAGGCGCGAGCGGCGAGGCGGAAGAGCTCGCGGCGTGTGCCTGGTGGCTGGCGACCGTCGAGGAGGGTGTGGGCGAGCTGCCGCACCTGGCGAGCCTGGGGGCGTAGGGCGTACGGCCCGTCCTGCTCGTACCGGCCGGCAATGCCCTCCAGGGAGGAATCCAGGAACGCGAGCGTCGCGGCGTCGGTGTTGCTGGCCGTGAGCTGCCGGGTCCGGGCGACGATGTCCAGGGGGTTCTCGTCGTCCTCTCGCGGCGCAAGGGGACTCGGCGCTTGCTGGCGTGCGGGCGGCTCCTCGGAGCGGCCGGACTCGGAGTCGCCGTCGTACACCGCGGAGAACAGCTCGGACACCGGTCTGCCCAGCATGTGCTCCAGCACCCGGCAGGCGTCAGGACGGGGCAGGGTCAGTAGCTCCCCGCCGTACCAGCGGTCGAACTGGCGTGGAGAGACCTGGAGGGACGCCAGGCGAGGGTCTCGGTCGAGCTCCGCCAGCCGCACGGCGGCCCGCTCGTACTGGGCGGCGAAAGCCTCGTGCGTCGTCAGGTGCCGTTGCTGGAGCAGCTGCCGGAGCAGCGTTGTCCGTGGCATGGCCCACCCTCCTGGTACGGCGTGCGGGACCGACGTGGAGGCGCGCGCCGGTGACGGGGTCGTGGCGAGGCATCGCCCATCGGTCTGCTGCGGCGCGCACCCGTACGAGGACGCGTCGTGACTCATGACAGCATGCCGACGTAACCATCAACTAGGCAATATGCCTTGAGAAGTTGACCCGTACGGGCTTGTCGAGGCAGCGCCGGTACGGAGAGACTTCCGGCATGGCCTTGAAGAGAAGCCTGGTCCCGCAGTCGGTCTACCGGCGACAGCTCGCGGCACGGCTGAAGGAACTGCGTGACGCGACCGGGCTCACCCTCACCGAGGTCGCCGACCAGCTGGAGGTCAATCAGGGGTCACTGAGCCGAATCGAGAACGGCGAACGCGGTACGACGCCGGTCCTCGTCCGCGCTCTGCTGGACCTGTACGGCGTCGAAGACGAAGGCCGGCGCGCCGACGTGCTCGACCTCGTGCGAGCGGACAAGGAACAGCAGAAACCCTGGTGGCGGAAGTACTCCACGGTGCTCACACCAACCCGCTACGACGGGTACCTCGCACTGGAGGCCGGCGCGACGCACCTCGCCAGCTACCAGCCGATGCTCGTGCCAGGGCTGCTCCAGACCGAGGACTACGCACGTGCCGTGATCTCCCAGATGAGGAAGGACCTGTCCCCGCCGCAGGTCGAGTCCCTGGTCAGGGTCCGCATGGAGCGGCAGAACAGCCGCTTGGGTGGTGAGGCCCCCGCCGGACTCTGGGCGATCCTCGACGAAGCCGTGCTGCGCAGGACGGTCGGCTCTGTAGATGTCATGCGCGACCAGCTGCGAAAACTGGTGGAGGCGAGCGAGCAGTCGAACGTCACCGTGCAGCTGCTGCCGTTCTCGCTCGGGGCGCATCCCGGACTGTACGGCCCGTTCGTCATCCTGACTTTCCCGCACCCCACGCCGGACCTGGTGTGGCTGGAGAACCCCAAGAACTCCGTGTATTTGGAGTCCCCGGAGGACGTGGACAACTACACGGAAATCTTCGATCAGTTGAGGGACAGCGCCCTCGACCCGTCGGAGACTCGCACCCGCATCGCACGTATCAACAAGGAGCTCGAAGAGTGAGCACGCCCAGCGCAGCCACCCCGCACGACGTCACGACAGCCCCACGAGGCGTCGATCTCGCGCACGCGCGGTGGCGAAAGAGCTCGTACAGCGGGGGTGCAAATGACTGCGTGGAAGTCGCGGAGTTGGGCGAACACGCCGCAGTGCGTGACTCCAAGGACACCGACCGTGGGCCGTTGCTCTTCTCGACAATGGCGATGCGCGCACTGGTCGCCGGAATCGCCAGCGTATCCAACAGCGAGCATTGCGGCTGAGAAGAAAGACATTCCCCTCGGATGGAACCATCCGTTGCAGGCTCAGCAGGCGACGTCGACAGCAGAGGCTGCGAAGTCGTCCTCAAGCTGCCGGGACGCGTCGTCCTTCACCAGCAGTACCTCAGCGTCGAAGAGCTTGGAGGTCAGCGCCTCTGTGAGGGGTGGGGGCACGGCGTTGCCGATGATGACCTGAACCTCGGTGCGAGTCAGCTCATAGCGAGGCTTGACCCTTTCATCGACGAACTTGAAATAGTCCGGGAAACCCTGGATACGCGCGGCCTCGTGGGCGGTCAGACACCGCGGAACTTCAGGGTGGACAAAACGTCCGCGACCCATCGTAGCGAAACCGCTGGTAATAGTCTGAGCCGGACGGTCCCACCACAAGCGGCCATACATCGAGGTGTAATTGTGCTCACCCTGATGACACTCGGGGCGCTCTTCGTTCGGCAGGTTATGCTCGTCGTTCTCGAAGAGATACTTCATACGCCGCTGATTATCGGCGTTGGGTACGGCAGCCTCATCGAAAAATGACTTCGGTCGGACGTCGAGCAGGTCGCCGATCGCCCAGTACAGATCATGAGGCGTGGCTTTGTGGTCTTCGACCTTCAGCAGGTCGGCGGCTGAATAGCCAAATGGCAGCGCGTCTTCACGGATGGCCAGCAGTATGTGGCGTTTACGCGTCTGGGCGACCCCGAGCTTGAGAAGGTCGATACGACTGGTGGCGACGTCGTATCCAAGCTTCTTAAGGTGAACGATGGCGCGGGAGACCACCTGCTGCTTGTCATTGACAACGGCCAGCACGTTCTCGATGACGACTGCGCGAGGGCGCAGAACCTCTGCGGCACGAGCCATACGCAGGTACAGTCGGTTCTTCGGATCATCGCGGCGAGTGTGGTTATTGAGGTTACTGTGCCCCTGGCACGGGGGCCCGCCGAGCAAGAGTCCAACCTCACCCACCGTGGAGAGCGTCGCAGTCTCCCGAGCGGTCAACGAGGCGCCGAGGTCGCCGTCGAAGTAGGACTCAACGCTTCCCTCTTGGACGTTGGCCTTGGGAAAGTTGGCCTTGAAGACCTCGGTGGGAGCTGCCTCGAAGTCAACTGCGAGACGAACGTCAAGCGAGACGTCGCGCTTGTGGGCTGCCTGGGCAGTACCCAGGGTGAGGCCACCGCAGCCGGCGAAGAGGTCCACGACTCGCAGGGAGCTGACGCCCTCCTCAAACTTCGGCCGCCGCTTAGCCTGCAGGGGGTACTGCTTGCCCACGCGTGCCCCCCATCTGCCCTTGCCTGTAGAACCGCCGGAACGAGCGGTCATCGTACTCGATCAAGGATGAACGCGCGCGGTAGACCGGCAGGTAAGTGTCGCCTGACCTGCCGCTCATGACACTTCTACGCCCCGCCTTCCGGCATCACGAGCACCCTGAACCATTTCGTCATCGGCCATCACCTGCGGCACTGTTGTTACCGCGGCACCGGCAGGGCCCACGTCGTCCGGCCGACCCTCAACGAAACCGCAGTCAGCATCGAGTGCCTCAGCGCCAAGCACAGTGATCAGGGACTCTTGAGGAGCCCGACGGAGTACCCCGCTGGCGAATCAGGCGCACTTCAGCGCTCTGGCACCATATTTGATCTACCGTCAGCAACGGTGCCAGCTAAAATTCTTCAGCGCTCCCTGCCCGGTCGACGAAGGACAGCCGCATGCCGCTCGAGGTCAACAAGCACGTCCAACGGATACGTAGTTACCAACCGTTCGATGGTGACACCTCAGAGATGATCTACGAGCGAGCAGACCGAACACAGTCGCTGTTCCGCGTCGCGACGCTGGACTACCTGCTGAGCGCCATAGAGGCACCGAACACAAAGACAATCGTCCTCACCGGGGACGCTGGGCATGGCAAGACGAGCCTGTGTGCCAGCCTCCTGCTTGAGCTGTGGGTCGATGGCGAGACGATCCCACAAGATGTCCGCAAAAAAGCAGTTTTCAACGAACTGACTGAGGCCGGCAACGCCAGCCGCCCCCTCGGCCGGACACGCAGCGGGCGCCCGCTGTACATCCTGAGGGATCTCAGCGAGCTTGATGCGCAGGCGGGTGCCCAAAAGCTCGTCGAACTACTCGATCCTCCGGACGAGGGCGTCGCGGTTATCTGCGCAAACGAGGGCCAGCTACGTGCATGCGTCGCCGAAGACGACAACCTCGACAACGGCGGCACAGGATGCGCCAAGATTCTGGTGAGGACCCTCACGGACGGCATCGCTCGTGGGCAGGTCAGCAGTCCCGATGGCACAGTCATTGTCGTCAACCTCAACTACCAGTCCGTAGCTGCCGAAGGCGGCAACGGTGGCTTCGTTCCTTGGGTACTAAGACAGTGGACGACCCCGCAATGGTCGCGGTGGAAGGCATGTGAGACCTGTGACGCACAGGATGTCTGCCCAATTCTGGCCAACCGGAACGAGCTGAATGATGCCGCCCACGGGCCCCAGCGCCGTGCTGCAATCCGCGACCTATTCGCTGCGGCCGAGCGCACCGGAGCCGTGGTCACAGCCCGACAAGCGCTGGCAGTGACCAGCTACATGCTTACCGGTGGTCTGTCTTGCGAGAGCGTCCATGCCAGGTACCAGCGGTCGCACTCAAGCAAACTGTGGCAGGCGCCCCACCTGTACCACCAAGCGCTCTTCGGCGACGCGTTGACCGAGCAGAAGCGTCATCGGGTGCCTGCTTTTTTCGCGCTGCGCAAGCTAGATCCGGGCAAGGTCTCCCGTCGTCAGGTCGACGACCGCCTTGACCCAGACACCGTCGGCCGCTTCCCTCCCGAGGATCCCAAGAGCTTCCTGCAAAAGGCCCGTACGATCCGGGATGCGCAGAAGCAGGCCGAACAGCTGCGGGGCTTGTACACGTTCCTGCGGCGGGCTGACTTCTTCAACAGCATCGACAACAAAGACCGGTTCGCCCGGCTGGGCCTGCAGGCTGGCGACGACTTCGTCAGTGTCCAGAACAAGAATGGGGACCCGGCAGACACCACAGTACGAGACCGCTTCCTCAAGGGCCTGGAAGCTGTCCAGGGTATCCACCGGGCTGGGAGCAACCCCGACTTCCTCGTACTTGACCCGGCCTTCTTCGCCCATCGCGCCCGCGCGGCGGTGATCTCCCGACGAGTTTCCAGCAAGGGCGTTGAGGTGGTCGACCAGGTCACCCAGTGGCAGAAAGAAGGACGCACGGGCGACACCCCAGGGATGCGGAACGCTGTTGAGTGGCTCAACCGCTCCATCTACATCCGTATCCCAGCCGTCGACTCCGACCAGGCCGCAGTCTCGGTCGAAGTGGATCTTTTGCGCTTCGAGTTGCTGACGCGGTGGGCCGCAGGTCTGCGTAGCGAGGTCCAGCACGAGGCCGAGATCCGTGGACTGAGCGGATCCCTGGCAGAGCTGGCTGACTCTTCGAACAAGGACGACGAGATCCAGGTACTGGTGGGCAATGTCATGAGAAAGCTCATGATCGACGTCGGCGACAAGATCAGGTCGGTGCGGGCGTAATGGCTGATCGCTCCAAGGCAGAGGTTGTCCGTCGTCTCTTCGGTGTGAATCTTGAACAGCAGGGCCGCGGCTTTTACGTCTCGCTTGAGATGCTCGCGATCGCCCGCGGCGTCTACTTGGCACATCAGAAGGACCCACAGAAGCACGCAGGACTGCTGGACGACGGAGACAGAGTCGCCTACACCAGGACCTCACACGACTTGGCTCGGCGGATCGCGACCAAAGCCTCCATCGCTGAAGGCGACGAGGAACTCGGTAAAGCGGTCGAGCTGGACTCCCCCGAGACACTGGAAACCCTCCATGCCCTGTTCTCGTCCCTGTTGGTCGAGATCCCGGGGCGTCGCAGTCAGCCCAGCTGGTTCGGGGCACACATCTATCCGTTCGTCGGCGAACTCATCCATTACGACGCAGTCGATCGACAGGTCAATCAACGCGGTGCCTCCCCCAAGAAGCGTGAACAGGCCCGCAAGCTAACTGCCAAGATCAAGGCTCCCAGCATCGAGCGCTATCTCTTCCGTGATGGTGGGGGCTGGGCCTACAAGGTCCTGCGCAGCGATCCTGATCCTGCCCGCAAGGCGGCTACGCGACGGGGACTGGACGACCTCGTTCGAGACAGCGGCACCCCGCTGGGCAACCTTGCCAAGGCCCTCAGCACCCACGACTTCGACTACGACGAAGAGCCCTACGAAGACGATTCAGAAAGAGACATTGACCTGTACGAAAACCTCAGCCCGTGGCCTGGCCTGCTGAGAAACGGGGCTCGTAACATCGTCGCCAGGACTACCACGCCCAGAGCCAAACGCACCGAGAGCCTCATGCACTGGGTCCCCTATTGCTTGGCCCGCCACCAGCTTCACCTCGCACGCAGAAAGCTGGGTTCTACCGATAGCGAGTCGATCCTGTTGGACTTCGGCAACGAGGCGACCCCGCTGCGCAGCGAGTCGCAGAAGAATCTCGCCAGCTTCCGCAACGACATCGGCAACGCGATCAACATCCAGGCCCGGGAAATGATCAGCGAAGCCGAAGGCGACGAGGCTAAGAAGGACCGCTACGAGCGATTCACCAAGGAGACGGACAGCGCAGTCGCATCGCCCCGAGCATTCTTCAGCGAGACCCTCGCCGCTGTGGGAGCCCTGAACGCAACGGTCGGGCGTCGACATTTCACTATGAAGCCCCCCATGCTTGAGGCACTGGCATCTGCCACTGTCCCGCAGGGCACGGAGATGGAGTTCGACCAGTTTTGTGCCCTGCTGTACAAGAATTATGGCCTAGTAACTGAGAACAAGGTCGCGTCTGAGAGCCCGCTGGCCCATGAGATCGACTCGTCAGTGCTTGCTCGCAACGGCAAGGCATTTCAAGGGAAGCTAGCCGCCATCGGCCTGCTCACTCAGTATTCAGACGCAACCAGCATGGTTCGAGGGGAGCCCCGGTGACCGACAGCAGCATCCGAGCGCTCGGCCGGTTCGTCGCCGATGAAGCACTGCGCAAGGTCACTGAATCCACCGGGGATCGTGTCCGCCTGCGTGTCAGCGGGTTCGATCAGCAAACCGTGGCCGAGGCCCTCCGTCACACGGCCCAGAGACTGTCGAAGTCTCCGGAACTTCAGGTTGTCGTCAAGGTCGGCACTTCAGAGCAGATAGACGGCGTACCTGATGAGTTCCTGCTGAATCGGGGGGACCAGCTGACCAAGTGGCGAAATTCCGTGCAGGGCACGGCGGTGTTGCTGTTCGAGTGGGGGCAGTCTCCAGATGAACAGGGCCTGGCGGCCATGAACGCCCTTGACGATGCCGCAATCCTGGGTGACTACCATGACACCTCCGGGGAGCACGGATTCGGCAGGTTCATGGCAGACGCATGGCGGGAGGCGGGTGGCAGCGGCACCGTTCCGACCCCTATGGCCGAATCTCTGCCCAACATCTGGCGTGCCGTCACCGATGAGGATTCCCGTTCCTTGCACCGCTGGGCAGCTTTCCTGGTCGAGACGGCGCAGAAGGTCGCAGCCACTCGGGTCCACACCCCTGATGTCGTCTGTGCCGAGATTTCTGCAGCCTTGCCCGCTCTTGGTCTCTTCCCGGACCGAAACCTCTTCGTCAAGCCTGCCGCGCTGCCTGCCCGGATCAAGAAGAACGTCTGCGTCAGTGCCTTCAAGCAGCCCAATGGCAAGGAAATTACCGCGGAAGACCTGATAGACCGCATCACCACGGCTGAGTTCACTGAGGAATCCCTAGCTCACATCGAAGCAGACTCAGAGGCTGTCAAAGCCCGCATGCGCAACCTTGTGCTCAACCTCAACCGCAGTGGGCCTGATCTGCAAGATCGTCGTCAGCTACGTTGTGGGCACGACCTGACCCTCTGGCTTGAGGTCTTCGAGCAGAAGTCCAAGAAAATCGGCCTTGGGCAGCAGGTACGACAAGAGATCGAGAAGAAGGCCGCAGACCGAGTCGACGACTTCGACGCCATGATGATCGAGGAGGGGCTTGACCGCGGAGACCAGGAATCCGCACAGCGCTTCCTTGACGAGTCTCCCATCGGTGGCACTGATGCGCTGGCCGACCTGCTGTCCAAGCGTTCGCGCCGCAAAGTTGAGAAGCTTGCCTTCCCGGACTCTCAGGTCGTCCAAGACCCACTGCGAGCTCTGCTGCGCGAGCTGACCTACTTCTCCGACGAAGAGGAAGGCACCGTCGTCGTCGGGCTTGAAGGCAACCAGGAAGCCGGGCGCTGGAGCCGCTGGTTGTTCGCTTTCCTGTACGCACGCACCCTGGGTGACATCCAAGACTCCACCGGGCTTCGCCTGACTCTGGAGGTGAAAGACTGCCTGTTGGACGTGACGAAGCCGATCGTGCCGGAGGCCGGCGAAACCCAAGAGCCATTCGACCTGAACACCGAGTGGGCACCTTTGCGCTTCCTGGTCGAGATGGACGGCGCCGCGCAGCGACGTTTTCGCTGGGACCCTCTGGGTATCCCCGGGCAGATAGCCCTGGCAGCCCTCATCGACAGCTGGCGAAACACCCCAGCCCATACCAGCGATCTGACCTTCGACACCTTCCTTGAGAAATTCAACGACCCTCGGCAATGGCAGGTCGACGAGCCTACATCTGTCCCTGAGTCTCATTTTGCAGGCGAGTTGGAGCGCCTCAAGCGGAAACACTTCGAACGGCTCTCCGAAGGGCTTGAGGCCGGGAACATCAACGATTACGTACGCGAGTGGGAAGGCATCCTCCGCCAAGCGCGCAGCGCCCTGGTTCCCAACAACGCTCCGGACGAAGACCTTAAGGCCGTCGTCCTGACCGACGTCGTCGGGCTGGCCGATCACCGCATGATGATGCTGGCCACCCACCCGCTGAAGCTGCGCTGGCTGGCGCGGAACTACACAGAGACCGCCCGCAGCATTGAGACAGCCCTGAATAAAGATGGAGGTCTGAGCCTCAACCAGGAGAACGAGGATCTCTTCTTCGACGCTATCGATCGCATCTCCCCACACGGAACACCGGCAGTCCTCGTCGGGCCGAACGGCACGGTCGCCATTCCGATGCGGGAATCGGCTGGACACGAAGAGTACGCACCAGTCCGCCATGGCGGCAACGAGTCTAAGGAATGGCTCTCCAGCGTCGACGAGACCGCGATCGATGAGATGGTCCGCGTCATCACTGACTACCTGACGACCTACCCCCACAAGCTTGACGGCCTCCGCGTACTGCTTCTGGACCGCAACGGCGATCCCGTCCTGCCAATGCGCGTGGCCAAGCAAGTACGGGCCAAGAACCCTCGTCTGAAGGTTGATCTGGTCGTGCTGGCCCCTCAGGCTACCCATCACGAGATCATCCAGGGTTTCGACCTGCATTTCTCCGGCGCGGAGATGTCCGAGGACAGCTTCCTGCCCGATGTTCAACTCATCCTGCAGGCATGGGAGCCCGAGCAGAAAGCAGACCTGTCTGGGCTGGAAGACACCGTAGACCTCGTCCTGGCTCCGGCACTGTTCGGCACCCAGACCAGCGTTAAGGAAAGCACCAAGAAGGAATCCTTGTCAGGCTTCTTCAACCCCTGGAAGCACCCGGCCTCACACAACTTGGCTCAGACCAGCGAGAATGTCGTGAGGGCGTTGTTGCCCGAAACCGCCGACGAGGCTCTTGAGTCTTGGTCCACCTTGTGCGTGCGCTATGACCGCCGTTCCCCGGTCTCCCGAGAGAGTGTCGACGGCATCGACTACTTCGAGATGCAGGTGCAGTTCGACCAGCATCAGGACTTGTTCGCCGATCTGCACCGCGTAGCCCACTGGGTCGTCACCCTCGACAGCTTCATCGGTCGTGAGCAGATCGATGCGCTGCGCAACCGCCCTGACGTCATTCTTGTCAAGCCGAATGTCGGCAAGAACGAGTCGTACACCCTCATTGTCAGCTCGCAGACCGGCCGGCAGTTCGTCGTCCAGCGACTGCGACGCCGCCTGGAGCAGATCGGTGTCGTCACCCCGCAGGACTCCGAAGGCACCGCCAAGCGGATCTACGAGGTCGGCCGCAACGTGGCTCCTGGCGCCGTGCTGCGCTCCCTTGGTATCGGCACCACGGTCAACGAAGTCGTGGGCCTGGTCGCCACACGGTTTGTCATCGACCAGCAGTTTCCCGTCTCTCGTCAGGGCACGAGCCTGGTCACCTGGATTAGCTTCGACGAGCACCATCGCTGGTTCGGCCGCGGACACAAAACACGGGCCGATCTGGGTCGGTTCGTACTGACCGTCCAGGACGACGGCACGGTTCGCCTGGATGTCCTAGTCGCCGAGTCCAAGTTCCGCCAGACCTTCGACGTCGGATCGGCTGAGGAACAGCTCAACCGCACCACCGACCTGTGCAAGGACGCTTTCCGCTCGGACGGCGAAGCTCGCCATGACCGTCCTTTCTGGCTGGACGAGCTTGCCGCCGCAATCGCTCAGACCAGTGGAAACGCCGTGGACTCGGCAGATCTTCCAGCTCGCACCCTGATCGGCAATGATGATCACCGTCAGGTTGAGGCGAAGGTCCTTGATGCCCTGCGCTCCGAGGAGGTCCAGCTCGGTCAAGTCATAGGCATTGCCGTGGCCGTCTCAGCCGAGGACGACCAGTCAGCACCCGCGGTTGGACGCCTCGGCAAGCACATTCTGGTGAGGCTGAACAAGCACGAACTGCTGAACCTCATCGGCGCTCTGCGCGCCAACCAGGACCCCACCAACGCCGATCCACTTGTTGCATCCGAGGACCACAGTGCGACCGCGGACGTCCCCAATACTGACGTCGAAGCCTCCTCAGCAGGAATTGCCGCCGAACTGCCTACTCCGGAAGAACCGGCGGCACCCGTCGAGGTTGTCGAAGCAAGTGCTCTAGCAGCCACGCCGAGCAAGGTAGTTGTGCATCCCCCTGCCGCAGAGGTAGATCCTGTCCCTCTGAAGGCTCATCGCGGTGGGCTCTCCGAGGAGGAGCTGAGGCTTCGATACAACAAAGTTGTCGACGTCTTCGCCCGCCACAAGGTCGTGGTGACCGCCCCGGAGGTGGGCAAGTGGCAGGAAGGACCCGGCTTCTACATCTTCCGGTTCATCCCCAATCCTGGGGTCACCGTGGACAAGCTGACCAATCGACGCGACGAGATCTTCCTGGCCCTGGCACTACCCTCCGGGTTCAGCATTCGTACCCGTAGCGACCGCGGCTCCGTGCTCTTCGAGATCCCCAAGGTCGACCGCGAGAAATACGGGGTCGACGCCAAGGGCCTATGGCGGCAGTGCCCGGCCGATCCTGAGAGCCTCATCGCTCCCCTTGGCGCCGACATCGAAGGCAACCCGGTTACCATCGACCTGTCCTCCGCGGACTCACCACACTTGCTGGTGGCCGGCACTACCGGATCAGGAAAGTCCGTCGCCCTGGACACAATCCTCAAGGGCTTGGTCCGGTACGACAAGAGCACCCTGCGACTCCGCCTCGTCGATCCCAAGGGCACCGAGCTTGTCGACTTCGAGGACGACCCTCACCTTGATGGCATGATCGGTATGGACGCCGCCGACGCCATTGAGATTCTTGAGGAAACTGTCGAAGAGATGACCGTGCGTTACAAGGATATGAAGGCGATCCGCACGCGCAAGCTCGTCGAGTACAACGCGAAGGTCAACAGAGCAGACCGAAAGCCCTGGATCGTCATCGTCCTGGACGAGTACGCCGACCTCACCAGCGATCCCGAAGAGAAGAAGAAAATTGAAGCGCTACTCAAGCGCCTCACGCAGAAGGCCCGCGCTGCCGGCATCCATGTCATCGCAGCCACGCAGCGCCCGAGCGCGGACGTTATCTCGACGACCATCCGCTCCAACTTCCCCGCCCAACTCGCCCTGCGGGTCAAGACCGCGACCGACAGCCGCATCATTCTGGACGAGACCGGAGCCGAAGCTTTGGCCGGACAGGGCGATGCCTTTCTGCACACGGCCAAGGGCACCATACGGCTGCAAGTGGCCCGCGACGGGAGCTGACCAGGCGGCTCCGCCATGGCTGACCGCTGCCGCCAGCGACGCGGCGGTCAGGAGGTCTTCCTCGGACGATTCGAGGCTTCGACCTCCTGCCGCCGGGCAGCCACTGCCTCAATGACAGTGGCGGCACACGCCTGTGGTTTGAGGTGCTCCCAGAAGCGGAGCACCAGCCAGCCAGCCTCCGCAAGGCGGTTGTCCGTGTCCCTATCTCGCTGGATGTTCCGGCTGATCTTGTCTTCCCAGTACGGCCGGTTCGTCTTGGGCATCACGAAGTGTTCTGGGCAGCCGTGCCAGAAGCAGCCATCGATGAAGACGGCCACCTTCACAGAGCGGAAGACCATGTCGGCCGTACGGCGCATCTTCGGGAGCGGCTTTGCAGCCACCCGGTAGCGCAGTCCAGCGGCGTGGACAAGCGAGCGGAGGAGCAGCTCGGGTGCGGTATCGCGATTCCGGTTGCCGAGCATGCTCCGCCGGTTCGCGGCCGACGACGCCCACGACCCCTCCGGCGGTTTCCACTGCTCAGCCGGTGCTTCTGGTTGTCTTTGCTCGCTCATATCTCCGGCAGCTTAGGGACGGCTCCCTCCGGGTCGTCCGGTCTAGCGAGGACCCTTTCCTGTCCGTTCAGCTCTATTCTCGGCGCTTCCCATGGTGGGGACGGGCAGCCGCAAGTCTCGCACTCACCGACTCCCCTGAGCCCGGCACGGGCAACCCAAGCGCTTCGCCGATCCGGCATTGGAGTAGTCCACGCTGGTGTCGTCGGCGAAGCCGATTCCCGCTGGGAGCCATCTGGGAGACGACCCGCTCCCGAAGACCTCTCCATACCACCCGGACCACCTACCTGACCTGCATAAACACAATCCCGGACAGGAAAGATCATTAACCGAACCCCGTTCGGGACGAAGGGGCCATGGCTTCAAGTTCAGCCACGCTGACTGGCTGGCAGAGAAGCGTTAGAAAGAGGGCAAATCCATGAGGGGCTTAATGGGGCCCTTGGAGCCGCTTGGAATCCGGAGAAACTGACCGCCCAAGGGACTGGCCTGCACGTAAGCTTGGGTGCCCGGCGTGACGCTGCCAGTGCGTAAGGGGAAGTAGTGGATCATCTCTTCGCCGTTGCAGGGCGGTCGGCAACACCGATCTCACCGACCGGCCTGGCTACTGAGGGGCTCCTCGAACGGCAGCACCTGCAGGAGTGGGTGATCGACAATCCGCAGGTCCTGGGTGAGTCGGTACTCGTGATCACGGCAGAGTTTGACCGGTGGGCCGATACGGACGGGGTGCCGGCGCGGGACCGGCTGGACGTCCTTGGGCTGGACGCCACCGGGCGCCTCGTGGTGGTCGAGCTGAAGCGGGGGACGGCCGACCGGGATGTACACCTCCAGGCGATCACCTACGCCGCCCTCGTGTCACGGTTCGACCTCGACACCCTGGCGCAAGCGCATCGCGACTTCCTGGCCGGCAGGGGCCAGGCTGTCGAAATCGACGCGTGTCGGCAGCGCCTTCTCGACCATGTGGACGGAGTCTGGAGTCCGGAACTGCTCCAGCGCCCCCGACAGGTGATCATCGCTGCGGACTTCCCCAAGCAGGTAACCCACACCGTGGTGTGGCTGTCGGAGATGAACCTCGACATCGACCTCGTCCAGGTGGGCTTGTGGAAGGTGGAAGGCCACCTCGTCGTTGGCTTCACCAAGGTCTATCCGACGCCGGAAGTAGAGGAGTTCACCCTCGCTCCGGCCAGGGTCGAAGCGAAGGCAGCCGCCAAGAAGCTAGAGGAGCGTTCCCGGGCCCGCAACGCCGCCCACGTCCTCGTCGCCGCCGGTCTGTTGCCGGACGGGACCAGACTTGGATTGACGCCGAGGCACGGCGCTCCGCAATCCATCCGCGAGGCCATCCTTGCCTGGGTGGGCGAGGATGACGGGCGCGCGACAGCCGTCTGGAACAACAACACCGCCAAACCTCTTACCTGGGGTGCCGACGGCATGCTGTACACGCCGACCGGACTCGCAAACCACATCTTCAAGACCGTGACCGGCCGGACGCCTGACGGGATTCAGGGAACGACCTGGTGGGATGTCGACACCAGCGATGTCCCGAACACGGTCGATCCCGATGAGTGGGCAGCGTTGGCAGGGGGCAGTCTCGCTGACCTGGCCAAGCAGCTCAGCGGCGCTCGCAAGGACTGGACGAGCCTCCACACCTTGCTGGGGGCCATTCCGTCCGGGCGGTGGACGACCTACGGCGACGTGGCGTCCGTCATCGGCAGCCACGCCGTTCCCGTCGGTACCCACCTGGCCACCTGCGGCCAGTGCCCCAACGCCTGGCGGGTCCTCACCACGTCCGGTCGCATCAGTGCAGGCTTCCGGTGGACCGATCCGACCCGCACGGACGCACCCGCGGATGTCCTGGCAGGCGAGGGTGTCCGATTCTCCGGTGGAGCTGCCGTTCCGGAAGCCCGCCTGTCGCTGGAGGCACTCCGGAATCTGATCGACGACTAACTGCGGTTCCTTCGAACACGGCCCGGGGAAGAACCGTGAACCGACTGGCTACGTCAGACGAAGGCTACTGATACGAGGGGGACATGAACCAGTTCGAACTACGCCGTGTGGAAGGGCAGCTCCGCGAAGCGCTGCAAGACACCGCCCTGAGTTGGGTGCTCGACGATGTCGACGCGGCAATCGCCGCGGGAGTACCGGAGGAGAAGATCCTCCGCCGGCGCCAACAGCGTCGCGGCGATGACCTCCCTGCGACGAGTCCGGCGGCAGCAGCGGCTCGATACGAGGTCGTGGACCGCAGCATGCTTGGCCTCGGAGAGTACGAGTCTTCACGCAAGGGAGGGACTCTGGTCATCGCCACGCGAGCCATGACGGATGAAGAGCGTGTCCAGCTCCTCCTGGATGCGGTGAGGCGAGTCCTCGTCGAACTGCCTGAAATGGAACTTGAGGTGTTGAAGACGCTCCGGACCGAGCCCGAGGGCGACGCCGGCAGCCGGAGCATCGCTGAGGCAGTCGTGTTCGAGCCGGACGAAAGCACTCGATCACGCCGTAGTCGAACGGAGTTCCGGGGAGATCGGACGCCGGCTGAACGACGTAACCACGTCAGCCAACTGCTGGCCGACGTGACGAGGGAGGTCGTCAGTTGAGCACGATCGACAGCCTGGTCAACGAGATCAAGAGCCTTTTGGCAGCAGGGGCGGTGTCGTACGACTCCGCTTCGAAGCCGTCCGACGTCTACGAGGGCTTCATCTTCTCCCTGATCGTCGCCACTGCGAGTCGGCATGGCGCCACAGTCACCTACGAAGACGTCTACGGGGCGAAGGCCAGCAGCCTTGTCTTCCGGACAGGGCCTGGTCATCTGTACAGCAACAGCCAGCCCTTCACCCACGCCGTGATCGAGTTCGACAGTGCTCCCGCCCTTGAGGTCCATCTCGGCGTGTACGTGACCGGTTCATCGGGAGTCCTGCACGAGTGCGACGTGCTGGTTCTGCCAGCCGAGGAAGCCGCCCTGAGCCGGGCGCAGGGCATCGCACCACGAGGCAGTCAGTGCGTCCTCATCGTCGAGTGCAAGTACTACGTCTCCAACCTCGGCATCGGTCTCGCGCGGAACTTCGAGGGGTTGCGCGCCGACATTCGCACCCAGAACGAGCTCTTCGTCTCCAACACCAGGTCATCGAGCATCGTGCGGTACCTCGATGCCCGAAAGAGAGGCTTCGAGCCGGACGTGGTACCCAACTCACCGCAGGCAGGCTATCTACAGGCGGAGATCAGGAAGACCTTCAAGAGCTACCTGAGCAAGCACGCACCCTCAACGGTGATCTGAGCCCGCTGGCCGATGCCGACGCAGCATGGGCAGATCATCCTGGACTTCCACCGTCGTGCTCCCCTCCCGACGCGGCAGTCGCCTCAAACGTGATCACAGAGAGAGCGGGGACACACCTGCCCACGGGCCGGTCAGCGGGCTCCCCATCCGAAACCGTGCTCTTCGGGCCCATACGGACTCCATCCCTTCAAGTACGGCTTCAGGTCATCTGGTGTCGGCTCCTTCGGCGTCGGCATCACAGGCAGTCGAGTCAACGGATCGGCTACCTGCGCATATTGGCGTGCCCAGGCCAGCCACTCTCGCGCCGAGGCGACTTCGGTGTCGTCGTCCGTTGCTTCCGCGAGCCGGCGTTCCAGGGCATCGCAGTACGTGCGCAACGCTATGGCCGACTGCCAGCTCCTGGCCTGCTCTTTCAGCATCTCCGCTAGCTGGTCTTGTTGGGCCTGTTCCTTCGCCTCCGCTATGGCGGCTTTCCACCGGACCTCACGTTCCGCCTTGGCCCGCTCCTCATCCACCTTGCGTTGTGCATCCTCGACAGCCCGGGTCTCGATCTCCTGAAGCACCGCGCCCAGGATGTCCTCCAGTACCCAGCGCTTGCGATCAGCCCAGCGTCGTTGTCGGTCCGACCTGCCGTAGCCCAGCTCGATCACGAGTCTCCCGGAGCGCTCCGGATCGGTGGACTGCGGGAACTCTTGCTGAATAGTGACGGTGTACGTGAAGCCGTCGACAAGCACGTCCAGTTCGCCATCGCGCCGCGAGTAGCCCGACGGGAAGTACTTTCCGTCATAGGAGTACGGGCGGCTGCGGTAGCGGTCAGCGACCGGACGATCCTTGGCCTTGTGTCCCCGTCGTACGACTTCGGCCGCCAGTCCCTGGAACAGCAACAGAGCTCGTCGACGAAGAGCGGATGGCATCGCCAGCCGCCCCTCGTCGTCCCGCAACGCTGCGACGACCGGATGCGGGGAGCGGAGCTGTGTGGGGACCTGAACTGGCGACGCGTTCTCCGGTGAATCCCTTCGCGAATTGGGATGCTGTCCTGTAACCAAAGAAATCTGCAGGTCACGGTTCCACATGCGCATCTTCTCGATGCGCTTGCCCGATGGGGTCAGGCCGTGCCGCTTTGCGTAGTCGACAACGCGCCGCCACTCCGTCACCTCGTCCTCGTCGGGTTCGGAAATCGTGACGCGCTCTTCGGCCACAAGACGTTCGACGAGCTGCCTCGCCTTCTCACGCCGTGCCCGAGCGATGGGCCTCGCGCTGTACGGCATGGGACTGCGCCGACCGCCTGCAGCTCGCGACCGGGCAGTCTTCGGTTTTCCAGGGCCGGATGCGCTTCCGGCGTCGCCATCGGCACGCTCAGGGTCATCCGGGTGGTGGCCGTGCTCAAGGTAGAAGCGCCCAGCCTCCGTGACTTGCACCTGAACGCCCCCGCTCCCCCGCTTGACGGTTGCCAAGCCTCGGTCGCGCAACGCATACAGAGAACGCCACTCACTGGCGCCCTGCGTATCGAGCTCCTCGCCACCTGCAAGTCGGTCGAGAAGTGCCTTCTGCCGCTCGTTCAAAGGGGACCAGCGATGCATGGATCCAGACCACAACTCGCACCGGTGTTTCGCAATGGCTCGAAAGAGTGACAGCGCCACCCGGGACGCCCGGGTCGTACGACGCGCAGCACCTTGCCGGTCATGTGGACGGAGGAGGCCGACGCGAATAGCTGGGTACCCGGGGGGCCAAGGAGCGCGTGAGGGGGCTCTGTCAGTGCCTGCGCATAGCGTGAGTCCTGTCCGGTCTTGAGAGCAGGGGGCACGAATGTTCGATCGCGATGTGAGCTATCCGTGCGCTGTCGCCAGCTACGACGCCGAAGGCGTGGGCGCAGCCATCGACTGGTGCTGTGGGTATCTGGAGGACGGCGACACTCTCACCGTATGGACCAGCCTGAAGTCCAACCTGGAAAACAGCTCGGAGCTGGAACAGCTCGTGACCCGACACTCCAACGTCGAGCACGTCACCGGCAGAGGCGGCGGATTCATCCGCGGAAACGGTCCGGTCCTCATGGCCTGGCCGGACATGGCAGATATCGGGAAACTCGTGCACTACGGCGGCCGCCGCGTCCGGGCGCTTTGCGTCATCACGTGGAACGAGGACGAGATCAGGCCGTGGGTGACAGCCATGGAGCCAGCGATCTTGGGCGACGGCTCAGCATGGGAAGAGTTGACGCCCGAACTCGACCCCGTCGCCGTCGAAGCCCTCAAGGGCCTGACGCTGACCGTCAACCACAACAACACGATCGCGGCCGGTTACGAGAAGGACATGGTCGTGAGCGCTCTCCTTGCGTTGCACGACGCCAGCATCCCGATGGACGGTGAAGCCGTGCAGGGGTGGGCCCTCGCGCATGGATGGTCAGGCAAGAATCCCGGACACCTCGCCAAGTATGTGGAGGACATCAACGCAGGGAAGCGTCCGCGATGCCGCCGCGTGCTCGGCACGGACTACATCGACACGCTTCGACGCCGAGCCGCGGACAACGCGTAGAACCGCCGACTGGCCACTGCCCGAGCGGCAGGACTCCTTGGGAGCCATCTGGGAGCCGACCCGCTCCCCAAGCCCCTTCGAGTCCGCCCGAGACCACCACAGCCCAACGCTCTGACCAGGTAAAACATCATCCGTGCAGGCAAGATCACCACCCGAACCTCATTCGGGACGAAGAGGTCGTGGGTTCAAATCCCGCCACCCCGACAGCCGAAACACCAGGTCAGGCCGAGTGCTGAGAGATCAGCGCTCGGCCTGATTTGCTTTGTGGCCCCGTTTTGGGGCCATTTGGGAGCGACCCTCGCCGCCCAGCTCCATGTGGCTAGTGAGCCAGGCCTGTTGGACCCTTCACCAGGCGTTTGCCACGCCTGCCGGCGCGAGCGCCTCATCACCGCGTTGACGCCGCCTTACCCCTCCCCGGAGGGGTCATCACGCATAGTCACAACATGGTCACGAGGTGGAATATGCGGGTGATCAAATGGCTGATTCATGAAGAAAATGTCCCTCTACGTTTGCCGGGAATATCCGGCGCCCTGAGTGCTGGGGAGCCTCAGGGGCGAGGGGGGTGGGGAATGACTACTTACCGTTTCAATCCGCCGCCGGGCTGGCCTGTGCCACCCGAGGGATGGATGCCGCCGCCGGACTGGCGGCCCGATCCGACGTGGCAACCGATGCCGGCGGGGTGGCAGCTGTGGGTTCCTGAGGCCGACCCCACCGTCGACTCCACCGCCGATGCCCTCGCTGTGGGCCCTGCCACCGGAGCCTCTGCGGTGCCGGCTCCTCGGAAGGGAGGGCTGTTCGGGCGCCGGCGTTCGGATGTGGTGTCCGAGGCCGAGGAGTTGCGGGCGTGGATCACACAGACGCAGGGGCTGGATGCCGCGCGGGTCGCCGGTCTTGTGCGGCAGGTCGAGGCGGAGGGCGAAGCACTGCGTGAGCGGACAGTCGCCGATGCCGCCGAGGAGGCGGAGGGGATCCTCAAGGACGCGCGTGAGACGGCGAAGGAGATTCTCGGCGACGCGCGCCGGACCGCGAAGGAGACCGAGCAGGTCCGCAAGGAGGCCGACCGGCACCGCAAAGACGTCTTCGACGCCGAGCGGCGGCTCGCCGAACTGCAGGCCCGGATCGTCAACGCCGACGAGACCGCCATGCTGCAGGAGGCCGGGATCTATGCCTACCGGCATGCGCTGCACGACGCGATCGCCTACCGCAGCCGGCTCGACTCGCTGCAGAACGAGATCAAGGCGCTCGCCCGCGCGGGCCGCGCCGTGCAGGCGGCCACGGACTGGACGGTCAACGGCTCCAAGCGTGAGGGCCAGAAGATGGTCCGCGACTTCTCCAAGCTCATGCTGCGCGCCTACAACGCCGAAGCCGACTACGCCGTGCGGTCCATGCGGCCGCACCGGCTCAGCTCCCTCGTCGACCGTCTCTACAAAAGCCGCGAAACGATCGCCCGGCTCGGTGCCACCATGCACATCCGAATCACCGACGAGTACCACAACGCGCGCGTGCGGGAGTTGGAGCTGACTGCTGACTTCCTGCAGAAGAAGGAAGAGGAGAAGGAAGCCCAGCGCGAGGTACGCGCCCGGGAGCGTGAGGAGGCGGCGGTCCAGCGGGAACTCGACCGGCAGCGCGAGAAGCTGAACAAGGAACTCGGGCACTATCAGTCAGCCCTTGACCGCCTGCGTGAGCGCGGTGACGAGGCGGGTGTGGCGGAGATGGAGGCCAAACTGGCCGAGATCGAGAACGCTCTGCAGGACGTCGAGTCCCGTGCGGCGAACGTCCGCGCCGGTTATGTGTACGTCATCTCGAACATCGGCGCCTTCGGCGATCGCATGGTGAAGATCGGCATGACGCGTCGGCTCGAACCTCTGGAGCGTGTCTACGAGTTGAGTGGGGCGGCCGTACCCTTCCGGTTCGATGTGCACGCGCTGATCTTCAGTAAGGACGCGGTCGGCCTGGAGTCGGAACTCCACCGGCAGTTCGCCTCGAAGCGGGTCAACCAGGTGAACAGCCGGAAGGAGTTCTTCTACGCCACTCCGGCGGAGGTGCGCGATGCGCTGCAGCGGTTCGCGGGGCAGCATCTGATCGAGTTCACCGAGGAACCCCAGGCGCTGGAATGGCGGGCCGGCACCCGGACAGCGTGATGTGCGGCGAAGCATCACTACGATCACGGACATGGACTGGCTGGAGCGTGCCGCGAACCTGAGGCAGTGGAGCCGGGACGGCGTGCGGGCGCCGCACAAGCCGTTGCTGCTGCTGTACGCGCTGGGCCGGTTCCAGGCTGATGCCGAGGACGAGCTGCGGTACACCGCGGTGGAGGCCGATCTGAAGCAACTGCTGGCGGAGTACGGCCCAGCGCGCGGGACCACGCCCGCTTACCCCTTCCACCATCTGGTCAGCGACGAGGTGTGGGAGGTGCGTAGCGATCACGGCGGCGGCAGCCCTGGCACGGGGGTACGGGAGCTGCGGGCCAGTGGGGCCACGGGTCGGCTGGCCCCGGACCTGCGGCTGGCGCTGCGGCGGGAACCGTCGCTGCTGGGCCGGATGGCAAGGGTGCTGCTGGACCTGCACTTCCCGCCGTCGTTGCACCAGGACCTGTGCGAGACGGTGGGCCTGGAACTGGAGTTGGCGGAGACAGCCGCGCTGGCAACGCCCGAGCGGCGGCAGCGGGACCGGCGGATGCGGGAGATGGTGCTGACCGCCTACGAGTACCAGTGCGCCTTCTGCGGCTACGACGGCATGATCGGCGCGACGCCCGTCGGGCTGGAAGCCGCGCACGTGCGCTGGTGGGCGTTCGACGGCCCGGACGAGGTCGACAACGGGCTGTGCCTGTGCTCGCTGCACCACAAGCTGTTCGACAAGGGCGTCCTCGGTATAGGCGACGGCCACCGCATCCTCGTCTCGCAGCGATTCGTCGGGCGCAGTCAGGCTGCCCGCGACCATGTCACCGCGCTCTCGGGCCGTCCGCTCATAGGCCCTCAACCCGGCCTGCCGCCCGTCTCGGCGGCCCACCGTTCCTGGCACACCAGCCAGGTCTTCCACGGCAGCCCACGCCCGGCCACCTCCTGACCTGGTGTTCCATGCGGGATCCCAAGGATCCTCGTGCTGCACCGACGCGGGTCTGCTTCGGCGGCAGGCCCGCGCCGGTGAGGTCAGGAGGGTCGGACGTCAGCTGGTGAAGGTGAGGTACTTCCAGGTGCCGTGGGTTGTGGAGTTGACGTTGTCGCCCGAGGTGGTGTCGATGTAGGAGGAGCGGATGCGGAAGCGGATGCCGGTGGGTGGGGTGCCGGTCAGTTCGAGGGTGTCTTTGCCGGAGGAGCCGAGGGTGAGGTATTCGGTGTGGGTGGTGCGCCAAGTGCCCTGGTAGTAGCGCTGCAGTTCGACCTTGTACTTGCGGCCCGGGTAGGGCGTCATGGTCGTGTCGTAGACGGGGTCCTTGGACTTGTGGAAGTAGCGGTACGTCTGGTTCCACGCCGTCTTGGTCTTGTAGTAGCCGCTGAGCGCGCTGGACACCTTGACCTGTGCGCCGACGGTGGCGGTGGCCGTCGCGGGCGCGTAGCGGGTGTCGCCGGTGAACTTGGCGGTGAGCTTGGTGTCGCGCGTCAGGGAGACGGTGACGGAGAGGTTGCCGGAGGAGTCGACCGGGCCGGACTTCAGCAGCTTCTCGGGCTTGTCCTTGCCGTAGGGGTCGGCGTAGATGGCGACGGTGCGGTTCTTGGACGTCGTTCCCAGGTGCGCGGTGAACTTCACCGCGGTGTTGTACGCGTACACCTTGCCGTTGTTGCCGAGCGTCAGCGTGGTCGCCGTGCGGGTGACGTCCACCGTGCTCTGGGCGGTGGCGGCCGCGTGGTAGTCGTCGCCCGCGTAGGTGACCGTGTACGTGACCTTGCCGCCGGCCGGCGGGGTGTCGGCGAAGGTGTAGGAGCCGTCGGCGCCGACCGTTGCCGTGCCGATCGCCTTGCCGGACGAGGATTCGTCGTCGGTGCGGGTGATGGAGACCCTGGTGCCGGACGGGAGTGCGGTGGTCGACGTCAGTTTGCCCGTGACGGTGAGGGACTTGGCGCGCGGGGCGGTGGCCGGGGCCGTCGCCGTGAGGGTGGTGTCCGCCTTGGTCGGGTTGTCGAGGACGCGCAGCGAGTACACGTTCGCGGAGTTGTACGACACCGCGAACAGCTTGCTGGTGTCCGGCGCCCAGGCGAGGCCCGAGGGTGCGAGGGTGTCGGCGCCGCTGCCGCCGCCGGTGTTCGGGAAGTCGTACTGCCGCACCGGGTCGGAGACGCCCGGCTCGAAGATGTGGACGTCCGGCTCGTACGAGGAGAAGGTGCCCGCGGCGACGGCGCCGTTCGGGGCGATGTCGACCGCGTTCGGGTAGGGCTCGGTGGCGTAGCTGCCGTCCTCCGACAGGTCGGAGAGCTTGAACACCTCGTGCTTGTACGGGGCGCCGCTGGCCGTGACGACGTCCTTGCCGTCCGGAGTGACCGCGAGGTCGCTGAGGTTGCTGCTGCTGCCCGGGTCCCAGGCGTACGCGGTGCGGTTCGCCGAGCCCGACGACACGTCGTACACGGCGAGTTCGACCGGGCTCTGTCCCGGTGCGCCCGCGACGATGGTGCCCGGGGCGCCGGTCGAGGAGCCGAGGATCGGCGCGTCGTTCCAGGTACGGGTGGTGTCCTGGTGGAGGGTCACGACCGGGTCGGTGCCGCTCAGGTCGAGCGAGCCGATGTTGCCGCTGCCGCTGCCGCGGTAGCCGAACCAGAGCTTGCCGCCGGCGAGGGCCGGGTACTCGGGCCGGCTGCCGTCGCCCGTCGGGTAGCGGTGGGCCTCGGTGGCGGTCGCCGTGTCGATGGCGACGATCGCGTCGGCGCCCTCGACGGCCGCGTACAGCGTGCCGGAGTCGGCGGACAGTTCCAGGCCGCGGACGCCGGGCAGCGAGTCGACGGTGCCGACGACCGTGCCGCTGTAGTCGGTCGCGACGACCTTTCCGCTGGTCGGGTCACTGATGAAGACCCGCTGGTGGACGCCGTCCACGACGACGTCGCCGGTCGAGGTGACCGGCAGGACGGTGCTGGAGTCGGCCAGTGCGGGCGCGGCCGAGGTGACGGCGAGCGCGGCCGAGCCGAAGAGGACCGCGAGTGCTGTCGCGGCCGGAAGAGTGCGTATGCGCACGTGTTTTCGAACCCCCGGAACGAAAAGAGCCCCTGTTGTTGCACTGGGGAAGTAGGCGGAGCCTAAGTCGCTACCAGTGACGGCAGAGGCAAACGAGGGTCAACGATGATCAAAGAAAGGGAAGTGGACGGGATACGGCGCCCGACACTGTGAGTCACCGTGAGTCAGGGTTTCGGGGTGGGTGGGGTGGTGGGTGGGGTGGTGGCTCGGCAGTGGGTGGGTGGGGTGGGGGACGTGTGGGTCAGCCAGGTGGCGGCTATCTCGCGGCCGTCGGAGAGGGTGTGGCGGGGCGGTCCGGGGGTGGGAGTGGGGAGGAAGCCGGCGGCGGTGAGAGCTCGGGCGCTGGCGGTGTTGGTGGGTTCGTGGCCGGCGTTGACCGTGGGGAGGCCGAGGTGGGCGTGGCCGAGGTGGAGGGCGGCACGGAAGAGTTCCGTGCCGAGGCCCTGGCCGCGGGAGTGGGGGGCCAGCCAGCCGCCCACCTGGCCGGTGTCGAGGTGGAGGGTCGTGGCTCCGGCGTATCTGCCGTCGTCGAGGCGTACGGCGACCAGTACCTCGTTCTCGTCGGGGCGGGGGGTGAAGGGGCGGGACAGGAGGAGCTGGGCCACCCGGGAGGAGCGGAGGGCGTCGGGGTCGCCGGGGCGCAGGGCGAGGACGGCTTCGCGGACGCGCTCGTCGAGCACGGTGTCCTCGGGCCTGCCGAGCCAGTGCTGGGCCTCGGGGTCCGAGCCGGCGGCCATGGCGGCGACGACGTCCAGCTCGGTCTCGGGGGTGTAGAGCAGGAGGCGCTGCGTGCGCAGGGTGTGCCGCTGGGCCCAGCAGGGGCCGGGGAGGGGGAGCTTGGGCGTCCGCCGCTCGCGGCGCAGCAGCCGTGACCAGACCATGTGTTCTCCCCCTGAGTCCGGTCCAGTCCGGTCCGGTCCCGTCCGGTCCAGTCCTTCGTCCCTGGCGGCGGCGTGCGTCGTCGGGCGGAGTCTAGTGCGGGTGGTGGGAGCAGGGGCGAGGGCGGGTAGGAGGGCGGTGTGGTGGTGGCGGGCGACCGGGAGTGCGGGGGACGACGTATGCGTGATGACGTGGTGCCGGCGGTGCGTGCGGTGTACGGGGAGCAGGATCTGAGTTCCGCGCCGGCGTTCGGGGGCGGGTTCATCAACTTCGGGCACTGGGAGGGGATTCCGCTCGATCGGCCGCTGACGGCTGCGGACCGGGTGCGGAGTCAGCGCGATCTGTACCGGTGTGTGCTGGGGGCGCTCGACGGCGCGGGGGCGCGGGGTGTCGAGGTCGGGTGCGGGCTGGGGGTGGGGGCCGGGCTGGCGGTGGAGGAGTTCGGGTTCGCCTCGGTGACCGGGCTGGACATCCATCCCGAGCAGGTGGAACGGGCCCGCCGGGCCAACGCCGGGCTGCTCGCCCGGGCGCCGGAGCGGCTCGGGTTCGCTTGTGGTGCGGCGGAGCGGATGCCGTTCGGGGACGGTGAGTTCGACCGGTTGTACTCGGTCGAGGCCGCGCAGCACTTCCGTGACCTGGCCGCGTTCGGCCGGGAGGCCGCGCGTGTGCTGCGGCCCGGTGGGCGGCTGGCCGTCACCAGCTTCTTCGTACCGGACGGCGCCGAGGACGCGGGCGCGGTGGACGCGGGACCGGAGGGCGTGGGCGCGCAGGGCGTGGGCGCGCAGGGCGTGGGCGCGCAGGGCGTGGGCGCGGAACTGGCCGCGCGGCTGGACAGCTTCGCGTCGGGGCTCGATGTGGCGCACCCGGTGACGTCGCTGACCGGGGCCCTCGACGCCGTGGGGCTGAGCGACGTACGGGCCGAGTCGATCGGTGGGCATGTCTGGCCGGGGCTGGATCACTTCCTCGCCGGTATCGACCAGCCTGTGCGGTGGCCGCGCAATTTCCTGCCGGCCTATCGCGACGGCCTGCTGGACTACTACGTCGTCACCGCGCGCCGTCCGCTGGAGGGCGGGTGAGGTGAGGTTCGCGCTGCGCCCGCTCGGGTGGCGTCGGCGGGTGTGCCGCGTGGCTGCGCGGTCGTAGCCGAATGGGACTGATGATCATCCTTGTGTGACGATCCACGACGCCACCCCGCGTACCGGTGACCGACCGCGCACCGGCAACCCCCCGCCGCGGCGCGCAGCCCTCGCCGTCCTGGCGCTGATGTGCCTCGTGCTCCTGTCGGCCGCCGCCCCTGCCGCGGGTGCGGTCTCCGCCGGCACGGTCTCCGCGGGTGCGGCCGGTGCCGGTGCGGCCGGTGCCGGTGCGGCCGGTGCCGGTGCGGCCGGTGCCGGTGCGGCCGGTGCGGGTGTGCGGGTCGGCGGAGAGCCTCGGCCGCCGGCGACGGCCGGTGAGGCCCGTACGGCCGCGTATCTCGACTCGATCCATGGTGATCCGGGGCTGCTGCAGCGCTTCTTCTTGCGGCTGCCCAAGGGGGGTGACCTGCACAATCATCTCTTCGGTGCGGTGCGGACCGAGTATCTGATCGAGCTGGCCGGTCAGGACGGGCTGTGCGTCGACACGGTGACGCTGACCGCGGTCGTACCGCCGTGCGGGGGTGGTAGTCGTCCGGCGGCGGATGCCCGGACCGACCGGGACTTCCGGGAGGCGATCCTGCGTGCCTGGTCGATGCAGGACTTTCCGCCGGACCGGCTCGGGCACGACCACTTCTTCGCCACGTTCGACAAGTTCGGTCTGGTGGCCGCGCGCCATCCGGGCAAGGTGCTCGCCGAGGTCGCCGACTCGGTCGCGGCGCAGCACCAGCTCTATCTGGAGACCATGGTCAATCCGGCCTCCGACGAGGCCGCGCAACTGGCGGAGCAGGTCGGCTGGGATCCGGACCTCGCCGCGTTGCACGCCAGGCTGGTGGCGGACGGCGGGCTCGACCGGGTGGTCGCCGACGCGCGGGCGCAGACCGACGCCACCAACGCCGAGTTCCGGTCCGCCGCCCGCTGCGGCACCGGGCGGCCCCGCCCGGGCTGCCGGCTGACCGTTCGCTTCGTCTACCAGGCCTTCCGCGGCGGTTCCCCCGAGAGCGTCTTCGCGCAACTGGCCCTCGGCATGCGGCTGGCCGAGCGCGACCCCCGGTTCGTCGCCGTCAACCTCGTCCAGCCGGAGGACGGGGACGGCGCGCTGCGCGACTACAGCCTGCAGATGCGCATGGTGGACTTCCTGCGCACGGTGTACCCGAAGGCCCATGTCACCCTGCACGCGGGTGAGTTGTGGCCGGGGCTGGTCAAGCCGGAGGAGCTGCGGTTCCACATCCGGGAGGCCGTGGACGTCGCCGGTGCCGAGCGCATCGGGCACGGCGTCGACCTCCGGTTCGAGGACGACTGGCAGCGGACGGCCAGGGTGATGGCCGACCGGCAGGTGGCCGTCGAGGTGCCGTTCACCAGCAACGCGCAGATCCTGGGCGTGCGCGGGGCCGAGCATCCCTTCGACACCTACCGTGCCTTCCGCGTACCGGTCGTCCTCGCCACCGACGACCCGGGCGTCTCCCGCATCGACATCAGCCACGAGTACCGCTACGCCGCCGAGACGTACGGACTGACGTACCCGGAGCTGAAGGACCTGGCCCGCGCCTCCCTGCAGTACGCCTTCCTGCCGGGGCGGAGCCTGTGGCGGGGCAACCCGACCCGCGACGGCTACCGGCCGGTGTCCGTCTGCGCCGGGCAGCTCCCCGACGGCGACCGCGACAGCGGCGCCGACGGCAACGGCAACAGCGACGGCAGACCTCGGCCGCCGGGTGCGGAGTGCCGGCGGCTGATCGCCGCCAGCCCGAAGGCCGCCGTCCAGTGGCGGCAGGAGGCCGCCTTCGCGGGGTTCGAGGGTTCCGGCCACCCTGTTCACCCCGCCCGCTGAAGACAAGTGACCACCGCCTGAAGACAAGAGGCTGCCGCCTGAAGACAAGAGGCCGCCGCGCGCGGGCCTCGGGAACTCCGGTGGCTCCGGCGCCGGCCCGTTCGTCCCGGTCCCTGGCTACGCTGCACGGGTGACCACCGAGCTGACCCTGCTGCCCCGAGTCGCCTGTCGTGGACGGGAGATCACCGCGCCCCGGCTGCGCGGGCTGCTGGCGCTGCTCGCGGAGGACCTGCGGGCCGGCTGCAGCACGGGGCGGCTGGTGGAGGGGCTGTGGCCGGAGGAGCAGCCGGAGCGGCCGGGCAAGGCCGTGCAGATCCTGGTGTCGCGGCTGCGCGCGCAGGTCGGGGCCGACCTGGTCGTGAGCACGCCGACGGGGTACCGGCTGGCGCTGGACGAGACGCGCGTCGACAGTTCCGCGCTGCTGCTGCACGAGGCGGCCGGCGCCGAGCGGGCACGGGCGGGGGATCACGAGGGCGCGCTGGCCCGGGCCGAGGCGGGGCTGGCGCTGTGGGACGGGAGCGTGGGCGCCGGGGCGGGCGAGGACCTGCACGATCCGGTGGTGGCGCTCCGTGCCGACCGGGTGCGGGTCCACCGTGCGCTGGTCCGGGCGCGGGCGCTGGCGCTCGCGCGGGTCGGGCGGCGGGAGGAGGCCGCCGCGCCCCTGGCCGAGCTGAGCCGGGCGCTGCCGCGGGACGAGGAGGTGCTGGCGGAGCTGCTGCGCTGCGAGGCGGCCACCGCAGGCCGGGCCGCGGCGCTGACCCGGTACGACGGCTACCGGCGGCGGCTCCGCGACGAGCTGGGGACCGATCCGGGGCCGCGGCTCAAGGCCGTCCACCGGGAGTTGCTGAGCGCGGACACGGCGCCGGTGCGCCACGGTGTGCCGCACGAGCCGAACCCGCTGCTGGGCCGGGACGCCGACGTCGCCGCCGTGGCCGGGCTGCTGCGCGACACCCGGGTGGTCACCGTGGTGGGGCCGGGCGGACTGGGCAAGACCCGGCTGTCGCACGCGGTGAGCCGGGCGGCCGCGCAGCCGGTGGTGCACTACGTCACCCTGGCCGGTGTCACCGCCGACGACGACGTGGCCGGCGAGGTGGCCTCGGCCGTCGGGAGCGGGGACGGACGCCAGCTGCCGGGCGCCGGCGCGGACCCGGCGGGCGGGATCGTCACCGCGCTGGGTCCGGGCTCCGCGCTGCTGGTCCTGGACAACTGCGAGCATGTGGTCGCCGGTGCCTCCGCGCTCGTACAGGCGCTGGTGTCACGGTCGAAGGAGCTGCGCGTGCTGGCCACCAGCCGGGCTCCGCTGGGGCTGACCTCGGAGTCCGTGTACGCGCTGCCGGAGCTGTCGCTCGCGACCTCCGTCGAGCTGTTCGGGCAGCGGGCGCGGGCCGCGCGGCCCGGGGTGGACCTGCCGGCCGACCGGGTCGCCGAGATCTGCCGTCATCTGGACGGGCTGCCGCTGGCCGTGGAACTGGCCGCGGCCCGGGTGCGGGTGCTCTCCGTGGCCGACATCGCCCGCCGGCTGCAGGACCGTTTCGCGCTGCTGCGCGGCGGCGCCCGGGACGCCCCCGAGCGGCACCGCACGCTGCGGGCCGTGGTCGAGTGGAGCTGGAACCTGCTGGAGCCTGAGGGGCGGGCGGCGCTCCGGGCGCTGTCCGTGTTCCCGGGGGGCTTCACCGAGGACGCGGCCGAGTGCCTCATCGAGGACGGCGGGGACGCGGGCGGGGGTGGTGGCGGGGGCGCGCTGGATCTGCTGGAGCAGCTGGCCGATCAGTCCCTGCTCAAGGTGGGGGAAGGTCCTTCCGGGGTGCGGTTCCACATGCTGGAGACGCTGCGGGAGTTCGGTGCCGCGCGCCGCGAGGAGGCCGGTGAGAGCGCGGCGGTGACGGACCGGTTCCTGTCCTGGGCGCGGGACTTCGGCCGGGCCCACCACGACGCGATGTTCGGCGACGAGGCGGTGGCCTCCTTCGGCCGGGTCCGCGCCGAGCAGGACAACCTCGTCCTCGCCCTGCGGTACGCCCAGGCCAGGGCCGACGGGCCGGCCATCGCCGCGCTCACCGCCGTACTGGCCTCTCTGTGGTCCGTCGGCAACAACTACCTGCGGTTCGTCACGCTCGCCGCCGAGACCGGCGGGCCGCTGTCCCGGTTCCGCCCGGGACCGGAGCACCCCGAGGACGTGGAGGCGCTGCGGAGCGCGGCGGCGATCTGCACGGCCGGGCTCTTCATGGGCTACGGCCCGCACGCCGTACGCCAGTTGGTCACGTTGCGCCGGCTGCCGCCCGCGCCGCCGGACACCGTGCTGCGGGCACTGGCCGTCGTACTGTCCGCCGTCCCGGACATGCACCCGCCGGACTGGGCACGGCTGCAGGAGCTGTGCGACGCCGACGAACCGCTGCTGGCGGGGCTCGCCGCGGGCGTCGCCAGCTACCTGTGGGAGGCCGCGTACGAGACGGAGCGCGCGCTCGACCACGCGCGCCGGATGCTCGCCGCGGTGCGACCGCTCGGCAATCCGATCACCCTGCTGCTCAGCCACGGGCGGATCAGCGAGCTGTGCCTCAAGACGGAGCGCGGCGCGGAGGCGTACGACCATCTGCGCGCCGCGGACGCGATCGGCGAGGTCGGCGGCTGGTCGGACGCGATCGGTGTCCGCTACGGGCTGGTCTCCGCCTGTCTGCAGCGGGGGGACGTCGAGGAGGCGGAGTACTGGCTGGGCCTGGCCGCCCCGGACCGGCAGCCGGAGTCCCCGCAGGCCCCGCAGGCCCCGCAGGCCTTCACGCCCGAACTGCTGCAGGCGCGGGCGGAGATCGCGCTGGCGCGGGGGCTGACCGAGGTCGGTCTCGGCCTGTGGCGGCAGGCGGCGGGCGGGATCCGGGAGGCCAGTCTGCTGGCCACCGACGACCCCTTCCTGGACTCGTGGTCGCTCCAGGTGCAGGCGGCCGCCCTCGCGGCACACGCGCAGCACGGCCGGCTGGAGCCGGTCGCCCGGCTTGCCGAGGAGCTGCGGGTACGGCTGCTCGGGATGCTGTCCGGATCCGACCCTGGGAGTGGTTCGGGTACGGACGGGTCCGGTGCCGGGGATCTGCTGGAACTGCCGGTGTACGGCTCGGTGTTGCTGGCGCTCGGCCACGTCGGGGTGGCCCGTGGCGAGACGGCGGCCGTACGGCTGCTGGCGCTGGCGGAGCTGATGCCGGTGATGCGGGACCTGCCCACCATGTCCTCGGCCAGGTCGCGGGCGGCCGCCGAGAACGCGGATCGGGCCGCGTACGCCGACGCGAGGTCGGAGTACGCGGCCCTGGGGCGGGATCAGCTGCGGGTCGCGGCCCGGCACGAGCTCACTGCCGCGGCTCACGGCTGAACATCGCCTTGGACCACAGGTAGCCGACGACGATCAGCACCAGGCACCAGCCGAGCGCCAGCACCGCGTTCCTGGTGCCGATCCCGCTGCCCAGCAGCAGTCCGCGCAGGGTCTCGATGAAGGGCGAGAAGGGCTGGTACTCGGCGAACCAGCGGAACCAGCCCGGCATGGCGGCCACCGGCACGAACGCGCTGGACAGGAAGGGCAGCATCACCAGCGGCGTCCCGATGTTGCTGGCGCCCTCGGCGTTGGGGCTGATCAGGCCGATGCCGACCGCGAGCCAGGTGACCGCGACGCTGACCAGGGCCATCAGGCCGGCCGCCGCGATCCACTCCACCGGCGAGGCGTCGGGCCGGAACCCGATGGCCAGTGCGATGCCGAGGACCAGCACCAGGGCCATCAGCGTCTGGATCACGCTGCCGACGACGTGGCCGATCAGCACGGAGGCGCGGGAGATCGCCATGGTGCGGAACCGGGCCATGATGCCCTCGGTCATGTCGGTGGCCACGGACACCGCGGTGCCGAGCGAGGTCATGGCCACGGTCAGGAAGAGGATGCCGGGGACGAGGTAGTTGACGTACTGGGAGCGGTCGGCGTGGCCGCCGGTGATGCCCGCGCTCATCACGTTGCCGAAGACGTAGACGAACAGGAGCAGCAGGATGACCGGGGTGAGCAGGAGGTTCAGGGTGAGGGAGGGGTAGCGGCGGGCGTGCAGGAGGTTGCGCCGCAGCATGGTCAGGTTGTCGCGGAAGGCGTAGCCGGCGGTGCTCATCGGGCGGTCTCCTTGTCAGTGGAAGCGGTGGAGGCGGCGGAAGCGGTGGAGGCGCTGGAGGCGCTGGGCGTGGTGGTGGGCTGAGCGGGTACGGAACCGCCGGTCAGGGCGAAGAACACGTCGTCCAGGTCGGGGGTGTGCACGGAGAGTTCGTCGGCCTCGATGCCGGCCGCGTCCAGCCAGTCGAGGATGGCGCGCAGCTCGCGCTGGCTGCCGCCGCTGGGGATCTGCAGGGTGAGCGCGTCGTCGTCGCGGGTGGTCTCGCGCAGCGTGGTGGCCGCGCGTTCGTACGCCTCCGGGTCGGAGAACCGCAGCCGTACGTGGCCGCCCGGCACGAGTCGCTTGAGCTCCTCGGCGCTGCCCTCGGCGACGATCCGGCCGCCGTTGAGGACCGCGATACGGTCGGCGAGCTGGTCGGCCTCCTCCAGGTACTGGGTGGTGAGGAAGACCGTCGTGCCGCCGGAGACCAGCTCGCGGATGATCTGCCACATGGTGTGGCGGCTGCGCGGGTCGAGGCCGGTGGTGGGCTCGTCGAGGAAGATGATCCGCGGGCTGCCGACCAGGGTCATGGCGATGTCGAGGCGGCGCTTCATGCCGCCGGAGTAGGTGGAGGCGGGCTTCTTCGCGGCCTCGGTGAGGTCGAAGCGCTCCAGCAGCCCGGCGACCGTCCGCCGCCCCTCCGCGCGGGGCAGGTGGTGCAGGTCGGCCATCAGGAGCATGTTCTCCTCGCCGGTGATCAGCCCGTCCACGGCGGAGAACTGGCCGGTCACGCCGATGGCGGCCCGTACCGTCTGCGCCTCGGCGGTGAGGTCGTGGCCGGCGATGCGGGCGTCGCCGCCGTCGGCGGAGATCAGGGTGGACAGGATGTTGACCACCGTGGTCTTGCCCGCGCCGTTCGGCCCGAGGAGGGAGAAGATCGTGCCGGCCGGCACCCGGATGTCGATGCCGTCGAGAACGGTCTTGTCGCCGTAGGACTTGCGCAGCCCGGTGGCCGCGATCGCGAGTTCCTGCTCTGCCGAGGTCGATGTCGAGGTCGAGGCCGGTGTCGGTGCGGGTGTGGGTGTGGGTGCGGGGTTCGAGGTCATGCCGCAGAGCGTGCCGCCGCAGCGGTTCAGAACGGCTTCAGCGCGGTTTCAGGCCGCCGGGGGTGGTTTCAGGTGGGGTGAAACCGCAGGTGGGCGGGGGTAGGCGGGGCTCCGGAGGCCGTTCCATACATTTCCCATAGGAAAGGTGGCTAAGGTCCCCGCATGGATTCCACTGGCCCGATCATCATCGCGGGAGCCCTGGTCGGCTTCGCCGTAGGACTCACCGGCATGGGCGGCGGAGCCCTGATGACGCCGATCATGGTCATGGTGTTCGGGGTGAACCCGACGGCGGCGATCGGCAGCGACCTGGCCGCGTCCGTGTTCATGAAGCCGTTCGGCGCGCTGGTGCACCAGCGCGCGGGCACCGTGCGCTGGGACATCGTGCGCTGGCTGCTGCCCACCGCCGTCCCGGCCGCCTTCGGTGGCGTGTTCCTGCTCCGCGCCCTCGGTGACGGCGACGACCTGCAGCAACGCGTCAAGTACGTCGTCGGTACGGCGCTGATGCTCGCGGTCGTCGGCATGCTCACCCGGCTGTGGCTGGACCGCCGCCGCGCCACGACGGCCGACGACGACGCCCATGTCCCGGTACGGCCCGTGGCCACGCTGCTCATCGGGCTGGTGGGCGGGGTGATCGTCGGGATGACCTCGGTCGGCTCGGGCTCCCTGATCATCGTGATGCTGATGCTGGCCCACCCCCGCCTGAAGGCCAACCATCTCGTCGGTACGGACCTGGTGCAGGCCATCCCGATGGTGGCCGCCGCCGCCCTGGGGCACCTGCTCGTCGGCGACGCCGACCTGGGCCTCGCGGCGACGCTGCTGATCGGCGCCATCCCGGGCGTGCTGGCCGGCTCCGTCATCTCCACCCGGGTCTCGGGGTCCGCGGTGCGCTGGGCCCTGGTCGTCCTGCTCACCGGGTCCGGGCTGTCGATGCTGAAGGCGTCGTCCACCGCCATCGTGCTGGGATGCCTGGGCATGGCGCTCCTCGCCACGGTGGTCAGCCTGCGCGACCGGCGCTCCGCCGCCCGCCGACCCGACGGCTCCACGCCGACGGCCGACGCGTCCCAGGCGGCGCAGGAGGCCGAGACGGCGGGCGTCACCGGCGGATCCGGCTGACCACCGGTGCCGCCCGGCCTGGGCGGCCCGGACTCCTTCCCCTCGCGCGCCGCATGGGCGTCTTGGGAATTCGCTGACACGCGTTGCTTTTCCGATACTCCGACAAGGTCGGCCATTTACCTTTGCTTTGCGTGGGCATGATCGTCTGGCGCGCGTTGGTCATCGCATCCGCACAACGGACGCACAAGGAGTCGTACCCATGCCCAGAACCACCCGCCGTCGCCTCATGGTCGCCACCGCCGTGATCACCGCGGCCACCGCCGCCGTCGCGGTCACCAGCGCCGCCGGTGCCTTCGACAGCGCGCAGCAGGCGAAGAACGCGATCCGGAGCGGGAAGGCGAAGAACGTCATCCTGCTGATCGGCGACGGCATGGGCGACTCGGAGATCACCCTCGCCCGTGACTACACGGTCGGCGCCAACGGCCGCCTGAACATGGACAAGTTCCCGCTCACCGGCGCGTACACCACGTACGCGGTGCACGCCGACGGCACCCCGGACTACGTCACCGACTCCGCCGCCAGCGGCACCGGCTGGGCGACCGGTGTGAAGACCGTCAACGGCCGTATCTCCAAGACGCCCGGCACCGACAAGGCCGTGAAGACGATCCTGGAGCTGGCGCAGAAGAACGGCTACGCCACCGGCAGCGTGACCACGTCCGAGCTCACCGACGCCACCCCGGCGGTGCTCGCCTCGCACGTCACCGACCGTTCCTGCCAGGGCCCCGCCGACATGGCCAAGTGCTCGACGGACACGATCGCCGCAGGCGGGCCCGGCTCGATCGCCGAGCAGTCCGTCAACCACAAGGTGGACGTCCTCATCGGCGGCGGCAAGCAGCGCTTCGACCAGACGGTCACCGACGGCAAGTACAAGGGCCTGACCGTCACCCAGCAGGCGCAGAAGCTCGGCTACCAGGTCGTCACCGACAGCGCGGGCCTGAAGAGCGTCAAGTCCGGCAAGCCGGTGCTCGGCCTGCTCGCCTCCGGCAACGTGCCGGTGGAGTGGACCGGCAAGGCGGCGGCCGTCGGCGGTACGGACCCGCAGCGGTGCGTCACCTCCAACCCGAACCGCCCGGCCACCACCCCGAGCCTCGCGGACTCCGCCACCAAGGCGATCCAGCTCCTTGAGGCCAAGCAGAAGGCCGCCCACTCCAAGCAGGGCTTCTTCCTGCAGATCGAGGGCGCCTCGATCGACAAGCAGGACCACGCGGCCGACCCGTGCGGCCAGATCGGCGAGACCGCCGCCTTCGACAAGGCCGTCAAGGTCGCCCGCGCGTACGCGGCCAAGCACCCCGACACCCTGGTCGTCACCACCGCCGACCACGGCCACACCAGCCAGATCGTGCCGCTGGAGGCCACCCCGCCCGGCCTGTCCTCCACCCTGGTCACCGACGAGGGCCAGCAGCTGAAGGTCAACTACTCGACCAACACCCCGGGCCTGTCCCAGGAGCACACCGGCACGGAGGTCCGGATCGCGGCCCAGGGCCCGCAGGCCTACCGCGTCCTCGGCGTCACCAACCAGACGGATCTGTTCACCACGATCCGCGAGGCCCTGCGCCTGCGCTGACCGGCGCACCCGGCTCGGACGGGCGGCCGCCACCGCCCGCCCGACTCGCGGGTCCCGCCTCCCGCGCGCGACCATGGGCGTACGTCGCACCCGGGCGCCCCAGAAGGAGCGGGCATGAGACGGAACCGACTGCTCACCTCGGCCGCGGCACTGACCGCGGCCGCCGCGCTGGGCCTGGCGGTGCCCCGTACCGCCGTGGCCGCCGCCGATCAGCAGGCCTGCGCGTACGTGTCCTCGTACTACCGGCCGACCCTCGGGTACGGCGCCACCGGAGCCGCGGTCAGCCAGGCCCAGTGCCTCAGCAACGCGTGGGGCGGACAGCCGCCCAAGCTCGCCCCGGACGGGGTCTACGGCACGGCCCTGCAGAAGAAGATCGAGTGGATCCAGATCTGCCACGGCCTGCCGGAGAGCGGTGTCATCGAGGGCCGCACCTGGCACGCGCTGTACCACCCGGCACTGGACTGCTACGTGCCGTACCCGACCTGACAGCCGTCCCTGCCTCCCGGCCCCGCCTCCCGTCCCTGCCTCCCGGCCTCCGCTTCCCGCCCCCTGTCCCCCGCGTTTGTCCACAGGCCGGCAACCGCTTTCCGGCCGTGCCCGTTAGGGTGTGGTTAAAGAAATCGCAAAGGACGAGCCGGACGAGACAGGGAGAGAGCCTTGGGGGCGCCACGCCTGAGCAGGACACCGTTGCCGGGAATCGGGGTCCGTTACGACCTCACGACACGGGAACAGCGCAAGCTGTCCGTGGTCGCCCACCGGGACGGCTCACGGATTCTGAGCGCCTACCACCAGGACGATCCCGACGCCTGCGCGCTGTCGATGCGGCTGTCCTCGGGGGAGACGGCGGCGCTCATCGACGCGCTGATGCCGACGCACCACAGCCCGAACCTGCTCTCCACCACCGACCTGGGGCTGGTCGCCGAGCGGATCGAGCTCACCGCCACCTCGTACTGGAACGGCCGGCTCCTGGGCGAGACCCGGATGCGGACCGAGACGGGCGTCTCCATCGTGGCCGTGCTGCGCCGCGCCGACGCGGTCCCCTCCCCCACGCCCGACTTCCGGCTCGCCGGCGGGGACACGCTCATCGTCATCGGCACCCGCGAGGGCGTCGACGCGGCCGCCGCGATACTCGGGCGGGAGTGAGCCGTCGTGCACGACTCCTCCGTGTTCCTGATCGAGTTCGGGGCGATCATCCTCGGCCTGGGCCTGCTCGGCCGGCTCGCCGGACGCCTCCAGTTCTCGCCCATACCGCTCTACCTGCTGGCCGGTCTCGCCTTCGGCAAGGGCGGGCTCTACCCGCTCGGCACCAGCGAGGAGTTCGTGGCGATCGGCGCCGAGATCGGCGTCGTCCTGCTGCTGCTCATGCTCGGCCTGGAGTACACCGCCAGCGATCTCGTCTCCAACCTCAAGACCCAGTACCCGGCGGGGCTGGTCGACGCCGCGCTCAACGCGGTGCCCGGCGCCGCCATGGCCCTCCTGCTGGGCTGGGGCCCGGTGGCGGCGGTGGTGCTGGCCGGTGTCACCTGGATCTCCTCCTCCGGCGTCATAGCCAAGGTCCTCGGCGACCTGGGACGGCTCGGCAACCGGGAGACCCCGGTGATCCTGAGCATCCTGGTCCTGGAGGACCTCTCCATGGCCGTCTACCTGCCGATCCTCACCGCCCTGCTGGCCGGCGCGGGCCTCGCGGCGGGCAGCCTCACCCTCGCCATCGCGCTCGGCGTCGCCGGGCTGGTCCTGGTGGTCGCCGTCCGCTACGGCCGGCACATCTCCCGCTTCGTCTCCAGCGACGACTCCGAGAAACTCCTCCTGGTGGTCCTCGGCCTGACCCTCCTCGTCGCGGGTATCGCGCAGAAACTCCAGGTCTCCGCCGCCGTGGGCGCGTTCCTCGTCGGCATAGCGCTCTCCGGCGAGGTGGCGGAAGGCGCCCACCACCTCCTGTCGCCCCTGCGTGACCTCTTCGCCGCCGTCTTCTTCGTCTTCTTCGGCCTGCACACCGACCCGGCGAGCATTCCGCCCGTCCTCGTGCCCGCGCTCGCCCTGGCGGTCGTCACCGCGCTGACGAAGATCGCGACCGGCTACTGGGCCGCCCAACGCGCCGGCATCTCGGCGAAGGGCCGCTGGCGGGCCGGCGGCACCCTGGTCGCCCGCGGCGAGTTCTCCATCGTGATCGCGGGCCTCGCCGTCACCGCCGGCATCGAACCCGACCTGGGCCCCCTGGCCACGGCCTACGTCCTCATCCTCGTCATCGTCGGCCCCCTCACCGCCCGCTACACCGAACCCCTGGCCCGCCGCCTCACCCGCCGCTCCGGCGCCCCGGAGCCCGTGGCGGCCGGGGTCGCGATCCCGCACCAGGCCACCGAGGCCACCGCGGAGGACCAGGACGCGGTGGGCCGGACCTGAGCGGCGAGGTGCCGCGCGTACGCCGTGACCGGCCGACCCGTCAGTTGTTCCAGGTCTCGTCGTACGGGTCGGACGGGGTCGGGATCGGTTTGGCGTCGGTGACCTTGAGGAACGGGATCGGGCCGTTGTTGACCGGGTCGCGGGTCTCGCGGGCGATGTAGGTGCCCGTCACCTGGAGCCAGGAGTCCGGCTGGAGGACCGGGGGGATCGTGCCGGTCAGGGCCACCTTCACCGGCTGGGCGTCGGCCGCGCAGCAGTTGAGGGCCATCCGGACCAGGTAGGGGGTGCCCTTGGAGTCGAGGGCCACGAAGCCGGTGATGCGGACGCTGCGGCCGTCGAAGGAGCGGCCGTGGTCGTACACCGCGCGGCCCGCGTAGTCGACCAGGTTGAGGGGGATCGGGTCGCTCTTCGGCAACTTCATGTAGCCGTACGGGTGTTGCAGGGCCGTGCCGGTGCGCATCGCGCTGTAGGAGCCGAGCGCGGGCGGCGCCACGAGGATCAGGGCGAGGAGGGGGAGCACCAGGAGCCAGGAGATACGGGGTTCGGGGTGGGCGTGGGTGTGAGTGTCGGTGTGGGCGTCCTCGGTACGGCTTGGGGTCCGGGTTCGGCCGCGGCGCCACTCGTACCACGCCGTCGCCAGCGCCGAGACGATCAGGACCACGCCCGCCGCCAGGACCAGCGGGCGCAGGCCCGCCTTGACGTAGCGCAGGTAGAGGTCGGTGCCGCCCGCGTGCAGCAGGGCCGCGCCCACCAGGAACATCACCGCCGCCTGGGCCTGCCGGTTCACAGCAGCACCGCCCCGGTCAGGACCGCGCCCGCGATCGCCGCCGCGAAGGTGGCCGGGGCGAAGCGCAGCGCGAAGCCGCGGCCGAAGGTGCCCGCCTGCATCGCGAAGAGCTTGAGGTCGATCATCGGGCCCACGATCAGGAACGCCAGCTTCGCGGTGAGCGAGAACTGGGTCAGGGAGGCCGCCACGAACGCGTCCGCCTCCGAGCAGATGGACAGCAGGACGGCCAGGATCGACAGGGCCAGGATCGCGACCACCGGGTTGCCGGCGGCCGTGCGCAGCCACTCCGCGGGGGCCACCGCCTTCAGGGTCGCCGCCGCCATCGCGCCGAGCACCAGGAAGCCGCCCGCCTGCATGGTGTCGTGCCGGACCGAGGACCAGAACGCCTCCGCCTTCGTCTCCCCCTCGTGGTGCGCGTGCGTCGGCAGCCGCAGCCAGTCGGTGCGGCCGAGCCGCTGCCACAGCCAGCCCATCGCGCACGCCACCAGCAGGCTGCCGGCGAACCGGCCCACCACCATCTCGGGGTTGCGGGGGAACGCCACCGCCGTCGCCGTCAGCACGATCGGGTTGATCGCGGGGGCGGAGAGCAGGAAGGCGATCGCCGCGGCCGGGGTGACACCCCGGCGGACCAGGGCGCCGGCCACCGGGACGGACGCGCACTCGCAGCCCGGGAGCACCACACCGGCGAGGCCCGCGACCGGTACGGCCAGGGCCGGGCGGCTGGGCAGGGCGCGGGCGAAGAAGGCCGGGGGCACGAAGACCGCGATCGCCGCGGAGAGCAGGACGCCGAGGACGAGGAAGGGCAGCGCCTGGACGACCACCGCCACGAACACCGTCATCCAGCTCTGCATCACCGGCTTGGACAGCGCGCCGCGCACCGGGCCCTGGAAGACCACGAACACGAGGAGGAGCAGGGTCAGGGCCAGGGGGGAGTTGAGATGCCAGCCCTCCTGGTCCGGGCGGTCCGGGCGGTCGCCACGGCTCGGGGGCTCGTCGTGGGGGGCCTGCCCGGGCGGGGCGGCCTTCTCGGTGATGGCCACGGGTGGGATACCTCCGGCACTTCGGTCAGATCCGGGATTATGCTCCCTCCCCCTCCCTACGGGCGGTCGGGGGCGGTTGTTCACCTCGTTGCTGGAACCATGCGTCCCGTTGAGGCAGTCTTTTCCCTCGTGGCGAGCGTTCCGTATCAGGGTGGTGGAGGCCGGGCGCCCATGGTGGTGTGCGGGGACGACGGACTCGCGCACCGGCTGGCGGCCGAGTTGCGCACGGTCTACAACGAACAGGTCACCCTTGTCGTACCGCCGAACGTGCGGACCGCACGGCCGCCGGTCGTCGGACGGGCCCGGGCCGCCTCCGCCGCGCTGCTCGACCGGGTGGTCAGCGCCACCGTCGGACGGGGCAACGGCAACGGCGGGAACGGGGCCAACGGCGGGAACGGGGGCACCGGGCCGGTCGCCGGTGAAGGGCCGCGCGGGGAGCGGGTGTTGGAGGCCGTCGAGGCCACCGAGGCCGTGCTCGCCGAGGCGGGCGTGGAGCGGGCCGCCGCGCTCGCGCTCGTCTACGACGACGACGAGACCAACATCCGGGCCGCCCTCACCGCCCGCCGGCTGAACCCGCGACTGCGGCTCGTACTGCGGCTGTACAACCGGCGGTTGGGCCAGCACATCGAGGAACTCCTGGACCAGGCCGCCACGTTGGCGATCGGGGACCCGGACGGCGGCGGGGGCGACGCCTCCACCACCGTGCTCTCCGACGCCGACACCGCCGCGCCCGCCCTCGCCGCCACCGCGCTCGCCGGGCACGGCAAGCTCATCCAGACGGACGGGCTGGTGCTGCGGGCCGTGGAGTTGCCGCCGGGGGCCGGCGCCCGGCAGGACGACGGACGGGAGCTGTTCCCGCTGGCGTTGCTCTCGCCGAACAGCACCGGGCCCGATCCCGTCGACGGCGGGATGGAGCAGGGGCCGCGGCTGCTGCCCGACGACGCGGCGGTACGGGCCGCGGGCGAGCGGGGTGTGCTGGCGCTGGAGCAGGTGTCGTCGTCGGCGGGTCCGGCTGCGCCGGGGGGCCGCGGGGTCGGGGTCGTGCCGCCGCTCGCCTCGCTGTTCTCGCGGCGGCTGCGGTGGACGCTGGCCGGGCTGGTGGCGTGCGTGGTCGCGCTCGCGGTCGCGTTGTCGGTGGTGACGGGCATTCATCCGGTACGGGCCTTCTACTACACGCTCCTCGACCTGCTCGCCATCGACGATCCCGCGCTCAGGGGCTCGCTCGGCCGGCAGCTGCTGCAGTTGCTGTCGGCGCTGGTGGGGTTGCTGCTGCTGCCGGTGCTGCTGGCGGCGGTGCTGGAGGCGCTGGGTACCTTCCGGACCGCGTCCACGCTGCGGAAGCCGCCGCGGGGGCTGGGCGGACATGTCGTGCTCCTCGGGCTGGGGAAGATCGGGACGCGGGTGCTGACGCGGCTGCGGGAGCTGCATGTCCCGGTGGTGTGCGTCGAGTCCGACCCCGAGGCGCGCGGGCTGGCGGTGGCGCGGCGGCTGCGGGTGCCGGTGGTGCTGGGCGATGTGACCCAGGAGGGGGTCCTGGAGGCCGCCAAGATCCATCGGGCGCAGGCGCTGCTCGCGGTGACCAGCGCGGACACGACGAATCTGGAGGCCGTGCTGTACGCGCGGTCCGTGCGGCCCGATCTGAAGGCGGTGCTGCGGCTGTACGACGACGACTTCGCGACCGCCGTGTACCGGACGCTGGCGGCGGCGCATCCGCAGGCGGTCACCCGGAGCCGGAGCGTGTCGTATCTGGCGGCGCCGTCCTTCGCGGGGGCGATGCTGGGGCGGCAGATCCTCGGGGCGATTCCGGTGGAGCGGAAGGTGTTGCTGGTGGCGGTGGTGGAGGTGGGCGGGCATCCGCAGTTGGAGGGGCGGACGGTTCAGGGGGCGTTTCGGGCGGGGGCCTGGCGGGTGCTGGCGCTTGAGGGCCGACAGGGGGTTGTCGCTGGGGAGTATGTGTTGCGGGGTGGGGATCGGGTGGTGGTGGCCGCCACTCGGAGGGGGCTGGCGGAGTTGTCCGGCCGGGTGCCGCCCACCCACCCACCCGACTCGCTCAGTTGAGAGGCGAGGGGTGGGGGTGGGTTGCGGTTTTGTGGGTGCGTGCGGGTGAGTGGGGGCTGAGCGCGCAGTTCCCCGCGCCCCTGACGGGGCGCTTCAGCTCCCGGCGATGAAAAGTGCGCCCAGCTCCAGCCCTACCTGCCCAGCCCAGCCCGGCCCGGACCAGCCCGGCTCCTAGACCGACGCCTCCGCCGTCGCGCCGTTCAGGTGGCGTTGCGCGAAGTCCATTTCCAGTCTGAGTTGCTTGATGCGCTCGTCGACGACGAGGGAGCCGTGGCCGGCGTCGTAGCGGTAGACCTCGTGGGGGGCGGAGCGGACGGCGAGGCGGTGGACGTAGTTGTCGATCTGGCGGATGGGGCAGCGGGGGTCGTTGAGGCCGGCGGAGATGTAGACGGGGGCCTTGACGTCGTCGACGTAGGTGAGGGGCGAGGAGGCGGCGAAGCGGTCGGGGACCTCTTCCGGGGTGCCGCCCAGCAGGGTGCGGTCCATCGCCTTCAGTGACTCCATCTCGTCGTGGTACGCGGTGACGTAGTCCGCGACCGGGACGACGGCGATGCCCACCGCCCAGGAGCCGGGCTGGGTGCCGAGGCCCAGCAGGGTCAGGTAGCCGCCCCAGGAGCCGCCGGTGAGGACCAGCCGGTCGGGGTCGGCGAGGCCGGACTCCACCGCCCAGTCCCGTACCGCCGCCACGTCCTCCAGCTCGATCAGGCCCACCCGGTGCTTCAGCGCGTCCGTCCAGGCGCGGCCGTAGCCCGTGGAACCCCGGTAGTTGATGCGGACCACCGCGTAGCCGTGGTCGACCCAGGCCGCCGGGCCCGCCGCGAAGCCGTCGCTGTCGTGCCAGGTCGGGCCGCCGTGCAGGTCGAAGACGGTGGGGAGGGGGCCGGTGGCGCCCACCGGCTTCTGGATCAGGGCGTGGATGGCGCCGCCGGGGCCCTCCACCCACGCGTCCTCGACCGGGACCGACGGGGGGCACTTCATGCCGGGCGGGTCCAGGACGATCTCACCCGTCGTGGAGCGCACCACCGGCGGCTCGGCGGCGGAGGACCACAGGTACTCGACGGTGCCGTCGGGGCGGGCCGTGGCGCCGGAGACCGAGCCCGGCGGGGTCGGGATGCGGGTCAGCGCGCGCGTCGCCAGTTCGTAGCGGAACAGTTCGCTGCGGGCCTTGTGGCTGTGGGCGACGAGCAGGGCGCTGCCGTCCGGGTACCACTCCGCGCTCACGTCGCCCGGCAGGTCCAGGGTCAGGTCGGTCTGCTCGCCGGTCGCGACGTCCCAGACCAGCGGCTCCCAACGGCCGCGCCGCTGATGGCCGATGAGCAGCCTGGGGTCGCCCTCGACCGGGGCGAAGCCGAGCACCTCCAGGCCGAGTTCCTCGGTGCCGCCCTCCGTGTCGTCCAGCTCCGCGACCGTCGTGCCGTCCGGGCGGACCACGCGCAGCGCCGAGTGCATCGCGTCGCCGTGCTCGGTGTGCTCGATCGCGATCAGCGAACCGTCGTGGGAGAGGTCGCCGACCCCCGCCGACTCGTGGTGGCGGTAGATCTCCAGGGGCTCCGGCCCCGCTCCGACCAGGTAGATCGACGTGCCCTCGTCGTCCGTCGAGCGGCCCACGACCGCCGTGCGGCCGTCCCGGCCCAGGGCCAGACCGGAGGGGTAGGACGGCTCCAGGCCCGGCGCCGCCGGCTCGTCCGGGCCGCCCTCGAAGGGCTGCCTGCGCCAGACACCGAACTCGTCACCGTCCTTGTCGTCGAACCACCAGATCCACGCGCCGTCCGGGGAGAGCAGCCCGTCCGTCGTGCCGTTCGGCCGGTTCGTCGCCTGGCGCTGCTCCCCGCCGGCGCGGTCCCAGGCGTACAGCTCGTACGTCCCCGTCGCGTTCGACACGAACAGGGAACGGTCGGGGGCGTCCTCCGCCCAGTCCGGCAGGGAGACCCGAGGTGCGCGGAAGCGCTTCTCCCAGTCCGGCATGTCGCTCTCACTCATGGCCGCAGTCATGGCCCCATAGTGCCTGTCCGCGCGCCCAATGTGCCGAGGAGCGTCCGCAGCCTGTGGATAACTTTGCGTGCGATGAGCCGCCCGGCGCCCACCCCGCGCGGAATCGCCCCCTCGTCGCCCCGTACCGTGGACGGTGTGTACCGCTTTCTGCTGACACCCCGCTGGTGGGGCATCAACGTTTTCGTGCTGCTCGCCATCCCGTTCTGCATCTTCATGGGGTCGTGGCAGCTGAGCCGCTTCGAAGCGCGGGTGGAGGCCCATCGCAGCGCCGACGAGCAGGTCGAGACGGCCCGGACGGAGGCGGCCCGGCCGCTGGCCGACCTGCTCCCCGTCGACCAGTCGACCTCCGGCAAGCGGGCCACCGTGAGCGGCCGGTACGCCAAGCAGCTGCTGGTGCCCGACCGTCAGCTCGACGGCAAGGACGGTTTCTACGTCCTGACCCTGCTGCGCACCGACTCCGGCCAGGCCCTGCCCGTCGTGCGCGGCTGGCTGCCCGGCAAGGCCGACGCCGCCGAGGCGCCCGCCCCGCCGACCGGCGAGGTCACCGTCACCGGCGCGCTGCAGGCCTCCGAGACGCCCGGGGACAACGGCATCAGCAACCAGGGCGGGCTGCCGTCGGGGCAGACGGCGGCGATCAGCTCGGCCTCGCTGGTGAACCTGGTGCCGTACAAGGTGTACGACGCCTGGATCACCCTCGACAAGGCCGACTCGGGGATGACGGCCGTGCCGGCGACCGCGCCGGACAACTCGGGGCTCGATCTGAAGGCGTTCCAGAACCTCGGCTACACGGGTGAGTGGTTCGTGTTCGCGGGGTTCGTGGTGTTCATGTGGTTCCGGCTGCTGCGCCGCGAGGTGGAGTTCGCACGCGACGCGGCGCTGGGGATCCTGCCGGAGGAAGAGCCCGTCGGAATCAGTGCCTGAACCGAAGGCCTGAACCGAAGGCCTGAACCGAAGGCCTGAACCGAAGGCCGGATCAGGTTCCGAGCCGACGAAGGTCTGATCAGGTTCCGAGCCGGGGCCCGGGCCGTTGCCCGGGCCCGGGTGTCACGCCTGTGCCGCCAGCACCCCGGTCCAGTAGACCGTTCCGGCGCAGGCGTTCGGCACTGTCGCGGAGCCGGTCGGGGACCCGGCTTCGGGGGTGTACGAGACCGCGATGCTGCCGTCGGCCGTGCCGTCCTCGGTGAGCAGCTGGGTGGTGGTGCCGTCCGTCCCGGAGGTGGTCGTACCGGTGCTGCTGCCGGTGTCTCCGGAGGGGCTCGGGGAGGCTGTCGTACCACCGGTGTCGGTGGAGCCGGTGGAGCCGCTGCTGGTGCCGGTGGTCGGGCAGGTCTCCAGGGGGACGAAGCCGAACTTCTCCTCGTAGGCGGCGCCGGGCGCCAGGACCAGGCCGGTGAGTTCGGTGGACGGGTCGGGCAGTCCGGCCGCCGCGTCGCCCGAGGCGTGCCGGGCGGCGTAGATCTTGGTGCTGTCGGCCGCGCCCTGGGCGAGCAGGGCCACACTGCCGGGGCCGCCGACGGTACAGCTGGTGGTCGAGACGTTCAGGACCCGGAAGGTGCCGTAGACCACGCCCGTGGAGTCGGGGGCGGCGACGGTGGAGGTCGGGGTGGAGAGCTGGGCGGAGGTGCAGACCGGGGCGCTGCTGGCGGCGCTGGCCGTGGGGACGACCTTGGTGCCGCCGGCGGTCCCGGTGCTCTCGCTCTTGCCGGGGTCCTTGGTGCCGCCCGGGCTCTGGTCGGCGGCCTGGCCGCTGGAGCCGCCCGCGGTGCTGGCGCCGCCGTCGGGGTTCTTGCCGCCGGTGGCGCCGCCCTGGGCCTGGGAGGCCTGGCCGGCAATGGTGGTGTTGGGGTCGGTGCCGCCGGAGTTGGAGACGTGCACCAGGGCGGGGATCGCGGTGCCGATGAACAGGGCGGCGGCGGCCATGCCGACGGCGGCCTGGCGCTTGCGGGCGCGGCGGGCGGGTACCGCGCGGCGCAGGTGGTCGAGGGCGCCGTCGCGCGGTGCGAGGTCGTCGACCGCGGTGTGCAGCAGCCGGCGCAGGGCCAGCTCGTCCCGGTCGAGCCCGCCGGGGGTGTCCGGGGTGTCGGGGCCGTCGGCGGCGGGCCCGAAGCCGGGGCCGAGCCCGCTCCGGGTCCCCTCAGGACCCTGTCCGAGGCCCTCCGGGCCCTTCTCGTCGGGGCCGTGGTTCACAGTTCCGTTCCCAGCGTGCGATTGCGTGTGCTCTTGCTCGTGGTCTCGCGTCGGCTCGCGCCGGCCGACGGGTCTGTCGCCAGGCCCGCCGTCCCGCGCCGGCTCCCCCGAACCGTGCGACTCGTCCGAACCGGATGGCTCGTCCGAACCGGATGGCTCGTCCGAACCGGGTGACTCGTCCGAACCGGGTGATCCGTGGCCGGCGACACCGTGTGGCCCGCGCTCGGCGCGTGCCGCGCCGTCCTGCGTCGGCTCGTGCCAAGCGTAGGGCTCGTGGCGATCATGCGAGTCGCCTCCCTCGGGGCTGTCCGTCATGCCGACGCCTCCATGGCGACCCGCAGGGCCGCGATGCCGCGCGAGCCGTACGCCTTCACCGAGCCCAGCGAGATGCCGAGCGTCTCGGCGACCTGGGCCTCGGTCATGTCGGCGAAGTAGCGCAGCACGAGGACCTCGCGCTGGCGGCGCTGCAGCCCCTTCATCGCCTTGATCAGGTCGCGCCGCTCCAGCTGGTCGTAGGCGCCCTCCTCGGCGCTCGCCATGTCGGGCATCGGCTTGGAGAGGAGCTTGAGGCCGAGGATGCGGCGGCGCAGCGCGGAGCGGGAGAGGTTGACGACCGTCTGGCGCAGGTAGGCCAGGGTCTTCTCCGGGTCGCGGACGCGTTTGCGGGCGGAGTGGACGCGGATGAACGCCTCCTGGACGACGTCCTCGCAGGAGGCCGTGTCGTCGAGGAGGAGGGCGGCGAGGCCGAGGAGGGAGCGGTAGTGCGCCCGGTAGGTCTCGGTGAGGTGGTCGACGGTGGTACCGGCCGCCGCCGTCGTCTCCTCGGCGCCGTCGCGCTGGCTGGGTATGCGGGTGGGCCGCGCTGCGGGCATGGGCGCGATCACCGGCATGCCGCCGGACGCGCCGGGCCTGCGGGGACGCAGGCCGGCGAGGGGCGGCCGCAGGGCCGTCGCGCCGTGGGGCGCACTGAGTTCGAGTACCTCTGCCACGCAAGTTGGACACGCCTACCCCCGTCGGGGTTGTACGTGCCGGGCATCACTTTTGCGACAGCTGTGCCGGACAGGTTCGCGCCGGGTACGCCGGGATGGCCGGCCGGCCCGGTCGTCACCGTTCTCCGCGCGTCCGGCAGCGCACCCGACGGTGCCTCGAATGCCGTCATGCGTCCCGCTCTTCCCCTATGTTCCATTATGAACGGGCGTCCCCACGCCCCGATCACGGCGTCCCCACGCCAGGATCATGCGTCCTCACGACCCGAGAACCCGGAGGCCCGAGGGCCGGCCGCGTAAGCGCCCCGTAAGAGGGCGATCGCAAAGACGCTCCCCGCCGTCCGCGTGGTTGCGGAGGACGGGGAGGAAAATCTTCGAACGGCAGGGGGTCGGTGTTCAAGAGGTCCGGACCATGCTCCCGGCCACATTTCTTACGCAGGTCCTACGTGTGGGCCCGCTCCCATGAACACCGTTTCCCGTGGTCACCGACTGTTCACGCAAACTCCGCCATACCTGAACGGCCAGTCAGTTCGGCGGCCACCAGCTCGGCGATCTGCGCGGTGTTGAGAGCTGCGCCTTTGCGAAGATTGTCCCCGCACACGAAGAGTTCGAGCGCGGTCGGGTCGTCGAGGGCCCGCCGGACCCGCCCGACCCAGGTCGGATCGGTGCCGACCACGTCGGCGGGGGTCGGGAACTCCCCGGCGGCCGGGTTGTCGAAGAGGACCACGCCCGGGGCCGTGTCGAGGATCTCCCGGGCCTTGTCGACCGTGACCTCGCCCTGGAACCTGGCATGGACCGTCAGCGAGTGCGTGGTGACCACCGGGACCCGGACGCAGGTCACCGCGACCGGCAGCTTCGGCAGCCCGAGGATCTTGCGGGACTCGTCCCGCACCTTCATCTCCTCCGAGGACCACCCGTCCTCGCGCAGCGACCCGGCCCACGGTACGACGTTCAGCGCGACCGGCTCCGGGAACGGCCCGGTCAGGTCCCCGACCGCCCGCCGTACGTCACCGGGCTTGGTGCCCAGCTCCGTACCGGCGACCATGGACAGCTGGGCCCGCAGTGTCTCCACCCCGGCCCGCCCGGCGCCGCTCACCGCCTGGTACGACGACACCACCAGCTCGCGCAGCCCGAACTCGGCGTGCAGCGCGCCCAGGGCGACGATCATCGACAGGGTGGTGCAGTTGGGGTTGGCGATGATCCCGCGCCGCCGGGTGCGGGCGCAGTGCGGGTTGACCTCGGGGACGACGAGCGGCACCTCGGGGTCCATCCGGAAGGCCCCGGAGTTGTCCACCACGACCACACCGCGCGCGGCGGCGACCGGCGCCCAGCGCGCGGACACCTCGTCGGGCACGTCGAACATCGCGACGTCGATGCCGTCGAAGGCCTCCTCCGACAGCGCGACGACCTCGATCTCCTCCCCGCGCACGGTCAGCTTGCGGCCGGCCGAGCGCGCGGAGGCGATCAGGCGGATCTCGCCCCAGACGTCCGCCCGCTGGGACAGGATCTGGAGCATCACCGTGCCGACCGCCCCGGTCGCACCCACGACCGCGAGCGCCGGCTTGCCGGTCATCGGCCGGTGCCTCCGTAGACGACGGCCTCGTCGGAGTCGGAGTCCAGCCCGAAGGCGGAGTGCACGGCGCGCACGGCCTCCGGCACGTCGTCGGCGCGGGTGACGACCGAGATACGGATCTCGGAGGTCGAGATCAGCTCGATGTTCACGCCGGCGTCGGACAGCGCCTCGAAGAACGAGGCGGTGACCCCCGGGTTGGTCTTCATCCCGGCGCCGACCAGCGAGATCTTGCCGATCTGGTCGTCGTAGCGCAGCGAGTCGAAGCCGATGCCCGACCGGTTGCGCTCCAGCGCGTCGATGGCCTTGCGGCCCTCGGTCTTCGGGAGCGTGAAGGAGATGTCCGTCAGGCCGGTGGCCGCGGCGGACACGTTCTGCACGACCATGTCGATGTTGATCGCGGCGTCGGCGATGGTCCGGAAGATGGCGGCGGCCTCGCCCGGCTTGTCGGGCACACCGACGACCGTGATCTTGGCCTCGGAGGTGTCGTGCGCGACACCGGAGATGATGGCCTGTTCCACCTTCTTGTCCCCAATCGGCTTGCTGCTGACCCACGTGCCCTGCAGTCCGCTGAAGCTGGACCGGACGTGGATCGGGATGTTGTAACGGCGGGCGTACTCCACACAGCGGTGGAGCAGCACCTTGGAACCGGAGGCGGCGAGCTCCAGCATGTCCTCGAAGGAGATCCAGTCGATCTTCCGCGCCTTCTTCACCACGCGCGGGTCGGCGGTGAACACACCGTCGACGTCGGTGTAGATCTCGCAGACCTCGGCGTCGAGGGCCGCGGCGAGCGCCACGGCGGTCGTGTCGGACCCGCCGCGCCCCAGCGTGGTGATGTCCTTCTTGTCCGCGCTGACGCCCTGGAACCCCGCCACGATGGCGATGTTGCCCTCGTCCAGCGCCGTCCGGATCCGCCCCGGTGTGACGTCGATGATCCGGGCTTTGTTGTGGACCGAGTCGGTGATGACGCCTGCCTGGCTGCCGGTGAACGACTGGGCCTCGTGGCCCAGGTTTTTGATCGCCATGGCCAGCAGGGCCATGGAGATACGCTCTCCGGCGGTCAGCAGCATGTCGAACTCACGCCCGGCAGGCATCGGGGATACCTGCTCGGCGAGATCGATCAGCTCGTCCGTCGTGTCGCCCATCGCGGAAACGACGACAACCACCTGGTTGCCGTTCTTCTTCGCTTCCACGATCCGCTTGGCGACGCGCTTGATGCCCTCGGCATCGGCAACGGAGGAGCCTCCGTACTTCTGCACGACAAGGCCCACGTGCGCTCCTCGCTCGGTTCGTTTGTGTCGGCTCAGTTTAACGAGCGTCCGAATTCCCCCAGCGTGCTCCCGCATGGTGAGACATCGGCCGCGTCCCGAACCTGCCCAGGGAACGCCGGGCCACGCGGAAAGTGCCCTGGCTCACAGTGGCGGCTCCGAGCCGGGGCGACTGTGAATTAAGTTTCAAGAATTAAGGTACGGGGCGTGCGCGTACTTCTGGTGGAAGACGACGAGCCGGTGGCGGAATCCCTCCGGCGCGGCCTGAAGCGGTACGGCTTCGAGGTCGAGTGGGTCACCACGGGCGCCGCCGCGCTCGCCCACCCCGGCCCCTACGACGTCGTACTCCTCGATCTCGGCCTGCCCGACGGCGACGGCCTCGACATCTGCAAGGCGCTGCGGCAGCGCGGCGATGTGCCGATCATCGTGATCAGCGCGCGCAGCGACGAGACGGACCGGGTGGTCGGTCTGGAGCTGGGCGCGGACGACTACGTCTCCAAGCCGTTCGGGGTGCGCGAGGTGATCGCCCGGATAAGGGCGGTGCTGCGCCGCACCCGGCCGCCCGGCGGGGCGGACGGCGGCCCGGACCGCTACGGCGCCCGGCTCACCGTCGACCGCAAGGCGGCCCGGGTCCACCTGGACGGCGCGGAGGTGGCCCTGGCCCCCAAGGAGTACGACCTGCTGGCCTTCCTCACCGAGGAGCCGGGCGCGCTGATGTCGCGCGAGCAGATCATGGAGGCCGTCTGGGACGCGAACTGGTTCGGCCCGACCAAGACCCTGGACGTGCATGTGGCGGCCCTGCGCCGCAAGCTGGCCGGGGCGATCACCATCGAGGCCGTCCGGGGTGTCGGCTTCCGCCTGGAGGTAGCCGGGGACACCCCGTGAACCGCCAGCTCATCCGCAGCTACATCCTGCTGGTCGCCGTCGCGATCCTGCTGTTCACCGTCCCGGTCGCCTTCACCCTCACCAAGCAGTTGCGCGACGACACGGAACTCTCCGTCCTGCGCGAGGCCAAGACCATGGCGCTGCTGCTGGGCGGGGACGACACCATCTCCTGCGAGGCGCTGACCGAGGTGGCGAGGGCGTACGACCGTGAGTCCCCCGGCACGGTCCAGGTGTCCCCCGGCGGCAGCTGCGCCCCGGACCTGCCGAGGCCCGCCGCCGACCGGGCGCTGACCCGTGCGGTGAGCGGCAACACGCCGACCACCGACTGGGGTTCGGACTTCATCTGGGGCAGGCACCTGACGGTCACCGTCCCCGCCCGGGGCGACGCGGCCGTACGGATCGTCTACTCGACGTCCGACATGACGACCCGGCTCTGGCAGATCTGGGGCTTCCGGGCCGGCCTGGCGGTGCTCGTGCTGGGCGCGGCCGCGGCGATCGGCGCGGTGGCCGCCCGCCGGATCACCCGTCCGCTGCGCGAACTCAACTCCATGGCGAGCAAGTTCAGCGACGGCGACCTCACCGCCCGCTCCCCCGTGACCGGCCCGGCGGAGACCCGGACCCTCGCCCACACCCTCAACCAGGGCGCGGAACGCCTGGACACCCTGGTCGCCTCGCAGCGCATCTTCGTGGCCGACGCCTCCCACCAACTGCGCACCCCGCTCACCGCGTTGCGCCTGTCCCTGGACAACATCGCGGACGGGGTCGACGACGAGTTCGTCCGCGAGGACGTGGAGCAGGCGACGGCGGAGGTGGTCCGGATGAGCCGCCTGGTGAACGGGCTGCTGGTGCTGGCGCGGGCGGAGGCGAAGGTGACGGCGCCCGAGCCGCTGCAGCTGCTGGACATCGTCGAGGAGCGCCTCGCCGTGTGGAGACCGGCCGCCGACGAGCGCGGAGTCCACATCGCGCTCAGGGGGAGTGCCGACGGCCGGCCGACCGTGCTGGCCAGCCCCGGTCATCTGGACCAGGTGCTGGACAACGTGCTCTCGAACGCCCTGGAGGTGTCACCGGACGGCGGCACGATCACCGTCCGGGCCGACACCGGCCCGGACGAGGTGACGCTCTCCGTCCTCGACGAGGGCCCGGGCATGACGGACGCGGAGAAGTCCCGCGCCTTCGACCGCTTCTGGCGCGGCCAGGGCCTGACCGGCCGCTCCGGCTCGGGCCTCGGCCTGTCCGTCGTACGGCAGTTGCTGACGGACGACGGCGGCACGGTGACCCTGCGGGACGCGCCCGGCGGCGGACTGTGGGTGCTGATCACCCTTCGGGCATCGCCGAGGAGTGGTGGTTGACGATCAGCCACTTCCCGCCGCGCTTCTCGTACTCGTAGGTGTAGCGGGCCTCGACCACCCGCTGGGCACCGGTCTTCGGGTCGGTGAGCGTGAACGCGTAGATCCCGGTGTCGATGGCCGAGTTGCGGTCGAGCACGTTGATGATGGTCCGCTTCTTCTCGCCCACCGGCTTGTTCTGCAGGAAGTGCTCGAAGTAGTCGACGATCTCGGCGTGGTCGGTGCGGATCTTGTTGCTGACGGTCGGCAGCAGCACCGCGTCCTTGGCGTACAGGTCGGCGACCTTCTCCGGGTCGCCCGTCTGCAGGGCCTTGTTCCACCGGTCGAAGAGTCCGGCGATCTGCTTCTTGCTGGGCTGCTGGGCGGTGTGGGAGCCACCGGCCTGGCTGACCCCCGCGCTCACCGTGGCGGCGGTGACGAGGGCGGTGGCGGTGACGACGAGGGCGGCGCGTATACGGGTCTTACGGGTCGTGTGGGTCATGACCCCAGACTCTCTTTCCGCTGGTTAGCGCCCGTGCAACGGACGTACAGCGGACGTGCAGGGCTCATCCAATCCTCGCTGTCCGGCCGCGCAGCAGGCTGACGCCGGCGCCGAGCGACACGACCCCCATCCCGACGGCGGTCAGCACGCCCTGCGCCCCGTCGACGACGAAGGGGGCGACGGCGGCGACGGCGAGGTTGAAGAGGAAGAGGAACCACAGGACGGGGCGGGAGGCGAGCAGCGACTTCATGGGAAGGTCCTCGTTGTCTGGTGAGCTGATGGGCTGGCCTGGCGAGATCAACGATTCCGTGTCCCGGGGACGGCAACGAGGGAGCGCGCTGCCGGACCGCTGGTGTAGGCAGGTACACCATGACGGCGCTGATCCTTCTCACCGGCATCGTGCTGCTGGGCGCGAGCGTGCAGTGGCTGACCGGCATGGGCTTCGCGCTGGTCGCCGTACCGGCCCTGATCCTGCTGCTCGGCCCCGCCGAGGGGGTGTCGCTCGCCAACTGCGCGGCGGGCGCGATCAGCGTGGTGGGCCTGGCGGGCGGCTGGCGCCGGGTGCGTCCGGCGGCGATGGTCCCGCTGTGCGCCGCGGCGGCCTGCACGGTCCCCGCGGGCACCTGGCTGACCCGCCAACTCCCGCCGCCTGCCCTCCTGCTGACGATGGGTGCGCTGGTGACGGCGGCGGTGCTGCTGGTCATGCGGGGCGCCCGGGTCCCGGCCCTGCGCGGCCGGGGCGGCGCGCTCACGGCCGGCGCCCTGGGCGGCTTCATGAACTCGGCGGCGGGCGTGGGCGGCCCACCGATCTCCCTCTACGCCCTCAACGCGGGCTGGACGGTACGGGAGTTCGTCCCCAACGCCCAGTTCTACGGCGTCGTCGTCAACGCGTTCTCGGTGACCGCGAACGGGGTCCCGGCCCTGACCTCGGCGGAGTGGACGGCGGTGGGCGGGGCGATGCTCGCCGGCGGGCTGATCGGCCGGACCGTCGGCGACCGCCTGCCCGAACACCACGCCCGCCGCCTGGTCCTCCTGCTGGCCCTGACGGGCGGGGTCACCGCGGTGGCCAAGGGGGTCTGGACGTGGTGATCAGCCGGCTCCCCGCACCGGCGCGCTGCCGCGCCCCCGGCTCCGGCCGCTGAGCTCGGCGTCGAAGGTCTCCTGGGCGACGCGCATGGCCTCGGCGTACACCGGCTCCCCCAGCCGTTTCCACATCTCCTCCTCGGAGACGTCCTCGACCTGGGCGACCACCCACCAGATGTTGCCGAAGGGGTCCTTGATCCGCCCGCCGCGCTGTCCGAAGGCGTGGTCGGCGAGAGCGGTGACGACCCGGCCGCCGGCCTCGACGGCCCGCGCGAACGTGTCGTCCGCGTCGGCGACGAACACGCGCAGCAGGCTGGGCATGACGGGCCAGTCCGGACTCCGGTCGAAGGCCAGGACGACGGTGTCGCCGATCCGGATCTCGGCATGCCCGACCGCACCGGCCCCGGTCGCGACCCGCCCCAGCTCCTCACCCCCGAACGCCCGGGCGACGAAGTCCAGGAACGCCCCGGTGTCGTCGGTGACGACCCAGGGCGCGACCGTGGTGTAGCCCTCGGGCGTGCTGCCGCGCTGCGCGGACATGGCATTCCTCTCACCGACGTCGATGTCGCCGGCGACGGTAGGCCGCGATTAGGCCCGCCGGTGTCCTAGTCCCTGTACGGCTCCTATTCCACGAGATCCTTGAGGGGCTCGGTGTCCAGGGTGATGTTGACGGGCTTCGGAAGCTTCACAGCCGCTCCGAACGGCAGCTTCTCCTCACGGCGGTAGCGGCCCTTCTCCGGCTGGCTGAACACGATGACGGAGCAGTCGGCACGGTCGATGAGGAGGTACACGGGGATATCGGCGGCCGCGTAACCCTCGGGTTTCTCCACGCGATCGCGCTGATGGGTGTCGGAATCGTGTGACGTGACCTCCACGGCCATGAGCACGCCTGCGGCCTCGGACCAGTCTCCGTGTCCCGCCGGGAAGCCGAACGGTGCGAGAACACCGTCCGGGCGAGCCCGCCCCTTGGGACAGCCCTCGACCTTCATGCCACGATCGCCATACAGCCAGAGTTCCGGGCGATGCTGCATGCACAGCCTCTGCAACCAGGCGATAATCTGGTCGTGGTTCCCATCGGTCACGGGCTTGACCTGGACCTTTCCCCTGATGAACTCCAGCCGCACGTTCTCCGGGGCATGGCGTTCGAGTTCCTCGAACTCCTCGACGGACATCTGTGGCTGGTACTCGGTCCTGGGGGTCATGGCGTCGCCTCCTCGACTCCATACTGCCCCGACCGGCACCTCCTGCACGCTCACCGCAACCCCGCCGCGCGGCGCAGCGCCTCCACGCGCTCGGTGACGTCGATGACCTCGTCGGCGCCGGGTAGGCCGCCGCTACCGCGCGGGCCGGGCAGGAAGGTCTCCGGGACGTAGCCGTCGTCCGTGTACTCACCCTCGTCGACGCATTCCAGGCACTCCCGGCACAGCCCGCTCACGATCTCGGTCGTCCGCTCGTCCGCGTCGCACAGGCCGCAGGCCATGATCACGCGGGTGACGCGGGCACGACGGGCGGCCTTCTGCCGGATCTTCGCCTTGGACTTCTTCGGTGGCATCTTGCTCTCCAATCGGCTGCGGGCGAGTCCGCCCGGGTTGGTGACGGCGGGCGGCAGCCCGTCGGTCAGGGCCTTGGTGATGTCGTCCGGGGTCGCGCCACGGGACAGCCACTCCTCGGTCAGGGATGCGAGGGAACGGCAATCGGTGTCGGACAGGGCCATGCGGGAGTCGGAGGCGCGCAGTTCGGCGAGTACCTGACGGGCGGTGTCGGGTTCCGGCTCGACGTCGGCGACATCGATGTCCTCGGCCGACCTGGGGGTACGCGACCAGTACGTCCGGGTCACCCAGCGCATCGAGTTGTCCTCGACAGTGATGTGCTCCTTGATCCAGCGCAGATGGCCGGCGAGCGTGATGCGGCGCAGCGAGGTGCGGCAGGCCTGCTGGCCGTAGCGGGGGTGCGCGGCGGCGAGGGCCTTGTAGCCCATCGCATGACCTTCGTGGAGATGGTCCACGAAGACGGCGATCTCACGGTCGCGGGGGCTCAGGTGTGCGAAGTCCGGGTCGGCGTGCGGGTCTTCGTCACCTGCGGGGCGCTTGCCGTAACCCGTTTTAGCCAAGGGGTGCGACGGGGACGGCAGGGCAGGGCTAGGGTAGGCGTAAACCACCATCGAGACCTCGATATCGATGAGTAGGTCCAGGCCCCGGAGCCGGTGTTCCCGCACCGACCGGGGCCGATCTATTTGCCGCGAACCTAAAGTGCCTTCACGTTCCGGCGCAAGCCGATCACGGAACGTCACTCTTTCGAGGTAGGCGGCTTCAACTCACCTGCAGACTTGGTTGGTTGGGTCGAACCAAACCAGCCCAGAAACCCAATGGAAGAGCTCGAAGCCCGAGGCTCAAGCCCCGGGCCGAACTGCGGAAACGAACGCGCCCCAGGCGGGCGCGGCCACCCGGAGCTCGGGGCCCGCGGGGGTCTTGGAGTCGCGGATGTGAACGGCGACGGAGAGGGCGACTTCGACGCAGGCGCCGCCTTCATTGTCGCTGTAGCTGGACTTGAACCACTTGAGTCGGTCACTCACGTTGATCCACCATCCGCTCGACGAAACGGGCCGACTCGTCGGGGTCGAGAGCCTGCGTCCGGATCATGCTAAGCCGCTCGGTCACGCGGCTGACAACCCCCGGATCGGCCGAAAGCTCGCTGGCGAACGGGCTCTCCGTAAAAGCGAATCGCTCGTGATCGCGGGTCTCCAGCAGCACCATGGGCCCCATGAGGGCGTCACTGAAAGCCCGCTCGAAGGGAAGCACCTGCACCACGACGTTCCGCAGTCGGGACACCTCCAGCAACCGGCCCAGCTGTTCACCGTCGGCCAACGGGCTGCGCAGTACGGCCTCGTACAGGACGAAGCTCAGGCCCACCGGGGGCTTCCGGTCTGTGAGGATGACCTGCCGTTCCATGCGCGCGGCGACACGCTCTTCCACCGTCTCCTCGTCCAGCGGCGGGATGCGGTTGTCGATGAGCGCCCGCGCATACGCCTGCGTCTGCAACAGCCCCGGCACGAGCGTGACTTCGTACCACCAGAGGCTGATCGCCTCCTTCTCCCGCTCCATGAAGTCCTGCGCACGCGCCGGAAAGCGCTCCCGGTTGAGGAACTGCTTCGCGGCACTCAACATCCCCTGTGCACCGCACAGTTCGTCGGCCACGTCCAGCACGCGCGAGGTCGGCCTGCGCACCCCGCGCTCCATCGAGGCGATGGTCTCCGGGGAGTAGTTGGCGGCGGAGGCCAGCCTCTCCCGGGTGACGTCCGCCTGCGTGCGCCAGCGCTTCAGCTGATCGCCGCCGTAGCGCCAGGCAGCCGGGGGCTGGTTGTTGTTGTCGCCGGACACGGCACCCACCTCCACTACAGAATGTAGCCGGACTTATCGGTTACGTGACCGTGAATGGCGTAATCGACCTGTACGGACGCGCGATCACTGCCGTGGGGGTGTCCGGGGATCATGGCGCCAACTCTCCTACCAGAGACCCGAGTTGCCCTAGGCTGATGGGTCCGGCACGGACGCTGCCGCCGGGAAGGTGATCGACAGCGGAGTCGGGATCACCTGCAACTGGTGGAGGGAGGTCGATCCGCTGCCGAGCGGCGAGATCGCCTCGAAACTGACCGCGCAGAACCTCAATCTGCATGTGAACCATTTCGAGAGCGTCGACCCCGCCACGGGGAAGCCGTTCTGCGAGGAGACGCCTTTCATCTCCCTCTCGTGCGGGACGGTGGAGCGGTCCACGGCGGCGAGGACCAACTTCGTGCACACCGCCCGGCACACCGCCCTGTGGTTCGGAACCCACTTCGGACAGAAGCCGGTCGCCTACCTGTACTACTGCTGGGTCATCCTGGCCCCTCGTTCCGCCGTGGCGGTGCAGGGCGTCGCCGAAGAGGTGCGCGACCTGAACACCTACCGCAGGTACTCGCCGTACCAGACCGAGGGCGAGGTGGCCGCGAAGATCGTCGTACCGGCGAACCAGATCAACCGGTGCGAGAAATGGGAATGGGACCGGGACAGCGGGCAGAGGACGATCCGGCTCGCCGGAACCTACCGCAACCGCGGTTTCGTGCCGCCCGAGGCGCTGAGCAACGTCAGGGAGATGCTCTGAGATGCCCTCCTCATCGCCCCCGCCTGATCCGCTCGTCTCGCTGGGACTCGACGCGACGAGGTGCCCAGCACAGACTGGGCGACCCGAAACGGGGCCGTCGTGGTGGCGGGAACGGAGGGTTCGGATCGCTGTGAAGGACGCGACGGAGTTGATCCGAGCCCTGACCGGCCTGGCCTGGCCCGTGTTCGCCGGCTGGGTGGTGTGGAGGCTGCTTCCGGAGATCCGGGACATCGTCAAGAATCGGGCCTTCAGCCTCAAGGTCGGCAACAACGAACTGACGGTCCAGCAGTTCACGGACCAGGTCGTCGAGACCACGGCGGAACTGCAACGGCAGGTCACGGCTCAGGCGGAGCCTGCGGGGTCCGCGCAAGGCGTCCTGCGCAGGATCCTGTGGGTCGATGACGCGCCCTCCAACAACGCCTACCAGGCCGCCCAGTTGCAGGCGATGGGCGTGGAGGTCGTACAGGCAGAATCCACGGACGAGGGCCTGAAGGCCCTGCGGCGGGCACAGCGGCCCTTCGACGCCGTGATCTCCGACATGGGCCGCGCTGAGGCCGACGGGTTCAACCCCGACGCCGGACTCGCGCTGATCCGGAAGATCCGCGAGACGGACGCCACGACCCCGGTGTTCGTCTACGGCGGCTCCGGTGCGACGGCCCGCCGGGACCGGGTGGCCGCCGCCGGAGGCAACGGCGTCACCCAGTCTCCGACGGAGCTGTTCGCCCTGCTGGGAGAGGTGGGCCGGTTTCCGAGGACGGCTACTTGACCGGCCCCAGGCCCAGCTGTCCGCCGATCTCCTGCTCCATGACCTGGCCCGCCTCGAACTCCAGGGTCTCGTCGCCCATGGTGTCCTGGTCGGTGTCCAGGCCGTCCAGCTCGTCCAGGGGCTGGTTGAGGCGGACGTGGATGAGGATGGACTGGAGGGCGCGCAGGACCGCGGAGGCGGTGGGGCCCCAGTTGGAGAAGTAGGAGAACTGCCACCACCACAGGGCCTCCGTGGTGCGGCCCGCGCGGTAGTGGGCCATGCCGTGGCGGAGGTCGGTGATGACGTCGGCGAGGTCGTCCGAGAGACGGGCCGGGACGGGCGCCTTGCGGGGCTCGTACGGGTCGAAGACCTCGGAGTAGACGTCGATGGGCTCCAGGAGACGCGCGAAGTTCTCACGGAGCTGGTCGACGTCCGGCTCCGGGCCCAGGTCCGGCTCGTAGCGCTCGTCGGGGACGATGTCCTCGTGGGCGCCGAGACGGCCGCCGGCCAGCAGGAGCTGGGAGACCTCCAGGAGGAGGAAGGGGACCGCCGAGTCCGGCTCGTCGCCCTTCGACACCTCCGTGACGGCCACCAGGAAGCTCTCCACCTGGTCGGCGATCTGGACCGCGAAGTCGTCGGGGTTCTGCGCGGTCGCGTGCAGCGTGGCGTCAGACATCTAGGAGTCGTCTCCCCTCGAAGGCGCGGCCGAGGGTGACCTCGTCCGCGTATTCCAGGTCGCCACCCACCGGGAGGCCGCTGGCCAGGCGGGTGACCTTCAGGCCCATGGGTTTGATCATGCGGGCGAGGTAGGTGGCCGTCGCCTCGCCCTCCAGGTTCGGGTCCGTGGCCAGGATCAGTTCGGTGACCGCGCCGTCCGCCAGGCGGGCGAGCAGCTCCCTTATGCGGAGGTCGTCGGGGCCCACCCCCTCGATCGGGCTGATCGCCCCGCCGAGGACGTGGTAGCGGCCGCGGAACTCCCGGGTGCGCTCGACCGCGACGACGTCCTTCGGCTCCTCCACCACACAGATGACCGTCGGGTCGCGGCGCGCGTCACGGCAGATGTTGCACAGCTCCTCCTGCGCCACGTTGCCGCAGGTCGCGCAGAAGCGGACCTTCGCCTTCACTTCCAGAAGAGCCTGGGCGAGACGCCGTACGTCCGTCGGTTCGGCCTGCAGGATGTGGAAGGCGATCCGCTGCGCGCTCTTCGGACCGACGCCGGGAAGCCGACCCAGCTCGTCGATGAGGTCCTGGACCACGCCTTCGTACAACGGACTGCCCTTCCTGGAGTCTTTCGGTACGTACCGTAGTTGGCTGCCGCCTGTCCTAGGAAGGCGGTGCGGGTGTCGCGCGGGCGACGAACATCAGAACGGCGAGATCAGCGGGGGTCCGACGGGGTCAGAACGGCAGGCCGGGGATGCCCGTGCCGCCGCCCAGACCCTGCGCCAGCGGGCCCAGCTTCTGCTGCTGGAGCGTCTGGGCGTTCTGGTTGGCCGCCTGGACGGCCGCGACGACCAGGTCGGCGAGGGTCTCGGTGTCCTCCGGGTCCACCGCCTTCGGGTCGATCTTCAGCGCGCGCAGTTCGCCGGAACCGGTCACGGTGGCCCGCACCAGGCCGCCGCCCGCCTGCCCGTCGACCTCCGTGTTCGCCAGCTCCTCCTGGGCCCGTGCCAGGTCCTGCTGCATCTTCTGGGCCTGCTGGAGCAGCTGCTGCATATTGGGCTGGCCACCACCGGGGATCACGATCAGCTCCTGGGTGTCGATTCTCGGTTGTCCCGTTGTGGATGAGCCTACGTGGTCGACGCAGCCATCGCCCCGCCACTCTTTCGAGTGAGAATCCCGGGGACCCTATACCTGATCAAGGCCCACTTCTGGGCGGAAAAGAGACGAAAGCCGAGCCTTCGCCACCCATTGGGCGGTAGGAAGGGTTCCCGTCGTCAGCAGCCATGGTCGCGCCGAAGCCATGTCCGATGCCATGTCCGAGGTCACGGAACGTGACCGGTTGTGATCAGTAGGGAGTGCCGGGTGGGTCAGCCGGAGATGCAGCCCGAGGGACCGCGTCAGGACGGGCGGGGCGAGGGCGCGGCCGGACTGCGGCCGGGTGATCTGACCGGGCGGGCGTTCCCGCTCGGGGACTGGGGCGAACCGGCCGAGCGGCTCGACGAGCTGTACCGGTGGGTGGAGCGCGGGGCGCTGGAGACCGCCGCGTGGTACCTCGCGGACCGGGTGTGGAAACGGCGGGGCGCGCGGGCGCTGCGGTCCGGGGCGGCGGTGGGCGCGACGCTCGGGGCGGCGCTGCCGCTCCTCGATCTCACCGGGGTGATCGGCGGGGTGGCGCCCTGGGGGTATCTGGCGCTGCTGACGGCGGTGGCCTGCATCGGCGTCGACCGCTTCTTCGGGGTGACGTCCGGCTGGATGAGGGACATGGCGACCGCGCAGGCCGTACAGCGGCGGCTCCAGGTGCTCCAGTTCGACTGGGCCTCGGAGAGCGTCCGGGAGGTGCTGGGTCCCGCCGAGGGGACGGCGAGCGAGGCCGCCGAGCGGTGCCTGGCGGTGCTGCGGCGGTTCTCCGAGGACGTGACCGAACTGGTCCGCACCGAGACGGCCGACTGGATGGTGGAGTTCCGCACGGGGTCGGCTCCGCTGGGCATCCAGGCGACGGTGACCGCCGGGTCGCGGGCCGACGCGGGACATCTGAGCGGACGGTTCCCACTGCCGCCGGGCAACACCAACGGGGCACGGCCGAACATGCCCAGGCAGCGGCCTCCGGAGCCGAGGTGAGGGGGTGAGGTGAGGGGGGCGAGGTAAGGGGGGTGCGCGTTGTCGGGTGGCTGCGGCGCCGTCGTGGTTGCTCGCGCAGTTCCCCGCGCCCCTGACGGGGCGGTTCACCCGCCCGGCGGCGGCCCCGTCGTCCCCCGTACCTCCAGGAACGGCGTCACCAGGTCCGTCTCGGCCGCTCGCGACGGCTCCGTGATCCGGTCCAGGAGCCGTTGGGCGGCGCGGCGCCCCACCTCCTCGCTGCCGTTGTCGACGGTCGTCAGCCACAGGTGCCGCAGCCGGGAGAGGTACGTGTTGTCGTAGCCGACCAGGGACAGGTCCCGGGGGACGGTGAGCCCCGTCTCCTCGGCCGCCGAGAGCGCGCCGACGCAGGTCATGTCGTTGACCGCGAAGACCGCCGTCGGACGCCGGGGACGGCTCAGCAGGCGGACCGCCGCCCGGTAGCCGCCCTCCTCCGTCAGGTCGCCCTGCTCCACCACCGCCGAACCGGCCAGCCCGTGCGCCCGCATCGTCGCCTCGAAGCTGCGCCGGCGCAGCTCGCCGACCGCGCCCTGCCCGGCGATGTGCGCGATGTCCCGGTGGCCGAGTCCGATGAGGTGCTCGGTGGCGAGGCGGGCGCCCAGCTCGTCGTCGTTGGCGACGATGTCCACGGCGGGCAGGACGGGTTCCCTGGTGCCCGCCACGACCGTGGGGATCCGGCCGGCCGCCGTGCGCAGCACCCCGGGGTCGGGCAGCGTGCCGACCGCGATCAGGCCGTCCACGCGCAGCTCCGTGAACGTGTGGGTGAGGTCCTCGCCGAGGCGCCGGTTCAGGTGGCCGTCGGCCAGCAGCATCCGCAGCCCGCTGTCGGACAGCCGCCGGTTCACCCCGTCGAGGAGTTCCACGAACCAGGGGTTGCGCAGGTCGTTCAGGAGGACGCCGACCGTGCGGGTGCGGCGTTCGCTGAGGCTGCGGGCGGCCGCGTTGGGCCGGTAGCCGAGTTCCTCGACGGCGGCCAGGACCGCCCGGCGCTTGTCCTCACGGACCCCGTCCGCGCCCCGCAGCACCAGGGAGACCAGCGACTTCGACACCCCGGCGCGCGCGGCGACGTCACGGATGGTCGGAGCGTTCATGCCCTGGACCGTTCCACACCCCCTCCGGCTTTGTAAAGACGGCCGAATGTCTTGACACCTGCGGAAGTCGCCCCGCATCGTGAGCGGGCAATCTCTGGAACGGTCCAAAGAAGGGCAGCCCATGGTGAGTACGCTCGGCGTCGCCGTCGTCGGATTCGGCTGGATGGGGCGGGTGCACACCCAGGCCTACCAGCGCATTCCGCACCACTTCCCGCAGCTGCCCGTACGGCCGGAGCTGGTGGCCGTCGCCGAGGAGGTGCCGGGGCGGGCCGAGGAGGCCGCCGCCCAGTTCGGGTTCGCGTCCACCACCCGGGACTGGCGCGAGGTCGTGAAGGACCCCCGGGTCCGGGCCGTCAGCATCACCGCGCCGAACTTCCTGCACCGCGAGATCGGCGTGGCGATGGCCGAGGCCGGCAAGCACATCTGGATCGAGAAGCCGGTCGGGCTGACGGCCGAGGACGCCCGGGCCGTCGCGGACGCCGTGGCCGCGGCCGGTGTGCGGAGCACCGTCGGCTTCAACTACCGCAACGCGCCCGCCGTCGCCCACGCCCGCGAGCTGATCGCCTCCGGCGAGCTGGGGACCGTCACCCACGTCCGGATCCGCCTCTTCAGCGACTACGCGGCGCACCCCGACGGTGCCCTGACCTGGCGCTACGAGCGTGCCCGCGGCGGGGGCGGAGTGCTGGGCGACCTCGCCTCGCACGGCGTCGACCTGGCCCGCTTCCTGCTCGGCGACATCGAGTCGCTGGCCGCCGACACGGCCGTGTTCATCCCGGAGCGGGCACGGCCCACCGGCGCCACCGCCGGCCACACCCTCGCCACCGGCGGCGAACTCGGCCCCGTCGAGAACGAGGACTACGTCAACTGCCTGCTGCGCTTCGCCTCCGGCGCACGCGGTGTCCTGGAGGCCTGCCGGGTATCGGTCGGCGAGCAGAACAACTACGGCTTCGAGGTGCACGGCACCCGGGGCGCGGTCTTCTGGGACTACCGGCGGATGGGCGAACTCGGCGTCAGCCGCGGCACCTCCTACCAGGACCAGCCCGTCTCCACCGTCTTCGTCGGCCCCGGCCACGGCGAGTACGGCGCCTTCCAGCCCGGCGCGGCCAACGCCATGGGCTACGACGACCTCAAGGTGATCGAAGCCCACGCCTTCCTCCGGTCCATCGCCGAGGGCACGGCGTACGGCGCGACCCTCGACGACGCCGTGCACAGCGCCACCGCCCTCGACGCGATGAGCCGCTCCGCCGCGCGGGGGGCGTGGGTGAGCCTCGGATGAGTGCCGTGCGGGTCGGGGTCGTCGGCGCCGGGAACATGGGCGCCGACCATGTGCGGACGCTGCACCGCTGGGTCTCCGGCGCCGAGGTCGCGTACGTCGCCGACCTCGACGCGGGGCGGGCGGCGGAGGTGGCCGCCGGGGTGCCGGGCGCGCGGTCCGGCGCCGACCCGTACGCGCTCATCGCCGACCCCGGTGTCGACGCCGTCGTCATCGCCTCCCACGACAGCACGCACGCGGACCTCGCGATCGCCGCCGTCCGCGCGGGCAAGCCGGTGATGTGCGAGAAGCCGCTCGCGCCGACGACCGCGGAGTGCGTGCGGGTCCTGCGGGAGGACCGCGCCGCGGACCTGGTCTCGCTCGGCTTCATGCGCCGCTTCGACCCGGGGTACGCCGACCTCAGGGCCGCCCTCGCCGCCGGTACGGCCGGGGTCCCCCTCCTCGTGCACTGTGTGAGCCGGGGGGTGACCTCCGCGCCCGGCGCCACCGACGAGTTCAGCGTCACCGGGTCGGCGATCCACGAGTTCGACACCGTGCCCTGGCTGCTGGACTCCCCGGTGGTGGAGGTGAGCTGGCACGCGGCCCGCCCCACCCCGGCGGCGACGGCCCTCCGCGACCCCCAGCTGATGCTGCTGCGCACCGCCGACGGCGCGCTGACCACCGTCGAGACCTTCCTCAACGCCGGCTACGGCTACGACGTCCGCTGCGAGGTCGTCGGCGAGCACGGCACGCTGGCGCTGACCGATCCGGCCCGGCTGGTCTCCGACACCGCCCGGACCCGCGCCACCGGCTATCCGGCCGACTGGCGGCCCCGGTTCGCCGACGCCTACCGCCTGGAGCTGCAGGCCTGGACCGACGCCGTCGCCGAGGGCCGTCCCACACCACTGGCCACCGCGTACGACGGACTGGTGGCCTCCGCGGTGGCCGAGGCCGTCATCGCGTCCATGCACACCGACGGCCGTACGACCGCCGTCCGGGTCCCGGAGGTCTGAGATGCCGACGCCCCCCGCCTTCCCCGCCGTGCTCCCCGCCCCGCGCACCCCCGACCCCATGGCGGCGCCCGCCCTGCGCTGGGGTGTGCTCGGCACCGGGTGGATCGCGGAGCGGTTCGTCGGCTCGGTGCGGCGCCACACCCGCCAGCGCTTCACCGCCGTCGCCTCCCGCGACGCGGACCGCGCCAAGGACTTCGCCGGCCGGCACGGCATCCCCGGTTCCTACGGCTCGTACGAGGAACTGGTCGCCGCGCCGGACGTCGACGTCGTCTACGTGGCGACCGAGCACACCGCCCATCTCGCCTGCGCCCGGCTGGCGTTGGAGGCCGGCAAGCACACGCTGGTCGAGAAGCCGCTGGCCCTGGACGCGGCGCAGGCCGCCGAGCTGGCCCGACTGGCGGCCGCGCGCGGCCTGTTCTGCGCCGAGGCCCTCTGGACCTTCTTCCTCCCCCGGTTCGACGTGGTCCGGCAGATTCTCGGCTCCGGTGTCCTCGGCGAGATCCGCACCGTGCTGGCCGACCACGGCGAGCACTTCGCCCCCGGCCACCGCATCCTGCGCGCCGACCTCGCCGGCGGCCCGCTCCTGGACCTCGGCACCTACCCCGTCTCCCTCGCCACCTGGGTGCTCGGCGAGCCGGCCGAGATCCTCGCCACCGGCCAGCCGCACCCGGCCGCCGGGGTCAACGGCCAGCTCTCCGCCGTCCTCCGCGACGGCGACGGCAACCAGGCCGTCGTCCACACCACCGTCCTCGGCGACACCCCCACCACCGCGACCATCGCCGGCAGCCACGCCACGCTCACCCTGCCGGGCCCCTTCTACCAGCCGGGGGACGTCCTGCTGACCCCGTCCGGCGGCGGTACGACGCTGACGTACACGGAGGAGCGCACCGCCCACGACGGGCTGCACTTCGAGGCGGCGGAGGTGGCCCGGTGCGTGGCGCAGGGCCTGCGGGAGTCCCCGCTCCGGCCGCTGGAGGCGTCGGTGGGCACGCTCCGCGCGCTGGACGGGATCCGCCGGGCGTGCGGTATCGAGTTCCCCGGGTAGCGGATCAGCCGCAGAGCCTGTTCCCCACGGAGGTGGCGCAGGGCACGTGCCCGTGGCTGCGGATGACGTCCTGGCCGTTCCCCCTCTCGACGTACGTCAGGAAGCTGGACGCGAGGGTGTCGGCGGCGGGCTGGCCGTAGGTGTACGCGTACTCGATCTCGCGGTACGGGTACGCGCTGACACCGCGTTCGATCGCCTCCACGGACGGGGCCTCGTGGTCCAGGGAGAGGGTGTGCAGGCCCTTCGCCCCGGCCGCCACGTTCAGCTCGGCGTAGCCGACGGCTCCCTTCAGCTGGGCCACCTCCGACAGCACCTGGTCGGTGGAGTCCAGCTCGCAGCGGATCACCTTGGCCGTCGGGTCGTCCTTGTGCACGCAGTCGACGGAGGAGTTGGCGATCTCGCCGCGCTTCAGCACCCGGCGCTGGAAGACCTGCCGGGTACCGGAGTTGGCGTCCCGGCTGACCAGCACCACCGGCAGGTCCGGGCCGCCCAGCTGCTTCCAGTTGGTGATGTCGCCCCGGTACAGCCGTCGTACGTCGGCGGTGGAGAGGTCCGTCAGCTTCACGTCGTCGTTCACGACGAGCGCGAAGACCACCAACGCGACCCGGTTCTCGTGGAGTTCGGGCATGTCGGTGGGCTTGGGGCCGTCGGACATGGCCAGCACCGACGGGGAGCCCGGCTTCTTCCAGCCCGCCCCGGCGTTCCTCAGGTCCCGGATCCCGGCCGTGGAGCCGTGCGCGTCCACGATGATCGAGGAACCCTCGCACTGCTTCTCGTACTTCTTCGCCGCGTCCGCCATCACCGGGGCGAAGGCGGTCGAGCCGATGACCCGCAGCGAGCCCTTGGCACAGCCGATCGGCGGCGGGTTGTCGTCGCGGGCCACGATGATCGTGGCGAGGGTGAGGACGCTGACCGTGAGCATGATGGTGATCAGCCGGGAGGCCCGGCTGAACAGCGGGGTGGCGTCGTCCGGGGTGGCGCTGCGGTTGGGGTGGACCTCGCCGTCGTGCAGGCCGCCGATGAGTCTGATCTCCCGGCCCACGTCACCGCCGGACAGCAGCACGAGGAGTTTGAAGTGCTCGCCGTGGTTGAGCGGGACGCGCGGGATGCGCAGGGTGTTGCCCGCGTACCCGAATCCGCGCTCCGGGGTGAAGTGCGGCATGAGGTGGTCGCTGTCGGTCGGCTGGGTGACCGAGACGCCCCGGATGGTGCGGTCGGTGAACACCGCGGTGAGACCGTGCAGTTCGGGGCTGGTGTAGTCGTCGCGGCCGATGCCCTGGGAGCCGTCGTTCTCGATCCGGATCAGGACGAGGGTGGCGTCGGACATGTCCGGGGCCTCGTCGAACAGGCCCAGACGTCTGCCGAACCGTCCCGAACGGATGTCGTCGCCGATCGGGTTGTCCATCTGCACGCGGTAGCCGATGCGTTTGCGGCGCGGGACCCGGCGCTCGTACCAGAAGATGCCCGCCGACGCGACGATGCCGAGCACCGCGGTGCCGACGGCCACGATGTTCTCCGTGCTCAGCCACTCCATGTGGGTGCCCCCGCCACTCCCCGGAGTCGAATGGTGGGGTCACCGTAAGGGCGCAGGATGTGTGACGCAGGGATATTCCGGACGTCAGAACTTTTGTTCGCCGAACGTTCAACTACACCGCCCAGACCCGGAGTTCACTCCTTGCTGTACGTCAGGCTCTCGCCGCCGTCCTTCTTCACCCGCTTCAGCCTGCCGTCGGAGAGCAGGCTGACCTCGGTGGCCTCACCGGCGGAGCAGGAGGAGCGGGGCTCGCCGGTCGTGACCTTCGACGGCCCTATCTCCAACGGCCCGCCGGAGCCGGGCTTCGCGGCGAGCTTCGCGGTGAACTCGCAGTGGTAGCCCGGCCCGTCGGCGACGAGCGTGAGCACCGTGTCGCCCACCGCGCCCTGCCGGATGGTCAGTTCACGGGTGTTGTGGCCGGTGGAGTTGTCTATCGAGGTGGCCCAGGTGCCGAGGAAGGCGGCGGGGACGGTGCCGGTGCCCTTCGGGGAGGCCGACGGGGAGGACGACCGGGTCGGCGTCGATCCCGCGGAGGACGCCGGGTCGGTGACCGACCGGGAGGGGGTGGGCTTGTCGGCCGCCTTCGCGTCACCGCCGTTGTTCATCAGCGCGTACACGGTGCCGCCGGCCGCCAGCATCACGATCAGGGCGATGGTGACGAGGAGGGCGGTGGAGCGGGGGGTGCGGCCCGATCCGTCGCCGGGGGTGGGGTCGTAGGGCGGGGGTGGCGGCGGGGTGTAGACGCGGGTGGGGTGCGGGGCGGGGGCGGCCGGGTCGGTGTAGGGGTTGTACTCCTGCTGAGACTGCGGCTGAGACTGGGGCTGCGGGTGCTGGTGGGGCTGGTTCGGGTAGCCGTAGGCCGGGTGGGCGGGGGCGTGTTCGGGGGACGGGGGGTTGAGGGTCGGGTGCGGGTGGGTGGGGGCTGGTCGCGCAGTTCCCCGCGCCCCTGGGTTGGCTGCCCCTGGCGCCCATTGACCGGTCGCCGGATCCGTCGCCTTGGCCCCGTGGAAAGTCGGGTCCTCCACCTCAAGGAGTTCGACCGCGTGTCGGCCCAGTTGGGCCACCAGTGCCCCGGGCAGCCAGGGGTCCTTCGACCGGCCCTCCCACACGGTTTCCCCCGCTCCCGTGCGGGCCAGGATGGCGTCGAGGGACGGGCGGGTGGCGGGGTCCTTGCGGAGGCAGTCGCGGACGACGTCGGCGATGCCTTCGGGGAGGCCGGAGAGGTCGGGGTCCTCCTGGACGATGCGGAACATCTGGGCGTGCTCGCCGGCCTCGGTGGTGCCGAAGGGGAGCCGGCCGGTGGCCGCGTAGGCGAGCACGGAGCCGAGGCAGAAGATGTCGCAGGCCGGGGTGATCCGGTCGCCGCGCACCTGCTCGGGGGCCATGAAGCCCGGCGAGCCGACGAGCGAGCCGGTGCGGGTGAGCCCCTCGCCGGGCAGGGTCTCCATCGCCCGCGCGATCCCGAAGTCGATGACCCGGGGGCCCTCTATCGTCAGCATCACGTTGGACGGCTTGAGGTCGCGGTGGACGATGCCGGCCGCGTGGATGTTGGTGAGCGCGTGCGCCAGCCCGGCGGCGAGGATGTGCACCGACCGCTCGGGCAGCGGGCCGTGATCGTGCTCGACGACACGCTGGAGGCTCGGTCCGGCGACATAGCCGGTGGCCACCCAGGGCACGGTGGCCTCGGTGTCGGCGTCGAGGACGGGCGCGGTCCAGAACCCGCCGACCCGCTGGGCGTTGCGGACCTCCTGCCGGAAACGTTCCCGGAACTCCTCGTGCGCGGCGATCTCCGCCCGCACCAGCTTCACCGCGACCGTACGACCGCGCTCCGACCGCGCGAGATACACCCGCCCCATCCCGCCCGCACCCAGCCGCGCGAGCAGCCGGTACCCCCCGATGTGCTGCGGATCCCCCGGCCCCAGCTTCTCCATGGCAGATCCGCCCCTCGCTCACACTTGTGATCGAGCCGAGAATAATGCGGCGGTTCCGCAAGCCGGGCGACACGGTGTCTACGGTTACGTAACAAGCGGTCGGGCTCGCCCGACGGTCAGCATGCCGTCGCACGGACGGCATGCTGCCGGACTGCGGCTGCTTCGAGAGAGCCGCTGAGAGATATTCGCCGCCCATGAGGACGGATCGCGCTCGCTCACCGGACGTACGCGGCGGCGATCGCGGCAGCGGCTACCACCGCGATCAGCAGGCACAGCCGCACGGTCTTGCCCCAGCTCTGCATGGCCTCGACCACGACTTTGCCCAGTTCCTTGTACACAGTTTTCACCTCCTTTCGGAAATGAAGGGACCGTGAACATCCCTACCCTTTTGCAGGGTCCTGCGACCCTGTAATGCAATTTTGCACGCCCTGAGCGATCCACGCCAGAGTGGTCAATAGCGGATCGAAGCAAAAGGGGGAGCGAACCTCCCCAATGCCCCCGACAATTCCGGATGATTGGGGTGATTCGCTCCCGGGTGCCCCAGTAGCCGCTGCGGCACCGGCCACCCATCGACACGGGCGGCGAATATCTCTGCCATCAGTATCTGAGCCTCGGAGCTATGTGGCAAGTGTCAGATAGCCGCTTTTCCATCGGCCTTCGCGCCCTTCGCCAGGCGCCCACCAGCGGAATGACCTCCGGCCGGGATCACTCCTTCGGCGCAGAGTGCCAGGTGGCAGACGGCCGCCTCGCAGAATGATCAGCACCCCGACCAGGGCGGCCCCGTCAAGCGGGCGCGCCAGCCGGGTGAAATCTCTGCCGCGACAGGAGAGGTGCGCGCGACCAGGGAAAACATCGGTGCGCGCGAACCCTGAAGAAATCAACGTGCATCACGGCCGCTTTACGGCGGTATGGTTGCCCGGCTGCCCTCCGGCTGCCCCCTCGCGCGAGGCCGCGATTTGCAGCACCCCCACCTCTTCCTGTAAATTAACTCGTTTCATCGTTCGGAGCACTTGATGATCACACCCGTCGACTCTCCAGTGAAGTGGCGCAAAAGCAGCAGGAGCGCGCAGGGAAACTGCGTGGAAGTGGCTTTTTCGGGGGGTGTTCTGGTACGTGACTCGAAGGACCCCGAGTGCGGTGTTCTGAATTTCTCCGCAATCAGCTGGAACTCTTTCCTGAATTCCGGGCACTCGGCCCCCCGGGCCGCGCAGCTCTAGGTGCTCCCCTCGGCGGAATCAGGAGGAGCGGATTCCGCCGAGTCGTCCGGCTCGCCGAGCCGCCCGACACAGGCGTCCAGGATCGCCGGGGTGCCCTCCAGGCTGGCCAGTTGCTCATTGTCGAAGTACGTCTCCAGGAAGCGGCCGGGGGCGTCGTCGTCGGCCCAGTCCACGCCCTCCCGGACGATCGCCTCGCCGTTCGCCCGCTCGATGTACAGCACGATGTCCTCTTCGGGATCCTCGAACTCGAAGAGGACGTACGACGTCCTGAAGTAGCCGTAGAGGCCGTTCCCGAAGGGCAGCACCCGTAAGGAGATCTGCGGGTGATCGGCCAGTTCCTTGAGGCGTCTCACCTGGCGGCGCATCACCTCCGGACCGCCCACCGCCCGGCTGATCACGTTCTCGTCCAGGATGAAGTGCAGCTGCGGCCCGTCGGAGCGCAGCAGCCGCTCCTGGCGTTCGAAGCGCAGCTCGGCGCGCATGTCCACCTGCTCCGGCGGGCTCGTCAGCTGCAGCACCTCAAGGGCGTATTCCTCGGTCTGCAAGAGCCCGGGGACGAGGATGGGCTCGAAGGTCCTGATGATGGAGGCCGCTCCCTCGTACCCCAGGGAGAGCAGGAAGGCCGGATCCGCGATGTCCCGGTAGCGGTCCCACCAAGGACGCTCCCTGGCCGCCCGGGCCATCGCGATCAGCCGGTCCACCACGGCCTGGTCGGTGACCCGGTAATGCCCGATGAGCGCCCGCAGGTCAGTGATGGATATACCGTTCCGGCCGGCCTCGATGCGGATCAGCTTGGACAACGACCATTCCATCTCGTCGGCCACTTCACGCTGGGTGTAACCGGCCGATTCGCGCAGTCTGCGCAACTGGTCCCGCAGTTTCCGTCGCTGGAGCGCGGGGTCTGTCAGCGGCACCTGCGCACCCCCCGTCATGTACGTCGCGATGAAGGCCCGCGCGGGAAGGTCTGCCACTGCGCATCCGGCGATTTCGCATGCGGCGATGCGGCAACAGGCCTGGTGCACAAAGGCCACCTGGAACAGAGCATCGGGCAGAAGGCTCACTCGGACAAGCGGTTCGACAGACTGTCGTGTCCACCCCCCGACCACGGAACATGTCGCCGATATCGCGCGGGTGCCGGGCGCTTCTACGCTCCCCGCCATGACCCCTCAGCCCCTCCCCCAGGCCGGAGCCGTCGTCAAGGCGGACGATCGTGCGCATGTGTTTCATTCGTGGTCCGCACAGGACCTGATCGACCCGCCGGCGGTGGCCGGTGCCGAAGGGTCGTATTTCTGGGACTACGACGGCAGGCGGTACCTGGACTTCACCAGTGGGCTCGTGTTCACGAACATCGGGTACCAGCATCCGAAGGTGGTCGCGGCGATCCAGGAGCAGGCGGGGCGGATGACGACGTTCGCGCCCGCGTTCGCGGTGGCGGCGCGGTCGGAGGCGGCGCGGCTGATCGCGGAGCGGACACCGGGGGATCTGGACAAGATCTTCTTCACCAACGGGGGCGCGGACGCGATCGAGCACGCGCTGCGGATGGCGCGGCTGCACACGGGCCGGGCGAAGGTGCTGTCGGCGTACCGGTCGTACCACGGCGGTACGCAGCAGGCGATCAACCTGACCGGTGACCCCCGCCGCTGGGCCTCCGACAGCGCCGCCGCCGGTGTGGTGCACTTCTGGGCGCCCTTCCTCTACCGCTCCCGTTTCTACGCGGAGACGGAGGAGCAGGAGGCGGCGCGGGCGCTGGAGCACCTGGAGACCACGATCGCGTTCGAGGGGCCGGGGACGATCGCGGCGATCGTGCTGGAGAGCATTCCGGGGACCGCCGGGATCATGGTGCCGCCGGCCGGCTACCTGGCGGGCGTGCGGGAGATCTGCGACAAGTACGGGATCGTCTTCGTCCTCGACGAGGTCATGGCCGGGTTCGGGCGGACCGGCGAGTGGTTCGCGGCCGACCTGTTCGGGGTCGTACCCGACCTGATGACCTTCGCCAAGGGCGTGAACAGCGGGTATGTGCCGCTCGGCGGGGTCGCCATCAGCCAGGAGATCGCCGCGACCTTCGGCAAGCGGCCCTACCCGGGCGGGCTGACCTACTCCGGGCATCCGCTGGCCTGCGCCGCCGCCGTCGCGACGATCAACGTGATGGAGGAGGAAGGGGTCGTCGAGAACGCCCGGCGGCTGGGCGCGGACGTCGTCGGGCCCGCGCTCGCGGCGCTCGCCGAGCGGCACCCCAGCGTCGGCGAGGTGCGCGGCACCGGCATGTTCTGGGCGCTCGACCTGGTGAGGAACCGGGAGACCCGGGAGCCGCTGGTGCCGTACAACGCGGCCGGCGAGGCCAACGCGCCGATGGCCGCGTTCGGCGCCGCCGCGAAGCAGCACGGTCTGTGGCCGTTCGTGAACATGAACCGGACGCATGTCGTGCCGCCGTGCAATGTGAGTGAGGCGGAGCTCAAGGAAGGGTTCGCGGCGCTGGACGCGGCACTGAGCGTGGCCGACGAGTACACGGTGTAGCACCGGGGGTACTCAGCGGCCGCACAGCGGACCCATGGCCGGCTCCTGACGGGTACGGAACGTACGGAAGGAGTACACCCGGAACCCGAACGCGTAAGGTGGCGTGCTCGTAGATGTACATGTAAGCGAGCACGTCACCCGTACGCGTGAGGAGAGGCACCCGACGATGCCCGGCAACGGCGCTGTGACCCGCAGTACCCTGCGCCAGCAGATCGCGGACGCGCTCCGTGACGAGGTGCTCGCCGGGCGGCTGCAGCCGGGCCGGGAGTTCACGGTCAAGGAGATCGCCGAGCAGTACGGGGTCTCGGCGACCCCGGTCCGCGAGGCGCTGGTCGACCTGTCGGCGCAGGGCATCCTCGACGCCGACCAGCACCGCGGCTTCCGCGTCCCGGAGTACACGCTCAGCGACTACCGGGGCATGATCGAGGCCCGCAGCCTGGTCACCGACGGCATGTTCCAGGCCCTCGCCGACGGCCTCCACCCCGCCTTCAAGGACCCCGAGGAGCCGCGCGTCGCGGCCGCCCTGGCGGGGGTCCGCCGGCGCGGCGAGGAGGCGCAGCGCGCCGCGACCGCCGGTGACCTGACCATCCTCATCGGCTACGACCTCCGCTTCTGGCGTGAGCTGTCGGCCCTGTTCGGCAACCCCTACCTCGCCGACTTCCTGCACCGGCTGCGCGTGCAGTCCTGGGTGTGCGCGGTGCGGCATCTGCGCCGGCTGCCCGATCTACGCGGGTATCTGTGGTCCCGGCACACCGAGTTGGTCGACGCGCTGTCCCGCCGGGACGCCGAGGCCGCCCGGGGGATCGTCGCCGCGTACAACACGCACTCCCTCGCCCTGATCGAGCGACTGGCGGAGAAGAACGGATGACCGCGCCCACCGAGTCCACGGAGAACAGCGAGAACGGGGAGAACGGGGAGAACAGCGGGGAGGGCAGGGAGCGCGGGGAGTCCGTCGATCTCTCCGTCGTCATCCCGGCGTACAACGAGGAGGAGCGGCTCGGGCCCACGCTCGACGCCGTGACCCGCTATCTCGCGGACAACGAGAGCCGGTTCGGGTCGTGGGAGGTCGTCGTCTCCGACGACGGCTCCACCGACGGGACGCGCGAGGTGGCCGCCTTAGGGCATCCGCGCGTCCGGCTGGTCACCGCCGACCGCAACCGGGGCAAGGGCAACGCCCTGCGGCTCGGGGTCGCCGCGACCGGCGGCAGCCGGGTGCTGGTCACCGACGCCGATCTCGCGGCGCCCATCGAGGAACTGGAGCGGCTCGACAAGGCGCTCAGCGAGGGCAACGCGGCGGCGATCGGCTCGCGCGCCGTGCCGGGCTCGGAGATAGCCCACCACCAGCACCGGCTGCGCGAACTGCTGGGCCGCGCCGGGAACCTGCTGATACGCGCGACCGCCGTGCCCGGACTGCGGGACACCCAGTGCGGTTTCAAGCTCTTCGACGGCGAGCGGGCCCGCGAGGCCTTCGCCGACTCCCGGCTGGACGGCTGGGGCATCGACGTCGAGGTCCTCCAGCACCTGCACCGGAGCGGCCTGCCGATCGCCGAGGTCCCGGTCCGCTGGAGCCACCAGCCCGGCTCGAAGGTCGGCCCGCTGGCCTACCCGAGGGTCCTCGCCGACCTGGCCCTGCTCCGGCTGCGCCGGCTGCGCCCGGCCGACCTCCTGGTCGCCGTCCTCTTCCTGGCCCTCTCCGTCGCCCTCTACTCGGGCCGCTTCTTCGACCCCGGCCACCGCTATCTCGTCGACTCCCTCCAGGACCAGAACCAGTGGGAGTGGTTCTTCGCGGTGACCGCGGACAACCTCGCGCACTTCCGCAACCCGCTCTTCTCCGACCTCCAGGGCTTCCCCGACGGCGTCAACCTGATGGCCAACACGGTCATGCTGGGCGTCTCCGTCCCCTTCGCCCCGCTGACGCTGCTCGCGGGACCGGCGGTCTCGCTGAGCGTCTGCATGGCCCTCGGCCTCGCCGCGACCGCCGTCGCCTGGTACTGGCTGATCGTGCGGCGGGTGGTACGGCACCGGGGCGCGGCCTTCGTCGGCGCGGCCCTCGCGGCCTTCGCGCCGCCGATGGTCAGCCACGCCAACGCGCACCCCAACTTCGTGATCCTGTTCATGATCCCGCTGATCATCGACCGCGCCCTGCGCCTCGCCACCGGCGAGCGGGTCCGGCGGGACGGGATCGTGCTCGGGGTGATGGCGGCGTACCAGGTGTTCCTCGGCGAGGAGCCGTTCCTGCTGGCCGCGCTGGGCATGGTGCTGTTCGCCGCCGCCTACGCGGCCGTACGGCCGCAGGTGGCGAAGGAGGCCTGGCGTCCGCTCGGCAAGGGCCTGCTGCTGGCCGGCGCGGTCTGCCTCCCGCTCGTCGCCTTCCCCCTCTACTGGCAGTTCAGCGGCCCGCAGAGCTACCACAGCGTCCTGCACGGCGACAACGCCGGAAACAGCCCGCTCTCCCTGCTCGCCTTCTCCGAACGCTCGATGCTCTTCGGGGACGCGGGCCGCGCCAACGAACTCTCCCTCAACCCCACCGAGCAGAACGCCTTCTACGGCTGGCCGCTGGTCCTGCTGGCGTTCGCGATCGTCGTACGACTGTGGCAGCGGCCGCTGGTCAAGGCGCTGGCGTTCACCTCGGTGGCCGCCGCGGTGCTGTCGATGGGCCCGGAGATCCGCGTCCCGCTGACGGACACGGTCTACCCGGGGCCCTGGGCGGCCGTCCGCAAGTTCCCGCTCTTCGAGTCGGTGATCGAGGGCCGGGTGGCGATGATCTGCGCGCCCGCGCTGGGCCTGCTGCTCGCGCTCGCCCTGGAGAAGGTGCTGGCCGCCCGTCGTATCGGCACCCTCTACTTCGGTCTGCTCGGCGTCGCGCTCGCGCTGCTGCCGATCCTGCCCGCCCCGCTGAAGTCCGTGCCCCGGGCGCCGGTCCCGGAGTTCATCAGCGGCGGAATGTGGAAGTCGTACGTGGGCCGGGGCGAGTCCCTCGTCCCGTTGCCGCTCCCCGACCCCGGCGCCGCCGAGGCCCTGCACTGGCAGACCGCGGCCGGTCTCGGCTTCAAGCTCCCCGGCGGCTACTTCAACGGCCCCTACGGCAAGGACCGCGCCGGGATCTACGGTGCCGTCCCGCGCTTCACCTCCGACATGCTGCGGGACGTCCGCTACTCCGGGAAGATCCCGGTGATCGGCAAGAACTGGCGGGCCCAGGCGAAGAAGGACTTCGCCTACTGGAAGGCGGGCGTCCTGGTGGTCGCCCCGCAACCCAACGACGACAAACTCCGGCAGGCCGTCGAGGCACTGACCGGAAAACCCGGTAAGTGGACCGGCGGGGTCTGGGTATGGGACCTGCACGAGGGGAGCTGACCGGCTCCGCACCGATTACTCTTCCCTGACCGACCACCTGGCCGATCCGACCGTGAACGCGCTGATACGAGGAGCCCTCTTTGGCCTGTGACCTCTGGCTGGTACCGCTGGTCGACGTGTTGTGCCACACCCCCGACAATCCGTTCGCCGAGGAACTCGCGCAATACAACAAGGTGCTCGCCGAGGCCGGGCTGCCGCCGGTTCCGGTGTACCAGTACATGCCGGGCCTGTCCGGCGAGGTCGCGCCCGTGGCCGGCTTCGACTACGACGCGCTCCACTTCCTGCGCCGCGCCTACCTGCTCCAGGTCTGCGGCCTGCCCGTCTCCCCCGTGGACGACCTCGGCGGCGACTACGAGCAGCTCCTGGAGATGTTCGAGTCCACGGCCCAGCAGTCCCACCTGGTCTGGCACTACGACCACGCGGGCGCGTACGTCCCCGTCGACTTCCCGAACCCGCTCTCCAGCGACGAACTCCTCGCCAGCGGCGGTCCCCTGGGCTCCTCCCACGCCCTGCTGCGCGAGCTGGAGTACGTCGCCCCCTCCATCGGCATCGACCCGGCCAACCCCCCGGCCCCGCCGCAGCCCCCCGCTGCCCCCACCGACCTTGAGGAACCGGCCGTCCCCGCCCCCTACGACCCGAGCCCCTTCGCCCGCGAACGCCACGTCTGGCTGGGCCTCCACGCGGCCGCGACCCGGAGCCTGGCCCAGGGGTCGATGATCGTCTTCAGCTGACGGGCGGGGCGCCCAGGTCACCTCTGCTGCGGCAGCCTGATGGTGCGGACCAGTGGCATGTCGGCGTAGAGGTCGGGGTCGACGGTCACCACGTGACGGCCGTCGGGCCAGTCGAGCGTGGGCCGCGACAGATGGACGGCGTGTCCGAGCCGCCACTCCACGCCGTCCCGCAGCAGCGCGCCGACCGTGGACGCGCCGGAGAAGTCCAGCTCGACGATCTCGACGGCCGGAAGCGCGCCGACGTGCTCCGCGAGCCCCTTGCGCATGCCGTCGGCGGCGGCCAGGCAGAGTGCCGGGACATAGACATGCCGGGTCGGCCCGTGCTCCGTGTTCGACACGAACTGGGAGGCCAGCGAGTTCCCCGAGCCCAGCGCCAGCAGGGCGGACTCGTCGAAGACGACACCGGTGGAACCGGTCCTCATCGCGCTCACAGGCTGTCCACCGCCCGACCGGCCTCCAGGTCCTGCCAGACCTTCTCCACCCGGTCGTGGTCCTCCTCGGTGAAGGTCACCCCGAAGTGCGTCTCGCAGTACGCCTTCGTCTCCTCGTACCGCTTGCGCAGCTCCTCCCGCGTGGGCGTGGCCCCCGCGAGCTCGGCGATCAGGTCCCGCATGGTCATCCCGCGTTCGCGGGCGAGCACCATGAGGCGGTCACGGACAGCGGGGTCGACCTTGACGGTGGTGTCAGCCATGACACAAGTATACCTCCGGTATACCGCGTCGGACCGTTCGAGCAAGACAGTCATTTCGTTCCTTTCCCCTTGGGACTAGGCCGCCGCGAGGCGAACATTTTGCATTTCACCCGTCAGCGCCGGGGATTCGTACGGCCCCTCGAATACCTCGCAGACCGTCGAGTACTGCCGGGTCACGGGGTCCCGCCGCACCACCCGCCGCAGATACCGCCGTTCCTCCAGCTCACGCAGGGACGCGACGACCGACATGCACCCTTCCCGGCGCCGCTCGGCGATGATCCGCTCCGTGACCCAGCAGCCGTTCGGCAGGCACAAGAGGTACGCCAGTACGCCTACCGCACCCCAGGACAGACGTCGGTCCCGGGAAAGGGAGTTGGCGAGGGCTGCGAAGGCGCGCAGGGGCGCCGTACGATGAACGCGCATCGGAGCTGTTCTCTCCAGGTGTCGAGCCCCCGGGTGTTGGCGCACCGCGGGGGCAATCTGTTGATCGTGACTTTAGGGCCACGCAAAGCGGCGAGCGCAAGCCGCAATCCTCTTTTCCTGGGCCTTTGTTGACGCATTTCACTCCGGCGAGTGAAGCGCGGTCCGCAGCAGTCGCGTGTGCACGAAACGGTCCGGGCAGGTCGGCCGGTAGCGCCACGACAGCGGCCAGGTCATGTCGTCCAGTGCGGGGACCGGGATGTACGACACCCGGGCCGGGACGGCGGTCAGCCTGGTCACCTCCGCAGGCCAGGGCAGGTGGTCCGTGCTCCCGGCCGGCACGAGGAAGTACACGCACCGCCGCCCACTGGCGACCTCGATCACCGGTCCCGGGTCACCCCCGGTCATCTCCGCGAGCCGGTCGGCGAGCCGCCGCCCCCACGTCCCGTCGTCTACACGAACGGCATCGAACTGAACGCCCGCTTTGCGGAGTTGAACGCCGGCGGCCGGGAGCCAGCCGAGGTTTAAAGGGTCATTTCGCGTGTTCATGGAATCAGTGTCGGCACCTGCGGCTACGGTCGCCATAACTCGGAGTCAAGAGCCGCAAACTCTGGGAATTCGGGGTCCGGTGGTTGTGACCGGTTGAGTTCGGTTGAGTTCGGGGGTGACCGCAATGGCGCGGGCTGAGAACAAGGTGGAAGCGGGCAGCACGGCACAGCTCCTGGCCGCCCTGGCGAAGGCCTTCCGCGAGCAACAGGAGCTGACCCAGGAGGAGTTGGGGAAGCGGATCGGCTACACCGGGTCCGCGATCAGCGCGATGGAGACGGGTGCGCAGCCCGCCAGCGACAAGATGCTCGCGAAGCTGGAAGAGACGATCGGCGGCGGGCTGGGCATCTTCGAGAAGGCCCGCAGGTTCGTACTGCTGGACAAGTACCCGGCCCAGTTCAAGAACTTCGCACTGGTGGAGCAGGAGGCGGTGACGCTGTCGTCGTACCAGACGTTCGTGGTCGACGGGCTGTTCCAGACGCCGGAGTACGCACGGGCACTGATCGGCGGGGGCTTCCCGAAGCTTCCAGAGGAGAAGGTGGAGGAACTGGTCGAGGCACGCTTGGCACGGCGGGCGCTGTTCGACCGGGCAGACCCGACTCCCATGATCGAGTTGATCCTGGAGGAGTCAGTGCTGCGGCGGCCGTTCGGGAGCTGGGAGGTACTGCACGGCCAATTGCGCTCGCTTGCAGAGGACGCGGAGAGGGACAATGTGAGCGTCCAAGTCGTCTCACTGGAACGTGGGTTGAGGGCCGGACATGCGGGAGCCTACGGCGACATGAAACTGGTGAAGACCAAGGAGCACCATGACGTCGTCTATATCGAAGTCCAGGACGAAAGCCTCCTGGTCAGCGATCCCGCCAAGGTGTCTCTCCTCGCCCACCGGTATGCAAAGATCCGGACTCAGGCGCTGAGCCCGGACGACTCACTGAGCCTCATCCGGAAGTTGGCAGGAGAAGAGCGGACATGACGAGCACCCTGCGTTGGTTCAAGTCGAGCCACAGCAACCCCAGCGGCGGCGACTGCGTCGAAACCGCCTACACCTGGCGCCGCCTCGAAATATCCCCCTGCCCCCAAGCCATCCACATCCGCGACTCCAAGACCGGCCCCGACGGCCCCCACCTCACCCTCTCCCCCACCGCCTGGGCCGCCTTCCTGGAGTCGGCCGGGTGAGAGCGCCCCGCAAGGGGCGCGGGGCTGTATCCGATATGCGGCTACCGCCGCGTGAGCGCGACCAGCCACAACGGAGCCGCAGCTAACCGAAGACGGTGAACAGGGCGAGCGCCGGGCCGGTCGCGTAGACGAGCACGCCCAGGGCCAGGGCGGTCCACGGCCGCCGAAGCCGCTCCGCCCCGAGTACGACCGTGGCCACCGCCGCGGCCAGTGTGACCATCGGCCCGAACATCGCCACGAGCATCCACACACCGGAGTCGTCGCAGAACCGCGCCGTTCCGGCCGAGGTGCCACAGCTGTCACTGGCGAAGATCGAGGCGAAGAACCACAGCAGGTTGATCGCGGCCGCGACCGCGAGCAGCAGCCCGGCCACGACGGCGAAGACCACCTTGCGGGACCCGCCCGGCGAGGGGCGCGGCGGCGGGAACCCGGGGTAGTACGACGGCGGGTACGGGGGCGGCGGCGGTACGTTCATGTCGCCAATATCGGCGCCGCCCGCGTGTCTCCGCCTGAGTACGGCTACTCGACCGAGGTGAGCAGCACTCCGCCCCGACGGCAACTGGGTATCCAGTCGGGGGAGATGAGTACGGGGGCTCAGGCGGCGGCCGACGGCCGGACGGCATCGTGGAGGTCACACGGCGAGCAACGCCTGCGCCGATCCGCCGACCGACAGGAACCACGCCATGACCGTGCTCGCCGCCCTCGTCCTTCTCCTCCTCGCCGTCATCGGCGGCTGCGTGTGCGTCTTCTGGGCCGCGCGCGGCGGCCCCCGCTGGGTGCGGGGGGTGGCGATGGTGACGCTGCTGGCCGGTGCGGTCGCCCCGGGGCTGCTGAAGGGCGGGAAGCGTTCGGGCCAGGACACCACCGTCCTGGGCGACGGCGGCTCCTGACCCCGTGCGGGGTGCGGTGTCCTGGGCGAACTGTTTCGAGGACTTCCATTGGCCATAGAATTTTCGCGTGACCTCTGAAGATTCCGCAGACTCCGCAGATTCCACCAAAGCTGCCGATTCCGCCGATTCCGCGTTCGCGGTGCTGGGCGTGCTGGGTGATCCCGTGCGCCGTCGGCTCTATCGGCATGTCGCCGCCGATCCGGGCGAGGTGGGGCGGGACGCGGCGGCGGAGGCGGTCGGGGTTTCGCGGTCGCTGGCCGCCTTCCACCTGGACAAGCTCGTGGAGGCGGGGCTGCTGGCCGTGTCCTTCCGGCGGCTGTCCGGGCGCACCGGCCCGGGTGCGGGGCGGCCCGCGAAGGTGTACCGGCGGGCCGAGGGCGAGCACACCGTGTCCGTCCCGCCCCGGTCCTACGACGCGGCGGGCAGGCTGCTCGCCGAGGTGGTGGAGAGCGCCGGCCTGGACCGGGAACTGCAGGCCGCGGCGAGGGCCGCGGGGGCGGCGGATCCGGACGCGGGCGCCGACGACCTGGTCGAGGTGTTGCGGGACCGCGGTTACCAGCCCTTCTGGGAGGGCGGGACGCTGCGGCTGCGCAACTGCCCCTTCCACACACTCGCCGAGGAGTTCCCCGCCCTGGTCTGCGGGATGAACCTGGCGCTGATCGAGGGCCTGGCGTCCGGGCAGTGGTCGTCGGCGATGGATCCGTGTCCCGGTGGGTGCTGTGTGGCACTCTCTAAAAATAATAGTCATTGACTGTAGAGATGGGCCGGGCCATGCTGGGCCCATGACTGGCTTTCATCTCGCACAGGTCAACGTCGGGCGCCTGATCGCCCCGCTGGACGCCCCCGAGTCGGCCGACTTCGTCGCCCTGCAGCCCGAGATCAACACGCTCGCCGACCGCAGCCCCGGGTTCGTGTGGCGCATGGTCGACGACGAGGGCGAGGACGCGACCGGCGTCCGCCCCGACGAGGACGACGACCTGCTCCTGATCAACTGCTCGGTCTGGGAGTCGGTCGAGGCCCTGCGGAACTTCACCTACCACTCCGACCATCTGCGCGTACTGAGCCGCCGTCGCGAATGGTTCCGGCGCAAGACCGAGCTGCACCAGGCCCTGTGGTGGATCCCGATCGGCCATGTCCCGAGCCTGGCGGAGGCGTTGGAGCGGGTCGCGATGGTGCGCGCGCACGGCCCCGGACCGCTCGCGTTCACCTTCCGCGACATCCACCCGCCGCAGGACGCCGAATCCCCCGCCACCTCGGCCGCCTTCCTCGGTCACGCCGGCGCGTGAGTCACCAGGGCACTTCCCCGTCGTCGTCGAAGAAGCGGCCGGTCGGGCCGGAGTCGGGCAGAGTGGCGAGGCGGATCGCGGTCGCGGCGCCCTGTTCGGGGGTGCGGTGGCCCCGGAAGCCGTTGAGGTCGGTCGCGCAGTAGCCGGGGCAGGCGAGGTTGATGAGGATGTTCGTGTCCTGGAGTTCCCTGGCGTACTGGACGGTGACGCCGTTGAGGAAGGTCTTGGACGGCGAGTAGGCGACGGCGATCGGGCCCGTCTCGGCGCCGGGCGTGGTCTGGCGGGTGAGGGAGCCGACGCTGCTGGAGACGTTGACGATCCGGGGGGACGCGGCGCGGCGCAGCAGCGGCAGCATCGCGTTGGTGACGCGGATGACGCCGATGACGTTGGTCTCGACGGCGGCCCGTACCGTGTCGAGGTCGGCGGTGGTCGGCGTCTGTGCCGCGCTGCCGGTGATCCCGGCGTTGTTGACGAGGGTGTCGAGGCGTCCCGCGTGGTCCTCGACCAGCCGGGCCGCGGCCGTCACGCTCGCGTCGTCGGTGACGTCGAGGGGGACGCCGAAGGCATCGACTCCGGCCGCCCGCAGCTTGGCCACGGCGACCTCGCGGCGCTCCGCGTCCCGGGCCCCGACGCCGACGCGCCAGCCGAGCGCGCCGAGGCCGGCCGCGATCTCGTATCCGATGCCCTTGTTCGCGCCGGTGACCAGCGCGGTCTTCTGTTCGCTCATGTCATCGATCCTGTCCGGGGCCGGGCCGGACGGGCCAACACCGATCGGGTGGGGATCGATACCGCACGGGTATCGATCCCGGTCAGGTCGGTAGCATGGAGGGCGTGGAGACGCGGGAACTGCGGTACTTCGTGGCCGTCGCCGAGGAGTTGCACTTCGGGCGGGCGGCCGAGCGGCTCGGGATGGCGCAGCCGCCGCTGTCGCGGGCGATCAGTCTGCTGGAGCGGCGGCTCGGGGCAACGCTGTTGGAACGCACCAGCCGGGCGGTCGTCCTGACCGAGGCCGGTTCGGTGCTGCTGCGGGAGGCGCGGGCGGCGCTGGACGCGGTGGCCGCCGCCGAGCAGCGCACCCGGCGGGCAGCGCTCGCGGCGAGCGGCCAGGCGGGCGTGGTGCTGGCCACGAAGGCGGGCGCGTCCAACGAACTGCTGGCGAAGCTGCTCAACGCCTACGCCGCCGAACCCGGCTCGGTCGCCGTCGATCTGCTGCTGTGCGGGATCGGCGAGCAGGAGCACATGCTGCGCGACGGCCGGGCCGACGTGGCGCTGCTGCATCTGCCGTTCGACAGCACCGCCGGCTTCGACACCGAGGAACTGGTGGCGGAGCGGCAGGTGTTGGTACTGCCGGCCGGGCATCCGCTCACCGCCCGCGAGCAGGTGCGGACGGCCGAGGCCGCCGGACTGGCCGGCCTTCCCCTGGCCCGCTGGCCACGCCGGGACGGTACGTATCCGGACGGGCCCGGTCCCGAGGTCCGGGACCAGGCCCAGCTGTACCAGCTGATCGCGCTGGGCCGCGCCTGCTGCGTGGTGCCGGAGTCCGTCCGGTCCCAGCTGCGCGAGGACCTCGCCGCCGTGCCGGTGCTGGACGCGCCGCCGGTCATCACCGTCATCGCGTGGCCGCCGCACAGCCGCTCCCGCGCGGTCGCGGGACTGGTCCAGGTCGCCACGCGGCTCACGAGCGGTCCGGGGCCGCGCGCCATCGGGGCGGCCTGAGTCCGTCCCGCGGTGCGTTGCGGATGTTGGCGGCCAGGGTCCACCCGGTGCTGGTGAGGGCGGCCAGCGTCAGGACGATGAGCAGGGCCGTGGTGTGGGAGCCCGCGCTGTCGGCCGTGCGGGCGACCGGGTTGGGCAGGCCCAGGCGGTCGACCAGCCAGCCGAGGGCGGCGATGCCGGTGAGCACCGCGCCGGTCAGGCGGAGGGCGGGCTGAACGCGGAGGCGGGCCAGGACCAGGAGCGTGGGCAGGGCGAGGCAGACCAGCAGCAGCTGGACCAGTTCGATGCCGAGGTTGAAGCCGAGCAGGCTGGTGACCAACTGGCCGGTGGAGAGGTGCATTTCGGCGAGCACGAAGGAGAACGCCATGCCGTGGCCCAGGCCGAAGACGCCCGCCACGACCGCTTCCCGCCCGGGGAACAGGGGGCGGATCGCGTGGATCGCGCCGACCAGGATGCTCGCGGCGATGAACGCCTCCACCGGCCAGGACGGGATGTCGAGCCGGCCCAGGGAGCTGGCGGCCAGGGCAACCGAGTGGCCGGCGGTGAACGCGAGGGTGATGCCCCCGATGCGGGCGAGTGCCTTGCGGGGGCCGACCAGGCCGGTCCAGCGGCCGCCGGTCGCGGCGAGGGGGGCCGGCAGGAGCAGGATCAGCAGGAAGAGCAGGTGGTCGGTGCCGGTGAGGATGTGGTTGCCGCCGAGTCCGACCATGGCGACGAAGCCGCGCCAGGCACTGCCGGGTCCGAGGTCGACCTTGAGGGCCGGGACCTTCATGTGCCGGACGTCGAGCTCGATGGTGCCGACCTGGGTGGTGCCCTTGCCGTCGACCTGGCCGTTGGCCCAGTCCTGGCGGACCGTCACGAGGGTCACGTGGGTGACGACCTGGTGCACGATCACGTCGTAGCGGAAGGTGAAGTGGCGTACGTCGGCGCCGGCGGGCGGGGTGAGGACCGCGGCGACGGTCAGTTCGCGGTAGGGGCCGGTGGAGGTCTGCTGGGTGGCGCTCAGGCGCATCGAGCCGATGGCGACCCGCCAGGCCTTGCCGTCGGTCGTGGTCGGGTGGATGTGCTTCAGCAGGTAGGCACGGACGGCGGCGGCCCGGGACGGCAGTTGGGCCTTGGTCGTCCCGGTGAGGTCGATGCCGCTGGCCCGGGAGAAGTCGCTGACCGGCAGCTCCAGACGGGCGGCGACCGACGACCGGTACACGTCGAGCTGGACCACCGAGTGCGGCATCGGATGCGCGGCGGCCGGCGACGCCCCGAGCAGGAGCGTCGCCGGTACCACGATCGCGATCCCGGCCACCAGGCGTGCGAGCACTGTGGTCAGCCAGTTTCGCGGTCCGGTCATGAGAAGGAGAACTCGTTTCCGTAGTCGCGGGTGTGGTCCCGGTAGACCGTGTGGTAGTGCACCTGGTCCCGGTAGACCACGCCGTTCTGGCAGACGAACTCGATCCAGACGCTCGGGCCGTCGATCCGGACGTAGTCGCCCTGGGTGTCCAGCGCGGTACCGCCGGAGTAGGAGACGTAGGTCTGGTCCAGCTCGCGCGCGTACGTCTTCATGAGCTGCTTGGCGGTGGCGTCGTCCACGTTGGCCACCCAGGGGTGGATGGCCTCCAGGACCAGCTTCTTCTGCTTCGGCGACAGCTCGCTGACCTTGATGCCTTCCTTGGTCTCCGGGAAGTCGCCGTCCTTGCCCGGGCCGAGCAGTACGTCGCTGAACGACTCCGAGAGCTTGGCCTCGGCCAGCTGCTCGGTGCTCAGGCTGCCGGTGAGCTTCAGCAGGCCGTCGCGGAACTTCGCGAGCGGCGAGTAGGTGGTGCCGTCGTCGTCGGTCCAGGTGGTCGGCTCGACGCCGGTGAAGTACGGGCTGGCGCCCGCGACCTTGCCGTCCTTGTACGTGATGTCGACGGCGAGGTGGTGGCCGCCGAAGTGCAGCTGCCAGGTGCCGGTCGCCGACGGGGTGCCCAGGAACGCCAGGAAGTAGATGCCGCTGCCGTAGCCGCCGCCCGCGCCGCCGCCGGTGCCGCCGGAGGGCGGGGTGCCGGTCGGGGCGTCGGTCGCCGTCGAACTGGCGGTGGCGGACGGGTCGGCGGAGGACGCGTCGGAGGCGCCGTCCGTCGGGGCGTCGGACGAGGAGCTGGTGCTCTGCGCGGAGGCGAGCACGTCGTCGGCCTTGAGGGTCTCCAGGACGTGCTCGTAACCGGTGCCCTTGCCGCTGCCCAGGGCGACCTTCAGCACGTTCTTGAGGGCGGCCAGCTGGTCGTCGGAGAGCGAGCCGGTCTGGATGCCGGGGCGGCAGGAGGAGCCGCACGGCAGGTTCGACCACGCGGTCGCGTTCGCCTGGGTGAAGTCCAGCAGCGTTTCCGCCTGCTGGTCCGAGGTCAGCGTGTTGAGGAACGCGTTGGCGGCGCTGACCACGGCCGCGACACCCTTGGCGTCCTTGTGGACCGGACGCTGGACGCCCACGGCCGTTTTCTGCGCCGAGTCGGTCGACGCATTGGCGACGGCGAATCCGCCGCCGACCAGCACAATAGCGGTGGCAGCCCCGGCCACACCCCGCCAAGTACGCCGGTTACGTACCTGGCGAGTTCTGTCTCTGCTCACGAGCACTCCTTATTACGGCATGGTGGAGGCAAGGCATGGAAATGACGCATCTGCCATGCGGGAGGCACCCGTTGGCCTGCTGCGACGCCCGGGACAGTATCAATAAAATTGCCGTTTGGGATTACGTCTGAAATTCTTCAGGATTCACAGTTTTCAGGTTTCACAGATCGCGCTGAATTCACTGGGTGAATTGATAGGTTCCACTTATCGCGCAAATAAAAAATGGCGGCCCCACACGAGGTGGGACCGCCACGAAACGGCAGCAAGCGACCGTCAGAACACCGGCGTACCGTTCTGGGTCAGCTTCCAGTTGACGGCCGCGAAGGCCGCCGGGTCGATCGTGCCCTTCGCCGTGGCGTAGGCGATCATCAGGTCGCGGACCTGGTTGGTGGAGCTGTAGGCGGTCTCGGCCGCGGCGATGTGCGGGTAGCCGCTGCCGCCGTTGGCGCGGTAGTTGTTGACGGCGACGACGAAGACCTGGTCGTCGGCGACCGCGGTGCCGTCGTAGCTCAGGTTCTTGATGCGCGAGCCCTCGGCCGCCGCGATGTCGATCTCGTAGTCGACGCCGGCCGCCATGTCGTACATGTAGTCCCAGAAGCTGTTGGCGTTGGTGAGGGTGGCGGTGTCCACCGCCGTGCCGGCCGGGACCTGGTGGTAGTACTTGGCCGCGTACTCCAGGTAGTCCTTGAGCTGGGCGCCGGTGAGCTTCTTGCCGTAGAGGGTGTTCTCGTAGACGTAGAGGCCCGCGACGTCGCGGATCGTCACGTCACCGGCCGGGATGGTGGCGGTGCGGCTGAAGCACGCGGCGACCGAGATGAGCGGGAGCGCGGCGTCGGCCGCCGACAGGCCCGCCTTCACCGCGTCCATCTGGACCTGCTGGATGAAGTCGATGGCGGGGACGTCCTTCCAGCAGGCCTCCGCCGTCGACATCGCCGCGGTGCTGGTGCCGATCGCGGTGTTGACGTACTTGACCACCGCGTCGTGGTCGGCGGTGAGGAGTTGGGTGATCCGCTCGTCCTCGGCGACCGTGTTGCTGTTCAGGGTGGTGGCGGTCTTGCTGGTGATCTTCCAGCAGCCGTGCTCCAGTTCCAGCTCGAAGTCGAAGACGGAGAGGCGGTAGCCGTAGCAGTACGGCTCGGAGAGCAGGACGTCCTCGCCGGTCTCCGCGTTCTTCACGGTGTAGGTGGGGACGTCGACGTGGGTGTGGCCGACGAGGATCGCGTCGATGCCGGGGACCTGCTCGGCTACCAGGTTGGAGGCGTTCTCGACATAGGGGAGTTCGTCGCCCCACGACGTCGAGCCGTCCAGGCCGGAGTGGTCGGTGAGGAAGACGACGTCACAGCCGAGGGCGCGCAGCCGGGGCACGTACTTCTTCGCCTGCTCGACCAGGCCCGGGAAGACCAGCTTGCCGGAGACGTTGTCCTTGTCCCACAGGGCGATGCCCGGGTTGGTGAGGCCGAGGATGCCGACCTTGATGTCCGGGGCGCCGGGGACCCGGATCTTCTTGACGGTGTAGGGCGGGAACGCGGGCTTCAGGGTCTTCGCGTCCAGGGCGTTGGCGCCGAGCAGCGGGAAGTGGCACTGCTTCTCGAAGGTGCGCAGCAGCTCCACGCCGTAGTTGAACTCGTGGTTGCCGAGGGCGGCGGCGTCGTAGCGCATCTCGTTCATGGCGATCGCCATGGGGTGCTTGACGCCCTTGGTGATGGGGTCGACGTTCGCGTAGTAGGCCGCGAGGGACGTGCCCTGGATGATGTCGCCGGCGTCGACGAGCAGGACCCGGTCCTCGCCCTTCTCCTGGCGCAGCTTCTTGACCAGGGTGGCGATCCGGGCGACGCCGTACGTGTTGCCCTTGGAGTCCACGGGCGCCGCGTTGGTGTAGTAGTCCCAGTTGAAGACGTGGCTGTGCAGGTCGGTGGTGCCCAGGATGGAGAACGACCAGGTACGGGGCTTGCAGTCGGGCTTCTTGGCGGCGGCCTCGGCGGTGCCGGTGCCGAGCGTGCCGGCGACGGCTACCGCGGCGCCGGTCACGGCCGACTTCTGCACGAACTCACGGCGGTTCAGCGGATGGGCGGGCATTCGGGGCTCCTGGAGGGGCGAGGAGGACGGATGAGGCGGGCGATGGCGGCGGGCTACCCGCGTAGATCGTTGCCTCGCTTCTCCCTGCGGAGAACCAGGAACAGTCCATGGGACGGTCAAGGAAGCGCATGCCCTGGTGCCCGCCCCATGGATTCCCGCTCGGTCAGAACTTGCCCGCGTTGAGGGCCGTTTGGAGGTGCCGGGTGGTGTCGGCGCCCCACTGGCCGTCGGCGCTCGCGCCCACCTTCTTCTGCAGGGCCTTGATCGTGTTCGGGCCGACGGAGCCGTCCACGGTCACCTTCAGATAGCCCTGCAGGGCCTTCTTGGTCAGCGGCCCGAAGGAGCCGTCCACGGTGAGCTTCGCGCCGTGGCCGTTGAGGGCGCGCTGCATGGCCGCGCAGGTCGCGGGGCCGAACTGGCCGTCCACCGTGAGCTTTCCGGCCGCCGGGGGCCGCGGGACGGGCTGGGTCGGCTTCGTGCCGCCCTTGAGCGCGGCCTTCATCATCGCCGCCGACGCGGGACCGTACTCGCCGTCGACACCCAGGCCGTACTTCTTCTGGAAGGCCTTCACCGCCGTCTCGGTGGCCGTGCCGAAGTCGCCGTCGACGACCAGCTTCGAGCCCATGACCGTGTTGAGGTTGCCCTGCAGGGTCTTGACGGCGGTGCCCTTGGAGCCCCGGCGCAGGATGCCGTCGGTGGTCGGCAGCGGCGCGGCGTTGCCGTAGGCGGGACGGCCGTAGCCCACGATCTCGGAGGAGTTGCGCTCCCGGCGCATGCACCGGTCGCTGGTGTTGCCCTCGATGGTGGTGATCCGGCCGCTGGAGTGGACCGCCTCGACCACGCCGACGTGGTCGATCCCGTCGATGGACCGCGTGCCCTGCCAGTCGAAGAACACGACGTCGCCCGCGCGCATCCCGCCGACGCCGTAGTGCCAACGGCCCGTCGAGCGGAAGGCCTTCGCGTGCTCGACCGTCCACGCGTGCTTGCCGCAGACCGCGTTCAGGTTGTCCGAGTGGGCGGCGGCGTAGCTGACGGTCATGTCGCACCAGGCGCCGTCGAAGCCGTACCAGTCGGTGATGAAGTTGTTGTTCGAGCCGGGCGGGTACTCGGCGGTCCCGATCAGCTTGCGCATCTGCGCGAGCATGCCCTCGACGGATCCCATGTCACACCTCCCCGTTCTCGGGGAGGGCGGCGATGTCGCCCTTGACGACGAGCTTCGGGTCCTGGCTCACCTTGCTCTGGTCCGGGTCGACGTCGAAGACGCCGGCCCCGCACCGCGGTTCGACCGCCTTGGCGGCGGGTGCGGCCGCCGCGGCCGCCGCCCGGGTCGTTTCCTGTTCGGCCATGTCTCTCCCCCATGAGTGACGAGAGGTGCGGCTGTGGTCGCCGCGGCTCCTCATGCCGTTGAGTGTGTGGGGGCGGAAGAGGGCTGTCGTTGGCCGTACGCGCACTGTTCGTTGGCGCTGAGCGCACCGGCCGCACCGGCCGCGCTGCTGCGGAAGCCCGTCGGCGTGGTGCCGTACGCGGCCCGGAACGCCCGGCTGAAGTCCGCCGACTGCGCGAAGCCCCAGCGGGCCGCGATGGCGTGGACGGGAAGGCGGCACAGGCCCGGATCGGCGAGGTCGTGCCGGCAGCGGGCCAGCCTCTGGGCCTTGATCCAGGCGGCGACGGTGAGTTCCTGGCGCTGGAAGAGCCGGTGCAGATAGCGGGTGGAGATGTGGTGCGCGGCGGCGATCCGGTCCGGTGTCAGGTCCCGGTCGCAGAGGTGGTGCAGGATGTACGCCTCGATACGGCCCAGCAGGACCGTCGCGGCCCGGCAGCCGTGCTCCGCGGCGTGCGCGCGCAGGGCGAGGTCACGCGCCAGGCCGGCGAGGAGCTCCGCCACCACCGCCTCGGTGAGCGCCTCGCGGCCCGCGAACTCGGCCGCCGCCAGATGCGTGTCGAGCACCAGCGTGAGGTGGGACGGCGCCCCCGTGTCCGGGCAGTGGGTGACGGACACCCGTAAGGAGGGGACGCCGGCCGGTCCGCACGGTGGACCGGCCGGCGCTTTCGCATCCACACCCGCAGGCGTCCCCCTGGATGGCTGAGTCGGCATGGGCCCCAGTGAAGCAGAGGCCCATAAACGTCCGGGAAACGCGCCCGCGAGGCCCCGTCGGGCCTACAGGAACGAGTTGATCTCGATCGTCTCGTCGCGGCCCGGGCCCACGCCGATCGCGGAGATCGGGGCGCCGGACATGTCCTCCAGCGCCTTGACGTAGTCCTGGGCGTTCTTCGGCAGGTCCGCGAAGGACTTGGCCTTGGTGATGTCCTCGGACCAGCCCGGCAGGCTCTCGTAGATCGGCTTCGCGTGGTGGAAGTCGGTCTGGGAGTACGGGAGTTCCTCGACCCGCTTGCCGTCGATCTCGTACGCCACGCAGACCGGGATCTGCTCCCAGCCGGTGAGGACGTCGAGCTTGGTGAGGAAGAAGTCGGTCAGGCCGTTCACGCGGGTCGCGTAGCGGGCGATGACCGCGTCGAACCAGCCGCAGCGGCGGTCCCGGCCGGTGGTGACGCCCCGCTCGCCGCCGATACGGCGCAGCGCCTCGCCGTCCGCGTCGAAGAGTTCGGTCGGGAACGGTCCGGCGCCGACCCGGGTCGTGTACGCCTTGAGGATGCCGATGACCCGGCTGATCTTCGTCGGGCCGACACCGGAGCCGGTGCAGGCGCCGCCGGCCGTCGGGTTGGAGGAGGTGACGAAGGGGTACGTGCCGTGGTCGATGTCGAGCAGCGTGCCCTGGCCGCCCTCGAAGAGCACGACCTTGTCCTCCTCCAGGGCCTGGTTGAGGACGAGGACCGTGTCGGCGACGAACGGAGCGAGCTTCTCCGCGTAGCCCAGCAGCTCCTCGACGACCTGCTCGACGGCGATCGCGCGCCGGTTGTAGAGCTTGGTCAGCATCTGGTTCTTGACGTCGAGGGCCGCCTCGACCTTCTGGGTCAGGATCGACTCGTCGTAGAGGTCCTGGACCCGGATGCCGACGCGGTTGATCTTGTCCGAGTAGGTGGGACCGATACCGCGCCCGGTCGTGCCGATCTTCCGCTTTCCGAGGAAGCGTTCCGTCACCTTGTCGACGGTGACGTTGTACGGCGTGATGATGTGCGCGTTACCGCTGATGAGGAGCTTGGACGTGTCGACGCCACGCTCGTTCAGACCGCTCAGCTCGGAGAGCAGGACCGACGGGTCGACGACGACTCCGTTGCCGATGACCGGGACACACGTGGGCGAGAGGATTCCGGAAGGGAGCAGGTGCAGCGCGTACTTCTGGTCGCCTACGACGACCGTGTGGCCGGCGTTGTTGCCGCCCTGGTAGCGCACTACGTAGTCGACGGATCCGCCTAGCAGGTCCGTCGCCTTTCCCTTGCCTTCGTCACCCCACTGAGCACCGAGCAGCACAAGTGCGGGCACGCGCGTACACCCCTTCCGGGCGGGGCATGTCCAAGGTCAGGGGCGTACGCGTAAGGTTCGTCGCCGCGTACCACCGCGGCCGTCGTTGGCCGCACAACCGTCGGACCCGGATGCCCCGGAATAGACGAAGCCCCTGGCGCAATAGCGCAAGGGGCTCTTGCACAGTGATGCTACCCGAGGAAGCGAGGCACGACCGAGGTGGCGACATTCGCGACGTCCGATCAGCTGCTCGTGATCATCGATCCGGCGGCACGGGAAACGGACGGTGAATCCGTCCGGATCGCGAAAGACGTGCTCAGCGCGGGTGCGGCCACGAAGGTGTGCATGCCGGACGGCCCCGAGGAATTCGCCCGCGTACTGGCCCGCAGGGGCTCGCGGCGCCCGGTGGTGGTGGGCGACGACGGCGCTCTGGTGCGGGCGGTGACCCTGTTGCACCGGCAGCGGGAGCTGGCCGGATGTGTGCTGTCCATGGTCCCGGTGGGCGGCACCCTGGGCGTCGCGCACGCGCTGGGCGTGCCCGCCGGCGCGGTGGCGGCGGCCCGGGCGGTCCTGGACGGGGTGGAACGTCGGCGGGATCTCCTCGTCGACGACAGCGACGGGGTGGTGCTGGGCGCGCTGCGGATCCCGCCGGTGGCGGCCCTGGCCGAGGCTCCGGAAGCGGTGGCGGCGCGCGGCTGGCTGCGGCCGTACCAGCACCTCGTACGGTCCCTGGCCGCCCGCCCGGCCCCGGTGGTGCCCCGCCCCGGGCCCGCGCGGCTGCGCATCGAGGTCGACGGCGAGACGGTGGTCGACCTGGACCAGCCGGTGGAGGGGGTGTCCGTGACCCCGGGCGGCCGGGACGGCCTCGCCGAGGTGGAGGTGCGGCCGCTGTCGGTGGGCGCGGAGGCGACCCCGGTACGGGCCGCCGGGCGGACGGTGACGGTGGCGGGGGCGGACTTCCGCTACCGGGCGGACGGGACGGTGGCGGGGCCGGTACGGCGGCGGACGTGGCGGGTGGTGGAGGGGGCCTGGGGGCTCACGGTGCCGCCGTCCTGAACGGCGGCGGCGGGACGCGGGCCGTGCCGGGCCCGCGCTCACCCCTCCAGCGGTGCCGGTCCGTCCGACTCGTCCTTGAGCGCCACCCCGGTCAGGCCCAGCTCCCGCGCCCTGGCCATCAGCGCCGCCAGCTTCGCCGCCGCGGCCTCGTACGACAGGCCCAGCGGAGGGCGGATGTTGGAGAGGCAGTTGCGGTCGGCGTCCGTCGTCACCCCCGGGACGGGCCGGTAGGTCAGGTACGCGCCGAGGGAGTCCGCCGCGGACATCCCGGGGCGTTCGCCGACCAGGACGACGGCCGTCGCGGCGCCCATGGTGTGGGCGATGTCGTCGCCGAGGGCCACACGGGCCTGTTCGGCCAGGACGACCGGGGCGATCCGCCAGCCCGCCAGCCGGGCCGCCGTCGCCCGCAGCACCGCCGCCGCGTGGTCGTGCACCGCCCGGCTGGAGAGCCCGTCGGCGACGACGAAGACCACGTCCCAGGGGCCGGCCGGGAGGTGGGCACGGTCCGTGGGGTCGAGGCGGCGCCCCAGGTCGGGACGCTGGAGGTAGGTGAGCCGGTCACCGGCCGCGCTGCGGACCCGTACCGTCGGCACACCGGTCAGCGCGGCGGCGACCAGGTCCGGTTGGAACGGCGAGTGCACGGCGTCCCGGGCCGCCGCGTGGGCGGCCTGGAGGCCGAGGCGGTGGCGGGTGGGGAGGGCGGAGCCGGAGCGGCCGAGGCCGATCCTGGCCTGGGTGTGCCGGCGCAGCAGCGGCCACAGTTCGTCGGATCCGAGGGTCGTCGGCTCGGTCATGCGACCAGTTCCCTTCCGATGGCCGTCAGCGGATGGCCGCTGACCTCGCGCAGGCCGCCGTTCTCGTCCAGCAGGCCGATCGACGCCAGCCACGCCTCGAACTCGGGCGCCGGGCGCAGGCCGAGCACCTCACGCAGGTAGAGCGCGTCGTGGTAGGAGGCGGACTGGTAGTTGAGCATGATGTCGTCGCCGCCCGGGGTGCAGATCACGAAGGAGGCGCCGGCCACGCCCAGCATGGTGAGCATCGTCGCGATGTCGTCGTCGTCCGCGTCGGCGTGGTTGGTGTAGCAGATGTCCAGGCCCATGGGCAGGCCGAGGAGTTTGCCGCAGAAGTGGTCCTCCAGGGCGGCGCGCAGGATCTGACGGCCGTCGTAGAGGTACTCCGGGCCGATGAAGCCGACGACGGTGTTGACGAGGAGCGGGTCGTAGCGGCGGGCGACCGCGTACGCCCGTGCCTCCACCGTCTGCTGGTCGACGCCGTGGTGCGCGCCGGCCGACAGGGCGCTGCCCTGGCCGGTCTCGAAGTACATGGCGTTGTCGCCGACCGTGCCCCGGCGGAGGGACCGTGCCGCCTCGTACGCCTCGTCGAGCAGGCCCAGCGTCACGCCGAAGGAGGCGTTCGCGGCCTGGGTGCCCGCGATGGACTGGAAGACCAGGTCCACCGGGGCGCCGCGCTCCATCAGGTCCACGCTCGTCGTGACATGGCACAGGACGCAGGACTGGGTGGGGATGGCGTGGCGGCTGATCACGCCGTCCAGGAGGTCCAGCAGGTCGCGGACGGCGCGCGGGCTGTCGGTGGCCGGGTTGATGCCGATCACCGCGTCTCCGGAGCCGAGCAGCAGGCCGTCGAGGAGGGCGGCGGCGACGCCGGCCGGGTCGTCGGTGGGGTGGTTGGGCTGGAGGCGGGTGGCGATCCGGCCGGGCAGGCCGATGGTGGAGCGGAAGGCGGTGACGACCCGGACCTTGCGGGCGACGGCCACCAGGTCGGCGTTGCCCATCAGTTTGGACACCGCCGCGACCATCTCCGGGGTGAGGCCGGGGGCGAGGGCGGCGAGCGCGGCCGGGTCCGCCGCCTCCGACAGCAGCCACTCGCGGAACTCGCCGACCGTCAGCCCGGCGACCGGCGCGAACGCGACGGGGTCATGGGTGTCCACGATCAGCCGGGTCACGTCGTCGTCCTCGTACGGGATCACCGGCTCGGCGAGGAACCGGGTGAGCGGTACCTCGGCCAGCGCCCAGCGGGCCGCGACCCGCTCCTGGGCGGAGGCGGCGGCGAGTCCGGCCAGCCGGTCGCCGGAGCGTTCCGGGCTCGCGGCGGCCAGCAGCCGGGCGAGCGAGGCGAACCGGTGGCGGTGGCCGCCGAGGGTGGCGCTGTACGTGCTCATGGCGGCGACCGTACGAGGGGCGTGTTGCCGCCAGATTTCTAAAGGTCTGGTTGACAAACATTTAACGCACCGAGACCCTTGGCCGACTCATTCGGACTACAGAGTTCCCGTCCAGTACCGCACCGGATCACCAGGAGAGGGGCCATCCCGATGGCAGTGGACGAGGGAGTCGCCCCGGCGGCGAACACCAGCGAGGACAACGCCGTTCACCGGCTCAAGCCCAACGCCATCGGCCTGCTGGGCGTGGTCTTCATGGCCGTCGCGACGGCCGCGCCGATCACCGCGATGACCGGCAACGTGCCCTTCATGGTCTCGTCGGGCAATGGCATCGGCGCCCCGGCCAGCTATCTGGTCGCAATGGTCGTCCTGGCAATCTTTTCCGTCGGCTTCACGTCGATGGCCAAGCACATCACCTCCACCGGCGCCTTCTACGGCTTCATCTCCTACGGCCTCGGCCGCACCGTCGGCCTCGCCTCCGGCCTCCTCGCGACCTTCGCGTACGTCGTCTTCGAACCGGCCCTGATCGGCATCTTCTCGGTCTTCGCCAACACCACGCTCAAGGACCAGACCGGCCTCGACATCCCCTGGTGGGCCTTCGCGATCCTGATGCTCGCCATCAACGCGACCGGCACCTGGTTCGGGGTCTCGGTCGCCGAGAAGCTCCTCGTCGTGCTCCTCGGCACCGAGGTCACCGTCCTCGCCGCGATGGCGATCTCCGTCGCCCTGCACGGCGGCGGCCCGCACGGCTTCACCTTCGGGCCGGTCAACCCGGTCAACGCCTTCCAGGGCACGTCCGCCGGTCTCGGGCTCTTCTTCGCCTTCTGGTCGTGGGTCGGTTTCGAGTCGACGGCGATGTACGGCGAGGAGTCCCGCGACCCGAAGAAGATCATCCCCAAGGCGACGATGATCTCGGTCCTCGGCGTCGGCGTCTTCTACGTCTTCGTCTCCTGGATGGCCATCATCGGCAACGGCGAGGCGGAGGCGGTGAAGGCGGCCTCCTCCGCGAACCCGCTCGCCCTCTTCTTCAACCCGACCGAGCACTACGTCGGCCACTGGGCGGTCGTCGTGATGCAGTGGCTGATGATCACCGGCTCGCTGGCCTGCGGCATGGCCTTCCACAACTGCGCCGCCCGCTACATGTACGCGCTGGGCCGCGAGGGCGTCCTGCCGAAGCTCCAGAACACGATCGGCCGCACGCACGCCGACCACGGCTCCCCGCACATCGCGGGCCTGGTGCAGACGGCGATCTCCGCCGTCCTGATCGCCGCGTTCTGGGTCGCGGGCAAGGACCCGTACAACGCCCTCTACGTCCTGCTCGCCATCCTCGGCACCATGGCGATCCTGGTCGTGCAGGCGGTCTGCTCCTTCGCGGTCCTCGTCTACTTCCGCAAGAACCACCCCGAGAGCCGGCACTGGTTCAAGACCTTCACCGCCCCGCTGATCGGCGGGGTCGCGATGCTCGCCGTGGTCGTCCTGCTGGTGTCCAACATGGGCGTCGCGGCCGGCGCGGAGTCCGGGTCGCTGCTGCTGAAGGCGACCCCCTGGCTGGTGGCCCTGGTCGCCGCGACCGGCATCGGCTACGCCCAGTACCTCAAGCACCGCGCCCCCGAGCGGTACGCGCTGCTGGGACGGACGGTGCTGGAGGAGACCAAGGAACGGTAGGGACGGGTGGGGCGGGCCGAGCCGGTCCGCCCCCGAGGCGGGGTCAGTCCGTGCCGAAGAGGCGGTCGCGGTGCAGGCGCCAGCGTTCCATCATCTCGACGATCTCCCCGTCCACGAACTCGAAGAACGCGAGCGTCTCGGCCATCCGCCGACCCGCCGGGGTCTCGGGGCCGAGACTCGCCACGCCCTCGCGCAGCGCGCCCTCCCACCGCTTGATCACGGCCTCCCGGTTGGTGAGGGCCTCGTACCACTGGTTGCTGTGCACCCGGTACCGCTCCCGCCGCGAGCCCGGTTCCCGCTCCCGCGCGACCATGTGCTGCTGGGCGAGGTAGCGCACCCCGCCGGACACCGCCGCCGGGCTGACCTGGAGCTGCTCCCCCAGTTCGGCCGAGGTCAGGGTGCCCGAGTCGGAGGACAGCAGAGCCGCGAAGATCCGGGCCGGCATGCGCTGCATCCCGGCCTCGACGAGCTGCGCCGCGAAGCTCTCCACGAACTTCGAGACCGCCTCCTGGTCGCGCCCCGCCGCATCCGTAGTCATGGTCACCACCCTATCGAGGCTTCACTTCGTTTCTACGCTTCCTTAACTTCACAATCTTCTGAAGAAAGCGTACGTTCTGAAGCATGACGAAGGCAATCACGGTCGCCGGGCTCCACAAGTCCTTCGGCCGCACCCAGGCCCTGGACGGCCTCGACCTGGACGTCGAGGCCGGTGAGGTGCACGGCTTCCTCGGCCCCAACGGCGCCGGCAAGTCCACGACCATCCGGGTCCTGCTCGGCCTGCTGCGCGCCGACTCGGGCGCCGCGCAGATCCTGGGCCGCGACCCCTGGACGGACGCCGTGGAGGTGCACCGCCGGATCGCCTACGTCCCCGGGGACGTGACCCTGTGGCGCAACCTCTCCGGCGGCGAGGTCATCGACCTCTACGGCCGGCTGCGCGGGGGCCTGGACCCCGCCCGGCGCGCCGACCTGATCGACCGGTTCGAACTGGACCCCACCAAGAAGGGCCGCACCTACAGCAAGGGCAACCGCCAGAAGGTCGCCCTGGTCGCCGCCTTCGCCTCCGACGTGGACCTGCTGATCCTCGACGAACCGACCTCCGGCCTCGACCCCCTCATGGAGGAGGTCTTCCAGCGCTGCGTGGAGGAGGAGCGCGACCGGGGCCGTACGGTCCTGCTCTCCTCGCACATCCTCAGCGAGGTGGAGGAGCTCTGCGACCGGGTCAGCATCATCCGCGCCGGCCGCACGGTCGAGTCCGGTTCGCTCGCCGACCTGCGCCACCTCACCCGCACCAGCGTGAGCGCCGAACTCGCCGGTCCGCCCAACGGCCTTGCCCGCCTGCCCGGCGTCCACGACCTCGACGTCCAGGGCCACCGGATCCGCCTCCAGGTCGACACCGACCAGCTCACCGCCGTACTCCGCTCGCTGTCCGAGACCGGCGTGCGCTCCCTCACCTCCACGCCCCCGACCCTGGAGGAACTCTTCCTGCGCCACTACCAGGAGGACGCGACCGGGCAGGTGGCGGCCCGATGACCACCCTCTCCGGCCTCACGGGCACCGGCACCCTGCTGCGGTTCGCCCTGCGCCGGGACCGCGTGACCACCCCGGTGTGGATCGCGGTGAACACGCTGATGGTCCTCTCCATGCCGAACACCCTGAAGGGCCTGTACGGCACCGACGCCGAACGCGCCGACCTGCTGCGGCAGGTGGACACCAACGCCTCCTTCCGCGCCCTGATCGGCCCGCTCTTCGACACCTCGCTCGGCGGTCTGACGGCCTGGCGGGTGGGCGTGTACGCCGGGCTGCTCGCGGCCGTGACCAGCCTGCTCGTCGTCGTACGGCACACCCGTGACGAGGAGGAGACCGGCCGCGCGGAGCTGCTGGCCTCGGGTGCGGTGGGCCGCCGGGCGTCGCTGACGGCGGCCCTGCTGGCGGCGGCCGTGGCGAACGGGGTCCTGGCCCTGCTGGTCGCCGCCGGACTGGCCGGGCAGGGCGCGGCCGGGGCGCTCGCCCTCGGGCTCGGCCTCGGCGCCGTCGGCATGGTCTTCGCCACGATGGCGGCGATCGTGGCGCAACTGACCGAGAGCGCGCGGCTGGCGCGCGGGCTCACCTCGGGGGTCCTGGGCGCGGCGTTCGTACTGCGCGCGGCGGGCGACTCGGCGAAGACGGACGGTTCCTCCCTGTGGACGTGGCTGTCGCCGCTGGGCTGGCTGGAGAACCTGCGCCCATTCGCCGCCGAACGCTGGTGGGTGTTCGCGCTGTTCGGCGCGGCGGTGCTGCTGCAGGCGGGTGTGGCGTACCTGCTGGCCGGGCGCCGGGACCTCGGCATGAGCTTCTTCCCCGCCCGGCCCGGCCCGGCCGCCGGCCGCCTCGGCTCCGCCGCCGCGCTCGCCTGGCGGCTCCAGCGGGGCGGGGTGCTCGGCTGGTCGCTCGGCTTCTTCCTGGCGGGCGTGGTCTACGGCGGTCTGACGGACGGCGCCGCCGACCTGGTCGGCGACAACGCGAGCGCCCGCGAGATCTTCGAGCGGATGGGCGGCCGGAGCGGGCTGACCGACGCGTTCCTCGCCTCGATGGTCGGCATGCTGGGCCTGATCGCCGCGCTGTACGTGGTGGCGTCGGTCCTGCGGCTGCACGGCGAGGAGACCTCCGGGCGTGCCGAACCCCTGCTGGCCTGCGCGGTGAGCCGCCTGCGCTGGGCGGCCGGCCATCTCGCCGTCGCCTTCGGCGGCGCGGCCCTGATCATGCTCCTCGCGGGCCTGGGCTTCGCCGTCGGCTACGGCAAGGAGGTGGGCCCGATCCTCGCCGCCTGCCTGGTGCAGCTCCCCGCGGTATGGGTGATCGGCGGGGTGGCCGTCCTGCTGTACGGCCTGACGCCCCGGTTCGCCCCGGCGGCCTGGGCGGTGGCCGTGGCGGTCCTGCTGATCGGCTGGGTGGGCCCGGCCCTCGACGCCCCCGCCTCGTCCTGGACCTCTCCCCCTTCGGCCACCTCCCGAAGCTGCCGGGCGGCGGCATGGAGTGGGGGCCGGTGTCGGCCCTGCTGGGGCTGGCGACGGTCCTGACGGGCGTGGGTCTGGCGGGGCTGCGGAGGCGGGACCTGACGGTGTGACGGGCGGGCGGCGCCCCCCTCCGGGGGGTGCAACCGTTCGACGGACTGTCGTGTCTTCCCTTCCGTCAGTGGCATGCGCGCGGCGGACGACGGGGGTTACCAGATGGTGGGGCACGCGGCGGAGCCGGAGCCCGGGCCGTCCGACGGTGACAGGCGGCGGCGCATCCGCAGGGCGACCATGACCGGCGCCGCGCTGACCGGACTCGTGGTCGGCGGGTCGGTCGCCCTCCAGGGACTTCTCGCCCATTTCCCCTGGTGGTTCTTCGCGCCGATCGCCGGCGCGTCGGTGGGCCTCGTCACCTGGGCAGGAGGCCGGATCGCCCGCGAGAGCCAGGTCCGTGCGGAGACGCTCGAACCCGACGAGGACGTGCTCGGGACCTACACCGTGAAACCGTCGTTCGCCCCGCCTCGCGCGCCCACGACCTACGAGAGCCCCGCCTACCAACTGCGCGTCACCTCCCGCCACCTCCAGCTCTGGCAGCAGGCGAACCTGTTGTGGACCTACCCCTGGAGCGGCCTGCGGCTGGTCACCGACGGGCCGCTGCTGCGGATCTTCCACCAGGGCCAGGAGGCCGGGGTCCTCACGCTGGAGCGCCCGGGCGAGGTCGAGGAGGTCCGGCGTGAGGCCCGCCGCCTAGGGGCGTCCTGACACCACCGGCAGCCCCTCCAGACCACGGATCACGAAGTTCGGTTTCCGCTTCGGCTCCGCCGCCAGCTCCAGCGTGGGGGCCCGTTCCAGCAGGGCCTGCATGGAGGCGGCCAGTTCGATCCGGGCGAGCGGCGCGCCGATGCAGTAGTGGATGCCGGCGCTGAAGGAGATGTGCGGGTTGTCGCGGCGGGTGAGGTCGAGGCGGTCGGGGTCCTGGAAGACGGCCGGGTCGTGGTTGGCGGAGCCGAAGAGCATGGCGATCTCGGCGCCGCGGGGAATCGTCGTCCCGTCGATCTCGATCTCGTCGAGCACCCAGCGTTCGAAGAGCTGGAGCGGGGTGTCGTAGCGCATCAGCTCCTCGATCGCGGTGGGGATCAGGGAGTGGTCGGCGCGCAGGGCGGCGAGCTGGGCGGGGTTGCGGAAGAGGGCGTACCAGCCGCCCACCGTGGCGTTGACGGTGGCCTCGTGGCCGGCGTTGAGGAGCAGGACGGCGGTGGAGATCATCTCCTGCTCGGTGAGCCGGTCGTCCTCGTCGTGCGCGGCGATGAGCCCGGAGATCAGGTCGTCGCCGGGGTGCCTGCGCCGCTCGGCGATCAGCCCGCGCAGGTAGTCGGAGAACTCGGTGCTCGCGCGCACCGCCCTGGCCGCCGTGTCCTCGGACGGGTTCAGCTCGTACATCCCGCAGATCTCCGCCGACCAGGGCCGCAGCGGCGCCCGGTCCGCCTCCGGGATGCCCAGCATCTCGGCGATGACGGCGACCGGGAGCGGTTCGGCGACGTCGGTGAGCAGGTCGCCGCCGCCCTTCTCGACCAGCTCGTCGACGAGTTCTCCGGCGAGCCGGGTGACGTACGGCCTGAGCCGCTCGACCGTGCGCGGGGTGAACGCCTTCGACACCAGGCGGCGGATCCGGGTGTGGTCCGGCGGTTCGAGGTCGAGCATGCCGTGGTCGTTGAGGGTGTGGAACGGCTCGTGCTCCGGCGGGGGCGCGGTCCGCCCGAAGTCCTCGTGCGTGAACCGGTGCTGGTACGTCCGCCCGAGGCGCCGGTCCCGCAGCAGCGCCGAGACATCGGCGTGGTGCGGGACCAGCCACTGCTGCGTGGGCTCGAAGTACCGCACCCGGCCCCGGGCGCGAAGCTCGGCGTAGGAGGGGTACGGGTCGGCGAGGAAGTCCGGGTCCCAGGGGTCGAAGGCTGCCATGGACGGACGTTAGACCGACGGTCCCCCTCCTGACCAGGGGTGTCTCAGGAGGGCGGGGTTCGGCCAGCGGGCGTTGAGGTGCGCGGCCGGCGGGTCGAGGCAGGCGGCGAGGTCGCCGGTCCAGGCGATGACCGGGCCCTCGGGCAGATAGCCGGCGTGCGGCGGTCGAGGCGCGGGGGCGGGGGGTTGCCGACGCGTATGGGGTTTTCGATATGCCGGCGATACGGTCGGGCTCGTAGCCTGCCGTCATGCGTGTGCTGATTGTCGAGGACGAGCCCTACCTGGCAGAGGCCATCCGCACCGGCCTGCGCCTGGAGGCGATCGCCGCCGACATCGCGGGGGACGGCGACACGGCCCTGGAACTGCTGGGCGTCAACTCCTACGACATCGCGGTCCTCGACCGGGACATCCCCGGGCCCTCCGGGGACGAGATCGCCGCCCGCATCGTGGCCTCCGGCAGCGGCATGCCGATCCTCATGCTCACCGCGGCCGACCGGATCGACGACAAGGCCTCGGGCTTCGGACTGGGTGCCGACGACTACCTCACGAAACCCTTCGAGCTGCGGGAACTCGCGCTCAGGCTCCGGGCGCTGGACCGCCGGCGGGCCCACAACAGGCCCCCCGTGCGGGAGATCGCGGGTCTGCGCCTGGACACGTTCCGCCGAGAGGTCCACCGGGACGGCCGCTATGTCGCGCTGACCAGGAAGCAGTTCGCGGTGCTGGAGGTCCTCGTCGCCGCCGAGGGCGGAGTCGTCAGCGCCGAGGAACTCCTGGAGCGCGCCTGGGACGAGAACGCCGACCCGTTCACCAACGCCGTCCGCATCACCGTCTCGGCGCTGCGCAAACGGCTCGGCGAACCCTGGCTGATCGCCACGGTGCCGGGCGTCGGCTACCGCATCGTCAGGACATGAAGCCGCGGCTCGACGCGGGCTGCGGGTGGCTCTCGGTCTGCTGCCAGTCGCCCTGGCCGAGGACGACCTCGGGGTCGAACATCACGATCGCCGCCGCCAGGACCAGGGCCGCCACCGGGCCGGCCAGCATGACCAGCAGGAAGGCCAGCAGGCTCGTCGAGGACTGGCCGCCCGACTGCATCTGGGCCACGTGCACGCTCACCGCGGCCATCCCGGTGTAGTGCATGGTCGACACGGCCGCGCCCATCACCAGGCCGGCCCCGACGGTCGCCCACACCGTTCTGATCGACACGGCCGCCCAGAGCGCGGCGGTCGCGGCGACCACGGCGATCACCACGGAGAGGACGACGACCGTGGTGTCGTAGCGCACGGTGCCGGCGGTGTGCACCGCCGTCATGCCGAGGTAGTGCATCGCCGCCACCCCGAGACCGGTGAGGACGCCCGCGGTGCCCAGGGTGGCGGGGCCCGAACCCCGGTAGCCGACCAGGAAGACGCCGCCCGCGACCACCGCGATGGCGACGAAGAGGCTCAGCAGCGTCCGGCCGGTGTCGTAGCTCACCAGGGCGCCGTCGACGCTGAAGCCGATCATCGCGATGAAGTGCATCGTCCAGATGCCGCAGCCCAGGGAGACCGCCCCCAGGGTGAGCCAGCCCAGCCTTCGCTCGCCGCGCCGCCGGTCCATCGAACGGGTCGTGCAGCGCAGGGCCAGCACGGAACCCAGGAACGCCATCAGATAGGCGGCTATCGGGGTGATCAGGCCATAGTGGAACTCGGACACGTCAGCAGTCATCGCGGCAACTTTCTTCACGCGAAACGGGGACGAAAGCAACGCCCGCCGGGGAAGCGGGCGCGAGGGGACGGGGGTGAGACGAAGGAGAGCTGTAGCAGAAGGAAAGGGGAGTTAACGGGCGGCCGAAACAAGCCATGTGGCCGATTCCTTCACCATTCAAACACAACTTGAGCGCACTGTGTCCACACCTGTACCGCTCGCGACCGAATCGCAATATCGACCGTGCTGACGGCATGTGCCCTATCCGGGCGTCACCAGCCGTGCCTCGTAGGCGAACACCGCCGCCTGGGTGCGGTCCCTGAGGCCGAGTTTCACCAGGATCCGGCTGACATGGGTCTTGATCGTCGACTCGGCCACCACCAGGCGCTCGGCCATCTCCGCGTTGGAGAGACCCTGGGCGATCAGGATCAGGACCTCCGTCTCGCGGTCGGTGAGGTCCCCGTAGGCCGCGTGCGCCGTGGGCATCAGCCGGGGCGTGCCGGAGAGTTTGGAGAACTCCGTGATCAGGCGCCGGGTGACCGAGGGGGCCAGGAGCGCCTCGCCCGCCGCCACCACCCGCACCCCGTCCGCGAGCTGGCGGGCCGAGGCGTCCTTGAGGAGGAAACCGGAGGCTCCCGCGCGCAGCGCCTGGTAGACGTACTCGTCGAGGTCGAAGGTGGTGAGCACCAGCACCTTCGCCGCGCTGTCCGCGGCCACGATCTCCCGGGTCGCCTCGATGCCGTTCACCTCGGGCATGCGGATGTCCATCAGGACGACATCGGGGGCCAGTTCACGCACCCGGTCCACCGCCTCACGGCCGTTGACCGCCTCGCCGACCACCTCGATGTCCGGCATCGCGTTCAGCAGGACCGAGAAGCCCTCGCGCACCATCATCTGGTCGTCGGCGATCAGTACCCGGATCGTCATGCGTCACCTTCGGTGCGGGCGGCGACGGGAAGGAACACCGTCACCTCGTAGCCTCCCTCGGGCGTCGGGGCCGCCGTCATCTCGCCGTTCAGCATCGAGACCCGCTCGCGCATCCCCGTGATGCCGTGACCGGCGCCGGGCGACGGTTTGAGCAGGGCGGGCCGGGGCGGGGCGTCGTTGAGCATGCGCAGGCCCAGACCGCCGAGGACATAGCCGATCTCCACCCGGGCGGACGCCCCCGGCGCGTGGCGCAGGGTGTTGCTCAGCGTCTCCTGGACGATCCGGTACGCCGACAGCTCCACGCCCTGCGGGAGTTCACGGACCGCGCCGGTCACCACCTTCTCCACGGTCAGGCCCGCCTCCCGCACATTGGCGAGCAGGGCGTCCAGCTCGGCGAGGGTGGGCTGCGGGGCGTCCGGGGCCTCGTAGCCCTCGGCGCGGACCACACCCAGCACCCGGCGCAGCTCGGTGAGCGCGGCCACCGCGTTCTCCCGGATGGTGACGAACGCCTTCTCCAGCTCCGGCGGCGGGTTCTCGACGCGGTAGGGGGCCGCCTCCGCCTGGATCGCCACCACCGACATGTGGTGGGCCACCACATCGTGCAGCTCCCGGGCGATCGTCGTGCGCTCCTCCAGGAGGGTGCGCTTCGAACGCTCCTGCGCGGTCTCCGTCTGCTGGGCGGTCACCGTCTCCTCCGCCTCCCGGCGGATCTGCCGCACGGAGACGGTCAGCAGGACTATCGCGGAGACGACCGTCATCGGGCCGACGTTGTCGCTGTAGTGGCCCCCGCCGAACGCCGACACGGCCAGGAAGCCGTAGAGCGCGGTGATCGCCCACATCCAGGCCGCCGTGCGCGGGCGGGTACGGACGGCGACTACCGTGAGCACCACCAGGTGGGAGATGAAGTTGCCCGACGCCCAGGGCCAGTCGCCCCAGCCGCTGCCCAGCAGGTTCCCGACCCAGGCAGCGACCAGGGACAGCCAGAAGGCGGCCACGGGACGCGCCAGCGTCAGCAGGACGGGGGCCAGCGCGAACAGGCCGGACAGCAGGGCCGTGAACTCCCCCCGCGGGCTGTCCGTGGCGGCGGCCAGCAGCGCCACCCCGCCGGCCGCGGCCACCACGAGATGCGGGGCCCAGACCGCGTACTCCCGCAGCCGGCCGGGGAACCGGCGGACGAACCGGCTGTCGGCGCTCAGCGGGGGCAACGGGCGGTAGGCGAAGGCGTCGTGGAACAGGTCCTGCCGCAGCCTGCCCAGGGCGTCCAGCGCGGCCCGGAACTCCGGGCTGCGCGGCTTGTACGGCTCGAACGCGCCGTCCGGCTGCTCCGGCGGCATCGGCTGCGTGTGGGTCGTCTCGGTCACGTACACGACCGTAGGCGGAGGCGGGGGTCGCCGTCGTCACCAGTGAGAAGGGTCCTCCGGCATCCCTCTCAGGTACTACGGGGCCGAGCCGGAGGGCCGGACCAGACCCGACTCGTACGCGAACACCGCCGCCTGGGTGCGGTCCCGCAGGCCCAGCTTCACCAGGATCCGGCCCACATGCGTCTTCACGGTCTGCTCGGCGACGACCAGCCGCTCGGCGATCTCCGCGTTCGACAGGCCCTGGGCGATCAGCGCGAGGACCTCCGTCTCGCGCTCGGTCAGATCGGCGACACGGGACTTCAGGGGGGCGCGCACCCCGCCCCCGTCCAGCTGCGAGAACTGGGCGATCAGCCGCCGGGTGACCCCGGGCGCGAGCAGCGCGTCCCCGGCCGCCACCACCCGCACCGCCTCGGCCAGGTTGTCCGCGGACGCGTCCTTGAGCAGGAACCCGGACGCACCGGCCCGCAGCGCCTCGTACACGTACTCGTCGAGGTCGAAGGTGGTCAGCACCAGCACCTTGATGTGCGGGCGCTCGCCGACGATGCGGCGGGTGGCCTCGATACCGCCCAGTTCGGGCATGCGGATGTCCATGAGGACGACGTCCGGGGTGAGTTCGGCCACCTGGACCACCGCGTCCAGCCCGTCCACCGCCTGGCCGACCACCTCGATACCGGGCTGGGCGTTGAGCAGCACGGTGAAACCCTGCCGGACCATCTGCTGGTCGTCGGCGATGACCACCCGGATGGGGCTGCTGCCACTGCTGCTGCTGCTCGTCATGCGCGGTCGTCCTTCGGATCGGGGTGATGGGCCGGCTTCGCGTCGGGGCGATGGGTCGGCTTCGGGCCGGGGCGACGGGCCGGGGGGACAGGCCGACTGTGGGTGGTGCCGGCGGCGGGACCGGCGGCCGGGAGCTCCGCGAAGACCCGGTAGCCGCCGTCCGCGCCGGGTCCCGCCGTCAGCGAACCGCCGAGCATCGTGGTCCGCTCCCGCATGCCGAGCAGTCCGTGCCCGGCGCCCGGCGACGGCGGCGCGGGCCGGGCCGGCCGGGAGTTGGCGACGGACACCAGCAGCCCGTAGGGGATGTACTCGATCTCGACATGGGCGGTGGCACCCGGCGCGTGCCGCAGGACGTTGCTCAGCGCCTCCTGCACGATCCGGTACGCCGACAGCTCCACGCCCGACTGCATCGGGCGCCGCTCGCCGTTGATCCGGACGGTGACCGTCAGACCGGCCGCCCTGGTGTTCTCGACCAGCGCGTCCAGCCGGTCCAGGGTGGGCTGCGGGCTGTGCGGGCCGGTGCCGGTGTCGTCGGGCGCGTCCGCGTCGGGGCCCTCCGAGCGCAGCACGCCCAGCACTCTGCGCAGTTCGGTCAGCGCCTCCAGCGCGTTGTGCCGGATGCCGTCGAGGTTCTCCCGGAGTTCGTCCGAGGGGTTGTCCACAAGGTGTGGAGCGACCTGGGCCTGGATCGAGATGACCGACATGTGGTGCGCGACCACGTCGTGCAGCTCGCGGGCGATCCGGCTGCGCTCCTCCAGCAGGGTGCGCCGGGCCCGCTCCTCCTCGGTGAGCGAGGCCTGCCGGCCGAGTTCGGCGCGCGCCTCGCGGCGGCCGCGCAGCGCCGTGCCGAGCGCCACGACGATCCCCGACAGGACGACGGTGAGCACCGAGGTGGACTGGTGCGGCGGTGCACCCCAGACCCCGTCGAAAACCCAGGTGAGCAGCGCGGTCAGGGCCAGTGCCTCGACGGCCGCCCGGGCGCGGACCCGCAGCGCGAGCAGCAGCAGGACCAGCAGATGCGCGATGATCCCGGCCACGGTCCAGGGCCAGGTGAAGAAGACCCCCTTGACCATGCCCAGCCGGCCGTGCAGCGCGAGGGCGCCCACCAGCGTGGCCGCCATCGACATCCACCACGCCGGGACGGGCCGCCACATCGCGAGGACCACGGCGCTGCCCTGCGCCGACCCGAGCAGGAAGGCGAGGCCGAGGCCCAGATGCCCGTTGTCCTGCAGCTGCGCGATACCGCCGACCGTGATGCCGAACGCCGCCAGGCACAGCACGCCGTGCGGCAGCCAGCGCAGCCATACGGAGGGGGGCAGCGGGTCGAGGCGGGTGGTGCACAGGTCGTCGCGGAGCATCCGCAGCCAGCGCAGCACCCGCCCGGTCCACTCCGCCCGGCGGCTCCCCGTGTCCGTCCCCGTCCCCGTCCCCGTCCCTGTCACAGCGATCAGCCTAGACATGACGGACTCCTGCCGGTGTCGCCCGATCGGACGAGGTGGAGGAGGAGATGGGGGTGGGGGTGGAGGTGGGGGTGGGGGTGGGCGTGGAGGTGGAGGAGCTGGACGAGGCGACGGAGGTGGATGGGTCGGGCGAGGCGGAGGAGCGGTGGGTGCGGATGACGTGCGAGCGGGGGCGGGGGCGGTGGGGGCCGTGCCGGGTGCCGGGGCGCTCGTACGGGTGGAACGCCGCCCAGCAGACGGTGAGCGTCAGGGCGAACACCGGGAGCCAGAGCAGGCGGGCCGCGACCCAGCCGAGGTGGTCGGGGGGTGTGTGGAGGCCGGGCAGGTGCCCGAGCAGGAGGCCGGTGGCCGTGGTCGCCATCAGGGCGGTCTGGTGCCAGAGGAAGATCGTCATCGCGGAGAGGTTCACGAAGGCCACCGCCGTCCAGAGCAGGGGGCGGCGCATCGCACGGCGCAGCCGGTCCCGCAGGAGCAGGGCGAGGCCGCACTGGGCCAGGCCGAAGGTGACGGCGGCCAGGGTGGGCGGGTTGAGGTTGGAGACGGACGCGCCCGGGACGCCGACCATCGCGGCCGGGTAGCCCGCGAAAGCCACGAGCCCGGCCGTCACCGCCGTACCGCCGACGAGCAGCACCCAGCCCGCGCGCGGGCGGTCCAGTTCGCCGCGGGTCCAGGCGGCGCCGAGGGTGTACGGCACCAGCCAGCCCGCCGCGAGGTTCACCCAGCCGAGGCCGGGCGGGGCGCCGAAGCCGAAACGGAGCAGGTCCACATGGAGGACGACGGCCAGCGGCCACAGCGGGTTGAGCCGGGAGACCAGCGGGGTCGCCGCCGTCAGCGCCGCGAACACCACGAGGAACCAGAGGGGGGACAGGGCGAGTTTGGCGAGGGTGTGCACGGTGGCGAAGTCGGTGCCGGAGAGGAGAAGGGCGGCGGTCGCGACCGTCCACAGGGTGAGGAGGGCGGCCACCGGTTTGAAGAGACGGGCCAGCCGGGTCGTCAGCCAGCGGTGGTACGGGGTGCCCTTCGCCTGCGCGGACGTGTAGCTGCGGGTGGCGACCTGGCCGCCGACCAGGAAGAACACCGCCAGGGTCTGGAACGCCCAGGAGATCGGGGCCAGTCCGGGCAGGTGCTGCAGGGGGCTGCTGGTGCGCAGGTCGCCGCCGTCCGCCACCAGCGCCGTCACCAGCCAGTGGCCCAGGACCACACCGAGGATGGCGAACGCGCGCAGGGCGTCGACGGCACGGTCGCGGTCGGGTGGGGTGGTGGCGTCGAGGCGGAGGGCGAGGCGCCGTGCCCGGTCGGGGAAGTGGCGGACGCGGTGGGGGAGGTGGCGGACGTGGTGGGGGAAGTGGCGTACGCGGTGGGGGAGGTGAAGGGGTGGTGGCTTACGCACGGGTGACCTCCGTTGTCTCGCCGAGGACGATCCGGGCGAGGTTGGCCAGGGAGGCCGAGCCCGGGGTGAAGTAGTCGCTGTGGCCGCCGGGGCCCGCCGCGAAGACGCGGGCGCCGAAGGAGGGGGAGACGGGGTCGGTGCCGAAGCCGACGGTGGTACCGAAGAGGCCGAGGCGCAGATGCGGGACGTCGGCGATCCAGTCGCCGGCGCCGCGGGCCGCCCAGACGCGGGCCGAGGTGTGCAGCGCCGCGGCCGAGTCGGCGCCGGTGCCGGTGCCGGGGCTGCCGACGAACGCGATGTCGGTGACGCCGAGACCGGAGAGGGCGGGCGCGGCCCGGGCGCAGACGACCGTGCCGTAGGAGTGGCAGAGGAGGGAGACCGCCGCCGGACCGGGGGCGGTGAGGGTGCGGAGTTCGCGGATGAACTCGCGCAGGTGCGGGGCGGCTTGGTCGGCCCGGCCCGGGGTGAGGACGGTGGTGCTGATGGTGGCGGGGGTCCGGTAGCCGAGCCAGGCGACGACCGCGGTGGGGGTGGTCCTGGGGGCCTCGCGGGTGAGACGCCGGTAGAGGGACTCCGCCGCGGTGTGGAAGCGGGCGTAGGTGTCGAGGGTGGTGTCCGAGCCGGGGACGAGGACGGCGACGCGGGTGGCGTGCGCCAGGTCGCCGAGGACCTCGGTGGCCTGGCCGGTGCCGCGCGCGTCGAAGTGGAGGAGGTGGCGGGTGGGGGACGCGAGGGTGCGGTCGGCAGCGGCGCGGGAGCGGTCGCCGTGGGCGGCGGCCATGCGGGCGGCTTCGGCGGCGTTCTCGCGGTTGGCCGTGTAGGCGGTGGTGAGGGTGGCCGGGGTGAGGGGGGTGGAGAGGGCGGCGGGGGGTGGGGCGGGGATCTGGGGGCGGGTGGCCGCGGAGAGGGGGAGGACCACGGCGGCGGTGAGGAGGGCGGCGAGGGCGGTACGGCGGAGTCTGCGCGGGAGGCGGCGAGTTGGGGGTGGGAGTGGGGGTGCGCTTGCCGGTACTGGGTCAGCAAGGTCGGTTGCGCTGAGGTCCGGGGTTTCGCTCACCCGCGCTTGCGGGGTGCCTCCCCCACTCTCGGCTTCGCTCGAGCGGGGGGACCCCCATCGCCCACCCGTGCCGCCCCAGCGGCACGATTGCCCGCAGCTCAGAAGTCGGCTGCGAGGCCGACCCCGGACGCCGCGCTCCTGCTCGCGCTCCCGCTCCCCCGTCTCCCCCGCCATCCGTCCGCCCCCCGTTCAGTCCGCCCGGCTGTCGGGCTTGTCTGATCGGGAAGTTACGGAGCGAGGGGCGTCGTCCGCGTCACGCCAGGGAACTCATGTGGGAGGTAGCTCTCAGGTACTACGGGTATCCCCGGGTCGGGGTCACCAGGCGAGCTGGGCGATCTCCTCCGCCGCCACCGCGCAGGCGTCGGCCGCGGGGTCGATGAGCGGGAAGTGGCCGACGTCCTCCAGCAGCGTCAGGCCGACCACCTCGCCCGCCTTCGCCGCCGCGTCCGCGTAGGACTCGGCGACCGCCTGCGGGACGACCAGGTCCGAGCGGCCCTGGACCAGGGTGGTGGCGATGCCGGTCGGGAGGAGCAGCGCGGGGTCGGCGTAGCACTGGCGGTCGGTGAAGTGGTCGTTGCCGCCGAGGAGTTGGAGTGAGGCGTTGCCGCAGACGTCCAGCTTCTCGGCCATCGCGAAGTCCGCGATCGGGGCCAGGGCGACGACGCCGCGCAGCGGAGCCGGGCCGGAGGTGCGCCATGCGGCGTCCGCCGGGAGGACGTGCCGCGCCGCCGCCCAGAGCGCCAGGTGGCCGCCCGCCGAGTGGCCGGTGAGGACCGTACGGCGCAGGTCGGCCTGGGGCAGTGCCTCGCGGGCCAGGGCCGGCAGGGCGTCCAGGGCTGCGGCCACGTCGTCGAAGGTGTCCGGCCAGCGGCCGGCGACCGGTGCCGTACCGCCCTGCGCGGGCAGCTTGGCGCCGCGCCGGTACTCGACGTTGGCCACCGCGAAGCCGCGCCGGGCCAGGTAGTCGGCGAAGGGGGTGATGTGGGCGCGGTCGTACGGCGCGCGCCACGCGCCGCCGTGCAGGACCACGACGAGCGGGGCCGAGGGCTCGTCGCCGCGCGGGGCGTAGAAGTCGATCACCTGGTCGGGGTGGTCGCCGTACGCGGCCGTGGCGTCGGGCTCGACCTGCGGGTGCGAGAAGGCCGACTCCTCCTCTGCGGCGGCCCGGGCTGCTGCGGCGTCCTCCGGCATGCTCCAACCTCTCAGCGACGTAATGGTGTTGGCGGACCAGGTGGGGAATTCGGCCGTTGGCCGGGACGGTATCAGGCCCGTGACGTGCGGCGACACGTGGATGTCACGCACGGTGAGGATTGAACGGTTCTGTACCGTCCCGGCCCCCGCACCGAGATCACCAAGTCGTCATATCGCTACTCGACGACCGATCCCGCCGCCTCTCCCGCCACCTCCCCCAGTACCCGCGCCGCCCGCTCCACGTCCGCGAAACCGACGTAGAGCGGAGTGAAGCCGAAGCGGAGGACGTCGGGGTGCCGGAAGTCCCCGACCACGCCCCGCTCGATCAGCCGGCGCATCACGTCCCCGGCGTCGGGGCAGCGCAGCGCGATCTGGCTGCCGCGCTCCTCGTGCGCCACCGGGGTCACGCACTCCACGCGGCCCGCCGGCAGGTACGCCTCGACGCACTCCAGGAAGAAGTCCGTCAGGGCCAGGGACTTGGCGCGTACGGCGGCCACCGGCACCCCGTCCCAGACCTCCAGCGCCGCCTCCAGGGCCAGCATGGAGAGGATGTCCGGGGTGCCGACGCGACCGCGCACCGCGCCCGCGGCCGGTTCGTACTCCGGCCGCATCCCGAAGGGCTCCGTGTGCGAGTTCCAGCCGGGGAGCGGGGAGTCGAAACGGTCCTGCAGGCCGCTGCGGACGTACAGGTACGCGGGTGAACCCGGGCCGCCGTTCAGGTACTTGTAGGTGCAGCCGACCGCCAGGTCCACCCCGTGCTCGTCGAGGCCGACGGGCAGCGCGCCCGCGCTGTGGCACAGGTCCCAGACGGAGACGGCGCCGGCCGCGCGGACCGCGCCGGTGAGGGCGGGGAGATCGTGCAGCCGGCCCGTGCGGTAGTCGACGTGGTTGAGCAGCACGGCGGCGGTGCGGTCGCCCAGGGCGGCGGGCACCTCCGCCGGGGTGACCGGTCGTAGCACGCACCCCGTCATCCGGGCCGCCGAGTCGGCGATGTAACCGTCGGTGGGGAAGGTGGTCGCGTCGACGAGGATCTCGTCGCGGCCCTCCCCCGCGAGCCGTACCGCGCCCACCAGCGCCTTGAAGACGTTGACACTGGTGGAGTCGCCCACGACGATCTGCCCGGCCGCCGCGCCGACCAGCGGGGCGATCCGGTCGCCGATCCGCTCCGGCGCCGTCCACCAGCCGCTCTCGTCCCAGGAGCGGATGCGCAGCTCGCCCCACTGCCGGCGCACGACGTCCTCGACCCGGCCGGGGACGTGCGCGGGCAGGGCGCCCAGTGAGTTGCCGTCGAGGTACACAACGTCGTCGAGGACGAAGCGGGAGCGGAGCGCGGCGAGTTCGTCCGCGCCGTCCAGCTTCTGCGCCCTCAGGGTCGGCTCAGACATGGGACCTCGCCGTCCACAGCTCGGGGAACACGTTCTTGCGGGCGCGCTTCTCCAGCCAGGCGACCCCGGCCGAGCCGCCGGTGCCGGGCTTGGCGCCCATGGCGCGGCGGGTGGCGACCAGGTGGTCGTTGCGCCAGCGCCAGACGAGTTCGGCCACGTCGGTCAGCGCCTCGCCGAGGCGGGCGAGTCCGGTGTCGCCGTCGCCGGAGTAGACGGCGGTCCAGGCGGCCTCGACGGCGTCGGAAGGTGTATAGGGCAGTGAAATGTCACGTTCCACCGTCACCGCGTCCGGGATCGGATACCCCCGCCGCGCCAGCAGCCGCACCACCTCGTCGTACAGGCTCGGCTGCTGCAGCGCCTTCTCCAGTTCGGCGTACACGCGCGGTGCCCCGCGGTGCGGGACGAGCATGGACGCGGACTTCTCGCCGAGCAGGAACTCCATCCGCCGGTACATCGCCGACTGGAAGCCGGAGCCCTCGCCGAGCGCGGACCGGTAGGAGTTGAACTGGGCGGGGGTGAGCTGGCCGAGCGGCTTCCAGGAGGCGTTCAGCGCCTCCAGCTCGCGGGTGGAACGCTTCAGCGCGGCGATCGCGGTGGGGATGTCGTCGGCGCGCAGCGCGGCCCCGGCGGTCTCCCACTCGTGGACGATGACGGTGAACCACAGCTCCATGACCTGGGTGGTGACCAGGAAGACCATCTCTCCGGGGTCGTCGGAGAGGGTGTGCTGGAGGTGGGTGAGCACGTCGGCCTTGACGTAGTCCTCGTACGGTGTCGTGCCGGCGAAGTCGAGATGCGGGGTCTCGGGCTCGTTCGTTGCGAGAGCCTCGTGGGACATCGCTGTCTCCTGTTGTACTCCGGGTAGCGGTCCGCCCCTGCCGATGCCGACACGGGGGCCCCGGTCCCCACCGGCATCTTCCGCAACGTACCCCGGATACGGCAAGGCCCGCCTGTTGCCAGACGGGCCACAGAGCCGAACGGGCGGCTAGCCCAGGGTCTGGGCCGCGACCGGCGAGGAGTCCTTCAGGAACTGCGAGCAGCGCTCGTACTCCTCCTGCTCACCGATCGCCTGGGCGGCACGGGCGAGGGCGTGCAGCGCGCGCAGGAAGCCGCGATTGGGCTCGTGCTCCCAGGGGACGGGCCCGTGGCCCTTCCAGCCGTTGCGGCGCAGCGCGTCCAGTCCGCGGTGGTAGCCCGTACGGGCGTAGGCGTACGACTCGACGACCGAGCCGCGCTCGAACGCGTCGTCGGCGAGCTGCGCCCAGGCGAGCGAGGAGGTGGGGTACTTGGCGGCGACGTCCGCGGGCGCGGTGCCCTGCGCGAGGAGCTCGCGGGGGGCGGGTTCGTCGGGGAGGTGGGTCGGGGGCGGGCCGCCGAGGAGGTTCTCGTGAATGCTCATGGGCTCCAGTCTGGCGCACCCGGGCCCGCGGCCTCGGACCCAGGACCGGAGCGGCCTCGGGTACGGCCGCCGGTACGGCTCTAGGCGCGGCCGTCCGCCTCCAGCGGAGGTGTCGTGACGTTGCCGTGGTGGCGGCATTCCGGGCGGACGCAGCCGGGGGTGGGGCGGCGGACCAGGGCGAAGGCCAGGGCGGCGCCGACGACCAGTACGCCGGCGCAGATCGGCATCGCGCGGTCGAACGCGGCGTCGAAGGCGTCGGCGGAGCGGTAGGCCTCCGGGCCCATGCCGGCGAGGAGCGGCAGGGCCGCGACCGCGATCAGGCTCGCCGCGCGGGCGGCCGCGTTGTTGATGCCGCTGGCGATGCCGGCCCGGGCGGTGTCCACGGAGGCGAGGACGGAGGCGGTGAGGGGGGCGACGAGGGTGACCATGCCGGTGCCCTGGACCAGGACCGCCGGGAGGACGTCCGTCAGGTAGTTCGCGTCCTTGCCCACCCGCAGCATCAGCAGCATCGCGGTGGCGCAGAGCAGCGGGCCGACGGTGAGGGGGATCCGGGGGCCGATGCGGTCGGCGAGGGCGCCCGAGCGGGCCGAGAAGAGCAGCATCAGGGCGGTGGTGGGGAGCAGGGCGGTGCCGGCGGCCAGCGCCGAGTAGCCCGCGACGACCTGGAGTTGGAGCGCGGTGAGGAAGAAGTAGCCGCCGAACGCCCCGTACACGCAGAGGGTGACCACGTTGAGCGCCGTGAACTGGCGGGACGCGAAGATGTCCAGCGGGAGCATCGGGTCCTGGCGGCGCTTCTCGACGTACACGAAGGCCACGCCGGCCGCGACGCCCGCCACGGCGAGCAGCGCCAGGGTGCCGGCCTCGATCAGGGCGTACGTCACCAGGCCGAGGGAGAGGGCGCCGAGGACCGCGCCGAGGACGTCGAAGCGGCCGTGGCTGCGCTCTCCCCCACTCTCCGAGCGGGAGGTGCCCCCAGAGGACTCCGGGACGTGGCGGAGGGCGATCGGGACGCAGAGCAGGGCCAGCGGGACGTTGAGGAGGAAGACCCAGCGCCAGCCGGGGCCGTCCACCAGCCAGCCGCCCAGGAACGGGCCGACGGCCGCGCCGATGCCGCCGAAGCCGGACCAGAGGCCGACCGCGCGGGCCCGGTCGTCGGGGTGGAAGGAGGCCTGGATGAGGGCGAGGGAGCCCGGGGTGAGGAGGGCGCCGCCGATGCCCTGGAGGGCGCGGGCGCCGATCAGCACGGCGTCGGTGGGGGCGAGGCCACACAGCAGGGACGCGGCCGCGAACCAGACGACCCCGATGACGAAGATCTTCCGGCGGCCGTACTGGTCGCCGAGCGAGCCGCCGAGCAGGATCAGGCCGGCCAGGGTCAGCATGTACGCGTTGACCGTCCACTGGAGCGCGGACAGGCTCGCGTTCAGGTCATCGCCGATGCGGGGCAGGGCGACATTGACGACCGTCGAGTCCAGCATGGCCATGCTGGAGCCGAGGACGGTGGTGATCAGGATCCACTTGCCCTGTGAGGAGGCCAGCCGGACGTCGGGCATGGTTCCAGGTATACAGCGGACCCGGCGCCGTAGACAGACGAACGCCGGGTCCTGACCGTAATGCGGCTTACTTGATCTTGTTGCCCGCCGAGCGCAGGTTCTGCGTGGCCTCGACGACGCGCGCGGCCATGCTCGCCTCGGCCAGCTTGCCCCAGGTGCGCGGGTCGTAGGTCTTCTTGGAGCCGACCTCGCCGTCGACCTTCAGGACGCCGTCGTAGTTCTTGAACATGTGGTCGGCGACCGGACGGGTGAAGGCGTACTGGGTGTCGGTGTCCAGGTTCATCTTCACGACGCCGTTCTCCAGCGCGGTGAGGATCTCCTGCTCGGTGGAGCCGGAGCCGCCGTGGAAGACGAAGTCGAACGGCGACTGCTTGCCGAACTTGGCGCCGACGCCGTCGCTCAGCTCCTTGAGCAGGTCGGGGCGGAGCACGACGTTGCCCGGCTTGTACACGCCGTGCACGTTGCCGAAGGAGGCGGCGAGCAGGTAGCGGCCCTTCTCGCCCAGGCCGAGCGCCTCGGCGGTGCGGATCGCGTCGTCGACCGTGGTGTAGAGGGAGTCGTTGATCTCGTGGGAGACGCCGTCCTCCTCGCCGCCGGTCGGGGTGATCTCGACCTCGAGGATGATGTTGGCGCGGCGGGCCTGCTCAAGGAGCTCCTGCGCGATGGCCAGGTTGTCGGCGAGGGTCTCGGCCGAGCCGTCCCACATGTGCGACTGGAAGAGCGGGTTGCGGCCGTTCTTCACGCGCTCCTCGGAGATCGCGAGCAGCGGACGTACGTACCCGTCGAGCTTGTCCTTCGGGCAGTGGTCCGTGTGCAGCGCGACGTTCACCGGGTACTTCTCGGCGACGATGTGCGCGAACTCGGCGAGCGCGACCGAGCCGGTCACCATCTCCTTCTTGTACTGGCCGCCCAGGAACTCGGCACCACCCGTGGAGATCTGGACGATGCCGTCGCTCTCCGCCTCCGCGAAGCCGCGCAGCGCAGCGTGCAGGGTCTGGGTCGAGGTCACGTTGATGGCCGGGTAGGCGAACTTGCCTGCCTTCGCCCGGTCGAGCATCTCGTTGTAGACCTCGGGGGTTGCGATGGGCATCTGTCCGCTCCTTGGGTGTGCGGGTCGGGTACTGCTGCTTCTCTACGGCCCTGACCTAGACCTGTGTGGGGGCGACGTCATCGTCGTCCCCATCCTTCCAGACATGAACCGATGCTCCACGCGCCGGTCAAATCCGGGTCAATCCCACTCGTCAACCCACGTGTCAGTCCAGACCCAGTTCATCCTTCGAGAAGGCGAAGAGGTACGGCACACCGGCGCCCTCCTGGATCTTCTCGGCGGCGCCCGTCGCCCGGTCCACGATGGTGGCGACGGCGACGACCTCGGCGCCGGCCGCGCGCACGGCCTCCACGGCGGTGAGCGGGGAGCCGCCGGTGGTGGAGGTGTCCTCGACGACGAGGACCCGCCGGCCCTTGATCTCCGGGCCCTCGACCTGGCGCTGCATGCCGTGCGCCTTCGCCGCCTTGCGTACGACGAAGGCGTCGAGGCGCTTTCCGCGGGCGGCGGCGGCGTGCAGCATGGCGCCGGCGACCGGGTCGGCGCCCATCGTCAGCCCGCCGACGGCGTCGAACTCCAGGCCCTCCGTGAGGTCCAGCAGCACCTGGCCGACCAGCGGGGCGGCCTCGCCGTCGAGGGTGACGCGGCGGAGGTCGACGTAGTAGTCCGCCTCCAGGCCCGACGACAGGGTCACCCTGCCGTGCACCACGGCCTTGTCCTTGATCTGTTGCAGCAGCTCAGCGCGTACGTCCGTCATGCCGACCAGCTTAGAGGCGCGTCCACGTCCAGGTGGTCGTGGCTTCCAGGGGCTCGATGGGCGTGACGAGCCGGGGCAGCGTGTTGAGCCCGTTGGGCGGTCCGGTCTGCGGCTCCACGCAGACGGCCTCCGCCTGCTCGTCGTAGACCACGACCCACTGCTCGCGGCTGGTCACCTTCAGCTCCAGCTGCCCGGGCCAGGTGAGGGTGACGTCGACGCCGTCGGGCATGCCGAAGCAGTCGTCCCAGGGGCCGGGCTTGGGGTCGATGCGGTTGCCGGTGGGCAGGTGGTCGTCGCCGCGCTCCTCCTGCCAGGCGGGGTCGAAGGCGACCTGGACGTCCTGGCCGCCGAGGTTGCGGTTGAACCACGGGTGCCAGCCGATCTGGGCCGGGAAGGAGTCGTCGTACGTCTCCACGCTCATCGTCAGCGTCAGGGAGTCCTCGGCGAGTTGCACGACGTGGGTGACGCGGGCGGGGTGCGGCCAGGGGGCGCCGAGCTCGCGCGTGATCACCGCCTCGCTCTCCGAGACGCGCGCGGTGCGCCAGGCGCCGTCGCGGGCGGTGCCGTGGATGGCGTGCGGCGGGGAGTTGAGGGGCATCTGGACGAGGTTGGCGCCGTCGAGGAAGCGGCCGTCCCGGATGCGGCCGCACCACGGCACCATCGGGAAGCAGCCGAAGCGGTCGCCCTGGCGGAGGAGTTCGAGGGACCCGACCTCCAGTCCGGCGATCCGGCCGCCGTTGCCGGGGTGCAGGTGGAGGGTGGCGTCGCCTGCTGTCAGCGTGATGTCTTCGTTACTCACGGGATGACAGTACTGGGGAGCGGTGGGTACCTCGGGTGCGGGTGGGTGGGGGCTGGTCGCGCCCACGCGGCGGAGCCGCACATCGATACAGCCCCGCGCCCCTACGGGGCGCCTCACTTACCGGCGCCTGCGCAGCGCCCTCGTCACCACGATCGCCGAGGCCAGCGCAAGGGCCGCTGCCGGGGCCGCCCAGCGCAGGGCGGAGTTCGCGGCGACCGTCTGGGGGGCCGGGACGGGGGCGTAGCGGCCGCGGGGCGGGGCGTGGTCGACTTCCTCGGCGCTGCGGCCGATCATGGTGCGGCGGGCGTGGGCGGCTTCGGCGAAGATCTCGGGGAGGGGTTCCTCGACGGGGTCGGGGGCCAGGGACGGGGGCGGGACCTCGGTCTCGAAGACCGACGGGGGCGGTTCGTCGGAGGCGGAGCCGGAGCCGGGTGTCTCCTCCGCGAGCGCTTCGACGAAGCGGTTCAGCAGCCGGGTGGCGGCCGACTCCACCGCGTCGGCCGGCAGCTCGGCGAGCCGGCCGTCGGCGGAGGCCGTGCCGGTGACCGTGACCGTGCTGCCGCCCTCGTCGGTGGCGGCGAGGCGGAGGGTGAGCGCCAGTTTCACCGTGCCGGTGCCGCGGGCCTCGCCCGCGTCGCCGTCGACCGCGTAGGAGCCGTCGGCGCGGGCGGTGACGCGCAGGGAGCCCCGGTAGGTGATCGAGTGGCTGCCGATCCGGACCTTGAGGCGGCCGGTGCCGGGTTCGGCGGACGGGTCCTGCTGGAGGCCGGGGACCGCCCGGGCGACCCGCGCGGGGTCGGCCAGCGCCGCTCTGAGCCGCGAGGCCGGGGCCGGGACGTACACCTGGTGCTCCATGCCGAGTGAGCCTACCCACGAGTCGGTCCGGCACACCCTCGTCAGTAACGCGGATGCACCAACGTGGACGGCGGTGGCCATGTCGTGGGTGGTTCCAGCGTGTCTCGGGCCAGCCCGCGCCGGGTCAGCGTGCGCAGGCGCGGGGCGTCGGGCGGGAGCGCCGGCGGGGGTGCGGTGCGGCCGGCCGTCGCCAGCAGGAAGCCCCAGTCGTGCGGGGCCCGGGACTCGCCCGCCGAGCGGTCGGGGCCCGCGGCGAAGCCGGGGTCGTGGCCGAGGACCCGGTAGGGGGTGACGGCCAGGCCGGCGGCCCGCATCGTCGCCGCGACCGTCCAGAACGCGCGGGGGCGGTTCTGGACCGGGCCGGCGTGCACGACGAGGCGGCCGCCGGGGGCGAGGGCGCGGCGGGCCAGGCCGTAGAACTCCTGGGAGTACAGCTTGGTGCTGGCCGTGATGCCGGGATCGGGCAGGTCGGCGATGACGACGTCGTAGCCGGAGCAGGGTGCCCCGCGCAGCCAGCGGAAGGCGTCGGCGGTGTACTCGTGGACGTGCGGGTCGTCGTAGGCGTGGCCGTTGAGCGCGGAGAGGGCGGGGTCGTGGCGGGCCAGCCGGACCAGGCCGCCGTCGAGTTCCACGACGTCGACCTGGTCGACGCCGGGCTCGCGGAGCACCTCGCGCGCGGCCATGCCGTCGCCGCCGCCGAGGATGAGCACGCGCGTGTGCGGGCCGCTCATCGCGGGGTGGACGAGGGCTTCGTGGTAGCGGCGTTCGTCGCGGCCGCCGACCCGCAGCCGGCCGTCGAGGAAGAGGTCGAGGGGGCGGCCGTGGGTGCCGCCGGTGAGGACGACCTCCTGGACGTCCGTCTGAAGGGCGACCCGGACGTCGGCGCCGTAGACGGCGTGCCGTGCGGCCCGTTCGAAGTCGTCGACGAGGACGGCGGCGGAGGCGAGCAGGCCGAGGACGGTCAGGTTGACCGCGAGGAGGGTCCAGCGGGCCCGCCGGGACAGGTCGCGGCGGAACAGGCCGAGGACCAGGGCGCCGCCGGCCACCACGTTGACGGTGCCAGTGAGCAGGGTGCCGGTCAGCTGGCCCAGGAACGGCAGTAACAGGAAGGGGAAGGCCAGGCCGCCGACGAGCGCGCCGACGTAGTCCGCCGCGAACAGGTCGGCCACCGCGCCGCCCGCGTCCTGGCGGCGGATGCGCTGGATGAGCTCCATCAGCAGCGGCACCTCGGCGCCGATGAGCAGGCCGATGGCGAGGGAGAAGGCGACCAGCAGGCAGCGCGGGCCGGCCGACCACAGGCCACCCCAGTCACCGGTCCAGGCGAAGACCGCGTACAGCGCCATCGCGCTGCAGCCGCCGACCAGCGCCAACGCGGCCTCCACCGCGCCGAATCCGGCCGCCGCGTGCCAGCGCAGCCGCTTCGCGCCGAGCGAGCCGACCCCCATCGCGAAGACCATCACGGACAGGACGACGGAGGCCTGGGTGACCGAGTCGCCGATCAAGTACGAGGCGAGGGCGACGAGTTCGAGCTCGTACACCAACCCGCAGGCCGCGCAGACGAAGACGCACGCCAGGACCAGGAACCGGCCCGTCCCCGGCCGCACGGGCAGCGGCGCGGGGGCGCCCCACGGCGGCGGTGTGCCGGGAGGGGCGGGTGCGTGCGGATCGATCACTCTGCGACGTTACGTCACTCGCACGGCACGCTTCGTCACCCACACGTGTGGATCTGAAGTGCCTTGACGCCCTGTTGGTTTATGTCATCAACCGACGGCCCGGGCCACCGGAACCCGTACTCCGACCCGGGTCCGGGTGGCCACCAACTGGCCGTCCTGCGGGTACGCGTGCCAGGTCCGCCAGTGCACCTGGCCCTCGTACCGCTGGGCGAGCATCGCGGTGAACGCGTGCGGGCTGCCCGGGAAGACACCGGCGAGACCGTGCGGGTGCTCGGAGACCAGGGCCAGCAACTCCTGGGCGCGGCCCGCGAAGGAGCCCGGCGACAGCACCTCGACGCGGGCCGCGAACTCGTACTCCCAGTCGCCGACGCGCTTGGCGACCCCGAGCGGCAGGGGGGTGCTGGACCCCGGGATGCACGCCACCGTCTCCGAACAGCCGCCCCGCTCCTCCTCCAGGAGCACCTGGTGGGACGCGCCGAGCAGTCTCAACTGCAGCTTCGCCCCCGTCAGTTCCAGGTCGAGGGTGGCCAGGGCGGGCAACGGCTCGCGCCCCAGGGCCCAGGCGAGATCGGCCGCGCGCGTATCGGTGTAGGAGGTGTTCAGGGTCGTGAGCATGGGTCGGCTCCGCTAACACGCAAAAGGGGAGGAGGGTGGTCCGGCGCGCCTCGGTCGACACCGGGAGATCGGCCCGGCCGGCCCAGCCGGGGAGGGGTGTCGTCAGGACGTCCGAGGCGCTGCTTTGGTGATTTAGAGGGAATCATGAACTGTGACGCCGCCACAGCGTTTTTACCCAACTTCGTGGGGTTTCCATCCCTCAGAGGGCTCCACAGCTCAACTGTTCAACCAAGTCGTGCGCCGTCCTCCACCCAGCGTGCGCCGGGGCGTCCGCGGAGAGCTCCCCCGCTCTCCCGCCGGACGCCCCGTTCCCCGCTCCCCCTGGTCTCCCCGGTCTCCCTTCCCCCTGGTCCCCCGGGGTCAGTTGCCCCCGCCGCCGCAGCCGCCCCCGCCGCACGACGAGCCGCCGCCGCACGACGAGTGCCCGCCACCGCAGGAGTGCCCCCCGTGGCCGCCGCCGTGCCCGCCGCCGTGGCCGCCGTGCGAGGACGAGGATCCCGAGTCCCCGGCCCACCAGCTGCCGGAGCTGTCGTAGCCGGAGGATCCGCCCCGGCCCCCGACCCGTCCGCCCCTGCGGACCGCGGTCCCTATGATCACGAAACAGACGATCGCGGCCACCACCACGATGAAGACGATGCCCATGGCGTCACCTTCTTTCGGTTCGCGCGGAGCGACCCCCCGTGGGCGCCCCGGCCGCCGCGAGAACGCGGCGTGCACGGGGGATGCCCGGCCGTCCCGGCAGCCAAAGCAGAGTTGAGGAACTTCTGAGGGTCCACACCCGAAAAGCGCCCTTGACCTGCGCTGATCAACAGATCTGCGCACCAGGGCGGTCCGGTCCCGGGCCGCACCGGGCGCCTGCGCCAACTCCCCTTTGTGGGGCACGAATTGAAGGCTCGCGGCGCAGTGGGCGGAGCGCGGCCGGGTCTCCGTCGTCTGTAGTGTGCGGAAATGTAGTGTGCGGAAATGACGAGAAGCGAGCGGCTCGCGGAGCAGTTGGACTGGCACTGGCACAAGAGCCTGCGGCCGCGGCTGGACGGTCTCACCGATGAGGAGTACTTCTGGGAGCCGGTGCGCGGCTGCTGGAGCATCCGCCCGCGTGGCACGTCGGCCGCACCGATGCCGGAAGGTTCGGGGGAATGGACGATCGACTCCGCTTCCCCCGGCCCGGTGCCGGCGCCGGTGACCACGATCGCCTGGCGGCTGGGGCACATCATCGTCGCGTGCCTGGGCCATCGGGTCGAGTGGTACTTCGGCGGCCGGGACGTCGACGCCGGGGCATTCGCCTACGCGGGGACCGCTGACGAGGCGCTGAGACAGCTCGACGAGATGTACGGCAGATGGAACGCGGGGGTCCGGGCGCTCTCGGACGCCGACTTGGAGAATCCGCCCGCGACGGGTCCCGAGCGGTTCCCCATGGAGAACAGGATCCTGCACGTCAACAGGGAACTGATCCATCACGGCGCCGAGATCTCCCTGCTGCGCGACCTCTACCACTGGCAGGACGGAGCCGTAAGGGAACCACAGGGCATCGGCGCAGGTCCCACCCGCCGGACCTGAGTTGAGGAACCCCGGAGCTTGGGCGCAGGATGGCCGGCATGACCTCCAGCGAACGCCCTCTTCTCAATCGCCGGCTCGCCGAGTTCGGGACCACGATCTTCGCGGAGATGTCCGCGCTCGCCCTCAGTACCGGGTCCATCAACCTCGGGCAGGGCTTCCCGGACACCGACGGCCCCGAGGAGATCAGGGAGGCGGCGGTGCGGGCGCTGCGCGAGGGGCGCGGCAACCAGTACCCGCCGGGCCCGGGCGTCCCCGAGCTGCGGACGGCGATCGCCGCGCACCAGGAGCGCCGGTACGGGCTGTCGTCCGACCCGGACGCGGAGGTGCTGGTCACGGCGGGCGCCACGGAGGCGATCGCGGCGGCCCTGCTGGCGCTGGTGGAGCCCGGTGACGAGGTCGTCGCGCTGGAGCCGTACTACGACTCCTACGCGGCCTGCATCGCGATGGCCGGCGGCACCCGGGTCCCGGTCACCCTGCGCCCGGACAGCGGCGCGTTCCGCCTCGACCTGGACGAGCTGCGGGCCGCCGTCACCCCGCGCACCCGGCTCCTGCTGGTCAACACCCCGCACAACCCGACCGGCACCGTCCTCACCCGCGCCGAGCTGACCGCGATCGCGGAGCTGGCGGTGGAGCGGGACCTGCTGGTGGTGACGGACGAGGTGTACGAGCACCTGGTCTACGACACGGCCGAGCACGTCCCGCTGGCCACCCTCCCCGGGATGCGCGGGCGCACGGTCACCATCGGCTCGGCCGGCAAGACCTTCTCCTTCACCGGCTGGAAGGTCGGCTGGGTGACCTCGACGCCGGAGCTGGTCACGGCGGTGCGCTCGGCGAAGCAGTTCCTGACGTACGTCTCCTCGGGCCCCTTCCAGTACGCGGTCGCCGAGGCCCTCGCCCTCCCGGAGTCGTACTTCGAGGCGTTCCGGCAGGACATGCAGACCAAGCGCGACATCCTCGCGGCGGGTCTGAAGGAGGCGGGTTTCACGGTCTACGACACCGCAGGCACGTACTTCATCACCACCGACATCCGCCCGCTCGGCGAGACCGACGGCTTCGCCTTCTGCCGTTCGCTGCCCGAGCGCGCGGGGGTCGTCGCCATCCCGAACGCGGTCTTCTACGACCACCGGGAGGCGGGGGCGCCGTTCGTGCGCTTCGCGTTCTGCAAGCGCGCGGAGGTGCTGAAGGAGGCGGCGGAGCGGCTGCGGCAACTGTCGTAGCCGCGACAGGAGAAACCGGACAAGGCCAAGAGCATCCTGGACCGACTCCGCTCGTGACCGTGGAGACGGCCGACTTCTCCGTCACGTACGTACTCGGCCTGGAAGACGACACCGACACCGTCGAAGATGTGGACGCGGTCACCCGCTCCCGTGACGGCAAGGTGTGAACCGCCGGCTTCACGCATCGCCGAGGACGACTGGCCTCGGGTACACGGCTGTGCCCCGCCGGGTCGATCCTGGCGGTGCACAGTCATTTCACGGCTCCCTAAAACAATCGCGTGGGAAAAACTGGCGCTCATCCCCGCTCAGGTCGCCTCGGTCCTTGCCTCTCGGCCGCTCGGTTGACGTCCTGCTGAAGATCATGCAGGGCCTGGGCGGGGACGACCTCACCGGGAGTCCTTGGTCAGCGGTCGTCCACCTCAAGCTCGGGGCGCGGGAGTTCGAAGTCGAGGGGCGAAGGTGCGGCCGTCGTACAGAGGTACGGGGGAGCTTGCCCGTTCCGTACTTGTGGCTGCGTGCCGCGATGTAACCGGTGGCCGGCGTCGCGGCGTGTCTGCCCGACTGCCAGGTGGACCGAAGGCCGTCCGCGTTCGCGGGTCACTCGGTCTTGGGCGACGTCAGCCATGTCTCGAAGTCGCTCACGTACTCGCCCATGGCTCCGAGTGACATCGGCGCCGACTCGTACTGCGCCGAAAGGTTGACTTCGTAGAGCTTGTAGGCAGGCTCGGTTTCCTGGGCCGCCGCGCTGGCAGCCGCCAGCGCCCGGACCGCCCGCCCCCGGTCGCCGGCTTGTACGGCCTCCACAAGTTCGGGCCACAGCTCATCACCGATGTGGTCGACGAGCTCCTCGATATGAGCCGCCGCCCGGCGGGCACGGTCCTTGATCGCTTCCCGCTCGGCTTCGGCTCGGTGCTCGGCCCGCCGGGAGTCCCGTTCGTCGGAGTCCGCCCAGGCTTCGTCGCCCCAGATCTCTTCCCAGCGCTGGTCCGCCCGTGCCAGGTCCGCTTTGAAGCCGCGGTCCAGGTCCTCCTGCGTGAGGCGAGGATGCTCGCCGCTGTCGCCGTCTTCGAACGCCGACAGCGGCAGTGTCAGATCGGGCATGGGTTCGTCATCACGCAGTGCGGTGAGCAGCAGTACCGTGTCGATCGCCGGGAGGACCGTCTCCATGTCCACCATTCCCCGGAGGGATGCGACGGACTGCTCGACCGCCGCGTAGTCGTACTCGGCGATCTGGTTGTCGAGATCGCCATGAAGGTCGAGAACGGCGCCGCCGATCGTCTCGATCTCATCCATACGCGTCGCGATCTCCGTGTCGAGACGCTCCACGATCTGTCGCAGCATGCGAGCATCCTCGACCCGTGACTCAAGCTCGGCCACCGCCCTGGCCAGATCACCCATTGTGCATCCCCTGTCTCGATGGTCGCCAACTTCCGCTAAAAGCACGCTAGTTGACGAAGGCCGCGTGATCCGCTGCCATCCAGCCACGGAACGTCCGCCCCTGGATCACGTCTACGGCCATTGTGACGAGACCAGCCCTCCACAGAAACGATTGGGCTGATAACCAGGATTATCAATCGGTTTCGCGCATGCTCGCCGGAGTCGCCGTATCGTTCGTGGCGATGGACGAAGGCCGCAGCGGCAGACCGACACGTACGACCGAGCCCGCTGAATGGCCGGAGCAGCTGTTACGAGACCGGCGAGGGAGGGATACACAGTGGCTGCTGATCCGCCGGACACGAGACTACGCATCCCGGCACCCCACCTGGTATCGATGTCCGATATCGCGACTTTCGCCCGGGTGAAGCGCCCTGTCGTGTCCACCTGGCGCCGACGCCACCCGGACTTCCCCGCCGCCTTGTCCGAGAACTCGGGACGACCGCTGTTCGACGGCACACAGGTGACCGACTGGCTGATCGCGTCCGGCCTGGGTAACGCCACCCCGTCGGAGCTCCGATCCGAGCTCGCCCTCTTCGGCATCGTCGCGCTACGGGACCGGTTCACGCCGTGGCAGCTGGTCGAGACGCTCGGCAGCCTGCTGTGCCTGCGCCAGCTCGACGGCCGGACACTGGCCGACGACGACGCGCACGCCTCCCTGCCCGACACCGAAGCGGACGAGGCCCTCTGGTCCGCGCTGCTGCGCCGGGCCGAACGGATCGACGTCGAGGACGATTTCGTACTCCGCGAGCTGCGCTCCATCGACGCCACAGCGGCCCCGCTCGCCCGCCTCGCCGAGGACCTGATCGAGTCCGCCTACGACGAGCGCGGTGCGTACGAGTGGCTGCTCGCTGCCCGCTCCCGGCTCGGACTGGACTCCCTCGCCGCTGACGCGGTCGCCCCGGAGCTGCGGAGTCTGCTCACCCAGCTCACCGACCTCCGCGTCCGCCTTGAGCAAGGCGAGTCCCTCACCCTCGCCGACCCACACGCCCGCGCCGGCGACCTGCTCGCCGCGCTCCTCGACAACACGGAGAACCGCGACCGCGTCACCGTCCTCGCCGCCGACCCCGACGACCGGCTCACCCGCATCACCCGCCGCCGCCTCCTCCTGGCAGGCATCGGCGAACTCGACCTCGACGTACAGACCGGACCCGACCTGGAGGAACGCTTCGCGGACCCGGACCTCGTCGTCACCCAGCTCCCGTACCGCCCCGGCGAGGACCGCTCGGTACTCGCCGCCCTGACAGAGCTGGAACGCGTCGCCTACCTCCTCCGTCCCGGCTGCACGGCTCTCGTCCTCGGACCGGCCGACGCGCTCGTCGACGAACTGAAGAGCACCGAGGCCGCCCAGCTCCGCTCGGCCCTCCTGCGCGAGAACATCGTCGAGTCGGTCATCGCGCTTCCCGGCGGTGTCCTGCCCTTCCGCCCCGGTTACCGTCCCGCGCTGTGGACACTCACGCGCGGTCCCGTCCCCGCGGCGGAGGGCAAGGTCTTACTGGCCGACATCAGCTCGGAACAGCTCACGCCGGGCGTGCGTATGCGGCTCGCCGAGGACGTCCTCCTCTGGCGAGCGGAAGGCCTCCGAACGCTCGACGGCCATGACCCGCGCTACGGCCGTGTGGTCCCCGTCGCCGACCTGGACCGGGCCTTCGGCGGTCCGCTGACCCCGCCTGCACCGCCCGCCTCCGCGATCTGGTCCGACAAGGTCACCGAACGCCCCGCCCTGATCGCCGAGGCCGAGGCCCGCTTGGAGCGCGCGACGGCGGACACCCGCGCGTACGAGGACCAGCGAGGCCCTTACCGAGGGGCCGTACTGCGCAGGGTCGGCCGCCTGCCCGGGCGCACCACCCTCGGCAAGCTGATCGCCGGCCGCAGGGTGACCCGGCTCCCCGGCCACCGTATCGACGACAAGCACCTCACGCGGGACGGCCACCACACCGTCCTGGGCTCCGAGGAGATCACCGGAGACCGGCCCGTGGGCGACCGCCGCATCGACCGCCTACTGCTGGCAACGGCGTACGAACGGGTGACGCTCACCGAGCCCGGTGACGTCGTCTACACCCTCGCACCCCGCCTCGGCGTGTACGTCGACCACGACGGCTTCTCGGTCGTCGCGTTCCCGGCCCGCGTCCTCCGGGTCAATGCCGGAGCTGCCCGCCCGCTCACCCCCCGGGTCCTGGCGGCTTTGCTCGGCGCGGCCCGCGGCACCGCCCGCAGCCCGAGCGCCGTACGCCCTGCCCGCCGTATCGGGGACTACCAGCTCCCCGACCTCGATCCGGACGAGGTACTGCGCTTCGACGCCCTGCTGGCCGAGACCGAACGCCGGGAACGGCTGCTGCGCGCCCAGTCCGACGCCCTCGCCGAGGCCCGCCGCCTGACCGTCGCGGGCCTGGCCGACGGCACCCTGGCCCCCGGCGAACCCCGAACGACCGACCGCACCTAACCCATCCATCGACACCGTCTGGAAGAAGGAACGATGCCTCCCCGCAAGCGAGCCGCGGCAGCCGCCGGACAGGGCGAACTGCTCAGTGTCTCCAGCACCAAGGAGATCCAGGACATCCTGTGGAAGGCCGCGGACAAGCTCCGCGGCTCCATGGACGCCGCCCAGTACAAGGAGTTCGTGCTCGGCCTGGTCTTCCTGAAGTACGTCTCCGACGCCTTCACCGAACGCCGCGAGGAACTGGCCGCCGACCCCGAGCTGGCCCAGATCCCCGAGCACCGCCGGGCGGCCTTCCTTGAGGAGAAGGACGAGTACACGGAGAAGAACGTCTTCTGGGTGCCCGCGACCGCCCGCTGGGACCGCATCTCCGAGAACGCGGCCAGCGCGGAGGGCGGCGTCGGCAAGCTCCTCGACGAGGCCATGGACGAGGTGATGAAGGCCAACAAGACCCTCACCGGCGTCCTCCCGAAGATCTTCAACCGCGACAACGTCGACCAGAAGCGCCTGAAGGAACTCGTGGACCTCATCAGCGACGCGCGCTTCACGGGGCATGGCGACCGTCCGGCGCAGGACGTGCTGGGCGAGACCTACGAGTACTTCCTGGAGAAGTTCGCGCGGGCCGAGGGCAAGCGAGCCGGCGAGTTCTACACTCCGGCAAGCGTGGTCCGCCTGATCGTCGAGGTGCTGGAGCCGTACGAGGGGCGGGTGTACGACCCGGCATGCGGCTCGGGCGGCATGTTCGTGCAGAGCGGCAAGTTCGTCGCCAAGCGGCGCGGCAAGGACCACACGCACGACATCGCGGTGTACGGCCAGGAGGCCAACGAGCGCACCTGGCGTCTGGCCAAGATGAACCTCGCCATCCACGGTATGGACCCGAAGGGCGTCGGTGACCGCTGGGCGGACACGTTCGCGGACGACAAGTTGCCTGACCTGAAGGCCGACTTCGTGATGGCCAACCCGCCCTTCAACATGTCGGACTGGGCGAGGAAGTCGGACGACAGGCGGTGGCGGTATGGCACCCCGCCCCAGTCGAACGCCAACTACGCATGGCTCCAGCACATCGTGTCCAAGCTGGGGGACAGGGGCAGCGCGGGTGTGGTCCTGTCGAACGGCTCGATGTCCTCGAAGCAGTCGGGCGAGGGCGAGATCCGCGCGGCGATGGTCGAGGCAGACCTGGTCTCCTGCATGATCGCGCTGCCGGGCAACCTGTTCCGCACGACGGCTATCCCGGCGTGCCTGTGGTTCCTGACGAAGGACAAGTCCCCGCAGGGCACGAAGGCGCTGGAGGATCGGCGAAGCCGAGTGCTGTTCATCGACGCGCGCGCGATGGGCACGATGGTCGACCGCACGGAGCGGGTCCTCACGGAGGGGGACTTGGAGAAGATCTCCGACACGTATCACGCGTGGCGGGGCACCAAGTCGGCGAGGGACAAGGGCCTTTTGTACGAGGACGTTCCGGGCTACTGCTACAGCGCGACACTGGAGGAGATCGAGAAGCACGACTATGTGCTGACTCCAGGGCGGTACGTGGGGGCGGCGGAGTCCGAGGAGGGCCCGGACGCGGAGCCGGTGGAGGAGCAGATCGCTCGGCTGACCAAGGAGCTCTTCGAGCAGCTGGATGAGTCAGCTCGGCTTGATGCGGTAGTGCGTGAGCAACTCGGGAGGATCAGTGACTGAGTCAACTGCGCTCGATGTCGCGAACCTGCCCGCACTTCCTGGGGGTTGGTCTTATGCCGCGCTAGAGGATCTCCTTGAGCCCAACGGGATCTCCTATGGAATTGTCCAGCCCGGAAATCACGACCTGGCCGGAATTCCGATCGTTCGAGTCAAGGATCTGAAGGCCGGTCGGATCATCCGAGAAAATCCGTTGAGGGTTAGTTCGGAGATTGAAGAGAAATATTCGCGCACACGCCTCAAGGGAGGCGAGGTGCTGGTTTCACTGGTCGGATCAGTCGGTGAAACCGCTGTCGCGAGCGGTGATCTTTCCGGTTGGAATGTCGCGCGCGCGATCGGCGTTCTCCGGGTCTCTGGTGAAGTTTCGCCTTCGTGGCTCAAGATCTGCCTTGCTGGTGATGTTGCGCAGCATTACATGCACAGCCACCTAAATACCACAGTGCAGGCGACGCTCAACCTTAGGGACTTGCGGAAGGTTCCTATCGTTCTGCCGTCGGAGCGGGATCGTCGAGCTATCACCGATGTCGCTGCTGCGCTGGACAGCAAGATCGCGGTTAACGAGCGCATTGCAGCTACGGCCCTCGATCTCGCGGACGCTCGGTACGCTTGTTCCGTCCGGGAGTTGGATCTCGGGCCCGAGACGTTTGGTTCAACAGCAACTGTTGTCGGCGGAGGGACGCCCAGTACAAAGATGGAGGGTTACTGGGGCGGGGAGATCGCTTGGACCACTCCGACGGACGTGACCGCGCTGTCTGCGCCGTATCTGTTCGAAACTGGCAGGACCATCACGGACCAGGGGTTGGACAACTGTGCGTCGCAACTCTATCCGGCACAGTCCATCTTCATGACCTCTCGGGCAACCATTGGGGCCTTCGCTCTACCGCAGATGCCCGCTGCGGTGAACCAGGGGTTTATCGTCGTCCTGCCACAAACGGAAGAGCTGAAATGGTGGCTGCTTCACGAAATGCGTTCTCGCGTGGACGAAATGATCGGACTGGCGAATGGGTCTACCTTCCTAGAGTTGAGTCGTAAGAATTTCAAGGCGATGCCAATCCGGCTGGCAGGTGACCGCAGTATTACCGAGTTCGCGCAGGCTGTTTCACCATTGCATGCCAGGGCTGCTCAGGCAACGGCCGAATCGCGCACCCTAGCCACCCTCCGCGACACCCTCCTCCCCCAACTGATGTCCGGCAAGCTCCGAGTCCGCGAAGCCGAGAAGATCGTGGAGGCCGCCGTATGACCACCGAGACCGGCAGCGAACCGCCGCACACCCCCGCCCACCTAGACGCCAAAATGACCGAGTCCACCTGGGAGCACCTAGCCCTGGACGAACTCGCCCAACTCGCCTGGGAAACCAAGCCCGGCAAAGACCTGGCCCCCGGCACCGGTCACCGCCGTGACTGGGACGACCTGATCCTTCACGACGAGCTGCAGCTCGCCATCGAGAAACTGAACCCGGAGCTGACCTCCACCGCCGTCCACGAAGCCCTCCGTATCGCCACCGACCCCACCTCTCGCGAGGCGTACCCGGAGAACAAGCAGGCGCACGAATACCTGACCACCGGCATTCGCCTCACCTACACCGATGAGTTCGGCGCCGAGCAGACCCCCACCGTCCGCCTCGTCGACTTCACGGACCCCGGCGCGAACAGCTACCTCGCTGTCAACCAGGTCACGGTCAGGGACACCGACGGCAGCCGCCGCCGCTTCGACATCGTCCTCTACGTCAACGGCCTCCCCCTCGCCGTCGTCGAGCTCAAAAGCGCCTCCGACGAGAACGCCACCCTCAGGAACGCGCACGCCCAACTCCAGACGTACGTCTCGGAGTTCCCGATCGCGTTCCGCTACAACGTCCTCTGCCTAGTTTCGGACGGCATAACCGCCAAGTACGGCACAGTATTCACGCCGTACGAGCACTTCGCGCCGTGGAACGTCGACCACGAGGGCGAGCGCGTCGACACCAACGAGCCCGGCTATGACGGCCTCGACGCGCTGAACCTGACCCTCCACGGCCTGTTCACGCAGGACCGGTTTCTCTCCCTCACCCGCAACTTCGTCAACTTCCCGCCGCCCAAGCCCGGCGAGCCGCTCACCGGTAAGCGCATCGCGAAGCCGCACCAGTACTTCGCGGTGAACAAGGCGGTTGAGGCCGTCGTCGAGGCGTCGCAGACGAACGGCCAGGCCGGCGTCGTCTGGCACACGCAGGGCGCGGGCAAGTCGGAAGAGATGGTGGAGACGGCCGCGCTCGTCCTCCGCCACCCGGCGCTCAACAACCCCACCATCGTCGTCATCACCGACCGCAACGACCTCGACGACCAGCTGTACGACACCTTCCTCGACAGCGAGACCCTGCTGGAGACGAAAGCCCACCAGATCAACACGCGTGAAGACCTCCGCGTCGAGCTGAAGCGGCGCAACGTCGGCGGGATCATCTTCACCACCCTCCAGAAGTTCGGCCTGAGCAAGGAGGAGAAGGACGCCGGCAAGTCCCACCCCCTCCTCTCCGAGCGCCGCAACATCCTGGTGATCGTCGACGAGGCGCACCGCTCGCACTACGACAGCCTCGACGGCTACGCCCGCCACCTGCGCGACGCCCTGCCGTACGCCACCCTGCTCGCCTTCACCGGCACGCCAATCTCGAAGGCCGAGGCCGACACCCGTGCCGTCTTCGGCGAGTACATCGACATCTACGACCTGAAGCGCGCCGTCGACGACGGGGCAACGGTCCGCGTGTTCCACGAGCCGCGCGTCATCGAGGTCGACCTACCCACGGACGTCGACCCGAACAAGATCGACGAGGAGGCCAACACCCTCACCGAGGGCATGGACGACGCCGAGCGCCGCCGTGCCATCCAGTACGCCACGACGATGAACACCGTCTACGGCGCCGACGACCGCATAGCGAAACTCGCCGACGACCTGATCGCCCACTGGGAGCAACGCCGCGAGCTGGTCAAGCCCGACATCGGCGGCCCCGGCAAGGCGATGATCGTGTGCGCGACCCGCGAGATCTGCGTACGGGTCTTCGACGCGTTGGCCGAGCGGCGGCCCGGCTGGGTCAGTGACGAGGTCGACAAGGGCGTCATGAAGATCGTCTTCCACGGCGACCGCTCCGACCTCGAGCACCTGCGCAAGCACTCGCTGCGCAAGTCCCAGCAGAAGGTCGTCCAGAAGCGCGCCAAGGACCCCGACGACGAGCTGGAACTGCTCATCGTCCACTCGATGCTGCTCACCGGCTACGACGCCCCGCCCATCCACACCCTGTACATGGACCGCCCGATGCAGGGCGCCAACCTGATGCAGGCGCTCGCCCGCGTCAACCGCCGTTTCCGCGGCAAGCAGGACGGTCTGCTCGTCGGCTACGCACCCCTCACCGACAACCTCACCAAGGCCCTGCGCGAGTACTCGGACCAGGACCGAAAGGACCAGACCCTCGGCGCGGACATCGAGCGGGCCGTCACCGAGGTCAAGAACGAGATCGCCACCATCAAGGGGCTGCTGGTCGGCAGCCATTGGAAGGAGTGGCTGGCCGACACCGGCCGCCCCGACACCCGCAAGCGCGCGCTGCGCTTGACGGCCGACTTCCTGCGCGACCCGAAGAACCCGGGGAACAAGGTCGAGCCCCCCGCCAAGCCGCTCTCCGTCCGCTTCAAGGACAGCGCGGCCCGGCTGGACCGTTTCTACCGTGTCTGCGCGATGAGCAAGGAGATCGCCGAGCGCTGCGAGGACCTGGACGACTGGCGTCGTGACATCTCCTTCTTCAGCGAGGTCCGCGCCTGGATGATCAAGCTCGACGCCGCCCAGCGCGAGGCGAGCGGGGAGCCGCTCAGCGCCGAGGTCCAGCGCTATCTCCAAGCCCTCGCCGCTTCGGTCGTCGACGCCGACGAGATCACCGACCTGTACGCGGAGGCCGGGATCGGCCGGCTGGACATCACCCGCCTCAACGAGGCGCAGCTGCGCAAGCTGGAGAACTCCGAGACCCCGCATCTCGTCACCGAAGCCCTGCGCCGCATGATCCAGCAGAAGATGCGCGAGGTCACCAAGCACAACGTCGTCCGCAACGAGAGCTTCACCGAGCGTCTGAACGACCTGATGCGGCGGTACATGCTTCAGCAGCTCACCAGCGCCCAGGTGATCGCCGAACTCGCCGCTCTGGCACGGGAGGTGTCGGCGGAGGCCCGCCGCGGCGAGCAGTTCGACCCGCCGCTGACCCACGCCGAGCTGGCCTTCTACGACGCGGTCGCACACCGCGACATGGCCGAGCTGATGGAGGGCGGCCAGGACACGCTCGCCAAGATCGCCCGAGCGTTGGTGAAGGACATCCAGAAGAACCTCTCCGTCGACTGGCTCTCCCGCGAGCCCGTCCGCGCCAAGCTCCGCACCCGCATCCGCCGCGTGCTGGCGATGTTCGACTACCCGCCGGACGAGGAGCGTGAGGCGGTCGACCTGGTCCTCAAGCAGATGGAGATCGTGGCTGCGCTCTGGGCACCTGCCGCGAAGTAGCAACAACCTGTACGGGCGGTCGTCCCCAGGACCGCCCGCCGATCAGGGCCACGTGCGCTCAATACGGTCGTGCCGCACGGCGTACGCCGCCGGACCGCCCTTCTCGACGGCCCGGTGGATCGCGTCATGGCACACGACGAGCCGCTCGACCATCTCCGCACTGCGAAGCTGCTGGTTGTCCAGGTAGAACAGCACGGCCTCGCGCTCCAGCACAGGTTGGATCTCCAGGTCCCGGGTCTTGATCCGCCCGTCCTTCGAGAGCGGCACCCAGGAGCGGTCCAGGCCGTACGTGATCCACTCCTCGTCCGGGATGTCCTGCCCGTCGTCCGGGAAGGCATCCCCGATGCGGTGAACCGTCCACCCGCACTCCCTCAGCCCCTCCGCCACACGACGTCCGAGATTCCGGTCGAGGAAGAACTCAGGCGGCAAGGTGCACCACGGCCTGGCACAGCGCGTCCACCTGCTCAGGCGTCATGTCGTAGTCGTATGCGATGTCCTCGACGGTCTCGCCGGCCTCCCACAGGTCGGTGATGGCCTGGACTGTGACGCGGTTGGCGGCCACCACGGGGAGACCGTGGCCGAACCTAGGATCGATCACGACCGGGACGGAGTCCGGATACTGCCTCAGCCGGAGGCTGGAGGGGAAGTCGTCGCCCGGCTCCCAGGTGAGGTAGCGGAGATAGTCGGAGACCACTTCCTGGATGGGGACCTGGCCGTCGCGGGCCCTGCGTAGATCCCCCCAACCGTGCTCGATGAAGATGTCCACGCCGTCCGTGGCGATCCGCTTCGACACGAGGCCATAGGGGGTGTCGAAGGCGTCCCGTACGGCGGCGGCCGCTTCCCTGATCTCGCTCATGCGGAGCCCCAGGGAACGCAGAGAACGAAGAACGTGCGCCTCGGCCACCGCGATGAACGGTACCGAGGGCTGCCCCCTCCGCATCGGCTCGACCTGGTGGACCAGTGGCGCTCCAGCGGCCTTGCCCTTCAGCCACGAGGTGAGGGTCGACTGCGGAATCTCAAGGTAGGAGGCGGTCTCTGCGGGCGTCAGAAGTCCGTCCGTGAACCTGTCGACCATGCCCCACCTCCTCTTGGCGCCGGATTTCGCATCGTGCCACATCAAGCCTCCCACCTGTGGATGGACCGCACACCCGGTCATCGACTCAGCCGGCCGCACGGAGTTGGTCCCTGGCTCGGCAGTCCCCGCAACGGCCGGGTTCCGCCGAACGGAAGCCCCGGTCGCAGCCATCGCAGTTCCGCAGGGGCACGACCGCCGGACGTACGGGGGCTTCTGCGCTTCGAGCCGGTACGGGCAGCGGCAGGGGAGTCTCCTTGAGCCGGTAGGCGAGGATGCCGGCTGGGCGGGTCAGGAAGTGGTCCGGGAGCCGTGCGGTGAGGTGGTCCGTGATCTGCGTGGGCAGGAGACCTGCCGCGAGCCACTCGGTGACGGCCGGGGCGAGGCGGGCAGCTTCCTGCGCGGACAGGATGAGACGGGGGTCGACCCGACGCAGGGCGGTGAGTACGGCGACGGCTCGGGGGGCGGCGTCGAGGAGCGGGCTCAAAGCCTCCGCGTCGGCCGGTACGGGCACGGTCGCCGCTTCCTCCGCAGGTGCGGACGCGGGTGTGACCGCAGCGGCGGCGACCTGCGTTCGGGACCTACGCGGCTTCGGCGGCTTGGAAGGCCCATCCGGATCTGGATCCAGGTCCGCATCGCCGCCGGGGACGTCGTAGAAGTATGTCCGGGTACGGATCTGTCCGGTGGGCGTCCGCTCGCGGCGGCGCTCCAGATATCCGGCCTCTTCCAGCTCTTTGAGAGCCCGCGAGATCAGGATCTCGCCCTCGGTGAAGTGCTCGCACAGGGCAGCGATACTCACGGGGGAGCTGTCGGGCAGGGAGAGGATGTACGCCGCGACGCCGACCGTGACCGCGCTGCCGCGCCGTTGCGCGAGAGCGTTGGAGATCACGGTGAAGTCGGCTGTGAGCCGGGTACGGACATGGATCACGCCAGAGGTCGGAGCTCCGGCGTCGGCGCGCAGGGGCGCGTTAGACTGCGGGTCAGCCATCGGGAAGGGACTACTTCCTGATCGGTCAGGCCCTCGATCGGGATGCCAGTCCCGGCCGGGGGCCGAAGTCTTTTTGCGGTTGTTGCGGCGAACGTAACCGTCCGTATCCCGCGCCTGCAAGCTGGTCACTCGGACGAGTGACGCGGGCCGTGCGGCCGGGGAGGGCGGGTGGGCGGGTAGTTCTTTTCCCCGGTTCTTTGGGGAGGTCAGCGGCCTGCCGGGCCCTCGCGGACGAGGGTCCGGTGAGCCCGGAAGTCGGACGGCGACCAAGGCCCGGCCACCTCAGGACCGGCGGTGCCCGGCCTTCAACTCGCCTATGAACACGGCCCAGGAGGCGGCTTCGAAGCACAGCACCGGACCCTGCGGGACCTTGCTGTCACGGACGGGGACCACGCCGGGGAACCTGTCGGCCACCTCCACGCAGTCGCCCCCCTCCTGATTGCTGTAGCTGCTCCTGCGCCAGGCGACGCCGTTCGGATCGGGACGGGACCTTCGCTCCACGGTGGCTGTCCTCCATCACGGATCGGATCATGTCGAGGGACATGAGCGGGGGCAGGGCTGCCGCCCGTAGCCGATCGTAGGTCAGCGCGAAACTCCTGACCTCGTGCGGATCCTCGACGAGTTGGCCGAAGTGCGCGCCCTCCGTGTAGGCGGCTTCCGAGTCGTCGGGCATCGTCAGAACCGTGAGCGAGCCGCCCATGACGTCGTGCTCGCCCTGGTTGAACGGCAGTACCTGCACGGTGACATGACGCTCTGCCACGCCATCGAGCAGCCGCTCCAACTGCTCACGCATGACCTCCGGACCGCCGACCGGGCGCCTGAGCACCGCCTCGTCGAGGACGACCCACAGCTCTGGTCGATCGGCCGCGCCGAGCCGACCCTGGCGCCCCATGCGAGCGGCGACCCGCTCCTCCAACTGTTCCTTGCTGCCCAGCGTCCGACCGACGCTCAGCACCGCCCGCGCGTACGCCTCGGTCTGCAACAGACCCGGCACCACATGCGCCGCGTACTGCCGGATGGCCATCGCCCGCTCCGAGTACTCCATGAACTTCCGCGACCAGTCCGGAAACGTCTCCCGGTACACGTATGGCCACAGCTCCACCAACAGGTCGTCCGCACCGAGCGCCACGTCCAGCGCCCGCGCCAGCTCCAGTGTCGGTTTCGCCCCGGACGCCCGCTCGATCTGCGTGATCCGGGTGCTGACCACGTGCGTCCTGTCGCCCAGTTCGGCCTGGGTCAGTCCGGCCGCCAAACGGAGTCTGCGGACCCGCGCACCGAACAGGGCTGCCATCGACGCACTGGGGTCAATTCCGTTGGCCAAAGCGTCACTTCCGTTCCTTACGGGCTGAAAAGTAAGGCTGCGTCACCTGTTGAGCGTAGGGCGGTCGGACGACCCTGGAGGACGGAAAGTGATGGATCGCGTACATCGTGCGACATCTCCCTGCTCGACAGACAAGGACGGAACCCGCCGTGCTGACAGAAACGACCGTCCCGACGGGCGAACCGGGGCGCAGTGCCACGCCTCCGGCGGCCGAGGCAGGTGCACTAACCGACGTACAGAGCGAACCGCCGCCTCTCGTCGTACAGTTCACCGCATCTCCGCGAGGTGCGCGACTGGCCCGGCGGCTCGCCGTACGGCACATGGAGGAGTGGGGATATCCGTCGGCGTCGGACGCGTCGAGCGCGGTCGCCCTCGTCGTGGCCGAACTCGCAGCAAACGCCGTGCGGCACGGCCGTGTGCCCGGACGTGACTTCGGCCTCCGACTCGCTCTCGATACGGCGGCGGGCCTGGTCCGCGTCGAGGTCGCGGACGCGGCATCCGCGAAGCAGCCTCCCGCAACCCCGCCTTCGTCGGCTCCTGAGGGCGAGTCGGGTAGAGGGCTGCTCTTGGTGGACGCCCTGGCCGTGCGCTGGGGCTCGGCACCACGTCACCCGCTGGGCAAAACGGTATGGGCGGAAATTCTCATCACCTCACCAACTACCCACGATTAGTTGCGAGTTGCGATAACCCAGGTTATCGCTGAGAACAGAGATTGCACAGCTTCGCCGCCTCTAACGTCTGTTCCGTCACACCGGGCTCGCACAAAGCCGGAGGCTCACCCCTCTCGCTCACTGCAGGAGCCCGGACACGGAACCGACCGCGGAGGGCGGAGAGCACCATGACGGAACACCCCGCACAGAACGAGCCGATCGGAACGAACGAGCAGGGCCGAGGCGTCTCCTCGACGCTCTCCCGGCTGGCCGCCCTCCTCGAAAACTCGGCGCTCGCCGAGGCGCCCCGGGAACTCCTGCGCGAGGCGCTGGGCGCCACGGCGACGGAGTCCGACGCCCCTGCCGTCCCGCACCCGGACCAGCGGGTGTTCCTCGACTCCATCAGCGTCAGCGGCTTTCGCGGCATCGGCCGCAAGGCGCGTCTGCCCCTGACCGCGAAGCCCGGCGTCACCCTCGTCGTTGGGCGCAACGGCTCGGGGAAGTCCAGCTTCGCCGAGGGCGCCGAGACGGCACTCACGGGTCGGACCGCTCGCCTGGACAAGCAGCGGGGCGAGGTGTGGCGTCGGCACTGGCGCAACCTGCACGACGGGGCCGACCCGAAGGTCGAGGTCCGCTTCGCCATCGCGGGCGACCCCCGGCTGTCCACTCTGACGTGCACCTGGCCCGGCGACGACGTCACCGCCCCCGAGGTCGAGTTCAGGCGGCCGGGCCACGGTCGTCGGCCCTTCGCCGGCATCGGGTGGGACCGGGCCCTGAACGACTACAGCCCCTTCCTGTCGTACGCGGATCTCGACAAGGTCCTCAACGGCCGGCCCAGCGAGCAGTACGACTCGGTCGCCGCCATCCTCGGACTCGGCGAGCTGACCGACGCGGACGAGCGGCTCCAGGGCATCGAGAAGGCGCTCGACTCCACACTGAGGCAGGCCGAGGCGGAGCGGCCCGCACTCGTCGAGGCGTTGTCCGTGCTGGACGACCCCCGGGCGGAACGCGCGCTCGCAGTCGTCGGCGCAGTGGGCGATCCCGACTTCGTCGAGCTTGACGGTCTCGTGACCGCGCTGCCCGACGCGGAGGAGGGCCGCCTCCGGGAACTGCGCGCGACCGCCGCGCTGACCGGACCCGACCTCGGCGCGGTCGGCGCGGCCGTGGACCGGCTGCGCGAGGCCTTCGCTGTACTCGACGACGTACGCGCCTCGGGCGCCGAGGACGCGCACCAGCGCGCGGAGCTGCTGGCCAAGGCCCTGGAGCACAGCCGCCGGCACGAGGACGAGGACACCTGCCCGGTGTGCGGCTCCGACCGGCCGCTCGACGAGGCGTGGGCCGAGCGGGCCGCCGAACAGGTGGCGACCCTGCGGCAGGAGGCCGCGACCGCGCGGGAGGCCCGCACCGGGCTGCGGGACGCGGTGGACGCCGTCCGCTACCTCGTCACGCCGGTCCCTGCGTGGCTGCCCGCCCCGCTCGTCGACCCGTGGGAGGAGTGGCAGGCGTGCCGGGCGCTCGATGACGCCGAGCGGCTCGCCGCCCGCGCCGAGACCGCCGCGCTCGTTCTCGCCGACGCCTGCGCCGCGATGCGGGAGGAGGCCGTGCGGGAGCTGGAGAAGCTCGACGAGGAGTGGCGCGCCTGTGTCACCCGCCTCGCGGGCTGGCTCGACCGGGCCCGGCCCGCGTACGCCGGCAGGCCTCGGCTGCGACAGGTCAAGGCGGCCCGCAAGTGGCTCAAGGAGGCGCGTGCCGAGCTGCGCGAGGAGCGGCTGCGGCCGTTCGAGGACCACTCGCAGCGGATCTGGGAGGAACTGCGCCAGCAGAGCAACGTGGACCTGCGCTCCGTACGCCTGACCGGCAGCGAGAAGGCCAGCGTGCGCAAGCTGGTGATGGACGTGTCCGTCGACGGCACGGAGGCGGCGGCCCTCGGTGTCATGAGCCAGGGCGAACTGCACTCCCTCGCGCTCTCGCTCTTCCTGCCGCGCGCCGCCGCGCCGGACAGCCCCTTCGGGTTCGTCGTCATCGACGACCCCGTGCAGTCCATGGATCCCGCCAAGGTCCACGGCCTCGCGAAGGTCCTGCACGACCTCGGGGAGACCCGGCAGGTCGTGGTCTTCACCCACGACACCCGGCTCCAGCGGGCCTTCACCAACCAGGAACTCGCGGTGACCGTGCTGGAGGTGGAGCGGGAGGGCCGGTCCGCGGTGACCGTGCGGCGGGTTACCGATCCAGTCGGCCAGGCCCTTGCCGACGCACGCGCCCTCGCCCGGACGGCGAACCTTCCGCCGGTCGCGATGACCCATGTACTGCCCAGCCTCTGCCGGACCGTCCTGGAACGCGCCTTCTCCGAGGCCGCGTGGCTGCGGCTGCACCGGTCGGGGCTGGCCGAACAGGAGGCGGAGAAGACCGTCGCTGGTGCCGTCACGCTGCTGGACATCGCCGCCCTGGGGCTCTTCGGCGATCCGTCGAAGAGGGCGGGTGAGATCTACCGCGAGCTGCGCAGGCGGTGCGGCCCCAGGGCGGTGGACCTCGTCCGGCAGTGCCAGGAGGGTGCCCACCCGTCGGGCACCTCGATGCCGGACCCCCACCGGTTCGTGGACGACATCAAGACCGTCGCCCTGACGGTACGCAAGCCCGAGGAGGGGCCGTGAACGCGACGATCCGCCAACTGCTCGACACCGCCGACCTCCTCCTCGTGGGCACCGGCGAGCCAGCCACGCCCGCTGCCACGACCGTACCCGCCAGGACCGTCACGCTCGCCGCGCCCGCGGCCACCACGGCGAGTCGGTGCCGAGGCGTCGCATTCGCCCTCCGTGCCGCACTGGAGAGTGCGGTCGCCGACTGCCTCACCGCCAACCGCGCGCCGCGAGCGATCCGGGAAGGCAGCCGACGGGCCGCTTTCCTCTGGCTCCGCGGTTGCGTCGAAGCCGGAACGGCCCGCCGGGCGAAGGCTGTGTGGAGCCAGCTCTGCCTGGGATGCCACTACCACCAGTACGAGATCGGCCCCACGGAGGACCAGGTCCGCGGGTGGCGAACCGAAGTCGAGGCGGTCGTCGCCCTGTTGGGCCACTGATCGGCATGTGGCGCCGGAAGCGGCGCCGGCAGGAGGAGACACACGTGAGAACGGCACCACGAGGGCGGTTATCACCACCGTCCGCAAAGAGCGGAACGAGGAGCGGCACCATGACGGCCCGTACGTCCAAGCGAACCCTGTACCGGCTCAGGGGCGTCGCTCCCACTGCCGACGCAATGCTCTATGCCCTTGACGAGGACCAGTTGGAGAGGGTCCACGCGGATTTCGACGTCCTTGAGAATCTCGGTGTGCCGGCGGTTCTGGTCACCGGCAGTTTCGAGCAGCCCGTCGCGAGCTGGTGCGACGAGATCTTCCGTACGACGGGGATCGAAGTGTCCCGGCCGGTCAACCGCTCGGCCGGACTGCTGATGCTCGCCGTCGACGGTGAGGTGTACGCCATCGGCTACGATCAGGGCTTCCGTCTGGTGCCCGACCGACTGAAGGATCGCCGCTTCGGGCTGAGCTTCGCGTCCCGCCGGGTCGACCCCGCGAAGATCCGGGACCTGGTTTCGCACACCCCGGGCGGAGGACGCACCGATATCACCCTGATCCCGAGCGGGGCCTCGGTGTGGAGCCTGGGCATTGTCGAGCACGCCCAGATCGTTCGCCGTCTCGGCGGTCACCTGGACGACATCCCGCTCACCATCTACCGGGACACCCCGGGGAAGATTTCCAGTGCCGAGGGGGGCGCCGGCCTGCGCATGCGGCTCGGTGTGGAGGGCGACGACCTGATTGCCGACATCCGAGCGATCGCTCGCGTGCTGCGCGAGGAGAAGCCGAGCCCGGAGCTGGAGTTCGTCGAACATGTCGTGCCCGTTGACGATCCAAGCCTGGTCACCCGACTGGAGGTAGTCCTCGACGGCCTTCTGGGGCATGAGCCTGACGGAAGGATCAGCGCCGCGGTCCCCGCCGACCATTGGGACGATTACCTGGCCGCCCGGACATTCAGGTCCAGGATCAACAGCGACGCGGCCGGCCGGTTGACCGACGACTTCGACCTCGACTACATCCTCTGCCGGGCACGCATCCAGCGCGCGGGCAGCCGTGTGACCGCGCTCCGAGAGGGAGCCGTCACCCTCTACCGGCACGGCTGCGCCGAACGGGCCGACGAGATCTGGACGTCCAACGCGCTGAGGTGGATCGAGGCGGAAGCGCTTCTCGACTCCCGCCGGTTCTTGTTGATGGACGAGCACTGGTACGAGGTCGACCAGGAGTACCTGAAGACGATCCGCTCGCACGCCGAGCGGCTGATCGCCGACAACCCGTCCGTCGACCTGCCCCCATGGGTCCTCGGGGAGAATGAGCGCGCCTACAACGCATCTGTGCCGGACCAGCGGCCCGGATATGTCTGCCTCGACCGCGACAACGTTCAGACCGCGTTGCACCGCGGGAACGGCGTTGAGATCTGCGACCTGCTGAGCCCGGACAATGTCCTGATCATGGTGAAACGCGCCAGGGGTTCAGACGCGCTGAGCCACCTCTTCAGCCAGGCGCTCGTCGCCGTACAGACTCTGCGAAACTCCCCGGAGGGAAGGGAGCGATTCGCCCGGAAAGTGGCCGCGGCGCGGAATGGGCGCGGGCTACCGGAAGGCTTCCGTCCTTCGAAGGTCGTCTTCGCCATCCTGCTGAAGGACGGCACCGACCTCACCTCCGACACCCTGTTCCCGTTCTCGCAGGTCACCCTGGTACAGACAGCCAGGACACTCGAAGCGTGGGGTGTTCGGGTCGAGGTCGTCGGGATCGCCTCCACGCCGCCGGCGATCGCCTCGCCCGGAATTCGGCGATCGGTGGCGTAGCCGGATCGCGTGCACCATGTGGTGTCTCCCTCCATCGGGCGTCCATTTCTCGCCCTTCTCCGCGTCTCCCTGCACTGTGCGAATGTGAGCCACGCCAGCACCAGCGCAACCGCCGCCGCGCCCGCGCCCGTCCTCGCCCCGCCCGTCGCCGGGCGGCCCGGCACCCGGCTGTCCCTGGTCACGGCGGGCGGGGTGGCCGTGGGGCTGTTCGCGGCGGCCCGGCTCACCGGCATGGTGGTGGTCGCGCTGACCGCGTGGGCGGCCGGCCGGCACCCGCTGACGCTGCTCGGCCGGTCCTGGGACGCGGCCTGGTACCTGGGCATCGCGGCGCACGGCTACGGCCGCACCGTGTACTTCGCCGCCGACATCGTCCACAGCGACCTGGCGTTCTTCCCGCTCTACCCGGCCCTGATCCGCGTCCTCACCGCCACCACCCCGCTGAGTGGCGCGGGCGCCGGGCTGCTGGTGTCCTGGACGGCCGCCGCGGTGGCCGCCGCCGGCGTCTACGCGGTGGGCGCCCGGCTGCACGGCCGCGCGGTGGGCACCGTCCTGGTCCTGCTGTGGGGCCTGCTCCCGCACTCCGTCGTGCTGTCCATGGCGTACACGGAACCGGTGCTGACCGCGTTCGCCGCCTGGTCGCTGTACGCGGTGCTGGCCGGGAACTGGCTGTGGGCGGGCTCTCTGGCCGCCCTGGCGGGCCTGTCCCGCCCGAACGGCTTCGCGGTCGCGGCGGCCGTACTGCTCGCCGCCGCCTGCGCGCTGCGCCGGGCCCGCGGCCGGGTCACCCACAGGCTGTGGACGGGCGCGGCGCTCGCCCCGCTCGGCTGGACGGCGTACGTGCTGTGGGTGGGCCGGCGCAGCGGGGACCCGCTGGGCGGCTACTTCGGCGTGCAGCGCCTGTGGGGCTCGCGCTTCGACTTCGGCCGGGGCTCGCTGTCGTTCGTCCGCACCCTGCTGCTCCGCGGCGACCGGTTCGTCTTCCCGATGGCCCTGCTGATCGTGGCGGCGGCCGCGGTGCTCTACGCGCTGCTGGTCCTGGACCGGGCCCCGCTCCCGCTCCTCGCCTACACCGGCGTCCTGCTGCTGATCGCGCTCGGCGGCTCGGGCTTCTTCGAGTCCAAGCCCCGTTTCCTGCTCCCGGCCTTCCCGCTGCTGCTGCCGCTGGCGCGGGCGCTGGTACGGACGGCGAGAGCCCGGCCCTGGCACGCGACGGTGGTGGTCGCGGCCCTGGCCGGGCTCTCGTTCGGCTACGGCGCGTACCTCGTCGTGTACGCGCGCACCCCGCTGTAGGGGGCGGACTACTCTTCGTCGTCCTCGGGCTTGTCCGCCTCGTTGACGTCCTCCTCCAGGCCGAGCTGCTCGACCAGCCACTTGTCGAACTCGATCGCGGCCCGCACCCAGCTGACCGTGGACGACACGAAGTGGTTGATGTCGACGCCCGTGCCGACCAGCATCTGGGCCTCACCGATGAGACGGACGGTGCCGTCGTCGTGGGTGTGGGTGTAGACCTTGGGCCAGAGGGTCCGCCGGTTCCAGTCGTCGATCGACTCGAGCAGCTGCGGCTTCTCGTCGATCTTGTGGGGGCGGTCGTAGAACGTCCGCACCGAGAAGACCGCCTGCTCGTCCTCTCCGCGGAACATGAAGTACGTGCGGAACTGCTCCCACGGCGCCGCGAGGTCGCCCTCGTCGTCGACGACGTACTTGAGCTCCATCTGGTCGAGGAGCTGCTTCACAAGATCCTGATCCGGGACGACGGGGCCCGCCGGTCCTTGGGGCTGCGGCTCGGGCTGGCCCCCGAAGTTCGGGATCGAGGACGGGTCGATGGACACCTTGATTTCCCTTCGTCTGGACCCCGCCATCCTCCCTCATACGGGGAGGGGGGTGGCAACCCCGGCCCGCCCTTCAGCCGTGAGCTGACACAAGCCCGCCGACCGCCCGCCGGTCGATCTTGGCGACGGCCGGCACGGCGGCGGCCGGGGTGGCCGTGGACGCGGACGTCAGAGCGTCTTCGCGGGCTTCTCCTCCGGCGTCGCCGGTCCCACGATCAGCCCCTCCCCGAACGCGTCCACCCGGATGGTGTCGCCGTCCTTGACCTCGCCGGAGAGGATCTCCTTGGCCAGGCGGTCGCCGATGGCGGTCTGGACGAGGCGGCGCAGGGGGCGGGCGCCGTAGGCCGGGTCGTTGCCCTCCTCGGCCAGCCAGGCGAGGGCCTCCGGGGTGACCTCCAGGGCGAGCCGGCGCTCGGCGAGGCGCTTGGCCAGCCGGTCGATCTGGAGCCGGGCGATCCGGGCCAGTTCGTCCTTGGCCAGGGCGGAGAAGACGACCAGGTCGTCGAGGCGGTTGAGGAACTCCGGCTTGAAGGACTGCCGGACCACCTCCAGCACCTGCCGCTTCTTCTCCTCCTCGCCGAGGACCGGGTCGACCAGGTACTGGCTGCCCAGGTTCGACGTCAGCACCAGGATCGTGTTGCGGAAGTCGACGGTGCGGCCCTGGCCGTCGGTGAGGCGGCCGTCGTCCAGCACCTGGAGGAGGATGTCGAAGACCTCGGGGTGCGCCTTCTCCACCTCGTCCAGCAACACCACGGTGTAGGGCCTGCGGCGGACCGCCTCCGTGAGCTGGCCGCCCTCCTCGTAGCCGACGTATCCGGGCGGGGCGCCGACCAGCCGGGCCACGCTGTGCTTCTCGCTGTACTCCGACATGTCGATACGGACCATCGCCCGCTCGTCGTCGAAGAGGAAGTCGGCGAGGGCCTTGGCCAGTTCCGTCTTGCCGACGCCGGTCGGGCCGAGGAAGAGGAAGGAGCCGGTGGGGCGGTCCGGGTCGGCGATGCCGGCGCGGGACCGTCGTACGGCGTCCGACACCGCTCGTACGGCCTCGGTCTGGCCGATCAGCCGGCGGCCCAGCTCGTCCTCCATGCGGAGCAGCTTCTGGGTCTCGCCCTCCATCAGGCGCCCGGCGGGGATCCCGGTCCAGGCCGCCACCACGTCGGCGATGTCGTCGGAGCCGACCTCCTCCTTGACCATGGTGTCCCGGGAGGTCTCCTCCTCGGCCTCGGACGCGGCCTCCAACTCCTTCTCCAGCTGCGGGATCTCGCCGTACAGCAGCTTGGAGGCGGTGTCGAAGTCGCCGTCGCGCTGGGCGCGTTCGGCGGTGCCGCGCAGGGCGTCGAGCTTCTCCTTCAGCTCGCCGACCCGGTTCAGGGACTGCTTCTCGCGCTCCCAGCGGGCGTTGAGGCCGCGCAGGTCCTCCTCCCTGTCGGCGAGGTCGCGGCGCAGCTTCTCCAGGCGCTCCCGGGAGGCCGGGTCGGTCTCCTTCTCCAGCGCCAGCTCCTCCATCTTCAACCGGTCGACGGAGCGCTGGAGTTCGTCGATCTCGACCGGCGAGGAGTCGATCTCCATGCGGAGGCGGGAGGCCGCCTCGTCGACGAGGTCGATCGCCTTGTCGGGGAGGAAGCGGGAGGTGATGTAGCGGTCGGAGAGGGTGGCGGAGGCGACCAGCGCGCTGTCCGCGATCTGCACCTTGTGGTGGGCCTCGTAACGGCCCTTCAGGCCACGGAGGATGGCGATCGTGTCCTCGACCGTCGGCTCGGCGACCAGCACCTGCTGGAAGCGCCGCTCCAGCGCCGGGTCCTTCTCGATGCGTTCGCGGTACTCGTCGAGCGTGGTGGCGCCGACCATGCGCAGTTCGCCACGGGCCAGCATCGGCTTGAGCATGTTGCCGGCGTCCATGGCGGAGTCGCCGCCCGCGCCCGCGCCGACGACCGTGTGCAGCTCGTCGATGAAGGTGATGATCTGCCCGTCGGAGTCCTTGATCTCGGCGAGGACGGTCTTGAGCCGCTCCTCGAACTCGCCCCGGTACTTCGCGCCCGCGACCATCGCGCCGAGGTCCAGCGACACCAGCCGCTTGTTCTTCAGCGACTCGGGCACGTCCCCCTTCACGATCCGCTGGGCGAGCCCCTCGACCACGGCGGTCTTGCCGACGCCGGGCTCGCCGATGAGCACGGGGTTGTTCTTGGTGCGCCGGGACAGCACCTGCACGACCCGGCGGATCTCCTGGTCGCGGCCGATCACCGGGTCGAGCTTGCCGTCCCGGGCGGCGGCCGTGAAGTCGGTGCCGAACTTCTCCAGCGCCTTGTACTGGCCCTCGGGGTCGGCGGTGGTCACCCGGCGCCCGCCGCGCGCCTTCTGGAACGCCTCCACCAGCTTCTTCGCGGTGGCCCCCTGCCGGTCGAGGACCTCGCCGGCCGCGCCGCCCTTCGCGGCGATGCCGATGAGCAGGTGCTCGGTGGAGAGGAAGTCGTCGCCGAGTTCCTTGGCGCGTTCCCCCGCGTCGGCGAGGACCGCGAGCAGCTCGCGGTTGGGCTGCGGGGGCGCGACCGTGGACCCGGTCACGCTGGGCAGCGCGGCCAGCGCGCGCTCGGCGCCCTGGCGCACGGCGGCCTGGTCGGCGTCCACGGCCGCGAGAAGATCGGTGATGTTCTCGTTGTCCTGCCCCTGGAGCAGAGCCAGCAGCAGGTGGGCAGGGGTGAGGTCCGCGTGCCCCATGGTCACGGCACGGTTGCTGGCCGCGTTGATCGCGTCCCGGCTCCTGTTGGTCAGCTCGGCGTCCACGTTCGGGTTCTCCTCCTCGGCGTCGTACGACTGCTTCAGCCAACGTACATAAAGTTGAGTCTATTCCACTCAAGGTGCGGCCGGGAGTCCTTCCGGCGACTACCTTCCGGACCATGAGTACGTATCGCGTGAACCCTGCCGCACCGGACGAGGCCTACGTGGCCTTCTGGCGGGAACGCCACCTGTGCACCCTCACCACCCTGCGCCCGGACGGCAGCCCGCACGTGGTGCCCGTCGGGGTGACCTACGACCCGGAGGCGGGGCTGGCCCGGGTGATCACGAACAAGGCGAGCGCGAAGGTGTCGCACGTGCGGGCCGCGGGGCCGGACGGGGCCCGAGTGGCGGTGTGCCAGGTGGCCGGACGGCGGTGGGCGACGCTGGAGGGCCGGGCCCACGTGCGGACCGAACCGGAGCGGGTGGCGGAGGCGGAGCGGCGGTACGCCGAGCGGTACGAGAGGGTGCCGGGCGAGAACCCGTCCCGGGTGGTCATCGAGATCGAGGTGGAGCGGGCACTGGGACGGGGATGAGGGGCGGAGGCGGGGGCGGGGCGGCCGACCCGTTCCGGCGGCTCTTTTCAGCCACCGTGCGGCCTGACCGAAACCTGCCGATACCCGGAAATGTCCCCAGAAAACTGCAGCGGCGTCACCGTGTTCAGGTCACGGTGACGCCGCTGCGGGGGGAAGCACCTGAGCGATCTTTTTACGACGGGGGAATCGCGTCAGGCACTGCGGGGGGTGGCCGAGATGGTCCTCACGTCCGGAACGTCCGGCTCAGCCAGCCGGTGGTCCCGTTGGTCCAGGTTCACAAAGATCATTCCGTACCGGACGGCACAGCGCACGGGCTGCGGCGCCCCTCGGGGCTTGCGCAGACACCGGTACGCCCGGACGTCCTCGTCGTCGTCCCGCGTGACGACCACCGGTTCACCGAAGACGGTCACCATCAGGGAGTCACCGCTGTGGGGGATGGCGGTGACCAGGTCGATGAAGTGCCAGCCGGAGCGATAGGCGGTGGCCATCTCGCGCCGGAAGGACCGGTCGTCGGGTGGGGTGGTCATCTCAGCTCCCAGAACCGTCTGACGTATCCACGACCACGGTGGACACGGCCACCGACGGCCACTTGGTATCCGCCCGGACATCGCTCTTCGCACCTGACAGGCCGCTCAGAACTCCAAGGGCCACGACGGCGGACGTGATGGCGACAAGCACCGGGCGAAGCACTCGCTTATTCATAGTCCGCTTCGTCCTCACTCACAGATCCCCTCATTCCCCCGTCCGATACGACGATGGCTCATACAGGCACGTCATGGCCACACGATCGGTGCATCATGTTCCTGCACGTTCAGGACCCTGGGGGGTGGAGATTTAGTGACGAATCGGGCGAAGGTGTCACATCCTCATGCGGTGACCGAAATGTGTGACGAGGGCAGCCGGCTTTACGCAAGCGCTCTGCGGGCCGGGCGTATCGCCCGCGCGGAGGTCGAGCACGCCCCGTGCCTCCTGGAATTCGCCCTGCTGCAGCCGGACCCGGACGACTCCGGCTGGCTGCGCCCCGTACCGCCCGCCCTGGCCCTGGCCCAGCGGCTCAACCCCCTGGAACGCGAGATCGCGGAGCGCAGACGCTGGTCGATCGAGCTGTCCGACCTCTTCGAACCCTTCATGGCGCTCAGCGGCCGGACCGGGTCCGCGACGGACTCCATCTCGGTGCTGGAAGGCAGCGAACGGATCAACGACGCACTCAACCTCGCCACCTCACAGTGTCGGAACGAAGTGGTCACGGTCCAGCCGAGCAACCACTTCACGGAACGCACCATCATCCAGGGGCTGGATCGCGACAAGCCCCTCGTGGACCGCGGCGTGCGCATCAGGACGCTGTACCAGCACACCGTCCGCTACAACCTGACGCAGCTCGCCTACGTCGCCCAGCTCGCCAACGGCAAGGTCGAGTACCGCACCATCGACGAGCTCGTGGAACGCCTGATCATCTGCGACGAGACCGTCGCCTTCATACCGGCCCGCGACGACCAGAAGGTGGCACTGGAACTGCGCCACCCCGCCCTCGTCAGCTACCTCCTCAAGGTCTTCGAGTTCATCTGGAGCCGCGCGGTTCCGCTGAACGCCGGCGCCCCCTACGAGACCGCCCCCGACGGCATCACCGACATCCAGCACTCGATCGCGAAGCTGCTCGTGGAGGGCCATGTCGACGAGGCCATCGCCCGTCGCCTGGGTATGAACGTGCGCACCTGCCGCGCCCACATCGCCAAGCTGGCCCAGGCGCTCGGCAGCGGCAGCCGCGCCCAGCTCGGCTTCCTGATAGCCCAGTCCGGAATCCTGGACCAGAAGCTCCCCGAGGAGGGCGGCATCCGGTGACCTCCACCCCGCACGCCGAGCACGGCATCGAGGACCTGTGCATCGCGGGGACGAAACTGTACGAACGCGCCCTGGACGAGGAATGGATCGCCGCCGGGGACGCCGTCGAGGCCCCCTGTCTCGTCGAACTCGGTCTGCTGCAGTCCGCCCTGGGCGACCCGGGCCGGCTGGAACCGGTGGCCCCGGCCGTCGCCCTGAACCGGCGGCTGCGCGGTGCCCGGGCCCGGATCGCCGACGAATGGCGGCGGGAGGAGCGGCTGGTCGAGTTCTTCGCCCCGCTGATGCGGATCGCACCGCGGCTCGCGACGACGGCGGACTCCCCCGCGCTCCGGCTGCTGAGCGGCACCCGGCGGATCAACCAGGCCATCGAGGAGGCCATGGCCCAGGCCCGGCAGGAGGTCCTGTGCGTCCAGCCGCACGCCGGCATGGCCGGGGAGCGGGGTGAGATCGCCCACCTGGCCTCCTACGGCCGCGATCAGGCCTTCCTCGACCGCGGTGGCCGTACCCGCGTGCTCATCCAGCACTCGATGGTCCACCTGCCGGGTGTCCTGGCCTACAACGAGCTGCTCACCGGCGACAACGAGGTGCGCGGCCTGGACGAGCTGCCCGACCGGCTGATCGTCGTGGACGACAGGACCGCGTTCCTGCCCGCCGACGCCGACGGCAGCCTCGCCCTGGAAGTCCGCCACCCCGCCCTGATCGGCTACCTGAGCACCGTCTTCGACCGGCTCTGGCGACTGGCCACCCCCGTCTACCCGCACCGCGAGCACCGCCCCTCCGTCAACGGCGTCACCCCCCGCCAGCAGGCCATCGCCGCCCTCCTCGTCGAGGGCCACACCGACGCCGTCATCGCCGAACGCCTCGGCATGAACATCCGCACCGCACGCGACCACATCGCCCGCCTCGCCACCACCCTCGGCAGCGACAGCCGCGCCCAACTCGGCTACCTCATCGGCCAGTCCGGAATCCTGGAAGAGTCCGGGGCGGTCCTGTGACCGGGCGCGAACACAGGGTGGACGAGCCGCGTCCGGCCGGGGCCAAGCCGTACGGGATCAGCCGGGCCGGGATCCCCGAAGAGCCGGGGGCCGTCCTGTGACCCGATACGAGCGCAGGACGGACGAGCCGTGCCCGACCGGGGCCAAGCCGTACGGGATCAGCCGGGCCGGGATCCCCGAAGAGCCGGGGGCCGTCCTGTGACCCGGTACGAGCACAGGACGGACGAGCCGCGTCCGGCCGGGGCCAAGCCGTACGGGATCGGACAGGCCGGGATCCCCGAAGAGCCGGGGGCGGTGCTGTGAGCCGGTGTGAGCACGGTGTTGACGAGCTCTGTCCGGCGGGGGCGAAGGTGTATGAGCGGGCGCTGCGGATGGGGTATGTCGGTGCTGAGGAGGCCGGTGACGCGCCCTGTCTGACGGACTTCGGTCTGCTGCACCCGGCTCTGGACGACCTGGGCCGGCTGGAGCCCGTCGCCCCCGCCGCGGCCCTGCGCCGTCTGCTGCGGTCGTCCACGGCGCGCGTCGCCGAGGCGCGCCGGGAAGAGGATCTGCTGGTCGGCCGGTTCGGGCCGCCGGGGGAGACCGACGGCCCGGCCGCGCAGGACACCGGCACCCCCACCCTGCGGCTGCACAGCGGCACCCACGCCATCAACCGGGCCATCACCGACGTCATGGCCGAGGCGAGCCGGGAAGTGCTCTGCATCCAGTCGCACTCCGGTCTCACCGGCGCCCGCGGCCGGGCCGCCACCGCCACCGCCCGGGAGCGCGACCAGGCGATCCTCGACCGGGGCGCCCGTATCCGCGCCCTCTACCAGCACACCCTGCGCCATGTCCCGGCGGTGTACGGCGGCTTCGAGCAGCTGCGCGGCGACGTCGAGGTGCGGGGCCTGGACGAGCTGCCGGACCGGCTGTTCGTCATCGACCGCGCGGTCGCCTTCCTGCCCGCGGCCGGCGACGGCGCCCTCGCCCTGGAAGTCCGCCATCCGGCGCTGATCGGCTACTTCGTCACCGCCTTCGACCGGCTGTGGCACCTGGCGGCCCCCCTCTACCCGCACCCCGAGCACCGCCCGTCGGTCAACGGCGTCACCCCCCGCCAGCAGGCCATCGCCGCCCTCCTCGTGGAGGGGCACACCGACGCCGTCATCGCCGAGCGCCTCGGCATGAACATCCGCACCGCACGCGACCACATCGCCCGCCTCGCCACCACCCTCGGCAGCGACAGCCGCGCCCAGCTCGGCTACCTCATCGGCCGGTCCGGGATCCTTGATCAGGCAGGCTGACCACGGCCGGCCCCCCGCTCGCCCCGCCCGGCGGCCGGTCAAGACCCACCTGCGCTATCCGCACGCCCAACTGGGTACGGCTGGCCGCGCCCAGCGTCTCCGAGAGACGGGCGATATGGGCACGGCAGGTGCGGACGCTGATGCCGAGGCGCTCGGCGATCACCGCGTCCTGGTGGCCCTCCGCGAGGAGCGCCGCGATGGACTGCTCGCGGTGCGAGATGCCCTCGATGCCGGTGTCGGGGAGCGGGGTGGTGAGCGGGATCGCCAGCCGCCAGAGCCGTTCGAAGACCGTGACCAGGTACTCCACCAGGGCGGGGTGGCGCAGCTCCAGGGCCATCGTGCGGTCCGCGTTGGCGGGGATGAAGGCCACCGTGCGGTCGAAGAGGATCAGCCGGTCGATGACCTCGTCCAGGGTGCGGGCCTCCACCGCGTCGCCCATCAGCTCCAGGTAGTTGAGCAGGCCCTGGCCGTGCCGGGCGACATGGGTGTACAGGTCGCGCATCCGCACGCCCCGGCCGCGCAGGGCCACCGCCCGGTGCAATCCCTCGGTCAGCTCCGACTCACGCCGGATACCGCCCGGCTGCACGGTCAGCACCTCGGCGGTGCACGCCTGAGTCGCCTCGTCCATGGCCGCCTGGATCCGGGACAGCCCGTCCAGGACCCGGATCGCCGACGTGCCCTCGGCGGAGGCCGACACGGCCCGCAACTGCCGTCCCAGACCGGCGTACCAGTCGAACGCGGCCACCGCCGAACCCACCCGCCGCTGGCTGTCGGTGACCTCGTCGTAGACCCCGCGCAGCAGCCGGGTCATGACCTCCTGCGGGGAGGTCGGCACCAGCCAGGCCATGTCGTCGGGGTCGGGGTGCAGCAGCGCCAGCTCCAGCAGGCAGGGCACCGCGTCGGCGTCCGTGCGCGGCACCCGGCCCCGGCGCACGGCCCGGGAGTACACGCGGTCCCCGGCGGCGCACAGTCGGTCGGCTCCGTGTGGATGCTCCTCCGCCCCGTGCCCGGCCATCGCCCATTCCACCCCCGGTTTGCTGCCTCTTCCGCAGCGCAACTATGAGCGGTCCGGACCGGCTCCGCAACACGGCTCCCCCCGTCCGGGGCGTCCCCATAACCGGATACGGCTGGATATCGACCCGCCTCCGCAGCCCGCGTTGCAACAAGCTGACGGTGGTGGCCGCGAGGTGTGCGCGGCATCGTTGACGTCGCTTCCCACGGGCGTCGCCGGACACCCGGCGGGGCCCCGGGCCGTCCTCCCCCGATTGGTCCGAGGCCCCGTGCAACGCACCTACGGGGGAGGTGCGTTGCAGGGAGGGTCGCTCGCGGGCACGTGACCCGGCGGACCCGGCGAATCCCCGAAATCCGCCAGTGATCGCCGTGTTACGTGCCCGCTCTAACGTCCCTCCATGGCGGACATATTTGACGCGTACGCGTTGGCCGACGCGTGGGACGAGATGTTTGTGCGGCCGGGTGAGGTCAGGACCGCCTATGAGCCGGTACTGGCGGCGCTCCAGCCGATCGAGCCGAGTGAACTGCGCTTCCGGGCCGACCAGATGGCCCGTGCCTTCACCGACCGGGGGGTGACCTACGCCTTCGCGGGCGAGGAGCGGCCGTGGCCGCTGGACCTGGTGCCCAGGATCCTCGACGCCCTGGAATGGGATCTCGTACAAAGAGGCGTGAGCCAACGGGTCAGAGCCCTGGAGGCCTATCTCGCCGACGCCTACGGGCACGCCCGCGCCTTCGAGGACGGGGTGGTCCCCTGGCGGCTGCTGCTCTCCTCGCCGCACTTCCACCGGGCCGCGCACGCGGTCGAGCCGGCCGGCGGGGTGCGTATCCATGTGGCCGGAATCGACCTGGTCCGGGACGAGGCCGGTGCCTTCCGGGTCCTGGAGGACAACGTACGGGTGCCGAGCGGGGTGTCGTACGTCATCGAGAACCGCAGGGCGATGACCCGGATCTTCCCCTCGCTCTTCGCCGAGCAGCACGTCCTCCCGGTGGACGGGTACCCGGCGCGGCTGCTGGCCGCCCTGCGGGCCGCCGCGCCCGGCGGGGCCGCGGGCGACCCCCGGGTGGTGGTGCTCACCCCCGGTCCCAGCAACGCGGCCTACTTCGAACACGCCCTGCTGGCCCGGCTGATGGGCGTGCAGCTGGTGGAGGGCCACGACCTGGTGTGCCGCAGCAACCGGGTGTGGATGCGGACGACCCGCGGCGAGGTGCCCGTGCACGTGGTGTACCGGCGCCTCGACGACGACTTCCTCGACCCGCTGCACTTCCGCCCCGACTCGGTGATCGGCTGCCCCGGCATCCTGAGCGCCGCCGTCGCGGGGAACGTCACACTCGCGAACGCCGTGGGCAACGGCATCGCCGACGACAAACTCCTCTACACCTACGTCCCGGACCTGATCCGCTACTACCTCGGTGAGGAACCGATTCTCCCCAATGTGGAGTCCTACCGGCCGGACGAACCTGGCCAGTTGGAGGCGGTCCTGGACCAGCTCGACCAGCTGGTGGTGAAGCCCGTCGACGGGGCCGGCGGCCAGGGCATCGTGATCGGACCGAAGGCCGACCGGGACACCCTGGAACGCACTCGCAAAGCCGTCGTCGCCGACCCGCGCGGCTTCATCGCGCAGCGTCCCGTCGCCCTCTCCACCTCCCCCACCCTCACGGGTGACCGCATGGCCCCCCGCCACATTGACCTGCGCCCGTTCGCCGTGAACGACGGCACGGACATCTGGGTGCTGCCCGGCGGCCTCACCCGGGTCGCCCTCCAGGAGGGCAACCTGATCGTCAACTCCAGCCAGGGCGGCGGCTCCAAGGACACCTGGGTGCTCGCCGAGGGCCCGGCGGAGCGCCCCGCGCCGGTCGGCACGGCGGGCCCGATCCCCGCCGTCGCCCCGCGCCGCCTCGGCCCCGACGGCACCCGTGCCGTCGTAGCGGAAGGAGCGCAGCAGCAGTGAACGACGTGATCCTCTCCCGTATCGCCGAGTCGCTGACCTGGACCGGACGGTATGTCGAGCGGGCCGACGCCACCGGCCGCATCCTCGACGCCTATCTGCACCGGATGCTGGAGGACCCCTGGCGCGACGAGGACGTCGCCTGCCGCTCGCTGTACGCGATCCTCGGCGTGGACGCCGGCGCGGAACGGGTGGACATGCAGCAGGTCCTGGACCAGCTCGCCTTCGACGCCCGCTCGACGGGATCGATCGAGGGCGCGCTCGGCGCGGCCCGGCTCAACGCCCGCAGCGCCCGGGAGGCCGTCTCCTCCGAGATGTGGGAGTGCCTCAACTCGACCTGGCACGCGCTCGGCGACCAGCGCCGCGCGGCCCGCCGCACCGGCCCCTACGCCTACCTGGAGCTGGTCCGCAGCCGGGCCGCCCTCTTCTTCGGCCTCGCCGACTCCACCATGAGCCGGGACGACAGCTGGCGGTTCGTCGTCCTCGGACGCAGCCTGGAGAGGGTGGACATGACCGTACGACTCCTTTCGGTGCGCGTCCTGGACGCGGCGCACGCGCCGGACTGGACCACGCTGCTCAGCGCGAGCGGCGCCGACGAGGCGTACGCGCGGGTGCACAGCGGGTTCGGGGACACCCCGAGGGTGGCCGAGTACCTGCTCCTGGACCGGGACTTCCCGCGCTCGGCGCTGCACGCGCTGACCACGGCGGAGGAGTGCCTGGCCGCGCTCGGCCGGCCCCGCCAGGACCCGGCCCGCTCCCCGATCGGCCGGGCCCGCACCCGCCTGGAGTACCTCGACACCGCCACCCTGGAGGCACAGCTTCCCGCGCTGCTGCGGGAGTTGCAGCAGGCCTGCATGACGTCCGCCGACGCGGTGGCGGAGCGGTTCTTCCCGTACCAGGGGCCCGTCGAGTGGGCCCAGGAAGGAGCCTGAGATGGCTCGTCGCCTCCGCATCCGGCACACCACCCGGGTCTCCTACGCGCAGCCCGCTGCCTCCTCGCACAACGAGGTCCGGATGACCCCGCTGACCCTGCCGGGGCAGACGACGCTGGACGCCCGGGTCACGGTGCAGCCGGCGACCACCGTCTGGTCGTACTGGGACTACTGGGGCACCCAGGTCACCGGCTTCGACCTGCCGGACCCGCACGGGGATCTGACCATCACGGCGTCGAGCCTGGTGGAGACGTCGGCACCGGAGCCGTTGCCGGAGGCGCCGACGTGGCAGGAGGTGGCCGAACGGGCCGCGGGGTCACGGCTGTGGGAGTTCGTGTGCGGGACGCCCCGGACGACGGTGCCGAAGAAGCTGGTGAAGAAGGCGCGGGGCGCTGCCGCCGGGCTGGCGCCGCACGAGGCCGCCGTGGCCGTCTCCGGGCTGGTCGCCGACCGGGTGTCGTATCTTCCGGGGGCGACCAGTGTGAACACGTCCCCCGCGGAGGCCTGGGCCCAGGGGGCGGGGGTCTGCCAGGACATCACCCATCTGACGATCGCGCTGCTGCGGGGGGTGGGGCTGCCGACCCGGTACGTCTCGGGGTACCTGCATCCGGAGCGCGAGGCGGAGTTGCACCGGCCGGTCGCCGGGCAGAGCCATGCGTGGATCGAGTACTGGGCCGGGGAGTGGTGCGGGTACGACCCCACGAACCGGGTGCGGGTGGACGAGTCGCATGTGGTGGTGGCCCGGGGCCGGGACTATGACGACGTCACTCCGCACAAGGGGATCTACCGGGGGGTTCCTGGAGGGGCTCCGGAGGTGAGTGTGGTGTTCACGAGGGTTGCGTAGTCGGGTGCGAGTGAGCGGGGGCTGGTCGCGCAGTTCCTCGCGCCCCTTTGGGGCGCGCACAATCGGCGTATGGCCAAGAGGTGGGCGTCGGTCTGTGTACTTCCGCTGCTGTTTCTCGGTGGGTGCGGGGGCGATGGTGGCAGTGCCTCCCCCTCGCCCTCCGCCCAGGCCCCTTCCCGCCCCCACAAGGACGGGCATCTCACCTTCACGTTGCTGTCGTTGCGGTGTGGGTTGACGGCGGTGTCCGGGTCGCACAGTGAGGCGGAGCCGGAGGGGCAGTTCTGCTGGGCGCGGCTGCGGGTGGAGAACAAGGACCCGGAGTTCCACACGTATGTGGTGGGGCGGCAGCGGCTGGCCGGGGTGAGCGGGCGGCGGGGGCTGCCGGACTCCTTCGCGATGGCCGTGCGGCGGCAGCACGACAGTGTCGACATCGGCGGGCACGATCTGATCGAGGTCGAGCTCTGGTACGACGTGCCGCGGGGCGCGCGGGTCGGCGGGGTGCGGGTGTCCGGGGACCGGGACCGGGTCGGGTTCATGGACAGCAGCCCCGTTCCGTACGCGCGGAACGGGGTGCTGATCGCGATGAAGCCGCTGACGGGGTGGTAGCGCCGGCCCCGGAGGGGCTTACTTGAGGCCGGCCTCGGCGCACGCCGTCTTGTAGGCGGCGGTGCAGATCTGCGAGATCTTGTAGATGCCGTCGGCGACGACGGTGTCCTTGATCTTGCTCTTGGTCACGGCGCTGACCTGCACCAGCTGGGCCGGGATGTCCTTGTTGGTGGGGCTGTCGACCTGGTCCTGGGTGAGCGCGTCGAACTGGATGTCCTTGCCCTGGACCTTGTAGACGGCCATCTGGGCGGCGGCCTCGGCCTCGTCCGGGTAGGGCTTGTAGACGGTCATGTACTGGTCGCCGGTGAGGATCCGCTGGATGGCGTCGAGGTCCGCGTCCTGGCCGGTGATCGGCGGCATGGTGGTGAGGCCGGCCGCCTTGAGGGCCTTGACGACACCGCCGGCCATGGCGTCGTTGGCGGAGTAGACGGCGGCGATGTTGTCCTTGCCGATCAGGCCGATCGCCTTGGTGACCTCCTGCTCGGCGATGTCCGGGTTCCAGTCCTTGGTGTCGTACGAGTAGCCGTCGGTCGTCACCTTGCCGGCCAGCTCGGACATGGCGCCCGTCTTGAACTGCTTGGCGTTCGGGTCGGTCGGCGAACCGTTGATCATGACGACCTTGTCGGAGGTGTCGACGTTCGAGCCGAGGCCTTCGAGGAGCGTGCGGGCCTGGACCTCTCCGACGAGCTCGTTGTCGAAGGAGACGTAGGAGTCGATGGGGCCCTCGGCGAGGCGGTCGTAGGCGATGACGGGGATGCCCGCGTCCTTGGCCGCCTTCACCTTGCCGGCGATGGCGTGCGCGTCGACGGAGTCCAGGATGATCACGTCGACCTTGTCGTCGATCATCTTCTGCATCTGGTCCGCCTGGGTGGAGGCGGAGGACGCGGCGTTCTGGTAGTCGACCTTGCCCTGGTCGTTGGTGAGCTCGGCGATCTTCGACTTCATGATCGGGTAGTCGAAGTTGGTGTACCGGGTGTTGATCTTGTCCGGCATCAGCAGGCCCACGGTGATGTCGTTGCCCTTGGTCGGGCTCGCGGAGGTCGACGAACCCGTCGCGTTGAGCACGCCGCATCCGGCGAGCGAGAGGGTCATCGTGGACGCGGCCACGAACATGGCTATACGACGCATACGGGGGCTCACTTCAGGTGCGTTCCGGAGGTGGGGCTGCTTTGCGACCCAGATGTCTGAAAAGACAACGCGTACGCCACACCCGGCGTCAAGCGGAACTACTTAACGAGTGCGCAACACCACGCTCCGCTGCACCTGTGAAGGTAGAGCGGAATCGCCTGCAAACACTCTTTACGGACCCTCCATCCAAAGGGAGTTCATGGGCAGGCAAAGATCCGTACAACCAAGTCGTTTCCTCAGGAGTCGACATCGGCAACGGCCGTCCCTGCCGTGTCGATCCGATCAGAGGAACGAATGAACCCAGCCAGAAGCGCCTCGGCCGCCGCCGTGGTGCTCGCCACCGCCGGCGCCCTCCTCGGCGGTACGGCCGCCACCGCCTCGGCGGCCACGACCTGTGCCTCTCCGGTCTTCAAGCGGCAGTTCTTCGCGAACACCACCTTCAAGGGCACCCCGAAGAAGACCGACTGCGACGGCGCGGTCGACCAGACCTGGAGCGGCGCCCCCGTCTCCGGGCTGCCCAAGGACGGCTTCGGCGTCCGCTGGACCGTCACCCGCGACTTCGGCTCCGGCGGGCCCTTCACCCTCAGCGCCTCCGGGACGGACGGCATCCGGGTCTACCTGGACACCGACCGGAAGATCAACCTCTGGAAGAACACCACGAAGACGGTGAGCAAGACCGTCAACGTGACCGTCCCCAAGGGCAAGCACACCCTCCGGATCGACTACGCCAACTTCACCGGCGCCGCCAAGGCCAAGTTTACGTACACCCCGAGGACCTCGGCCACCGTCGACAAGGTCAAGCCCCTTGCCCCGACGGGAACTTCGGTCTCGTACGACTCGGCCGCCGGCACGGCCAAGCTCACCTGGTCGCGGAACAAGGAGATGGACCTCTCCGGCTACCGCGTCTACCGACGGCCGAAGGGTTCGTCGAACTGGACGAAACTCACCACGACCACCACGGCCTCGTACTCCGACGCCACGCTGCCGACGACCGGCACGACGTACGAGTACCAGGTCCGCGCCCACGACAAGGCCGGCCACGAATCCGCCGGCTCGACGGTCAGGTCGGTGACCACCGCCGACCGCACCGCGCCCGCCGCGCCCACCGGCGTGGAGGACAACTGGGCCATCGGCCTGGTCACCAAGGTCAAGCTGAACTGGGACAGCGGCAGCGCGTCCGACCTTGCCGGATACCGGGTGTACCGCTCGACGTCCGAGCCCGTCGCACCGACCGCCGCGAACCTGGTGGGCAGCTCGTCCGGCCCGTACTTCACCGACATCCCGCCCGCGACCGGAGACTGGTACCACTACGTCGTCACGGCGGTCGACACACACGGCAACGAGTCGGCCGTCTCCGGTACCGCCGAGTTCCAGACGTACGACACCACGGCGCCCGTCTTCGTCCCGGACGATCTGGCAATCACCGACAACGAGCACGACGTCACCCTCACCTGGTCCTGGGACCGGGACCAGGACGCCGACCTGGCGAACTTCCGGGTGTACCGCGACGGCGCCGAGATCGGGTGGGCCACCGGCCTGTTCGTGGACCGTGACGTGGAGCCCGACACGACGTACACCTACTACGTCCGGGCCGAGGACGACAACCACAACCTGGGCCCCGCCTCGGCCGCAGTCACCGTCGCGCACGTGGGCGACCACACACCTCCCGGCCCGGTGACCGGTCTGACCGCCACGGCCGCCGAGAACGGGATCCGGCTCGACTGGGACGACAGCACGGCCGACGACGTCGACCACTACGAGATCTACCGGGGAGAGAACACCGACGGCGTCTGGACGTACACGGACATCACCGACAGCCTGCCGTTCGGTCCTTCCCGCTCCCTGAACCGGGACGTGAACCTGCCCGACGGCGAACACCTCCGGTACGCGGTCGTCGCCGTCGACAAGGACAGCAACGCGCTCGACAGGGACGCGGCCACCACCGCCGACGTCACCGAGCTCGACATGGTGCCCGCGGAGACCTACCCGGACACCTCGGCGTCGGGCGCCCTGCATGTGGAGAGCGACGACACCGCGCAGGGACCCGAGATGAGGGTCGTCTACAGGGAAGAACTCGACCCCCAGGGCCCCGCGACCGGCTTCCACGTCTACCGCTGGGACGCGGCCACCGGCACCTACACGCGGCTCACGGACACCCCCGTGGCACTCGGCGACTGGTACACGGACACCGCCGCACCGTCCGCCACCACAGTCTTCTACAAGGTCACCGCCGCTCACGCCGACGGCACCGAGTCGGAGCCGACCGGCGACCACGTGTTCCGGATCGGAACCGCCCCATGAGCACCAGAACGAAGGGGCCGCTGAACTCGCCCACCCGTACGACGGCCACGACGCTGGTGCTCGCCACCGCCGGCGCCCTCCTCGGCGGTACGGCCGCCTCCGCCTCGGCGGCCACGACCTGCGCCTCTCCGGTCTTCAAGCGGCAGTTCTTCGCGAACACCACCTTCAAGGGCACCCCGAAGAAGACCGACTGCGACGGCGCGGTCGACCAGACCTGGAGCGGCGCCCCCGTCTCCGGGCTGCCCAAGGACGGCTTCGGCGTCCGCTGGACCGTCACCCGCGACTTCGGCTCCGGCGGGCCCTTCACCCTCAGCGCCTCCGGGACGGACGGCATCCGGGTCTACCTGGACACCGACCGGAAGATCAACCTCTGGAAGAACACCACGAAGACGGTGAGCAAGACCGTCAACGTGACCGTCCCCAAGGGCAAGCACACCCTCCGGATCGACTACGCCAACTTCACCGGCGCCGCCAAGGTCAAGTTCACGTACACCCCGAGGACTTCGGCCTCTGTGGACAAGGTCAGGCCTCTCGCGCCGACCGGGGTCTCCGCCGTCTACCAGCCTGACGGGGAAGGAACGAACACCCTCGTCACCTGGGCGGCCAACAAGGAGATGGACCTCGCCGGTTACCGGCTCTACCGGCGGCTGGAGGGTTCCGGCAGCTGGACCCAGGTGGCCTCGGCCGCGGCCGGCACCCGCCGGGCCTGGGACGAGACGCCACCGACCGGGCAGTCGTACTACTACGAGGTACGCGCCTACGACAAGGCGGGCAACCGGTCGGCGGGCTCCGAGGACCAACTCGTCGTGTCGCAGGACATGACCGCCCCCGCCGCCCCGGTCCTCACCGCCACCGCCGTGGAGGCCTCCAACAACCTCTCCTGGTCCGCCCCCGTGGACGCGGTGAGCTATCGGGTCTTCCGCAAGGAGGCCTCGGACACCGCTTACACCAAGCTCGCCGACACCACGGCCACCGGCTACACGGACACCTCGGCGGCCTACGGCCACGCTTACGACTACAAGGTCAGCGCCCTCGACGCGGCGAAGAACGCCCGCTCCTCCAACGTCGTGCGCAGTACCCGGACCATCCTGCCGCCGCAGAACGTGACGGCGACCGTGCCGAGCTACGGCGCGGTGTTCACCTGGACCGAGGCGGCGGGCGGCGACACCGCCGACTACGACGTCTACCGCTCGACGACCACCCCGGTGGAACTCAGCTACGACAACCTCACCGACTGCCGCAGCCGCAAGAAGAGCACGGACGCGGCCGGCGGCACGGTCCGTTCCTGCGTCGACTACGACGGCGACCAGGGCACCACGTACCACTACGTGATGATCCGGCAGAACACCGCCGGCCGCTGGTCCACCGGCTCGGCCGACATGACCGTCACCCGCCCCGGGGACGAGATCGCGCCGCCTCCGGTGACCAACCTGACCGCGGAGCCCCTGGAGTACGGCTTCAGGCTCGATTGGGACGACAGCACGGCGGCGGACCTGAAGGAGTACGAGGTCTGGGAGTACTTCTCCTGCTGTACGCCCGACTACCTGGGCACCGTGCCCGCCGGCACCTCCGAGTTCGTGGTCGGCCCGGAGGCGGCCGACGGCGAGTCGCACATGTATGTCGTCATCCCCGAGGACATCTACGGCAACTACCCGGATTTCACGGGCGCCTACTGGGACGGTGCGGTCTCCCGGGTCACCGCCACCGAACTCGACCTCAGGCCCGCGACCGTCCCCGAGGACACCGCCCCCTGCTCCCTGAGCGCCTACACGACCCTCGGCGACGAGGGCGGCATGTACATCGACTGCGCCGACTCGGTGGCCACGGAGGCCGCCGGGATCAACGTGTACCGCTGGGACCCCGCGACGGGCACCTACGCCAAGGTGACCGATCCGCCACTGGCCCCCACCGCCACCCACTACACCGACACCACCGTGCCCCACGGCACCACCGTCTACTACCTCCTCTCGGTCGTCGCACCCGACGGCTCGGAGACCTTCAGCAACGTGGACGCCAGCGTGTCCCTGCCGAGCGGAGCCTGACCTCACGATGAAGAACACCCTGCAGGCCACGGCCGTGGTGCTGGCTACCACGGCCGGTCTCCTCACCGTCGTCGCCGCGCCCGGCGCCTCGGCCGCGACCAGCTGTGCCTCGCCCGTCTTCAAGCGGCAGTTCTTCGCGAACAACTCCTTCAAGGGCAGCCCCAAGAAGACCGACTGCGACTCCGCGATCAACGAGAGCTGGAGCGGCGCGCCCGCGTCCGGGCTGCCCAAGGACGACTTCGGGGTGCGCTGGACCGTCACCCGCGACTTCGGCTCCGGCGGCCCCTTCACCCTCAGTGCCTCCGGGCTCGACGGCATCCGCGTCTACCTCGACGGCACCCACGAGATCGACCTCTGGAAGAACACCACCAAGACGGTCGGCAAGACCGTCAACGTGGCCGTCCCCAAGGGCAAGCACACCCTCCGGATCGACTACGCCAACTTCACCGGCGCCGCCAAGATCAAGTTCAGCTACACGCCCCGCACTTCGGCCACCGTCGACAAGGTCAAGCCCCTCACCCCGCTGGATCCGCTGGTCTCCTACGACGGCGGCGCCAACACGACGAAGCTGAGCTGGACGAGGAACCGCGAGATGGACCTCGCCGGCTACCGGGTCTACCGGCGCCTGCGGGGCAGCACCAGCTGGACGAAGGTGGGGACGACGACGGCGACGTCCCTGACCGACACCCCGCCCGCGACCGGCGCCCTCTACTACTACGAGATCCGCGCCTACGACAAGGCAGGCAACGAGTCGGCGGGCACCGCCGACCAGTTGGTCACCAGCATCACGCTGGCCGCTCCGAGCGGCCTCTCCTCGTCGATCACGGACACGACGGCGACGGTGCTCTGGAAGGCCGTGCCCGGCGCCGTCAAGTACCGGGTGGTGCGCACGGATCCGAGCAACGTCGAACGGGTCACCGACGTCGTCGGGACCTCCCTCGGCGACGACACGCTCGCCCGCAGCGCCGGCTACCACTACAAGGTGGCCGCGCTGGACGGCTCCGGTCACCTCTCGCCGTACAGCGACCCCGCATACGTGCACCGGGCACCCGCCGCTCCGCGCGACCTCACGGCGACGGCGGACATCGGCGCCGCGCTGCTGTCGTGGACGGTCAAGCCCGGGGACGGCCGTGTCCTGGGCTTCCACGTCTACCGCTCGAAGACCCTGCCCGTGAACACGGCCACCGCCACGGAGGTCACCTGCACCACCACCTACACCGAGTCCGCCGACGGCTCACGGCGGTACAGCTGCGGCGACTACTCGGCGGAGGAGGGGACCACCTACCACTACGTGGTGACGACGGAGGACCAGATCTCCACCGTGTCGCTCCCCTCGGACACGGTCACCGTCACCACGCTGGAGTCGGACAAGCCGCCCGCCCAGGTGACCGGCCTGACCGCGACGGCCACCGAGTACGGCATCGAGCTGGACTGGGACGACAACACCGAGCCCGACCTGAAGCGGTACGTGGTCTACCGGGGCACGGTCCTCGGCGAGGAGGGCGACCAGGTCTGCTCCGGCGGTGAGTGGGCGTGGCTGAACGCCGGCACCTCCCACTACCGGGACGTGCGCACGCCCGACGGCGACCACGCCTGCTACTGGGTGGACGCGATCGACACCGCGGGCAACTCCAGCCGCTGGCTGGGGCCGGTGAGCGCGGTCGCCGTCGACGAGCTGGACCTGACCCCGTCGGTGGCGACCCCGGAGGGCTCCCCGCTGACCCTGACCGCGGACACCCCGGACTCGGGCGGTGTCCACCTCGGATGGAGCGCGGTGGACTCGGCGACCGGCTACCAGGTCTACCGCTGGGACCCGGCGACGAAGACGTACGAGAAGCTGGCGGCCACGACCGACCGCTCCTACGACGACACCACGGCCACCCGCGGCACCACGCACTACTACTGGGTGACCGCGCTGTACGCCGACGGCACGGAGTCGGCGCCCGGGGCGGACTGGGCGATCCTGGAGCCGTAGCCACGAGAAGGGCCCCGGCCTGCGGCCGGGGCCCTTCCACGTGCGTACTGCTAGTCCTTGGCCTTCTTCGGCCGCCACACCACCAGCGCGCTGGTCTGCTGGACCTCCTGGTACGGGACCAGGTCGCGGCGGTACGACGCGTGCACCGCCGCTTCCCGTTGCTGCATCGCCGCCGCCGCGCCCTCGACGGCGGCCGAGAGTTCGGCCACCCGGGACTGCAGCGCGGCGACCTGGTTCTCCAGTTCGATGATGCGTTTGATGCCGGCCAGGTTGATGCCCTCGTCCTGGGACAGCGCCTGCACCTGGCGGAGCAGTTCGATGTCGCGGGCCGAGTAGCGGCGGCCGCGGCCGGCCGTGCGGTCGGGGGAGACCAGGCCGAGGCGGTCGTACTGGCGCAGCGTCTGCGGGTGCAGTCCGGAGAGCTGGGCCGCCACCGAGATGACGTAGACCGGGGTCTCCTCGGTCAGTTCATACGGATTACGTCGACGGCCGTCCATCTCTGTCATGCTCCCTTCGCGGCCTCGAACAGCTCGGCCCGCGGGTCCTCGTCCGCGGTCGCCTCGCGATACGCCTCCAGCGCGTCACGAGCATTCCCCGACAGGTCCTTCGGGACACTCACCTCGACGGTGACCAACAGGTCGCCGCGGGTGCCGTCCTTGCGGACCGCGCCCTTGCCGCGGGCGCGCATGGTGCGGCCGTTGGGGGTGCCGGGGGGCAGCTTCAGGGTGACCGGCGGTCCGCCCAGGGTCGGGACCCTGACCTCGCCGCCGAGCGCCGCCTCGGTGAAGGTCACCGGGACGGTCACCGTGAGGTTGTCCTCCTTGCGGCCGAACACCGGGTGGATGTCCACGTGCACCATGACGTACAGGTCGCCCGCGGGGCCGCCGCGTTCGCCCGGTGCGCCCTTGCCGCGCAGCCGGATGCGCTGGCCGTCGGTCACCCCGGCGGGGATGCGGACCTGCATGGTCCTCGACGACTTGGCGCGGCCGCTGCCCTTGCAGTCCAGGCAGGGGTGCTCGGCGATCAGGCCGCGGCCCTTGCAGTCCGGGCAGGGGTCGGTGAGCGAGAAGCCGCCTCCGGATCCTCGCGCCACCTGGCCGGTGCCGACGCAGGTCGGGCACACCCGCGGGGTGCCGTTCTTGTCGCCGGTGCCCGAACAGGCCTTGCAGGGGGCCTGCGAGGACATCCGCAGCGGGACCGTGGCGCCCTCGATGGCCTCCGTGAAGCTGAGCGTGACCTCGGACTCGATGTCCTGGCCGCGCCGGGGCTGGGTGCGGGAGCCCGCCCCGCCGCCCCGGTTGAACAGGCCCCCCAGGACGTCGCTGAAGCCGCCGCCGCCCCCGCCGAAGCCGCCCCCGCCGCCCTGGGCGTTGCCCCCGAAGAGGTCGCCCAGGTCGAAGTTGAAGTTGCCGCCGCCCGCGCCCGGCCCCGGACGGAAGCCGCCGTTGCCGAAGAGGGCGCGGGCCTCGTCGTACTCCTTGCGCTTCTTGGGGTCGCCGAGTATGTCGTTCGCCTCGGAGATCTCCTTGAAGCGCTCCTCGGCCTTGGCGTTGCCCTTGTTGGCGTCCGGGTGGAACTCGCGGGCGAGCTTCCGGTACGCCTTCTTGATCTCGGCCTCGGTGGCGTCCTTGGGGACGCCGAGGACCTTGTAGTAGTCCTTCTCGATGAAGTCCTTGGTGCTCATCCCCGACGCCCCTCCTTCCGCTCGGTGCTTATTACGTCAGCCCTCCTCAGGGCCGTTGTCCTTCTCGTCCGCCGCCGCGGGGGCCTCTTCGGTCCCCTCGGCCTTCACCGCCGTCGCGCCCGGCTGCGGTTCGGCGACCGCCACCCGCGCGGGGCGGATGGTGCGCTCGCCGATGCGATACCCCGGCTGCAGAATCGCCACGCACGTCGTCTCGGTGACGTCCGGCGCGTAGCTGTGCATCAGCGCCTCGTGGATCGTCGGGTCGAAGGGCTCGCCCTCCTTGCCGAACTGCTGCAGGCCCATCTTCGCCGCGACCGTTTCGAGGGACTCGGCCACCGACTTGAAACCGCCGACCAGTTCGCCGTGTTCCCGGGCGCGGCCGATGTCGTCGAGCACGGGCAGGAGTTCGGTCAGGAGGTTCGCGATGGCGATCTCCCGGACCGTGATCCGGTCGCGCTCCACGCGTCGGCGGTAGTTCTGGTACTCGGCCTGGAGGCGCTGGAGGTCCGTGGTGCGCTCGCCGAGCGCGGTGCGTACCTGGTCCAGCTGCGCGGTCAGACCGGCCAGCTGTGCGCTTGAGTCCCCGGCCGGGGCCGCCCCCTGGGAGGGAGCGGCCTTCGGCCCGGCGTCGTCGGGGGTGGCGCCGGAGGGGACGTCGGGCTTCTCCTCGAAGCCCGGGGTCTCCTCCGTCACGCGGCACCGTCCTTGCGCTCGTCGTCGACGATCTCGGCGTCCACCACGTCGTCGGCGGCGTCACCGGCGGGGGCACCGCCGGTGGCGGCACCGGAGGCCTGGGCGTCGGCGTACATGGCCTGGCCCAGCTTCTGGGAGACGGCCGCGACCTTCTCGGTGGCGGTGCGGATCTCGGCGGTGTCCTCGCCCTTGAGGGTCTCCTTGAGCTCCTCCAGGGAGGCCTCGACCTCGGTCTTGATCTCGCCGGGGACCTTGTCCTCGTTGTCCTTGAGGAACTTCTCCGTCTGGTAGACGAGCTGCTCGCCCTGGTTGCGGGTCTCGGCGGCCTCGCGGCGGCGGTGGTCCTCCTCCGCGTACTGCTCGGCCTCCTGGCGCATCCGGTCGACCTCGTCCTTCGGCAGCGAGGAGCCGCCGGTGACGGTCATCTTCTGCTCCTTGCCCGTGCCCAGGTCCTTCGCGGTCACGTGCATGATGCCGTTGGCGTCGATGTCGAAGGCGACCTCGATCTGCGGGACACCGCGCGGGGCCGGCGGCAGACCGGTCAGCTCGAACATGCCGAGCTTCTTGTTGTACGCCGCGATCTCGCGCTCGCCCTGGTAGACCTGGATCTGGACGGAGGGCTGGTTGTCCTCGGCGGTGGTGAAGATCTCGGACCGCTTGGTCGGGATCGTCGTGTTCCGCTCGATGAGCTTGGTCATGATGCCGCCCTTGGTCTCGATACCGAGGGACAGCGGGGTGACGTCGAGGAGCAGGACGTCCTTGACCTCGCCCTTGAGGACACCGGCCTGGAGCGCGGCGCCGATGGCGACGACCTCGTCCGGGTTGACGCCCTTGTTGGCGTCCTTGCCGCCGGTCAGCTCCTTGACGAGCTCGGCGACGGCGGGCATGCGGGTGGAACCGCCGACGAGGACGACGTGGTCGATCTCGCCGAGGTTGATGCCGGCGTCCTTGATGACGTTGTGGAACGGCGTCTTGCAGCGCTCCAGGAGGTCCGCGGTCAGCTGCTGGAACTGGGCGCGGGTGAGCTTCTCGTCGAGGTGCAGGGGGCCCTCGGCGGAGGCGGTGATGTACGGCAGGTTGATCGAGGTCTCCGTGGAGGAGGACAGCTCGATCTTGGCCTTCTCGGCGGCCTCGCGGAGGCGCTGGAGGGCCATCTTGTCCTTGCCGAGGTCCACGCCGTGGCCGGCCGCGAACTGCTTGACCAGGTAGTCGACGACGCGCTGGTCCCAGTCGTCACCACCGAGGTGGTTGTCGCCGTTGGTGGCCTTCACCTCGACGACGCCGTCGCCGATCTCCAGGAGGGACACGTCGAAGGTGCCGCCACCGAGGTCGAAGACGAGGATCGTCTGGTCGTCCTTGTCGAGGCCGTACGCCAGCGCGGCGGCGGTCGGCTCGTTGACGATGCGCAGGACGTTCAGGCCCGCGATCTCGCCGGCCTCCTTCGTCGCCTGGCGCTCGGAGTCGTTGAAGTAGGCCGGGACGGTGATGACCGCGTCGGTCACCTTCTCGCCCAGGTAGGCCTCGGCGTCCCGCTTGAGCTTCTGCAGGATGAACGCGGAGATCTGCTGGGGGTTGAAGTCCTTCCCGTCCAGCTGGATCTTCCAGTCGGTGCCCATGTGACGCTTCACGGACCGGATGGTCCGGTCGACGTTGGTGACCGCCTGACGCTTGGCGACCTCGCCGACGAGGACTTCGCCGTTCTTCGCGAAGGCGACGACGGACGGCGTGGTCCGGGCACCCTCGGCGTTGGTGATGACGGTGGGCTCGCCGCCTTCAAGAACGCTGACGACGGAGTTAGTCGTGCCCAGGTCGATGCCGACCGCACGTGCCATGGTGATTTCCTCCAGCTGACTTGAGTGGAACGGACTCAAGTGTGCATCAAGCCTCGCGCTGGGTCAACAGACCTGAGTGGAGCAGACTCAAGTCTTATCCGTTCCTTACACGCAAGTGGCCGCTGACCTGCGAGGATTCCGGGCTCCCCCTCCTTCGGGGCCCATACACCGGCACCCGAAGGAGGAGGAGCACGAGACTGAAGGTGACGCAGGCGACGCAGGTGGCGGCGGTCCGCCCGATCCAGCCGCCGTGCACGAGCACCGCGACGAGCACCCCCGCGAAGGACGCGCCCCCGAGGACGATCGTCGCGCCCGGCGAGGCGAGCCCCAGCCGGCGCAGCCGGTGCGCGAGATGGTCGGGCCCGCGCCGCAGCACCGGCCGCCCGGCGAGCAGCCGCGACAGCAGGACGAGCAGGACGTCGGCGCCCGCGACGGCGGTGAGCGCGAACAGCACGCCCGCGCTGGCGAGGGGGTCGTACCCGGTCCTGGTCAGCAGGGCGGCGGCGGCCAGCACGAACCCGGCGAACAGCGAGCCGGTGGCGCCGAGGGCGATCCGCGCGGGATGCCAGTTGTGCATCAGGAAGCCGGTGAGCGCGGCGGCGAGCACGCTCAGCAGCACGGCGAGCCCGTCCATCATCTCCGCGGTGGCACAGGCCCCGGCCCCGAAGGCGGTCACCACCCCCACGGTCCCGGCCAGCCCGTCCGCGTGGTCGAGCCCCTTGAAGGCGACGGCGACGAAGGCGATCCAGCCGGTCCCGAGCACCCCGCCGGCGATCCCGAACTCCCCGTACGGCACCACGCAGGCGGCCGCCACCGCCGTACCGAGCAGCAGGAACCGGGTCTTCAGCCGCCAGACGTCGGCGACCAGGCCGAGCAGCGCCACGACTCCCCCGGCGATCAGCAGCCGCCCGACCCCGGTACCGAGCGGGGCGACCCCGGTCCACTCCCCGGCCCCCGCGACCAGACAGGTCGCCCCGACGACGGCGAGCCCGCCCAGCGCCGGCACGGGCCGCGCCCGCCTGCGGTCGACCAGGCCCAGCCGCAGCGCGGCCGGCCGGATCGACGCGGCGAGGACGGCGGCGAGCAGCAGGGCGGTGGTGGCGGCGGCGATCCCGTAGAGCACAGGTCCAAATTAGACCTGAATGTAACAATTCTGTACGAATAACACGATCGGGTTGTGGGGCCGGTGCAGAGGCAAGCCTCAGCGATCCAGATCACTCCGCACCTGGCTACAGTGCGAGTAAAGATGCGGGTAGTCTCAGACGGACTGCATAAGTTACCGCTTAGTAATTTCGCTTTGTAATTTCGAGAGACCTCGCAGGCCCGAGGAGCCCCCATGCAACTCGCCGCGATCATCGTGTCGCTGGTTCTGATCGTGGTCGGCGTGGCGTTGTTCGCCCGCGCCGTCCTGCAGATCTACAACTTCCTGCGGCTCGGCCAGAACGTGCCCGCCGGGACCCGCACCGACGAGCCCGTCCAGCGGACGGTCACGGTGGTCCGGGAGTTCCTCGGGCACACCCGGATGAACCGCTGGGGCATCGTCGGCGTCGCGCACTGGTTCGTCGCGGTCGGCTTCTTCTCCCTGCTGCTGACGATCGTCAACGCCGTCGGCCAGCTGTTCCAGGCCGACTGGATCCTGCCGGTCATCGGTGACTGGGCGCCGTACAACATGTTCGTCGAGTTCATCGGCACCATGACGGTCCTCGGCATCCTGGTGCTGATCGTCATCCGCCAGCTGAGCAAGCCGAACCGGCCGGGCCGCAAGTCCCGCTTCGCCGGCTCCAACTTCGGCCAGGCGTACTTCGTCGAGACGGTCATCCTGATCGTCGGTGTCTGCATCTTCACGCTGCACGCCCTGGAGGGCGCCCAGCACCACGTGGACTCCTACGAGGCGTCGTTCTTCATCTCGTACCCGGTGGTCTCCTGGTTCCGGGGCATGGACGTCTCCACGCTCCAGAACCTCACCTACTTCTTCGCCGGCCTGAAGATCGCCACCTCGTTCATCTGGATGATCGTGGTCGCCCTGAAGACCGACATGGGCGTCGCCTGGCACCGCTTCCTCGCCTTCCCGAACATCTGGTTCAAGCGGAACGCGACCGGTGAGACCTCGCTGGGCGCGCTGCTCCCGATGACCTCCGGCGGCAAGCCGATCGACTTCACCGACCCCGGTGACGACGACGTCTTCGGCGTCTCCCAGGTGGAGCAGTTCTCCTGGAAGGGCCTGCTCGACTTCTCGACCTGCACCGAGTGCGGTCGCTGCCAGTCGCAGTGCCCGGCCTGGAACACCGGCAAGCCGCTCTCCCCCAAGCTGCTGATCATGTCCCTGCGGGACAACGCGCACGCCAAGGCGCCCTACCTGCTGGCCGGTGGCGGCAAGACCGCCGAGGGCGAGGAGAAGGGCTCCGAGGAGCAGCTGGCCGGCGTGCCCGCCGCCGCCCTCGCGGAGGCCGAGCGGCCGCTGATCGGCACCGCCGAGGAGAACGGCGTCATCGACCCGGACGTGCTGTGGTCCTGCACCACCTGCGGCGCCTGCGTCGAGCAGTGCCCCGTCGACATCGAGCACGTCGACCACATCGTCGACATGCGCCGCTACCAGGTGATGATCGAGTCCGCGTTCCCGTCCGAGGCGGGCACGATGCTCAAGAACCTGGAGAAGAAGGGCAACCCCTGGGGCCTGGCGAAGAAGCAGCGCCTGGAGTGGCTCAAGGAGGTCGACTTCGAGGTCCCGGTCGTCGGCAAGGACATCGAGGACCTCACCGAGGTCGAGTACCTGTACTGGGTCGGCTGCGCCGGCTCCCTCGAAGACCGCGCCAAGAAGACCACCAAGGCCTTCGCGGAACTCCTGCACATCGCGGGCGTCAAGTTCGCGATCATGGGCGGCGACGAGAAGTGCACCGGCGACTCGGCGCGGCGACTCGGCAACGAGCCGCTGTTCCAGGAGCTGGGCATGGAGAACGTGGCCGCGCTGAACATGGCGTTCGGCGAGGACGACGAGGACCCGGCGACCAAGAAGCCCAAGTCGGCCAAGAAGATCGTCGCCACCTGCCCGCACTGCCTCAACACCATCGGCAACGAGTACCCGCAGCTCGGCGGCGACTACGAGGTCATCCACCACACCCAGCTGCTCCAGCACCTGGTGGACGAGGGCAAGCTGGTCCCGGTCACCCCGGTCGAGGGCATCATCACCTACCACGACCCCTGCTACCTGGGCCGCCACAACAAGATCTACACGCCGCCGCGCGAGATCATCGCCAGCGTCCCGGGCCTCAGGAACGAGGAGATGCACCGCCACAAGGAGCGCGGCTTCTGCTGCGGCGCCGGTGGTGCCCGGATGTGGATGGAGGAGCGGATCGGCAAGCGCATCAACAACGAGCGTGTCGACGAGGCTCTCTCCGTCAACCCGGACATCGTCTCCACGGCCTGCCCGTTCTGCCTGGTCATGCTGACCGACTCGGTCAACGGCAAGAAGAACGACGGCAAGGCCAAGGAGTCCATCACCGTCGTGGACGTGGCCCAGCTGCTCCTCGACTCCGTCAGGACGCCGGTCGACCCGGCGGGCGAGACGGAGCAGGAGAGCGCGCCGGAGCCGGAGCCGGTGAAGTAACCCGGTCTCCCGTTCGGACACGGAACGCCCCCCGGCCCAGTGCGGGCCGGGGGGCGTTCCGCTGTCCTACGGCGGCCGGACGGTCCCCCGTGCCGCCCGACCGGCCGTACGAGCGGGGACGCTACCGGTCCGGTGCCCGCGCGGTCTTGGAAGAATGTGCACTCACCGAACCGGCCGGTACTACTTCAGGCCGATCGCCGCGCAGGCCGACGCGTACTTCGGGGTGCAGATGTCGGCGACCGTGTAGACGCCGTCGGCGATCACCGTGTCCTTGATGTTGTCCTTGGTGAGGGCGACCACCGGCACGAGCGTCGCGGGGATGTCCTTGTCGGTCGGGCTGTCGACCTTGTCCTGGGCGAGCGCGTCGTACTGGATGTCCCGGCTCTGCACCTTGTACACCGCCATCTGCGCGGCGTCGGTGGCCTCGTCCAGGAAGGACTTGTACACGGTCATGTACTGCTCGCCCGAGACCACCCGCTGCACCGCGTCCAGGTTGGCGTCCTGTCCGGTCACCGGCGGGATCGTGGTGGCGCCCGCCTTCTTCATCGCGTCGATGACGGCGCCGGCCATGCCGTCGTTGGCGGAGTAGACGGCGGCGATCCTGCCGAGGCCGACGGCCCGGATGGCCTTCTTCATGTTCGCTTCCGCGACGGCCGGGGACCATTTGTCGGTGTCGTACTGCTCGGCGATGCGCACCTTGTTCTCGAGTTCGCCGAGGGCGCCCTCCTTGAACCGCGCGGTGTTGGGGTCCGCGGGGTCGCCGTTCATCATGACGATCTCGCTGGCGGCCGCCTTGCTGCCGAGGGCCTCGACGATGGCGCGGCCCTGGACCTCGCCGACGAGTTCGTTGTCGTGGGAGACGTAGGCGTCGATCGGGCCCTGGGCGAGCCGGTCGTAGGCGATGACGGGGATGCCGGCGTCCTTCGCCCTGCGCACGTCCGGTGCGATGGCCGCGGAGTCCAGCGCGTCCACCACGATGATGTCGACCTTCTTGGCCACCATCTGCTGGAACTGCCTGCTCTGGGTGGCCTGGTCCGCCTCGGCGTTGGCGTAGTCGACCGTGCCCTTGCCGTGGGTGAGGGTGGCGACCTCCTTCTTGAAGATGGGGTAGTCGAACGCCTCGAAGCGGGCCGTGTCCTTGTCGGGCAGCAGCAGTCCCACGGTGATGTCGTCCCGGTTGTTCGGGGACGTGGAGCTGTCGCTTCCGGTGATGCCGTCGAGGGCACCGCACGCGGTGAGCGTGAGGGCCGACGCGGAGGCGGCCAGGGCTAGGGCGAAACGGGGCACGTGGGCCCCGCGGAGGGCAGGAGTGCTCACATCAGGCGCCTTCCGGGTGGGGGGAGCGTGGTACGCGACCGATGATGTGAGGGAAGCAAACGCGCAACGGGCTCGCTACGTCAAGACGTATGGACAAGAAGCCCGTTGAGACGCCCTGGAGGCGCCGCGCCGGGGCTCAGGCGCCCACCGTCCCGTCGACGCCCTCGCGCAGCAGGTCGGCATGGCCGTTGTGGCGGCCGTACTCCAGGAGCACGTGCAGCATCACCATCCGCAGCGACACCTCCTCCTCCCACCTCGGCTGGTATCCGACCCGGTCCAGGGAGGCGGCCTCGCGTTCGATACGACGGGACTCGGCCACCTCGGCCTCCCAGGCGGCGAACGCCTCCGCCCGGGTGGACGCGCTCGCGTCGTACGCCACCTGGAAGTCCATCTCGTCGGACCACACCAGGGGGATGTCGTGGTCCTCGAACACCCGGCGGAACCAGGTGCGTTCCACCTCGGCCAGGTGCCGCACCAGTCCGAGCAGCGACAGCGTGGACGGCGGCATGGACCGCTGCCGCAGCTCCTCGTCGGTGAGCCCGGCGCACTTCATGGCGAGGGTGTCGCGGTGGTAGTCCAGGAAGGCCCGCAGCATGTCGCGTTCGCTGCCGAAATGGGGCGGTCCTGTGCGGTGGTCGCTGGTCACTGGGCGTGCTCCTGATCCGTTCGGGCTTCCGGGCAGGCGGCAAGTATCCCGGCGGGGCACGCGGCGGGAGCGCGCGGGGACCGGTCCGTCCGCCAAGTACCGTGTCGGTTGCGCGAGTTCACGGGTGGGATGTCGCCGGTGCGGCGGGATCCGGACGGGAACGCGACGGGAGGTGAACGGGGTCGGGGGCCGAAAACCTGGCCGCGACACACGTCTGCAGAAGGAGGATGCCGTGAGGCACCCGGAGGACAGCCCGGCCGACGAGTCGGTCCTGAACCGCATCAACCAGGAACTCGCCCGAGTCGGCGGCGGGGAGCCCCGGACAACGCGGGAGCCCTCGGAGGGCACCGAGTTCCTGATCACCACGGTCACCGAGAGCGGGATGCACCAGGTCGTCGACGTGGCCGCCCGGCGGCTCGGCAGCTCGGAGCCGTCCGAGGCGACCCCGGACGAACAGGTGGAACTCCGGTCGGTGGTACGGGCCCTGCTCGACCTGGCCGGACACAGCGCGGGGCCGGTGCGCACCTCGGTGGTGCTGCTCGCGGAGGGCCCGCGGGTGGTGGCGTGCAGCGGGCTCGTCCCCACCCCGCCGAGCGGCGGACGAACGGCCGGGTGAGCCGTTCCCGCGCCGGTCACCGGGCCCGGTATCGGCGGGGGAACGGTCCGGGAACGGCCGCCAGCAGCATCGGTGATGTCGAGAGCAGGACATCACAAGGGGGAACAAAACGATGCGTACCAAGCTGGCCGGACTGTTCGGGATGGTCGCGATGACGCTGGCGCTCGGACTGGGCGTGGCGGCCGGGCAGCACCCGGCGAACGACCGCCCCGCCGGGCACCAGGTGATCGCCGAGAACCAGGGCCCGACCGTCGTCACCGCGGCCTCCGGCAGCTGACCGCTCAGCGGCTCCGGCCGATCTCGGGCACGCCCATCGCGTCGAAGAGTCCGGCCGCCGCACCGGCGTGCTGCTCGGCCGCCGCGATGTCGCCGAGGGCCTCGCAGGCCCGGGAAAGGCCGACCAGGGCGTGCGCCTCCTCGATCCGGTAGCCGATGCCGGCGGCGGTCTTCAGGGCACTCTCGTGCAGCTCCAGCGCCCTGGCCGGATCGCCCTGCCGGGTGCAGAGCCGGCCGAGGATGTTCTCGGTCTTCACCTGCCGGATCGGCACCACGCTCGACCGGACCAGTTCCAGGGCGTTCTCCGCGAGGCGCGCGGCGTCCGCCGGGTTGCCCAGCCGGTGCTGGACGTCGGCGGACAGCGCGAGCAGGACGCCGACGTTGCCGGGATCGTGGGTCTGGTCGCTGATGCGCCGGGCCCGCTCCAGGCACTGCTGGGCCTCGGTGTACTTCTCCAGGCCCAGCAGGGCGAGGGCGAGATCGGTCACGGAGACGATCTCGTTCTCGCGGCTGCCGAGCTGCCGGTCGAGTTCCACGGCCCGCCGGGCCGCCTCCACCGCCTCCGGGTACCGGCCCCACTGCTCGTACAGGGTGCTGAGGATGGTCAGGCTCTCGGACTCCGAGCGCACGTTCTGCAGCTCCCGGCCGAGATCCACCGCCCGGACGAGGTGCGGCAGGGCCTCGTCGAAGCGGCCGAGCACGCTGTTGAGCAGGCCGAGGGTGGACTCCGAGTGCGCCTCGGTGTCCCGGTCGCTCAGCTCGGTCGCCACCGCCAGCGCCTCCCGGGCCACTTCGACGCCCTCCTCGAAGCGGCCCAGTTTCCAGCAGGCCACCCCCAGGTTCGACAGGCTCACGGCGAGCAGCACCAGGTCGCCGAGGCGGCGGGCCGCGTCGACCGCGCTGCGGCTCAGGTCGCGGAACTCGCTGATGTGGCCACGGGCGTTGAGGTAGAAGACCACGTTGCGGGTGAGCCACACCGCGTGCCGGTCGTAGCCCTGCGCCTGGGCCAGCGCGACCGCGCCGCTCAGCGCGGTGTGCTCCCGGGTGAACCAGGTGAGGGCCAGCCGGGCGTCGCCCAGGTCCGGCAGCTCGGCCCGGGTGGCCGGCAGACCGGTGGCCCGGCGCCGGCGGCCGGGGAAGAGAAGCTCGCAGGCCTGCTCGGCGGCGGTCAGGTAGTAGTCGAGCAGCCGCCCGACCGCCTCCTGGTCCTCCTCCTCGGTGGCCGGTCCGCGCAGACTGAGCGCGAAGCTGCGCACCAGGTCGTGGAAGGCGTACACCCCCACGTCCGGCTGCTGGACCAGGTGCACGTCGAGCAGGTGCTCCAGGATGTCCTCGGCGTCCCGGGTGTCCGTGCCGAGGAGCGCCGCGGCCGAGTGGACGTCGATGTCGGAGCCGGGGTGCAGCGCCAGCAGCCGGAAGGCGCTGCGGTACTCGGCCGCCGTCGTCTGGTACGACAGACGCAGGGTGGCCGCCACGCTCCGCTCGCCCAGGCTCAGTTCGTCCAGCCGCCGGGTCTCGTCGCGCAGCCGGTCCACCAGGTAACCGACCGTCCAGCGCGGCCGGTTGCGCAGCCGGGCGGTGGCCAGCCGCAGGGCGAGCGGCAGATGGCCGCAGAGCGTGGCCAGTTCGGCCGACGCCTCGGGCTCCGCCGCGACCCGTTCCGCGCCGAGCGTCGTCGACACCAGACCCACGCTGTCGTCGCTGGACATCACGCCGAGCGAGGTCCAGTCCGCCCCGTCGAGGTCCAGCAGCCGGCTGCGGCTGGTCACCAGCACCAGACAGCCCGGGGCCGGGGGCATCAGGAGGCGGACCTCGGCCGTGTCGGCCGCGTTGTCGAGCAGCAGGAGCAGCCGGCGGCCCAGCAGCGCGGCCCGCCAGGCGGCGGTACGGCCCTCCAGGTCGTCGGGGATCTGGTCGCCGGGGACACCGAGCGCCCGCAGCAGGGCGGCCAGCGCGGTCGCCGAGGTGACCGGCTGCTCGCCCGGGGTGTAGCCGCGCAGGTTGATGTACAGCTGGCCGTCGGGGTAGGCCTCGGCCAGCCGGTGGGCGACGCGGACGGCGAGCGCCGTCTTGCCGCAGCCGCCCATGCCGTCGATGGCGACGATCCCGGGCGCCCGGCCGCCGGAGCGCTGGGCGCAGTCGAGCAGTTCGCGCTGTTCCCGGTCGCGCCCGGAGAAGTCGGCCAGGTCGTAGGGGAGGGTGCAGGGCGCCTGCGCGGACACCGGGACGGGCGCCGGTGCCGGGGCCTCGGGCGGTACGGGGGCGGCCAGTTCGGGGCTCTCGCGGAGGATTCCCTCGTAGACCTGGGTGAGTTGCTGACTGGGATCGATGCCCAGCTCCTCGACCAGCAGGTCCCGGACCCGGGCGTACTCCTCCAGTGCCTCGGCCTGCCTGCCGGAACGATACAGCGCGAGCATCAGCTGGCGGCGGAGGTTCTCCCGCAGCGGGTACCTCGCCGTCAGGTCCCGCAGGTCGGCGACGAGTTCGGCGGCCTGGCCGAGGCCGAGGCACAGCTCGAAGAGCCGCTCGGCGGCGCCGACCCGCCGCTCGTCCAGGGCGGCGGCGGCCGCGGAGATCACCGGTCCCGCGACATCGGGCAGGACGGGGCCGCGCCACAGCTCCAGGGCCGTGCGCAGCGCCTCGATCGCCGCGGCCGGATCGCCCTGGTCGGCCGCGCCCCTGGCCCGCAGGACGAGGCCGGTGAACTCGGTCAGGTCGAGCTGGTCGTCGGCGAGGGCGACGCGGTAGCCGGGGCCGTCGGTGAGGACCACCTGGCTGCCGTCGGGTATGCGGCGGCGCAGGTCGGCGACCGCCTTGCGGACCTGGTGCGAGGCAGTGGCCGGCGGCTCCTCCTCCCAGGCCGCCTCGACCAGCCGGGAGACGGGAACGAGCCTGCCCGGCTCAAGCAGCAGGGTGGCGAGCACCCGTTCCTGGACCATCCCGCCGAGCCGGAGTCGGGTGTCTCCCGACCACACCTCCAGCGGTCCGAGCACGTTGAAACGCAGCCGGTTTTCGGCGTGTTGTCCCAGCAAGCCTCTTCCCCCTGTTTTCGTCCTCCCGGACCGCGCCGAGGCACAGGCGGTGGCCGTCCGGCCGGCTCTCCGACGGACCGGGCGGCACGCGGTACGGCTCGTGCGCCCCCCGCGCCGGATGCCCGACGGCACCGTCCGCGCCCTGCGCCCGCGTGGGCGCGACGAACCGGCAGGGGTCGGCCGCCACCACACCGCACACGGCGTCGAGCACGCCGTGTCGCATGTCCATGGCCGCCATCGGCTCCCCCCACCCCCGTGCCCGCCTGGTCACCCGGCGGAGCACAAATCCACGGAAGCATAACGCCTGGCGCGGCGAAGACCCCCTGTCCCGGCGCGCCGAAAAACCCTGTGCCCGGGCCCGGTGAGGGCCGCCCGCACGGCCGCGGGACCGGCCGGTACCGCACGGGGAAGGGATCGGGAACGGCTGGTCGGACCCTGCGGAGGCAGGCAGGAGAGGGCGCAGGCGCCCGGCGAACCCGAGGCGCGCCGCCCCCGACCATCCCAAGGAGCATGAGCGTGGGCAGACCGGAGAAACCACTGGCGCAGGACGCCGGACCGGCCACCGCCTTCGCCCTGGAGCTGCGCCGGCTCCGGGCCGCGGCGGGCTCCCCCAGTTACCGGGAGCTGGCGAGGCGGGCGCTGTTCTCGGCCTCGGTGCTCTCGGACGCGGCGGCCGGCTACCGGCTGCCCACCCTGCAGGTGGCCCTCGCGTTCGCCGAGGCCTGCGGCGGGGACCGGGCCGCCTGGGAGCGGCGCTGGCGGGCGGCGGCGGGCAGCGCGGGCGACGAACCGGCACCGGCCGCCGCCAAGACGGCACACCAGGCACCGGAACCGCGGCTGCGGGCCGCCGCCGTACGGGCCCTGCTGCCCGTGCCGGCCCAGCTGCCGACGGAACCGCGGCCGCTGGCGGGCCGGTCGGGCGAGCTGGCCGCGGCCCGCGCGCTGACGGCACCGGCCGACGGCCCGGTGCCGCCGCTGGTCATCCACGGCCAGACCGGGGCCGGCAAGTCCGCGCTCGCCCTGCGGCTGGCCCACGAGCTGGCCGCGGACCTGCCGGACGGGCAGCTGTACGTCGGCCTGGGCACGGCCGCCGACGGCCGCAAGGACGCGGCGGGCATCGCGGGCGGGCTGCTGCAGTCCCTCGGCATCCCGGCCGAGCACATCCCGAACGACCCCGCCCAGCGCATCGGCCTGTACCGCTCGGTGCTGGCCGAACGGCGCCTGCTGATCGTGTTCGACGGCACCCTCCAGGAGCGCCAGGTGCGCGACCTGCTGGTGGCCGGGGAGCACAGCAGGATCCTGGTCACCGCGCGGTCCCGGCTGCTCGGCCTGGACGGGGTACGGCGCCTCGCGCTGCCCGTCCTGGACCGGGACGAGTCGATGGAACTGCTCGCGGGCGTGCTGGGCGCCGAGCGGCTCCGCGGCGCCCCGCGGGCCGGCCTGCTGCTCGCGGAGGCCTGCGGTGACCTGCCCCTCGCCCTCACCCTCGCCGGCCGCCGCCTGGCCGCGCGCCCGGAGGCCCTGCTCCCCGAAGCGGTCGCCGAACTCGTCCGCGCCGACGGCCTGTCCGGACGGCTGCGGGTCGGCGACGAGACTCTCGTCGAGCGCTACGACGACTCCTACCGCCGCCTCACCCCCCGAGCCCGACTGATCCTGCACCGGTTCGCGACGTCCGGCGCCGCGCCGTCCGTGGACGGCGTCACCCACGCCTCGGCCACGGCGCTCGCGCAAGCGCTCGAACCGGCACGGGGACCAGCACAGGAGCCGACGCACGGACCGGAGTTCGGATCGCCGCACGGACCCGGGCACGGACACGTGCTGGGACCACCGCACGGACCGGCAGTCGGACCGATGCCGGGACCGCCCCACGGACCCGGCCTGGCGCCGCCCCACGGACCCGCGCACGGACCCGTGCTGGGACCGGCAGTCGGATCCGTGGGGGAACTGGTGGCGGAGTCGGTGGAGGAGGGGGTGGAGGACGTCCTCGAAGCCGTTGTCGACAGTGGGCTGCTGGAGCGTACCGATGTGCCCGGGCAGTACGGACTGCCACCGCTGGTAGGGCAGTTCGCACGCGCTCGGCCGGTCCCCGCGACGGACGCCCCGGACCCCGGACGGCACCGCCCGCCGGACGCCGCGGACCCCGGACGGCACCGGCCGCCGGACGTCCCGGACCCCGGACGGCACCGGCCGCCGGACGTCCCGGACGCCGGCCAGCGGCACCGTCCGGCCGACGAGCGCACCGGGCTCCCCCGGCACGACCGACCGTTTCCCGCCCTGAGACAGGAGACCTCAGCATGACCGCTCCCACCCCTCTCGACGCCCTCGCCGAGGAGGCCGTCGGTGTGCTTGCCGCCGAGGACCCGCTGGAGGACGCGCTCGAAGGCTGCCCGGAGACGGTCGGGCGGCTGGCCGACCCCTCATGGCAGGCGCAGTCGGAGCTGGCCGCGCGGGCGGCGACGCTCGCGACCCGGGCCGCCGCCGCGCCGGTCGCGGACGCCGTGGAGGAGGTGACCCGGGCGGTGGTGGTGCAGCAGGCCCGGGCGGTCGCCGACCGGCTGGGGACCCGGCTGGTCGAGCACACCGTCGCCGACTACCAGACCTCCCCGCTCGGCCGGCTGCTCGGCTCGCTGCCCGCGGTGCGCCCGGTGGGCGAGGAGCAGGAACGCGGCCATCTGGAGCGGCTGGCGGCGGTCCCCGGCTACCTGGCGAAGGCGGCCGAACGGCACCGCGAGGGGCTGCGGGCGGGACGGCTGCCCGTCGCCGAACGGGTCCGTACGGCGACGGACCGGCTGGACGCCTACCTCGCCGACCCGGCCGGGGACCCGCTGCGCGCCGTACCGCTGAGCGCACGTCACCACGCCGAGCGGGACCGGCTGATCGACGAGCGGGTGCGCCCGGCGTTCGCCGCCTACCGGGAGGCGCTGCACACGGACCTCGCCCCCCACGGACGGCCCCCGGAGCGCCCGGGGCTGTGCCATCTGCCCGACGGCGAGGAGCACTACGCCACCCTGGCCCGCGTCCACACCACCACCGACCGCTCCCCCAAGGAACTCCACGACACCGGGGTGGAGCTGCTCGCCCACCTGGAGGCGGAGTACGTGCCGGCCGGCGCACAGGCCTTCGGCGGGACGCCCAGCGCGGCCGAGATACGGGAACGGCTGCGCACGGACGCCCGGTTGCGGTGGAGCGGCGCCCCGGAGCTGCTCGCGGCCGCCCGGACCGCGATCGGCCGGGCCGAGCTGGCCGCGCACCGGCGGTTCGGACGGCTGCCCGCCGTGCCCTGCGCGCTGGACGGCGCCGAGGCACCGGGCGCGCCCCTGGCCTGGTACATGCCGGCCGCGCCGGACGGTTCCCGGCCGGGGACCTACCACGCCAACACCGCGCGGGCGACGGAGCGTTCACGGGTGCCGGCCGAGGCCACCGCCTTCCACGAGGCGGTGCCCGGCCACCATGTCCAGCTCTCCCTGGCCCAGGAGCTGACCGGGCTGCCCCGGCTGCGCCGGGTCGCCTGGATCAACGCCTACATCGAGGGCTGGGGGCTGTACGCGGAGCGGCTCGCCGACGAGATGGGGCTGTACTCGGGTCCGGTGGCCCGCCTCGGCATGCTGGCGATGGACTCGCTGCGGGCCGCCCGGCTGGTCGTGGACACCGGGCTGCACCACTTCGGCTGGAGCCGGGACCGGGCGGTGGCGTACCTGCGCGAGCACACCGTGCTGGCCGAGGCCGAGGTGCGGAACGAGACCGACCGCTACATCGAGTGGCCCGGCCAGGCGCTGTCGTACATGACGGGCCGGCTGGAGATCCAGCGCCTGCGCACCCGCGCGGCCCGGCGGCTGGGCCCGGCCTTCGACATCCGGGCCTTCCACGACCTGGTGCTCGGCAACGGCGCGCTGCCGCTGGACGTCCTGGACCAGGTGGTCGAGCGCTGGACGGCGACGACGGGCTGAACGGCCGCGCGGGGGGGGCGGCGGGGGGGGGGGGGGGGGGGGGGGGGGGGGGGGGGGGCCCGGGGGGGGCGCCCCCCGGCCCCCCGCCGCCGTGCTCAGCCGTGGAAGAGGCCGTCCACCTGGAAGAAGTCCAGCGATCCGGCCAGCTCCTCGTAGGTGCCGGAGCCGAGGAGTTCCAGCGTGGCGCGGCGGGCCGCCGTGTACGCGGCCTGGGTGATCGCGGTGCCGACGCTGATCCTGCGCACCCCGGCCTTGACCAGCTCGGCCACACCGGGCCCGCCCGGACCGGCCATGACGTTCACCGGCAGCGGGGAGCGGGCGGACAGCTCGCCGAGGACGGCCAGGTCGAGCAGGCCCGGCACGAAGATGCCGTCCGCGCCGGCGTCCGCGTACACGGCGGTACGGGCCAGCACGTCGTCGAGCCGGCCGGACTCCTCGCCGATGCCGAACAGGTACACGTCGGTGCGGACGTTGAGCAGCAGCTCGGGCAGTCCGGCGGCGGCCGCGGCGGTGCGCGCCGCCGCGATCCGCGCCGCCTGCTCCTCGGGCGTGAACAGCGGGCCGCCGGGGGCCTTGGAGTCCTCCAGGTTGGCGCCCACCGCGCCGGCGGCGACCACCGCGGTGACCGTCTTCGCCACCTCCTCGGGGGCCGCGCCGTAGCCGGCCTCGATGTCCACGGTCACCGGGACGTCGACGGCGGCGGCGATCCGCGCGGCGGCGGCGATCATCTCGTCCCGGCCGGCCTGCTCGCCGTCGCCCCGGCCGAGCGACCAGGCGACACCGCCGCTGGTGGTGCCGATCGCGAGGGCGCCCGCCGCGGCGATCACGGCGGCGCTGCCCGCGTCCCAGGCGTTGGGCAGCACGAGGACGGAGTCGCTGCCGAGCGCCCGCAGCCGCTCGGCCTTGTCCCTGGTGCTCTGGTCAACTGTCATGGTTTCTCGGTGCCTTTCACTGGGGTCACAGCTCGCTGCTGCGGTACGGACGACGATCGCGACGGATCGTCACACGCGGGTTCTGGGCGGGGGTGATATTCGGACGAACCTGCCGTACGGTCACGGGGCCGTACGGCGGGTGATGGTCACGTACAGGTGTTCGTCGAGGACCTTCGGAAGGGTGACGGCGGGCCGGCCGAGGTCGGCGGCGAGCGCGTCGGCGTCCAGCCCGCTCTCGGCGAGGGCGGCCCGGGCCCAGGCCCGCCCGGTGCGCAGATGGCGGGCGAACGCGGCCCCGTCCCGGGCGCCGTACAGCTCGGTGGCGATGGCCGCGTCCCACGGCATGACGGTCCGCGGGCGCAGCGCGTACAGCGCCTTCGCGGCGGCCGTCGGGCCGAGGGAGCGGGGGCGGGCCGGGGACCCGGCCGGGAGCCCGGCGAGGTCCTCGTACGCGGCGGCCAGCGCGTCGATGTCGGCGTCGGTGAGGTCGGCGAGCGGGGTGCCGGGCAGCGGGTGCCCGGCCGTCCAGGCGGCCAGGGCCTCCTCCAGCGGATACGGCTCGCCCTCGGGCGGATAAGGGAGCCTGCAGCCCCAGGAGTTGAGCCAGCGGTGCAGGGCGAGGCGGTGGGCGGGGTCGGTCAGGTCGAGGGCGGGGGCGGTCAGCCGGCGCAGCTCCAGCCAGCTGCGGTCGACGCCCCGGTAGCCGGCGAACACCTCGGCGGAGAGCCGCAGCCGGGCGAGCGGCGGGGCCGGGGGCAGGGGCGTCCCGGGGTCCGGGTCGGGGCCGAGGTGGGCGCGAGCCACCTTGGCGGGCACGCACATCCGCCATGCCTCGGTGACCAGTTCGGCGAGTTCGGCCGGGCCCAGCGCGGCGAGGGTCGCCTGGGCCCAGTTGTAGCGCAGGTCGGAGGTCGGGGGCAGCGAGAACTTCGCCGGTTCCGAGGCCACCAGGGCCGCGCGCTCCTCCTTGGGGAACGCGAAGCCCAGCGTGGTCTCGTCACGGGACAGCGCGAGGTACACGATCCGGCCGATCCGGAACTTCACCCGGTCCCGGATCAGGTGCTCCTCGGTGCGCGGCAGCGCGACCGCAAGGCGCCGCACGTCCTCGACGGTGGCCATGTCTTCCCTCCTGTGGTCCGCGAACGGTGGTCCGTGACCTGTGGTGCGCGAACGGTGGTCCGCGAACGGTGCGCGAACCTACTCCGGCCGGCCCGGCAGGGGGCGGACCTTCACCTGGATCGTGTCCAGGGCCCGGCCGGCGACGGCCGCCGCCTCGGCCCCGGTGGCCGCCTCGGTGACGACCGAGCCGATCCGGTCCCAGGAACTGCGCAGCTCCCGTACCTCGGCCCCCGGCTCCACGCTCACCGCGCACGCCTCGACGCCGGGCAGCGCACGCGCCTCCTCGACACCCGAGACGGACTCCACGACCCCGGCCCCGGTGTGCAGGAAGCGGATCGCGGCGGCCCCGGGCGCCCTGGCGGGCAGCGGGGCGGGCAGCGGTTCGCCCTTCATCAGCGTCCAGAAGGCACGCACCAGGTCGACACGGTACGCGCGGTCCATCAGGTCCACGATGCCGTCGCCCGGGAACCGGCCGGCGCACTCCACCAGGAATGGGCGGCCGTCCTCGACGATCCACTCGCAGTGCGCGATCCCGGTGCCGAACCCGACGGCCCGCAGCAGCCGTTCGGTCTCCGCGCGCAGCAGCGCGTCCAGTTCGGCCGGGATGTCGGCGGGCACCACATGGCCCAGCTCGACCGGACGTCCGCCCGGGTAGAGGTCCTTGCCGGTGACGTTGGCGAACACCGGGCGGCCCCGCTCGACGAGCAGCTCCACGCTGTACTCGCGGCCCTGCACGCACCGCTCGACGAGCATGCGCAGCTCGATGCCCCGGTCGGGGACCATCACGCCCTCGTCCATGGCGGTGGTCTCCGCCCAGGCCTCGTCGATCTCGTCGGCGGAGCCGAGGATGCGGGTGCCGAGGGCGGCCTGCCGGTTGGCGGGCTTCAGGACGGCCGGGCCGGGGTGCTCCGCCATGAACGCGCGGACCTCGTCCGGCCCTGTGACCTCGACGGACTCCGGGTTGAGAATGCCGGCGGCCCGGCTGACCCGGCGCAGCACGGCCTTGTCCCGCAGGATCCGCAGCGCCCCGTGGCCGCCGGTGGGCAGGCCGTAGCGCTCGGCGAGGCGGGCCGCGAAGGGGGTGGCGTACTCCTGGAGCGGGGCGATCGCGGCCGGGTCGAGGTCGGGGTGGGCGTTGTAGAAGGCGTCGGCGGCGCCGTCGAGCTGGTACTCCCAGGCGATCAGCTCCCGTACCACGGGCGCCTCCTCGGCCTTCGGCGCCAGCTCGCGCTTGCGGATCACGTCGGGTTCGTCGACGACGATCACCGAGCCCTCGGGCTGGAACTGGGCGAGGGAGGTCACCGCCACGGGCACGAAGCCCACCATGACGACAGGGCGTTCGGTCATGTCCTTGCTCCTTGTGGGGCCTTGTACGGCCTTGTGGGGCCTGTGGGGGTCGGGTCAGGCGTCCGGGTCGGTCAGGTCGGCGCGGACCTGGGCGGCGAGTTCTCCGGCGGTGGCCATGGCGTCCTCGAACGAGGTGCCCGTCACCCCGAGGAAGCCGAGGATGCTGTTGCCCGCGGGCGGGCGGCGGACCAGGTCGCCGGGGGTCGCGGTGAGCTTCAGGAAGAACACGTCCGCCCGGTCGCCGACGCCGTCGGGGACATGGACCCGCTCGACACGGCCGGAGGCCGGGGGCAGCAGGCACAGGGCGGCCGTGTGGACGCCGGTCGGCGCGTAGTGGCCGACCTCGGGGCGGATGCCGCGGGCCACGGCGGCGACGGCGGCGATCGGGTCGTAGCCGGCGGAGATCCGGGCCATGTGGTCCAGGCCGCCGCCGCCCGGGCGGACGGCGATCTCCACCAGGTGCGGTCGGCCCTCGTGGAAGCGGACCTCGGCGTGCATCACGCTGCGCCGCAGGCCCTGGGCGCGGGCGCCGGCCGTGACGACCTCGTGGACGGCCTCGACCTGGGCGGGGGTGAGGGCGGTCGGGGCGTGGTGGACGTCGTCGTCGAAGGTGTCGCCCTCGGCGGTGACCCGGTCCACGATCGAGCCGAGGTAGACCTCGTCGTCCCAGGCGAGCGCCTCGACCAGGAACTCGTCGCCGTCCAGGAAGGACTCCACGAGGAGCCCGTGCGGGCCCAGGTCCAGGCCGTCGGCCTCCATCGCGTACCAGGACAGCTCGGTCAGGCCCTGGGCGGCCTGGGCGTAGCGCGCGCGCAGTTCGGCGGCGTCGTCGGCGCGGAAGACGTAGTTGGAGGCGGCCCCCAGGGTCGGCTTGACGATCACCGGGTAGCCGAAGTCCGCGGCGGCGCCCAGCGCCTCGGCCTCGCTGGTGACGAAGCGGAAGGACGGGTGGGCGGCGCCCTCGCGCTCGTGGGCCTGGCGCATCAGCAGCTTGTTGCGGCTGGCCCGGGCGGCCTCCACACCGATCCCGGGCAGGCCGAGGGCCTCGGCGACCGCCGCGACCGCCAGCACCCCGGACTCGGAGAAGGTGAACACGCCCTCGAACCGCTCCTCCGCGTGCCACTCCTTGGCCGCGGCGATCAGCTCGTCGACGGACCGCGAACCGGCGACGCGGTAGCGGTCGGCGCGCCAGAAGTCCTCGGTGCCCTCGCCGTTGAGGACGTACACGTCCGCGCCGAGGGCGACGACCTGCTCGTAGCGGGAGATGTAGTAGGTGGCGTTCTGCCGGGCTTCGAGAGCCAGGAGTTTCATGGCGGTTCCTCTCGGGTGGAACGCGGGTGGAAGGGGTCAGGGCGTGGCGTCGAGGGGTACGGCGTCCAGCGCCGCCAGACCCGTGGGGTCGGGGACCCGGCCGAGGACCCGGTCGGCGAGGGTGCGGGCGATCAGCGGCGCGAACTTGAACGACGAGCCGCCGCAGGCCGCGTACGCGTGGGCCGGGCCGCCGAGGGAGACCACCAGGGGGCCGCCGGTCTCGGCGTACGACAGGTAGTAGCAGTCCTTGCTGCCGAGCACCCAGGCCGGTCCGAAGCCCGGCAGCAGGTCGCCGAACTCGACCGCCAGCTCCCGCTGCCGGTACTCGGGCGTGACATGGTCGGTCAGGTCGTCGGTCCGGTGGCAGACGGCGGCCGAGGTGAGCTTGAGCGCCGTACCGGCCACCGGCGGGATCAGCCAGGCGCCGCGCCGGGTGCCGAGGGCGGGGACGGCCGGGGTGGCGGCCCACGCCTCGGCCGCCGCCGCGGGGACCCGGCAGTACAGCAGCGACTGCCGGTGCAGGACCAGCGACTTGGCGATCCGCTCGGGCAGCAGCCGCCGGGCCCAGGGTCCTACGGCGACCACCACGCCGTCGCCGTCCAGCACCTGCCCGTCGGCGAGGCTGACCCGGCCGCGCTCCCCGTCCACCGCGACCACCGGCCGGTGCTCGATCAGGCTGACGTCTGGCTGCCAGCGCAGCCAGCCGGCGCAGGCGGCGAGCACCCGCTCGGCGAGCAGGACGCCGGCGTCGTCCTCCAGGACCGCGTCGAATCCGCTGTCCAGGGCGAGATGCGGGTAGCGGTCGGCGAGTTCGGCCGCGGTGAGCGTCCGGGCCCGGCCGCCGGCGCCGGTCAGGAGCAGGACGCCCGCCTCGGCCGCGGCGGGCGGCAGCACGGTGAGCGCGCCGACCCGCTCGTAGAAGCGGGTGGCGAACAGGTCCTCCAGTTCGAGCCAGCGGCGGTGGGCGCGCAGCGCGGCCGCGGTGGCGGGCGGATCGTCCGGGTGCAGGGCCCGGATGATCCGGTGCTGGTCGAAAGAGGTGGCCCGGCTGTACGGAATGGGCCCCTGGTCGACGACCGTGACCCGGTGTCCGTCCAGGGTGAATTCCACAGCGGTCAGCAGGGCGATCACCCCGCCGCCCACCACGGTGACACGCATCGGGCACCTCCCTTCCTTCTGTCGAGACTTCTCTTGGGGCCTTCTCTTGGGGCCTTCTCTTGGGGCCTTCTCTTGGGGCCTTCTCTTGGGGCCCAGGTCGTCGGTTCAGCTCGGGCAGGCGGTGGAGCCGAGCGCCGGGACGGTGAAGGCCGTGGTCGTCCGCTCGGTGGGCGCGAGGGCGAAGGTGCCGTCGAAACCGCCCTCGGCCCGGGCCAGTTCGGCGAGGTCGATGAGGATCGGGGAGGCCGCGGCGATCAGGGTGCGCAACTCCGCGAAGAGGTCGCCCAGTTCGGCGGCGCCCGCGGCCCGGTCGGGGGCGGCGGCGGTCGAACCGTCGAGCAGGGCCTCGGCCCGGCCCAGGAGCCGCTCGGTGTGCAACGGGATCAGGTCGGCGGTGCGGCTGAGGCTGTAGCCGGTGAGCCGGTAGCCGGACGCGAACCGTTCGGCCGTGGCCGCCCGGCGGGCGTTCGCCGCCGCCGACACCGGCAACTCCTGCCCCTCCAGGCCGAGTTCGGCGACCGCCTTGCCGAGCAGCGCGCCCAGCCGGTTCCACGGCTCGACCAGCCGCCCGCCGGTGATCTTCTCCAGGGCGGCCCGGGAGAAGTTGGTGCGGGCGTACTCGGGGGCGGTGAGCGCGAGATGGAAGCGGACCAGGTCGCGGGGGACCTCCCGCACCAGGTCGCGGGTCCACACCACATGGCCCTTGCTGGTGGAGAACTTCTCGTTCTCCAGCTCGTAGAACTCGTTGCTGACGATCGCGTCCGGGACGACGTAGCGGCCCTCGTGGGCGAGCAGCAGCGACAGGTGGGTCAGGCCCCAGAAGTAGGCGTTGTCGAAGCCGAGGAAGTAGACCAGCCGGATGCCGTTCTCAGTGCGCCACAACTCGTCGTCGGACGCGGGCTGTTCGCCGTGCGCGCGCTGGGCGACGGCCGTGCAGTACATCGAGGCCGGCATGCCCTCGGCCCAGGCGTTGAGGACCTGGCCCGGGGTCTCCGGGAACGGCGCGGGGATCCCCCAGCCGGTGGGGTAGGTGATCGGGAAGTCCGGCAGCGGGCGGGCCAGCAGCTCGCGCATCAGCTGCACGATGTGCGGGCGCCAGGTCGACTGCTTCTCCCGGTGGTAGGCGGTCAGCTGCTCCCGGTACTCCTCCAGCGGCAGGACCAGGATCTCGGCCTCGCGGTGGGTCACCTCCGCCGTGGGGTCGACGGTGGAGCGCGGGTCGGTCAGCTCGGCGAAGTTGTTGGGGTGGCCGCAGCTCTCGCACAGCCCGCCCCGGCTGACCGCCAGGCAGACCGGGCAGCCGCCGCTGACCAGGCCCTCCATCAGGAACTCGCCGGTCGCCTCGACATACGGCAGGCGCACGGTGCGCAGCCGGAACTTGCCGGCCTCGTGGAGGCGGGTGAGGAAGTCCAGCGTCATCGCCCGGTAGCCGTCGTCGAAGGGCGCGAACCCGTCGACGGCGATGCCCATCAGCTCCAGCGTCTCCCGGATGTCCCGCCAGCTCTTGTGGGCCAGCGCCCCGGGGGTGGTGCCCAGCTTGGCGGCGCTGGAGACGACGTAGGTCTGGCTGTCGTCCGTTCCCGTGGTGTAGAGCACCGGCCGGCCGGTGGCCCGCAGATAGCGGGCGTGCACGTCGGCCGCCATGTAGGGGCCCGCGATGTGGCCCACGTGCAGGTCGCCGTTGGGGGTGGGCGGCGGGCCGATGATGACGGTGCGCCGCTGCTCCGACTGCTGCTGGTCCATGGCTCAGGCCTCCTCGGTGTGCCGGGCGGCGAAGCGGCCGGCCATCTCGGCGTCCCACCAGACGCTGTACATCTCGAAGTCGGCGTCGGAGTCGTTGACGACCCGGTGCTCGTGGTGCGGCGGGAAGTGGACGATGTCGCCGGCGGTGAACGGGATCCGCTCGCCGTCGGACTCCAGGAACGCCTCGCCGCGCAGGGCGACGAAGATCTCGTACTCGTGGTGGGCGTGCGCGGTGGACGCGGTGCCGGGCCGGATGACGCACCAGGAGCCCTCGAAGGGGGCGTTCAACTGGGGCCAGGGGAGCAGACGCTGGGCGTCGAGGCCGTTCTCGTGGGTGAGGCCGGCGCGGTCGAGGTGCTTGATCAGCATGTCGTCTCTCTGCGGGGTTCGGCGGGGACCGGGGTGGGTGGCCGGTCGGGAACGGCGGTGGTCAGGCCGCGGCGAGGGCGGGCTCGCGGTCTCCGGCGGCCAGCCGGCCGGCGCGGTGCGCGAGGATGTCCTCGGTGATCTCCGCGGAGCGTGCGGCGAGGACGCTGAGCAGCGAGTCGGCGATGCCGTGGGTGGCCTCGTTGACGCCCTGCAGGTAGCAGGAGGCGCTGTCCCGGCGGCCGGTGTCCAGGCGGTAGTTGCGGGTGACGTCGATCCGGCGGAGGCCCAGCGCGTCGCCGAGCGAGCGCACCATGCGGGGCATCTCGCGGACGAACCCGGTGCCGAGCAGCAGCAGGTCGCAGCGGAGCTCGCGGACCTCGGCGGTACGGCGGTCGGTGAGCGTCAGGACGAGGTCGTCGCCGTCGGCGGTGGCGCCGGTGATGTCGGTCATGGTGACCATGCCCAGGCGGTCCGTGCCGGTGCGCCGGTCCTGGTAGAACTGCCGGTACAGCGAGTCGAGGGTGGCCGGGGCCAGACCGCCGTAGTTGGAGCGGTGCATCTCGGACAGCAGCTGGCGGCGGGCCTCGGGGTCGGCGGCGTGGAACTCGTCGACGAACGAGGAGTAGAACAGCTCGTTGGTGAACTTGCTGCTCTCGTAGCCGTTCAGACCGATCGAGCGCATGATCATCGTCGGCCGGCAGCCGGGCAGGTCCCGCAGGGCCGCGCCGAACAGCTCGGCCGCGCTCTGCGCGCCGCCGACCACGGCGACCCTGAGCGGCCGGTCGGCCGGCACCTCGGCGATCCGCTGGCTGTACTGGGTGGAGTGGATGACCCGCTCGGCCGGCAGCCCGTCGAACACGGCGGGCACATGCGCGTCGCGTCCGGCGCCGATCACCAGGTAGCGGCAGCCGATGGTGTCGCCGTCCGACATCGCCACGGTCCAGCCGGTGACCTCGCCGTCCGTGCCGTGCACGGGGGTGACCGAGGTGACGCCCCGGCCGTACTCCACCCGCACCTGCTCCAGCGAGTCCGCCACCCACTGGAGGTATTCGGATATCTCGCTGCGGTACGGCACGAAGCTGCCGAGGTTGACGAACGCGTCGAGCCGGCCGCGGTCGTGCAGGAAGCTGAGGAACGAGAACTCACTGCGCGGATTGCGCATCGTGACCAGGTCCTTGAGGAAGGAGACCTGGCTCAGGGCGTCCGGGAGCAGCATGCCCCGCTGCCATACGACGTTCTCCTCGCGTTCGACGACGAGGGCGCGGTCCGCGAGTTCGGGCGCCATTTCCTCGAGCGCGACCGCGAGCGCGAGGTTCGCCGGGCCGGCGCCGACGGCGAGCAGTTCGACTGTGCGGTGTGCCATGTGGATCTCCTCAGATGGGGTCGGCGGTCTGGTTCCGGTGACAGGTGGGCCGGCCGGACCTCGACGAGCCGGGCGGTCGGCTGCGGGTGGATACCGCGCGGCTCTGCGCGGGTGGGTATCGCGCAGCTCTGCGCAGGTGGGTATCGCGCAGCTCTCCGCGGGTGGGCCCGTCGGCGTCCGGGCGGCGCCGGGGCCGACGGGTCCGACCGTGCTTGGCGGCCGGCTGCGGGTGGGTACCGCGCGGCTCTCCGCGGGTGGCCCCGTCGGCGTCCGCGCGGCGCCGGGGCCGGTGGGTCCGACCGTGCCCGGCGGTCGGTGGCCGGTGGCCCGGGTCATGCCGGGACGGGCATGTGCAGCGGCTCGTGGTCGAGGGTGACGAGGGCCGCCGCCGTGTCCAGGCGGGCGGTGGTCAGGGCGGGGTCGGCGCCGGTGACGATGACGTAGGAGTGGCGGGCGAGGTAGCCGTTGGGGGGCAGCCGGAGTTCGGTGCCGGGGTCGGCCATCGCCTCGGCGGCCAGCAGGCCCTCGGCGGTGGCCGGCAGGGTGACGGAGCGGACCACGCAGTCCTCGGGCGGGTAGCCGAAGCGGATGCCGACCGTGCGGTGCTCGGTGTCGGTGAAGTCGGGGCGCTGCCCCAGTGCCGCGCGCACGGCGGCGCGGGCCGGGTCGATGCCGGTGGCGAGCTGGCCGAGACGCGGGATGAGATCGCCGCCGAGCCGCCCGTTGATCTCGACGATGACCGGGCCGCGGGCGGTCAGCTTGACCTCGGTGTGGGTGACGCCGAAGCCGTAGCCGATGGCGCGGTGCGCGGCCCGCAGCATCGCCAGCAGCGCGGGGTCGGCGCGCAGCGGGTCGTCGGCGGCGACGTGGTGGCCGATCTCCTCGAAGTAGGGGAAGAGGCCGACCTGTTTGCGGGCCACGAACATCGGGTGGTACGCGCCGTCGACGACGGCCGCGTCGATGCTGATCTCGGGTCCTTCGAGGTACTCCTCGACCAGCGCGCCGCCGCGGTAGGAGACCGCGCCGATCCGGCTCGCCTCGTCGGCCGTCCGGAACGCCTCGACGACCTCACCGGCGTCCGCGGCGAGCACCACCCCGATGCTGGCGCCCATCCCGCGCGGCTTGACGACGACCGGGTAGCCGATCCGCTCCGCCGCCGCGAGCGCCTCCTCGGCGGTATCCACCCAGGCGTACCCGGGCTGGTCGAGACCGGCGGCGGTGAGCAGCCGGCGGCTGCGGTACTTGTCCCGGCAGCCCTCCACGCCGTCCACGCCCGCGCCGGGCAGGCCCAGTTCGTCGGCCACCCGCGCGGTCGTCACGATCAGGGTCTCGTCCCAGCTGAGCACACCCCGCACCGGGATCCGCCCCGCCAGCTCCCGGGCCGCCGCGAGCACGGCGTCCCGGTCGGTGACGTCCACGACCGTGTGACCGGTGAGGTAGGGGGTCTGCCAGTCGGGCTCCTCACCTGTGAACAGCCAGACCGGGTGCGTCCCCGCCGCTCCGGCCAGCAGGTACTCGCGGTACTTGCGCATCCCGCACCCGATGAGCAGGATCACGCCCTCCACGCCCTTGTCGGCACCGTTGTCGTCCACGCGCTGATCGCCTCCTGAATCCGAGTGACAGGGCGATTCCACGGGACGCGCGGGTTGCCCGGAAGCCATGTCCGGAAGGGACAATCAACCCGGACGCGGACCGGGTTCATGTCCGGTTGATTGGCCGTCGGGCGGGGCCCTTCCGGGCAATCGGGCCCGCCGGTTCCATGGCTTACGTGATCAATTACGACGGCAAGCGATTCCGGAAGGTCCTGGCCGACCCGGCCGACGACGCGCCCATCGCGCTGTACCGGCAGCGGGGCGATCTGGTCTGGGCCGAGTTCACCGGCGGTGACGTACGGCGGGGTTCCCTGGCGGGGACCCGCGACACGGACGGTGTGATCAGCTTCTCGTACAGCATGGTCCTCGACGACGGCCGGGTGATCTCCGGCCACAGCGTCAACACCCCCGAGCTGCTGGCCGACGGCCGGATACGGCTGCACGAGCGGTGGGAGCGCTACGGCGCCCACGCGGCGAGCGGCCTGTCGGCCATCGAGGAGGTGCGCTGACATGGCCGGCGTCGACTACTCCGGGCTGGCCGGCGAGGTGGCGGGGCGGGTCTTCCTGCCGGGCAGCGCGGGCTTCCGCGTCGGCTCCCACCTCTTCAACACCCGCTACAAGCACCGTGCCCCGGCGGCCGTGCTCACCGCGGCCCACGCGTCGGACGTGCAGCGGGCCCTGGTCTGGGCGCGCGAGCAGGGCGTCCCGGTCGTCGCCCGCTCCGGCGGCCACAGCTTCGCCGGCTACTCCGTCAACGACGGCCTGGTCATCGACCTCAGCCGGCTCACCGAGACCCACGCGGACGGCTCCACCGGCCTGGTCGTGGCGGGCGGCGGGGCCAGGATCAGCCATGTCTACGACGCGATGCAGCCGTACGAGATGGTCTTCTCCACCGGTACCAGCCCGACCGTCGGAGTGGCCGGCCTGGCGCTCGGCGGCGGCGCCGCGTTCGCCGCCCGCCGCTACGGCCTGACCGCCGACGCCCTGGTGGAGACCACCGTGGTGCTCGCCGACGGCTCCCTGGCGGTGGCCAACGAGCGGGAGAACCCCGACCTGTTCTGGGCCTGCAAGGGCGGAGGCGGCGGCAACTTCGGCATCAACGTCTCCCTCACCTTCCAGGCCCGGCCGGTCCCCGACGTCACCACCTTCCTCCTCACCTTCAGGTGGGCGGACGCCGCCGCCGTCCTGGAGGCCGGCCAGCGCATGGTGCGGCAGGCACCGGACGACTTCGCGGCCCGGCTCGGGGTGTGGACCCACGGCAGCGGCCCCGGCGCGGTCCGGGACAACGCCGAAGTCACCCTGCAGGGGCAGTACTTCGGTCCGGCACACGCGTGCCTGGAGATCCTTGACCCGGTCCTGGCGGTGGCCGACCCGGTGTCCCGGGAGGTCACCGAGCGGACCTTCTGGGAGGCCAACAAGTACATGGTGCACGCCACTTCGGGGGACCAGTTCGCGCTCCGCTCCAACTACATCCGCGAGCCGCTGGCCGCCGACGGCGTCGAGACCATGCTGTCCTGGGTCGAGCGCTGGCCCGGCAGCCACAACGCCGACGGCGGCGGGGTCGGCCTGTTCTCCTGGGGCGGCGCCATCAACCGGGTCGCCCCGGACGCCACCGCCTTCGTCCACCGGGACACCCTGTTCCTGGTCTCCATGGACACCTCCTGGTCGGACGAGGACGAGCCCGGCCGGGTCGCCGCCGGCCTCGACTGGCTGGGCGGCCTGCACGCCGCCATGGCCCCGCACGTCACCGGGTCCGCCTACCAGAACTTCGTCGACCCGGAACTGACCGACTGGCGCGAGGCCTACTACGGCGCCAACTACGCCCGCCTGGTGCAGGTGAAGCAGAAGTACGACCCCGAGGGGGTCTTCTCCTTCGACCAGGCCGTCGGTTCCTGACATCCCCCTCTCAACGAAGGTCCCTCTCCACGAAGGTCCCTCTCTACGAAGGTGAAGCGATGAGTGTGTCCAAGCCCAAGGAGAACAAGTCCAAGGAGAACGCCGCACCCGGCGTCCTCGACGCCCTGCGGGCCACGCCCCGTTCGGTCCGCTACCTCCTCGGCGGTGTGCTGCTCAACCAGCTCGGCGCCTTCGTACAGACCTTCCTGGTGCTGTATCTGACCCATCGCGGCTACGGCGTCGACAAGGCGAGCTTCCTGCTCGGCGCCTACGGCGTGGGCGCCGTCGCGGGCACCCTGCTGGGCGGCGAACTGACCTCGCGGCTCGGCAGCCGCAACACCATCACCACGGCGATGAGCTGCTCGGCGGTGCTGGTCTTCGTCATCCCCTGGCTGGCCGGCCCCGGCCACTACCCGGTCCTGCTCGGCATCGTCGTCGTCCTCGGCATGATGACCCAGTCCTACCGTCCGGCCGCCTCCGCGCTGCTGAGCGATCTGATGCCGGACGAGTTCCGGGTCATGGGCTTCTCCATGCTGCGCATCGCCATGAACGTCGGCGCCGCCGCCGGTCCGCTGCTCGCCGCGGGGCTCATCCAGATCGACTGGAACCTGCTGTTCTGGGTGGACGGTTCCAGCGCGCTGGCGTACGCCCTGCTCGCCGCGTTCTTGCTGCCCCGCCCGGCACCGGCCGCCGACGGGCCGGAGCCCGGCACCGCCGCCGCGGCCCAGCGTTCGGCGTACGGGGCCATGGCCCGCGACGGCCGCTTCCTGCTCTACCTGACCTCGATGCTGCTCAGCGCCCTGGTGTACGCCCAGTTCTTCGCGGTGCTGCCGGTCGACCTGGACGAGGCAGGCCACTCCACCGCCCTGTACAGCGGGGTGCTGACCCTGTCCTCGGCGCTGCTGATCAGCTTCGAACTGGCGGTGACGGCCCGCATCCGCCGCTGGCGGGCCAGCACGGCCGCGACGGTGGGCACCTTCGTCTACTGCCTCGGCATCGCCGGGTTCGGCCTGCCCGGCAGCGTGCCCGCGCTGGTGCTGCTCACCACCGCCGTCAGCGTGGGCGGCCTCATGGTCAGCGGCCCGACCCTGTGGGCGCACCCCGCGAAGGCCGGCGAGAAGGTCCGCGGCCGCTACATCGCCGCCTCCCAGACCGTGTTCGGCCTCGGCTCGGCGGTCGGCCCGGCCCTCGGCATGCTGATGTGGACCCACTACGGCGACGGCGTCTGGGCCACCTGCGCGGTCCTCGGCACCCTGGCGGCGGCCCTGGCCTTCTTCGGCCTGCGCCCCTCGGACGAACAGCCGGACGCGAAGGCCGAGCGGACGGCGGCGCAGGCGGAAGAGACCACCGTCGCCGCCGCCGAGGAGGCCACCGCCACGGCCGGGAACGCCGTCCCCAGCGGAGCCTGAGCACCTCCTGAGTAACTCCCCATTCCACCCCGGCCCGCCCACCACCACCGCGCGCGGGCCGGGCACCCCTCATCACCCATGAGCCCAGCAGAAGGAGCACCCGTGCCGGTCACCGACACCATCGCGCCCAGCGTCTCGACGCACCCGGCGGACCAGCCCACCCGGACCGCCACCCGTCGGCGGCTGCTGATGTGCCGGCCCCGGCACTACGACGTCACGTACTCGATCAACCCGTGGATGAACCCCGAGCGCGGCACCGACAACCTGCTCGCGGTGCGCCAGTGGGAGCAGTTGCGCGACCTCTACCGCGAACTCGGCCACAGCGTCGAGGAGATCAAGCCGGTCGAGGGGCTGCCCGACATGGTGTTCGCGGCCAACGGCGCCACCGTCGTGGACGGCAAGGTCTTCGGCGCCCGCTTCCGGCACGCCGAACGCACCGCCGAGGGGCCCGCCTACCTGCGCTGGTTCGAGGAGCAGGGCTACCGGGACGTGCTGTGGCCCGAGCACATCAACGAGGGCGAGGGCGACCTGCTCACCGTCGGCCGGCGGATCCTGGCCGGGACCGGCTTCCGTACCGACATCCGCGCGCACACCGAGGCCCAGGAGTTCTTCGGGCTGCCGGTCACCTCGCTGTCCCTGGTCAACCCGCGCCATTACCACCTGGACACCGCCCTCGCGGTGCTCTCCGACGACGAGATCATGTACTACCCCGAGGCGTTCACCCCGGGCAGCCGGGCCGTGCTGCGGGCGCTGTTCCCGCACGCCGTGATCGCCACCGCCGAGGACGCCGCCGTCTTCGGGCTCAACGCCTTCTCCGACGGCCGCCATGTGCTGCTGCCGACCGCGGCCCGGGGACTGCAGGCCCAGTTGCGGACCCGCGGCTTCGAGCCGATCGGGGTCGAGCTCAGCGAACTGCTCAAGGCGGGCGGCAGCGTCAAGTGCTGCACCTTGGAGCTGCGCGACCGCTGAGCCACCCGAGTCCTCCTCAGGGAAGCCCCTCAAGGAAGTCCTCCTCAGGGAAAGGATCACCATGTCCACCGCGCTCGCGACTGCGGACAGCCGTAACCGCCTGCTCGACCTGCTGGCCAGGGGCGGCGCCCGCTACCGCCTCCTGCACCACGCGCCGCAGGGCCGCACCGACCTCGCCAGCACCCTGCGCGGCCACAGCCTGGACCAGGCCGCGAAGAGCCTGGTCATCAGGGTGGCGCTGAGCAGCAAGCGGCGCCGGTACGTGATCGCGGTGGTCCCCGGGGACCGCAGGGTCGACCTGCCCGCGGTCAACGCGCTGTACGCCGGCCGGGAGGCGTCCTTCGCGGCCCGGGACGTCGCCGAGCGGCTGACGGGCTGCGTCAGCGGCTCCATCATGCCGCTCAGCTTCGACCCGGACCTGGACGTGATAGCCGACCCGGACCTCCTCGCCCACGAGGAGATCTTCTTCAACACGGGCCGCCTCGACGAGTCGGTGGCCCTGCGCACGGAGTGCTACCGCACGCTGGTGGCCCCGCGCGTGGAGGCCATCGCGGACCAGGGCGCCTGACCGGTCCTGGCGTACGACCGGTTCACCTGTGGCAGGTTCTGCTCAAGGACGTCGGATCGCCCCTCGGAAACAGAAGCCGATGGCTCACGATCCGCGCCATCGCAGCGGCGAAGGGGTACCGGCGGTGCGGGGTGCGGTACCGCACCCCGCACCTCCCGCGTCGTCCCTGCCCGCATGCTCCACCGCGCCCGACGCGGCCGCCAGTACCCCTCGCCGTCGACCGCGGTGCGGCGGCGGGCGGGGATGTCCGGGACGGCGGAGGTCGGGGCGGGGCGGAGACGCTACGTTGCTTTCCGTATTCCGAAACAACGGGCCGGGACGGCCGACCCCGAAGGAACCCCGAGGAGACCGCGATGCCGGGAGGCAGGCTCACCCAGCAGGAGCGCCAGCAGATCGCACTGGGGCTGGCCGACAGCCTCCCGTACGCCGAGATCGCCCGCCGCCTGGACCGGCCGACCTCGACGGTCACGCGCGAGGTGATGCGCAACGGCGGCCCCACCGCCTACCGCGCCGACCTGGCCCACCGCGCCACCGAACGCCGCGCCCACCGGCGCGGACCCGCCGCCGCCCGGGGAACGCGGCCGGCCCCCCAGCCGCACGGGCGGGACGCCGAGGCCCTGACCGGGTACGAGGAGTCGCTCACCGCGGTCCTCATGGCCTCCGGTCTCCCGAAGATGGGGGCCCGGGTGCTGACCTGCCTGTTCACCACCGACGCGGGCAGCCTCACCGCGGCCCGGCTCGCCGAGCGGCTCCAGGTCAGCCCCGCGTCGGTCTCCAAGGCGATCGCGTTCCTGGAGAGCCAGAGCCTGGTCCGCCGGGAGCGCGACGAACGCCGCCGGGACCGGTACATCGTCGACGACGAACTCTTCTACCAGGCGACGATCGCCAGCGCCCGGGCCAACGACCGGCTCGTCGAGACCGCCCGCCAGGGCGTCGCCGTCCTCGGCGCCCACACCCCCGCCGCCGCCCGCCTGGAGAACATCGCCCGCTTCCTCGACTTCATCAGCGAGAGCATCGTCCGCGCCGCCGAACAGGCCCGCGAGGTCCTGCGCACCGCGCCCGGAACGCCCCCGGGAACACCCCCCGACGAACCGTGATACTAATACCGGTATAAGAATTGGGTCGACGTGCCGTGGGGAGTCACACGCATGGTGGAGATCAAGACCGATGCCGCGGTGGACGCGATGCGGGAGGCCGGGCGCGTGGTGGCCCGCGCCCTGGCCGCGGTCCGGGCGGCGGCCGGCGTGGGGGTGTCCCTGCGGGAGCTGGACGAGGCGGCCCGGGCCGTGCTGGCCGAGGCCGGCGCCGGTTCCCCGTTCCTCGGGTACCGGCCGTCCTTCGCCCCGGTCCCGTTCCCGGCCGTGATCTGCACGTCCGTCAACGACGCCGTGTCGCACGGCATCCCCACCGGCTACCGGCTGCGCGACGGCGACCTGGTGAGCGTCGACTGCGGCGCCGAACTCGACGGCTGGACCGGCGACGCGGCCGTCACCTTCCCCGTCGGAACCCCGCGCCCCGGCGACCTCGACCTGATCGACGCCACCCAGCGGGCCCTCGACGCGGGTATCGCCGCCGCCCGGGTGGGCAGCCGTGTCGGCGACATCGCCCACGCCGTCGACACCGTCGCCCGCGAGGCGCGCTGCGGCATGCCCGCCGACTTCGGCGGCCACGGCATCGGCCGCCGGATGCACGAGGACCCCCACGTCCCCAACCGGGGCCGCCCCGGGCGCGGCTTCCCGCTCCGCCACGGCCTGGTCCTCGCCATCGAGCCCATGTTCATGGCCGGCGGCCGCAACACCTACCGCACCGACCCCGACGGCTGGACCCTCCGCACCACCGACGGCAGCCGCGCCGCCCACATCGAACACACCGTCGCCATCACCGACCGGGGCCCGCGCGTCCTGACCCTGCCCTGACGTTCCGGCGGCGTCACCGCGCCGGGGTGATCTCCTTCAGAGACCCGCCCGGGGCGGCCAGTTCGGAGACCCGCGACTTCGTCAGGTACTGCTCACCGAGCCCCTTCTGGCCGAACCAGGGCCTGATGGGTCCGGCCTCGACGGTGAGCGCCTTGACGACCCGGTACAGGTGGTAGTTGAAGGGCGGGTTGCCGCGGGCGTACGCGTCCAGGTTGGTCGGCGGGAGGGCGCGCTTCGCGTACGGCGTGCCCTCCGGCGCGAGGAAGAAGCCGTTGCCGCTGCCGAAGAGGTCGACCCTGGCCCCCACCGGAAGGGTCCTCGGGGACTGCACCGGGCGGCCGTCACGGAGGACGAAGCCGTTGTTGTCCGGGTACCACCACCCCGACTGGTTCTTCTGGTCGGTCTGCCAGTAGCAGCCCAGGAACCAGTACTGCGAGGTGCTGTCCTGCGGGTGGTAGCCCCGCAGCATCCGTCCGACGGCACCGGTCGTCGTGAGGTAGCTGGGGCCGAGCCGCCAGTCGTCGTGGTAGTAGTCCTGCAGCCCGGTCGGCGGCGCCGAGGTCGTGGAGGCCGTCCGGTGGCTGATCGGACAGTCGTAGGCCCCGGCTCGGGCAGCGGCCTCACGTGCCTGGGCGGGGACTGGTGCTGCTCCGATCAGAAGGAGCGAAGACGCAAGTGCGCTCCAGAGAAGACGTCGCAGGGCGCGCATCCGATTCCCTTCTCTTCCGGTGCCGGCCGGCACCGGATACGCGGGCGTGTGTGGTCGCCGCGGAAGGGACTGCATCCCAGGGATCCCCGTGGCGCGGCACGGGGCAGTCAATGCGCGCCTGACGAACAAAGAACCGAGCTGCCACGAGCGGGTCACCCACCCGGCACAACGGAACACCCCGAACAGCCCAAGAGCGGGTCGTACGGTCGCACGATCACCACCGGCCCCGAGCGGGCGCGGCGGGAGCCGGATGTCATGGACCGATCGCAGGAGCCACCGGCTTACGGACCGGATCTCCGTAGGCGGCGCGGAACGCGTGTCACTCGAACGGCGGGCCGGGAGTGCAGCCGGCCGGCGGGCCCGGAACCCTAGGATCCATCACGGTACAAAAGGGGCATATTTCCGCTGTCCGGCACGGGCGGGTTCACCTCACCACCGAAGGAGACGGGATGTCGCACCGCGCCGGGAGAACGCGCTGGAGGCGTTTCGCGGTGGTCCTGGTGCCCTGCGTGGCGGCGTGCGCGAGCGTCGGCATCGCCATGGCGCAGGGCGCGCTCGCCGCGTCCTTCTTCATCTCCGGCCAGAAGTTCCAGGTCACCGCCGACTCGTTGACGGCCCGCGGGTTCAGCCTCTACGGCACCATCGACGTGACCAGGAAGCACGAGCTCGTCCCCGTCGTGGTCACCGGCTTCCGGCACGCGACGGTCCGCGGGCTCTGCCAGTCCGTGGTCGTCGACATCCCGGTGGTGGGCACCCGGACCCTGCGGCTCACCGGCGGTGACGGCCGGCCGGCCGAGGCGTCGAACCTGTTCATCGACGCGACGACCGAGACGGTCGCCGACGCGACCTTCGGCAACCTGGACATCGGTGTCGCCCAGGGCGCCCTCACCAAGGGCCCGGTCAGGTCCACGGACCGGAACTCGCGGTTCTTCGATCCCGACGCCGTCGCACAGCAGGCCACGTCGGCCACGCTGACCGACGTACGGGTGAACGCGGTCGCGGTCTCCGCCGGCACGTTCAACATTCCGGGCCTGGCCCTGCGGCTCGTACGCGGCGACCAGGCATGCCCCTGATCCGGGCACCGAGGACCAGGACAGGACGCGTGATCACCAACCCCTTCGGCAGACGACGTCAACCGGCCGCCACGGCAGCGGAGTTCCGGCGCAGGTTCCGGATCTGGCGCGGTGAACGCCCCTTCTGGGCCGGGCTGTTCACCTTCGCGGCCGGTCTGCCCATCCTCTACTGGCCCTACGCCCACCTGGATCTGGGCGGGATCCCGCTCGCCCTGTCGACCACATCCGGCGCCGGGTCCCTGGTGATCGGAATCCTGCTGCCGACCCTCGGCGTCACCCTCTGCTGCCGCCCCCACCTCCGCGTGTTCTCCGGCATCGCCACCCTCCTCCTCGCCCTCGTCTCCCTCCCCATCGCCAACTTCGGCGGCCTCTTCCTCGGCGTCCTCTGCGGCCTGATCGGCGGCGCCCTGGCCTGCGCCTGGCTGCCACCACCACCGGCCACGGAGCCGCCGAACGAGCACGCGGCCACGGCCACTTCGCCGACCACGGCGACTTCGGCGGCCACGGCGACTTCGGCGGCCATCACGGCTTCACCGGCCGCAACAGGCCCGGCAGCCATGACAGTCCCGGCGGCCCCAACCGCCCCCGCGGTTCCGGCGGTTCCGGTGGTTCCGGCGGCTCCGGCGGAAGAGGGGCCCCATGGCGGCTGACCGTCGGATCGGCGGGTGGGTCGTCGGCCGGGTCCCCCGTCCTCTCGTCTGTGCGCTGGCCGTGGTCTGTGTGCCGGCGGCCGTGTACGCCGCCGCACCGTGGCCGGCGGTGGAGCGGGACGGGCGGGCGAGTACGGGGGTCTCCCCGGCGCCCGCCGACGACGTACCGGGCGACCGGCCCCCGGCCCGCGCGGCGAGGGGTTCCTGGGTGCTGCGCGCCGACCGGCTACGGCTGCGCGGGGCGCGGTTCCGCGGGGTGGTCACCGTGCGCACCGCGGGCGGGACGGTCCGGGCGGTGAAACTCACCGTGCGCTCGCTGGAGGCCGTCGACCTGGATCTGACCGCGGGCCGGGGCCGGGCGGCGATCCGCCTGCGGACCGGTTCGACGACATCCACCTTCAAGGGCCCGGGCACTCGGGGCGTGGTGACCCTCTATCTGCGCAGGCTGTCCGGCACGGTCACGGGCCTCGGCGGCCGCCCGCTTCCCGCGGACCGTACCGTCACCGTCACCCCCGACGCCGTACCCGACTGGCTCTCACGGCCCACCGCCACCACCCGCACGATCACCCTCACCACGGCCACCGCCACCCAGGCCGCCCAGTTCGGCGCCCGCCTCTCCGTCAAGGGCGCCCGACTGCGGCCCGCGACCGGGTGACCACCCCGCCTGCCCCTCACCACGGCGACCTGCCGGCGTACGGCCGGCACGGCAGCCGGCCCCCGTGCCCCCGTGCCCCCGTGCCCCCGTGTCCCCGTGTCCCCGTGTCCCCCGCCCCGGACGACCAGGGCCCCCGGCCCCTGACACCCACCTCCGCACCCACCCCTCCGTGAGCGGTCGGGCACAGTGTGTGCCTATGGTGGGCGGGTGACGGGCGTTTCCCCGTGGCCGCGGGTGTGGCGCAGGCTTCGGGTGCAGGGGCCGGCGGCGGCGCGGATCCTGGTGGTGGCGGTGTCCTGCTGGCAGGTGGCGCTGTGGGCCGGTGCCGATCAGCCGCCGGTGTTCGCCGCCATCGTGCCGCTGCTGTGTCTGCGCGGGGACTCCGCCTCCTCCCTGGCCGCGCTGCTGCTGAGGATCCTCGGGGTGATGGCCGGGGTGGCGCTGGGCGTCACCGTGGTCAGCCTCTTCCGGCCGAGCACGGTCGTCCTCGCCGTCGTGCTGGGGCTGGCGCTGCTGTGCGGGGCCGTCGTCAGTTCCGGGACGACACTGAACGTGCAGGTCGCGGTGACCTCGCTGCTGGTCTTCGCCAACCCGTCCCCGGAGTCGTACGGTTTCGCCCGGTTGTGGGAGAACGCGCTGGGCGGCGCGGTCACCGCCGTCCTCGCCCCGCTGCTGTGGCCGCGCGACCCCCGCCGGGAGACGGCCGCGCTGGCGCGGAAGTGCGCGGTCGGGCTGGCCGACGGCCTGGTGCGCAGCGCGCGGGCGATCGGGTCGGCGGACGAGGCGTCCGCGAACCGGGTGTCGGCGCAGGCGGAGACGGACCGGCTGCGAGGTTACGGGGCCGAGGCGCGGGAGGCGGAGAAGGCCCTGCGGTTCAATCCGGTGCGGCGGCGCCACCGGGCCGAGGTGGCCGAACTGGGCGACCGGGTCGACCTCGCCGTCCGGGCGGCACCGCATCTGCTGACCCTGGCCGCAGAGGTCGAACTCGCCACCGCGCGGCACGGGCTCACCCCGACCCTCGCCCGCGCCCGGACCTGCCTGATCCCGGTCGCCGAGGCCACCGGGCGCGCCCTGGAGTCGCTGCTCGCGGGGCGGGATCCCGGGGCGGACACGGGTGCCGCCCGCGCCGCACTGGCCCGGTACGCCAAGAACGACACGGCACCGGCGGCCGTGATGCTCCGCAGGCCGTTCACCAGGATCCTCGACCTCTGCGACGGCGCGTAGCACCGAGGCGGCCCGGGCGCCCACGGTCACGCGTTGAGCCGGTCCCACCGCTCCCTGGTCAGGGCGGTGGGCCGGGGCAGCGCGACGCCGTCCACGGACAGGTCGACGCGCTCGTTGTAGAAGGCGACCATCCCGGCGACGGCGGAGCACGCCGCCGTCGGGAAGTCGTACGCCCAGGCCAGGTCGTCGTGGACGGCCGTCCCGTGCGCGAACGACCAGTACCCGCTGGTGCGGCCCTTGTACGGGCACTGCGTCACGGTGTCCGAGGGGCGCAGCAGGGTCCAGTCGACGTAGGTCCGCTCCAGGTAGTAGCGGGTGGGCAGGCCGGTCTCGAAGAGCTTCACCGAGGACGGCGCGTCCGCCAGGACCACGCCGTCCACCTCGACCCGGACACTGCTGGACGAGCGCAGCGCGTCCACCCGGGTGTAGGGGCTCCGGGGGTGCACGAAGACCTGTTCCTCCTCCTCGTACCACGCGTCGAGCGCGTCCCACCGGAAGCGGGCGGTGCCGACGAGCTGCTCCGGGGCCCCCTCGGCCCAGACCCAGGCCGCACCGGCACGGACCTCGGCGCCGACCCGCAGCGAGTGCCGCCGGGCGGGACCGGGGGCGAGCCGGCCGGTGCGGCCGTCGTCGGTGAGCAGGACGCCCTCGGCGAGGTCCCGCAGCGGAACGGCGTACTGCGGATAGCCGGGCCACTCCCACACGTACCAGGCCCGCCGGGTGTCGAACACCCACCGGCCGCCGACCTGCGCACGGATCCGCCGCGGCACCGGTTCGACATGCCCGGCCGGGACGACAAGACCCGGGTAGTCCACGCTCTCGTCCGGCATACGTCCTCCTGGTCAGGGACACCGTGGCCGGTCACCCGTTCGGCGACGGCCGATGGCCGGCGGCCCCGGAGACCCCCACGATGACGGAGAGGACGGGAGGCCGCCGTGGGACACGCTGTCGGTGACGTGCTGGGCCTGGCCGCGGGTGTCGCGGTCAGCCCCCTGCCGATCGTCGCGATCATCCTCATTCTCGCCACCCCGCGCGGGCGCCTCAACGGCACGCTGTTCGCCCTCGGCTGGCTGCTGGGGCTCGCCGCGCTCGGCGCGATCATGCTGGCCGTGGGCGGCTCGGGCGGTGCCTCGGACCACAAGCACCCCGCCACCTGGGTCGGCATCCTCAAACTCGTCCTCGGCGCACTCCTCGCGCTCTTCGGTGCCGTCCAGTGGCGGCGCCGCCCCCGGGACCCCTCCCAGGCGCAGCTCCCCAAGTGGATGGCGGCGATCGACCACTTCACCCCGGGCAAGATCCTCGGCCTGGGGCTGCTGCTGTCGGCGGGCAACCTCAAGAACGCGCCCCTGACCATCGCCGCGGCCGCCTCGATCAGCTCCGCCGGGATCCCCGTCGCCCAGCAGATCGGCACCCTCGCGATCTTCGTGGTCATCGCGTCCCTCGGCGTGCTCGCCCCGCTCGCCGTCTACCTGGTCATGGGCGACCGCGCCCAGGGCATCCTCGCCAACTGGCGGGAGTGGGCCGCCCGGCACAACGTCGCCGTCCTCGCCGTCCTGTTCTTCGTGCTCGGCCTCAAGCTCCTCGGCGACGGGATCAGCATCCTCGCCGGCTGAGCGACTAGCCCCCGTTCCCCTCGACGTCGACCTGCAGATGGATCGGCCCCCGGAGGACGGGGCTGCGCCGGTACGGCGGCGGGTCGGCGACGAGGCCGGGGTGGTCGAGGCGGCGGGCCAGCTCGGTCAGCGCGATCTGGGCCTCCCGGCGGGCCAGCGGGCCGCCGAAGCAGAGGTGGATGCCGCTGCCGAAGCCGAGGTGCTGGTTGTCGGTCCGGTCGGGGTCGAAGCGGTCCGGGTCGTGGAAGCGGTCCGGATCACGGCTGCCGGAGGCCAGCATCAGCATGATCTGGGAGCCCTTGGGGATGACGGTGTCGCCGACCGTGATGTCGCTGTACGCGGCCCGCCAGGGAATGATGTGCACCGGCGGTTCGTAGCGCAGCAGTTCCTCGACCAGCGGGACGACCAGATCCGGGTCGTCGCGCAATCGGCGCAGCACGTCCGGGTGGCGCAGCAGCGTCAGCATGCCGTTGGTGATCAGGTTGACGGTGGTCTCGTGGCCGGCGATCAGCAGCAGGTTGGCGGTGCTGATGATCTCCTCGTCGGTCATCCGCCCGTCCGGCCCGTCGTCGTTGGCCAGCCGGGACAGCAGGTCGTCGCTCGGGTGCCCGTGGCGCTGCTCCACCAGCCCGCCGAGGTACTCGCGCAGGTCCTGGCGGGCCCGTACGCCGGCGTCGAGTTTCTCCTTCGGGTCGGTCCTCGGGTCGTAGTCGATCGAGTTGATGATGTCGTTGACCCACACCCGGAACCGGGGTTCGTCCTCGCGGGGCACGCCGAGCAGATGGCAGATCACCGTGACGGGGAACGGGTAGGCGAGGTCGTCGACGATGTCGACGCGGTCCTTGCCCGCGAAGCCGTCGATCAGGCCGCCGACCGTGGCCGCCAGGTCGGGTTCCAGGCCGGCCACCAGCCCCGGGGTGTGCGGGGGGCCGAAGTGACGCATCGCCATCCGCCGCAGCCGGTCGTGCTCGGGCGGGTCCATGTTGATGAACGCCGGGGTGGCCCCGCCCGGGGCCGCGGGCATCGGGTGCGCCAGGTTGCGGACGTCGGAGCTGAGGTGCGGGTTGTGCAGGATGTCGGCGAGTTCGCGGTACGTGCTGATGACGTAACTGCCGTCGTCCTGCCGGGCCACCGGCGTCCGGCGCAGCTCGGCGTAGAGCGGGTACGGGTCGGGGCGGGCGGAGTAGTCGAGGATCCGGTGCAGTGTGTCGGGTGTCTCGGTGGTGGTCATCTCGCGCTCCCTCCTACCGGTGGTGCTGGTACGCGGCCGTGACGCGTCGCTCGCTCGGGTCGTGTCCGGTGACGACCACCGTGGCGCCCTGCGCGAGCAGGGTGGGGCCGGGGAAGTCGACGGGGACCGGTTTCATGTCGAGGGGCTGGTCGGGTGCGGGGCAGGGCGGCGGGAAGGGCGCGGCCGTCTCGATGAGACGCCGGTAGTGGTCCAGCCACTTGGCGTTGTTGAAGCTCACCGCCGCGGTGACCCGGCCCCGGTAGCCGTACGCGGCGACGAAGCGGTGGTCGGGCACCGAGCCCTGGGTGACGACCACCTCGTCGGCGAAGGTCGGCACGCCCACGGACTTGATGTTGACGCCGAACTGGATCGACCAGAACAGCGGGACGGACAGGTGGGGCCAGCGGTCCGCCTGGCCGTGGACCATGTTGTGGGCCGCGACCTCGGCCTGCTCCACGGCGTTGGCCCAGTGCTCCAGCGAGATGAGCCGGTACTCGTAGACCGGGTTGGGGCAGCGTGCCACGTCCCCGGCGACGAAGATGTCGTCGGTGATGGTGCCGTTGAGGTCCATGGCGCGGCAGCCCGTGTCGCAGGCGATGCCCCAGACGCCCGCCGCCAGGCCCGAGCCGCGCAGCCACTCGGTGTTGCGGATGCCGCCGAGCGCGACCACGGCCACGTCGGTGTCGAGGGTGCTGCCGTCGTCGAAGTGGGCCCGGCGCAGCCGCCCTTGGTCGTCGCCCTCCAGCCGGGTGACCTTGACCCGGCAGCGCAGGTCGACGCCGTGGGCGCGCTGCAGGTCCGAGGCCACGTCGCCGATCATGGCGCCGAGCGCCCCGACCAGCGGGGCCGGCGCGAGTTCGGCGACGGTCACCGGGATGTCCCGCTCGCGGCAGATGGAGGCGATCTCGGAGCCGGTGAACCCCGCGCCGATGACCAGCACCCGGGAGGGTCCGGCGGCCAGGGCCCGCTGCAGGCCTTCGGCGTGCTCGCGGGTGCGGACGACGAACACGCCGTCCAGCGCCGCCTCGCTCTCCACGAACCAGGGCCTGGCCCGTACGCCGGTGCAGATCAGCAGCCGGTCGAAGGGGATCTCGCGGCCGTCGGCGAGGCGCACCCGGTTGGTGGCCAGGTCCAGGCCGCTCGCGGGTACGCCCAGCAGCCACTCGGCGTCGATCTCCCGGCGCCGCGGCAGCAAAGTGCCGTCGGCGGGCACCCAGCCCGTCAGCACCTGCTTGGACAAGGGGGGACGGTCGTAGGGCTCGCCCAGTTCGTCGCCGATCAGCGTCAGCGAGCCGGTGAAACCCTCGTCGCGGAGCGCTTCCGCGGCCCGCAGCCCCGCCAGGGACGCCCCGACGATCACGATCCGGCCGTCGCGCTTGAACGCTCGCAGATTGTCGGCGCTGGTCATGACCTCGACGCCTCCACCGGTACGTCCCGCCTCTCGGACCGCCCCTCCGGCCGCCCTTCCAGCCGGTCGACCAGGATCGCCTGGACCGGGCAGGCCGCCGCGGCCCGCAGCACCCGGTCGCGCTGGGCGTCGTCGGGGTTCGGGTCGTACATCAGCGCTTCCTCGCCGTGCATCCGGAACGCGTCCGGGGCGAGGAACGCGCACTGTGCGTACCCTTCGCATCGGGAAAGATCAACGACGACTCGCATCCCGGCCTCCACAGGGATCGCAGGCTGCGGACCTCGAAGCCGGCGCCCGCCGGGAGAAGGGGGCACGCCGCGGGTCTCCGCAGAGAGAATGGGGCATGGCGTCCGGGCCGGCTCCTGGCCGGCCCGAGGCGATCGGCGGCGGCGCGGAACCGCCCACCGATCCTGGCATTCCTGCAGTTCAGCCTATTCCGCGCGCACACCGCCCGCACCCCGGGAGACCATGTGCCGACAGGGGGGCCGACCGCAGCAGGAGGTTCCCCATGGCCTCGGACCAGCCCCTCACGGAGACCGCGTTCCGCGAGCTGTACCGACGGCTGCGCGGCCGGGGACCGCGAGGGGCGCTGGACCGGCTGACGCCGGAGCGGGTCGTGGCGGCCGCCGCCGAAGTCCGGTACGGGCGCCAGGTGTCGCTCGCCGCGACCGTGGAGACCCGGCCCGCGACGGACTGCCCGGAGCCCGCGACCCACCGGATGACGGCGCCCGCGCCCGGCGAGAGCACCGCGCCCGGGCTGGTGTTCGCCCGCGACCGGTTCGCCATGAACGTGCACGGCGACGTCGACAGCCACCTCGACGCGCTCTGCCATGTGATCTTCGACGGCGAGCTGTACGGCGGTGTCCCGGCGAGCGCCGTGACACCGGACGGTGCCGGGGCGCTCACCCTCGACCTGGTCCGGGACGGGATCGTCGGCCGCGGTGTCCTGCTGGACGTCCCGCGGCTGCGCGGGGTGCGGTGGCTGGAGCCCGGCGACCAGGTGACCGCCGATGACCTGGCCGCGGCCGAGGCCGCCCAGCGGACCGAGGTCGGGCCGGGCGACCTGCTGTTCGTGCGGCTGGGGCACCGCCTGCGGCGCCGCACCCTCGGCCCCTGGGACGTGACACGGGCCCGGGCGGGCCTGCATCCGACGGCGATGGACTTCCCCGCCGAGCGGGGCGTGGCGGTCCTGGGCTCCGACGGCAACAGCGACGCGGCCCCCGGCGCGGTCCCCGGCATCGGGTTTCCGGTGCATGTGCTGGCCGTCAACGCGCTGGGCCTGCACCTGCTGGACTGGCTGGACTTCGAGGAGCTGACGGCGGTCTGCGAGCAGCAGGGGCGCTGGCACTTCCTGTGCGTCATCGCCCCGCTGCGCCTGCCGGCGGCGACCGGCTCCCCGGTGAACCCGATCGCCGTCATGTGACGGCGCGCGGGCCGCGTCGGCTCCGAGTGCCGCGCCCCCGTACGACGCGTACGTTCGAAGGAGGGACGCAACAAGGACGGTGGTTGCCATGGACGCCCTGCCCCCGTACGACGTCATCGTCATCGGCACCGGTGCCGGCGGCGGCACGCTGGCCCACCGCCTCGCCCCGTCCGGGAAACGCGTACTGATCCTCGAACGCGGCGACTACCTGCCCCGCGAACGCGACAACTGGGACTCCACCGCCGTGTTCGTGAAGGCCAAGTACCGGGCCCCGGAGTTCTGGCTGGACCGGCACGGCAAGGAGTTCCCGCCCGAGGTCAACTACTACGTCGGCGGCAACACCAAGTTCTACGGCGCGGCCCTGTTCCGGCTGCGCCCCGAGGACTTCGGCGAACTCCGCCACCACGACGGCGTCTCCCCGGCCTGGCCGATCGGCTACGACGACCTGGAGCCGTACTACACCCAGGCCGAGCACCTCTACCTGGTGCACGGCCGGCACGGCGAGGACCCCTGGGAAGGGCCGTGCAGCGCCCAGTACGCATACCCTCCGGTCGAACACGAGCCGCGTATCGAGCGGTTGAGCATGGACCTGGAGAAGCAGGGCCTGCACCCCTTCCACCTGCCGATCGGCGTCAACCTCACCCAGGACGAGGACGGCCGGGCCACCCACTCCAGCGTCTGCGTCCGCTGCGACCGCGTGGACGGCTTCCCCTGTCTGCTGCGCGCCAAGTCCGACGCCCAGGTGATCTGCGTGGAACCGGCCCTGGAGCACCCGAACGTGGAGCTGGTCACCCACGCCCGGGTGACCCGGCTGGAGACCGACCCCACCGGGCGCACTGTCACCTCGGTCGTCGCCGAACTCCCCGGCGAGCGGGAGGCCCGGTTCTCCGCCGACGTCGTGGTCGTCGCCTGCGGGGCCGTCAACTCGGCGGCGCTGCTGCTGGCTTCGGCGAACGACCGGCACCCGAACGGCCTCGCCAACAGCTCCGACGTGGTCGGCCGGCACTACATGCGCCACAACAACCTGGCGCTGATGGCCGTGTCCGAGGAACCCAACGACACCCGGTTCCAGAAGACCCTCGCCCTGCACGACTGGTACCTGGGCGCGGACGACTGGGAGTACCCGCTGGGCGGCATCCAGATGCTCGGCAAGTCGGACGCCGAGCAGATCCACGGCGAGGCCCCGCGCTGGGCCGGGGCGGTCCTGCCGGACATGCCGTTCGAGGTGCTGGCCCATCACGCCGTCGACTTCTGGCTGTGCGGCGAGGACCTGCCGCAGCCGGAGAACCGGGTGACCCTGGAGGCGGACGGGCAGATCCGCCTCACCCTCGACGAGGGCAACAACATCGAGGGCCTGAACCGCCTGCGGCACAAGCTGCAGCACCTGCTCGGCCATCTGGGCATGCGCGAGCACCATCTGCTGTCCCACAGCATCTACCTGCACAAGGGCATGCCGATCGGCGCCACCGCGCACCAGGCCGGCACGGTGCGGTTCGGCACCGACCCGGCGGCCTCGGCCCTGGACGTGCACTGCAAGGCGCACGACCTGGACAACCTCTACGTCGTCGACACCAGCTTCTTCCCGAGCATCGGCGCGGTGAACCCGTCCCTGACGGCCATCGCGAACGCCCTGCGGGTCGGCGACCACCTGCTGGAGCGGCTCGGCTGAGCCGCCGTCACCGCCGGGACCCCGACCGGGCGAAGATCCTGCGCCGGGCAGCGCAACGCGGTCCGCCGCGGCGTGCCGACACCCCTCCCCGGTGTTTGTCTGACGACCGGACCTCCGGGCGTCGCGCCCGGCGGAGGCGGGCACGGCAGTGGAGGAGCGGGACAGCGTGAGTTCCACCGAGGGGACATCCCGGGGCGTCGTCCCGGCGCATCTGCTGAAGGGCCAGAAGGCCCTGGTCACCGGCGCGAACTCCGGGATCGGCAAGGCGACCGCCATCGCCCTGGGCCGGGCCGGGGCCGATGTCGTCGTCAACTACGTGGCCGGCGGCGAGGAGGCCGAGAAGGTGGTCGAGGAGATCACCGCCCTCGGCGTCCGGGCGGCCGCCTACGAGGCGGACGTCTCCGACGAGCAGCAGGTCGTCGCCATGACGGAGCGGATGGTCGAGGAGTTCGGCACCATCGACATCCTGGTCGCCAACGCCGGACTCCAGCGGGACGCCCCGTTCACCGACATGACCCTCGCCCAGTGGCAGAAGGTCCTGGACGTCAACCTCACCGGGCAGTTCCTGTGCGCCCGGGAGGCGACGAAGGAGTTCCTGCGCCGCGGTGTCGTGCCCGAGGTGTCCCGCGCGGCCGGGAAGATCATCTGCATGAGCTCGGTGCACCAGATCATCCCCTGGGCCGGGCACGTCAACTACGCCTCCTCCAAGGGCGGGGTGCAGATGATGATGGAGACGCTGGCCCAGGAACTCGCCCCGAAGAAGATCCGCGTCAACGCGATCGCCCCCGGCGCCATCAGGACCCCCATCAACCGCAGCGCCTGGGACACCCCCCAGGCCGAGCGGGACCTGCTGAAGCTGATCCCCTACGACCGGGTCGGCGACCCCGAGGACATCGGCTACGCGGCCGTCGGCCTCGCCTCCGACCTCATGGACTACGTCGTCGGCGCCACCCTCTACGTCGACGGCGGGATGACCCTCTTCCCGGGCTTCGCCACCGGCGGCTGACCCGTGCACACCGTTCTGTCGCTGACCGGCGTACCACCGCAGACGCTGCCGGCCCGGTCGATGATGGCCTTCACCCTGGCCTCCCACATCATCCTGGTGCCGCTGGGGGTGGCGCTGCCGCTGATCACGCTCGTCATGCACGGCTACGGCCTGCGCCGCGGCGACGCCACCGCCCTGCTCCTTGCCCGGCGGTGGTCGGCCGTCATGGCGGTGCAGTTCGCGATCGGCGTGGTCACCGGCACCGTGCTGTCCTTCGAGTTCGGGCTGCTGTGGCCGGGCATGATGGGCCGCTGGGGCGATGTCTTCGGCATCGGCTTCGGCGTCGAGGCGTGGGCGTTCTTCCTGGAGGCCGTCCTCATCGCCATCTACCTCTACGGCTGGCGCCGGCTCCCCTCCCGCACCCACTTCCTGCTGGGGCTGCCCCTGCCGCTGGTGGCGCTGCTCGGCGCCTTCGGCATCCTCGCCGCCAACTCGTGGATGAACACCCCGCGCGGCTTCACCCTCGACTCCGCCGGCAACCCGGTCGACGTGAAGATCTGGAAGGCGGTCTTCACCCCCATGTTCGGCCCGGAGTACTGGCACTTCGTCTTCGCCATGTTCCTGACGGCGGGCTATGTCGTCGCCGGTGTCTACGCCGTGGGGTGGCTGCGCGGCCGCCGGGACCGCTACCACCGGCTCGGCTTCACCATCCCCTTCACACTCGCCGCCGTCTGCACGCCCGTGCAGTTCGTGCTCGGCGACTCCATCGCCCGGCAGGTCTTCCAGAAGCAGCCGGTGAAGTTCGCCGCCATGGAGATCGTCTGGAAGACCGCCACCCACCAGCCGGAGTACCTGTACGGCCGGATCCACCCGGACGGCACCGTCTCCGGCGGCATCAGGATCCCCCAACTCGACTCCATTCTGGCCGGCTTCCGCCCGGACACCAAGGTCACCGGACTCACCTCGGTCCCCGCGGCCGACCGGCCCACGACCGCCCAGGCCACCATCGCCCACTTCGCCTTCGACACCATGGTCGGGATCGGCTCCCTGCTGCTCCTGCTCGCCCTCTGGTACGGCGTGCTGTGGCTGTGGCGCCGCCGGCTGCCCGCCTCCCCGTGGTTCTTCCGGGGCGCGGCCTGCGCGGGCGTGGCCTCCGTCGCCGCCGTCGAGTGCGGCTGGATCACCACCGAGGTGGGCCGCCAGCCCTGGATCGTGTACCAGAACATGCGGGTCGCCGAGGCGGTGACGGCGACCCGCTCCGCCGGCCTGTGGACCATGTTCGCGCTGGTCGTCGTCGTGTACGTGTTCGTCTTCGGGTCGTTCCTCGCGGTGCTGCTGAGGATGCGCACCCGCTGGCGGCTCACCGACGAGCAGGGCGGCCCGGACGGACCCCGGCCGCCCCGGGAGACACCGGAGCCCGACACCCCCGAGACGGACACCCCGTACGGCCCGCGCTCCGCCGGGAGCCGGCTGTGATCGCCGGGGTCATCGCCGTCGTCCTGCTGCTCGCGATCGCCGCCTACGCCTGCGGCGGGGGCACCGACTACGGCGCCGGGTTCTGGGACCTGACCGCGGGCGGCGCCGAGCGCGGCAAGCGCCCCCGATGGCTGATCGACCACGCGATGGAGCCGGTCTGGGAGGTCAACAACGTCTGGCTGATCTTCGTGCTGGTGATCATGTGGACGGGTTTCCCGGTCCTCTTCCAGCAGGTGTTCACCACGATGTGGCTGCCCCTGGCGCTGGCCGCCGTCGGCATCGTGCTGCGCGGCGCCGGCTTCGCCCTGCGCAAGCCCGCCCGGCGGCTGGCCGGGCGGCGCCTGTACGGGGCGGTCTTCGCCGTCTCCTCCCTGCTGACGCCGTTCTTCCTCGGCGCCGCGGCCGGCGGGGTGGCCTCCGGCCGGGTCACCGCCACGACGACGGCGTCCACGGACGCCTGGGCCAACCCCACCTCCCTGCTGTTCGGCCTGCTCGCCGTCGCGGCCACCGCCACCCTCGGCGCCGTCTTCCTCGCCGCCGACGCCCGCCGCTTCGACGCGCCCGACCTCGACCGCTACTTCCGGCGCCGGGCCCTCGCCGCCCTCGCCGCCGTCGCCGTACTCGCCGTCATCACCCTCTTCGTCACCCACGGCGACGCCCCCCACGTCTGGCACGGGCTCACCCACGGCGTCGGCCTCGTCTTCGTCGTCGTCGCGGTACTGGCCACCGCCGCCACCGCCTGGCTGCTGACCCGGCCCTCCGCGGCCTGGTCCCGGGTCACCGCCGTCGGCGTGGTCGCCTCGGCCGTCATCGCCTGGGGCATGGCCCAGCGCCCCTACCTCGTCCCCACCTCCCTGACCGTCGCCGACGGCGCGGGCGCCCCCACCTCGCTGCGCTGGCTGGGCCTCGTCACCCTGGTCGCCCTGGTCTTCGTCGTCCCCGCCGTCGCCTTCCTCTACTGGCTGGACACCCACGGCGAACTGGAGGGCCTCACGGACACCGACCTGCGGCGCCCCGAAGGAGGCGGCCCGACAGCGCCCGGTTAGGGGCAAAGCGCTCAGCGCTTGTCGAGAGCGTCGTTCAAGGTGATCGCCGAATCGATGAGCGCAAGATGCGTGAACGCCTGCGGGAAGTTCCCGAGTTGACGCCCCGTCGGGTCGATCTCCTCGGAGTACAGGCCCAGGTGGTTGGCGTACCCCATCATCTTCTCGAACACCAGCCGAGCCCGGTCGGTCCGGCCGGCGCGGGCCAGCGCGTCGACGTACATGAACGTGCACAGCGAGAACGTGCCCTCCGAGCCGCGCAGGCCGTCGGGCGAGGCGTCCGGGTTGTACCGGTAGACCAGGCTGTCGCTGACCAGCTCCTCCTCCATGGCGTCCAGGGTCGCCGACCACATCGGATCACCGGGGGTGATGAAGCCGACCGTCGCCATCCGCAGCAGCGAGGAGTCCAGGACCTCGCTGCCGTAGTGCTGGACGAAGGCCTGCCGCTTGTGGCTCCAGCCCTTCGCCATGACCTGCTCGTAGACGGCGTCCCGTTCGGCCTTCCAGCGCTCGGCCGCGGACGGCCACCCGTTCGCCTCGGCGAGCCGCAGCGCGCGGTCGAACGCCACCCACGACATGACCCGGCCGTAGGTGAAGTCCTGCCGGCCGCCCCGGGTCTCCCAGATGCCCTCCTCCGCCTGGTCCCAGTGGTCGGCCAGCCACTCCAGGTCCGTGCGCAGCGAGGTCCAGCCGCCGTGCCCGACGGAGAAGCCGTGCTGGTGCGCGAAGTAGATGCTGTCCAGCGCCTCGCCGTAGATGTCCAGCTGGAGCTGGGTGGCGGCGCCGTTGCCGATCCGGACCGGGGCGGAACCCGCGTAGCCCTCCCAGTGGTCGAGGATCTGCTCGTCCAGGTCGGCGGAGCCGTCGACCTTGTACATGATGTGCAACGGGCCCGAACCCCCGTCGTGGCCGGCCCGTTCCTTGACCCGCTCGCCCAGCCAGATGATGAACGCCCTGGCCTCCTCGGTGAAGCCCAGTCCCAGCAGGGCGTACACGGAGAAGGAGGCGTCCCGGATCCAGGTGAAGCGGTAGTCCCAGTTGCGTTCGCCGCCCAGCTGTTCCGGCAGGGCCGCCGTCGGGGCGGCCACCAGGGCGCCGCTGGGCGCGAAGGTCATCAGCTTCAGCGTGATCGCGGACCGCTCCACCACCTCCCGCCAGCGCCCGGTGTACGTGCACTGGGTGAGCCAGGAGCGCCAGAACCCCACGGTCTCCTCGAAGAGCTGTTCGTGCTCCGCGCGGCGGATCTCCCGGGGCGGGCCCTCGGCCCCCATCTCCAGGATCAGCCCGCGCTGCTGGCCGGCCTCCAGGGTGAGCGAGACCTGGAGGTCGGCGTCCCGGTGGGTCAGGACGTCCGAGAGGCGTTCGTCGTCCGGCTCCCGGATGGGATGCACGGTGAGTTCCGTGCCGTCCTCCGCGACGAAGACCGCGCCGTGCGGGGTGACGTGCACCTCGTGCTTCATCAGCCCGTAGTCGAACCGCGGGGCGACCTCCACGTCGAAGGTCATGGTGCCGCGGACACAGCGGACCAGCCGGACCAGCCGGTGCCGGCGGGTGACCGTCGTACCGGTCACCGGCATGAAGTCGATCACCTCGCCGGCGCCCGCCTCGGTCATGAACCGGGTCACCAGGATCGCCGTGTCGGGCAGGTACAACTGCTTGGTCGAATGCGTCGGGTGGGCCGGACGGACCGTGCAGTGGCCGCCGTTCTCCTTGTCCAGCAGCGCCCCGAACACACTCGGCGAGTCGAACCTCGGGGAGCAGAACCAGTCGATGGCCCCCTCGGTGGTCACCAGTGCCGCGGTCTGCAGGTCGCCGACCAGTCCGTGGTTCTCGATCAGCGGGTATTCGTCCATCGGGGCGTCCCTTCCGGTGTGCGATTCACCCGAATGACCCCCTCGATCAGCGTATGCCGGGGCCTCTGCTCCGGCTCGTCGGGCGAGGCCCGGTCACCGGTCCGGCACCGCCCGCACCGCGTCCGCGAGCACCTGCGCCGGGCTCTCCGCCTCGTTGACGTCGAGGGTGACGCCCGGTTCGTCGGGGTGCAGCGGGTCCAGGGTGGCGTACTGGGAGTCGAGCAGCGCCGGCGGCAGGAAGTGGCCGGTGCGCCGGGCCAGGCGCCGCGCGGCCACGTCGTGGTCGAGGGCCAGGTACAGAAACCACACGTCCGCGCCCGTGCCGCGGAACCGGTCGCGGTAGGCGTGCTTGAGCGCGGAACACGCGACGACGCCTCCGGAGCCACCCGCCGCGGTGGCCCGGATCCACTCCGTGACCGCCTCCAGCCAGGGCCGCCGGTCGGCGTCGTCCAGCGGGTGCCCCGACGCCATCTTGGCGCGGTTCGCCGCGGAGTGGAGGCTGTCACCCTCCAGGAACGGCACCCCGAGCAGCCGCGCGAGCCCGGCGCCCACGGTGGACTTGCCGGACCCGGACACCCCCATCACAATCACCACGCGCGGACCGGGGGCGGGCCGACCGGAGGCGGGTCGGCCGGGAGCGGGCTGGCCGGGAGCGGATCGCATGTCTCCACTATCACCCGGCACCCCGCTCCCGCCCGGGGCTCACCGCGGCCAGAACTGGGCGAGGGCCCCTTCCCGGTACGGGGCCGGGCTGACGCTGAGGTCGCCGGCGAAGGGGCGGTCCAGGACGAAGACCAGGAGCAGGCTGAAGCCGACCAGCCCGGCGACCGAGGCGACGAACAGCATCTGGACCCGCAGTTTGCGCATGCCGTAGAGGAACGTGAGCGGGACCAGCACGAGGGCGCCGCCGATGGCCAGCACCTGGAGCAGCACGGGAAGTTCCTGGCGCGCCATGGTGATGCGGGCGCGGCGCTGGGAGGCGACGTCGTCGAGATGGCCGACGGCCTGCTCGTAGAAGACCTGCTCCCGCTCGGTCTTCGGGTCGTACGTCTGGAGCACGTGGAAGGCGTCCTGGAGGTGGGACTCGGTGGTCCCGTAGCTGGGGTGGCCCGAGCGCATCCGGGGCCACTGGTCCTCGACGACGGCGTGGACGTAGCCGCTGAGGGTGGAGTCGAGCCGGGCCCGCACCGCCGCCGGGAACGCGGCGGCGTCCCGGGCGATGAGCGCCGTGTCGGTGGCCTCGGAGGAGACGATGGTCTGGGTGTCCTCCAGCTGCGTCCACAGGGTGACGATCACGAAGGCGAGGATGATGCCGTAGATCGCGCCGAACATCCCGAGCGTCACCCCGACCATGTCGTTGTGCTCGCCCCGGGCCAGCGACGGGTACCTGCGGCGCATCAGCACACTGCCGCCCACGGCCAGGACGACGGTCCCGCCGACGGTGAGGACGGCCAGTGTGAAGGTGCTGAAGTGGTTGAGCAGCCAGAGCGACATGTGCGCGGAGTCTAGGCCGGACGCACCCGGCCAAAACCCCCGCTCCACGGGCAACTGCGGTGCGGCCGAAAGCCGTTCACACCATCGAGTGAGCGCCCGACGGTGACGGCGGCTCGGCGGCGGACGCGGATACGGATACGGATACGGATACGGTCAGCGGACGTCGACGTAGTCGCCGGCCGAGGTCGAGTCGAGGTACGCGGCGGTCGCGGTGTAGGCGGCGCTCCAGGTGCCGTCCTTCTTGGCGGTGAAGGTGAGGGTGAACCTGCCGTCCTTGCCGGTGGTCACGGTCGCCATGCGGGTGACGGCCGTGGCGCCGGCGGCACGGAAGCGGATGGTCACCTTCTGCCCGGAGACGCCGGTCCAGGCGGTGCCCTTCTGGCGCTGCAGGGTCCCGGTCACGGTGAGGGTGCGGCCCTTGCGCACCGGCTCGGGCGAGGCGTTGAGGCCGGTGACGCGGGTGACCGCCCGGGTCAGGTGCAGGACGCCGTTGGTGGCCGTGGTGGCGTCCGCGCTGCCCGGGTAGTACAGGCGCAGGTAGCCGGTGGGCTTGCGCAGGGTGTGCCAGGTGTCGAAGGCGCCCGTGGCGTCGGTGGCCACCGTCGCGACCGTCGTCCAGCCGGTGCGGCCGTCGGACGACTGCTGGAGCTTGACGCTCCCGGTGGGCTGCGAGCCCGCCGAGGCGCTGAGGCGGCCCTTGACCCGGACGGCCCCGGCGCCGGTGAAGGTGTGGTCGCTCCAGGAGAGGACGGAGCGCGAGAGGGCGTGCAGGCTCGCCTGCGCGCTGCCCGCCTGGAGGAAGCCGAAGCCCCCGACGCTCCCCGTCCAGGCGGTGTCCCCGGTGACCGTGGCCAGCGTCTCGCCGAACCGGCCGCCGTCGGTGAGTTCGTAGGCGTGGTTGCCGTTCGGGCCCGACAGCAGCACCTCGGTGTCCGGGTCCCCGGCCGTCAGCGGTGTCCAGGTGTTCGTCGTGGGGCTCAGGTACTGGGCGGTGCCGGCGACCTTGTAGGAGGCGCCGTACGCGGCGGTGCCGGCGGCCTTGTCGAAGACGACCCGGGTCGGGCTGATCGTCCGGTCCACCGTCATATGGTCCGTACTGACCGTCTGGTAGTCCTGCTGCACCGCGTACACGTACACGGAGTTACGGACGGGGGCGGTGACCTGGTAGCTGCCGTCGGCCTGGACGGCGGCGCCGACCTCCCAGGTTCCCGATCCCGAGGACCGGGTCCCGGTGAGGAAGACCTCGCTGCCGGTCCAGCCGGGGGTGGTGGCCCCGGTGGCCGGGTCGAACGTCGACACCTTGCCCGTGGCGGTGACCGTCGGGTGCTCGAAGTCCACCGTGGTCCGGTCCAGGGCGGTGTCGCTGAAGACGGGCAGGTCCTCGTAGCGGACCTCGCCCTGGCCGAGGTAGGCCGGGTGGTCGCCGTCGGCGTCGGTGAGGTCGACGGTCGTGTCGTAGACGCCGTGGGTGCCCAGGGCCAGCCGGTCGGAGCTGCGCCAGGTGCCGTCCTCCGCCGTGCCGGAGACGAGGGTGAACCCGGTGACGGTCGTCACCGGCCGGTCCCCGGAGACGCGCAGGGTGAGCTGCGCGGTGACCGAGGACGCGTCGATCGCGGTGTCGGAGGTGGCGTGGAACTCCAGGTAGCCGGCGTCGTCCGGGTCGCCGCCGACCGCCGACACGACGGGCAGCACGGTGTCCGCGGTGTCGGCGAGCGCCGGGCTGACGGTCGCGACGCTCATCAGGCCGGCGATGAGCGTGAGCGGTGCGATGAGAGGCCGGCGCACGGGGGCTCCAGGGGAATCGGTGAGGCACGCGGGGGCGGGATGCGAACAGGTGCACGATCATCGCACGGGCCCCGCCCGCTCCCCCGGCGGGCCCCGGAGCCAACCCCGGAGTCAGCCCCGGAGCCAACCCCGGAGTCAGCCCCGGAGCCAACCCCGGAGTCAGCCCCGGAGCCAACCCCGGAGTCAGCCCCGGAGTCAGCCCCGGAGTCAGCCCCGGTCAGCGGGCCAGGTACTCGCCGATCTTCTCCCGCATGAACCGGGAGGACTCCTCCGCCTTCTCCTCCCACGCGAACACGCACGCGGTGAGGGTGCCGTCGAAGCCGTTCGCCCGCAGCGCCCGGAACAGCTCGTCGAAGTCGACCTCGCCCTCCCCCATGTTCAGGTGCTGGTGGATGCGGGCGGGGGTGCCGGGCGGGTTGAGGATGTAGCGGTTGCCGGAGGACGCGGTGTGGTCGTAGGCGTCGGCCAGGTGGACGTGGGTGAGGAGGTCGCCCGCGTACTCGATGATGCCGGGGGCGTCGTCGCCGATGTGGAAGGTGTGCGGGGCGCAGTAGAGGAAGGTGACGTTGGGGTGGTTGATGCCCCGGATGAGGTTGACCGCGTCGTAGCCCTTCTCGACGAAGTCGTCCGGGTGTGGTTCCAGGGCCAGTTGGATGCCCTCCCGTTCGAACAACGGCAGCAGTTCGTCCATCGACCTCCAGAACTGGGCCTCGCTGCGGTCGGCTTCCTCCGGCCGCCCGTTGAACTCGGAGATCATGCTGGTGACCCCGAGATCCGCGGCGATCCGGATCGACCGCTTCCAGTACCGCACGGCGGCCTGCCGGGCATCCTCGTCCGGCCCGGACCAGCGGAACAGCGGAAGGATCGACGAGACGCCCACCCCCGCCGCGTCCAGCGCCTTGCGGAACTTCGCCACGGTCGCGTCGTCGACGCGCGGATGCCGGAAGAAGGGGATGAAGTCCTCACGCGGCGACAACTCGATCCACTCATAGCCCAGTTCGGCCACCACACCGGGCAGTTCCAGCAGCGGGACATGGCGGATCATGTACGGGTCGAGGGCGATCTTCATGCTGGGTGCTCCTTGGTGTCACGGGGGGGGCGGGGTGTGCCGTCAAAGGCGCCCGGGCTCACGGCCGCAGGGACTCCCGCAGCGCCGCGTCGGCGGCCTTGAGGACCCCGGCGGCCGCCGCGACGCCCTCGACGCGGCCGAGTTCGGTGTCCTCGTGCTCGATGTTGACGAGCATGTCGGGGTCGACCTCGTGCAGGGCGCGCAGGAACTCGGTCCAGTAGGCGGTGTCGTGGCCCTTGCCGAGGGCGACGAAGTCCCAGGCGGAGTTCTTCGGCCACTCGTTGGCCCACTCGTCGCCGCCGAGGTTGGTGCGCGGCTCGTCGGGGGACAGGCGGCGGAAGCTGTTGTCGAGGACGCCGTTGAGGGCGGCGTGCTCGGGGTTGATCCGGACGTCCTTGGCGGCGGCGTGGAAGACCAGTTCACCGAGGTGGCGGACGACGGCGACCGGGTCCATCTGCTGCCAGAACAGGTGGGAGGCGTCCAGTTCGACGCCGACGTGGGTGGCGCCGGTGAGGTCGAGGAGCCTGTGGACGTCGGCGGAGTTGAAGACGAGGTTCTGCGGGTGGAGTTCGAGGGCGACCTTGACGTCGTGGTCGCGGGCGAGGCGGTCGGTCTCGCGCCAGAAGTCGGCGGCGATCCGCCACTGGTGGTCGAGGACGTCGAGGGCGGCGGAGTTCCAGGCGTTGACGACCCAGTTGGGGCGGGTGGCGCCGGGTTCGCCGCCGGGCAGGCCGGACATGGTGACCAGGCGGTGCTGGCCGAGGCGTGCGGCGAGGCGGATGGAGCGGCGGACGTCCTCGGCGTGCTTCTCGCCGATGACCGGGTTGGGGTGCAGCGGGTTGCCGTTGGCGTTGAGGCCGGCGATGGCCACGCCGGTGCCCTCGAAGAGGCCGAGGAAGTCGTCGCGAGCGGTGTCGCTGACGAGGATGTCGTCGAGGGTCGGCACGTGCACCGGCGGGAGGAAGCCGCCGGTGTTGATCTCCAGGCCGGTCAGGCCCAGGTCGGCGACGACCTTGATCGCCTCGGGCAGCGGCCGGTCGTGCAGGATGGCGTTGTAGAGGCCCAGCTTCATGGTGTGTGTCCTCGGTCCTTCTCAGGGGTGCGGGTGCGGGCGCGGGTCACTGGACTACGACGGCCGTGCCGCCGTCGGCGGCCGAGGCGACGACCGCGTCGATGACGCGCAGGTTGTGCAGGCCGTCGGCGAGCGTGGGACACGGCGGCAGCCGGTCCAGGCCCGCGATCTGCTCCAGGAAGGCGCGGGCCTGCCAGACGAAGAACTCGTGCTGGCCGTGCCCGACGCTCGGGAAGTCCATCGGCAGGCCGCCCGCGATGTAGGGGTGGCCGGGGCCGACCACCACGCGCCGGTAGCCGTCCACCGGGTCGGCGGCCGCCGAGTCGGCGAGGGTGAACTCCGCGGCGCGCGACAGCTCGAAGGTCGCCGCGCCGCCCCGCGTGAACACCTCGAAGCCCAGCGAGTTGGCGAGGCCCCGGGCGATCCGCGAGACGGAGAAGGTGCCGACCGCGCCGGAGGCGAAGGTCGCGGTGAAGGTGGCGATGTCGTCGTTCTCGACCCGCTCGCGCTCCTGGCCCACCGCCACGTCCGCCGAGTGCCCGACCGCGGTGCCCAGCGGGACGGGCCGCTCGTGCACCTGCGTGGAGAGCACCGCGCCCTGCACGGTCCGCACCGGCCCGCAGAAGTACTCGCCCAGGTCGATGAGGTGGCTGCCGATGTCGGACAGCGCGCCGGAGCCGGGGCCGCCCCGGTAGCGCCAGCTCATGGGGGCGTCCGGGTTGTGGCCGTAGTCGCACCAGTAGTGGCCGTTGAAGTGCTGGACCGGGCCGAGCGAGCCCTCCAGCACCTGCTGCCGTACGGCGTTGATCGCGGGCGCCCGGCGGAAGGTGAACCCGGTCGCGGCCACCAGGCCGGTGCCCTCGGCCGCCTTCACCATGGCCTCGGCGTCGGCCGCGGACGGGGCGAGCGGCTTCTCGCAGAGCACGTGCTTGCCGGCCGCGAGCAGCGCCTCGACGATCTCCCGGTGCAGGTGGTTGGCGACCACGACGCTGACCGCGTGGATGTCGTCGGCCTCGACGATCGCCCGCCAGTCGGTCTCGGCCCGCTCGTAGCCGTAGCGGCGGGCGGCGTCCCGGGCGAACGGCTCGTGCGCGTCCGCCACGGCGACCAGGCGCACCTCGGGCAGCCCGGCGCCGTACAGGGACATGGCCTGCCGGTAGCCGTTGAGGTGGGCGCGGCCCGCCATTCCGGCGCCGATGACCGCCACCCCGATCGGGCGTGTGCTCATGAGGTTCCTCTCCGGCGCGGCTCTGCGCCAGGGTCATTTAAAGCGCTTTAAGTGCTGGTACTATCAGCGTCGTCACAGGTAGATGTCAAGGGTGTCGCCGCACATCCACGGGAGGCCGTGTGGACGAGCTCGGCTCCGCCGCCCCGACGGGCGGCAACGGAGCGTCGGCGCGCCCGCGCCTGGAGGACGTCGCGGCACGGGTCGGACTGTCCACGGCGTCGGTGTCCCTGGTGCTGCGCGGAGTGCCCGGCCCCAGCGAGCGCACCCGGCAGCGGGTCCTGAAGGCGGCGGCCGACCTCGGCTACCGCCCGGACCGCACGGCTAGCGCCCTGGCCAGCAAGCGCAGCCGGCTGCTCGGCGTCATGATCGACGTGCACAGCCCGTTCCAGGCCGAGCTGGTCGAGCATCTGCACACGGCGGCCGAGGAGGTCGGCTACGACCTCGTCCTGAGCACCCAGACCCGCACCCGCGACGAGAACACGGCCATCGAGACCCTCCTCGCGTTCCGCTGCGAGGCCCTGATCCTGATCGGCCCGGTGGCCCCGGCCGCCACCCTCGCCGCGCTCGACCAGCAGGCACCGGTCATCTCGGTGGGCCGCCGGCTCACCGGAACCCGTCTCGACGCCGTGCGCAGCGCCGACGACGACGGCGTCGGCCAGGTCGTCGACCACCTGGTGGGCCTCGGCCACCACGACATCGTCTACGTCGACGGCGGCAAGGGCGTCATCGCCACCGACCGGCGCCGCGGCTACCGCACCGCCATGCGCAGGCACGGCCTCGACACGCACATCAGGATCCGGCCCGGGGACCTCACCGAGGAGGCCGGCGCCCGGGTCGGCCGGCAGCTCATCGACGCCGACGAGCTGCCGACCGCCGTGGTGACCTTCAACGACCGCAGCGCGATCGGCATGCTCACGACCCTGCGCGGGGCCGGGGTCGACGTCCCGGGCGAGGTCTCCGTCGCCGGCTACGACGACGACACCCTGTCCCGGCTGGCCTGCTTCGACCTGACCACGGTCAGCCAGGAGGCCGAGGAACAGGCCCGCCAGGCCGTCCTGGCCGCCGTCGAACGCCTCGACCAGGGCCGCACCGAACCCCGCGAGATCGTCCTCGCCCCCTCCCTCGTGGTCAGAGGAACAACGGGCCCACCGCGCTGAAACCGGGCACGGCGGCGGGAAATACGTGGCCGTTGCAACATTTCCCGGACGAACAACCGGGCGGACAACGGGACCGCGCACATTCGCGAACAGAGCCTTGACACATATCCGAAACACCAGCATGCTCTGGCCACCCCTTAAAGCGATTTAAAAGATCGCGGAACCCTCACTCACCACGCAGTCCGGCATCGCCGCGACCGGTGCCGGGACACCCCCGCGACGAGCCGTTCGACCGATCACCGACGCACCTCCTCGCCCGCCCCGCGACACACCGGCACCGCGCACCCGCCGGTTCTCCCCCGGGCCTTCGAGCGACCCGGTTCGACACCCCAGCACTCACCCCGCGCCCTGCCCGGCCCCGCGCACGCACCGCCCGGCACCACACGAAGGAGCACCCCGCACATGGAACGCACGCAGCCCCGGCGGACCAGCGACCGCCGTCTCTCCAGAAGGGGCCTGACCGCGGTGAGCCTGCTCGCCCTGACGGCCACCGCGCTCACCGGGTGCGCCAGCGGCAAGGCCACGGGCGACGACGCGGGCCGGGCGACGGCCACCTCCGGCGGCACGACCGCCACCGCGAAGTCCGGCAAGGCGTCCCTCGTCGTCATCGGCGGCAAGTCCGACGACCCGTTCTGGTCCACGGTCAAGCGCGGTGTCGACGACGCGGCGAAGCTGGTCAAGGCCGGTGGCGGCACCGTCACCTACCTCGGCCCGGCCAACTACGACAACCTCGGCCCGGACGTCGCCAAGCTCACCCGGACCGCGATCTCGCAGAACCCGACGGCGATCCTGGTGCCGGACTGGGTGCCCGAGAACCAGGACTCCGCGATCGAGGAGGCCGTCGCCAAGGGCATCACGGTCCTCATCTACAACTCGGGCGGCATCGCCGCGGCGAACAAGGTCGGCGCCGTGAAGTACGTCGGCTCGGACGACTACGAGGCCGGCAAGGCGGGCGGTGTGAAGTTCGCCGAGGAGGGCGCCAAGAACATCCTCTGCGTCAACACCGTGCCCGGCTCCGCCAACCAGGAGGCCCGCTGCAAGGGCATCAAGGACGGCGCGGCCGGCAAGGGCTCCTCCTCCAAGCAACTCCCGCTGCCCTCCTCCAACTTCGGCAACCCGTCCGCCGTCACCCAGGCCGTCAAGGCAGCGCTGCTGAAGGACAGCGGCATCGACGCCGTCGTGACGATCGGCGTCGGGGACGCCGACAGCGCCGCCGCCGCGATCAAGCAGGCGGGCGTCGGCAGCAAGGTCGCCCTCGGCACCTTCGACCTCTCGCAGAGCCAGCTCGACCGCATCAAGGCCGGCACCGAACTCTTCGCCATCGACCAGCAGCCCTACCTCCAGGGCTTCTACGTCGTCTCGATGGCCAACCAGTACCTCTCCTACGGCGTGCTGCCGCCCCAGAACCCGATCCTGACCGGCCCGCTGCTGGTCACCAAGGACAACGTCGACAAGGCGATCGCGGGCGCGAAGGCCGGCGTCCGCTGACCCACCCACCGGCGCCGGGCCCCTCCCCGGGCCCGGCGCCCCTCCCCCCGACCGGCCCCGCGCACCACCAGATTCACGAAGGTGACTCCACTCCGATGACAACCTCACTCCCCGACACCACGGCCGAGAAAGAAACGGCCACCACCCCGCCGAAGCAGTCCGAGAGCGTGCTGGGACAGCTGCGGCACCGCCCCGAGGCAGGCGCCCTCATCGGAACCCTCAGCGTCTTCGTCTTCTTCGCGATCTTCGGCGGCACCAAGTTCCTCGCCCCCGCCGGTGCGGCGAGCTGGCTGAACATCGCCGCGGAGCTGGGCATCATCGCGATACCGGTCGGCCTGCTGATGATCGCCGGTGAGCTGGACGTGTCGGTGGGTTCGGTCCTCGCGGCCAGCTCGATGACGCTGGCCATCGTCTCCGGCCACTGGGGCGCCCCGATGATCGTCGGCATCCTGCTCGCCCTCGCCCTGGGCCTGCTGGTCGGGCTCCTCAACGGCATCCTCGTCACCCGGACGAACGTGCCGTCACTGGTGATCACCCTGGCCACGCTGTCCGGCATGGCGGGCCTGACCCTGGGCCTGTCCCGGGTGACGACCGGCACCACCAGCGTCCCCGTCAACCCCGACCCCGTGTCCAAGGCCCTGTTCGGGCAGCTGATCGGCGGCCAGTTCGAAGTCGCGATCTTCTGGTGGCTGGGCATCGCCGCCGTCGTCACCGTGCTCCTGCAGATGATGAAGTACGGCAACTGGATCTTCGCGATCGGCGGCGACAAGGAGAGCGCCCGCGCCACCGGCATCCCCGTCGACCGCGTCAAGATCGCCCTCTACATGTCCAGCGGCTTCGGGGCGGCCCTCGTCGGAGTCATCCAGACGATCCTCTACAACGGGGCACAGGTCGCCAACGGCCAGTCCTTCGTCTTCAACTCCATCATCGCGGTGGTGGTCGGAGGTGTGCTGCTGACCGGCGGCTACGGCTCGGTCTTCGGCGTCGTCCTCGGCACGCTGACCTTCGCGATCGTCAACCAGGGCATCTACTACACCGGCTGGAACTCCGACTGGGCCAGCCTCATCCTCGGCATCCTCATCCTCGCCGCCGTGCTGATGAACAACACGTTCCGCCGCCTCGCCCTGTCCTACAAGCCCCGCACGAAGAAGGCCTGACCCATGAGCACTCCCCTGCTGCGCCTGACCGGCGTCAACAAGTCGTTCCTGGGTACCCACGCGCTCCAGGACATCTCCCTCGAAGTCGACGCCGGGAAGGTGCTGTGCCTCCTCGGCGACAACGGCGCCGGCAAGTCCACCCTCATCAAAATCCTCTCCGGATTCCACAAGCCGACCTCCGGCACCATCGAGGTCGACGGGGAGAAGGTCGAGCTCGACAGCCCGCGCGACGCGTCCGCGCGAGGCATCGCCACGGTCCACCAGTTCGGCGGCACGTTCCCCCTGATGGGGGTGGGCCGGTGCTTCTTCGTCGGCGCCGAACCCACCAAGGGCTTCGGCCCGTTCAAGCTCTTCGACAAGAAGCTCGCCGGGGAGATCGCGGTCCGCGAGATGCAGTCCCTGGGCATCACCCGCGTCACCGACGGCAACCGCCTCGTCGGCAGCCTCTCCGGCGGTGAACGCCAGGCCCTCGCCATCGCCCGCGCCGTCTACTTCGGCGCCAACGTCCTCATCCTCGACGAACCCACCGCCGCCCTCGGGGTGAAGGAGGCCGCACACGTCCTGCGGATCGTCATGCAGGCCCGCGCCAAGGGCGTCGCCGTCATCCTCGTCACCCACAACGTGCGTCACGCGATGATGGTCGGCGATCACTTCGCCGTCCTGATCCGCGGTCAGAAGGCCGACGACTTCCGCAAGGGCGAACGCACCCGCGAGGAGATCACCGACCTCATGGCGGGTGGCGAGGCCATGGCCGACCTGGAGGCGGAACTGGCGCAGTTGCAGGCGGAGGCCTGAGCGCGCGGGAAGCCGACGACAACGACTTGGGGCAGGGACAGCGGCGCTGTCCCTGCCCCTTGTCAGGCCTGTCCGCCGTAGAAGGCCGGGCGGGGCTTCATGTCCACGGTGGTGACGGCGGCCGACCTGCGGGCCTCGACGGTGGCGTTGGAGATGACGGTGGCGGCGTAGCCGTCCCAGGCGGAGGGGCCGGTGGGCTCGTTGCCGGCCGCGATACCCGCGATCCATTCGCGGAACTCGGTGTCGAAGGCGTCGCGGAAGCGGCCGACCCAGTCGGTGAGGACCTCGGTGCTGTGCCGGCCGGCGGTGCGGACGCCGACCGCGGCCGGGTCGGGGAGCCGGACCAGGCCTTCCTCGCCGACGGTCTCGCACTGGATGTCGTAGCCGTACTGGCAGTTGACGAAGACCTCCAGGTCGATGCGGACGCCCTTTGCGGTCTCGAAGAGCATGATCTGCGGGTCCCTGAGGTGCTCGGACCGGTTGCTCGTGGGGCGGGGCAGGACCACCTGGGCGGAGACGATCTCGTCGTCGAGGAGCCAGCGCAGTACGTCGATCTCGTGGACCGCGGAGTCGAGTGCGGCCATGTCGGTGCCGTAGGACTCGGGGACGGTGGGGTTGCGGTGGGCGCAGTGCACGATCAGCGGTTCGCCGATCGTCCCCGCCTCGATGACCTGCTTCATCTGGCGGTAGCCGGCGTCGTAGCGGCGCATGAAGCCGACCTGGACCAGGCGGCGGCCGTGGGCGCGTTCGGCCTCGACGATGCGCAGGCAGTCCTCGGCGGTGGTGGCGAGGGGCTTCTCGCAGAAGACCGGTTTGCCGGCGGCGATCGCGTTGAGGACGTGCTCGGCGTGGGTGGGGCCCCAGGAGGTGACGAGGACGGCGTCGACGTCGTCGGCGGCAACCACGGCGGCGCCGTCGGACAGGGCGCGGGCGCCGACCGGCTCGGCGGCCTCGGCGGCACGGCCCGGGTCGATGTCGGTGACGGCCGTGATCCGGGCGCCGGTCACGGTCTCGGTGAGTCTGCGGATGTGCTCCTGACCGATCCAGCCGGCCCCGATCACTCCTACACGTACGGTCATGGGGATTCCTCTGGCGACGGATGCGTTGATAAATTTAGAGCGCTTTAAAAGCGTCTCTGAATCGAGAACCATGCCGCCCGGAAAATGGCGTGTCAATAGGTTCGCCGACGCGGGATCCGGCCGCTCACGACAGGACAGTGCTCGCGAAGGAGCGCACGCTGGGAGGGGTGCGGGGGAGACGAGAGGTCACTCATGCCGCGATCGATGCGCGCGCTCGTAGCCGGCGAGGTCGGCGAGCCGAACGATGTCCTGCGGCTGGAGTCCCGGCCCGTTCCCGCGCCGGAAGCCGGGCAGGCGCTGATCCGGGTGCGGGCGACCCCGGTTCACGCCAGCGATCTGCATGTACTGCGTGGCCGCTACGGTTTCGCCCCCGAGTTTCCGGCCGTCGGCGGGCACATGGAGTGCGTGGGCCGTATCGAGGCCCTGGGTCCGGACACCGGGGGGCTGCGGATCGGCGAGCGGGTGGTGGCCGTCGCCGTGCCGGCCGTGCCCGGGCCGCGGGTGTCCGGCACCTGGCAGGAGTACCTGGTCGCCGACGCGCACCGGCTGCTGCCGGTCCCGGACCGGCTGAGCGACTCCAGCGCCTGCCAGCTCGCCGTCAACCCGTTGACCGCGCTGCTCCTGGTGGCCCGGGAACTCGACGTACAGCCGGGGGAATGGCTGTTGCAGACGGCAGCGGGCTCCACCGTCGGCCGGCTCGTCATCCAGCTGGCCAGGCATCTGGGCGTTCCCACGATCAACGTGGTGCGGCGGCGCGCCGCCGTCGAGGAGATCAAGGCGCTCGGCGGCGACGAGGTCGTCTGCACCGAGGACGAGGACCTGGTGCGGCGGGTGAGCGAGATCGCCGGACTGGCCGGGGTGCGCAAGGCCGTCGACTGCGTCGCGGGCGAGACCGGTGCCCAGGTGTCCCGGGCCCTGGCTCCGGGAGGAGAGGTCGTGGTCTACGGCGCGCTCTCCACCCATCGGCAGACCGACCCGGCGGCGCTGGCGATTCCGCTGTCGGCGCGCTCGCTCATCTACGAGACCAAGGTGGTCCGCGGCTTCTGGCTGAACCGCTGGTTCGGCACCGCCGCACCCGCGGACGCGCTGAACGCGCTGGCCGAGGTGCGCACCCTCGTCGCCGACGGCGTGCTGACCATCCCCGAGGGCCGGCCGTTCCCGCTCGAACGCTTCGCGGAGGCCCTCGCGTTCGCCGAGGCGCCCGCCCATGGCGCCAAGCCGCTCTTCGTCTTCGACGAGGGCCGGGGCGACGGCCGCGACGACGGCCGGGGCGACGGCCGGGGCGAGGACAACGGGTAGTCGCGGAAGGCTAGTGGTCACTGAACGGTCGTGGCTTCGGGCCGGGTCGCCGCGGTGTCGCGCTCGCCCTCGATGCCGATGGTGCCGTCGGGGAGGCGCCGGACCGAGCGCACGCCGGGCAGCAGGTTCAGCAGCAGGCAGGGGGTGCCGATGAGGGCCGCGGCAGCCAGCAGGGTCGTACGCGTCCCGAGTAACTGGGCGACCGGAGCGGCGGCGGCGTACCCGGCGGGCATGGCGATCAACGAGATCATCCAGTCCAGCGAGCTGACGCGGGCGAGTAGCTCCTCGGGGAACAGCTGCTGTTGGGTGGTCGCCAGCACCTCGCCGACCAGCGAGGTCATGATGAAGGTCACGGCCACGCCGAGGGCGATGACGGGAAGCGGGGCGGGCGGAGCGAGCAGCGCCGGCGGGAGGACGCCGAGCATCGCGGCGGCGTTGGTGACGACCAGGGGACGGCGCGGCCGGTAGCGCAGCGCGGCCAGGCCGCCGACGAGGGAGCCCACCGAACCGGTGATCATGACGACGCTCCAGGCGGTGGCGCCGCCGTGCCCGTCCTCCATCACGACCGGGCCCAGGACGAAGAAGAACGCGATCGCGAAGTTCCACACGCCCCAGGCGAGCAGGTTGGCCAGGTACCAGCGGCGTCGGGCCACCGCCTGCCAGCCGTCGCGCAGGTCGGCGAAGAAGTGCTGTCTCCCGGACGGCCGGACCTGTCTGTGCAGGTGCATGCGGGAGACGAGGACGAAGCTCAGCAGGAAGCTGACGGCGTTGACGAGCATCGCGGTGCCCGGCCCGGAGACCGCCAGCAGCAGCGCGGCGAGGGCCGGGCCGAGCACCTTGGTGGTGCTGTCGGTCAGACCCAGCAGGGCGTTCGCCGGCTGCAGCCGCTCGGCGGCGACGAGTTCGGGCAGGACGGCCCTGGACGCCGGGGTGAAGAAGGCCATGGCCATACCGGCGATCGTGTAGGTGACGGCGAACTGCCAGACCGCCGCCCGGTGCAGGAAGATCATGACGGCCAGCAGGCCGTAGCAGAACGCCTGGACGGCATCGGTGGCCATCAGCACCAGTTTGCGGGGCAGCCGGTCCGCCCAGACCCCGCCCACCGGCAGCATCGCCACCTGGCCGACCGCGTGGCAGGTCAGCACCGTGCCGACGTCCAGGGCTCCGCCGCCCGAACGCAGGACGGCGAAGACCACGGTCACCGGTATCAGGGCGTTGCCCAGGGCGGAGATGCCGCGCGCGGTCCACAGGAGTCGGTAGGGGCGCTCCCGCAGGATGCTCAACGAGGTCGGCGAGGGCATGGGCGGCCCACCCTTCTGAGTGAGGCTGAGTGAGGCTGAGTACGGCGGAGTACGGGGGTTCGCGGAACTGCCATGGGTTCGCGCGGTGTGCGGCGGCCCCGGGGCAGGGGGCATCGCCGTCCCGCGCGTGCGGCTCGGGAGCGGAGGGAAGGGGCGGTGCGGGGGTCAGGCGGTCGTGCGGAACCGGCGCCGGTAGGCCGCGGGGGTCGTGCCGGTCTGTTTGCGCAGCGCCCGGTGGAGGGTCTCCACCGAGCCGAGCCCGCACGCGGCGGCAATCCGGTCCAGGGGCTGGTCGGTCCCCTCCAGAAGGCGGCGGGCCGCCTCCACCCGCGCGGCCTCGACATAGGCGCCCGGAGTGGTCCCGGTCTCCTGGCGGAAGACGCGTGCGAAGTGGCGCTCGCTCAGGCACATCCGGGCCGCGAGGGCGGCGGCGGACAGGTCGCCGTCCAGGTGGTCGACGATGAACATCCGCAGCTCGTCGATGGCGCGGCGGGCCGCGGGCGGGCGGCTCAGCGGAACCGAGAACTGGCTCTGGCCGCCCGGGCGTCTGAGGTACATGACCAGTTGCCGGGCGACCGCCAGGGCGACCTCCTCGCCCAGGTCCTCGGCGACCAGCGCCAGGGCCAGGTCCATGCAGGAGCTGATCCCGGCGCCGGTCCACACGCTGCCGCAGCGCACGAAGATCGGGTCGGGGTCGACGGTGACCTCGGGATGGTCGGCCGCGAGCTGGGCCGCGGCCGACCAGTGTGTCGTCGCCGTCCTGCCGTCGAGCAGCCCGGCGGCGGCCAGCAGGTGCGCGCCCGCGCACACCGACACGACCCGCCGGGCCTGCGGCTCGACCCGGGCGAGCCACGCCACCACGTCGGCGTCCACGCGGGCGCTCTCGCCGCCGGGGCCGGTCTCGACCGCGCCGGGGACCAGCAATGTGTCCAGTACGCCGTCGACCTCGTCGAAGGACAAATCCGCGACCAGCCGCGGCCCCGCCGACGTGGCCACCTCGCCGCGGGTCCGTCCGGCGAGTTCGACCCGGTAGCCCGCGGCGCCCCCGGTCTCCCGGTCGGCCACGGCGAACACCTCGGCCGGGCCGGTGACATCGAGGAGGTCGACGCCTGGGAAGACCGCGATGACGACACGGCGGGTGCGGGACATGCGTCCATCCTGACCCGGGTGACTCCGCGGCGGCAATGACGGTCCACTGTCACATCCGGACACGCCGCTCCGACCTGCGCACCGGCACCGGGAAGTGCCCCGGTCGGCCTCAACGCCGTCCGGTGCGCGGCCACTTGACCATGATGCCGACCGGAGTTCCGGACCGCTGGGGCAGCGGGTGGCCATGGCGTTCCGGACCGCCGGTGGCGGCGCACGGACGCACCCTTCCCGACCGCCGATGGCAGCGGGCGGCCTTGCCGTTCCCGACCGCCGATGGCGGCACACGAACCCACCCTTCCCGACCGCCGATGGCAGCGGGCGGCCTTGCCGTTCCCGACCGCCGATGGCGGCACACGGACGCACCCTTCCCGACCGCCGATGGCAGCGGGCGGCCTTGCCGTTCCCGACCGCCGATGGCGGCACACGAACCCACCCTTCCCGACCGCCGATGGCAGCGGGCGGCCTTGCCGTTCCCGACCGCCGATGGCGGCACACGAACCCACCCTTCCCGACCGCCGATGGCAGCGGGCGGCCTTGCCGTTCCCGACCGCCGGCGGCGGCACGCGGACGCGCCCTTCCCGACCGCCGATGGCGGCGCGCGGCCCGCCGCCTCCGGGCCTCTGGGTCGGCGGGCCGCCTCGCTGTGTCAGATGCCGGTGCGGCTGTCGGCCTCGGCGCGGGCGATGGCCTCGGCCTGGCTGGTGGCGAGGTCGAGGGCGACGCCGAAGGCCTGGGCGATGTGGCCGGCCGCGGACATGACGCGTGCCGTGCCCACGACGGGCGCGATGGCGACGAGGAGGTCCTGCAGCTGCTCGACGGTGAACTGGGCCTTGATCGCGGGGTTGACGTGGGCCAGGTAGGAGATCGCGGGGGCGTCCATGGCCACGAGCGCGGCGATCCTGCTGAGGATGAGCGTGCGCTCGTCCATGTGGCAATGCTCGACGGAGTCGATCGTCATCGCGGCGATCGTGTCGAGGACGGGGGTGTCGAACTCAGGTGCAGTAGCCATGACGAGACTGCCTTCCGGTTCCGGTGCCGCAGGGAGCCGGACCGCCACCCGCCTCACGCGGGGCCCCCGTCATGCCCGGCGCGGTGATGAGTCAAGCGTAGGCACCGGCACGCGGTGACGCGCGGCGAGCCGGACGGCGGGGCCGGCCCGCGCGCGAGGACGCGAGGACGCGTCAGGCCGGCCGGGGCACGACGTCCACCGCCCGGTAGGCGTAACCGTCCTGCCCGGAGCGGGGCTTCTCCCACCGGAGGTCCACCTGCTGTCCCGGCGACAGCGGGTCGAACACGCCTCTCGGGAGGTGGGAGAAGTGGGCCCAGCAGCCGCCGGGTGTCTCGGGAGAGTCGAGTACCCCCCACCCTTCCTCGTCGTGCCATTCACGGACCGTCGCGATCACCATGCGGCGACTCTACGGGGCCGCGTGGCCGAGCCGTTGCTCGGTCCAGATGACCTTGCCCGCGGAGGTGTAGCGGGTCCCCCAGCTGTCGGCGAACTGGGCCACCAGGAAGAGGCCGCGGCCGCCCTCCTCCATGGTGGTGGCCCGGCGCAGGTGCGGGGAGACGCTGCTGCCGTCGGAGACCTCGCAGATCAGGCTGCGGTCGTGGATCAGCCGTACCCCGATGGGGCCGGTGGCGTGCCGGATGGCGTTGGTGACCAGCTCGCTGAGGGTCAGCTCCAGGGTGAACGCCTCCTCCTCCAGGCCCCAGTCCCGCAGCTGCTCGGCGGCGGCGGCCCGTACCCCGGCCACGGCCGCGGGGTCGGACGGCACCTCCCAGGACGCGGTGTGCTTGTCGTCGAGCAGCCGGGTCCGGGCGACGACCAGGGCCACGTCGTCGCGGGGCGGCCCGGGCACCATGGCGTCCATCGCCGCCTGGCACATCTGGTCCGGGGTGCGCCCGGCCGGCTCGACGGCCCGGCGCAGCCTCTCGATGCGCTCGTCGATGTCGTGGTGCCGGTCCTCGACCAGACCGTCGGTGTAGACCACGATGCTGCTGCCCTCGGGCAGGAGCACCTCGGTCTTCTCGTACGGCAGCCCGCCCAGCCCCAGCGGCGGTCCGGCCGGTACCCCGGGCAGCCGGGCACGGCCGTCGGGGTGCACCAGGATGGGTTCCAGATGGCCCCCGCTGGCCATCGTGCACCGGCCGGAGACCGGGTCGTAGATCGCGTACAGGCAGGTGGCGCCCGTGAGCGTGGGGGTCTCCGGGTCGCCGTCCCGGTCCTGGTCGATGCGGGTGACCAGCTCGTCCAGGTGCCAGAGGAGTTCGTCGGGCGGCAGGTCGAGCGTGGAGAGGTTGTGGACGGCGGTGCGCAGCTGCCCCATGGTGGCGGCGGCGTGCAGCCCGTGCCCCACGACGTCGCCGACGACGATCGCGACCCGCGCCCCGGGCAGCGGGATGACGTCGAACCAGTCGCCGCCGACACCGACCCCGCCGAGCCCGGCCTCGGCCGGCAGGTAGCGGTGCGCCACGTCGACCGCGTTCTGCTCCGGCAGGGCGTGCGGCAGCAGGCTGCGCTGCAGCGTGACGGCCATGGTGTGCTCCCGCGTGAAGCGGCGCGCGTTGTCGATGCTCACCGCGGCGCGGGCGACCAGCTCCTCCGCGAGGGAGAGGTCCTCCTCGGTGAAGGGGGTCGGCTCCTTCGAACGCCAGAAGGTGACCACGCCGAGGATCGCCCCGCGGGCCCGCAGCGGAGCGGTGATCATCGAGTGGACGCCGTGGGCCAGGAGCCGGCGCGCCCGGTCCGGGTCCTGTGCCTGCCAGCCGGAGAACGCCGCCAGGTCGGCCTCCAGCACCATCTGCCCGGAACCGAAACCCGACGCCTGCGGGGTCGCGGGGTCGAAGTGGATGAGCGCGCCGGGCGGGTAGAGCGGGACGTCAAGGCGGACGCCGCGCAGGGCGACCCGGCGCAGTTCGGCGACGGGCATGTGGTTCGGTTCCTCGCCGCGCAGCACGGCGTCGGCCAGGTCGACGGTGGTGTAGTCGGCGAACCCGGGCACGGAGAACTCCGCCAGTTCCTCGGCGGTGCGGGTCACGTCGAGGGTGGTGCCGATGCGTATTCCGGCGTCGTACAGCAGCCTGAGCCGTTCCTGGACCACTTCCACACGGCCCATCAGCGCGCTGAGTTCGGTCGTGTCCCGGAGCGTGGCGACCCAGCCTCCGGGGCCGGCCGGCCGGGCCATGGTGCGCTGGCTGATGGCCAGCAGCCGCTCGCCGACCTCGATCACCTCGTCCGTGGTCGCCCGGCCGGACAGGAGGAGCTGTTCGGCCCCCGGGTCGAGTCCCAGCTCCGCGACGGGCCGGCCCTCCAGGTCGGCGGCGAACCCCAGCAGGCGTCTGGCCTCGTCGTTGGCCAGGAGCAGCCGGCCCCGCGGATCGACGATCAGGACACCTTCGCGCACCGAGTGCAGCACGGCGTCGTGATGCTCGTACATGCGCGTCATCTGCACCGGTCCGAGGCCGTGCGTCTGGTGGCTCAGCCGCCGGCCGATGAGGGCGCTTCCGCCGGTGGCCGCCGCGAGCACCAGCCCCGCGGCCCCCAGGACGAGCGGCACCTGGCGGCCCGCCGCCGAACTCACCTGGCGGATGGTGATCCCCGCCGACACCAGCCCGACGACCTTGCCCTTCGCGTCGGTCACGGGGACCACGGTCCGGACGGAGGGGCCCAGCGTGCCGACGGTCGTCTCGGTGACGATGCCGCCGTGCTGGGCCGCCGTGATGCTGCCGATGTAGTGCTGCCCGATCTGGGCGGGGTTCGGGTGGGTGTAGCGGATGCCCGTGGGGCTCATCACGACGACGAAGTCCACGTGGGAGCGTTTGCGGGTCTCCTCCGCCTGCTGCTGGAGCGCGGCGCTCGGACGGCCGTCGGCCAGCGCCTGCCGCACCGTGGGGGACGAGGCGACGGAGGTCGCCACGGCGAGCGTGCGGTTCTGCGCCTCACGCTCGGCGTCGCCGCGCGACTGCAGCAGCAGGGCGAGGACTGCCGCCGCCACGAGAACCAGAACGACCGCGACCTGCAGAACGAACATCTGGCCCGCAACGCTGCGTATCCCGCGCCGGGACCACATCCGCAGGAGCAGTTGGTGCATACGGCTCATATAACACCAAAGGGGTAAGGAGACATCACCCCCGGGACGGCACACCTTCACCGGCGAACGCGTGACGTACACACGCGGACACTTTCGGTCACCGGCACCGCGCGTGCCCCGGTCACGACGTGTGCGCCTTTCACGCCGCGCCTCTGAGGGGTCGTCAGGCGCGCTGCCCGCCGGTCAGTCGGGGCCGTCCGGGCTCCGGGAGAAGGCCGTGTCGCCGGCCGTCGCCACGATCGCGTCCTTGACGAGCAGCACGCGCGGCGGATAGGCCTGCGTCTTGTCCCCCGGGTCGGCCAGTGCCGAGGTGCGCCAGACCTCCGCCCCGGTGCGGCTGTCCAGTGCCAGCAGCCGGCCGAAGCGGTTGGCGAAGTAGACCCGCCGGTACGACGCCGACACCGCGGGCGCGGACAGGCTCTCCACGTCCGTCACCTTCCGCCACAGCCGCTTGCCGCTGTCCGCCGACACCGCGGTGACCGACCCGTCGGACCGGACGAAGTAGACGACGCCGTCCACCAGGGTGGCCGCGCCGGTCAGCGGCTGTGCCAGCGGTATCCGGCTGACCTGCCCGGTCTCCGTGGCCACCCGCAGCAGCGCGTTGTACGGCCGCTCGTACCCGGATTCGTACACGTCCTTCGCGGTCTGCGGGGCGAGGAACAGTGGCTGCCCGCCGACGGCGCCGAGCGCCTGCGCCTTCCTGGGCAGCGTGGCGATCTCGCTCAGGCTGCCGGGTCCGAGCTTCATCAGCTCGACGGGGGCCTGGCCGGCCTCGGTGCCCTTGGAGCACAGGGCGTAGGGGGCGCCGCCCAGCACCGACGGGGTGCAGTACTCGTCCAGCGAGGGCGCCCGCCACAGTTCCCTGCCGGTCGGCCCGTAGGCCACGAACTCCGCGCGGTCGGGGGACAGGGTCAGCAGTCCGTCGTCGTACAGGACCGTGTCGTCGGACGCGTTGACGTCGCGCTGCCACCGCCGGTGCCCGGTCGCGATGTCGAGGGCCACCACGCGCCGGTTGGTGTCGTCCGGCTCCTCGTAGATGTAGACCAGCCCGTCGCGCACGCCGATCGGCCGCACCCCCTGGGGGCGGGTGCCGGCCCGCCACAGGGTGCGGCCGGAGGCCGGGTCGATCCTGGCGGCGGTGAAGCCGGTACCGCCGCAGAAGAGGCCGCCGTCCTCCGTCACGCATCCGGAGGTGTTGTAGTCGACGGGGATGCCCTGCACGGCGTACCGCAGCTGCTTCTGCCACGGCCGCCAGCCCGCGGGCAGTGACGCGGCACGGGCGGCGGCCGTGGCGGTCGCGGTCCCGGAGGCGGCCGTGGTGTCCGGGGCGGCCACGAGGGCCGCCGCCCCGACGCCCAGCCCCGAGAGGGCCAGCACCGCGGCGAGACCGGTGAGCAGCATCCGGGTCCGGCGGCGTTTCCCGGCACCGGTACCGGTACCGGTGGTGGCGTCCGTGGCGTCCGTGGGGGTGGTCGCCGTGTCGCGGGACGTGGGGCGGCCGTGCGGCTGGGCGGACCGGCCGGTCCGCGGGGGCGCGGTGGCGTCGGATTCCGGCAGCTCCTGAAGCATGCGGTGGATGTCCGCCAGTCCCGGCCGGGCCTCCGGCTCCTTGTCCAGGCAGCGCTCGACGATCTCCAGGAGCGCCCCGGGCACGCCGCCGAGGTCCGGACTCCCGTACACCACCTGGTAGCCGGTGATGTACGGGCTGTCCGCGTCGAACGGCCCCGTGCCGACGGCCGCGAACACCAGCAGCGAGCCCAGCGAGAACACGTCCGAGGCCGGGGTGACGTCCCGGGGAGAGGCCAGTTGTTCCGGCGACATGAAGGGCGGGGTGCCGATCATCCGCCCGGTCGTGGTGAGGAGCTGGTTGTCGGCGGCGCGCGATATCCCGAAGTCGATGACGCGCGGGCCGTCCTCGGTCATCAGGACGTTGCCCGGCTTGAGGTCCCGGTGCACCAGGCCGGCCCGGTGGATGTCGCGCAGCGCCTCGGCAAGCCCCAGCCCCAGCGCGCGCAGCCGGCGCAGGCTCAACGGGCCGTCCTTCGCGACGACTTCGGCGAGGTTGAGCCCCGGCACGTAGAGCGTCGCCATCCACGGCCGCTCGGCGTCCGGGTCGGCGTCCACGACCGGCGCGGTGAAGGCGCCGCTCACTCTGCGCGCCGCCGCGATCTCCTGCCGGAAGCGGGTGCGGAACTCCTCCTCCTGGGCATACGGCCCGTGCACGAGCTTGACCGCGACCTGCCGTCCGGAGGCGGAGACGCCCAGATAGACGACTCCCATGCCACCCGCCCCGAGCCGGCCGAGAAGGGTGTACCCGCCTATGGACTCCGGGTCCCCGGTGCTCAGGGGCGTCATCGCCGAACATCCTTCCCAACGCCTGCCTGCCTCACGGGGATCACAGTAGGCCCTGCCGTCCCGGAAGCGGAGCCGTACCCGCCGCACCGCGGCCGCCGGTCCCGTTCCGTCCGGCGTTCCAGGCAGGCCGCATTTCCGCAGCTCAAGGCCGGTTCGATCATTCCAGCGTCCCGAAACCCCCGGGAGGAATGGCGGACGGGACGGAGCAGGCCACAGTCTTCGGTCATCCGAACACGGCACCTCGCCGGACACGGCCGGTGCCCGCACCTGCGCACTTCCGCGCTTCCGCGCTTCCGCACTTCCGCGCTTCCGCGCTTCCAGAGAAAGCAGTCACCTCATGCGTATCGCCACCCGCTTCGCCTCCCGCACGGCCGCCTCCTCCATGGTCGTCGCCGCCGCCCTCGCGCTCGTCGGCCTCCAGGCCACCGCGCAGACCGCCTCCGCCGCCACCGCGAAGGCCTCCTCGGTCGTCACCTGCACCACGGCGAACACCAAGCTGACCGTCACCCGGGTGTCCCGCCCGATCAACCACCTGCTGCTGAAGGCCACCAACACCGGCACCAAGCCCTGCTACGCCTACATCGCCCCCTTCCTCCGCGCCGGCGCCGACGCGCAGGCCCCGCTGGCGTGGGACGAGGAGTCCACGCCGCAGGCCGTGGTGACCCTCAAGCCCGGCAAGTCCGCGTACGCGGGCATCACCACGTCCACCCCCGAGGGCGAGGGCGGCGCCAAGGAGAAGACCCTGGGCGTCTTCTTCACCGACCGCAAGGGCAACGCGATCAACAAGGAGAAGACCCTGAAGCTCCCCGGGACCGGCATCTTCTTCAACAGCGCCGCCACCGTCACCTACTGGCAGGACAACGCCCAGGACGCCCTCGCCTGGTAACCGGCCGCGCAGGTTCTCGTCGGAGCCTTCTTGCCCGGCTGCTCCGTACGGCTGGTTCCGGTGGGGGTCTTGGTGAATTGGGCGTGTCCCGGTCGGAGGCTCTCGGGGTGAGCGGTAACGCGGTGTAACAGTCGTCTGGCCTGATCAGCGGGTTTTCAGGCTGCCCGCACGCCGACCGGACCAGAAGGAGTGGGATGAGCGAAACCCGAGAGGGGGACCCCTGTTGAACAGCCACGTTCAACGGCGGGTCCTCACCGTCGTCGGCAGCATGCTGCTCATGCTGCAGTCGCTCTTGATCGTCGGACCCGCCGCCCCCGCCTGGGCGGGTACCGACCGGAGTCTTGCCACCAACGGCAACGAGCCGCACAACGCCACCGTCAATCCCCGCAGGCCGAGCCAGGTCGCCGTGATGCAGGGATGCACCGTCCGCATCGACAACCACTTCGGCAAGGACGGCTTCCCGATCACGCGGACGTCGACCCTCCCCTGCTCGGGCGACCCCTCCCTCGCCTTCGACTCGCAGGGGCGGCTGTTCGTCGCCCATCTCTCCACGAGTTTCAACACCGCCCCCAGCTTCGGGGTGGGCGTCGCCCGGATCAACGACCTGACGACCCCGGGGACGCAGACGTACACGGCGACCCAGGTGAGCGCGAACAGCGCCGTCAACGACGACAAGCCCTGGCTGGTGGCCGACACCAACCCCGCCAGCCCGTACCGGGACAACCTCTACGTCGTCTGGTCGCACCTCGGCACCCCGTGGCAGATCCAGTTCTCCCGTCTCGTCAGCGGGACCACGGCGTGGTCGGCGCCGAGGGTCGTCTCCGCCGCCGGTGAGGGGAACGTATGGCCCTCCCACGCGGCCGTCGGCCCGAACGGCGACCTCTACGTCGCCTACCACGCCAACGGGTGCGTCGAGGGGACCGACGGACTGCCCGGCCAGGGCACCACACAGCTCCTGCGGGACGGCTCCGGCGGCGCCGGCTTCGCCGCCGGCACGGTCGAGCAGCGCACGACGGCGTTCGGCGCGGGGCAGGCCACCATCACCTGCAACGTGGTCAGCTCCCCCGGCGGGGACATCCCGGGGACCGACTTCTGGCTCCAGGGCAGCATGCAGCCGTGGGTCCTGGCCGACCCGGCCCGGCCGGGCAACGTGTACGTCGTCGCCAACGACGACCCGAACAACGTCTTCGCGAACGGCGACGACGCCGACGTCGTCATCGCCCGCTCCACGGACAACGGGCAGACCTTCACCCGGGGCCGGGTGGACCACGGACCGGGCCAGACCTTCGCCGTGATGCCCACCGCCCACATCGACCAGGACGGCAACGCCGTAGTCACCTGGTACGACAACCGCAGCGGCCGGCGCAATTTCGGCACCGGGCCGAACGGCACCAACAACTTCCTGCTGGAGCTCTACGGCACCACGAGCCGCGACGGCGGCCGGACCTGGACGCGGGACTTCCGGGTCAGCGACGCCCTCTTCGACCCCGACCGCAACGCCCCCTGCCGCTTCGCCTGCGGCGCCGGCTCCACCCAGCAGACCCTGCGCATCGGGGAGTACAACGGGCTGTGGGCGACCGACGGAATCGGCTACGCGAGCTGGACGGGCAACAGCACCCCGCCGACGGCCACCACCCCGGCCCAGGGCAACCAGACCACCTACTTCGACGTCTTCTCGCTGCTCGGGACCTTCCCCGACCGCTTCGAACCGAACGACTCGATCGACACCGCCGTAGCCACCGCGCTCGACACGCGCAACAGGGTCACCAGGCCGCGCCTGACCCTGCACAACGCGACCGACGTCGACTTCTTCCGGATCGAACCCCGCCGCACCGGGCACCTGCGGGCCGCGATCGCCGTCAACGAGGTGATCTCCGGGCTGCAGATCCGCGCATACGACAAGTTCGGCACCAAGGTGGCCACCGGAACCGTCGCCACCACCAGGCCGGGCAGTTCGACCAGCGGGCTCAGCATCCCAGTCGTCAAGGACCAGCCGTACTTCCTCGCGGTCAGCGACGCCGGAGTCGCCGACCCGACCAGTCCGGGTGACGCCTCGCCGACCGACCCGCCGCAGGCCACCTACGACCTCACCGTCGTCGACCACGCGGCCCCCGTGCCCTTCGGCCTCGACCTCGCCCGCAGGTCCGACTCGGGCCGCTACGACAACGACGACGTCACCAGGTTCGCCGGACCGGAGATCTTCCTCCGGGTCGACGACTCGGAGCTGCGGGCCGCGGGCATCCCGCTGTCGCCGCAGAACGCCACGGCCACCCTCGCCGACGACACCCCCGGCTACAAGGTGGCCGTGGAACGCGACGGACGGCTCGTCGGCTTCGCCCGGCCGGTGGACCCGGTCACCAGACCGGGGCTGTACCGGATCCGCCTGCGCCCCGTCCTGGCGAAGGGCGAGAACCAGATCACCGCGGAGGTGGTGATCGTCGACCGCTCCGACGACCCGGCCGTCCCCGGGGTCGCCCACGCCGTCGGTTCCGGGGCGGAGAGCACCCACCCCCTGCTGATCACCCTCGACACCACCGCGCCTAGGCGCCCGCACGCCCCTGACCTGCTGGCGTCCAGCGACACCGGCGACCACCGGGACAACATCACGTCGATGGGCAAGCCCGCCTTCCAGGGCCGGCGGGCCGAGCCCAACACCCTGGTCCGGCTGATCGCCGATCCGGCGGGCCGCGACCGCCCGGCGGTGGTCGGAACGGACACCGTCACCTCACGCGGTGCGTACGAGGTCGTCAGCGCCCCGCTCGATCTGGGCAGGTACGGCTTCTCCGTGCGGCTCGAAGACCTCGCGGGCAATGTCGGCCCGGCCTCCCCGCCCCTCAGGGTGACCATCACCAAGCGACCGCCCCCGGGCGGTGCGCACCACCCGAAACCCGGCCACCACAGCTGAGCGAAAGGCGCCCGGGGACATCAAGTCCCCGGGCGCCTTCGGCGGAACCGACTCACAGGCTGCAAAAGGGCCTTCACGAAAGCGCCTTGTAGCCGCTCCAGCCGCTCGCGATCCGTACCCGCGCCCCGAACGAGCCCTTTCCGTCGCCGTTGTTGCGCCACACCTTGCCGCCGGTGTCGCGGGAGACCAGGTCCGGGCGGCCGTCGCCGGTGATGTCGCCGACGCCGACGACCGCGTTGTACGAGCCGCCCCAGTTCGAGAACACCTTGACGCGGGCGGCGAAGGTGCCGTCGCCCTTGCCGTCGTAGCGGTAGAGGTTGTCGGACCTGTCCTGCGCCAGGAGGTCGGCCCTGCCGTCGCCGGTGAGGTCACCGGTGCCGACGATCCTCCGGTAGCCCTTCCAGTTGTCGTAGAGCTTGACGCGGGCGGCGAGCTTGCCGGTGCTCGTCCCCTTGTAGAGGTGGACCGCGCCGGTGGACGCGTTCCGCGCGATCAGGTCCGGGCGGCCGTCGCCACTCACGTCGCCGGGCGAGGTGAGCACGTCGTACTGGGTCCAGCCGCTGGTCCCGAGGGTGGTGTACGACGTCGACGGCTTGACCGCCTTCCCGCAGCCCGGCTTGTACAACCGGAGCGCGCCGCTGCCGTAGCGGACGAGGACGTCGTTGCAGCGGTCGCCGCTGAGGTCGCCGAAGGGGACCGCCATGACGGTCGTGGGCCAGCCGGTGCCCGGGTACGTGTCGCCGAACTTCCCCGTCCCCGTGCCGCTGTGGAAGGTCAGTGCGCCCGAGGAGTTCAAGGTGAGCAGGTCGCCGCGGCCGTCCGGGCCGTCGGGGCTGACGAAGTCGCGGCGCACCGGGGCGCCGCGCTGCAGGAAGCCCTCGCCGCTGGTCACGGTGTTCGCGGTGGCGGTGCCGAGGCCGGTCGCCCTCAGGGTCCAGGTGAAGTGGCCGTTGGGGAAGTAACTCCCGCTCGCCGTTGTGCCGTTCCAGGTCGCCGCCACCCGGGCCGGGGTCGCGCCGCCGGTGAGGGTGCGGGTGGCCCTGCCGTTCGCGCCGCTCTGGAGCGAGGTGAGGGTGAGCGACCAGGAGGTGACCGGGCGGGACAGCACCCAGCTGCCCTCGAACGGCGTTCCCGGGTCCGCGTAGCTGCCCGCCGACGTCCTGAAGGCCGTCACGGCGGAGGGGGCGATGCCCGTGGTGGTGACGTGGGTGCGCTCGTAGTCGTCGAACCAGCCGACCAGACCGGTGTACTCGTCGACCGTCCAGCGGTAACGGCGGTCCACGGTCAGGCCCTTGTCGGCCAGGCCGGAGGCGATCGTGCGGGTGGTGCCGGTGGCCGCCTCGGTGAGCACGAGCGTGTCGGCGGTGTGGTCGTGGCGGACGGTGAAGCCGTCGCCGAGCAGCACGTCGCCGGGGGTGACCGCCCTCGCCGTACCGGCCTTGGAGTCGTACACGCCCGCCGAGTCCGTCCCGCAGGCCCAGTACACCCAGCGGCCCGCCGCCTGCAGTTCGCTCGGCACGCAGGCCAGGCCCGGCACGGTCACCGTGGTGAGCGTCTTCTCCAGCGGGATGCTGTACGAGGTGAGCTTGCCGACGGTGGTGGTGGCGCTCCACAGGGTGGGGCCGTTCAGGGCGGCGGCGCGCACGGACCGCTTCAGCTTCTGGCCCTGGCCGAACTCGCCGACGTACTGGGCCGGGGCGGTGCCGCCGGAGTCGAAGACGGCGTAGCGGTCGGAGACGTCGACGATGTGGCCGCCCTGGCCGCCGAAGTCCAGGTCGTTGCCGCCGACTTCCGCCAGCCGGTCGTCGCCGAGGCTCTCGCCCTCGTCGGTGCCGCCGTTCGCGTCGAGGTAGACGTCCCGGGCGTCGAGGTTCCCCCACAGCGCCGAGCAGGTGGTGCCCTCGTACGGGCAGAGGGCCTGGTGGATCGAGCGGCTCGCGGTGGCCTCGGACGCCGTCAGCGTGGCGGAGCCGTCGGTGGTGAGGGTGCGCACGGAGGTGGTGTCCGCGGTGGCGGCCGGGTCGTCCTCGGCGACCCGCAGGCTGCCTCGGCCGAGCGCGATGCCCGTCTTGGCGTTCTCCACCGCCGGGGACTGCTGGACCTTCGTCAGCAGCGGTGTGCCGTCCGCGGCCTGGCTCACCCGCCGCACCCACCAGTCGGTGGCGTCGGTGCCGCCGGTGACCAGGGCGGTGCCGTCGCCGGCCGCCAGCGTGTAGGCGCCGGCGCTCTCCAGCAGGGTCCGCTGCACCGAGGGGTCGTCGACGCTGACGGCGAGCAGCCGGGAGCCGAGCGAGTCGGAGGACAGCGGGAGCAGCAGCCAGTCGCCGGCCAGGACCGGGTCGCCGTCGAGGATGCCCGGGTGCGCGGGCAGGGTGACGACCCGCTCGGCGGCGGTGAGGTCGGAGCGGGACTTCAGGTGCAGGGTGAAGGTGCTGGTGTCGTACCAGCCGACCCGGTCACCGCTCATCACGTAGTGGTCGGCGTCGCCGGCGCCGGTGAAGGCGACGGCGTTCACGGCCGCATCGACGTCGATGTAGTCGACGGACCCGCCCCGCGCCCACAGCACACCGTCGGAGTCCGCGGCGACGACCTCGTCGTCCTGGATGTTCGTCCACTCACCGGTCACCTTGCGGGTGCGCCACGCGCCGTCGGCCTTGTCGATCAGGGAGTAGCCGGTGACGATCGTGTCCCCGGCCAGGCCCCGGTAGTAGCCGTGGCTGGAACTCGCCCAGCTCACGCTCCCGGACGTGGCCGTGGCCGGGTCCCAGAGGGTGACGGACGAGGTGGTCAGGGCCGTCGGCAGGGCGACCAGGTCGCTGTCCGACCCGTACCAGGCCGTACGGCACTCGGAACCGAGGCCGGTGCAGCCGGTGTGCGGGGTGTAGACGCCCCCGGCGTTCTCGACGGTCACCGTCCGGCCGGTCGTGTAGTCGGTCCACAGCAGTCCGGCCCTGCCGGTCTGCCGGTGCAGGAAGCCGGTCCCGCCCGCGACGTACGGGCGGTCGGTGCGTGGTGTGGCGGAGCTCGGGTCGACCAGGGTGATCGCGGTGGTGTCGGCCTCGGTCGCTTCGGCCGAGCCCCCGCCCTCCGACAGGACGACGACGGACGCGGCCACGACGGCGAGCGCAAGCGAGGAGACGACGGCGGCCGGCCCGCCCCGTCTCAGGGCGTGTCTGCCCACGTGATGATCCCTCCCCCTCCGCGAGGGTCCACCGCCCTCGCACAAGTGGCCGGATCTTACCCGACTCTTACCTTCGTCAGTTCGCGTAGCCGGGGGCGACGCGGTCGACGAGCCGGAGCAGTGCCGACCAGGCGAGACCGGCGGCCTGCTCGTCCTGGAGATCGGATCCGTGGTCCTCGCCGGCCAGCTGACGGGCGGTGAGCTCGCAGACCTCGGGGGCGGGGAGGACGAGCTTCGCGCCGCCGGCCATGGCGGTGGTCTGCAGCTCGCAGGCCTTGTCCAGGTAGTACATGCGCAGGAACGCCTGGGCGGGGGTCTCGCCGACGGTCAGCAGTCCGTGGTTGCGCAGGATCATCGCCGGGTGGCCGCCGAGGTCGGCGACCAGTCGCCGCTGCTCGGCGAGGTTGAGGGCGACGCCCTCGTAGGAGTGGTAGCCGAGCCTGCCGTAGAACTCCATGGAGATCTGGTTGAGCGGGAGCAGGCCCTCCTCCTGGGCGGCGACCGCGCAGCCGGCCCGGGTGTGGGTGTGCAGGACGCAGTGGGCGTCCTCGCGGGCGGAGTGGATCGCGCTGTGGATGACGAAACCGGCCGGGTTGACGGGGTGCGGGCTCTCCTCGACGGGGTTGCCGTCGAGGTCGATCTTCACCAGGTTCGAGGCGGTGATCTCCTCGAAGAGCAGCCCGTAGGGGTTGATCAGGAAGTGGTGTTCGGGGCCGGGGAGCCGTACCGAGATGTGCGTGAAGATCAGGTCGGTCATCCGGAAGTGGGCCACCAGGCGGTAGACGGCGGCGAGTTCACGGCGCAGTCGGAGCTCGTCCGCGGAGGGGGTGGGCATGGGGGGCCTTTCAGCGAGGTACGGGCACGTGCGGGTGCTGTCGAATGCGGGGGTGGTCAGGCCGCGTTGAGTTCCGGAGCCACGGCCGGTGCCGGGGCCGGCTCGCCCGCCAGGCGGCGGCGCCAGGTCTCCAGGACCGACTCCTCGGTCGGCCGGGTCGCCACGCTGACGGCGACGTAGGCGACCAGGCTGGCGAGGAGGCCGTAGTAGATCGGCTCGTTGGCGAGCAGACCGTCGGTCACCATGAAGGTGATCACCGTCGTCCCGCCCGCGATCATCGCGGTCAGCGCGCCCGGCAGGTTGCCGCGCCGCCAGACCAGGCCGCCGAGGATCGGCACCAGCAGACCGCCGACGAGCAGGTTGTAGGCGACGGTGAGCGCCTCGATGACGTCCCCGAGGACACAGGCGATCGCCATGGCGACCACGCCGAGGACCGCGATGGCGAGCCGGTTGGAGCCGATCTCGTCATGGTCGGCCGACGGGGTACGGCGGCGCAGCCGGGCCCAGATGTCCTGGTTGGCCACGGTCGCGGAGGCGATCAGGGCGCCGCTGGCGGTGGACATCATCGCGGACAGGGCGGCGGCCAGGACCAGACCGCGGACGCCGGTCGGCAGGGCGTGCCGCACGATGGTGGCGAACGCCTGGTCGGCCTCGGCCAGGTTCGGGTAGAGGGCCTTCGTCGCCATCCCGATGAACGCGCCGGCCAGGGCGTACACCAGGCAGTAGACACCGGCGACCGTGCCGCCCCAGGCGGCGACCCGGTCGTTGCGGGCGGTGAAGACGCGCTGCCAAATGTCCTGCCCGATCAGCATGCCGAAGGTGTAGATCAGCACGAAGGTGACGATGGTCTGCCCGCCGATGGAGGTGAGCGAGAAGTAGCCGCCCGGCAGCCGGTCCGCCATGGCGCCGAAGCCGCCCGCCTTCACCACCGCGATCGGCAGCAGCAGCACGAGCACGCCGACGCTCTTCACGACGAACTGCACCATGTCGGTGAGCGTGATGGACCACATGCCGCCGAGCGCCGAGTAGCCGACGACGATCGTGCCGCCGACGACCACCGCGACCCAGCGCGGCACGTCGAACAGGACGTCGAAGACACTGGCGTACGCGATCGTCGAGGTCACCGCCAGCATCAGCGTGTAGACCCACATGACGACGCCCGAGATCACGCTCGCGGCGTCGCCGTAGCGCAGCGACAGCATCTCGGCGACCGTGTAGACGCGCAGCCGGGAGATGCGGGCCGAGAAGAAGACGCTCAGCGCGAGCAGTCCGAGGCCGATGGCGCCGACCATGGCGGCACCCGAGACACCGTAGGTGTAGCCGAGGCGCACCCCGCCGATGGTGGAGGCGCCGCCGAGGACGACGGCGGCCATGGTGCCGGTGTACATGAGCGGGCCGAGCCGGCGGCCGGCGACCAGGAAGTCGCTCTTGGAGGCGGCACGGCGTCTGCCCCACCAGCCGACAGCGATGATGCCGAGCAGGTAGGCGGCCATGACGAGATAGTCGACGGTCACGGGGACCTCCGGGGGAAGGGGAGGGAGCGGGGAGGTGGGGGGGTGACATGACCGTAGCGACGAGGTGTACTGGCCCTGAAGTGCCGCTTCTGTCCAATGTGGAGGCGTTCATTGGATGAAACCGCCCATGCCGAGCAGCCGTCCGTGCGCCTCGGCGTGCTCCTCGCCGACCCGGGCCTCGGTCTCACCCAGGTCGCCGGGCCGCCGGCCGAGGACCGTACGGTCGGCACGGTCGGCACCACGGAGCTGGAGGACCCCACGCCCTACCTGGTCGGCGGCGAGTTCCTCCTCACCTCGGGCGTGCGGCTGCCGGACGACGCGGACGGCATCGACACCTACGTACGACGGGTGGTCGCCGCCGGGGTCGCCGCGCTCGGCTTCGGCGTGGCCCCCGTGCACGCCGAGGTGCCGCCCGCGCTCGTCCGCTCCTGCGACCGGCACGGTCTCCCGCTCCTGCGGCTCCCGCCCGCCACCCCGTTCGTCGCCGTCGGGCAGGCCGCCTACGCGGCGATCGCCGCGTCCCGCAACCGGGAGCTGCGGGAGATCTCCCGGGCCCAGTCGGCGCTGGCCTCGGCCGCCGCCCGCCCGGACGCCCTCCGGTCCGTCCTCGGCCAGCTCGCCGCCCACACCGGAGCGTGGTCGGTCCTGTACGACGCGCAGGGCACCGAACTCCTCTCGGCGGGCCACCGGCCCGCCTCCGCCCACCTGCTGCGCGACCTCGCCGTCCGCACGCTGCGGCGGGACGCCGGCCCCACGGCGGCGGCGGTCCACGACGCCGACCTGGGCGTCCACCTCACCGTCCACACCCTGCCGGCCGGCGACGGGCGTACGACCGCCGCGACGCTGGCGCTGGGCCAGGCCGCCGCCACTCCCCCGACCGTCGTGCACCGCCAGGTGACCGGCACGGCGACGGTCCTGCTGGCCCTGCTGACCAGCCCGCGGCACGCCCTGAGCACCGACACCCACAGCATCGGGGCACTGGTCCTGCTCATGCTCGGCGCCACCCCCGTCGAGGTCGCCCCGGCCCTGATTCCCGGCGACGGGTGGGTGGCGGGCGGGTCGGTGGCGGGCGGTCACTGGGTAGTGGTTCACGGCCGCCGCCGCGACGGCGCCCCCGCCACCGCCGGTCCGGCTCAGCTGGCGACCCTCTCCGGCCTGTTGGGCACCCCGTACGTGCACATCGACGGCCCCGCGCTCAAGGCGCTGGTCCCCTGCGCCGCCGACGCCGGGCCCAGGGTCGCCGACCGGGCGGCCGACCTCGGCTGGACCCTCGGCTACAGCGCACCGGCGACCGCGGGCGACCTGCCGCACGCCGACATCCAGGCCGGACGCGCCCTGCAACGCGCCCTCGCGACCGGGACACCAGCCGTCGTCCACACCACCGACCCCCTCACCCTCCACGCGCTCGTCGCACCGGCCGACGCCCGCGACCTCGCCCGCACCCGCTTCGCCCCGCTGGACGAGGCCGGTCCGCCGGGCGCCCCGGTCCTCCTCGGCACCCTGCGCACCTGGCTCACCCTGCACGGCAGCTGGGACCGCACCGCGACGGTCCTGGGGGTCCACCGCAACACCGTCCGCCACCGCCTGACACGGGTGGCGGACCTCCTCGACCTCGACCTCCAGGACCCCGGCACCCGCATGGAACTCTGGTTCGCCCTGCAATGGCTGCCGGGCGAGGCACCGCACCAGCGCCCCTGAGGAACACCGTGTTCTATGACGTCGGTCACGGCTCTCCACCACCTCACCGGCGCGCTTAGTAGACACGACGAGGCGGACATTTGGTTATTTGTCCGTCTTGTTTGAGATGTGATCCTCGGCGCGCGTCCCGGAACTCCGCCCACCCGGCTCGTGCGCCCGATTCCCAGTGGGGCAAGACATCTGACGCCGCGACAGTTCCTCCCTTTCGCCGCCCCGCGCGGACCGGAGACCCGCGCACCGCCCCGGCCGGGTTCCGGGACCTACGAGGCGACGTAGTGGCAGGGACCCTTTGCGCTCCCTGTGGAGCCGTTCTAAGAATGTCGACCCACAGGACGTCGCCGCAGTTCGGAACCGGTGTTCACGCAGGGTCCACCCCGCACCGGCGCTCGGCGTCACCGAGTGAGGAGGAGCCCCCCACATGAACTCGTCCCGAACGTCCCCGAGACTCTTGGCTCTCGGCCTGGGCCTGGCCTCCAGCGTGCTGGGCGCGGCGGTGCCGGCGAGCGCCCAGACGGCCACCGCCGCCCCGTCCGCCGCCACCGTCCCGTCCGCCGCCGCCACCTCCGTGGCGCGGTACGACGGGTCGACCGAGGAGGCCGCGGACAACAAGGCGTTCTTCCAGGCCGTGCTCAAGTCGGTCGCCGAGCGGCGCGCGGCCCAGCCGGGCGCGCAGGCGGTGACCGTCTACTACAACACCTCCCACGCCCCGAGCTTCCGTTCGCAGATAGCGAGCGCGGCCGCCATCTGGAACAGCTCCGAGTCCAACGTCAAGCTGCAGGAGTCGTCGAGCGGCGGCGACTTCTCCTACTACGAGGGCAACGACTCCCGCGGCTCCTACGCCTCCACCGACGGCCACGGAAGCGGCTACGTCTTCATCGACTACACCCAGAGCCGGCAGTACGACTCGATCCGCGTCGCCAGCCACGAGACCGGGCACGTGCTGGGCCTGTCGGACGACTACGGCGGCCCGTGCAGTGAGCTGATGTCGGGCGGCAGCGCCGGCACGTCCTGCACCAACCGCTACCCGAACGCCGCCGAGCGCGCACGGGTCGACCAGCTGTGGGCCACCGGACTCGCACAGGGCACGGGCACGAGCGCAGGCACGGGAACGGGTGCCGGTACCGGCACGGGCACGGGCACGGGCCAGCCGGGCACCGCACCGCAGGTACCGACCCTGATACCGGGCGGCGTCGCGTGGGGGCTGCTGACCGGCTCGCCCTGGGGCTGACCGGGATCCGCGGAACGGTTCGGTGTCCGCCCGCGTCCCCCCTCTCCGGAGCACGGTGGCCGTGTTCCGGAGAGGGGGGACCGGGTGCGTACGAACGGCTTCGCCGGGTGGACCAGGCGCTTCGAGGCGGAGCGCGAGCGCAGACGTGCCCAGGGTGATCCGGACTGGAGCCGGAAGGCGACGCTGCATCCGGCGGTGTGGGCCGGCATCCAGCGGTTCCAGGTCGGCGAGGACGGCGACGGCGCCAACCTCGTCGGCAAGGCGGACCAGGCCGGGGACGCCGACTACGCACAGGCGGTCCGGCTCTTCGTCGCCGAGGAACAGAACCACGCCCGGCTGCTGGCCGGGCTGCTGGCCGCGGGAGGCGTGCCGACGCTGACCGGGCACTGGAGCGACACGGTCTTCGTCCGGCTGCGGCGTCTCCTGGGCCTGCGCATGGAGCTGCTGGTGCTGATGATCGCAGAAGTGGTGGCGCTGCGGTACTACCGGGCACTGCGCGACGGCACCGACGACCCGCTCACCACGGACGTGGCGGAGCGGATCCTCTCCGACGAGCAGCGCCACGTCCCGTTCCACTGCGAACGGCTGCACGCCTCGCTCGCCGAGCTGCCCCGCGCCGTTCGCCGCCCGGTGATGGCCCTGTGGCGCCTGCTGCTGCTCGCGGTCTGCCTCGTCGTCGCCATCGACCACGGCCCGGCACTGCGCCGGCTCGGCATCGGGCGCCCGCGCTTCGTGAACGACGTCATGGCCTCGTCCCGCACGGTGGTCTCCGCGGTACTGCTGCCCCGCCCGGCTGCGCACCCGGACGCGCACCCGGTTCGGTTCGGGTGAGCCGGCCCGCGGGTCGTCATGTGATCGGCGCCACAGAGACGGCGGCTGCCGGGCGGACAGGGCTGGTCGTGGAACTTTCCCTGCGTGAGCGGATACGCGCCGGCGATCCGGAGGCCTTCGCCGAACTGTTCGGCGCGCATGCCCGGGCCGTCTACGGTCATGCCGCCCGGCTGTCGGCGGACCGGAGCACCGCGGAGGACGTGGTGTCCCTGACCTTCCTGGAGGCCTGGCGGCTCAGGGAGAAGCTGAGACCCGAGGCCGCGCCCCCGGACGAGGACACCGGAACACCCAAGGACGAGGACACCGGAACACCCGGAGGCGACGGGCTGCGTCCCTGGCTGTACGGCATCGCCACCAACGTGCTGCGCAACACGCGCCGCGCCGCCCGCCGGCACAGTGCCGCACTCGCCCGGCTCCCCGGCCGCCCGGCGGACCACGACACCCTGCCGGACTTCGCCGACGGTCTGGTCGGCCGTCTGGAGGACGCCGAGCGACTCGCCGCCGCGCGCACCGCGCTCGGCCGGCTGCGCAGGGCCGAGCGGGAGGTGTTCGCGCTGTGCGTCTGGTCGGGGCTGAGCTACGCGGCCGCGGGCGAGGCCCTCGGTGTGCCGACGAGCACCGTACGGTCGCGGCTCGCCCGGGCGAGGCAGCGGCTAAGGGCCCTGTCGGAGGCGGAGTTGGCGCGGCGGAACCGTCCACCCCGGCAGGAGACACCGGGACGCGGTCGGCGCACCGGACAGGTACCGGGTGGCCGTCCCGAAACGGCCCGGTCGACACAGGAGAGGCACGGATGAACCCCGTAGAGCGCGCGGAGCGCGAGGAACTGGCCAGGCTGCTGCCGAGCCCGGGTGACCCGGTCCTGCCGAACGACCGCCACGACCTGCTGAAGGACCATCTGATGGCAGAGCTGACCGCGCAGGCCGCACCACTCCCCGAGACCGCGACGGCACCCGGCCGACGGGCGCGTGCCCCCCGCCGCCGGTTCGCCGTCGTCGCCGTACCCCTCGCCACGACGGCGGCGGTCGTCGCCGCGGTCCTCGCCGGCACCGCCGGGTCCGGGACCGCCACGCCCGACGCGGACGCGGCCGGCCTCCTCAACCGCATCGCCGAGGTCGCCGCCGCGCGGCGGACCGTGCCCGTCAGGGACGACCAGTACGTCTACGTCAGCACTCAGGGCGCCATGACGTTCTCGAAGGACGACGTCCGGATCATGCGCGTGACGGAGTGGACCGCCGTAGACGGCCGGCGCGCGGGACTGCGCCGGTTCGACGTGCTGGTGGGTCCCCCGTTCCGGCCCCGGGACCCGCTGTCCGCGTACTCCAAGGGCACGCACGACATGAAGCTGTACCCCGACCCGAACGTCACCGCCTTCCGCACGCTCCGGTCGCTGCCCACCGACCCCGACGCCCTGCTGGCGAAGATCTACGCCGACACGAAGGGAGAGGGGCAGACCAGGGAGAGCGCGGCACTGGAGAAGATCGGCGACCTGCTGCCCGACGCCGAGCTCCTGCCCGACCTGGACGCCGCGCTCTACCGCGCCGCCGCGAAGATCCCGGGCGTCTCGGTCGTGCCCCACGCCAAGGACTACACCGGCCGCACCGGCATCGGCCTGACCTTCAAGGAGCGCGACAGCCGCACGGTCTGGGTCTTCGACACCAAGTCCCTCGACTTCCTGGGCACGCCGGACGAGGCACTGCTGGCCGTCGGGGTCGCCGACAAGGCAGGCGGGACACCGACCGGATGAACCCCCTCCGGACCCCCACCACGAATGCGCCTGAGTAAATCTTCGATTGACAAGAGTGCATTTGATTCATGTGACCGCAGACCTTTGACTATGACTGTCGAGGCGAGGGGAGAAAGATCATGAATACGTACGACGGACTGCTGGACTCCGTGGTGGAGGCGGCGAACCGGGGAGCCGACTTCCTGAAGGCCAGGTTCGACCCGCGGGCGAGGCCCGCGGACCGGGCCGCCATGTACGACCTGGGCTCCGGTCTGGAGGCGGGCTCGGTGGCCGCCGTGCGCGAGGTGCTGGACGGGGTCCTGCCGGGCGCCGGGTGGTTCGACGACGAGGCGGAGCGGAACCTGCCGCCCGGGGAGTGGTGGATCGTCGACGGCGCGGAGGGCGGCGTCAACCACGTGCACGGCCTGCCGGAGTGGGCGGTGACGATCGCGCTGGTCAAGGACGGCGTCCCGCAGCTCAGCGTCGTACGGCAGCCGGTCGACGACCTGACCTACACGGCCGTCAGGGGCACGGGCGCGTGGCGCAACGGCGAGCCGCTGCGGGTGTCTTCCAAGACCGGCCTGGACGCGGCGATCGCCGGTGCCAGCCAGGCCGGCAACAGCCCCGGGACGCACGCCAGGTTCGGCCGGGCGGTCGCGGCGATGTCGGACCGCGCGCTGCTGGTGCGCAACACCGTCCCGACGACGTTCCCGCTGCTCAGGGTCGCCTCCGGGCAGTCCGACATCTTCTGGCAGTACGAGCCCGACCTGCCCGGCACGGCCGCGGGCACCCTGCTGGCCACCGAGGCCGGCGCCCTCGTCAGCGACCTGTCGGGGAAGCCGTGGGATCTGAACAGCCCGGACATCCTGGTCGCGGCCCCCGGCGTGCACGCCGCCGCGCTGGAGGTGCTGTCGTCATGACGCTGACCGTCCTGGGCGCCTCCGGCGGCGTCGGTACCGAACTCACCCGGCAGGCCCTCGACCGCGGCGAGGAGGTCGTGGCGATCTGCCGGCACCCCGACCGCATCGCGCTCCCGAACTCACCCCGGCTGACCCGCGTGGCCGCCGACGTCCTCGACACGGAGGCGATCGCCCGGGCGCTGGACGGCCGCGACACGGTGCTGTCCGCCCTCGGCACGGGCGACGGGGAGAAGCCCGGCGTGCTCACCGCCGGTGCCCGGGCGATCGTCGCGGCCGCACCGGCCCGGGTCGTGTCCGTCGGCGCCCTCGGCACCGGACGGTCGGCGAAGGCCGCCGGGTGGCTGACCCGCACGCTGGTCGGCGTGTTCCTCCGCGCCGAACTCGACGACAAGGTCGGCGCGGACGAGACGATCCTGGCCGCGGGCGGCACGGTCCTGCACGTCGGCCCGATGTCCGACGGACCGGTCAGCGCCACCTGGCGCAGCGTGTCCCTCGACGGGGTACCGCGGCGGATCTTCCCGGCCGGCGTCAGCAGGGCCACCGTCGCCGCCGCGATGCTCGACGCCGCGGACACGGGCCCGCACGGCCGGATCCTGGTCCCGCTCGCACGCTGACCGCCCCGCCCGCCCCGCCCTACTGCGCCAAGGCCTCCGCCAGCGCCGTACGGCAGTGCCCGCGCAGCCAGGTGTGCTCGGGGTCCGTGTCGTACCGGCTGTGCCAGGCGAGCACCACCGGCGCGGCGGGCAGGTCCAGGTCGAGGTCGTGGATGCGCAGCCCGAGATCGTCCCGGGTCCGCGCGCACAGATGACGGGCGACCACCACGACGGTGTCGCTGTGCGCGGCGGCCTGCAGCGCGAGCGCGGCCGTGGGCAGTGCCGCCACGACCCTGCGCTCCAGTCCGCGCTCGGCGAGCAGTTCGTCGAGCCCGTCGCGCAGCCGGCCGCGCCGCGAGACGATGACGTGCGACGCGGATGCGAACCGTTCCAGGGTGAAGTCCTCCTCCAACGGGTGGCCGGCCCGGAACACCGCGACGAGCCGGTCGTGTCCCACGATCTCGTGGCTGATCTCCGGTGCCGCGGGCACCGTCGCCCCCACCTCCAGGTCGACGTGCCCGCGCGCCAGGCCGGGCGTGTCCACCGCCGGCTCCGGCAGGAACCGCAGGTTCAGCCCCGGCGCCTCGACCGCGGCCCGGGTGAGCAGCGCCGGATACAGCGCCCCGATCAGCGCGTCGTGCCCCTGCACGGTGAACGTCCGCCGCAGCGCGGCCAGGTCCAACTCCTGCGCGGGCCCCAGCAGTTCGTTCGCCCGCTGCACCAGCGCCCGCACCTCGTCGCGCATCGCCACGGCCCGTGGCGTGGGCGTCATCGTGCGCCCCGTACGGACCAGGATGTCGTCCCCCGTCGACCGCCTGATCCTGGTCAGCGCCCGGCTCAGCGCGGGCGCGGACAGATGGAGACGGTCGGCCGCCGCCTGCACGCTGTTCTCTTCCAGCAGCGCGTCGAGCGCGGTCAGCAGGTTCAGGTCCACCCGCACCAGCGTAGAGCCATGGAGCCGACCGCCCTGCGGCGACGTACCCCTTCGCGAGAGGTACGGGAAAGTTACGAAGAGCCGTACGAAGTGGTAACAGGAGGCAACCGCGCGGGTGTTGGCGCAGTCCACACCATCATGAGGATCTCTTTCCTGCTGCACAACGGCTACGGGATCGGAGGCACCATCACCACCACCTTCAACCTGGCCCGGGCGCTGGCCGAACGGCACGAGGTGGAGATCGTCTCCGTACTGCGTCACCGGGAGCGCCCGAACCTCGACCTGGACCCGCGGGTGCGGCTGCGGCCGTTGGTCGACCTGCGGCACGAGAACGAGCACGCGTTGCATCTCAGGCCGGCCCGGGTGTTCCCGCGCGCCGAGTACCGGTACGGGCAGTACAGCGAGTTGACCGACCGGCGGATCGGCGCGTGCCTGGCCGGCATCGACGCCGACGTGGTGATCGGGACCCGGCCCGGGCTGAACGTGCACCTCGCGCTCCAGGCTCCGCGGCACGTCGCCCGCATCGGGCAGGAGCACCTCACCCTGGACAACCACTCGCCCCGGCTGCGGACGGCGCTGCGCCGTGCCTACCGCGGGCTCGACGTGGTCACCACGGTGACGGAGGCCGACGCCGCCGCCTACCGGCGCAAGATGCGGCTGCCCGGCATACGGGTACGGGCCCTCCCGAACAGCGTGCCGGATCCCGCGCTGCCCGCCGCGGACGGCACGTCGAAGGTGGTCGTCGCGGCGGGCCGGCTGGTCCCGGTCAAGCGCTACGACCTGCTCATCGAGGCGTTCGCCGCCGTCGCCGCCGAGCACCCCGACTGGCGGCTGCGCATCTACGGCAGGGGCGAGGAGCGCGACCGGCTACGGCGGCTCATCTCGGAACTCGGCCTGTGGGACAACGTGTTCCTGATGGGCGCGGCGACACCGATGGAGGCGGAGTGGGTCAAGGGGTCGATCGGTGCGGCATCGTCCGACTTCGAGCCGTTCGGCATGACGATCGTCGAGGCGATGCGCTGCGGGCTGCCGGTGGTGAGCACGGACTGCCCGTACGGCCCCGGCGAGATCATCGCGGACGGCGTCGACGGCCGGCTCGTGCCCGTCGGGGACCGGGAGGCGCTGGGTGCGGCCCTGCTGGAACTCGTCCGTGACGACGAGCGGCGCCGCCGCGCGGGCCGGGCGGCCCTGGAGAACGCGCGCCGGTTCGCTCCCGGGCCGGTTGTCGGGCAGGCCGAGCAACTGATCTCCGAGGCGGTCTCGGCGCGCAGGGCGGGCCGCCGGGTCGTACGAGAACGCACCCGCGTGCGCCGTGTCCTGTCCGGCCACGGCTTCGCCGCCCGCGACGCCGCGCACTCCGCGTACTCCGCGGCCGACGACATGCGGCGGCGCGCACTGCGCAGGAGGCAGCGGTGAGTACCGAACCGCACGTGGACTGCACGGTCGACGCCGAAGGCCGGATCACCTTCGCCCTGCCGCCCGGACCGGCCGAGGGCGAGGAGCGGTTGCTGTTGCGGCTGCGGCCGAAGAAGGGGCAGCCCGAGAAGGTCCTGCACGTCCTCGATCTGGAGCCGGCCGCGGACGGTCGCCGACGCGCCGTCCTGGGCCCGGAGCCCGTCCTCGCGGAAGGCCGCTGGGACGTCTATCTGCTCGGCGGACCAGGGGCGCCGCGACGCGAGCGGCTGCGCCCGGGGCTGCGCGATCTGCGGGCCCTCGTCGACGGACACCTGCGCGAGCGGCCCTCCCCGCTGGCCGTGCGCATCCCCTACGTCACCAAGGACGGCCATCTCACGGTCCGGGCCTGGCTGCGCCCCGCCCACGCGGAGGCCGACGGCATCGACGTCACGGACCGCTCAATGACGGTGACCGCACGCCTGCACGGCACGTCCCTCCGGAGCGGGGCCACCGTGCAACTGCGCCTGCGCGGAAGCGGCGGCACGGTACGAACCCTGCGGCCACGGCCACGGCCAGCACCCGAGGACCGCGCCTTCTCCTTCACCCTCACCCACCAGGAGTTGGCCGAGTTGGCCGAGGCCACGGGCTCCGCAGGCGGCGTCTGGAACGTCTTCGTCCGGCCCGCCCCCGAGACTCCCTTCATCCGCGTCGCCCGCCTCCTCGACGACGTGGCGGACCGCAAGGACGTCTTCGTCTACCCGTCGGTCGATGCCGCGGGCGCCCTGGTACGGCCCTACTACACGGTGGACAACGACCTCTCGGTCGAGGTGACGCGTACCGGCTGAGGTCGCACAGCGCGAAATACCGCCCACAGGGGGCGGGTTCGCGCCGCGCGCCTGCCTCTGCCGCTGATCTGTGACCGAGTCCGCAAGGGAGCGTCGCCGGGCGCGGCCCGGAGGTGGGACTCCTCCGGGCCGACGCGGGCCGTCGGACCGGCCGTCCGGCCATTGGGCCGTCAAGGGGCCGCGGCCTCAGCCTCAGCCGATGGCGTACGCCCGGTACACCGTCTCCACCGAGCGGTCCCCGGCGGAGTCCGTCACCTCCGAGCGCAGGGCGACGGCACCGGAGGCCGGGTTGTGGACGGTCGCCTGCCAGGCGGATCCGGAGTGCTTGACGGTCGCCGCCTTCCAGGTCTTGCCTCCGTCGGCGGACGACCAGACCCGGACGGACTTGGCGGTCACCTTGGTGAGCTTGATGTCGGAGCCCTGGGATGCGCGCCCGGCGCTCACCTGGACCGTCGTGGTGCTGTTCGGCGCGGCCTGGTTGTGGCTGTTGAGTCCGGTGGGCAGGAAGCGGGTGAGGAAGACGGGCGCGACCATCACCTTGGCCGGGTCGGCCACCTTGAAGTGCCAGTCGAGGGTGGCCCGCGGCGACAGCATGCCGGCCGGGAAGGTGATACCCGGACGGTAACGGTGGGCGTCGACGGTCAGGCGGTACCAACCGGCGGAGCGAATGCCGGCGTCGAACTCGGCGTCCCCGGTACCCCAGTTGGTGAGTGTCTTCTTCTTGACGGTGGTGCTTCCCTTGGACAGGACCACCGTCTCCTTCGTCGGGTCGGCCCAGAGACCGCCGACGTCGGGGTCGCCGATCAGGGCGTCCGGAAGGAAGGTGACGGACTTCTGCCCGAGCAGGGGCAGGTAGTGCAGTGGACTCCACGCGGCCCGCCCGAAGGACTGGGTGACGCTCTGCCCCTCCTTCAACGTCCTCACCTTCGGGAAACCACCCCCGACGTCGTCGCCGTTGCTCGCGATGATGTCGTCGCGCGGCTGCCAGGTCCCGGGAGTCACATGGACGGTGGCGCTGTACGGTGCGCTGTCGTCGCGGACCTCTGCCATCAGGTCGGTCGTGCAGTCGTCGACCTTCGGTGCCGCCTGGAGCGCGGTGTCGTTCTGCTGAGCCATCTGCGTACCGGCGCGTACCGAGAAACGCATCGTCGCCAGCTTCGACCGCGTGAACGACCCACCGGGCGCGCCGGGGATGCCCGTGGTGTTCTTCACGGCGACGTAGCTGTCGTCGCCCGACCACTGCGCCATGTACCCGAACTGCAGCAGCTTGGAGGAGTTCGGGATGGCGTAGAGGGCGCCCTCGTCGTTCCAGCCGCCCGCGCTGTAGGCGGAAGGCATGTTGCCGACGGTGGCGGCGCACACCTGCGCGCTGATCCGCGGCGGGTCGGTCACGTCGGCGGGCGTGTCGAGCGACACCTTGACGAGCTTGCCCTTGCGCGCGTCGAGCGTCACCGACTTGCTGCCCGACACCTGTACGACCTGAGCGCCGATGGTGTCCGTGCCCAGGCCTTCCGTGCCGTGCTCCCAGATGTCGGTCATCGCGAGGTAGCGCCCCGACGGCAGGCTGATCCGCTTGCCGGACTTGACGCTGTACGTCTGACCGGACGGCACGGCGACAACCGTGACCGTCGTCGAGACCTTGCCACCGTGCCGCCCCAGCGTGGTGACGGTCAGCGAGCCCGACGCCGCCTGCGCGGAGGCGCCGGAGGCGGCGGAAGCAACCAGCGGTACCAGCGCGGCCACACCGACGAACGCGAGCGATCTCCGTCGCGGCATCTACAACTCCCCCTCAAACCCCCGAAGTCGGCCAATCGTAGGCGCGTCACAGGCATGACAGTTCAAGCGAGGAAATACTCCTGATCAAGGTACGACAAAGAATGACCACGCGGCTCTCCCGCCGGGGAGAAGCACGGACTTGCCCGGCGAGGAGGTCCGCCCGGCCTCCGAGACCGCACGCCGACAGATACGGAGACCGGGAAGACGGGGCGACGGAGCCTCAGGCGGAACAGCGGCAATGTCGGTGGACGGTCACCAGCCACACTCGCGGGCCATGGTGACGAGCGTGTCGGCCTCGGAGGAGCGGCCGGCGGCCAGTTCGCCGGCGCTGCGGATCTACTCCTCGGTCATGCCGCGCTTCACCAGCCGGATCGCTTCGATCCAGGCAACGACAGCAGCCTGCCAGTACTCCCTGGCAGCGGCTCGCCGCAGGCTGTACACCCGGTTCCGGTCGGCCCCTCGCAGTGGACCGTGAAGGCGCCGGGCACACTTTGCGTGTTGTAGTCCCTTTGAGAGACAAGGACGAGCCACGGCATGATCACGCTCACCAAGGAAGACGGCCCGGCCGACCTGGACGGAGTGACCCATCTGTCCATCGGGGTGTCCTGGGATCCCACCGCCGGCAGCAGCGGCGGCGTGCTGGGCAAGCTGCGCCGCAAGTCCGGCACCGACCTGGACCTGATCGCCATCGCCCTGCAGGGCGGGGAACCGGTGCGTCTCGCGGGTCTCGACTCGCTCGACCCGATGGGCAATGGCTCGCTGGTCCACAGCGGCGACAACCAGTCCGGCCACGGGGACGGCGACGACGAGACGGTGACCGTCGAGTTCGCCCGGATCCCGCCGAACATCACGGCGATCGTGTTCGTCGCCGCCGCGTACAAGAAGGGCAGCTCGTTCCAGAAGGCGCGCAACATCAGCTTCAAGGTCTACGACGCGACCGGAGGCAGCTCGCAGCAGGTCGCCGACATCTGGCCCAGCCTGCTCACCCAGGACAACGGCTGCGCCGTGGCCAAGGCGATACGGGTCGGCGCCAGCTGGAAACTCGAAGTGATCAACACGACCGGCAAGATCAAGCAGGGGGACGAGCACGCCCTCATGCGCTTCGCTGTCAGCAACTAGTGCCGCGTCGGGCGACGTTCGTCCCGGCGGGGAGCGGGTGTGGATCTCCGTGATACGTTCGGCGCCGCCATGCACGACCGCGAGTCCGAGGAGGTGAGACCGATCAACGCTGTGACAGGTCGGGACTCCCTCCTCCGCGTGGTCTAGGGAGCGCCCGCACAAGGCATCCCGAAAGGCTTGAAACACTGATGCGCTTCGCCTCCTTGACGTCGTCGGACGGCGTCACCGAGCAGTTCTTCACCCTCGACGGGATCCCCGGTGTGCTGTGGACGCCGGAAGACGCCTCCGGTACCCGTCCGCTGATTCTGCTGGGCCATGGCGGCGGGCAGCACAAGACGGCCCCCGGCAACGTGGCCCGCGCTCGCCGCTACGCCGCCGAGGGCTTCGCGGTCGTCGCGATCGACGCGCCCCACCACGGCGACCGGCCCCAGGGCGAGGAGTTCGGCCGGATCGCGGCCGAGATGCGGGCCGGCATGGCCGCCGGTGAGAACCCGGGCGCGCTGGTCGCCGGCCTGCACGGCCATCTGGCCCCTCAGGCCGTCGCGGACTGGCGGACCGTGCTGACCGCGGTCCAGCGCCTCGACCAGGTCGGCGTCGGCCCGGTGGGCTACTGCGGTATGTCGATGGGCTGCGGGCTCGGCATCCCGCTCATCGTCGCGGAACCCCGGATCCGGGCCGCGGTGCTGGGCCTGCTCGGCGTGCACGGTCTGGCCGAGGACGCCGCACGGATCACCGCACCGGTGCAGTTCGTGGTCCAGTGGGACGACCAGTTGGTTCCGCGGGACCAGAGCCTGGCGTTGTTCGACGCACTGGCCTCACCCGAGAAGACGCTGCACGCCAACACCGGCCGGCACGGAGAGGTGCCGTCGTTCGAAATCGACAGTTCGCTGAGGTTCTTCGCCGGCATCTGAACTGACACCGCGTCACAGTGCCCGGTGCGCCGGAGCGGGCCGGGCGGAGGGGCGGTGGCCGTCGTGCTCGGCCGCCACCGTGTCGCGACCCGCGTGCGACCGTGGCACCGAAACCGACGCTTCTTCGTCCGCTTCACCAGCGGCCTGATCTGCGCGCCGCTGGCACCCGAGCTCGCCGACCGGCTGGAACTGCCGTTGATGGTCCCGCCCGCCCCCGGCACCGACCCGCTCGACACGACCGCGTACACCGTCTCCGTGGACACGGTAGGCACCGGCTCGGGAATCTCCACGGCGGACCGGGCCCTGACCCTGCGGACGCCGGCCGACCCCGGCACCCAGCCCGCGCCGATGGCACAGTGAGCGTCCGCCCGGCTTCCACGCCGACCAGGACCCCGGCGGGCGGTCGCGGGGACGGTGCCGACGAGAGCCGTACGGCCCGCCCACTGGGGGGGGGCAAGGCCGGCCGGCGTAGGCCGAATGGGTGATGCCTTGTCCGGCCGCGGCGCGTTCTGCGGTTCGCCGTCGACGCGTACCGCTGAGGCCGACGCGCTCCCGCTCACTCACCGTCATCACCGGGGGTGCGTGACCGCACACCTGCCCATAACGTCGGAGGTGTAGACCAACCGGGGAGTAGACATGACCGGAACCAAGCGCAGCAAGACCCGCAGCAGGGCCCGTAAGCGGCCGCCGAGGATCGCGCCCCGCATCGTGACGGCACCGACGGCGCTCACCCCCACGGCACCCGAGCCCGGGTCGCCGCACACCGCGCCGACCCGTGATCACACCCTCTCGCACGCTCCACCGCGCCGGCCCACCCGTATGCGCATATCCGAGACCAACCCCTGGTCGGTCACGGTGATGAGCTTCCTCTTCCTGGGCTGCCTGGGAGTAAGCGTCCTCGGTGCCCTGCTCGCCGCGTCGGTGATTCTGGACATCGCGGCCCCGGGCGAGTGGCCGACGCCGGCGGACACGCTGGTCATCGCCACCGGGGCGGTCGCGCTGGAGGTCCTGCTGGGCACCGCTCTGGCATGCCTGTGCAGCTTCATGTACAACTACACCGCCCAGTTCAGCGGCGGCGTCGAAGTGTCACTGACCGACGATCTCACCGATCCGACACCGACCGCCCAGGCCCTCCAGCTCATGACCCGGCTGCACGCCCGCGCCCGCCGGCGCCTGCGCACCGTCCTGCCGATCAACTCCGTGGCCGGCAAGCGCCCTTACCGGCAGCCTCCCGACGACTCCTCCCCACCCGCCGTCGAAGCAGGCCACGGCCCCCAGCAGCCGTAGCAGCCGTAGCCTCCGCGACGACGTGACGGTCAGGCCTGCTCGGCGGGGAACACCTCGTCGACAGCTCGGCGCAGGGTTTCGCGGACGACCGCCGGGTCGCCGAGTTCCGCAGCCTGGAACGCGCCGTCGTGCAGCAGGACGAGTACGCGAGCGGCGTGCCCGGGGTCCGGATGGCCGAGGTCGGTGGAGAGTTCCCGGAACACCTCGAACAGCCAGGTGCGTTGGTCGTCGATGACCGCGCGCACCGGATGGGTGCGGTCGGGGTACTCGGCGGCCGCGTTGAGGAACTGGCAGCCGCGGAAGCCGTCTTCGAGGGTCGCGTCGCCGAGGACGGCCATCACCGCACGGATCGCCTCGCGCGGCGACCTGCCGTCTCGCGCACGGCCGACAGCGTCGCGGATCCCCTCGGCGGTCGTCGTGAGGTAGGCGGAGACCAGGTCGTCCTTGCTGGGGTAGTGCCGGTAGAAGGTGGCGCGCGTGACCTGGGCCTCGGTGATGAGGCGCTCGACGCCGACGGCGTGGATGCCCTCGGCGTAGAACAGGCGGGACGCGGTGCGCAGCAGCCGGTCCTTGGGGTGGAGCTCCGAGGCGGTCGTCATCCATCCATCGTAAAGAAAGACCAGTCGTTCTGTACGGTCGCCCTCGTCACGTTGCCGCACCCAGGGAGAACGACTAGTCTTTCTCCCAGAAAGACCGATCATTCTCTCTGTGAGGTACGAACCCCATGAGCACCACCCCCACGATCGTTCTCGTCCACGGCGCCTTCGGTGACTCCGGCATGTGGAAGGGCGTCATCGCCAAGCTCCAGGCACAGGCCTACACCACCCTCGCCGTCCCGAACCCGCTCCGCGGCCTGGAGTCCGACGCCCGGTACGCGGCCACCGTCGCCGGGGCCGTGGACGGCCCGGTCGTCCTGGTCGGCCACTCCTACGCCGGTGCGATCATCACCCGCGCCGCCCGCGACGCGTCGAACGTCCAGGCCCTGGTCTACGTGGCCGCCTTCCAGCCCGACGAGGGCGAGAGCTGCCTGGAGAACGCCTCCCGCTTCCCAGGCGCCAAGATGGGCCCGGACACGACCGTCGCCACCGAGTACGAGGGCGAACCGGAGCTGCGCATCCTGCCCGAGCACTACCGGGACGTCATCGCCGGTGACCTGCCCGCCGAGGTCACCGACGTCCTCGCGGTCACCCAGCGCTCGGTACGCGTGCAGGCCCTGACGGCGGAGCTGTCCGGCCCGCCGGCCTGGCGCACGCTGCCGTCGTGGGCACTGATCGCGACGCAGGACAACGCCATCCCCGGCCAGGCGCAGGAGTTCATGGCCGAACGCGCCGGATCGCACGTCGTACGCGTCGAGGCGTCGCACGCGGTGGCCATCTCCCAGCCCGACGCCGTGGCCGACCTCATCATCGAGGCCGCCAAGACCACCGGCTGAGCCCCTCCGTGGGGCCCGCGACAGCCGTGGTCAGCAGAGCCCGAAGGGCGGTGTGAGATACGGCGGCCGGTCCGCCCCGGAAACCCGGGGCGCGGGAGCAGGGACCGGTGCGAAGACCTCCCGGGGCAGCGGAAAGTCCCATTGCCCGCCCAGGACGAGGGTCGCGGCGAGGCGTCCGATCTCGTCGGAGCCGCGGGCGCCGTGGCCGTTCCCGCCGACGGCGACGAAGAGCCCGTCGTCCTCACCGAGGGGGCCGATGTAGGGGTGCCGGGTCGGTGTCTTGTCGACGACGCAGCAGGACGGGCGTACGGAGACGGGCTCCAGGGCGGGAATCAGCGTGCGCGTCATGGCAGCGAGGAACCGCGCCTGCTCGGCGCCGATCGTCCCGCCGGCGCACCAGGCGAGCATCTCCTCGGCGGTCCGCAGTTCGCGGACGAGCGGCTGCATGCCGGGGCCGGTCCGGACATACCACTTGCCGTCGGGATACCGGACGGGCGGCAGGAGGTAGACCGACAGGTTGTCGTTGCCCCGGTCCTCCGGATCGACGACCACCACGGTGGGCAGGTCCCGAAACCGCTCCAACTGCCCGGCCGGGACCTCGAAGAGCAGGTTGGGCTCGGTGTAGGCGTGCAGATCGAGCCGGACGCCGGTGGGCAGGGCGCCGCTCTGGTTGGCCAGGGCTCCGGTGGCGACGACGACCTGCTCCGCCCGCGCATGGACGGCTGTGCCGTCTGCTGCCGTCCCCTGCGCCAGCCAACGCCCGGCCGGGGAAGGGTTCTTGTCCACGGTCGCCACCTGGCCGTTCACCAACCGCGCCCCCGCCGCCGCGGCCAGTCGCAACTGTGCCCGCACCAGGAGCCGCGGATTCAGGTACCCGGCGCTCTGCCGCTCCAGGAGGCCGTCGACCCCGCCGGCCACCGGAGGAAGGGCCAGGTCGGGAAAGTCCCGGCCCAGATCGGTGCCGGAGAGTTCCTCCACCGTGACGCCGGCCGCGCCGGCGAGCCGCAGCATCTCGGCGGTCCGGTCCCGTACGCCCTTGCCCATCAGGGCCAGGGCGCCGCACTCGGTGAGGAAGCCGATCCCGGACTCGGCCTCCAGCGCGCGCATGCGGTCGGCCGAGCGGGTGTCCAGCGTGCCCCAGACCCGGTCCCACCCCAGGCGTCGTACGATCCGCGCCTCGTCGTGATGGGCACCGAAAGGGGCGAGCGAGGCCGGGGCGCCGTGCGACGGTGACTGTCCTCCTGGACCGATCACCAGGACGTCGGCGCCACCCCGGGCCAGATACTTCGCCGCCGCCGCACCGAACATGCCGGCCCCGACGACCACCACTTCCGCGTTCAGCACCACGGCTCTCCCCAGGCAGGGCGCGACGCCGGGAACACCAGGTTCACGGGGAACACGGGGAACTCGGGGAACTCGGGGATCCAAGCGCAAACACGCGTGGACGGTGCGGCGGGAGGAGCGGGCACGGTGACTCCGGACTCGGAACCTGCACGGACACCGCGCCAACGACAGGTGGCGTACCCGAGATGCGGAAACCGCCGTATCACGTGGGACAGGGCAGGCAGGATCACCCTGTGGAACCACCGCACCCGGGCGGGCCGAACCGCACCCTCGCGGATCCGGCTCCGGGAGGTGTACCGGAGGGCGGTGCGGGCGGTGTCGCCGTGGCACACCGGCCGGTCACGGTCCGTTCGTGACGGACGGTCTCGGCGGCGGTTGGGCAGGCGGGGACGCCCGCTTCGGGTGAAGGTCACCGGCGCGGCCCCGGTCCGGCGCGACTTCGCCACCGCGGACGGCTTCGGCGAGGTGCTCACCCTCAACGGCTCGGGCGGACTGACGTACCTGTACGGCACCGGCACCGGCACCCTGACCGGCAGGAAGACCGGCTCCGGCTGGCCGACGAGCGCAAAGTTCGTGCCGTACGGCGACCTGGACGGCGACCGGTGCAACGACGTCCTCGTGCGCTACACCAGCGGCGCGCGGCGCGCCTACCGGCCCGCCTGCGGGTCGGCGGTGACCCCGTCGACGGCGTACACCTCGCTGGGCACCAGCGGCTGGACACAGTACGACGTGCTGACCTCGCCCGGGGACATCACCGGCGACGGCAGGGCCGACCTCGTCTCCCGCGGCACCTCCGGTGCCCTCTACCGCAACAACGGCAACGGCAAGGGCTCCTTCGGCGCCCGCACCAGGCTCGCCACCGGCTGGCAGAGCTACAAGGGACAAGGGCGTGTTCTGATCCACTCCCCTGACGGCACCGCCGAGCGTCACCGGAGCGGGCCCCGGCAGCCGTTCACCCGTGCGCGGACCGTGCCGATGAAGCAAAGGCCGCTTCCCGTATCCGTTCAGGCCCCGCGCAGGGCCGTCTCCAGGCGGCGGCCCCAGCGCAGGGCGGCGTCCACGCACGCCTGTGTCCGGGGTTCCAGACGCCGTCGCGGTCCGACGACCTGCACGGCGGCGACGACCTCGCCGGTGAAGTCGCGGACCGGTACGGCGACCGAGTACAGGCCGGGTTCGGCCTCCTCGTCGACGACGGAGTAGCCGCGCCGCCGGGTCAGCTCCAGCCGGCGCAGGAAGTCGGCGAGGCCGGTGGGGGTGTTGGGGCCGTGGCGGACGAACTCGGTGCGGGCGAAGACCGCGGCCACCTCGTCGTCGTCGGCGTCGCTCAGCAGCGCCTGACCGCAGTCGCTGCAGTAGGCCGGGTAGGGGCGGCCGATCCAGGAGCCGAGCTGGCGGCTGCCCGGCGGAACCCGTTCGGCGATGGTCACGGTGCTGTCGCCGACCAGGACGCCCAGGTAACAGCTCTCGCCGGTCTCGGCGGCCATGCCCTCCAACGCCGTGAGTCCGTCGGTGCGGAGCCGGTGCCCGGTGAGGTCGCGCGCCGCGGAGTAGAGCCGCCAGTGCGGGGTGACGCCGCCCGAGGCGTCGTCGCGGACGACGAACTCCTCCGCGGCCATGGCGGTGATCATGCGGGACACCTGGCTGCGGTCGCGGCCCATCTGCCGGGCCAGCTCCGAGACCGACACCCCGGACCCGTGCCCCCGGCCGCCGGCCGTGCCGCGGGCGAGCGCCGACAGCGCGTCCAGGCCCTTCGTCACGCTCGAGTCCACGCGCTCCTCCTCCGTGCCGACACCCGCGTCCGCCCCTGCGTCCGCCCCTGCGTGCGCCCGGGTCGCCAGGGGTCGCCGTCCCGCGACCTGCCGGTGCGGACTCTAACGTCACCCCGGAACGATCAGAAATTGTGCAGCATCTGCATCTTGCCGTGCATTTAATGCACGCCTAACATCCTCGTACCAGCCGCCGCCGAACGCCGAGGGATGAGGACGCATGGCCACGACGACGATCACGCCGGGGACCGCCGCACAGGACCGGAAGCCCGTACGGCGCCGCACGGTCCGCGCGATCAAGGTGCACTGGCCGGTCCCGGCGGCGACCCTGGCCGCGTGCGCGGCGGGCGACCTGGACGTACTACGCTCCGACGAGTCCTTCGCCCCGCTGCTGCGGGTCCTGGAGACCTCGCCCGAACTCGGGGACTTCGGCGTCTACGGCGACGTGTTCGAGGTGGCCCTCGGCGTGGAGAGCTTCACCGTACGGACCGGCGCCCGCCCCACCCTCGGCTCGGTCGGCGGCCGCTTCCTCTCCTCGACGCTCACGGTGACCACGTACGTCGAAGCCACAGTCGGCGACGACGAACTCGCCCTGCTCCTCGCCCGCCTCACCGACGTCCACCCCTGGGAGGTCCCGGTGATCGAACTCACCGCCCCCATGGACCTCGTCACCCGGGCCTGAGCCCCCTCCAGCTACTCCCCCGAGCCCGTCGCCGTACCGGACGACCGCTCCTGCCCGTGCGCGGCCACCCCTCGCGCACCCCGCACCCCTCACCCCCGAAAGTGGCCCGACCCCACCGCCATGCCCTGCCGATCACCCCCCACGCCCCGTCCTCCCCGCCCCGCCCCGCTCCCGCAGAGGAGACCGCCGTGTCCGTCTCAGCCGTACCGGAGAACCCTCCGACCGCCACCGGCCCCGCTCCGCAGCCGCCCTCCGAAGGCCTGCGCCGCACCATGCGCTCCCGCCATCTCGTCATGATCGCGATGGGCGGCGTCATCGGCTCCGGGCTCTTCCTCAGCACCGGATACACCGTCTCCCAGGCCGGTCCCCTCGGTGCCGTCCTCGCCTACCTGGTCGGCGCGTTCGTCGTCTGGCTGGTGATGGCCTGCCTCGGCGAACTCGCCGTCACCTACCCCGTCTCGGGCGCCTTCCACGTCTACGCCTCCCGCTCGATGGGCCCCGCCACCGGCTTCGCCACCGCCTGGCTGTACTGGCTGACCTGGGCCGTCGCCCTCGGCTCCGAGTTCACCGCGTGCGGGCTGCTGATGCAGCGCTGGTTCCCCGGGGTGAGCGTCTGGGTCTGGTGCGTGGTCTTCGCGGCCGTCGTCTTCGGCGTGAACGCCTTCTCGGCCCGCGTCTTCGGCGAGACCGAGTACTGGTTCTCGCTGGTCAAGGTGATCGCCGTGGTCACCCTCATCGTCCTCGGCGGCGCCGCCCTCTTCGGCTTCCACCCGCTCGCCTCCGGCGGCTCGCACCCCTTCCTCCTCCAGAACTTCGAAACCTCCCACGGCCTCTTCCCGAACGGCTTCTCCGGCGTCCTGGTCACCGTGCTCGCCGCGTTCTACGCCTTCTCCGGCTCCGAGCTGATCGGCGTCGCCGCCGGCGAGACCGAGAACCCGGCCGAGGCGGTACCCAAGGCGCTGCGCGTCACCGTCGTACGCCTGCTGGTCTTCTTCGTCGGCGCGATCACGGTGATCGCCGCGACCATCCCGTACGACAAGGTCGGCCTGGACGAGAGCCCGTTCGTCACCGTCTTCTCGTCCCTCGGCATCCCCTACGCCGCCGACGCCATGAACTTCGTGATCATCACCGCGCTGCTGTCGGCCGGCAACAGCGGCCTGTACTCCTGCGCCCGCATGCTGTTCTCCCTCGCGGAGGAGAAGCAGGCCCCGCAGGCGCTGCGCCGGCTCAGCCGCCGCGGCATCCCGCTGACCGCGCTGGCGCTCAGCATGCTCGGCGGCCTCGCCTCCCTGGTGAGCAGCGTCGCGGCACCCGAGACCGTCTACCTGGTGCTGGTGTCGATCGCCGGGTTCGCCGCCGTCGGCGTCTGGATGTCCATCGTCGCGGCCCAGTTCTTCCACCGCCGGGCCTTCGTCCGCGACGGCGGCGACCCGCGCACCCTGCCCTACCGCACGCCGTTCTACCCGGTCGTCCCCGTCCTCGCCTTCGTCCTGTGCCTCGCCTCGCTCATCGGCATCGCCCTGGACCCGGCGCAGGCGACGGCCCTGTACTTCGGCGTCCCGTTCGTGGCGGGCTGCTACCTCTACCACTGGCTGCGCCACGGCCGCCGCCGCACCGCCGCCGGGGCGGCCGCGTGAAGCCGCCCACCTGCGTCCTGCTCGACCTCGACGGCACCCTGGTGGACTCCGCCCCCGGCGTGACCGCCAGCGCCGCCGAGGCCCTGCGGGCGGTCGGCGCCCCGGTCCCCGACGCGCCCACCCTGCGCACCTTCGTCGGCCCGCCGATGTACGACACCTTCCGCGACGTCGTCGGCCTCCCCGAGCCCGCCGCGCGCGCCGCCCTCGCCGCCTACCGCGCGTCCTACGCCCGCACCGGCGCGTCCGCCGCCACCGTCTACGACGGGATACCCGAACTCCTCGACACCCTGACCGCGCGCGGGCTCCCGCTGGGCATCGCCACCTCCAAGGTGCAGGACCAGGCCGAGCTGATGGCCCGCCGCTTCGGCCTCGACTCCCGCCTCAGCACCGTCTGCGGGGTGTCCGACGAGGCCGGCCGTACGACGAAGCGGCTGGTGATCCGGGAGTGCGTCGCCCGGCTGCGGGCGGCCGGCGCGGACGTCAGCCGCCCGCTGATGGTCGGCGACCGCGCCTACGACATCGAGAGCGCCGCCGCCGAAGGGATCCCCGCCGTCCATGTGCGGTGGGGGTACGGCGGCCCCGAGGAGTCGGCGGGCGCCCTCGCGTCCGTCACCGAACCGGCCCAACTCGCCGACTTGTTGAACACCGCTGAGAAAGAGGACGAGCACGCATGACACCGGACACGGCCACCGCCACCGAACCGCCCCTCTGGGCCCTGCACCGGGAACTGATCGGCAAGACGGTCCGCACCGACCTCACGCACGCCTTCCACCCCGGCCAGCCGCACTTCCCGGCCTTCCCGGACGAGAAGCGCGAGATGCCCTTCGACATGTCCCGCGGCGACGGCTTCAACGTGCACCTGTACACGATCGTCGGACAGTGGGGCACCCACGTCGACCCGCCCGTGCACTTCGTCGACGGCGCCCGCACCCTGGACGAGATACCCGTCGACGAGATGATCCTGCCGCTCGTCGTCCTCGACATCACCGAGCGGGTCGACGCCGACCCGGACGCCGTACCGACGACGGCCGACGTGGCGGCCTGGGAGGCGCGCAACGGCCGTGTCCCGGAAGGGGCGTTCGTCGCGCTGCGCACCGGCTGGGGCCGCCGCTGGCCCGACCCGGCCGCCATGGCCAACAAGGACGCGGCGGGGGTGAGCCACTACCCGGGCTGGTCCGCCGAGGTCCTGACGTACCTCTTCGAGGAGGCCGGTGTCACCGCGATCGGGCACGAGCAGACCGACACCGACCCCGGACTGGCCACCTCCGCAGGGGACTTCAGCCTGGAGAGCTACGTGCTGGAACGGGACCGCTGGCAGATCGAGCTGATGGCCAACCTCGACCGGGTACCGGAGGCGGGCGCCCTGATCGTCGCCACCTGGCCCAAGCCGCAGGGCGGTTCGGGCTTCCCGGCCCGCGTCTTCGCCCTGCACCAGGCTGCCGGCTGAACCTCCGCCGCACCACCGTCTCCGGCGGCCGTCCCGAGGGATCCGGCCGCCGGAGCTTTCGCCCGTCCGGAGACCCGTGAGGAGAAAGGCACCGCGCCATGGACGCCATCGACGAGCAGATCATCACCGAACTCACCCGCAACGCCCGGATCTCCCACGCCGAACTGGGCCAGCGGGTACGGCTGTCCCGCAACGCCGTCCGCCAGCGCGTCGAACGCCTGGAGCGGCAGGGGCACATCGGCGGCTACACGATCGTCCGCCCGTCCCACGGGCCGGACAGCACGGTGGTCGCCGCGCACGTCCTCGTCTACCGCGAGGACCGGATGCGCGGCGGAGACGTCCTCGCCGCGCTCAAACGCATCCCCGAGGTGGTCTCCTGCGATGTCCTCAGCGGCCAGTTCGACCTGCTGGTCAGCGTGGAGGCGGCCTCCCTGGAACGCGTACAGGGCATCTGGGAGCAGATGGCCCAGATGCCCGGTGTACGGGACACGGTGACGGCGCTGGCGCTGTCCCGGGTGGTCAGCCGGCCGCGGTGACGTCCGCGGCCATGAGGCGCAGCGCGGTCGTACGGTCAAGCAGCCCGCGTCGTACGACGATGTCGGCGATGTCCGCCCCGGTCCGTGCCGCCTCCCGGGCCACGTCGGCGGCGGTCTCGTGGCCGATGCGCGGGGCGAGCGCCGTCACCGCACCGACGGTTCCGGCCGTTCCGGCGCCGGTGCGTGCGAGGTGCTCGCGGTTGGCGGTGATGCCCGCGACGCAGCGGGTGCGCAGCGCCGCGCAGCCGTGCGTCAGCCAGCCGATGTGCTGCAACAGCAGGTGCCCGATGAGCGGTTCGAAGGCGTTGAGCTGCAACTGCCCGTTGTCGGCGGCCATGGTGATCGCGACGTCCGCGCCGGCGGTCGCGAAGGCGATCTGGTTGACCATCTCGGGGATCACCGGGTTCACCTTGCCCGGCATCACCGACGAACCGGCTTGCAGGGCGGGCAGGTTGATCTCGGCGAGGCCCGCGTGCGGTCCGCTGGCGAGCAGCCGCAGATCGCTGCACACCTTCGACAGCTTCACCGCCGTACGCTTCAACACCCCCGACACCAGCAGGAACACGCCGGTGTCGGAGGTCGCCTCGACCAGGTCGGCGGCGGGCGTGAGGTCGAGTCCGGTCAGCGCCCGCAGGTGTCGTACGGCGGCTGCCGCGTAGCCCGGTTCGGCGGCGATGCCGGTGCCGATCGCGGTGGCGCCGAGGCTGGTCTCGGCCAGCAGCGGCAGGGTCTCGCCGATCCGCTGGACGTCCTCGGCGAGCGTGACGCCGAAGGCCGCGAACTCCCGGCCCAGCGTCATCGGCACGGCGTCCTGCAACTGGGTGCGGCCCACCTTCACGATGTCCGCGAACTCCTCGCCCTTTGCTCTGAACTCGGCGGAGAGAAGCGTGAGTTCGGCGGCCAGTTCGGTCAGTGCGGCGCTGATGGCGATCCGCAGGGCGGTGGGGTAGGTGTCGTTCGTGGACTGACAGCGGTTGACGTCGTCCAGCGGGTCGAGGTGCTCGTAGCGACCGCGCTCGTGGCCCAGGTGCTCCAGGGCGAGGTTGGCGATCACCTCGTTGGCGTTCATGTTGGTGCTGGTGCCCGCGCCGCCCTGGATGACGTCCACCCGGAACTGGTCGTGGTGCCGGCCCTCCGCGACGGCCCGGCAGGCCGCCGCGATCGCCCGCACCTTGTGCGGTTCCAGGACCCCGATCTCGCCGTTGGCGAGCGCCGCCGCGTGCTTGACCTGGGCCAGGGCCCGGACGAGAGGGGGGTGGGCGCCGACGGGAACCCCGCTGACCCGGAAGTTCTCCAGGGCCCGCGCGGTGTGCGCACCCCAGTAGGCCTCGGCGGGTACCGCCACGTCCCCGAGCGCGTCGGACTCGATCCGGAACCCGATGCCCGACTCGCTCACGCCGGCTCCCTGTTGAGGCAGACCACCTTCGGCTGGGTCATCTCCTCGTAGGCGAAGCGCACGCCCTCGCGGCCCATGCTGCCGTACTTGAAGCCGCCGAACGGCATCGCGTCGAAGCGGTAGTCGGAGGAGTCGTTGACCATCACGCCACCGGCCTCCAGCAGGTCGGCCGCGGCCATCGCCCGGTCCAGCGAGCCCGTGAAGACGCCCGCGTGCAGGCTGAAGTCGATCTCGTTGGCCCGCGCGACGGCCTCCTCGAAGGAGTCCACGGGCTGGAGCACGACGACCGGCGCGAACGCCTCGTCGCGCCAGATCGCCGAGGTGCCCGGCACGTCCTCCAGCACGGTCGGCGCGTACAGCGAGCCGTCCCGCTGGTGCCCGCACAGCAGCCGCGCGCCCTCGGCGAGCGCGGCCGTGACCGTGGCCTCGGCGGTGGCCGCCGCCTGCTCGCTGATCATCGGGCCGACGTCGGTGCCCACGTCCGCCGGGTCCCCGGCCCGCAGCCGCCGGGTCCGCTCGACGAAGGCGTCCCGGAACTCCGCGTACACCTCGCGCTCGACGAGGATCCGCTGGGTGCCGATGCAGTTCTGCCCGGCCGCCCAGAACGCCCCGGAGACACACGCCGCCACGGCCGCGTCTAGGTCGGCGTCCGCGAGCACCAGGACGGGGGCGTTGCCGCCCAGGTCCATCGCGAGTTTCTTCAGACCCGCGGTACGGGCGATGGCCTCGCCGGTACGGAACCCGCCGGTGAAGGACACCATCCGCACGTCCGGCGCCGCCACCACGGCCGCGCCCAGTTCGGCGCCGCCGTTGACGACGGTCACCACCTCCTCCGGCAGCCCGGCCTCGACCAGGGTGTCGACCAGCCGCAGCGCGGACAGCGGGGTGAGCAGGGACGGTTTGAGGACGACCGCGTTGCCGCCCGCGACCGCGGGGCCGAGCTTGTGCGCGACCAGGTTGAGCGGGTCGTTGTACGGGGTGACGGCCGCGATGACGCCCAGCGGCTCACGGGTGAACCAGCCCAGCCGGCCCTCCGATCCCGCGTACGCGTCGAAGGGCACCACCTCGCCCGCGTTGCGGCGGGCCTCGGCGGCGGACAGCCGCAGGGTGTTGACCGCGCGGCCGGTCTCCTTGCGGGCCTGGACCAGGGTCTTGCCCGCCTCGGCGACGATCAGCCGGGCGAACGACTCGGCCCGCTCCTCGATCAGCCGGGCCGCGCCGTCCAGCACGGCTGCACGGGCGGCGCGGGAGAGCCGACGGGCCGTCTCCCGCCCGGTACGGGCCCGCCGCAGCACGTCGTCCACGGCGGTGGCCGGGGTGAGGCAGACGGAGCCGATGGTCTCGCCGGTGTAGGGGTTGCGCACGGCAGCCATGCCGATGCTGCCGATGCTGAGGGAGGCGCTCAGGGCGGTGTCAGCCACGGCGGGCCTCCTGAAGGGGCTTGTTGTCGGCGACCGTGCCGACCGTGCCGACCGCACCGGCCATGGTCTGCTCATGGATGCCGATGACGTCCGACAGCAGGGCGTACGCCGTCTCCATGCGGCCGGCGCCGGGGCCGCCCACCGTCACGGTGCCCAGCAGGTCGGTGTGGAAGGCGACGGTGTTGACGGGCCCGGTGACCCCGGCGAGGGGGTGCCCGTCGGGCAGCGCGACCGGGGCGACCCGGGCCTCGACGGTGCCGTCCGGGCGGCGGGCGGCGGAGCCGACCAGCTTCCAGCGCAGCCCCTCGGCCGCGGCCCGGCGGACGTCCTCGGCGGCGAGGGCGGAGATCCCGGTGCAGGGCACGTCCGCGCGGGTCAGGTCGGCGCCCAGCACCTCGTTCGCGAGGATCATGACCTTCAGCTGGACGTCGTACCCCTCGACGTCGGCGGTCGGATCGGCCTCCGCGTACCCCAGGGCCTGGGCCTCGGCGACGGCGTCCGCGAAGGACAGGCCCGACTCCAGGCGGCCGAGGACGTAGTTGGAGGTGCCGTTCAGGACGCCCTCGAAGCCGGTCACGGCGAGGCCGCCGAACATCCGGCGGGCGGTGCGCAGCACGGGGGTGCCGGACATCACCGTGCCCTCGAACTCGAAGCACACCCCGTGCCGCCGGGCCAGTTCGCGCAGGGCCTGGCAGTGCAGGGCGACCGGTCCCTTGTTGGTGGTGCACACGTGCTTGCCGGCCTCGATCGCCCACCGCACGTGCGACAGCGCGGGCTCGCCGTCGGCGGGGTTGGTGAAGGTCGCCTCGGCCACGATGTCGGCGGGCACCTCGCGGATCACCCACTCGTTGCGGGGGTCCGCGCTGCCGCCGTCCATCGGGGAGAAGTCCAGTTCGCCGGGGGCGGCGGCGAGCAGCGGAGCCAGGTCGATCCCCTCCCCGTCGGTGCGGACCAGCGAGCCGGCCCGTAGGTCGGTGATGGCCACCACCCGCAGCGCGAAGCCGAGTTCGGCCTCCAGCGCGTCTCCACGGCCGGCGATCAGCTCCGCGAGCGCACGGTTCACGCCGCCGAATCCGATGAGCGCGAGGTCGTATCGGGTCATCCGGTCCTCCTTCTCCAGCGGCACCGCCCACTTGGCGGCCCGACCACGGACAGCCTCACGCGCGGGCCGGTCAGCGAAGCCATGCCGAAACGACCGGAAGACCTGCCGATGTGCACCGGACACATACCGCTCGTCCTGCGTCGCAGTCGCCGTGCCAGCCCGCTGACCACCGGCCCGCTGATCACCCGCTCGCTATAGTGCGAAGGTGACGACGAACGGCCCCACCCCCCGCCCATCCGGCATGGGGACGGCCTCCTCGCTGCGCATGGCCCTCCGGATGGTCAACACGGTCCTGGACCGGGAAACCTCCGGCCGGAACGGCTTCAACGTCAGCCGGCTCGCCGACGAGGTCGACGTGGAGCGCAGCAAGGCGTCACGCACCACCCAGGACCTGTGCGACAAGGGCTTCCTGGAGCGCCTCGACGACTCGACGCTCCGCGCCGGCAGCGCCTTCTTCACCACGGCGGCGTCCCTGCATCCCGGCCTGCTGGCCCGCAGCCGCCCGCTCCTGCGCCGCCTGGCCGTCCAGCACAGTGCGGGCGCACGGCTCTCCGTCCGCGACGGCGTCCAGGTCCGGCTGCTGCGCGCCGAGTCCGCCGCGGGTTTCGCCCAGGAGTGGCAGGGCGGGACGAGTCTCGTCACCCCGTGCTGGTGCACCGGCGCCGGCCGGGCGCTGCTCCTCGACCACACCGCCGAGGAGATCACCACCCTGCTTGAGGACTACGAGCTGATCGGCGTCGGCGGCCCCAACGCGGCCCACTCGGCGAGCGAGGTCGCCGCGGCCAACGACCGTGACCGCCTGCGCGGTGTCATCGCGGCGCACGGTGAGTTCGAACACGGCGTCACCGAGTACGCCATACCCGTACGCGACACCGCCGGACGCATCAGGGCCGCGGTGTCGGTCGTCGGCAGACAACAGGACCTGACGGTCCACGAGCGAACGATCCACACGGACCTCACGGCCGCCGCCACAGCACTGGCGAAGTACATCGACGGTGCGGACACACCGCCCTGACCCCGCCGAGCCGCGTTCCGAGGACCGCGGCCCGCACGAGTTCTTCGCCCGCGACGACATCCCGTCGGACAAGGAGCCACCGGCTCCGCGTCGCGAGGTACGGCACCACCACCGGCATCCGCTGGGACGACTCTGTTCGCGCGGCTTTCCCCGCGGATGCCAACGCGGGGCCGGGGCGGGGCGCGAACGCAACCGGCGCGGTGTGACAAGTACGGGGTGAGACCGTCGTCCGGCGGTCGGAGACGGAGCTTCCGTGGAATCGGAGCACGACACGTACGGCGATCGTGACAGTGACACCCAACTGTCCCTGTCGGCCGCGGATCCGGCGGCGTTCACGCCTCTGGTCGAGAGGTACTCGGTGGCGCTGCACGGCTACTTCGCGCGGCGGATGCCCGGCGCGGCGGACGATCTGCTGGCCGAGGCCTGGCTGCAGGCGTTCGCCGCGCGGCACACGTTCGACGCCTCGCGCGGGTCGGCGCGAGGCTGGCTGTTCGGGGTGGCCCGCAACGTCCTCGCCGGCACCGTGCGGCGGGCGGCGCGGACAGAGGCCCCGCCGGGGGATCAGGTCACCGACCCGTGGCAGGCGGTGGACCAGCGGCTGGACGCGGCGGCGCTGGCGCCCGCGCTGCGCGGCGCGCTGGCCGAACTGCCCGCAGAGGAACGGGAGGTGATGCTCCTCGTCAGCTGGGAGCAGCTGACGCCGGCCGAGGCGGCCGCCGCCGTGGGCATCCCGGCGGGGACGGCCCGTTCGCGGCTGCACCGGGCCCGGGGCCGGTTGCGCGAACGGCTCGCGCCGGCCCGCCGGGCGGGCCGGCGCCCTGCCGTGACAGGAGACCTGGCATGAGGACACACGACATGGAGGAGACGGGCGTGAGCGAGCGGCAGGCACTGATGGACTTCCCGGGCGGCACGGCGCTGCAGGCGGCGGGCCGGGTCGAGCCCCCGTCCGCGCAGGTGCTGGCCCGGGCGCTGGCGGCGGTCGAGGAAGCCGTGCGGGAGGACGTGGGCCGGGCCCTGCGGGAGGAGGTACGGCAGGACGCCATGGTGACGGTGACGCCGTCGCACAAGCGCCGTCGCGTCCTCGCCGTCCTGGCGTTGGCCGCGGTCGCGGCCGGCGTCACGGTGGTCGGCGTGAACACGGAAGCGGGTACCCGGCACGGGGCGCGGCCGCGGTCCGCATCGGTTTTCCTCAACGACGTCGCCGAGGTCGCCGCCACGCAGTCGGCCGGTTCGGGGAGGTACTGGAAGGTCGAGACCGATTCCGCCGAGTCGTACATCACGCGTTCCATGGACGCCACCTACGTCATCTCCGGCAAGACCCCCCGCAAGACCCGGTTTCCCGGCTGGCGGCTCGGGTCGAAGACCTACGACTGGAACGGTCTGGACCGGCTGACCACGAACCCGGCGCTGCTTCTGCGGCAGATCGAGACCACGACCAAGGCCTCCGCCGACCAGGACGAGGACGCGGGAACGCTCGGCTTCGTGCAGGCGACCACCCTCCTCGCCAACGCCCCCGCCGGCCCGCGACTGCGCAGCGGCCTGTTCCGGGCGCTGGCCGAACTGAAGGGCGTGACCGTCGTCGGCACCGCCAAGGACAGCGCCGGGCGCACCGGGACGGAGCTGGCCTACCACGGGGGCGTCGGCACCACCAAGGTGATCATCGCCCCGAAGACCGGCACCCTCCTGGAACTCACCGAGCCGTGGAGGACCGAGAAGGACCAGCGCCGGGCGACGTACCTGTCCACCGGCCTGACCGACACGATCGGCTGACGGACGACGCGGAACGGCGCACAGCCCCGCCCTGGACCGTGCGCCGTGGCCGCGGGGCCCCGCTCCGGCATGCCTCGCACGTGACGCAGGGCATTCGGGGCATTCGCCGGACGCGGGGGTCGTCGGCGCGGCTCCGGCTAGTCCGGGCGTGGGCCCGCTGCTCCCGCGACCGTGCGCAGCAGCGGGCGGCTCGCCGCGCTCGCGCCGGCCAGACCCGCGAAGCCCAGCGCCAGGCAGCCGGCGAGGAGCAGGGCACTACCGCCGTCCAGGTGCGGGGCGCCCCCGGCGAGCGTCAGCGGTGCCGCGCAGAACAGCCCCGTGAGTACCGCGCCGCCCGCGAGCACGGCGGCCGGCAGCACCGACTCCGTACGCCTGGCCGTGTCGAGGACCCGCAACGGCGTGCCCGCGAGGTGCAGCAGGCCGTACGTGCGGCGGCGGTCCAGGACGGAGGAGGCGGCCGTGATGGCCGTGGAGGCGATGGCGATGGCGAAGCTCGCACCGAGCACGGCCAGTGTCACGAGGTGGAAGTCGCGGTCGAACTGCCGCGACTGCCAGTCGACGTCCGGGCCCGTGAGCGGGTACTGGCCGGGCACGAGGCCGGTGAGTGCGGCGCGCGCCGCGTCCAGTCGGCCCGGGTCGGTGACGGTCGCGGTGACCTGACGCTCGCCGCGTCCGCCCGCGCCGGTGGCGACCCAGTCGTCGTCCGTGCCGACGGTGGCGTGGATGCCCGCGCGCTCCAGGCGTGCGGCGGCCTGCTGTCGTACGGCGGCGACGCGTTCCTTCGGCACGGACAGCGCGAGCTGGTCCGCACTGCCCCACGGTGAGCCGCCGCCGAGGCTGAACAGCGCGAAGAAACCGGCCACGAAGGCCGCCAGGGTCAGCGCCGACACCGCGCGCCACCCGGACTTCGGGTCGTCGAGCAGGCGGCGCCCCGCAAGGAGCGTCGCCGGTCGCCGCGCCGACCCGGCGACGAGAGCGCCGAGTACCCCGACCACCCAGGGACCGATGACCGACAGTGCGGCGAAGACGGCGGCGCAGCAGTACACCACCGCGTCGATGTCCATCGACCTGCCCTTGGACAGCAGCCCGTAGCCGGCCAGTACGGCGACGAACAGCAGTGCGCGTACGGCCTTCAGACGGGGGGTGCGCGAGCGGCGTACGACTCCGAGCGGGCCCACGACCACCTGCCGCAGCCCCGCCAGCGCGCTGGCCGCCACCATCAGCACCACGCCGGCGAGTACGGCGAGCAGGACTCCCGTACCGACCCAGAGATCGGAGACGTACCAACTGCCGCCCGCCAGGGGGACCTTGGCCGCGAGCGGCAGCAGCACCGCATAGCCCAGCGCGCCCGCGACGGCCCCCGCCGCGCCGGTCAGCACCGCCTCGGCCACCGCGATCCCCGCGATCCGGCCCGGCGCGGCGCCCAGCAGCCGCAGCGTGGCCAGCCGGGTGTCGCGACGGGAGACGGACAGCCTGGCCGAGGACGCGCCGAGCACGAGCAGCGGCACGATCAGCAGGGCCGTGGCGATCTTCACCAGAGCCTGGTACTGCACGCCGAGGCCGTCCACCGTGCGCTTCCCCGCGAAGTCCGCGACGGGCGTGGGCGTGACGATGTCCCCCGGACGGCGCGGGTCGGTGCCGCGCCGCACCGTCATCGCCGGGTCGTCGGCGCGATGCCCGACGACGGCCACCTTCTCGCCGGGGTCGACCAGCGCGGCGCGGCCGAGCGTGCCGGTCGTGCGGTTGGCGCCGGGCAGTCTGCCGAGCGCGGGCGAGGTCCATACCTCGCCCGGTTTCGGGAACCGCGGCATACCGGGAGGCGCGGGCGCCTCGCCGCTCCGACCCGGCAACGCCGCGACATCGACGACGGTCACGGGCTCACCGCCGATGAACGTGGTGCCCACCGCCTCGACGGCCACGGCGCGCGAGAGCCCGGCCTCGACGGGGGTGCGCCAGTCGGCGTGCGCGGCGCGTGAGCCGAAGCCGAGGTTGGCGCCGACGCACAGGAGCAGCAGGGTGGTGCAGATCGCCGCGGCGGCGACGGACAGCCCGGCCCCGAGCCGGCCGAGCCGGCCGCCGCCGCGGAGCAGCCGCCAGGTCAGTGTCCAGGTGGTGCGGTCCAGGGGCCTCGCAGTCCTCATCGCACGACTCCGCCGGTCACGGCGGCCGTTGCGTCGGCCGGCACGGCGGACGTCACGTCAGCCGTTGGGCCGGTTCCGGCCGGGCCCGCGTCAGCTTCTGAGTCCGCCTCTGCCCCCGCCCCCGCCCCGGCCCCCGCGTCCCGTACGATCCGCCCGTCCCGTACCTGCACCGTGCGGTCGCACCAGCGGGCCACCGCCCGGTCGTGGGTGACCACGACCAATGCGGTGTTCTGCCTCCTGGTGACCTCCGTCAGCATCCGGATCACGTCCTGTCCGGTGGCCTGGTCGAGCGCGCCCGTCGGCTCGTCGGCGAAGACGACCTGGGCGCCCGCGACCAACGCCCGGGCGAGCGCGACCCGTTGGGCCTGTCCGCCGGACAGCTGGCCGGGACGGCTGTCCTCCTTGCCCGCCAGGCCCAGCGGCGCGAACCACTGACGCGCGCGCCGCTCCGCCTCGCGGCGTGCGGTACCGCCGAGCATCAGCGGGAGCGCCACGTTCTCCACGGCCGGCAGTTCGGGCAGCAACTGCCCGAACTGGAAGACGAACCCGAAGCGGGTACGGCGCAGCTCGCTGCGGTGCGGCTCGCGCACCTGGTCGATGCGCTCGCCGTTCAGCAGCACCTGCCCGCTGTCGGGGCGCTCGATGTTCGCGAGGCAGTGCAGCAACGTCGACTTGCCGGACCCGGAGGGCCCCATCACGGCCAGCGACTCGCCCGCCCGCACGGCGATGTCCACGCCGTCGAGCGCACGGGTGGACCCGAAGGACTTGGTCAGTCCGATGCCGCTCAGCACGGGCGGCGAAGAGGTGTTGTTCATGCGGTCCAACATCCGCTTCCGGCAAGGCCCGTGGCCTCGGTCGGCCGACCGGTTCGGAGCCGCCGCGTCGTCCTTTCGGCCGAGGCCGTACGACGGGGGCCGCCCCTACGCTGCGGGATGTGCGAGACGCGAGAGACAGAGACGAAAACCCCCGGAACTCCCCGCCGCCCCACCGCACCGCCCTCGCCGCACTCGGGGTGGTCATGGCGCTGTTGTGGGTGGTCGACGTGGCCGGTGTCGCGTCCGGCGCCGGACTCGACGGCGACGGCGCGTGGTGGAGGCTGGCCCCGGGCGTCGTGGCGGCCGTCGCGCTGCTGCTGCCCGGCAGGCGTCTCGCGCCGGCCTGGAGCGCGGGTGCCGCGGTGCTCGCCTCCTGGACGGTGACGCTGGTCTTCTTCACGTCCGTGTCGTCGTCGCTGCCGGTCGGCTGGGGCCTGCTGGAGACGGTGTGCCTGCTGCTTCTGCTGATGCGCACCACGAGAGACGTACCGAAACCCTGGCTGTCCGCCACGCTGGGCACCGCACTCGCCTCCGCCGTGATCGCGGCCCCGATGCGGATGGACGACGAGAGCGGCAACGTCTACTTCTCGTTCCTCCTGATCTTCTTCACGGGCGGCGCGGTGGGCATCGGCTCCTACCTCCGCAGCCTCGACGAGCGCCGGAGCCGTGCCGTCACCGAGACGCGTCAGAACGAGCGTCTGGAACTCGCCCGCGAACTGCATGACTTCGTCGCCCACCACGTCACGGGCATCGTCGTCCAGGCCCAGGCGGCCCAGGCGATCCGCGAGATCGCACCCGAGCAGGTGGATCCGCTGCTGCGCGGCATCGAGCGGGCCGGGGGCGAGACCCTGCAGTCGATGCGCAAGCTGGTGCGCGTGCTGCGCGACGACAGCACACGGGCGGTACGGCCGGGGGAGCTGTACGCCGAACTGGGCGAACTGGTCGCCACGTTCTCCGAACACGACGCCCCCGCCACCCTCCATTTCGCCGCCGAGGCCCGGCAGGCGCGGCCGGCCCCCGAGGTGGAGACCTCCGTGCGCAACGTCGTGCGCGAGGCGCTGACGAACGTACGCCGCCACGCGCCGGGATCACCGTCCGTCTCCGTACGGGTCGCCCTGTCGGACGATGCCGACGATCACGGTGCTCAAGGCGCTCACGGCGCTCACGGCGACAGGGGCGACAGGGGCGACAGGGGCGACAGCGGCGATCGCGTGGCTGCCCGGCGGCTTCGGGTCGAGGTGCACAACGCGCCATCGCCCCGGCCGGTGGCGCCGAACGCCGAACCGCTCGGCGGGCGCGGCGGCCTCGGCCTCATCGGGCTGGCCGAACGCGCCGAGGCCGTCGGCGGCACGCTCCACGCGAGCCGGGCCGAGGACGGCGGCTGGCGCCTGACGGCGGAGTTCCCGCTGCGCGGCGCTGTGGCAGGATCCCCCGCATGACCAACGCCATCGGCAACGGACCTGCCGTCAGCGTCCTGATAGCCGACGACCAGGAAATGGTCCGCACGGGCTTCCGGTTGATCCTCCAGGCACAGCCCGGCATCGAGGTCGTGGGCGAGGCGGCCGACGGCGCGGAGTGCGTGGACCTGGCCAGGAGGCTGCGCCCCGACGTGTGCCTGGTCGACATCCGCATGCCGAAACTCGACGGGCTGGAGGTGACGCGGCTGCTCGCGGGTCCGAAGGCCGTCGATCCGCTGCGCGTGGTGGTCGTGACCACCTTCGACCAGGACGACTACGTCTACGGGGCGTTGAGCAACGGTGCCTGCGGGTTCCTGTTGAAGGACGCCGGCCCCGGACTGCTGGTGGAGGCCGTACGGGCGGCCGCGCGCGGCGACGCGCTCATCTCGCCCTCCGTGACCGTACGGCTCCTGAAGCGGATCGGTGAACAGCGGCCGCGGCCCGCCGGCGGCGGCGAGGTGTCCTCCGGCCCGCTGACGGAACGGGAGTTGGACGTGGCCCGGCTGGTCGCCGACGGACGGACCAATCAGGAGCTCTGCGCCGAGCTGTGCGTCACCCTCTCCACCGTCAAGTCCCATCTGACGAACATCCAGGTCAAGTTGGGGGTACGGAACCGCGTGGAGATCGCGGCCTGGGCGTGGCGCTGCGGCGTGGTCGGCGACCGCTGAACCCTGTTCACTTCTCCAGGCCGTAGTCGAAGCTCACCCGGTCGCCGTGCACTCCGGTCACGGAGATCAGCATCGTCTTGGTCTCGCCCTTGAAGACGGCGGTGCACCTCACGGTGTAGTCCATCTTCGCGCGCAGCCCGCTCGGGCAGCTCACGGACTGCGGGCCGTCCTGGACGAAGGGGATGCCGTAGTTCTCCTTGGCCAGCTTCTCGACCACCGTGCTCGGAACCGTGTGATCCGCGCCGTCCGCGGTGGCGACCGACGAGTTGTCGAACACGTTCCACGCCGTCACCACGCCTGCCGCCAGCACGGCCGCCGCGGCCAGGGCTATGACGATGCGCTTCATGGGGTGCTCCCTCGGTTCCTGTGACGGCCGGACCCTACCGGCTGTTCTCCACAGAGCCTCCTCTGCCACCTGCTCAACTTCCTCGGCACAAAGGCCGGTTGTGACTCCCGAGCCCCGGCCGAAAGGACGATGGCCGAGCGCTGCGCCCAAGCCGTCGTCCTTTCGGCCGAGGCTCGGGGGCCGCTACCGGCCGTTGTACCGAGGCAGTGACGCGCGCTGGGAGAGGAAGCTCTGCGGAGAAGAGCCGGTAGGAACCGGGCCGTCACAAGAGCCGAGGCTCCCCCGTGAAGCCCGGCCGCCCCGAACATCAACCAGCCCTTTTCACAAGGATGTTGGGATACTCTCACGCTGCCCGACATCAGTCGCCACACATCGCATACGTCACACACATCGCATACATCGCACACGTCGCACACGTCGCACATGTCACGCGAGAGTCCGGGATTCCCATGTCTGTCCCCCAACCCCGCCGGTCCGACGCACTCGCCTACGCGGCGGCCGGGATGGAACCTCCGCCGCCGGTCCCGCTCAGGAAGAACGACCCCGTTCGGGTCGGCCCGTACGTCCTGATGTCGGTGCTGGGCACTGGAGGGATGGGCCGGGTCTACCTGGGCCGGGACACCACCGGCGGTTCGGGCCTGGCCGCCGTCAAGGTGATCCGGCCCGAATACGCGGAGGACCCCCAGTTCCGCAAGCGCTTCGCACGCGAGGTCGGTGCACTGGACCGCGTCGAGGGGGCGCACATCGTACGACTGCTCGGCAGCGGCTGCGACGAGGACCTGGTGTGGGTGGCCACCGAGTACGTCCCCGGGCCCACCCTCGCCGAAGTCGTCGACGCGCGGGGGCCGATCGACGCGCCGGCCGCCTGGCGGCTGCTGGCCGACCTGGGGCGTGCGGTCGAAGCCATCTGGCGCGCGGGGATCGTCCATCGCGACCTCAAGCCGTCCAATGTGATCCTGGCCGCCGACGGCGCCCGGGTCATCGACTTCGGTGTCGTCCAGGCCACCGACGGCACCTCGATCACCGTCACGGGCCAGAACGTGGGAACGCCGGCCTTCATGTCCCCGGAGCAGGTCAGGGGCAAGGAGGTAACCGCCGCCTCGGACATCTTCGCGCTGGCCTCCGCCCTCGCCTACGCCGTCACCGGGCACGCGCCGTTCGGTGACGGCACGGGCGTCGACGTCCTGCACCGGGTCGCCTTCGAACCGCCGAAGGAACAGGTCCTCGACAAGGTCGCGGCCGTCGACACGGAACTGGCCGCGTTCATCCGCACCTGTCTGAGCAAGGAACCCGAAGCTCGCCCGTCACCGGAGACGGTGTTCCGGACCGCCATCGGGCACCAGCTGCCCGCGCCGGCCGAGCGGCCACCACGGTCCGCTCCGCAGCGGGCGCCCCTTCGCGACCGCCGCCCCGCCGCCCCCGCGCCGCCCATGCACCCGCCCGCCGCACCCGCTACTCCTGCCACGCCCGCCACTCCTGCCACGCCCGCTACTCCTGCCGCTCCTGCCCGGGGGAGGCGCAGAAGGCTCATCGTGGGCGCGGCAGCCGCAGCAACGGGTCTCGTGGCCGCCGCGGCCGTCACCGCGTCGCTGCTGTCGCCGGGCCACTCCAGCGCGACCGCCCACCCCGGACCCGGCGGGTCGCCGATCGTGACGGACAGCCCGTCCACCACGGCCGGCAGTTCGCGGAAGGACACACCGACCGCCAGCCCGTCGAAGGCGGACCAGGCGGTGCAGAAGTCACCGAGCGCGGCGGCCACGAAGGACTCCGCCGGCCAGGACTCCGGTACGGCGGACCTGCGCACCGCCGCCTGCCCCGCCGAGCTCGTGTCGGGGGCCACCGGCGCCTGCGTCAAGGCCCTGCAGCTTCTCCTGGGCGGTCACGGCCTCTATGTCCCGGTCGACGGGGAGTTCGACGCGGCGACCGTCGCCGCGGTGGAGGCATTCCAGACCGAGGCCGCCCTCACCGCCGACGGAAAGGCCGACGCACAGACCAAGAGACTCCTGTACGCCCTCCCCCGCGGAACCGTCCGGGCCGGCTCGGTCACGGTGACCGAGAGCGTCAACGCCACCTCGGTCGCCCGTTGCCTCGACAGCCGCGGGCCGAACCCCCAGGTGTGGGGGTGCGATGCCACGGCCGCCCAGAAGTGGGCGTTGTACCGCGTGGCCGGCCAGGACTCCCAGTACCTCGTCGTCAATCGGGGCAGCCATCTCTGTCTGGACGCCGACGCCGGCACGATCGGCCAGAACGGCCAGAAGGTCCGGACCACCAGCTGCGACGGACTCAGCGCCCAGCGATGGCGGCTCGGCAGCGGCGGAACGCTGGTCAGCGTCCCGGACGGCCTCTGCCTCGACGCCGACGCCCCCACCTCCGGACAGGACGGCCAGCCGGTACAGGGCTGGGGCTGCGCGGGCAGCGTCAACCAGGTGTGGAACTGGTCCTGAAATCTCTTCGGTACCCGTCAGCCCCTGTGGACGGTGATCGAGATGTACTGGGTCAGCTGGCGGACGGGGGCCGTGCTCCGGCAGCGTGCCCACAGCCTGGGCGCGCCGGCCACGGGGCCGGCCGGGATGGTGACCGTTGCCTCGAAGGATCCGGTGGCGAGCGCGTCGACCGAGAGCAGCGCGTACGTGGCGTCGGCCCTCGCGGTCGTCTGCGGCTGCGCCAGGGACTTCTCCTCCTCCATCGAAAGGACCAGCTTCGCGCCTCGCTCCCAGCGGATACCGAGGGAGACCGCGGCGCCCGGAGCGCAGCCCGTGCCGCGGAGTGTGACCGCCCCGCCGGGCACGCTCCGCGAGGGCGAGGCACGCAGAGACGGTGCGTCGGTGGTGGGACGGGGAGCGCCGGATGACGTCCGACCGGGGCTGCCGGCTCCGGAGCCCCCTGACCCGAGGGCCAGCGGCAGAACCACCAGGGCGCTGACGGTCACGGCGGCTACCGTCGCCATCTGCCGTGCCTTACGACGGCGCCGGGCACGTTGCCGCAACTGCCCGACCGGCGGTCGCCGGGCGGCCCGGGTGCCCTCCTCGACGAGGCGGCGCAGCCTGCTCTCAGGGTCGGCCATGGCGGGACAGAGCTCCTTCCGGATCGGCGGCCAGGTGGCGGGCCAGGTTCGCGCGGGCCCGGGCGAGCCTGCCCCGCACGGTGCTCACCGGCAGCCCCAGCTCCTCGGCGACCTGCTCGATCGGCAGGTCGAGCACGTCGTGCAGCAACAGGACCGGGCGCTGGTTCACCGGTACGCGGCGCAGCATCTCGGCGACGCCGGCCGTCTGCGCCGTGAGCTGAGGCTGAGGCTGGGGGCGTTGGGCGCCCAGGCGCAGCAGGGCCGCGGCACGGCGGCGCAGCCTGCGGATCTCACTGACCGCGAGGTTGATCGCGACCCGGCGCACCCACAGTTCGGGCACGTCGTACGCCTGGATCCGGGGCCAGCGGTCCAAGGCCCGGACGAAGGCCTCCTGCACGACGTCCTCGGCCTGTTCAAGACTGCCGGTGACCGAGAACAGCTGGCCGACCAGTCGCGAGTACGACGACTGGTAGAACTCCTCGAAGTCCATCGGACCGGCCGGCTCTCCCCGGTCACCGTCCTTGTCATGGTCCACTTACTTGGCGGGGGGCACCTGGACCATTTCCACGCGCTTCTGGGCAGGGGACAGCGCGAGCCAGGCAAGCTGGTCGGCGGTGGCCTCGCCCTTCGCCTTCAACTGTTCGACCAGTTGGTTCTCCTTGGCGATCTGGGCGGCGGTCGGGCCGGTGGTCGTCACCTTCACCGCGTACTGAAGCTGCAGGAGAAGCCTGTTCTCATCGACGTCCTCAGCCTTGGTCTTGGCCTCAGCCCTGGCCTCGGAGGCCTTACCGGCGGACGCCTGCGTCTTCACGTGCTGCTGGGCGGTGGCCTGCGGCTTGGTGGTGGCTCCGGGCGAGGCCAGCGCCGTCGAGGCGAACACGGCGCACAGGGCTGTGGCGGCGACGCCGAGGGCGGCGAATCCGATCATGCGATGCTGCATAGTCAGTCGATCCTTCGTAGGTGGGGTAGGCACGACGGCGGCGGCACGCAACGCGGGCGACGAGCCCGTCGCCGTCTCACCACCCCCACGCCACAGCCCCCGCCCAGCACACACCCCTCGGGTCTTCGTTATCGATCCGAGACACCTTGCGAGTAATTCGCCTTCCCCGTAAGGGAGATACCCGACCCCGACCCTGCGGAAATCCCGCAGCCGCCGGACTGGTGCGACCGGCGTGGGGCTCGTCGTCGTCCGTCATCTCATGCCGGCCCACCAGGGCGCCGTCGAGGGTGACCGAGCGGGGTCGGCGAGGCGATGGAGGGTGGCCGTGAACCGGGCACAGCGGTTCACGATGTAGTCGCGCCCCTCGCTTTCCTCCCGACGACCGCGGACTCTCCTCACCCGGGGCCGCCGGCCCCTCCTTCACACGGTCACGCGCGCGGAAGGCGTCGGCTCGGCCGCGTCGGCCGACACGCCCTTCAACCCGCGTACCTGCGGAAGGGCCAGCGGCAGCACCGCGGCGACCGTGATCAGCAGGGCAGCAGCCGCCAACGTCGTACGAAGTCCCAACGACTCGACCGCCGGGCCGGTGAGCAGGTAGGCGGCGGGTACGGGCAGTGTCTGGCCGAGCGTCGAGTACGACAGGGTCCGGCCCAGCAGGTCACCGGGAATGCGTTCCTGCAGCAGCGAGGCCCACACGATCACGGCGACCTCCAGGCCCGCCCCCGCCAGCAGGGCGGCAGCCACCAGCACGAGCACCGGTGTGCGCGCGGCTATCGCCGCCAGGGGCAGGGCCAGGGCCCCTGTCCCGGCACACACGGTGAACCCGGCACCGGAGGGCCGCCACACCAGTGCCAGCACCGCCCCGACGATCAGCCCGCCGGTGAACGCCGAGACGACGACTCCCCACAGCCCCGCACCGCCGAGGAACCGCTGCCCGTACAGGGGACCCAGCAGCTGATAGCCGGCCAGCCACGCGGGCCCGATCAACGCGGCCTGGCACACCATCACCCCCAGCCAGCGCCGGCACCACAGCTCGCGCCAGCCTTGACGCAGGTCGACGGCGAACCGCGTCCGGGACCGCACCGCTCGGGGCAGTGCCCCGGCTCGCGCGAACAGCAACGCCGACGCCGCGAAGGTGACCGCGTCCCAGCCGATCGCCCACGCCGGACCGGCCGCGGCGATCAGCACACCGCCCAGCGCCGGGCTCGCCGCCTTCCCGGTGTTCTGCCCGAACTTCAGCAGCGCGTTGGCGGTGTGCCGCTGTCCGGCGGGGACGGCCTCGGCGACGGCGCCGTCGGCCGCCGGGGCGAAGAACGCGCCCGCCGCCCCGCACACCCCGGCCGACACCGCCAGGTGCCACACCCGGGCCGCACCGGACACCAGCAGCACGACAGCGACCGCTTCGGCGAGAGCGCAGGCCAGGTTCGACCACACCACCACCCTGGACCGGTCGACTCGATCGCAGACCACTCCACCGACCGGCAACAGCGCGAGCTGCGCGACGACACCGGCCGCCAGCACCACGCCCAGGGCCCTCGGGCCACCGCCGACACCGAGCACCGCGAACGCGAGAGCGAGCGGAGCAACCGCCGAGCCCGTCCACGACAACAGCCGAGCAGTGAAGTGCAGCCGAAAGCCCCGGTGCCCCAGCAGCGCCCCTGCCCCCGAGTTCAGCGGCCACATCCCGACCAGTTCCCCGCTCCACCCCGGACCTCATGGAATCCCGGCGGCACATCCCCTCGGGAAGATCGCTGCGACTCTAGAGCAGCAGCACGGCCAGGGCCCACAACACCGCACCCTCCCGAGCAAGAACTTCCGCCAAGCAAACCCCAGCAAGCCCCACCCTCAACACAACCCACTCTTCACCACGAACTCGTCACCCACCAAAGCGACTTCACACCTACACCCCGCCGCGATAACGCTGACCACTTGAAAATCCGTCTCACCATTCGAGCCACCCGCTGCCACCGCCGCCAGAGCGACACCTTGAGGTTGTGGTCACCCCGAACGGCACCCTGCCGCCTACCACCGCACCCACGGCGTCCACTACTTCCACGGCTGCTACTCCGTCGGCGACGACACCCTCTGGGGCGTCAACCGCCGCAAGAAGGGAGCTGGCAGCACCCTGGCCGCGCTCAGGTCGATCCGCACGGCCCGCCCGGACGGCGCCCCGATCTACACATCCTGGGCCAACCCGATAGAAGCCCACTTCGGGCCGCTGCGGCAGTTCACCGTCGCCAACTCCCACCACCGCAACCACACCGTCCAGACCCGGGCCCTGCCCGGCACCCCGACGTCCTGGCCGCCCAGGGGAAGGAGCGTGCTCGCATCCGTAGCGAGAGGAGTTTGCGCTGGGGCGGACGACCAGCCGCCGCGTGATCAGTCGCTGACGTCCAACGTTGCGTGCTCGTGCACGCCGAGCCCGGCCAGCACCGAGCGCACCCGTTCCAATGCCGGGCCGCGATCGAGGCTCTCCTCACTCTCCAAGTCGAGATGACAGCGACCCACCCCGCTGCCCGCGCCCGTAATCTCGCCGTCCGGACCGAACACCGCGCTCCTCCCAGCCAACCCGGCGAACCATACCGGTCACAGCACTTGCGACGGCCGGCGTGTGGCCACGGCGCTGGAGCCCTCAGCTGGGGAAGCGACGGCGCTCGGAAGGCCACGTGATTGTTGACCTGGGCTTATGCAGTTCCCCTTGTCCTCGAAGAGGCCGAGGTCGAAGGCGCCCTCCGCGCGAGGCCACCACCGCGAATCGATCTTCGTAAACCGGTAGTACATCCTGATTCGCGAGATTTTCATGTGATGGTGCGCAGTTCGCGTGATAATAGACCTATAGCGGGAGTGCCTCCCCGGAGCGGCCTGACAGGGCGGTGCCCCGGTGACGGGGGCCTCCAGGCAAGGGAAGTGAGCAGGGTGTCGGTCGCCTGGGACCGCATCGGCGGACTCGTAGACGCTCATGAGCGCTTTCTGTCCGGTGCGCAGGTCGAAAGGGACGTACGCGGTCCGATCCTCGATTCCTGGAAGCGATGCAGGTCAGAAGGGGTCGAACCGCACGACGTGCTGCTGCCGTACACCCCTGACCTGGAGCTGGACGACCGTCTCATTCGTGCGATCGAGCCGGTGCTCAAGGATCTGACCGCGTCGTTCTCCAACATGAGCATGACGATCGCGCTCTGTGACGCGCAGGCCCGCATGGTCCAGCGGCACGGCGGTGGGCGTCAGCTGCTCCAGCGCCTCGACGAGATCAACTTCGCCCCTGGTTTCGACGCCTCGGAACGGGTCGCGGGCACCAACGGTGTCGGCACAGCACTGGCCGGGCGGGGCCCGATCTATCTCGCCGGCCGTGAGCACTTCTCCGACTGCCTGCAGCCGTTCAGCTGCGCGGGTGCCCCCATCCGCGACCCCCTCAGCGGGCGCATCGAGGCGGTCCTCGACCTCACCTGTCTGCGCGGCGACGGCGACCCCGCCATGCTGCGACTGGTGCGGGAGGCCGCCCGCGACATCGAGACCCGGCTGTTGGAACAGGCCACGGAGCGGGAACGGGCACTGCTCGCCGCGTATCGGCGGGCCTGCCGCGACACGGATGGCTCCAGTGGCCGGCCACGGCACGCCCCGCCCGCACTCTCAAGTTCCGACCCCGAGAACGGCCGCGTCGGCCAGGTCGACCTGGCGGTGCTGCGTGAGAAGGCCGAGGAACTCCTCGCCACACCGCAGCGCACCCTCGACACGGTGGCCCTTTCCGGCGGGCGGGAAGCCACGCTGCTGCGCCACGCGGTCACGGGAGCGGCAGGTGAGACGGGCGCGGTCGTCGAGGTCCGGCTCCTTGGCGGTCCGAGCCTGCGCCATGCCGGACTCACCGCGCCGACCAAGTCGGGGCGGCCGACGGCGCCGACCGCGATGCCCCTGACCGCCGTGCCGGCGACGCCCTCCTCGGTGCCGGGGCCGCACGTCCGAGTACTCCCACGTGCGGACGGACCGCCGCCCCCGTCGGCGGCAGCGGCTTCGCCCGCCCTCACCGTGGTCGGCCCGCAACCCCGGCCCCGGGCCGGAACCGAGGGGAACGGCAGTGCCTCCGGCTCGGTCGACGGCTGGGTGCTGCTCGTCGGCGAGCCCGGCGTCGGCAGGCTGGCCGTGCTGGCCCGCAAGCGTCTGGAACTGCTGCACGACGCCAGCGTGTGCATCGGAACAACCCTGGACGTCACCCGCACCGCGGAGGAACTGGCGGAGGTGACCGTCACCCGGTTCGCCGATCTGGTGGTCGTCGACCTGCCCGACTCCGTGCTGCTCGGTGACGAGCCCGAGCCGCTCGGCGGGCAGACGCCGCTGCGCCGGGTCGCGCTGGGCACCGTGCGCGAGGAACTGCCCGTGTACGGCGTCGGCGACCCCGTCCAGTACGTGCCCTCCACCCCACAGGCCCGCTGCCTGGAGACCGGGCAACCCGTACTCGAACCCGTCCTGGCCGACGCCGAGGGATGGATCGCCCAGGAACCGGCACGGTTCGGGCGGGCGCTCACGGTGGGCATCCACTCCCTGATCACGGTACCCCTGCAGGCCCGCGGCACGATCCTCGGCGTGGCGAGCTTCTACCGCTCCGAGAAACCCGCCCCCTTCGAGGACGACGACCTGTCCCTGGCCCAGGAACTGGTCGGCCGGGCCGCGATCTGTATCGACAACGCCCGCCGGTACACGCGTGAGCACAACACCGCCCTGGCGCTGCAGCGCAGCCTGCTGCCCCGCGGGCGGCCCGAGCAGAACGCCGTCGAGGCCGCCTACCGGTATCTGCCCGCGCAGGCCGGAGTGGGCGGCGACTGGTTCGACATCATCCCGCTGTCCGGCGCCCGGGTGGCACTCGTCGTCGGCGACGTGGTCGGCCACGGTCTGCACGCCGCCGCCACCATGGGCCGGCTGCGCACCGCCGTGCACAACTTCTCCGCCCTGGAGCTGCAGCCCGACGAGCTCCTCACCCAGCTGGACGACCTGGTCGGTGGCCTCGACCCGGCTGAGCCTTGGTCGGTGGAGCCCGGTCACCCGGACCCTGGAATCGTCGGCGCGACCTGCCTGTACGCCGTGTACGACCCGGTGTCCCGGAGGTGCACCCTCGCCCGTGCCGGGCACCCCCAGCCCGCGGTGGTCGGGCCCGACGGGTCGGTGGAGTTCGTGGACCTGCCCTCGGGGCCACCGCTGGGTCTCGGCGGCATGCCGTTCGGGACCGCCGAACTGGAGCTGGCCGAGGGCAGCCAACTGGTTCTCTACACCGACGGTCTGGTCGAGGACCGGTGCCGTGACATCGACACCGGCCTGGACAAGCTCCGCGCCGTCCTGGCAAGCGCCGGCCGGGAACCGGAGGAGACCTGCGAGGCGGTCCTGGACGCGCTGCTCCCCGCTCGGCCGGCCGACGACGTCGCCCTGCTCGTCGCCCGCACGCGCGCGATGGGCTCCGATCAGGTCGCCCAGTGGGACCTGCCCAGTGATCCGGCGGTCGTCTCCCGCTCCCGTGCGGCGGTCACCGCCCAGCTCACCGCCTGGGGGCTGGACGAGCTGGCCTTCGCCACCGAACTGGTCGCCAGTGAGCTGGTCACCAATGCCATCCGGCACGCCGTCGGCCCGCTCCGGCTACGGCTGCTCCGCGATCGCGCCCTCATCTGCGAGGTCTCGGACGGCAGCAGCACGCTGCCCCGGCTGCGCCGCGCCAGGAGCGAGGACGAGGGCGGGCGCGGTCTCTTCCTCGTCGCCCAGCTCACCGAACGGTGGGGCACCCGTTACACCAGCGAAGGAAAGACCATCTGGACGGAACTGCCCCTGCCGTGACGCCCGGACGCCGCTTTCACATCGAGCTCGGCGAACAGGCGCAGCCGATGCGTCCTCACCGTGGCCGTGGCCTCGGCGATCACGAGGTTCAGGGTTGCGTCTCTCCGCCGCGGACCAGACCGCTTTCGCAGGCAGTGACGACGAGTTGGGCGCGGTCGCGGGTGCCGAGTCCGGGCATGGCCCGGTTGGCGTGGGTCTTGACGGTCACCGGGGTGACGAAGAGGCGTCCGGCCGTCTCCCTCGCCGCCGAACAGCGGCTGCGGGATGGCCGCCATGCCTGACGTCACGCGAGGATGCCACCAGGACTTGCCGACGGGGCAGTCGTGTTCTGGAACAGCTCTTGCCAGAGCCGTGCCCGTCGAGTGCTCCAGGAGATCGTCTTGATCTTCTGCCATTTGTGCTGGTGGGTGTGGCAGCCCGCACCTTCTCGATCTCGTGGGTCAGCCCTCGGAGGGACGCGGGGCGCGCAGGTGGGCCCGTTCCGTCAACTCCTCCTCGTCGACCAACCTGAGCATCGGTTGACCCGGAGCGCACAGCATGGTCACCACGAACTTGGTCGGCGCGTCCGACAGGGCGTTGCCGTCCTGGTAGTGGATCACGTCACCGCCCGGCTCCCAGAACGTTCCACCGGCCTCGACCACACGCTCTGGCTCACCCTCGAGCTCGAACCGGAGCGCGCCCTCCATCACGTAGCCGAACGACGGGCCCGAGTGGCGATGCGGAGGGAGCCCGGGGTGGCCGGGAGGCCAGTCGACGAGGATGGTCATTCCCGAACCTCCTTCGGGAAAGAAGGGCGGAGTCACTTCCTGTAGCAACTTGACTTCGGGGGGCAAGGACACTTCGTGGGCGGTCCCGTGCTCTGGGTTCTTCGCTGACATGTGCTACACCTCCGTAAGCCTGCCTCGGAGTACGGTCATGCGTCGGCCACCGCATCCCGGACCGGAGGACGCAATCCTTCGGCGGCGACCAAGTTCGCCGGTTCCGGGCTCGCACAACCGGCTTCGCGACGAGGACAAGCCACAGCCTGCATCCGTGACAGGCCGTGTGCCTTCTGCCCTGCCCAAACGGTCTCCAGACCACCCTGCCTTCCACCGGCGGCCGCCACAATCCGGGAGCCGGCGGCATCGAGACCGCATCGCACCATCAGGCCGTCCGATCCCGGAGCGGTTCGGGGCGGCTCGGGCGTCGGTCAGCGCTGAGGCCGGCGGAGTCTCAATGGCCCAGTCAAGCCGACGGAGCGCCGTCCACGAGTGGTAGACGACGCCCTTGTCCTGCGGAGAGGCTTTGAGGTGCGGCCTCATCCTTGTCAGGCCGATCACGGGGACTCAGCGACGTCCACCAACTCGCCCTGGGCCTCGGCAAACCGTCCGGTGAGGTTCGGCGCTGATCGCTGATCGCTGATGTGCGTGCCTGCTGGTGTCAGCCGCTGATGTCAGCCGCGGCACGTGGCCTCGACACATGCGCCCCGCCTTGCCGTACCGCCGCCCCTCGGAAACCCTGATCACCTCCGACATCTGGGGCCTGCCCGACACCCAACGCCCCACCCCCATCGTCCTGTTCATCGACGAAGTCGCCGAACTCTTCCTCACCGCCACCCACAAGGACGAAGACCGCCGCGACGAGATGGTCACCCGGCTCGGCCGCGCCGCCGGCATCTACCTCCATCGCCCCGAGACACCCGGCCTCGCCGTCACAGGCGACACCTCCGGCGGCTGGTCCCGCATCCGCACCCCCTCCGGCACACGGGGCACACGCTGTCCACCCGATCGGGGGCCATGCTCAAGAACACCATTGGTCCGGGCCGGGCAGTCCTCCAAGAAGGCGGCGCCGATCTATCAGCACTCCGACGACGAGCGGTGGGAGGAGGTCACCGCCGGGCTGGCCGCCACGGTCCGTAAGGTGTGCGGGCCGCTGCCGTGCAGAGAGCGCCCGACAGGCCTTCTGGCACGGATCTGGCACGCGACAACTGATCATCGTGGACAGCAAAAAGGCCCAGGCCTATGACCTGGGGTTTCACTCTGGAGCGGGTGACGAGAACCGAACTCGCGCTCTCAGCTTGGGAAGCGACGGCGCTTGGTGCGCCGCATCGCTGCTGACCTGGTCGCCTGCTCTTTTGGGCACGCAATGGGCACGAGGCCGCGAGGAGGGCACTGTCGTGCCGACACCACCTGCGTGATCTCGGGGTTTCGGCAAGTCGCGGTGCAGATGAGTGCATGGCATTGCAGTCGCGCATGCCCACCGTTGCTCGGTCGCGATCCCGGAGATCACAAAAATTAGGCTCGCCCCCACAGACTCCGACTGGATACAGGGTTGGCGAGCATCCGCGCGGGTCGGAATCCGGACGGGCGGCTTGATGTCTTCGCCAAGGGCGCCGACGGCGCGGTCTGGCAATCTGGCAGAAGGCACCCACCGGCACCTGGCGCGAGGCATGGAACTGGCTGGGCGGCGCGCTGCGCAGCTGCCGCCCGCACGTGCCCGAGCACCTCACCGACCTCGACGACGGACTGCGTACGATGCAGGGCGTCGCTCCGGGATATGCCTGTCCCTCGAACCGCTTCTTCGCCCAGGCCGGCTTCGATGCCGTACTCCACCCCCGGGTCGCTGACGACGTGGTGGCGTCGGAGCGCGCTGTGCCCGTCACGGGCACTTGGCCGGGGCCGGCGGATTCGGATCGGGTGGCCCGGTCGCGGCGTAGCCCGGCCCGTCGGCTGTGACCCAGCTCTCATCTCCCTCGTGCAGCAGATGAAGGGGTTTCCCCGTCGAGGAGGGGTGACAGGAAGGGAGGAGCGTGTGGATCTGGCAACCGAGTGGAAGCTGGGCGCCGAGCGCGGCGGGACCGAGTCGATGGACATGGACTTTCCCGCTTTCGTCGCCGCCCGGTCCGCCGCCCTGTTCCGCGGCGCCCTCGTCTTGACGGGGAGCCGCGAGGCCGCGGAAGACCTGCTCCAGGAAACCCTGGAACGGACCTGCCGCAAGTGGCGCACGATCGCCGCCAAGGACGCCCCCGACGCCTATGTGCGGCGGATCATGGTGAACCTGGCGAACGACCGCTGGCGAAGATTCCGCCGCACGACCCCGCACCCCGACAGCGGCGGCGACCGGGCCGCTCCGGGGGACGAGTACGGGCAGATAGACAGCAGGGACCAGCTCGTTCGCGCTCTTCAGCAGTTGCCGATGCGTATGCGCACGGTCGTGGTCCTGCGGTACTTCCACGATCTGTCGGACGCGGAGATCGCGGCCGATCTGAACATCTCGGCGAGTACCGTACGGTCCCAGCTCGCCCGTGGGATCGAGAAGCTGAGAAGCCAGTTCCCCGCGCTCTCCGGCCCTTCACCGCAGCGGCCCACGGAAGGAAACCGATGACTTCACACGATGCACGGCCTTCCGGCCGTACCGGTTACACATCCTTCGAAGAGGAACTGGTGAACGCCATGAACGAATTCGCGAACTCCGCCGACGTGCCGTCCGTCGACACCGTCGGCATCGTGCGCAAGACCCGCCGCCGGCGCGTCACGGCCATCGCGAGTCTCGCAGCCGCCCTGATCGTGGCCGGCGGCGGCACTGCCCTGGCCACCGCCGTCACCAACGGCTCCCACGCCACGAAGCCCGCCGCCGCGACCGCCACGAGCACCGCGACCGGCAACGACGCCACCAACGTGCTGCTGAAGGGCAGCAAGTTCCCGCTTGAGTTCGCGGGCCTCGACCTGGAATTCGCCAAGCAACTGCTGCTGAAGGGCCGGCTCGAACTCGGCACGGTCGGCAAGGTGGACTGCGGCAAGAACGGCAAGCCGGGCTCGGTCCACTCGGTCGACCCGCACAGCCCGAAGACCGTGTCCATCGGCGCCACCATCAACCTGACCCTCTGCGCCGGCTGATCCAGGACGCCCCGGCCGCGACGGTTCAGTGCTGGGTGCCGGCGGACCAGAGGGTGGTGCCCTGGTAGACCACGCTGCCCGAAGTACAGGTAGGCGCCGTCGTGCCCGGAAGTCACTGAACTCCAGACACCCCAGGTGTCCTTGTCGTACACGACGAGGTTGCCGTCGGTCTGCATCGTCATGGTGGTCCGGCTGGTCTGCCAGGACTCGCCCGGCATCAGCTGCTGGTCATGCCGCACGGTCAGCGTCGTCCATTCGGGCGAGGCGGATGCCGTCCCGGCCGGGTCCGGGGCCGCCGCCTTGCCCGTAGGGGCCGTCGTCCTCATCGTCTCGGCGCCGCGTCCGGCGGAAGAGGCGCTGGGTGACGGCGGCGCAGCGGTCCGGGTGGGTGAGGACGAGGAAGCCGCCGCGGCACGTGCCCGGTGCGGGGACGGTGATGTCGAGGCAGCGGAGGTCGCGTACGGCTCGGCGATCGCTGTGCCGCTGGCCCCCGCACGGGGCTTCGTGTCGACGGCGGAGTCCGCGTCGAAGGCCGCGCGGGTGGCCAGCCCCGCGGTCACGAGGACGGCGGTCCCGGCGAGTTCTGACCTGCGGATACGCTGCCCTAGATGCTGTTTGCGGGGACTGGTTTCGCACCGCTGTCTACCGTGGTTGTCCGGTCTTGTGGGCACGCTATGGGCACGCCCCTGCAGGGCGGACGCCGGTGCGACTCTTCACTCACATCCGCACAACCAGTTGACCGTCAGTCGGAGGAGAGTGGCAGGCGCAGCGTGAAGACGGTCTCCGTGTTCGGGGTGCTGGTCACCGAGACCGTGCCGCCGTGGGCCTCGGTGAGCTGGCGGACGATGGCCAGGCCCAGGCCGCTTCCGCCGGTCTGGCGGCTGCGGGACTTGTCGGCGCGCCAGAAGCGGTCGAAGACGCGGGGCAGGTCGTCGGCGGCGATACCGGTGCCGGTGTCGGCGACCTCGATCAGGACCTGGTCGCCGGCCCGGCGGCAGCGCAGGGTGACGGCGCCTCCGGGAGGGGTGTGCCGGATGGCGTTGGACAGCAGGTTGCCGATGGTCTGGCGCAGGCGCACGGGGTCCGCCGTGAGGGTGGGGTCGCCCTCGGTACGGGTGATGAGCGTGACGTCGGCGGTTTCGACGCGGCCGCGGTGGGCGGCGGTCACCTGGTCGAGGAGTTCGCGCAGCCGTACCGGTTCGGGGTGCAGCCGGAACCGGCCCGCGTCGGCCTGCGCCAGGTGCTGGAGGTCGTCGACGATGTGCTGGAGCAGCAGGGCCTCCTCCAGCAGGGAGGCGACGAACGCCTCGTCGGAGGCGGCCAGGCCGTCCTGGGCCGCTTCCAGCCAGCTGCGGATCGTACTGAGCGGGGTGCGCAGTTCATGCGCGACATCGCTGACCATCGCCCTGCGCTGGACCTCCACGCGCTCGCGGCGCTCCGCCAGGTCGTTGAAGGCGGCGGCCAGATGACCGATCTCGTCGTTGGTGGTCACCGGTACCCGCAGATGGTGCTGGGCCGGGCGGCGGGCGGCGTCGGTCAGGGCGCGCAGGGGTCGGACCAGCCGGATGCCGACCATGACGGTGACGGCCACGGTGAGGACGAGGACGAGCGCGGCGATCCCGGCGACCCGCACCGTGTTGGCCGACGAGAGGTCGAAGCCGGCCGCGGCCGGCGTTCCGGCCGGGGTGGCGACGAACAACAGCGCGGGCTGGGCGACATACGGGGCGAGCTGCTCGCGGCGGGCGGTGTCGACGCACCGCTGGACGGCCTCGCCGCCCTTCCCGACGGGAGTGAAACTGAGATCGACCACCGCGGGGCCCATGTTCTGCCGTTTCAGACAGCCGGCGACCAGGGTGTTGAGCCGGTCGAGCGCCCGCTTCTCGGTCGTGGTCGGATCGTCGAGCACGTACAGGCCGCACACCTCGCCGGCCTTCCGCTGGGTGCTGTTGTCACCGGAGAGGACGAGGGAGGGCCTGCCGCTCGGCTCTTCGGTGACTCCGGCGGGGAAACCGGCGCCGCGCATGCAGGACTGCAACTTGAGCACTTGGAACCGCAGTTCCTTGCGCTCGGCTCCTGGCAGTCGGTACGGGCCGACCGCGCGCGGGTCGATGCCGTCCGCCTTGACGCCGGGCAGCAGTGCCGGATCGGCGCGCAGCGGATCGATCAGTGCCGAGGCCCTGGTGGGGAGGGTGGTCGCGGTGCCGGACGCGGCGATGGGCCGACGGTCCTGGGTGGTCAGGGTGATGTGGCGCCCGGTGCGCCCGGTCAGCCGCTTCAGAGTGGGTGTCACCCCGGACCAGTCGGTGTGGCCGGCGGCGTAGCCGATGAGGGTGTCGTAGATCTGGGCGTCGTCGGCGAGGACCTGGCCCTGCTCCTGCTGGATGGCGCTGGTGGTGGTGCGCGCGGCGAGCCAGGCGGTGGCCGCGACCGAGCACACGGCGATGGTGATCGACGCGACCAGCAGCCGGACCAGCAGACTCCGCCGCAACGGCAGCCGTTCCCCGGTGACTTCGGGTCCCTCAGTGTCCACGGCGGCCGTCGGCGAGACGGTAACCGACTCCGAACACCGTCTGGAGATAGACCGGTTGCCGGGGTACGGGCTCGATCTTCTTACGGAGGTTCAGAATGTGTACGTCGATGGTGCGTTCGGTGATGTAACGGTCGTCCCCGCGCGTGCGGGCCAGCAACTGGCGCCGGGTGAAGACCCGTTCCGGTTCGGCGGCCATCGCCGCGAGGACGTCGAACTCGCCCGGAGTGCAGGTCACTTGCCGGCCATCGATCTCGACGACATGGCGCACGGGGTCGACGGCGAGGGCGCCGACCCGCAGCACCGGGTCGCTCGCGGCGACGCCGGACGCCCGGGTCCGTCGTAGCAACGTCCGTATCCGGGCCATCAGTTCGCGTGGACTGTAGGGCTTCGTCAGGTAGTCGTCGGCGCCGAGGTCCAGGCCGAGCAGCAGGTCCTCCTCGGTGCTGCGGGCGGTCAGCATCAGCACCGGCAGGTCGCTCTCGCGACGCAGGACGCGGCATACGTCCAGACCGTCGACGACCGGCATCATCACGTCGAGGACCAGCAGGTCGGGCCGGTGGCGGCGGACCTCGTCGAGCGCCGCGCGTCCGTCGTGCACGAGCAGGGCGGTGTGCCCCTCCCGCTCCAGGTAGCGGCGGATCACCTCGGCCTGTTTGGTGTCGTCCTCGGCCACGAGGACACGGGCGTTCATGGGGGCCAGAGTAGGGGCGCCGAGATCGGGTCAGACGGCATTCTGACCGCGCTCTGACAGGATCGTCATAACTACGGGCCATGGTCTGCGCCATGTTGAACCTCTTCAATCGAGCGGCGGTGTTCACCTCCGTCGGCGCGGTCGGCCTGCTCGTCCTCACCGCCTGCGGGGGCGCCGGCGGCGGCGACGCGGACAGGAGCGGCAAGGGCGAGGTCGCCTCGCTCGACTCCCCGGCGGCGGGCGGTGGTTCGGCGAGCGCGAGCGCCGAACCCGACGCGGGCCGGCCGCAGATCCGGCTGGACAGCACCAACGCGGAAGTCAATCGGATGTACGACGCCTGGCTCGCGTGTCTGAAGGAGCACGGGGCGGCGGAGAAGTACAAGCGCAAGCCGAACGATCCCGCGGTGCTGGCCTGCAAGGGCAAGGAACCCCTCGATCCGCCGGAGCTGGACCCGGCCAAGAACCCGGACTACGCCGACGACACCCGCGCGATGGTCAAGTGCATGAAGGGTCACGGCATCAAGGCCCTGGTCGTGGACGGGCAGTGGGGCCTGGAGACCGGGGACGAGATCAACCGCCCCCACTACAACGACTACGTGATCGACTGCCAAGTGAAGGCCTTCGGTGGAGACAAGTGACGTGGGGATCAGTGACGCGGGGATCAGCGACGCGGGGATCAGCGACGACACCGCGGCCGCCCATCCGGCGGGCAGACGGCGGGTGACGGCTGGCAGACGGCGGGTGGTCATCGGGGCGGTGGCACTGGCGGTCGTCGTGGCGGGCGCGTTGACCGCGGCCGCGTGGCAGAACCGCGACGCGAAGCCGCACACCGCGGGCGGCGGCGCCGTGCGGGTCGCGACCGCCGTCGTGACCAGGAGCGACCTCTCCAACACCCAGACACTGGACGGGACCCTCGGATACGGCCGGACGACCACGGTGAAGGGCTCCAAGGCCGGCCTGATCACCTGGCTGCCTGCTGCGGGGACCACGATGCGGCGGGGCGAGCCGCTGTACCGGGTGGACAACGTGCCGGTGCCGGTCTTCTACGGCGGCACGCCGCTGTACCGGACCCTGGAGGCCAGGGGCACCACCGGGCCGGACGTCCGGACGGTGGCCGACAACCTCAAGGCACTCGGCTACGACATCGGCGTACAGCCCCCGGTGGGCACGTGGATCACCCCGCAGCCCGTGACGCAGTTGACGCCGGTGACGCCGGTGACTCCAACGACGCCGGACACCACCGGGAGCCTGCCGAGTGCATCGCCCTCCTCCTCAAGCGGCACCCCTTCCCCCGCCCCAGTCCAGGTCAAACGCGGCGACGGCGTCCTGACCGCCGGCCTCGTCGCCGCCGTCAAGCGGTGGCAGACCGCGGTCGGCATGCCGGCCACCGGTGTGCTGGGCGTGGGTGACGTGACCGTGCTGTCCGGTGCCGTACGGGTCGACGGCGTACAGGCGCAGCTCGCCGACGCGGCCGACGGGACTCTGATGACGGTCACCTCCACCGTCAAGTCGGTGACCGTCTCGGTGGACCCGTCCGAGGTGGGCTCGATGCGGCGCGGCGACACGGTGACGGTGAGCCTGCCCGACGCCTCCACGACCCGGGGCACCATCGCGTCCATCGGCGCCACCGTCCGCACCAGCGACGCGTCCAGCGGCGACGATGCCTCCGGGCAGCCCCGGATGACCGTCGGCATCACCCTGCGCGACACCGCGGCGGTGCGCGGACTCACCTCCGCACCGGTACAGGTGAAGTTCGCCTCGGAGACCCGCAAGGGCGTGCTCACCGTGCCCGTCGGCGCCCTGCTGGCGCTGCGCGAGGGCGGCTACGCGGTCCAGCTGCCCGGGGGCCGTCTGGTGGCGGTGAAGACCGGGATGTTCTCCAAGGGCGTGGTCGAGATCAGCGGCGCCGGCATCGGCGCCGGGACCAAGGTGGTGACGACCTCATGAGCGCGCGCCCCGTGCTGGCGGTGCGCGGCGCGAGCATGGTGTATCCCGGCGGGGTCACGGCGCTCCACGACGTCTCGCTCGCCGTCGAGCAGGGCGAACTGCTCGGCATCGTCGGCCCGTCCGGGTCCGGCAAATCGACCCTGCTGAACATCATGGGCACGTTGGACCGGCCGACCAGCGGCACCGTGGAGATCGGCGGCCAGGACGTCGCGCGGCTCTCCGACCGCAGGCTGTCGGCGCTGCGGGGGCGTCGACTCGGCTTCGTGTTCCAGCAGTTCCATCTCACCGACGGGCTGAGCGCCGCCGAGAACGTCGCCACCGGTCTGCTGTACGCCGGGGTGCCGCGCGGCAGGCGCCGCTCGCTGGCCCTGGAGGCGCTGGACCGGGTGGGGCTGGCCCACCGTGCCCGGCATCTGCCGCAGCAGCTCTCCGGCGGTGAGCGGCAGCGGGTGGCCATCGCCCGCGCGCTCGTCAACCGGCCCGTCCTGGTGCTCGCGGACGAGCCCACGGGGGCACTGGACACCGCCAACGGCGTGGCCGTACTGGATCTGCTGACCGCGTTGAACCGCGAGGGGACCACCATCGCGGTCATCACCCACGACCGGGACATCGCGGCCCAGTTGCCCCGCCGGGTGGAGATCCGCGACGGCCGCCTGCGCTCCGACATCCGCACCGACGCCCCCGCCCGTACGGAAAGCTGGTCATGACCATCACATCGACGCGGCACGCCGCCGACCGTCCCGGCGGCGGGGTCGCCGACAGCAGGCCGGTGCGGCTGGCACCGCTGGACGTCCTGGGCCTGGGGCTGCTGGGCATCCGGACCCGCAAGGTCCGGGCGGCCCTGTCCGCGCTGGGCATCTCGATCGGCATCGCCACCCTGATCGTCGTCACCGGGATCCCGGCGTCCAGTCAGAAGGCCCTGATGGAGAGGCTCTCCGCGCTGGGCACCAACATGCTCCAGGCCGTGCCCGCCCGCCAGGACCCACCGGTGCTGCTGCCGCCGGAATCGGTGGCCATGGCCCGCCGGATCGGGCCGGTCACGGTGGCCAGCGCGGTCGCCAACACCCATACGGACGTCTTCCGCAACGACCGCCTCGGCGCCGACGACTACACGGGGCTGACCGTCCTGGCCACCAAGCTCGACCTGCTCCGGGCGATCAACGCCGAGGTCGGCTCGGGCCGGTTCCTCACCGCGGACACGGAAAGGTTCCCCACGGCCGTCCTCGGCTCGGTCGCCGCCTCCCGTCTCGGCATCCCGAAGATCACCGCCGGGCAGCCAGCCCCGCAGATCTACATCGACCGCCGCTGGTTCACCGTCATCGGCATCCTGGACGAGACCCCCCTCGCACCGGACATCGACCGCTCGGTCCTGGTCGGCTGGGACGCCGCGCGCACCCTGCTGAAGTTCGACGGCCACCCCACGGTGATCTACCTGAAGGCCGAGGAGTCGCAGATCGAGGCCGTACGCGAGGTGCTGCCCGCCACCATCAACCCCGAACTGCCCGGCGTGGTCCAGGTCAGCCGCCCGTCCGACGCACTGGCCGCCAAACGGGCCACCGAGAGCACCTTCTCCGCCCTCTTCCTGGGACTCGCCGGGGTCGCCCTCCTCGTCGGCGGCATCGGAGTGGCCAACACCATGGTCATCTCCGTCCTCGAACGCCGCCGGGAGATCGGCCTGCGCCGTGCCCTGGGCGCCAACCGGGGCCAGATACGCGCCCAGTTCCTCACCGAGTCGGTCGTCCTGTCCGCACTCGGCGGCCTGGCCGGCACCGCACTCGGCACCCTGGCCACCGTCGCCTACGCCGCCCATCAGCACTGGCCGCCGGTCGTCCCCCTCACCTCGCTCACCGCCGGGTTCGCCGGCGCGATCCTGATCGGCATGCTCGCCGGCGTCTACCCCTCCCTCCGCGCCGCCCGCCTGACCCCGACGGAAGCCCTCGCAACGACCTAGCCGATGGCTGTCCGGCGGATCATGCCGCAGACGCGGGGTCTGACACGGCGTTCAAAGTCGGCAGATTGCCCTCAAAACCCCAGCAAGTTCCTCGCCAGGTGCGGGTGCCGAGCGCCCCGGGGGCCATCCTCCTGATCTCCGGCCTGGCCCGGGCCTGCCGCGACCGCTTCGCCCCGGTGACGGTCACGTCGTACATCGGCGCCGCGTACTGGTTCACGTCGTCCACGTCGTTCGCGAACCCGGCGGTGACGATCGGCCGCATCTTCACGGACACCTTCGCCGGCATCGCACCCGGGTCGGTCGCTCCGTTCACGGCCGCACAGGCCGGCGGCGCGGCACTCGGCCTGGTGCTCGTGGCAGCGATCTTCGGCCGCCCGGCTCCCGCACAGCCCGACACACCGACAGTTCACGACGAGCCCGAACTCACCGCCCCCGCACTCCCCCGAACCACCCCCAGGAAGACGTCACCATGCCCAGCGCTCCCGCCGCCGACCGCCCCTCCGTCCTCTTCGTCTGCGTCCACAACGCCGGCCGCTCCCAGATGGCCGCCGCCTTCCTCACCCACCTCGCCGGAGACGCCGTGGAGGTCCGCTCGGCCGGCTCCGCCCCCGCGGACACGGTCAACCCCGCCGTCGTCGAGGCGATGAGCGAGGTCGGCATCGACGTCTCCGCCGAGACCCCCAAGATCCTGACCACCGAGGCCGTCCGGGCATCGGACGTGGTGATCACGATGGGCTGCGGCGACACCTGCCCCGTCTTCCCCGGCAAGACCTACCTGGACTGGAAGCTGGACGACCCCGCCGGGCAGGGCGTGGCCGCCGTACGCCCCATCCGCGACGAGATCGAGCACCGCATCCGCACCCTGCTCGCCGACCTCGATACGCAGGCCAGGGCCTGACACACCCCACCACGTGAACTCCGACTGTGCGCATGCGACTTCACGGGCACACCCGGTGTCTGTGGTGCGGGCCGGGTTTCCTCCGCGGTGCCACCAGCCGCATCCGACGCCCAGGAGACGGACGCGGACCGGTGGGGGGACAGGCCGCGCCCACGCCCACGCCCCAAGTCGTCCGCTCGCGTCATGGCGCCCCGCGGTGACGGACCTGACCGGTCTGGATATGACATAGCTCACTGGAACTCGCTCACGCCGACCGGCAGTTGGAGACGTGACCACAGATATGCGAACCCGGGTGCGAGACGGAGATCCGGACGCCTTCGCGGCACTCTTCGACGAGTGTGCCCGCGCGGTGTACAACCACGCCTTCCGGCTGACCGCCGACTGGTCGCTGGCCGAGGACGTCATGTCGACGACCTTCATGGAGGCGTGGCGCCGCCATGCCTCGGTCGAAGCCGAAGGGGGCTCGCTCCGGCCGTGGCTGCTGGGCATCGCCACCAACGTCGCCCGCTCCCACCACCGCAGCAACCGCCGCTACCGCAACGCGGCAAGCGCCGCGGCCGCCGCGAACGCCGCCGAGGAACAGGTCGAGGACCACGCCGAGGAGACCGCCGGACGCCTGGACGACCGGCGCAGGATCAACGCCACGCTGGCCGCCCTCAGCCTGCTCAAGCGCCCCGAGCGCGAGGTCCTGACGCTGTGCCTGTGCGAGGGGATGGAGTACGCCGAAGCGGCCCGCGCCCTCGGCATCCCGGTCGGCACCGTCCGCTCCCGCCTCTCCCGCGCCCGCGCTCGACTGCGCAAACTCGCCGACGCCCGACTGCTCGAAGAAAAACGGGAACCCACCCGCATGAACCGGCAGATAACAGGTGATCGCGGATACGCGGTCCGGTCCGCACAGGAAGGAAACCGATGAACGCCAGCCCCTCACACCAGCCTCACCCGGCTGAGTGGACGGAGACGCAGAGCCTGCTGCCCTCCGCCGAGCGGGATCTGCCGGCGGGCCGCCACCAGTTCCACAAGGAGCAGATGATGGCCCAGATCCACGAAGACCTCCGCACCGCCACTGCCACGCGCATCGCGCCCGTGAAGCGCCCCAACCCGTTCCTGCGCCGTACGGTCCTGCTGCCCGCCGGGGCCTTCGCCCTGGCCGGCGCGGTCGTGGGCGGTCTCGCCCTCACCGGCGGCGGGGCGGACGACGGCAAGACCGCGCTGGCCACCGGCCCCGCACTGACCACCCGGGTCGGTGTCGCCGACACCAAGGGCGCCCCCGAACTCCTCGACCGCATCTCCCTGGCCGCCGCCGACACCTCCGTGCCCACCCCGCACAAGGGCCAGTACATCTACATCACCTCGAAGGTGGCCGACACCTACGTCAAGACCGTCGACGACAAGTCCGAGGTGGTCAGCGACGCGTTGCACTCCCGCCAGGTCTGGAACTCCCTCGACGGCAAGGACGGCTGGCTGATCGAGGCCGGCCAGACGGGCGACAACGGCATCACCCTGGCGAGCGAAGTACCGTACAGCGGGGCCTACGACGCCCTGGCCGAGCTGCCGACCGACCCCGAGGCGCTGCTGCGGCAGATCTACCGTGAGTCGGACGCCCACCGGGACGCCGAAGTCCCGCGCGACCAGGCCGCTTTCGTCGCCATCGGCGATCTGCTGACCGAGAGCTACCCGCCCGCCGAGGTCGGCGCCGCGCTCTACAAGGCCGCGGCCGGGATCCCCGGCGTCGTCGCGGTGGACGACGCGGTCGACGCCACGGGCCGGCACGGAATCGCGATCGCGCGGGAGAACCCCGCCGACGGCGAGCGCACCGAGTGGATCTTCGACAAGAAGAGCCTGAGGTTCCTCGGCGAACGCACCGTGGTGGTCAAGGCCGTGGCGGACAGCCAGTTCAAGGTCGGCACCGTCACACACACCAGCGCGATCACCGAGCGCGCGGTCGTCGACGCCAACAAGCAGGTCCCCGGACAGGCGAGCTGAATACGGGACGGAACCGCGACCGCCGCCTCGCTGGGCGCCCTGCTGGTGGCAGGACTGATGACGGGCGTCTCGGTGGCGGCCACGGGCTCCGGTCTCGGCGTGCGGACGGAGCCGACGGCCGCGGTCGTGGCGCCGGGTGGCTCCGCGCTCGACACGCGGACCGCGGGCTCCACCTTCCCGGCGACCGGGTCGCTCTGGACACCCGGGGCCGGGTGAATGAGGCACGGCAGGCCCCGGGCCGTGAACATGCCCCGGGGTCCATGGGCGCCGACCGGGGCGCGGACCAGCGGAGACCATTCGGAGGCGTTGTGGTGGCGGCTGCCGGGGTCGCCCCGCACCCTGGCGCAGTGCAACGCCGTGCGCAGGTCGGCGGCTGAGCTCTGAGAGGACCGTGTGACCGCTAGGCCGCCAGCAACCGAGACACCGCCGACCCGGTACGACGACCTGCTCGCCCTGGTGATCAACTGCGCCCTCAAGCGCTCGCCGGAGACAAGCAACACCCAGGGGCTGATCGACCGAAGTACCACCATCATGGAGGCGCAGGGAGTGCACGTCGACGTCGTCCGCGCCGTGGACCACGACATCGCCACCGGGGTGTGGCCCGACACGACCGAGCACGGCCGGGCGACAACAAAGCGGGTGATCGAACGCCTCTACGCCTGCTCCAGCCTGCTCAACGAAGCGGGCCACTACGCCTATTACGGCCGCGTCGGCGACTGCCTGATCACCGGCAACGAGGACGGCGTCAAGCACTGCGCCATGAACGTCCTCTACAGCCTGCAACACCTGGGCTACACCATCCCGCCCCAGGCGGACGCCGGATGGATCGGCGAGGCCGGCCCCGGCCCCTCCTACCTCGACCCCGGCTCGGGCGGCCCGGAGAACGACTTCACCAACCGCAACACCACCTTCATGACCTGGAACCGCTGCACCTGGCCCGGGCGATGAAGGACCTCGGAGGCAAGCCGCGGACGGCTGCCCGGTTCGGCGCCACCCGGTGAATCGCGACGCGCCGCCGAAGAGCAGCCGGGATCCACCGCACGCACCGGCCTCGGCACCGCCCGGCGCATACGCGGGGAGCCCCGGGCGGCCCCGGGACTCCCCCTCCGTGGCCGCCGCTTCCCCACACCACGGAGCCGCCCACCTGTTCGGAGACGAGCAGAACGAGAGTGGCACGCTCAGCGGCGGGCATCCCGAGCTTCGCGTGCCTGGTCAGGATTTCGTAAGCGTTCCGGCGCCACCGCCGGGGGGAACGGCAGGCTGAGGGCTCGAACACCGTCACACCGTCGACAGACGCGGTGAAGCCGCAGGCCAGCGGCATCCTTCAGCGTACGAGAGCAGTCCCTGTGCGGCACCCGCCAAGCACTCCTGCCCTCCGCGTGCCCGATCTCCGTGCGCTCAACGGCTCGAAATCCGCCGGAGACCCCTCGAAAAACAGCAACCCCAGGCCACTGGCCTGGGGCTTCATGGTGGAGCGGGTGACGAGAATCGAACTCGCGCTCTCAGCTTGGAAAGCGACGGCGCTTGGGCGGGCTACATGGCTTTGACCTGCATGGAAACCTTCCCACTACTGTGGTCGCGAGGGCCGGATCACACCACTGTTGACCGTAGGTGTCCGTTCTTATGGGCATGCCGCGGGCACGGACACCACCAGCAGCCGGACCACATGTACGCGCGACGCCTGCGCCGCCCGAACCGCATCGTCACCCCGGCTTGCCCGAAGTGTCCGTCGCGACTGCACACGCCGGGATCCGGCACTGAAACGTGGACCCGCGAATGTTGGTGACGTATTCTTCTATGTACATCATCAACATATGCGGGAGATGCCACATGTCTGTGACTCAGATCGACATCGACGACGACGCACTGGAACGGGCCATGGCTCTGGCCAAGGTCAGGACCAAGAAGGAGGCGGTCAATCTCGCTCTGCACTTCTACGCCGAGCAGCAGGAGCGTGCGGCACGCATCAGCCGCCACTTCGAGCGTGCGCATGAGTGGGGTGCCGTCGAAGACGCCGAACGCCTGCACCAAGCGGAGAAGAACAACCGGTGATCTATCTTCTCGACACGTCCGGCCTGGTCCGGCTGCTCCGCGATCCCAAACTGCAAGCGGCCTGGCACGACGCGATCGACGCAGGAGCCATCACGTCCTGCTACGTCCAGCGCGCCGAGTTTCTCCACAGTGCCCGGAACGGACGCGAGTACGACGAGATTGCGGAGATGTTTACCGATCTCTACCCCGACGTCTCGGTGCCGAAGAACGCGGGACGCTGGATCGGCTCGGTGCAACACCGCATGGCCCGGGCCGGGGAACATCGCAGCGCCTCGGCGGTGGACCTCCTCATCGCCGCCACTGCTGCCCACCACGGCTTGGTCGTCCTCCACGACGATGCCGACTACCGCGCTGTCGCCCGGCACGCATCCGACCTGAGCGAGCACAACGTCCACGACATCGCCTGAGGTGCCTGCGCTGCCCGACAAGTTACGAATGGGGAAGTTTCCCGAATGGGTGACTTAATGCTCCCGCGCGATGTACCCCAGCTCGGCCAGACAGTGGTAGCGATGTTCCCCGATGTGCTGGTCGCGTCGGGCACGGAACACCCTGCCCGGGCACGGACGTCACGGGCCCGTATGGCGGCCGACTCTCCGCTCGATGATGTGCAGGTCACGCCCTGCCTGGTAGACGTGGGAGTTTCCGCTCGCGTGCGCCGAGAAGCGCACCAAGCCGATAGACGACTGCTCACCGGGAGGAAGGGACTCGCGAGCCTCGCGCAGAGCTCGCTCCAGGGCTGGTGCCGCGGAGGGGGCGGTCGCCAGGAGAAGCATCATCCGCCCTTGCCACTCGCCAGCCAACCTGTCCTCGGCCTCGTCTTCGCCCTCACGCGCGAGAACGACCTGCTCCCGCGTCTCGTCGAGAGCGGCCTCGATGTCCTCGGCGTCGGCTGGCCGGAAACGCCGCCACAGCGCGACAACCCGGTCGCGCGTCGCGCCCCACGCCTCTGTGGCCATCAGTGCGACCACGGTCGTGCCAGCGGTCTGCGCGAACCACACCAACTGCGGATCCATTCGCTCCCCCGATCGCAACGTTCCCCCTGCGGCAGGCATACGGCTGAACCCCCGAGCGCTCAGGGAAAGTCCTGTGACTTCTCTCCTCATCTTCGGTGTCTCACCTACAAGTTGACCTGACCACTCGGAGTGCGGTGCATGCGCCGTCTCCTCAGCTCGAGTGCCGAGCCACGGTCTCCCGCGGCCTCCAGCGATTCCTCCAACACCTCGAAAGCGTCGAGGCATTCGCGCCGCAGGTTCGCCGGAAGGGTGATGGGGAGTCTTGCATAGACCGCGAGCGCTTCATTGACCTTGTCCGGTACTCCACCCGGATTCCTCCGTCCTTCCACACGTATCAGGGCGGCTCCACAGAGGAAACGGACCAGCGCGACCTCCGAAGCCACGACACCGAGTGTGGCCCGGGGACGGATCAGGTCGGCCGCAAGGTCTGCCGCCGAGCATGCCTCGTCCCATTGCTCGGCTCCGCCCCGCGCGACTGCGAGGTTGTACGTTGCCACGGCCAGAGCGGGCCGGTAATCCTGACGGCCTCTGTCAACCCGGCGTTGGTCCAGCGCGACCAGTTCCTCGGCGATGGGTACCAGCTTCTTCCGATGTCCCAACTCCCGGTAGCGCGCGAAGAGGTAGTGGAGTTGGCCTTTCAGCATGGGTTCGAAGCGGTCGGGCACGATCATGGCGAGCTTCCTCTCGATCGCCGCGGATGCCTCCAGGGACGCGAGTGCCTCGTCCGTCCGGCCTGTTCTCCACAGGGCCCTGCCGAAGGTGTCCAGGGCATTGGCGAGTACTGGAGAGTGAACGGCTCCCTGGGCCTCGGCCAGGCGTCTGCGGAGGTTGAGGGACTCCTCCGCAGCCTCGAGAGCCAAGGCATCGTTGCGCCAAGCGGCGGCTGCTCGGCTGAGGGCCGCCAGCGCCGTGGCGAGTGCCCCGGTATGGGTGTTCGGATCGGTCTTGTCGAGGTCCCTCAGGATGCGGACTGCTTCGTCGGCGGGTGCCAGTGCCTCCGACGCCCTGTCCAGGTGCACGGCCAGGCAGTTTCCAACATTGCCGAGCGTGACGGCCAGCCGGAGTTCGAACTCGCCAGGGGCATGGCGAGCGAGGCTCCGATAGTGGGAGACCGCCTCCCGTACGGCATCCAGAGCAGCTTGATGCGCTCCGGTCAAGGAGAGGTATTCGGAGAGATTGGACAGAGCGCCGGCGAGATGGGCGCGACAGTCCTCCGCACCGTCTGCCATGAGCCGCCGGAGCAGAGCGACAGCCGCCGCACCGTAGTCGACGGCTTCCACATAACGGCCTGCCTCACCGAGCGCTCCGCACAACGCGGCGTTCACGAGCGCCCGTTGGTCGTCGGGGAAGAGGTGCGCCTTGTCCGACAGCCAGGTGAGGAGGGCGACGTAGCCGGCAACGAGGTCGACGGGACGACGCTCCGCGAGAAGCTCGCACAAGTCGAGTACCAGCTCGCCGTCGGGGTTGGGCAGTTCGGTGAGAGCGACGATCGCGGCGCTCCCCGCCTCCAGACAGATCTCGGGGTGTTCGCGTAACAGGGGGATGAGATGTTCGCGTGCGACATGGGGCCATCGCTTGGCCGTCTCGGCCAGTGTGGTGAGCGCCGTACGTGTCCAGGGGGTGCCGCCTGGTTTCAGGAGAAGACCGAGTGCCTGAGTGCTCCACAGGTCCGCCGGGAACGCGCAGTCGTGCCCCGGGGTCATCAGCGCCAGAAAGTCCTCGTTGAGCCGGTCCGGGTAGAGCGGTTCGAGCACGGAGTCCGCTCGGCTCGGTGCGTAGCACACAGCGTGGTCTTTGATGAGCCTTCCCGGATGCTCCAACAACTCGACGGGGGCAGCCTTGAGAGCTGCTGTCCCGTCCGCGTACGACAACGGCCCCGTCAGCGCCGCGATGTACATGACCTGGGACATCGCGTTCGGGTCGGCCTTGAGCAGGCCACGTTCGTGCAGGCGCGCCCAATGGTCTCGCTCGCGTGCCAGGAGATAGGCCGAGAGCTTGTCGGGGTCGTCGGGCGCGGTGCTGTCCTGCACGGCCGCGAGGACGTTGGCGAGGGCGGACATGTGCAACGTCAGGACTTGATCGTAGGCGTTGTTGTCCTGAAGGCCGGAAGGAAAGCTGGAAAGGGGTGCGGCGGGGGCCTCAAGAACGGCGGCGAATTGCCGGACGGCCCCGGAGAAGAGAGACGCTCGGTCCGACGGCCGGCCAACGAGAGGTTCGAGCCGGAACGCTTCTGGCACCATGTCGAAATTTCTGACGACACGAGATTCGAGCATCTGCCACCACGTACCCGCCGACCGTGCCAGCAGCAATATCAGCACCGGCGCTGTTTCGGGGAAGGACATGTCGTGGATGAGCCGGAGCAGATTATCGGTCTCCCACTCCTGAGCGTAGTCGACCACGATCAGCGACCCTGAGGTGGTTCCAACCGGCGCGATCTCCGGTGCGGGACCAGTCGAGAAGGACGTTCGCGGGACCGCATGAAAGGCATTCCCCCCTTCCTGCCGCCATATGCGGGCGGCCTGAGCGGCCAACCGCGTCTTGCCCTGCCCCCCTGGCCCATGAATGAGCCGTAACGCGACATGCGGGAGTCCTCGACAGCTGTCCCGCCAAGAGAGCAGGGCGTCCAATTCGGCCTCCCGGCCGACGAACTCGACGATCTCATGCCGGGCTCGGAGCAACCGACTGGGCTGAGCGCGCGCCTCCTCGGCCGATGGTGTCTGCGAGGGCGGCGGCCACATCCTGAGCTCGTACGGCGCGCTCTCACCGTGCATCACCACATCTCCGCCTGCTTGCACGATGCGCGCGAAGTCCGAGGCCGATGCGTACTGCTCCACTGCAACACTCCGGGGGCGAGGGGGAGATCCGCAGATGTCACGGCATCCCTGGGCGCTGAGCACGGTACCCGTAAGTGAGTGGCTCAGTGGTGGCCTATTTCCCCAGTGTGGAGCGCGGCGCAAGGCTCAAGCAGCCGGCGATCTCCCGCACCCGTCTCCACTCTGTGGCCTTTAAGGCCGGACATGCCTTGCCCAAACGGTCCGGCGCAACGCTAAGGGACACGACCGTTTGCGAGGTCTGGTCCTCGTGGGCAACAGACGGCCGCGCCGAATGCGCGGAGGGCTTCTGGTGCGGTGCCTTCACCTACCGGTCTAGACAACAAAGAACCCCCGGGTCATCGACCTGGGGGTTTCTGCTGGAGCGGGTGACGAGAATCGAACTCGCGCTCTCAGCTTGGGAAGCTGATGTTCTACCATTAAACTACACCCGCGTAAGACGCCGACGGGGTCGGTGTCTGAACGCTCGCTCACTGTACCTCATGGTGGACCTTCGGTGCTGGGACCGTGGGGTTCGGCTGTGTTTCGGGGGTGTGATCGGGCTGCGGTGGGCCGGAGTTGGGGCGTACGGTGGGGATGTGGGAGAGGGTCCGGGTGGGCCGGAGTGCCGCCTGGAGAGCCGTCCCTTTGATCCCGTAATGTGGCTTTCCGTCGTCACGGCAGTAAGCCCGACGCGGCTCCTGGGGAAGGGACTCAAGGGACTTGATGGAACGCACCGTCGTCCGCTGTGCCGAAGGGCACGTGTTCAGCACCGCTTCGTTCCCGATGCAGCAGGCCGAGCGGCTCGGCCCCGGCCGGCTGGTCCGGTGTCCGAAGTGCGCCCGGCTTCGCAGTGTCGTGCCGGTCGCGCTCGAGAAGCATGAGCCGGCATAGATCGGCCTAGAGCGGCTTAGCGGCAGAGGCACGGCAGAAGTAGTAGCAGTAGGAAATCGCAGTCACGCAGGCGCGTGGGCTCGTCACGATTGTTGTGGGTCCGCGCGCCTTGCGTATCCTCGGGGCGTGCTTCTCTCAGACAAGGACATCCGGGCCGAGATCGACGCCGGGCGGGTACGGATCGATCCCTACGACGAATCCATGGTGCAGCCGTCGAGCATCGACGTGCGGCTGGACCGGTTCTTCCGGGTGTTCGAGAACCACCGGTACCCGCACATCGACCCCTCCGTCGAGCAGCCGGACCTGACCCGGCTGGTGGAGCCGGAGGGCGACGAGCCCTTCATCCTCCACCCCGGTGAGTTCGTGCTCGCGTCGACGTACGAGGTCATCTCGCTTCCCGACGATCTCGCCTCGCGGCTGGAGGGGAAGTCCTCGCTCGGGCGGCTCGGGCTCGTCACCCACTCCACCGCCGGGTTCATCGACCCGGGGTTCAGCGGGCACGTGACCCTGGAGCTCTCCAATCTCGCGACCCTTCCCATCAAGCTGTGGCCGGGCATGAAGATCGGGCAGCTGTGCATGTTCCGGCTCTCCTCCCCCGCCGAGCACTCCTACGGCAGCGAGCGCTACGGCTCCCGCTACCAGGGGCAGCGCGGTCCCACCGCCTCCCGCTCCTTCCTCAATTTCCATCGGACGCAGGTGTGAGGGGCCGGGCATGAGCGATGACGTACGGGAGAACCTGACCTACGAGCGGTTCGGCGTCGCCGTACGGGAGCTCGCGCAGGTCATCGCCGACGACGGGTACGAGCCGGACATAGTGCTCTCCATCGCGCGCGGCGGGGTGTTCGTCGCCGGCGGGCTCGCCTACGCCCTCGACTGCAAGAACCTGCATCTGGTGAACGTCGAGTTCTACACCGGGGTGGGGACGACCCTCGACATGCCGGTCATGCTCGCGCCCGTCCCCAACGCCATCGACTTCAGCGACAAGAAGGTGCTGATCACCGACGACGTCGCCGACACCGGCAAGACACTCAAGCTCGTCCGCGACTTCTGTCTGGACACGGTCGCCGAGGTGCGGTCCGCCGTGATCTATGAGAAGTCCCACTCCCTCGTGAAGTGCGAGTACGTGTGGAAGCGGACCGACGACTGGATCAACTTCCCGTGGAGTGTCGAACCGCCCGTGGTGAAGCGGACCGGGCAGGTTCTGGACGCGTGAGGTAGGTGCGCGGGGACACGAGAAGGGCCCCCGGCCGGGCAGCCGGGGGCCCTTCTCGTGTCGGCGGTGCGGGTGGTCAGAGCGTGCCGAGTTTCACGATCGACAGCAGGGCGATCAGCTGGATCGCCGACGCGCCCAGGGCCTTCGGCCAGGGCAGGTCGTGGGACTTGCCGACCATGAGGGTGAGCAGGGCGCCCGCCGCGATCCAGGTGACCCAGCCGAGGATCTGGACGAAGCCCGCGTCGCCGCCGAAGAACATCGCGAAGAGGAGCCGCGGCGCGTCGGTGATCGACATGATCAGCATGGAGAGGCCGACCGTGGGCTGCCAGGCGCCGTCGCCGCCCAGCTGACGGGCGAGGGTGTGGGTCACCACACCGAGCACGAACGCGGAGATCACCATCGCGATCGCCGTCACCAGGACGATCGGCACCGCGTTGGTGAGGGTGGCGTTGATCGCGTCCTTGCGGGCGCCGTCGAAGCCGAAGACGGCGAGCAGGCCGTAGAGGAAGGTGACGATGAGGGCGGGGGCCCACATCGCGTAGTCCCGCATCTGGAGGAAGGTCTGGTTCGGGGCGAGCACGATCCCCCGCAGCAGGTCCTTCCAGTGCAGGCGCGGCCCGATCGGACCGGACGGCGCCGCCGCCGAGCCGGCGTGGTAGGTCGCGCCCTGCGTGTAGGCGCCGGCCTCGTCGACCGAGAAGGCCTGGGTGTGGCCCGGCTGGTTCGCCGCGTACGGGTCGGGGCCGCCGGCGCCGTATCCGCCGCCGTAGCCGTGGTCGTCGCCGAAGTACTCCGGGCCGTCGCCGCCGCCCTGTCCCGGGTGGCCGCCGCGCGACTGCGCCTGCGGCCAGCCGGACGCGCCGCCCTGCTGCGGGTACGGCGGCCGCGGGGCCGACGGGTACCCGTACGACGGTCCGGCCGGCTGCCCGCCGAAGCTCTGCGGCGGCGCCTGCTGCCCGTACGCGGGTTGTTGCGGTCGCGCTTGCGGGGTCCGGTTGTCCCGGCCGCCGCGTCCGTTCCTGAATCCAGCCACGTCATCGAACGTACCTGGTCCCGGAGATCCGTGTGGCGGGCTCGGGCACCCGAGCCCGCCATTGCGGCAGAGCTGTGACATCCCCTAGGGGCCCCCTAGGGGCTCCTCAGGAGACGTCACAGGGCATCACGGAGCGTCTCAGGGCCGCCGCTTCGTGCGGGTCACCGCGCGAACAGGGAGCCCAGCTGCGACCCGGTGCCCGGCAGGCCGGCCTGCGCCGCGGTGAAGCTCACCGCGCCCGTCGTCGTCAGGCCCGAGGCGGAGCCGCGCAGGGCCCATACGGCGCCCCGTCCGCCGTTCTCGTGCCGGGCGCCGACCGCCAGATCGGCGCGACCGTCGCCGTCGAGGTCGGCCAGGTGGACGGCGCTGCCCCAGAAGTCGTCGGTCTCGTTGAGGTCGGGGACGCCGGGGGTGTTCTGGGTCCAGCGGGTCGCGCCCTCGCCCGTGAGGCCGGCGGCGGAGCCGCGCAGCAGCGTGACGGTGCCGGTCTGCGGGGACGTGGTGACCCCTTCGTAGGGCGTGCCGACCGCCACGTCCGCGTAGCCGTCGCCGTCGACGTCGCCGACGGAGAGCGCGGCGCCGAAGGAGGAGGTGCCCGGTGCCCGGGTGGCGCCGGGGACGCCGGGGCTGTCCTGGGTGAGGGACGCCTGCGGGGTGGGGCTCACGCCGTGGGCGCCGCCCAGGTAGGCGAGGACCCGGCCCGGCCCGACCTTGTCGCCGTAGACGAGGACGTCGGAGGTGACGATGTCGTCGTAGCCGTCCCCGTTGACGTCGCCGAGGACCGCCCGCTGCTTGCCGCCGTCCACCAGCATCCGCAGCGCCCTCGGCCGGGAGTCCGCGCCCAGGTACACCAGGTTGCCGTCGACGTACTCGCCGCTCCCGGTCTGGAACCTGCCGCTGATCACCAGGTCGTCGACGCCGTTGCCGTTGATGTCGCCCGCGGCCAGCGACCGGGAGCCGTAGCTTTCGCCGGTGGCCAGGGAGGGCACCACCCAGGTGCGGGACGCGGCTCCGTGGGTCTTGGTGAAGCCGCCCCGGAAGATCTGCACGTCGGCGCCGGTGCTGCCGACGGCCAGGTCGGCCCGGCCGTCCGCGGTGAAGTCGCCGACGGCCAGGGACATGCCGAAGCGCTGGTGGGAGGAGGCGGCCGGGTCGGGGACGGTACGGCCCCCGGACAGGCCCTTGCCGCTCCCCCAGAGGATCGTCACCGCCCCGGCGCCGCCGTTCTCGCCCGCGGCGCCGACGACCAGGTCCGCGTAGCCGTCCCGGTTCAGGTCCCCGGAGGCGAGCGCCGAGCCGAACGCGTCGCCCTTCTCTGCGGTGCCGGGGACGGCCGCCGAGTTCTGGGTGACGACCGTGCGACGGGAGGCCTTGATGCCGGACGCGGAGCCGTAGGTGACGACCACGGCACCGGCCCGCGCCCGGCCGCCGACCGTGGCGCCGGGGGCGGCGGTGGCGAGGTCGTGGTAGCCGTCGCCGTTGAAGTCGTCCGCGTAGCGGGCGGGCGCGGCGGAGGCGGGGGCGGTGAGCGGGACGAGGCCCGCGGTGAGGAGTGCGGCGAGGGTCGCCGCCGTACGGACGCGCATGGTCAGCCCTCCAGTACGTCGCCGAAGTAGGCGGTGCCGGACGGACCGCCCAGGGTGGTGCCGGTGAAGGTCTTGGAGCCGCTTGCCGTGACGCCGGCGGTGGTGGACTTGAAGAGCCAGACGGCGCCGGCGCCGCGGCCCTCGCCGTAGGCGCCCGCGACCAGTTCGGCACGGCCGTCGCGGTTGGCGTCGGTGAGACGGACCGAGGAGCCGAAGAAGTCCTGGGACTGGGCGGTGCCGGGCACGCCCGCGGTGTCCTGGGAGAAGAGCTTGGCGCCGCTGCCGGTCAGGCCGCTCGCCGAGCCGCGCAGCACGGTGACCGTGCCCGCCTGCTTCTTCGTGCCGAGCGTCTCGGCGTAGGCGCCGACGGCGATGTCCGCGTACCCGTCGCCGTTGACGTCCCCGGCGGACAGGCTCCAGCCGAAGCCGTCGTTCTTCTCGCCCTTCTCCGGGACGCCCGCCGTGTCCTGGGTGATGCGGACCGGCGTACGGCTGCTGAGGCCGCCGGCCGCGCCGTACGTCACGGTGACCGCGCCGCCGAGGCCGCCGTTGGGCTCGTCGGCCGACTTCTCCATGAAGTTGCCGGTGACGATGTCGCCGTACCCGTCCTTGTTGACGTCGGCGATGACCGCGTCGTAGCCGCCCGCGAGCTTCTTGCCGAGCTTGAGGGTGCCGCCGGTGGCGCCGGTCCCGGTGTAGAGGACGCTGCGGGTGCGGTAGCCGCCGGAGGAGGTCTCCTCCTGGCCCATGACCAGCAGGTCGGTCTTCCCGTCGGCGTTGACGTCGCCCGCGATCAGCTTGTCGGAGTAGATCGTGGTCTGGTCGACGGTGTCGATGCCGACCAGGGCGGCCGCCTTGCCCTTGCGGGTGAAGGGGCCGCGGAAGATGTTCAGGGACGGCGTGGAGTTGTTGCCGACGGCCAGGTCGGTGTGGCCGTCGCCGTCGAAGTCGCCCGCGGCGAGCGCCCAGCCGAGTTCGTTGCGGTACCTCGGCAGCGGGGAGGAGAGGTTGCTGGCGCCCTTGAGGCCGCTCGCGCCGCCCCAGAGCACGGTGACGTTGCCGTAGGAGTCGGTGGAGCCGATCCGCTCGCTGTGCACGCCCACGACCAGGTCGGTGTAGCCGTCGCCGTCCAGGTCGCCGGAGGTGAGCCGGTCACCGAAGTAGTCGCCGGAGGCCGGGTTGCCGGGGACGCCGGTGGTGGCCTGGCTGATGATCTGGCGCTTGGTGGTGTCGAGGCCGCTCTTGGTGCCGTAGACGACCGCCACGTAGCCGGCGCCGGACTTGCCGGAGACCTTGGCGATGGGCGCGGCGATCGCGAGGTCGCGGTAGCCGTCGCCGTTGAAGTCCCCGGACAGGCCCGAGGGGGCGGCGGAGGCGGTGGCGGCGGGCAGGGCGGTGAGCAGGCCGGTGGTGAGGGCCGTGGCGAGGAGCAGGGTGGTGCGCTTGTGCATGGATTTCCCCCGTGAGGCAGTGAGACGACGTGACATCCGGTGTTGGCGCGTCAGCCGGTGAGGCCCGCGCCGAACGCGCCGTACGTGCGGGACAGCCCGAAGGTGCCCGGGCCGAAGGACTTGGCACCGGTGGCGGTGATGCCGGAGGCGCTGCCGCGCAGGGCGGTGACCGCGCCGACGCCCCCGTCCTCGAAGCCGGCCGCGACGGTCAGGTCCGCCTTGCCGTCCTTGTTGACGTCCGAGAGCACGAGGTCCGAGCCGAAGTAGTCCATGGACTCGTTGGTGCCGGGGACCCCGGTGGTGTTCTGGGAGATCGTGCGGGCGCCGGTGCGGGAGACGCCGTCGGCCGAGCCGTTCATCAGGACGACGAGACCGGTGTCCTCGGCCGCGCCGATGTCCTTGAAGACGACGCCGATGGCGAGGTCGCCGTAGCCGTCGCCGTTGGTGTCCCCGATGGAGACGGCGCCGCCGAAGCCGTCACCCTCCTTGTCGGTGCCGGGGACGCCGGTGGCGGACTGGGTGAGCTCGGCCATGGGCGCGTCGCCGTTGACCGGGCCGCCCTTGCTGCCGCGGATGACGGTGACCTGGCCGCCGAGGGTGCCGGTGTGGTCGTCCTCCTTCGCGAAGACGTTGCCGATGGCGATCTCGTCGTAGCCGTCGCCGTCGATGTCGCCCAGGGCGAGGGAGGTGCCGCCGTTGAGCACGCGCGGCTTGGTCGTGACCACGCCGGTGGACGCGCCGAGGTAGGCGGCGCCCTTGGACCAGCTGCCCGACGGGTCCGAGGTGAGCGCGGTGCGGTAGGTGAGGACGAGGTCGGCCTTCTTGTCGCCGTTGGTGTCGCCCGCGGCGAGCGCGTCGATGCCGAACTCCGCCTTCTCCGGGGTGGGGACCTTCTGGGTGCCGCCGGTGGTGCCGGACTTCGTGAAGCCGCCCTTGACGATGTAGGCGTACGACCCGGCCGTGCCGGACGCCAGGTCCGCCTTGCCGTCGCCGTTGAAGTCGCCGGCGGCCAGGACCGAGCCCCAGGCCTCGTGCTTGGTCGCGGAGGGGTCCTTGACCGACGTGCCGTTCTTCAGGCCGCTCGCCGAGCCCCACAGGATGGTGACCGAACCGCCGTCGGTGTCCGTGCCGGTGTCCTCGCCGGGCGCGCCGACGGCGAGGTCGGTGTAGCCGTCCTTGTTGAAGTCGGCGACGGCGAGCGCGCGGCCGAAGAAGTCCTCGGTCTCGGCGGTGCCGGGGACACCTGTGGTGTTCTGGCTGACGATCGTGCGCTTGGCGGGGTTGAGTCCGGAGGAGCTGCCGTAGACCACGGCGACGTACCCGGCCATGTTCTTGCCGCCGACCTTGGCGTAGGGGGCGGCGAAGGCGACGTCGCCGTAACCGTCGTGGTTGAAGTCCGCCTTGTAGGCACGGGCCGTGGCGGCGGACGCGGCGGGGGCCGAGAGGGTCAGCAGTCCGCCGGTCAGCGCGGCGGCGGTGACGGTCGCGAGGGCGAGGCGACGACGGTGGTGTCCGTTCACGGGAGAGAACTCCTGAGGTCGGCGGCGTGAAGGGGGGGCGGAGGTGCGCGGGTCCGCAGGTTCGCGGAGGAGGCGTGCCGGCCGGCCTTCCCCGCACGCGGTACGGAGTACGAGTACGGGGTACGGGGTACGGGGAGGGCCGGCCGGCCGGTGGATCGTGGATCAGTTGGCGAACATGGCGCCGAACTGCGGGACGCCGGTCGTCGAGATGCCCACCTTGCTCGCGGCGAGGGCGCGCGATCCGGTCGTGGTGATCTTCGAGCCGTTGGACGGCAGGTAGGTCACCGCGCCGTCGCCGCCGTTCTCGTACGAGCCGACGACGAGGTCGGCGCGGCCGTCGCCGGTGACGTCGTCGAGCTTGACGTCGGCGCCGAAGAGGTCGTTCTTCTCGTCGTCGCCGGGGACGCCGGCCGTGCTCTGGGCGAAGGCCTGGGCGCCGGAGGCGAGGTTGATCCCGGTCTTCGCGCCGTACAGGACGGTGACCTGGCCGGTGTTGGTGTTGCTGCCGATGTCCTCGTTGGGCGTGGAGACGACCAGGTCGGCGTAGCCGTCGCCGTTGACGTCGCCGAGGTCGAGGTCCCAGCCGAAGCCGTCGCCCTTCTCGGAGGTGCCGGGGACGCTGCTGCTGTTCTGGTTGAACATGGTGGCCTTGGCCGGGCCGGAGGCACTGCCGTAGGTGATGGCCACCCGGCCCCCGTTGGCGGAGTCCGGGAAGACGGTCCCGCCGCTGCTGGCGTCCCAGGAGGCACCGCTGACGATGTCGCCGAAGCCGTCGCCGTTGATGTCGCCGACGCCGGTGACGATGCCGCTCTTGAGGGCCTTGGCGCCGGTGGCGGTCAGGCCGTTCGCGGTGCCCGGCAGCCAGTAGTTGGTGTTCCAGTGGTCGCTGGTCTTCGTCTCGTACCCGTCGACGATCAGGTCGGTACGGCCGTCGCCGTTGACGTCACCGGCGGTGAGGTGCATCGGGCCGTACGGGTAGGAGTCGGTGCCCGGCTGGATCGGCGGCTTGACGGTGTACCGGCCGCCGGGGGTGCCGTTGCTCGCGATGCCGCCCTTGAACACCCACAGGGTGGCGGCGGAGCTGCCGATGGCGAGGTCGGCCTTGCCGTCGCCGTCGAAGTCACCGGCGGCGAGGGTCTGTCCCCAGTAGTCGTGACCGCTCGGCGAGGGGTCCTTGAGGTCGACGCCCTTGCCGGTGAGCCCGCTCTTGGAGCCCCACAGCAGGGTGACGGTGCCGCCGTTGGTGTCGGTGCCGACCTTCTCGGTCGGGGAGGCGACGGCGAGGTCGTCGTAGCCGTCGGCGTTGAAGTCGGCGTACGCCAGGTCGTAGCCGAACTGGTCGCCGGCCTCGGCGGTGCCGGGGACGCCGGCGCTGTTCTGGCTGAGCGTGGTGCGCTTGGTGGTCGTGACGCCGGTGGCGGAGCCGTAGAGGGCGACGACCTGGCCGGCGCCCTTGTGGCCGCTGACGTAGGCGGTGGCCGCCGAGGTGGCGATGTCGCCGTAGCCGTCACCGTTGAAGTCGGCGTGTGCGACCTTGACGGAGTCCGCGGCCGATGCCGAAGCGGCCGAGAACGTGAGCAGACCGCCCGTCAGCGCGGCCGCGGTGGCCGTCGCGAGGGCGAGTCGCGGGAACGTGTGCATGCGGGTTGTCTCCTGCGGCATGCGGGGGCCGTCCGCACCCGGCGGACGCCCGGACTCGAAGCTGTCCGGCGCTCAGGAGACCCGCTCGAAGGGGTAAGGGTTGTACGTGAGTTCGATGAATTCTTGGGAGTGGCTGTGAGCCGTGGACCGGGAGGCGGTGTTCATCGGCCGGTCGGGGACCACAGGCCGAGCCACTGCTCGGCGTCCCAGGCCTCGAAGCGTTCCATCTCGGTGAATCCCAGTTTCGCCGCGAGACGCATCGAGGCGAGGTTGGCGGTCTGGGTGGTGAGCACCACCGGCTCGCCGGGAAGCGCGGCGGCGAGCCAGCCGAGTGCCGCCGCGCACGCCTCGCCGGCGTACCCGGATCCCCATGCCCGGCGCAGGAACAGGTAGCCGAGATCGGCCTTCCCCGCGGCAGCCGGGCGACGGTGTCCCGTCGTTCTCCTGAGCAGGATCTGGCCGATCATCGAGCCGTCGAGTTCGACGACGAAGCTCCCGGGCCACCGCTCGGGCACCCCGGGCAGCTCGCGCTCGAGTTCGTCACGCGGGCGGGGGCCGCCGAGGTAGGTGTGCACCTCCGGCGAGGCGAGCAGTTCGACGAACGCCGCACGGTCCCGGGCCTCGGGTTCACGGAGCACGAGCCGCTCGGTCCTGATCGGCTCGGGCGGCCAGGCCACGGATCCCAGGGCTTCCATCCGCGCACGCTAACAGTTCGGGCAGGCGACGGCGACCGGCCCCGGGGGCCGGCGGAGCCGATCGTCTGTGCTTTCAGCTCCCTGTGCCGCTGGGATTCTCCCGTGACAGCGCGCACTGCCTCCGAGGCCGCTGCCGTTCGTCCTCCGCCGGCACGGGCGGCTTGTGGCAGAGGGCGAGCGGTGGAGCCGGTGGGCCGTCCGTGGACGGCCCGGGCTTCGTGCGGGGTGGGGGTAGGAGCGGTCAGTGGTGGAGGTCGATGGTGAAGCGGCGCTTGCCCGTGCCGATCGTGTCGGCGTGGACCTGGCCGCGGGCCTCGCGGAACTCCCCGGTGCCGCCGGTGATCGCGTTGTCGAACGAGGGAGGAGGAATCGTCGGTTTGCCGTCGGTGAGGATGCCGAAGACCATCCCCTGTGCGGAGAGCTGGCCGCCCTGGAGCGTGTAGGTCACGACACACTCCTCCGCTCCGCCGTTCTCGACCGTGGTGGTGGTGCAGGTACCGTCGGTCTCGCCGACCTGGATCTTGTCGTTCCTGTCGAAGAGGAGCGAGCGGAAGACGGTCCGGTCGCCCTGGGCGGGGCCGCGGGTGCTGACGGGGAAGCGCGACTGCTGGACGAGGTGGCCGATGAGCGTGATGACGTGGTGTCCGCCCTTGGCGTGGACGGCATCGGTGTGCGTCGCGGCGTCCGCGCCGGAGGCGCAGGCGAGAAGCGTGACCAGCGCGGTGGCCGTGCCGAGACAGGCTGCCCTGATGGGGCGCATCGTGTGGCTCCTGAGGTTGAGGTTCACGGATGGTCAGGTGCCGCCTTCATAACCTCGGCTCCGCCACCACCCGGAACGCCCCGGCGCGACCCACCGTCAGATCCGACCGGTCGGACCAACCCTGGGCAGCGGGAGTACCGGTCGCTCACGCCCTCCTGATCACCCCTGCGGCAGGATGGGGTCCATGAGCGTAGTCAAGATCAATGTGCTGACCGTGCCCGCCGAGCAGCGGGAGGTGCTGGAGAAGCGGTTCGCGTCCCGGGCCCATGCCGTGGAGAACTCGGACGGGTTCGAGTGGTTCGAGTTGCTGCGGCCGGTCGAGGGGACCGAGCAGTACCTGGTGTACACGCGGTGGCGGGACGAGGAGGCGTTCCAGGCGTGGATGGAGGGGCCGATGAAGGACGCGCACCGGGGTGGTGCGGAGGGGGAGCGGCCGAAGCCGGCGGCGTCCGGGTCGACGCTGTGGTCGTTCGAGGTGGTGCAGTCGGCGGGGCCGAAGGGCGCGTAGTCGCGTAGGCGGGGTCAGGGTTCCGACTGGCATTTGACGACCGCGTCGCCGGAGTCGGCGGCCTGGCTGTAGAAGGCTCGGAGTTCGTGGTGGGCGGCGGCGAACGCGCCCCAGGTCCGGGGTTCCGCGGCGGTGCCGCCGTAGCGGGGCAGGAGGGTGTCGCGGGCGGCGTCCCAGAGGGCGTCGAAGTCGGCGGTCGTCAGGAAGCCGGCCACGCGGCGGGCCTGGGCGGCCGTCAGCACCAGCAGCGGCGGCCGGTGCGGGTCGGTGCGGAAGACGGGACGGCCGCCGAGCACCACCTGGGTGTGCGGGTGGTGCTCGCAACGGTGCGCGGGGGTGCCGGCGTAGATGCGCTCCTGGTCCGGGTAGCGCTGGTCCAGCACCTCCTCGCGGCGGCGGCCGACCCGTTGCCGGACGGTCTCCGCGTCGCTCTCGAAGAGCCGTTCCAGCCAGGCCGGGCTGTTGCGCAGTGCCGGGGCCGGCACCGCTCGCAGACGGAGGTACTCGCTCATGCCCTAAGGAGCGCACGGGGGCGCCCGGACATTACGCCGGAGTGCCGGCCGCCGCTACGGCCTGCGCAACCGCTTGCGGTACGACGCGGCGGCGCCGGGCCGGGATCCCGAGCAGCGGGTTGGCGACGCTCCAGGCCGCGCCCTTGCAGACCAGTTCCTTGTAGACGGCGGCGGTCCGGCCGGTCAGGGCGGCCCGTACGGCGCGGTCGTCGGCCGTGACGTACTGGATCAGCCCCTCCTTGCGGCCCAGGGAGATGCACTGGTTGAAGTAGCGGATCGGGGTGTTCGGGAGCTTGCCGCCGGTCAGGCGGGCCGCGATGGCGTCGGCGGCCTGCCAGGCCATGGGCACGCCCGAGGCGCAGGACATCCGCAGCGGCCTGCCGCCGGGGCCGGTCGCCGTCGCCGCGTCGCCGATCGCGTACACGTCCGGGTGCGAGACGGAGCGCATGGTCCCGTCGACGACGATCCGGCCGGCGTCGGTGACCTCAAGCGCGGTGGCCCCGGAGATCGGGTGGACGGCGAAGCCGGTGGTCCACACCGTGACCGCGGCGGGGAGCGTACCGCCCCCGGCGGTGCTGACCTGGCCGGCCGACACGGCGGTGACGGCGGTGTGTTCGTGCACCGTGACACCCAGCTTGTCGACGACCTTCCGCAGGTGCCCGCGCCCCTTGGGCGAGAGCCAGTCGCCGAGACCGGCGCGGGCCGCGAGGGCCACGTCGAGGTCCGGGCGGGCCTCGGCGATCTCGGTCGCGGCCTCCAGGCCGGTCAGGCCGCCGCCGACCACGACCACCGGCTCCCCGGCGCCCAGTGCGGCGAGCCGCTCGCGCAGCCGGAGCGCTCCGGGGCGGCTCGCGATCTCGTCGGCGTGCTCGGCGGTGCCGGGGACGCCCTGGTCGTGCCAGGCGCTGCCGAGGGCGTACACGAGGGTGTCGTACTCCAGCAGGTCCTCGGTGCCGTCCGCGGCGGCCACGGTGACCGTCTTCCGGTCGACGTCCACGGCGCTGACCCGCGCGAGCCGCAGCCCGACCCCGGTGCCCGCGAACATCTCGGCGAGGGGCCGGGGCCGCAGCTCCTGGCCGGTCGCGAGCTGGTGCATGCGGACGCGCTCGACGAAGTCGGGCTCGGCGTTGACGAGGGTGAGGGCGACGTCCTCGCGGCGCAGCCGCCTGGCGAGGCGGCCGGCCGCGCTGGCTCCGGTGTATCCGGCTCCGAGGACGACGATGCGGTGCTGCATGTCCGTACTCCTGTCATCCGGTTCTGAGGGTTCTTCCGGTTCTTCCGGCTTTTTCGGTTCTCGGGGTTCTTCGGGCTCTTCGAGTTCTTCGGGGAGCCGCCCCTTGAACCGGGCAGGCCGGCGTTTCCTGACAGGAGTGCGATGTGAAGCGGGTCACATGGACGAGAGGGGGGTGGTCGGGTGGTCAGAAGAGGCGGAGCAGGGGGGTGCCGTGGTCGGTGGCCGCCCACTGGCGGGTCGCGCGTTCCAGCTTGTCGGGGTTGACCTGGTTGCGGAACGCCGCGATGCCCTCGTCGGTGATCTCCAGGCACATGACGCCGAAGACCCGGCCGCCGACGACCGCCACCAGGGCCGGGCCACCGTTCGCGGACGTGAGGTAGAGGTCGACCGGGCCGCCGGCCAGGGCCCGCTGGGCCGGGCCCGGCTTGAAGAGGCCCCGCATGAACTTCGCGACCGCGACGGCGCCCTCGAACGCCCGGGCGCGGGCCGGGACCTTCCCGCCGCCGTCACCGACCGCGACGGCGTCCTCGGTGAGCAGCCGGACCAGCGGCTCGGTCCGGCCGCTGGTGGCGGCCGCGAGGAACTCCTCGATGATCCGCCGGGCGGCGGCCTCGTCCACCTCGGCGCGGGCCCTGCCCTCCGCGACGTGCTTCTTGGCCCGGTGGAAGATCTGCTGGCTGGCGGCCTCGGTGAGGTCGAGGATCCCGGCGATCTCCCGGTGCGGGTAGTCGAAGGCCTCCCGCAGCACGTAGACCGCGCGCTCGCTGGGCGTCAGGCGCTCCAGCAGGGCGAGCACGGCGTACGACACCGACTCGCGCCGTTCCGCGCTGTCGGCGGGGCCGAGCATCGGGTCGCCCGCCAGCAGCGGCTCGGGGAGCCACTCACCCACGTAGGTCTCGCGGCGGGCGCGGGCCGAGGTGAGCTGGTTGAGGCAGAGGTTGGTGAGCACCTTCGTCAGCCAGGCCTCGGGGACCTCGATCCGGTCGGTGTCGGTGGCCTGCCAGCGCAGATACGTCTCCTGCACGGCGTCCTCGGCCTCGCTCGCGGACCCGAGGAGGCGATAGGCGATCGCCTCCAGCCGGGGCCTGGAGCTCTCGAACCGGTCCACGTCGGTCATGGTCAGGGCCATGGGCGGGATCCTAGCCCGCGCCGTTTCCCGGGGAGCGGGGGCAGCCGGAGGAGGCGGGCTCAGTGGTGGTGGCCGTAGGAGGCGGTGGTGGTTCCGGCGCGGGCGGCGGCCTCGTCGGCGCGGCTCCTGGCGTGGGCGGCCTCGGCGGTGCGGCCGGTGCCGTCCAGGACGCGGGCGAGGTTGTTCCAGGTCAGGCTGGTGGCATGCCAGTTGTCGTCGTCACGGCGGATCCGGAGGCACTCCCGCAGGGCGGCTACGGCCAGGTCGGTGCGGCCCGCCGCGTGCAGTACGCAGCCGAGGCTGTTGAGGGAGTCGCCGTGCAGGAAACGGTTGCCGGTGGCGTGGTGGAGCACGCAGGCCCGGCGGAGCGTGGCGGCCGCCTCGTCGTACCGGCCCAGGGTGTCCAGCACCAGACCGAGGTTGTGCCAGGCCCGGCCCTCGTGGGAGACGTCACCGGTGTCGCGGAAGCGGTCGCGGGCCCGCCGGTGGGTGGCGGCGGACTCGTGCAGCAGGCCCGACCTGCGCTGCGCGAGACCGAGGTTGTTCCACGCGATGCCCTCGCCGGTCGCATCCCCGAGCGCGTGGAACAGGTCCGCCGCGTGGACGAGGGGTTCGACGGCCTCCTCGGACCGGTCGGCCCGCAGCAGCGCGTTGCCGAGGTGGTTGCAGACGGCCGCCTCCGCGTACCGGTCCGGTGACTTGCGCGCCCGTTCCCTGGCGGCGCGGCCGACGGCGACCCAGTCCTCGAAGAACCGCCGCTCGCGCAGGAACTCGGCGAGGTGCAGCGCGAGCGCCACGGTGCAGTCGGGGTCGAGTTCGTCCGGCCACTGGGTGGCCGCGACCAGGTTGACGCGCTCGGCATCGAGCCAGGCAACCGCCTCCGCCCGCTCCTCGAACGGGCCGGACGAGAAGTCGGACAACGGGCCGGACGAGGAGTCGGACGACAGATCGGACGAGGAGTCGAACGACGGGTCCGGCGACGGGTCGGGCACCGCGCCGGACGACGAGGCGAACGAGAAGTCGGACAACGGACCGGACGACGAGCCGAATGAGGAGTCGGACGACGGATCGGACGGGGAGTCGGACGACGGGCCCGACGACGGGTCGGACAACGGATCCGACGACGGGGCGGGCGACGGGCCCGACGACGGGGCGGACAGGGCGCCGGACAGCGAGCTCGGCAGTGGGTCTGTCGGCGGGCCTGGCTGGGGGTTGGCCGGGGGCGCCGCACGCAGCCGGCGGCAGGCCGCCTCGGTCTTGGTGCGGTAGTGGTCCCGTATCCGGCGGCGGGCCCGGCCGCCCTCCTCGACGAGCGTGGGGTCCTCGACGGCCAGCGCGCTCGCGTAGCCGCGGACCAGGTCGTGGATGCGCCAGCGGCCGGGGAACCCGTCGCCCGGCTCCTCCCCGGTGATCAGGTGGGCGCCCACGAGGTCGTCGAGGAGTTCCAGCGCCTCGGAGCGGGGCCGGCCGGTGGCCACCACCGCCGTCTCGGTGCTGAAGTCCGCGAACGGCACCTGGGCCAGCGCGCACAGCGACCGGGCCCGGTCCCGGGGCAGCCGGCGGAAGGACATGTCGAAGACCGGGGCGAGTTCGAGGACCCTGCCGTACTCGTCGACACCCCGGCTGGTCAGGACCCGGGTGGGGTCGGCGGCCGCGCGCAACTCCCCGACCAGGGACGGGAGCGGGTCGCCGACCCGGCGCCGGTGCAGCAGGGCGGTGGCGATCCGCAGGGCGAGCGGCATACGGCCGCAGAGCCGGGTCAGTTCGCGTACGGCCTCGGTCTCCTCCGGCGTCCACCCGTCCGCGGCGGCGGTGCGGCGGCGGACCGCCGGGGCGATCAGCCGGACGGAGTCGTCGGGGCTGAGGGGGCCGAGGGGTAACTCGACGGCCGTCAGCGACTCGTGGCACTCCCGGGTGGTGATCAGCACGCAGTGCAGACCGCTGGCGGGCAGCAGCGGTGAGACCTGCGCCGAGTCCGAGACGTTGTCGAGCACCAGCAGGACCCGTCGGCCGGCGTCGGCGAGAGCCGCCAGACGGCTCCGGTACGCGTCCAGCTGGTGGACCTCCTCCCCGAAGTGGCCGACCGGTTCGGAGCCGAGCCGGACGTCGCCGTCGCCGAGGGCGTGCAGCAGCGACGTCACCGCCCGGGTGGGGGTGACGGGGTGGTCGTCGTAGCCGGCGAGGTCGAGGAAGAGGGCACCGCCGGTGAACCAGCCCTCCTTGCGCGCCCGGTGCGCGGCCTTCAGGGCGAGCGCGGTCTTGCCCATCCCGCCGAGCCCGGTGACGACACAGACGACGGGTGTGTCCGGGGCGGGGTCGGCGGGCGGACAGAGCCGCGCCTCCAGCGCCGCCAGCTCCGCGGCCCGCCCGGTGAAGCCGGGCTGGGCCATCGGCAACGTGCAGGGCCCGGGACGCCCGGGAAGCTCCGGCCGCTCGGGACGCCCCGACCGCTCCGACCGCTCGGGGCGGCGCGGGCCGTGATTCACGATCATCTTCCCGACGACCTGACCCCGGAAGACACCTCGCCGGAAGTCGATGTGGTCGTCGCCGCGGCCCGGATCCGGGTCCCCGTCCGCGTCTCCGTCCCCGTGGGAGTCCGGTGTCCGGTCCTCGCCCTCCCGTGCCCGCACCTGTGGCCCCCCTCGCCCCGTATCCGCCAGGCTCGCACCGCTTTGAGGGGCTTCACGCTAGGGCATGCCCCGGGCGCCGCGGGACCGTTCCGCATCCTTCGCGCCGCACTTCTTTCGCACATCGCGTTCCTACGCTCCCGGTGCACCGTCCACCCAGCCCAGGGAGTCGTCCATGGCACTGATCATCGCCGCCGCAACACCGTTCCACGGCCATGTCCAGCCCGTCGTCACCGTCGCCGCGGACCTGGTGCGGCGCGGGCACGAGGTCGTCGTACTGACGGGGAGCCGGTTCGCCGAGGACGTGCGGGCCGCCGGCGCCCTGCACGTGGCGCTGCCGCCCGCCGCGGACTTCGACGACCGGCGGCTGGAGCTGTACTTCCCGGACCGCGCCGCCTTCCCGACGGGCCCGGCGCAGCTGGACTACAACATGAAGGGGGAAGGGGAACACGGGTGGCCCGAGGGCCAGGGCCAGGGCGAGGCAGAACCGCATGCCGCCGTCCGCCCCGCCCCCACCCCACCCGACCCCACCGGTCCCGCCAGGACCGCCGGTCTCGACGCGGCCGTGCGCGACGGCGGCCGAGGAACTCCGCACGAAGCTGCTGGCCCTGGGCGACGCGGTGCCCGCGCCCCGGATCACCGCCGTCTCCGCCACCCCGGCGACGGCGACCGCACCCGACGAGGACACCCGTTGAAGAGGACACCCGTTGCAGACGGCCCGACCTCGTGAAGGGATACTCACCTCATGCCGACGCTCTTTTCCCGGATCCTCGACGGAGAACTGCCCGCCCGGTTCGTCTGGCAGGACGCCGAGGTCGCCGCGTTCCTCAGCATCGCCCCGCTGACCCCCGGCCACACGCTGGTGGTGCCCCGGCGGGAGGTGGACCGGTGGACCGACGCGGACGGCGCGCTGCTCGCCCGCTGTGTCACCGTGGCGCAGGCGATCGGCCGCGGGGTGCGGCATGCCTGGGACGCGCCCCGGGCCGCCCTGGTCATCGCGGGCTTCGAGGTGCCGCATCTGCACATCCATGTCGCGCCCGCCTGGAGCATGGCCGACTTCGACTTCTCCCGGGCCCAGGTGGAGAAGGACGAGACCGTGATGGACGACGCGGCGTCCCGGCTGCGCACCGCGCTGCGCGAACTCGGCTTCGCCGAGCACGTGGCGTCCTAGAGCCCGGCGGCCAGTCTCCGCAGCACGGCGTCCGACACCGGCGCGGGCAGGGCCCGCAGGGTGCGCACCAGGGCCGCCGCGGGCCGGGGGAAGCACGCCTGCGCCGGTTCCCGCTCCAGGGCGCGTACGACGTGCCGGGCGGCCCGCTCCTGGCTGATCTGGAAGGGCTTGGGCAGGCCGTCGCCGCCGACCCGCTCGGTGGCGACGAAGCCGGGGTGGATCGAGGTGAACCGGACGCCGTGCGGGGCGAGTTCGACGCGCGCGGTGTCGAGGAGCGTGCGCACGGCCGCCTTCGCCGCCGAGTACGGCCCCTGCCGGGGGACGCCCATCAGCCCGGCCAGGGAGTTGGTGTGGGCGATCAGCCCGCCGCCGGCCTGCCCGCGCAGCTGCGTGATCAGCGGGACGAGGTAGTTGACGACCACGTCGTAGTTGAGCGCCATGATCCGCGAGACGTCCGCGACGCCCACCCGGTCCATGGACATGTCCGGGCCCTGACCGGCGTTGAGGAGGGCGATGTCGACGGAGCCGTACTCCGTGACGGCGGCGGCCACCACCCCGGCGGCGGCCGTCGCGTCCAGGGCGTCCGCGGGCAGGTCCAGGCAGTCGCTGCCCGCGGCCCGTATCTCCGCGGCCACGGCGGCGAGTTCGGCGGCGCGCCGGGCCGTGATGACGAACCGGTTGCCGCCGTCCGCGAGTTGACGTGCCACCTCGGCGCCGATGCCCGACGAGGCGCCGACGATCAGAACCGTCCGCCCGGTGATGCGTGCCATGGTGTCCCTCCGTCCGGCGCGTGCGGCGCACGCGACGCCAGGGTAGGCCGGGCGGGTGGGCGAAGAGTGGCTGCCGTCAGGCGGCCCGCGCCGTCCTGACCAACCGCTCGACTCTGCGGTGCAGTTGCTCGACGTGGTCCTCCGACTCCGGCTTCATGAGGACGCTGCGCAGGATCCGGGCGCCGTCCGCGTCCGCCGTGATCTTGGGGTGGCGGGTGGCGAAGGCGTCGCGGTCGGCCTTGAGGGTGCTGAGGAAGACCGGGTCGGGGCCGGTCATGCCGTCCGTGAGGACCCGGGCGGAGACGGCGTCGATCGCGGTGAGGGACGCGGGGTCGGTGGCCGGGAAGTAGGTGACGATGTCGAGCGACGGGCGCTGGTAGAGCTCCAGGGAGTCGGACGCCTCGATCAGGTCCGCCCAGCGCAGGGCGGCCCGCCGCCCGGCCGCCAGCACCCGGCCGAGGCCGTCGGGGGTGGGCGGGAGGAGCCGGAAGGTGAGCCAGAGGGCGGCCGCGGCGGCGCCGGCCCGGGAGCACTCCAGGCTGATCTCGCCGAGGTGGAGCTCGGTGGAGGTGAAGTAGGTGTAGGGCGAGTCGTGCAGGTAGAAGCGGCCCACGTCGGGGTCGCGGAAGAGGACGGCCCCGCAGCCGTAGGGCTGGAGTCCGTGCTTGTGCGGGTCGACGACGATCGAGTCGGCCCGGGCGAGGGCCCGCCACGGCTCGGGCGGGAGGCCCTCGGGGCCGTCGGCGCCGGCGAGGAGCGTGAAGAAGCCGCCGTAGGCCGCGTCCACGTGGACGCGGACGCCGTACCGCTCGGCGAGCGGCAGGATCTCGTGGACGGGGTCGACGGCGCCGAGTCCGGTGGTGCCGGTGGTGAGGACGACGGTGCCGACGTCTCCCGTCTCCAGCACTTCCTCCAGCGCGTCGAGGTCCATCCGGCCCCGGCCGTCGGTGCGGACGGGGTGGCTGGTCATGTCCAGGACGTGGCACATCCGGCCGTGGGTGTAGTGGGCGTCGGCGCTGTGCGCGATGCCCCGGCCGGGGTGGAGTTCGCGGGCGACGAAGAGGGCTTCGAGGTTGGCGATGGTGCCGCTGGTGGTGAGGTGGCCGAGGTGGGTGTCGTATTCGAACATCGCGGCGAGCCGGGCGACGGCCTCGCGTTCCATCGCCGCCGTCGCGGGGCCGCCGTCCAGGGCGTGGTTGTTGGGGTTGATCAGCATCGCGGTGAGGTGGCCGACCACCGCGGCGGGGTGCGGGGGCTTGAGCATCTGGCCCGCGTAGTGCGGGTGGAAGAAGGGGTAGTTGTCCTTCAGCCGGTCCGTGAACTCCTCGAAGACCGGTGCGAAACGGTCGTCGGCCACGTCGAGGGACGGGTGCGGCCGGTACGGGCCGAAGGTGTCGGCCCACTCCTGTATCGCGCCGGTGGCCCGGCCGAGCCAGTGCTGCAGATCCACGGGGTCCGCCTTCCTCTCGTTCGCGGGTGCTCGTCCCACCGTACGATTTCATTGACTAGTCAGCAATTGATTGCTCAGCGATTGAGACGGCAGTGACTGAGGTGGCAGTGACTGAAACGGCAGTAAGTGCCCTCGCAGTAAAGTCGCCGGCGATGAACTCCACCCCGCAGCACGACGACGAAGCCGCCGCCCGCGCCGCCAACAGCCCGCTCGTCCGGGACTTCGGGCTGCTGATCAAGTCCGCCACCCGGCTGGAGCAGCGCATCGACGGCGCGCTGCGCCGCGAGTGCGGGATCAGCCACACCATGCTGGAGGTGCTGATACGGCTCTGCCGCCGACCCGGCGAGGAGGTCTCCCAGCGGCAGCTGGCCGACGATCTGACGCTCACCAGCAGCGGCACCACCCGGCTGATCGACCGCATGGAGGAGGCCGGTCTGGTCCGGCGCGTGCCGTCCCCCGGGGACCGGCGGGTGGCGCTGGTGGAGCCGACCGGCGAGGGGCGCACGGTGTTCCTGGGAGCGGCGGCCGTGCACGCGCGGGTGGTCGAGGAGTTCTTCGTCCGGCCGCTGGCCGCCGACGACTACACCCGGCTGACCGCCGCGCTGGGCACGATCGACCGGGCGCTGCGGGAGCGGACCGGCTGACCGCTTGGCCGCAACGGGTGTGGTCCAGATCACGGGAAGTCGGTGTCGCGTGCCGGACAGCTCAGTGACGTGAGCACACATATGCGTACCCGGGTACGGGCCGGGGAGTCGAGCGCGTTCGCGGAGCTGTTCGACAGCTATGCCAACGCCGTCTACAACCATGCCTTCCGGCTCACCGCCGACCGGTCGGTCGCCGAGGACGTGATGGCGGCGACCTTCCTGGAGGCATGGCGGCTGCGCGAGCGGGTCGACCCCGAGGGCGGTTCGCTCCGTCCGTGGCTGCTGGGCATCGCCACCAACACCGCCCGCAACCAGTACCGGAGCAACCGCCGCTACCGGGCCGCCGCCCAGGCCGCCGCGGCGGCCGAACTCGCGGTGCCCGACCACGCGGACGAGGTGGCCGACCGGATCGACGGCCGGCGCCGCCTCGCCGCGGCCCTCACCGCCCTCGCCGGACTGCGCAGACCGGAGCGCGAGGTCGTCACGCTCTGCCTGGGCGAGGGCCTGGACTACGAGGCCGCGGCGGAGGCGCTCGGCATCCCCGTCGGCACGGTGGCCTCCCGGCTCTCCCGCGCCCGAAGAAAGCTGCGCCACCTCACCGACGCGCCGATCACGGCCGTAGCGCCCACCGGCGCATCGCCCGCCGGAGTACCGCCCGCCGGCGCACCGGCGAAAAAAGTTCGCGGAGATCGGGAAGGCGACCGCCCCGCCCGACAGACAAGAGGTGATCACACCCACGTGATCCGGCCCGCACAGGAAGGAAGACGATGACCGCGAACACCTCCCGGAACCACCCGGCCGAGGTGGACGGCGGCGCCGAGCGGCTGCTGTCCGCCACGGCGCGGGACCTGCCGCCGGGCCGCCACCAGTTCCACAAGGAGCGACTGATGGCCCAGATCCACGACCTGCGGCAGACGGAGTCCGCGGCGACGGCCCCCGCGAAGCAGCGGCGCCGCCGCCTTCCGCGACCGGTGATCGCGCTGCCCCTGACGGCGGCGGCGCTGGCCGCGGCGGTCGTCGCCGGACTGACCCTGTCCGGCAACAGCGACGGCGACGGCGTACGTGACTACGGCCCGGCCCTCACCACCAGCATCGGCGTGGCCAGCAGCAAGGGCGTACCGCAGCTCCTCGACCAGATCTCCCTGGCGGCCGCCAAGACCTCCCGCCCGGACGTCCGGCCCGGCCAGTACATCTACATCAGGTCCGAGTCGGCCGACACCTACGTCAGGCACGTCGGCGACACGGCCTCCCTGGCCAGCCACCCGCTGCACACCCGGCAGACCTGGATGTCCCCCGACGGCGCCAAGGGCTGGCTGATCGACCCGGCCGTCAACGACAGCCCCGAGGGCGAGACCCTGGACCGCCAGGAGTTCCAGGGCCAGACCCCCAAGCCGACCCTGAACGGCCCGTCGTACGACTACCTCACCCAGCTCACCACCGACCCCGACCAGCTGCTGGCCAAGATCTACAAGGAGACGAAGGGCCACGGGAACTCCCCCGACCAGGAGGCGTTCACCACCATCGGCGACCTGCTCGGCGAGAGCTACCCGCCGGCGGAGCTGTACCCGGCGCTGTTCAAGGCCGCCGAGAAGATCCCCGGTGTCGTCGTGGTCGACGACTCGACCGACGCGGTGGGCCGGCACGGTGTCGCGGTGGCCCGGCTCGACGAGACCAGCGGGCAGCGCGAGGAGTGGATCTTCGACAAGAAGACCCATGTCTTCCTCGGCGAACGCACGGTCCAGGTCCGCAAGAACAGCGGCGACGACGCGCTGATCACCCCCGGCACCATCCTCTTCACCAGCGCCGTCATGGAGCGCAGCGTCGTGGACGGCATCAGGCAGACCCCCTCCGCGAAGTCCTGACCGCCGCCCGTGCGCGAGGGTCCCCGGGGCCGCCGGTTGAGCGGGACGGGGCGCGGCGGGATCCTGGGAAGCGGGTGCGGACACAGGGACACCCGGAGGCACCATGGAGGGACGCGTACCGGAGGACCTGGCGGTCGTCGTCGACGCCGGTGGGGCGGTGCTGGTGTGGAGTGCGGGTGCCCGGCGGCTGCTCGGTTACGAGCCCGCCGAGGTCGTCGGCAGGCCGGCGCGGAGCCTGCTCGCCGCCGACCTGCCCGCCTCCGCCCGCCGCCATCTCGCCGCCGGGCACCGCTGGTCCACCGAGGTGGCGCTGCGGCACCGCGACGGCGACCGGGTCGTCGTACGCCTCCAGGGCATCCCGCTCGCGGACACCGGTCCCAGGCCGCTGTGGCTGGTGACCGGTGCCGCGCAGACCACCGTGGCCGGGCGCGACCAGCCCGGGGCGGCGGCCCTGTGGGACCTCACGCTCGCCCAGCTGCCGATGCCGGTGGCGATCTACGACCGCGAGGCGAGGTTCGTCGCCGCCAACGACGTCATGAGCCGGATCATGGGCCGGCCCGCGGCGGAGATGCGCGGACTGACCCTGTGGGAGATCGAGCCCAGCTTCCCCTTCGACGTGTACGACCGCCTCCAGCGGCAGGTGCTGCGCACCGGGCGGACGGTCTTCCACGAGCAGCACGGCCAGGCACCCGGCGAGACCCGGGAGCACTCCTGGTCGATGTACTTCTCCGCGCTGAAGGACGAGACGGGCACGGTGCAGGGTCTGTCCGCGATCGTCTTCGACACCACGGAGCAGTACTGGGCCCGCCGCCACCTGGCCGTCCTCAACGACGCCAGCATGCGCGTCGGCACCACCCTGGACGTGATCCGGACCGCCGAGGAACTGGCCGAGGTGGCGGTGGGCGGGTTCGCGGACTTCGTCACCGTCGACCTGCTGGAGTCCGTCGCCCTCGGGGACGAACCCGAGCCGCTGCCGCCGGGCCGGGCGGTCACCGTACGCCGTACCGCACAGCGGTCGGTGCTGCCGGGCTGCCCGGAGGCGGTGGCCGACCCCGGCGACCCGATCCGCTACCCGGCCGGGACCCCGCCGCTGCGGGCCCTGCTCGCGGGCCGCGGCACCCGGCACACCCCGGGCGAACCCGGGATGCGGGAGTGGATCACGTCGTCCCAGGCCCGTGCCGACTCGGTCGCCCGGCACATGATCCACTCGGTGCTGATGGTCCCGCTGCGCGCCCGCGGGGTCACCCTCGGCCTGGCGCACTTCCTGCGGCACCGCACGCCCGAGTCGTTCACCGAGGACGACCAGCGGCTCGCCGAGGAGATCGTCGCCCGGGCCGCGGTGAGCGTGGACAACGCCCGCCGCTACACCCGCGAGCGCCGCACCGCCCTGGCCCTGCAGCGCAGCCTGCTGCCCGGCCGGCCGCCGGGACTGGTGGCGACGGAGGTGGCCTACCGCTATCTGCCCACCGGGTCCGGCGAGGACGTCGGCGGCGACTGGTTCGACGTGATCCCGCTGTCCGGCGCCCGGGTCGCCCTGGTGGTCGGGGACGTGGTCGGGCACGGCATCCGCGCCTCCGCCACGATGGGCCGGCTGCGGACGGCGGTGCGCACCCTGGCCGACGTCGACCTGGCCCCCGACGAACTCCTCACCCAGCTCGACGACCTCGTGATCCGGCTCGACCGCGAGGAGGGCCCGGACGTGCCCGGCCGGGCCGAGGCGACGTCCGGCGAGGTCGGCGCGACCTGCCTGTACGCCGTCTACGACCCGGTGACCCGGCGCTGCACCATGGCCCGCGCCGGCCATCCGGCCCCGGCGCTGGTCCCGCCCGACGGCGCGGCCCGCCTCCTCGACCTCCCGGCCGGGCCGCCGCTGGGCCTGGGCGGCCTGCCCTTCGAGTCGGCCGAGGTGGAACTGGCGGAGGGCAGCGTGCTCGCCCTCTACACCGACGGCCTGGTGCGGACGGCCGGCCAGGACATGGAGGCGGGCGTGGGCCTGCTGTGCCGGGCGCTGGCCGATCCGGCCGCGCCCCTGGAGGAGACCTGCGACCACGTGCTGCGCACGGTCCTCACCGACCGCCCCGGCGACGACATCGTCCTGCTCCTCGCCCGCACCTCCGCCCTGGACACCGCGCAGGTCCGCACCTGGCAGCTCCCGAGGCACCCGGCCGCCGTCGCCGGGGCCCGCAAGATGGCGTGCGAGCAGCTGGAGACCTGGGGCCTGACGGACGCGTCCTTCGCCACGGAACTGATCGTCAGCGAGCTGGTCACCAACGCGGTCCGCTACGGCGACAGCCCGATCTCCCTGCGCCTGATCCGTGACACGTCCCTGATCTGCGAGGTCTCCGACGGCAGCAGCACGGCCCCGCATCTGCGCCGGGCCCGGGTCTACGACGAGGGCGGCCGGGGGCTGCTCCTGGTCGCCCAGATCGCGGAGCGCTGGGGCAGCCGCCAGACCCCGACCGGCAAGACGATCTGGGCGGAACAGCCGCTGCCCGCCTGACTCAGCGGGCCAGTGGGCGGTCCTGTCGCGGGGTGTCCAGCCCGGTCGACACGACGGCCGCCACGACGGCCGAGCCGATGAAACTCCCCACCATGACCAGCGCCACGCCGACCATGAAGAGCCCACTGGCGTCGTCCGACCAGTCCGCACCGGCGGCGACGGTGAGCCCGGCGGTCGTCCCCGCCACGGCGGCCGCGCTGTGCCCCCGCGCCGCCGCCCAGCCCACCGCCAGCAGCAGCGTCACCACCAGCCCCGCGACCTGCCACACCGCGTACGGCCCGCTCACCGACCCGTCGGCGGCCACGTCGTACTCCTGGTCCCACCCCAGCCAGCCGGCCCAGGCCGCCACCGCCACCCCGGCCGACACCGACGTCGGCACCAGCACCCGCAGAACAGATCTCTGAAGTCCCATGCCCCCAGCGTCACGGCCGGGGGCGGCCCCGCACAGAGCACGGATACTCAGACGGATCCGAGTACCTCAGGGCGCGCAGGCGACGTCCGGGCGGGACGGGACAGGGCGGGGCGAGGCGAGGCGGGGCGGGGCGGGGTGAACATGCCCGCGCCTGTTGTTCGTCCATTGCCGTTGCATTGTCATCAATTGAGTGTCCGTCACCCATCGGAGCCACTACCGTCGACGATCCGTCGGCACACGCGGACAACACCACGAGCGCGACCACGAGCCCGACCACGAAAAGCACCACGAACCGCGTGGAACAACACCCCGACAACGCGCAGGCAACGGACCATTGGTTGACTGCTTTGCCGAACCGTCACATGAACCCCGTACCAGCCCTTCGCGCCCGGTACCGCCCAGGAGGGCCCACCCCCGATGAACCACCGGCCCGGACAGGAGACGCGGTTCTGCCTGCTCGGGCCCGTCGAGGTGCTGAGGGACGGTGTCGCCCTCGATCTGGGGCCCCGCCAGCGCCGGTTGCTGCTCGTCCGGCTGCTCATCGAGGACGGCCGGCCCGTCTCCCAGGACACGATCCTGCGGGACCTGTGGCCCACGGACCGGCCGACGGGCGCCGCCTCCTCGGTGCGCGCCCACATCAGCCGGCTGCGCGCGGTCCTCGACCCGGCCCGGCAGGGCCCGTCCACCACGCTGGTGAGCAGCCCCGCCGGGTACGCGCTGAAGGTGCACCCCGAGGCACGCGACACCGCCCTGTTCGAGCAGGGCGTGAGCAGGGCACGCGAGGCCCTGAGGATCCGCCAACTGGTCCTCGCCCGGCGGGAGATCGACGCGGCGCTCGCGCTGTGGCGCGGTGAGGCGCTGGCCGAGGCCGGAGAGCACGCCTTCGCGATCCGCGAGCGCGCCCGGCTCGACGGCGCGCTGCACGACGCCAGGGAGCTGCGGGCCACGATCCTCGTCCAGCAGGGCGAGACGGAACAGGCGATCGACGTCGCCCAGAGCCTCGTGCTCAAGGCCCCGCTGCGGGAGACCTCCTGGGCGCTGCTGATGCGCGCGCTGTACACGGCCGGGCGGCCCGTCGAGGCGCTGAAGCAGTACGAGCGGTTCCGCGACATGCTCGCCACCGAGCTCGGCCTGGACCCCAGCCCCCAGCTCCGGGACCTGCACACCGCGATCCTGCGGCACGACGTCGTCGTCCTCGGCACCGCGGGCCTCACCTCCCACGCCCCGGCGCGCGACCTCACCGCCGCCAGCGTGCACCCGCGCCCGTCCTCCGTGACCGCGCCCTTCGTGGGCCGCGGCGAGGAGATGGCCCAACTCGCCGCCCTGCTGTCGGCCGCGACCGCCGACCGCCCCCAGTGGGCCGTCGTCAACGGGGAGCAGGGGTCCGGCAAGACCCGGCTGGTGGAGGAGATCTCCGCCAAGGCCGCCGCGGCCGGATTCACCGTCGCCCGCACCCTGGCCGGCCAGGCCCTCAGCGGCAACCGGGGGGTCAGCCAGACCTGCGCCGCCAAGCAGCTCCTGGACGCGCTGCGGCAGGACGGCAAGGACTCCGCCGAGGACCAGGACGCGCAGAAGGGCCCCCTGGCGGCGGTCGTACGGCAACTCACCCTGGGACCCACGCTGGTGGTCGCCGACGACCTGGACCAGGCGTCGCAGAGCTTCCACAAACTGATGCGCCGGCTCGCCCAGGTGCTCCGGGAGGCCCCGGTCCTCTTCGTGTGCACCATGCGCAACCCCGACGCCCCCGTCTCCAGCCTGCTGCTCGCCGAACTCGCCCTGCGCGGCGCGTCCTGGCTGCCCCTGCGACCGCTGACCGTCGGCGACGTGGCCGAACTCCTCGCGGCAAACGGCGAGCAGGCCCCGTCCGGGGCGGCCCAGGCCCTGCACCGACGGGCCGAGGGACACCCGTTCGCCCTGGCCGAGCTGCTCCGGCTGCCGCCGGACCGGCGTCTCGGGCCGGAGGCCCAGGTACCGGCCGGCGTACGCAACATCGTCCACGCCCGCCTGCTCGAACTGCCCGAACCGGCCCGCGCGATGCTCGCCTACGCCGCCGCCGACGAGGATCCGCTGGACCTCGGTCTGCTCGCCGACGTCCAGGGCCTCGCCCCCGACGAGCTGCTGCGTCTGATCGACGCCGCGGTGACCGCCCGGATCCTGGTCTGGGACGCCGACCCCGGCGCGCCCGGCACCGGCCGCTACCGACTGCCCGAGCTCCCGCGCGACGTGGTGCTGAGCACCCAGACCCCATCCTCCCGACAGCTTCGGCACGCCGCACTCGCCCGTGCGCTCGCGAGCCGTGCCGACGGCGATCCGGCCCGCCTGGACCGGCATCGCCACGCGGCGGGCCCGACGGCCCTCACCGCCCCATGACAAGACCACCCCCCTTTCCATCACACTCACCTCAGGAGTTGGGATGAGCACCAAGACGGGACCCCAGCGTTACCCCGGCGCCAGCCGCGCCAACTGGTACCAGGACGACTTCGGCGGTGACCCGATGCAGGTCAACGTCGTCGTCCTGCACACCACCGAGGGCTACAGCCTGCCCGGCTACGACGGCGGGGCCACCGCGCCGAATCTGACGGCGGTCCCCGATCTCGCCGCGAAGAAGCTGAAGTGGTACCAGCACTTCGACATCGAGACCTCCTCCCGGGCACTGGTCAATCTGAAGGGCGGGGTGGAGACCAACACCCTGAACGTGTGCCAGGTCGAGCTGACCGGCACCTGCGACCCGAAGACCCACGCCAAGTGGCAGGCCGCCGGCCACGACCACATCTACTGGCCGGACGCGCCGGACTGGGCCCTGCAGGGCGTCGCCCGGTTCCTGGCCTGGATGCACGAGCAGCACGGCGTACCGCTGTCCGGCCCGGCGTCCTGGCCCGCCTATCCCACGTCGTACGGCAGCAACGGCGGCCAGCGGATGACCGGCGCGCAGTGGAGCGACTTCAAGGGCGTCTGCGGGCACATGCACGTCCCCGAGAACGTCCACGGCGACCCCGGCGCGATCGACTTCGCCAGGATCATCAAGGACGCGAAGGCCGACCTGGACGTGGACGACGACACCCCGGTGACGAAGACACCCACCAAGCCGAAGGTCCCCGCCTTCCCGGGCCGCAAGTACTTCGCGGCCGGGGCCTCGAACGCCTATGTCCTCCAGCTCGGCAAGCAGCTGGTCAAGCGCGGTTTCGGCGATCACTACAAGGTCGGCCCGAGCAGATCCTGGGGCGAGGCCGACCGCCTCAACGTCCGCGACTTCCAGAAGTCCCGCAAGGAGCTCCGCGGCGACGCCGACGGCACCCCCGGCCCACTGACCTGGCGCCTCCTCTTCTCCTGACCCCCTCCGACGAAGGCCCGGGCCGGCAACCCGCAACCCGGGCCTTCGCCCTGCCCGCCCCGGCCGACTCGGGTATGGAGTAAGGCTGTTCCCGGCAGTCCTGGAGGGAGATCACCATGTCCGAGGAGTTCCCGCCCATCGAGCCCTACGCCCACGGCCTGCTCGACGTCGGCGAAGGCGACAGCGGCGGCGACGGTCACAGTGACGGCGGCGAGTGGATCTACTGGGAGACCAGTGGGAACCCGGAGGGGAAGGCCGCCCTGTGTGTGCACGGCGGCCCGGGCAGCGGAGGGCGCCGCTACGCCCGCAGGCAGTTCGACCCCGAGGTCTACCGGATCGTGCTCTTCGACCAACGCGGCTGCGGTGAGAGCCGCCCGCATGCCTCCGACCCCGCCGTGAGTCTCGCCCGCAACACCACCGACCACCTCATCGCCGACATGGAACGGCTGCGCGAGCACCTCGGCATCGAACGCTGGCTCCTCTACGGCGGTTCCTGGGGCTCCACGCTGATCCTCGCCTACGCCGAACGCCACCCGGAGCGGGTCTCCGAGATCGTCATCGCCGGTGTCACCATGACCCGCCCGGAGGAGATCGACTGGCTCTACCACGGCGTCGGCCGTCTGCTGCCCGGCCCCTGGGAGGCCTTCCGCGACGCCCTGCCGGCCACGGACCGCACCGGCAACCTCGTCACCGCCTACGACCGCCTGCTGAACAGCCCGGACGAGGCGGTCCGGGTCGCCGCCGCCCGTGCCTGGACCACCTGGGAGGATGCCGTCATCGCCCATGAGGCACTGGGCAGTCCCGGCGCCTACAGCGACCGCCCCGACGACTCCCTGATGGCCTTCGTCCGCATCTGCGCGCACTACTTCGCCCACGACGCCTGGCTGGAGGACGGTCAACTGCTGCGCGACGCCCACCGGTTGGCCGGGATCCCGGGGGTGCTGATCCACGGCCGGCTCGACCTGGGCAGCCCGCTGAAGACCGCGTGGGAGCTGGCCAAGGCCTGGCCGGACGCGGAACTCAAGGTGATCGACGACTCCGGCCACACCGGCAGTCCCACGATGCGGCAGACGATCCTGGCGGCGATCGCACGGTTCGGTGAGGGAGGAGAGGGAGGGGAGGTGAGGTGAGGTGAGGAGAGGGGTGTGAGGGAGCGGACCGTCGGGGGCGGGGGGCTTGCCCGCCGTGTCAGGCCGACTTGGCCATGAGTTCGTCGGCCACCCACCGGGCGACGCCCTGCGGGTAGGGCGCGGGCAGGCCGAGGACGAGGTGGTGGAAGCCTGCGTCGAGGGCCTCGGCGATGGCGGTGCGGGTGGTCTCCGGGTGGGTGTAGGAGACGGGGAGGTGCATGGAGCGGGTGATCTCGGCGGGGTCGCGGCCGAGTTCGGTGCAGTAGCGGTCGAGGAGGGCGCTGCGGCGGACGCAGTCCTCGATGTCGCCGCCGGGGATGTTCCAGAGGTCGGCGTGTTCGGCGACCACGCGCAGGGTCGCCGAGGAGCGGCCGCCGATCAGGATCGGCGGGTGGGGGCGCTGGACGGGTTTCGGGTTGGCGAACGCTCCGGTGAGGCGGTGGTGGGTGCCGTGGAAGTCGAAGGGCTCGGGGGCCGTCCACAGGCGGCGGATCAGGGCGCAGGACTCGGCGAGGCTCTCGACGGCCTGGGCGGGATCGGTGAAGGGCAGGCCGTACGCCGGGTATTCGCGCCGGGCCTCGGGCGGGTTCGGGCGTGAGCCGACGCCGATGCCGAAGTCGAGGCGGCCGTCGGAGACGACGTCGACGGTCGTGGCGATCTTGGCCAGTATCGCGGGCGGCCGGAAACGGTTGCTGGTCACCAGGATCCCCAGGCGCAGCCGCCGTGTCCGGGCGGCCAGGGCGGACAGCAGCGTCCAGCCTTCGTGGACCGGTCCGTCGGGGTCGCCGCCGATGGGCATGAGGTGGTCGAAGAGCCACGCGTGCTCGATCTCGGGGATCTCGTCCGCCTCCTGCCAGACCCGCAGGATGTCCTCGTAGGACACCTGCATCGGGGCGGTCATGATCCCGAAGCGGGGTGGTGAAGAGGGTGTCATGAGGGGGCCTCTCTGCCGTCGGTCAGCGGCGGCGCAGAGTCGGGTCGAGCAGGGCGGGCGGGGTGTCGAACTTCTCGTGGGCGGCCAGGTCGGTGCCGGGGGCGACGATCGCGTCGAGCGCGTCGAGGACGTCGGCGGAGAGCACGGTGTCGGCGGCGGCGAGCTGGGAGCGGAGGTGGTCGGGGGTGCGGGGGCCGATGAGGGCGCTGGTGACGCCGGGGTGGGCGGTGACGAAGCCGAGGGCGAGCTGGATCAGGGTCAGCCCTGCCTCGTCGGCGACGGCGGCCAGCCGCTCCACGGCGTCGAGCCGGGCCTGGTTGGCGGGCACGGTGAGGTCGAAGCGGTCGGGCAGGAACCGGGACCGGCTGGTGGCGATGGCACGGCCCCTGCGCACGGCGCCCGACAGCCAGCCCGAGGCCAGCGGGCTCCACACCAGCACGCCCATCCCGTACTCCTCGGTCACCGGGAGCACATGGGCCTCGGCGCCGCGCTGGAGTAGGGAGTAGCTGGGCTGTTCGGTGACGTACCGGCTCAGGTGGTGCTCGCGGGCGGCCCATTGGCCCTGCACGATGCGGTGGGCCGGGAAGGTCGAGGAGCCGAAGTAACGGATCTTTCCCGCGCGTTGCAGATCGGTCAGCGCCGAGAGGGTCTCCTCGTCGCTCGTGGCCGGGTCCCAGCGGTGTATCTGGTAGAGGTCCACGTGATCGACGCCGAGTCGCCGCAGGCTGTTCTCCAGCCCGGTGACCAGCCAACGCCGTGATCCGCCCCGGTGGTTGCGCTCCTCGCCCATCGGCATGCCCGCCTTCGTGGCCAGCACGATGTCGTCCCGGCGGCCGGCGATGGCCTTGCCCACCATCTCCTCCGACTCGCCCTCCCCGTACATGTCGGCGGTGTCGATCAGGTTGATCCCGGCGTCCAGGGCGGCGTCGACGATCGCGGTCGCCTCCTCCTGGCCGGTGCGCCCGATCGCGCCGAAGTTCATCGCGCCGAGCGCGAGCGCGCTGACCTGCACTCCGGTACGGCCCAAGGTGCGGTACTGCATGACCGGTCTCCTCGCATGACGTCCGCATAAACGGGACAGTGTTCCGTGAGAAGCGGGACGATGTCCCGTTTCACGTCTTCGACGATACGGAACACTGTCCCGTTTAGCAACGCCCCGATAGGGTGACGGCGGAGGGAGCGCACGATGAAGAACGAGGACCAGTCGGCCCGGCCCCGGCGGGCGGACGCCCGGCGCAACGAGACGACCCTGCTGGAAGCGGCCGCCGCGGCGTTCGTCGCCTCGGGCGTGGAGGCGCCGGTCCGCGACATCGCGGCCCGGGCGGGCGTCGGCACGGCCACCATCTACCGGCACTTCCCGACCCGCGCCGACCTGATCATCGCCGTCTACCGGCACCAGGTGGAGGCCTGCGCCGAGGCCGGGCCGGCCCTGCTGGCCGGCGCGCCGAGCCCGTACGACGCACTGCGCGGGTGGATCGACCTCTTCGTGGACTTCCTCGCCACCAAGCACGGTCTCGCCGCCGCCCTCCACTCCGACCAGGCGGGCTTCGACACCCTCCACACCTATTTCCTGGACCGCCTCGTCCCCGTCTGCACCCGGCTCCTCGACGCGGCGACCGAGTCCGGCGAGATCCGCTCCGACCTGACGGCGTACGAGCTGATGCGCGGCGTCGGCAACCTCTGCATCGGCGCCGAGAACGACCCGGGCTACGACGCCCGCCGCCTGGTCGGCATCCTGGTCACGGGGCTGAGCCGCAGGTGACGCGGGCGGCCCGGGGGGTCGGCCACGGTGCCTTCGGCTGCCGCGTCGTCAGCGCGGCAGGCGCCAGGTGTGGACGTGGTCCCAGGTCAGGGTCGTCCACCAGCGGCCCGTCCAGTCCTCGCTGGCGGTGCGGTAGAGGGTGACGGTGTCGCCCGGGAAGCTGTCCGGGAAGGGCACCGGCAGGCCCCGGACGTACTCGTCGGCCTCCTCCAGCAGGTCGGGTCGTACATACATGTCGTGGGACAGCAGGGACAGGTGCGGCCGGAAGGCGCTCGCGTCGAAGCTGTGGTCCGCCGGGTTCGGGGCCGGGGCCTGAAGGGGGACGACGGCCTCGTCGACCCGTGCGGCCAGTTCCGTGAACGCCGTGTTCGGGGTAGTGCCGTCCGCGAGGTGGGCGACGTCGTAGACCAGGCCGACGCCCTGCCGCCGTACCCCCGCGTTGTGGACGGTGAAGGCGGTGGCGCCGTTCAGGGCCCGGGTCACCGCGGCAGTGATCTCCGCCTCCGGGACCGGGATGTGCCGGCTGCCCACCAGGGTCGCGTGCGGCGGGAAGGCGCCCGCCGACACGAACCCGTACTGCGCCCGCAGCTGCCCCGTCACGGCGGTGACCGCGGCGCAGGTCGCGGGGTCGGGGCGGAGGTAGACGCCGTAGCGGTACGGGTCACCGGCGGCCCGGTCGAAGCGGGCCGCGGCCCTGACCTCGATGTCGATGTCGGTCAGTCCCGGCACGTGGCGCGTCTCAGTCACTGTCCTGCCTGCTTCCGGTAGTCCTGGATCTTCTCCGTCGCCGCCTTCTCGGCGGCCTTCAGCGCGCTGTCCAGCGGGACCTTCCCGCTGAACGCCTGCTGCATCTGGGGCACGACCACGTCCCGCACCCCCGGCATGGCCCCGCTGAGGCAGCCGGAGGTGGCCGTCGTCGCCGGGGTGTCGGCGAACTGCTTCGCGAGCACGGCGTACGGCTTGTTCTTCGCGAGGAACGCCTTCCAGGTCGCCGAGTCGTCGACGTCCGTGTTGATCGGCGCGTATCCGGAGGCCTCGGCGAACCGTTCCTGGGCCGGCGCGGAGGCCAGGTAGCTGATCAGCTTCCAGCTCGCCACCTGCTCGGCCGCGCTGTGCCCGGCCTGGTCCACCCACATCGCGGCCCCGCCGATCGCGGCCCCCGCGGAGGACGAGGAGAGCGGATACGGCAGCGCGGTGTAGCCCTTCATCCCCGCTTCGGCCAGACCGCCGATGGCACCGCTGGAGTTGAACATCATCGCGGTCTTGCCGGCGGCGAAGGCGGACAGCGCCGCGTTCCCGTCGGTGCCGGTGTCGAGGGCGACGCCGTCGGTGTACAGCTTGGCCATGGTCCCGATCGCGGTCCGCTGAGCCGCACCGGTCAGCGACGCGGCCGTGGCGCCGTCGCCCTTCCGGCCGTTGTCCGGCGTGCAGTACGGCTCCCCGGCGGCGGCCGTGAGCTGCTCGAACCACCAGTCGTCGAAGGGCTGGTCGATGCCCTTGACGGAGGGGACCGCGGAATGGATCCTGCGGGCGGCCGCGGCGACCCCGCTCAGCGTGCCGAGCGTCGACCGGTCCACGCCGGCCTTCGCCAGCAGCTTGTCGTTGACGTACAGCAGCGGCATCGACGTGTTCAGCGGTACGGCGAGCAGCTTGCCGTCGGCCGTGTAGTAACTGCGGGCGGCCGGGCGGAGCTTGTCGAGGTCGAGGTCCTTCGGATTGGCGGCCGCCATGGCCTGGGCGGAGACGGTCTGCCCGGCGTCGCGCAGATAGCCGGTGGTGATGTCGTTGGTGACCATGACCGACGGGGTGCCGCCGTTGCGGACGGCGGAGGTGTACTTGGCGACGGCGTCGGCGTAGCTGCCCTGGAAGGACGCCTTGACGACGATCTTCCCGCTGTTGGCCTTGTTGAAGGCGTCGATCTCCTTCTGGAAGGCCTCACCCGCCGGACCGCCGAGCCCGTGCCAGAGAGTGACGGTCACGGCTCCCTCGGCGGCGGCGAGGGCGGAGGGTCCGGGGGCGGCGCCGGAGGCCGTACCGCCGCCGTCGGAGCTTCCGCAGGCGGTGAGGGCGAGCGCGAGGGTGGTGGTGAGACAGGCGGCTGCGATGTGCGGTCGTCTGGGACGTACGGGCATGACGAACTTCCTTGTCTTGATACGAACGGTGTTCACAGCGCCCCGGCAGCGGCGCGGGACTGGGTCGGGACTGTGTCGGGACTGGATCGGGACTGTGTTTCGATGTATCGATGTTTCGATCTGCGGCCGGTCACGCGCAGGCCGTTCCGACGGCGCTCAGGTCGTGACCCTCGCCGCCAGCCCCCGCACCAGGAACCGCTGTCCGAACAGCACCAGCACCAGCGTCGGCAGCAGCACGAGCAGCGTCCCCGCGTAGATCACCGCCGGCGACGTCGCCTGGTCGACGACCAGTTGGGCCAGCCCCACCTGCACGGTCCGCCGGGTCGGCGAGTCCGTGATGAGCAGCGGCCAGAAGTACCCGTTCCACGCGGACAACGCGCACCACATCGCCGCGGTGATCAACTGCGGCCGGGCCATGGGCAGTACGACGTGCACCAGCGCCCGCACCTCCCCGCACCCGTCCAGCCGGGCCGCCTCCCACACCTCCCTCGGCAGCGCGAGGAACGCCTGCCGGAGCAGGAACACGGCGTATCCGGCGGCGAGATACGGCACGACGATCCCGAGCAGCGTGTCCCGCAGCCCCAGTGCCGTCGCCGTCTCGAAGTTGGGGATGACCAGGCTCTCCCCGGGGAACGCGAGCGTCGCCAGGACCAGGCCGAAGGCCAGCCCCCGCCCCCGCCACCGGGGAAACACCAGCGCGTACGCGGCCAGCGCGGCCGTGACCAGTTGCGCGGCCGACTGGAGCACCGTGACGGCCACGCTCACGCCGTACTGGCGGGCGAGCGGGGCCGAGTCCAGTGCCGTACGGAGGTTGCCCAGGGTCAGCCGGCCCGGCACCGGTATGAGGCGGCCCGCCACGACGTCCGACGGCGGCAGCAGCGCCGTGACGACGGTGACGTACACCGGGAAGGCGACGATCACCACCACCGTGGCGAGCCACGACCACCGCAGTACGGAGGAGAGTTTCACGCGGCCCACCTCCTCAGCACCCGGAACTGGACGGCGGTGACGGCGAGGACGAGCAGCAACAGCACCACCGCGAGCGTGGCGGCCGAGCCGACCTGGGGCAGCGCCTCGCCGAAGGCGCGCCGGTACAGCTCGTACACCAGGGTCGACGTCGCCCCGGCCGGTCCGCCCCGGGTCAGCACCTGGACCTGGGTGAACACCTGCAGTCCGCTGATGGTCTGGGTGACGAGGAGGAAGACCAGACTCGGGCGGAGCATCGGGACGATCACCGACCGGGCCAGCCGCAGCCCCGCCGCACCGTCCAGCGCCGCCGCCTCGATGACCGACTGGTCGAGCTGGGTCAGCGCGGCCAGCAGGACGAGGAAGGCGAAGCCGAACTCGTACCAGGCGGTGGCGATCGAGATCGCGAGGACGGCCCAGCCCGGCGAGCGCAGCCACTCCGGGCCGGTGATCCCGAGGTGGGCCAGCACCTCGTTGAGCGTGCCGACGGCCGGGGCGAACAGGCCCGCGAACACGGCCGCGGAGGCCGCCGCGGAGTAGGCGAAGGGCAGCGAGAGGAGCACCGACACCACGGCCCGCGGCCTGGCCGCCGCCCGGCGCAGCGGGAGTACGGCGGCGAGCGCGCCGCCGACCGAGAGCAGGACGCTGAGCCCGGCGATGGCGCCGGTGGCGAGCAGGGCCCGCCGCAGGTCGGGGTCGGTGACGAGGTCGACGTAGTGGGCGGCGCCGACGAAGACGGTCGGGTCGCCGAGGAGGTCGCTGTCGTACAGGCTCAGGACGACGCCCCGGACGACCGGCCAGTACGCGAAGACGAGCAGCAGTACGACGCACGGCAGGACCATGAGCGGCCCTGCCAGTCGGCCGCGGAGTCGGCGGCCGGCGCGAAGTGGAACGTTCCCAAGCATGTGTGGAACGTTCCCATTCGAGGCCGGACGAGGACAGCACCGGTTGGGTGAACAGTCGGCAAAATCCGGTCAGACGGCCCGACAGTCCGATGGCGGCCAGGTCAGCCGGTCACGCGGGCGTCGGCCGTGCCGTCGTGCGGCCCGTCACCAGGGAGCCCGGGAGCGACTCGTGGTGGTCCGGCGGCTGTTCGCCGTCCAGGAGTTGCACCAGCGCGTCCACGGCCCGGCTGCCGATCAGGCCGATCGGCTGGCGCCAGGTCGTCAGGCCGATCAGGGACGTCGCCAGCTCGCCGATACCGTCGTAACCGGTGACGGAGAGGTCCCCCGGCACATCCACGCCGCGCAGCCGGAACTGCTCCATGAGGGCGACCGCGTGCCGGTCGCTCGGGGCCATCACCGCGGTGATCCCGGGCCGCCGCAGCACCTCGGCCGCCATCGCGCCGGCCGACTCCCGGGGCCGCTCCCCGACCTCCAGCACCCGGGCCCCGCCCTCCCGCAGCCGCCGGACCATGGCCGCCGTACGCGGCCCCAGCGTCACGGACTTGCTGGTCGGCACCGTCACGACCGCGACCTCGCGGTGCCCCAGCTCCAGGACGTGGTCGGCCAGCGCCGTGCCGCCCTCGTCCTCGTCGCAGTAGACGCTGGTGATGCTCGGATGGGTCTCCGGACGCCCCGCCACCACGGTCGGCAGCCGCGCCGCGAAGGGGACGATCCGCTCGCTGGGCAGCAGCCCGCTGCACACGAGCAGCGCCTCGACGCGCAGCATCGCGAGGGTCTCCAGGGCGCGGTACTCGTCGCTCACCTCGAACCGGCCGGACCCGGTGGCGGTGACCACCCGGTAGCCGTGGAAGGCAGCGCGTTCCTGCATGGCCGTGAGGAGGTGGCCGTAGAAGGGAGTGGCCGCGTCCCGCACGAACGCGCCCACGGTGTACGTCCGGTGCGCCACCATCGCCCGTGCGGACGCGTTGACGACGTAACCGAGTTCCTGGGCGGCCCTGATGACCCGCTGCCGGGTCTCCTCCCCGACGCTCCCGCGCCCGGAGACGACACGGGAGACGACGGACTTGGACACCCCGGCCTGCCGGGCCACGTCTATGATCGTCGGGTTTCTCGGCCGGTCAGCCATCGATCAGCACACCCTCCGCGGCGAGCACCGCGGTGGCCGCGGCCGCGCCGGTCCACACATGGGCGCGCCAGCCGTGGGCCCGGGCGGCCTCGACGTTCTCCGTGCGGTCGTCGAAGAACACCACGTCCGACGGTGCCCGCCCGAGCCGTTCCCCGGCACCCCGGTAGACCTGCGGGTCGGGCTTCATCAGTCCGAGGTCGCAGGAGAAGACGAGCGTCTCGAAACGCCTGCTCCACCCGGCCCGCCGGACGGCCGCCGCCAGTGAGGCGGGGGCGTTGGAGAGGACCCCCAGGGGCGTTCCGCGCGCGGCGAGCCGGCCGAGCAGCGCGGCCGACTCGTCCGCGATCGCCGCCCATCCGTCCGAGTCGATCCGGTCCAGCCGCTCGACCCACTCCGCGTCCAGCGGACGCCCCAGCGCCGCACCGATCCGCCCCCAGTAGTCGGCGGCCGAACCGCCGAGGTCGTACGCGTCCCGATGGGCCCAGTACGGCTCCGCGAGCACGGACTCCGACACGTCGAGCGCGTCGGCCAGCGCGGTCAGGGCACGGCCGGAGGGGGCCAGGACACCGCCGAGGTCCCATACGACGATGGTCGACGACGGGGTCGACGACGGGGTCGACGACGGGGTCGGCGGCCGTAGGGCCGGCGGGAGATCCGGGGACAGGTCCGACGGCGGGTCAGCCGACAGGTCCGGCGGCAGATCCGGCGATTCACTTTGGGAACGTTCCACATCCGGATGATAGCGGCACGGCCGCCGAGTCCGTGTGGTGCGGGCGGAGTCTATCCATGCCCGGCGGCACGCCCTCGCGGCACGCCTCCGCGGACCGGACCCGCCAGGCCGGACCCGTCACCGTGGACCCGTCACCGTGGACCCGTCACCGTGGACCCGTCACGCCGGGCCCATCACGCCGGGCCGGTCAGCGCGGCGCCGATCAGTGTCTCGAGTTGGCGGGCCACCCGGTCCAGCGGCTCCGTATCCCGGCGGGCGCGGCACATCGCGATCGCGCCCTCGACCGAGGCGACGACGAGGGTCGCCAGTTCGGGGGCCCGGTCGGCGGCCCCATGGCTCCGCAGGGACTCGGCGAGCAGGCGCTCCCAGTTCTCGAACGCCTCGGCCGCGGCGAGGAGCGAGGGAGGGAGTTCGTCGCCCGCCGGCGGCTCCTCGACCGAGACGGCGAGGACGGGACAGCCGGCCCGGAAGCCGCTCGCCACGACGATCCCCCGCCACAGCTCCAGAAAGGCCCGCAGCCCGGCGACCGGCCCGGCGTCCAACTCCTTGCGCAGCAGCCGTTCCACGGACGTACCGGCGTACCGCACCGCCTCCGTCGCCAACTGCTGCTTGCCGTCGGGGAAGTAGTGGTACGTCGAACCGAGCGGCGCCCTGGCGTGTTTCGCCAGCTCACGGATGCTCGTGGCGTTCAGGCCGCGCCGGCTGATCAGATCGGCCGCACCGGCCACGACGCGCTCGCGCGACGGCGTCCCGCTGGACTCGGCCAAGTCCCCGCCCCCTTCCATCCCTCTTCCGCCCCCCTGGCTATAACGCTCGCTATAACCCTGGCTATAACGATCGTCATAGTCTAGCGTGACCTCCGCTTATAACGACTGTCATAACCCCGTCCCCCCAAGGAGGCACCCATGCCCCTGATCCGGCTCACCGCCCCCACCGGCTCCCTGACCGAGGCGGGCCGCCGCACCGTCCAACGCGACCTGGCCGCCGTACTCCTGCGCTGGGAGGGCGCTCCCGACACGCCGTTCTTCCGCGCCCAGGCCTGGAGCCACCTCGTCGAACTGCCCGAGGGCGCCCAGACCACCGCCGAGGACGACGCGCCCCGTTTCCTCGTGGACGTCACGGTCCCCGAGGGCGCGCTCTCCGAGCGCCGCAGGGCCGGACTGGTCGAGGACGCCACCCGGACCGTCCTCGAAGCGGCCGGGCTCACCGCGGCCGACGCCCTGCGGGTGTGGGTACTGGTCCACGAGCAGCCGGACGGCACCTGGGGCGCGGGGGGCTCGGTCGTCCGGTACGCCGACCTCGTGGCGCTGGCGAAGGGCGACCGGGCCGATGCGTGAACTGACCTACGTCGCCCGCGACACCGTGGAATGGCGTGAGGCACCGGACCCGAAGCTGCGCGGCGACGGGGAGGCGATCGTCGCCCCGGTCGCGGCGACGTCGTGCGACGTGGACACCGCGATCCTCGCGGGTCACGGCTTCCTGGACCCGCCGTTCGCCCTCGGCCACGAGTGCGTCGCGCGGGTCGTCGAGACCGGCGACTCCGTCGCCACCGTCTCCCCGGGCGACCTGGTCGTCGTCCCCTGGTCCGTCAACTGCGGTACCTGCGACCACTGCCGCTCCGGCCTCACCGCCCACTGCACGGCCGTACCGCACATGGCGATGTACGGCGCCCCGATCGGCGGCACCTGGGGCGGCCTCTTCTCCGACCTGGTCCGGGTGCCGTACGCGGACGCCATGCTCGTACCGCTGCCCGCCGACCTCGACCCGGTGGCGATGGCCTCGGCGAGCGACAACTGGTCGCTGTCCTGGCGCCTGGTGGCCCCGCACCTGAGGAGCCGGCCGGGAGCCCGGGTCCTGGTGGTGGCCCGCGGCAGCATCGGTCTCTACGTCGTCGACATCGCCCGCGCGCTGGGCGCCGCCACCGTCCTCTACGTCGACCCCGACCCCGGACACCGCGAGATCGCCCGGGGTTTCGGCGCCGCCACGGCGGAGACCCTGGAGTCGCCCGTCCACCACGGCTTCGACATCGCGGTGGAGGCGACGGGCCGGGTCGGCCAACTGGCCCTCGCCGTCAGGTCCCTCGCCCCGGAAGGCATCTGCGAGTCGGCCGGCAACCACTTCCGCCCCGGCGAACTCCCCCTCCTCGACATGTACCTCACCGGCGTGACGTTGCGCGTCGCCCGCGACAACGTCCGCGACCACATCCCCGACGCCCTCGCCCTGGCCCGCTCCGGCAAGGTCGACCCGGCGCGGGTCGTCTCCCACGTCCTGGACTGGGAACAGCTCCCGGAGGCCCTCCCGGAGAAGCACCTCAAGCCGGTCTTCGTACGGCACGCGGACTGACGTCGTCCGCCGGAGACACCGGATATTCCCTGGCATCGGCGCCGGAGAGCGGCGGAGACTCGTCCCATGGCGAACATGGGGGCGTTCCGGGAGGCGGTCGCCGGGTGGGCGGGCGGCGGGCCCGGGGATCCCGCGCGTGAGCTGGCCGAGCGGCTCGGGGTGCGGGTGGCCGTGCTCGTCGAGGGGCCCAGTGATGTCGCCGCCGTCGATGCGCTCGCGGCACGGCGGGGGCGGGATCTGGCGGGCGAGGGAGTCTGCGTCCTGTCGATGGGCGGGGCGATGAACGTCGGGCGGTTCGCCCGGTTCCTCGGGCCGCCCGGACTGGGGCTGCGGCTCACGGGACTGTGCGACGAGCGGGAGCGGCCCTACTACGCCCGGGGTCTGGAGCGGGCCGGTGCGGCACAGCACGGGTTCTTCGTCTGCGCCGCCGACCTGGAGGACGAGCTCATCCGCGCGCTCGGCCCGGCCCGGGTCGCGGAGGTGGTCCGGGCCGAGGGCGACGGACGCCCCCTGCTCACCTTCCTGAACCAGCCCGCCCAGCAGGGCCGCACCGCGCAGCAGCAGCTGCGCCGCTTCTTCGGCACGACGTCGGGACGGAAGATCCATTACGGCCGGGTCCTGGTCGAGGCGCTGGAACCGAACCGCGTACCCGCACCGCTCGACGACCTCCTCGACGGCCTACCCGCCACCCTCTGACCCGGGTCCGCGGGCCACCGCACCGACAGCCTGGCAACCCGGCAACCCGGCAACCCACCGATCCGGGCAGCCCGACACCCCGGCGACCCGCCAATCCAGGCACCTCGGCAACCCGGCACCACGGCAAAACCGGCGCCCTGGGGACCCCCGGCCCCCGGGCCACCCGATAGCCCAGGACCACGGCACCACGGGCAACCCGACGCCCCGATAACCCGGTCACCCCAACACCCCGGGGACCCCCGGCGCCCCGGGCAACCCGGTACCACGGAACCCCTAACCGCCGCCCCCGGCCCAGTCCCCCTAGCCCCCGATCCCCAGCGCCCCCGCCAGCGCCCGGTACCCCGGAAGCGGGTCCGAGCCGTCGGCGGTCAGAAGCTGCAGCGTCACGTGGTCGGCGCCGGCGTCGAGGTGGGCCCGTAGGCCCGCCGCCACCTCGGCCGGGCCGCCGTGCAGGATCAGGGCGTCGAAGAGGCGGTCGCTGCCGCCGTTCGCGAAGTCGGTGTCGTCGAAGCCGAGGCGACGCAGGTTGCCGACGTAGTTGCCGAGGCCCAGGTAGCGGCCGAGCGTGAGGTCGCCGGTGGCGCGGGCCCGGGCGCGGTCCGTCTCCAGGACCACCTTCTGCTCGGGGGCCAGCAGGGTGCCGGGGCCGAGGATCTCGCGAGCCTGGCGGGTGTGTTCCGGGGTGACGAGGTAGGGATGTGCGGCCGCCGAGCGGTCGGCGGCCAGCCGCAGGACGCGGGGGCCGAGCGCGGCCAGCGCCCGGCGCGCCACCGGTACGCCGCCCGCGTCGAGGACGTCCAGGTAGTCGTTGAGGGCCTGGTAGGGCCGTACGAACTCCTGGGTCATCTCGCGATGCCCGGCGCCGATGCCGAGCAGGAAGCGGTCCGGGTGGCGTTCGGCGATGCGCCGGTAGGCGTGGACGACCTCCTCCGCCGGGTTGGCCCAGATGTTCACGATGCCGGTGGCGAGGACGAGGCGCTCGGTGGCGTCTAGCAGCCGCTCGATCCCGGCCAGGTCCGCGACGGACGCGTTGCCCAGCCAGAGGGTGCCGTAGCCCAGGTTCTCCAGCGCGACCGCCAGTTCGGGCTCGGTCCTGTCGTGGCGCCACACACCGACGGCACCGAGGTCGATCTTGCCTGTGGTCTCTGTCATATCAGGGGCAACGGAGGGCCCACGGCACCTATTCCGATCACCATCGAAATACCGCGGGCGGGGACGCTCACGCGATCACACCTGCGAACACCCTTTACATACATGACTCTTGACGCGCCCACGACACCCTCTCTAGCTTCACGGAGAAAGCGCTTTCTGACCCTTCCGTATCTCGACACCCGCACCCGAACGGAGACGAACGATGCACGTGAGACCAGTCATCGCGGCCGTCGGCCTGCTCGCCGGCACGCTCGTCGCACTCTCCGGAACCCCCGCACAGGCCGCGTCCAGCGTGCTGTACGTGGCGCCGGGCGGCACCGACAGCGCGGCCGGCACCCAGTCGGCGCCGACCACCCTCTCCTCGGCGATCAGCCGGATCGCGGCCGGCGGCACGATCTACCTGCGCGGCGGGACGTACGCCTACTCGTCCACGGTGACCGTCCCGGCCGGTTCCAACGGCTCCTCCGGCGCGCTCACCACCCTGTCCGCCTACCCGGGCGAGACCCCGGTGCTCGACTTCTCGGCGCAGAGCGAGAGTTCGTCGAACCGGGGCATCCAGCTCTTCGCCAACTACTGGCACCTGTACGGCCTCACGGTCGAGCACGCGGGCGACAACGGCATCTACGTCGGCGGCAGCAACAACGTCGTCGAGCGCGTCGTGACCGCGTACAACCGGGACACCGGGCTGCAGCTCGGGCGGATCTCCTCCAGCACGTCGAGCAGCGCGTGGCCGGCGAACAACCTGGTCGTCAGCTCCGAGTCGCACGACAACGCCGACAGCGACGGCGAGGACGCGGACGGCTTCGCCGCCAAGCTGACCACGGGCACCGGGAACGTGTTCCGGTACGACGTCTCGCACAACAACATCGACGACGGCTGGGACCTGTACACGAAGACCGACACGGGCGCCATCGGCCCGGTCACCATCGAGTACTCGCTCTCCTACGGCAACGGCACGCTCAGCGACGGCAGTCAGAGCGGGGACGGCGACCGCAACGGCTTCAAGCTCGGCGGCGACGACATCGCCGTCAACCACGTGGTCCAGCACAACATCGCCTACGGCAACGGCCACCACGGGTTCACCTACAACAGCAACCCGGGCACGATGACCGTCTCCAACAACGTGGGCATCGACAACGCCGAGCGCAACTTCTCCTTCGACAAGGGGACTTCGGTGTTCCGGACCAACACCTCGTGCCGGTTCGCCGTCAGCGGCTCCAACGACAAGACCGTGGGCGACGCCGACAGCACGAACCAGTTCTGGACGGGCACCAACGGCTCCCGGTGCTCCTCCTACTCCGGTTCCCTCGGCTGGTCCTTCGCCTCCAGCGGCAAACTGAACGTCACCTTCGGCGGAACCGTCGTCAATCCCTGACCCGCACCCACCCCCACCTCGGCCCGGGCGTCCACACCCTGTGGATGCCCGGGCCGGGACGCTACCGGCGCGGGCCGGTGAAGCGGGCGAAGGTGTGGCTGAAGTACCAGGTGTCCTGGGCGATTCCGGAGCAGGAGTCGGAGCCGCCGGTGCCGACGCAGGTGCCGTTGTCGCGCTGGAGGGCCCAGAAGGAGAGGGTGTCGATGCCCTGGGCGGCGGCCCAGCGGGCGACGGTGGCGGCGTTCTGGGTGGTGAAGGTCTCGGCGGGGCCGTAGTCGTCGATGCCGGGCATCTCGGTGACGCCGACCATGCCCCACAGGTCCTTGGCGCTCTTGTGCGGGTAGAGGGCGTGCAGTTGGGCGTGGAGGCCGGTCGCCGCGGTCTTCGTGTCGGTGGCCATGTCGTGGGTGGCGCCGTCGTAGTAGTCGAAGGTCATGATGTTGACGACGTCGACGCGCGCGTGGTTGGCGACGGCGTTCTGGAGGACGGCGAGGCCGTCGGCCTCCAGGCCCTTGGTGGTCGTCGGCAGGGTGTAGGAGAACTGGAGCGGGCGGTGGGTGCGTTCGGCCCAGCGCTCGGCCTGGGCGATCGCCTTGTTGCGGCGGTCGATGCCCGCCGTGTTCGCGAGGGAGTCGGCCTCGACGTCGAGGTCGATGCGGCTGATGCCGTACGTCGTGACGAGCTTCTCGTAGACCCCGGCGATGGCGTCCACGTCGGTGCAGCTGTCGGCGAGTTCGGTGCCGGTGGTGTCCGCGCTGTAGCCGCCGAAGGAGGGGATGGCGTCGCCGCCGCGGGCCTGGAGGGTGGCGATGTCGGCGCCGAAGACGGAGGGGGAGACGGGCTGGGTGGCGTCGCCGTTCCAGTCGGCGGTGCAGGAGCCCGCGGCGGGGGCCTGGAGGAAGGCGAGGGTGAGGTACTTGTTGCCGGACCGGGCGGCGAGCGCGGCCGGGCTCTGGCCGGTCCAGGCCTCGAAGTAGGGGGCGGAGACGTGCGCGGGCAGGGGCTTCGCGCGGTGCTGGGCCGAGGCGTGCGCGGCGCCGGCCCCGAAGGCAACGAGCGCGGCGGACAGGGCGGTTGCGGTCAGGGCGTGCAGGGCACGGGTGGGTCTCATGGGCGCCCATATTTGGACTAGACCACTTAACTGTCAAGGTTCCTAACAGTCACCGGCGGGGCACCCCGTAACCCGGTCGGCGAAGAAGCCCTGTTGGAGACCCCTGGCAGATTTTTTTCATGCGGAGATTTGAACTGATCATTAGTGAGTCATTAATGTCTGATGCTCGTACTACTAGTTGACCCGCTAGCCGACCCGCCGGCTGACCCGTTGCTCGACTCATCCGCTCGGAAGGAGCTCGCCTCCGTGGCGTCCCACCGTCGTCCCAAGCAGCCGAGCCGCGCTCGCGTCACCGTGCTCACCACCGCCGCCGCGGCAGCCGTGGTCCTCTCCTCGCAGGCGGCCGAGGCCGCGCCCGCCGCCAAGCCCAAGAAGGACGAGGTCAAGTCCCGGGTCGACAAGCTGTACGAGGAGGCCGAGCAGGCCACCGAGAAGCTCAACGGGGCCAAGGAGAAGCAGGAGAAGCTGCAGAAGCAGATATCCGCGCTGCAGGACTCGGTCGCACGCGGCCAGGACGAGCTGAACGACCTGCGGGACGGCATCGGCAGCATGGCCACCGCCCAGTACCGCAGCGGCGGCATCGACCCGTCCCTGCAGCTGTTCCTCTCCTCCGACCCGGACAGCTACCTGGACAAGGCCTCCACCCTCGACCAGTTGAGCAGCCAGCAGGTCGAGACGCTGAAGAAGATCCAGGCCAAGCAGCGCGAACTGGCCCAGGAACGGGCCGAGGCCACCGGCAAGCTCAAGGACCTGGCCGCCACCCGGACCGAACTCGCGGAGAAGAAGAAGGAGGTCCAGGGCAAGCTCGCCGAGGCGCAGAAGCTGCTCAACAGCCTCACCGCCGCCGAGAAGGCCGCCCTCGCCGCCGACCAGGAGCGCGCCAGCCGCTCCTCCAGCGAGCGGGTGGACCTCGGCAGCGACACCTCCGCCACCGGCCGGGCCGCCGCCGCCTTCGCCGCCGCCAAGACGAAGATCGGCACCCCGTACGTCTACGGCGCCACCGGCCCGTCCTCCTTCGACTGCTCGGGCCTGACCTCCTGGGCCTACGCGCAGGCCGGGGTCTCCATCCCCCGTACCTCCGAGTCCCAGTCGACGATCGGCACCAAGATCTACTCGACGTCCGGCCTCCAGGTCGGCGACCTGGTCTTCTTCTTCAACGACCTGCACCACGTGGGCCTGTACGCGGGCAACGGGCAGATCCTGCACGCCCCGCGCACCGGCACCGTCGTCCGCTACGAGTCGATGAGCACCATCGGCGGACCGTTCATGTTCGGCGTCCGCGTCTAGCTACTGGCGCGAGCGCACGCGCGCGTCCTCCAGGTAGTGCAGGACCGCCGCCACCCGGCGGTCCACCCGGTCCGCCGGGGACAGGTCGAGCTTGGCGAAGATGGACCGGATGTGCTTGTGCACGGCGCCGTCGGTGACGACGAGCCGTTCCGCGATCGCCGAGTTGCCGAGGCCCTCGGCCATCAGGGCGAGCACATCGCGCTCGCGCGGGCTGAGCCGTTCCAGGCGGGTGTCCTGGCGGGAACGGGTGAAGAGCTGGGCGACGACCTCGGGGTCGATGGCCGTCCCGCCGGACGCCACCCGGTGCAGTGCGTCGAGGAACTCCTCGACCCGGCCCACCCGTTCCTTGAGCAGATAGCCGAGCCCGCCGACCCCGCCGGTGAGCAGCTGCGTCGCGAAGCTCTGCTCGACGTACGCCGACAGGACGAGAACGGCGAGCCCCGGGTGGCGGCGCCGGGCCTCGACGGCCGCGCGGATCCCCTCGTCGGTGTGGGTGGGCGGCATCCGGACGTCCAGGATCGCGATGTCCGGGCGGTGCGCGTCGATGGCGTCCAGGGCGGCCTCGGCCGTGCCAGCGGTGGCCGCCACGTCGAGGCCCTCGGCGCGCAGGAGGAGGGCGAGGCCCTCGCGGAGCAGCGGGTCGTCCTCGGCCATCACGATGCGCAGTGGCATGTCACATTCCACAGGGCAGTTCCACCTCCAGGTTCGTCGGCCCGCCCACCGGACTGGTCAGGCGCAGCATTCCGTCGTGCGCCGCGACCCGGCGCCGGATGCCGGTGAGCCCGGAGCCGCCGTCGGGGTCCGCGCCGCCCCGGCCGTCGTCGCTGACGGTCAGCCGGAGCCGTCCGCCCCGGGCCCGCACGGTGACCGAGGCCCGCTCCGCACCGCTGTGCTTGGCGACGTTGGTGAGGGCCTCGGCGACGACGAAGTAGGCGGTCGCCTCGACGGAGGCGGCACAGCGTTCGGGCGCGTCGACGTCGATCCGGCACGGCACCGGCGACTCGGCGGCCAGCCCCGACAGGGCCCCGGCGAGGCCCCGGTCGTCGAGCACCGGCGGCAGGATGCTCCGCGAGACCGTGCGCAGTTCGGCCAGCGCCTGCTCGGCGGCGGACTGGGCGCGCTCCAGGATCTCGTCGGCGCGGGACGGGTCGCGGGCCACCTGGCGGCGGGCGGCACCCAGCAGCACGGTGACCGAGACCAGCCGGTTCTGGGTGCCGTCGTGCAACGCCCGCTCGATGCGCCGCAGTTCGGTGGCGTGCGCGTCCAGGGCGGCGGCGCGGGTGGCGGTCAGTTCGGCGACCCGCAGGGAGAGGTCCTGGCCGGGCCCGGCGGCCAGCAGCCGTCGTCCGGGCTCCGCCTGGAGCCGGGCCATCCCGGGGGTCAGCCCGAGGATGACGGCGATCGACCCGACGCCGAACGCGCCGACGGCGAAGGCGTCCGGCCAGGAGTGCGCGACGCCGTAGCCGAAGGAGGTGGCGGTCGTGTCCTCGGGCGAGAACCGCCAGTACAGCGGGAAGAGCGTGTCCCGTACGGCGGACAGCGTCAGATAGACGCCGAGCAGCCCCAAAGCCAGCCCTGCGGTGGCGTGCCGGAGCAGCCAGCGCAGTTCGCGCCGGGTGGTGGGGTCGGCGAGCGCCGGCCGCAGCCGGGCGGGCGGCGGATCCGGGGCGATCACCTCGGGGCCGCGCCGCCCGAGCCGCTCCCGCTCCCGGCCGGCCAGGGCGTGCAGGGCGCGCAGCGCGAGGGGGGCGAGCGGCAGGCCCACGCCCAGCGGCGCGGTCACCGCCGTCACCGCGAGCAGAAGCAGCAGGCCGAACGCCGGGGCGGCCGTACCGAGCCCGCCGACCAGTTCGCCGAGCGCCCCGCCCGCGGCCCGCAGCGTCCGTGCGGCAAGGGCCTTGACGCCCTCGGCCCGCACACCCGTGGCAGCCATCGGCGCTCCTTCCTCCGTCGGCAACGACCCTAGGGCGTAGGGCAGTTGCACGGCGCCTCCAGCCCAGGAAAGTACAGCCTGCTGTACCCGGAACCGGGCGGCCCACGGGATCGGCCGAGGGGGGTCACGGTCCGTAGCGTCGGTGCCCTGATCCCAGGAAGCAGCGCCAGGAGGACCGTGTGACCGGCACCGACCCCTACCGTTTCACCAGCCCGCCGCCCCCGGCGGCGGATCCGGGCCGCGGCACGGACCTCACCCGCACCCTGCTCTGGTCCCTGCTGGTGCTCAGCGCGGCCGCCAACATGGCGACCTCGTACAGCGGTGTCACCCCCTGGGCGAACGTGGCCTGCGGAGTGGTGACCCTGCTCAGCGCGGGCGCCCTGGCGGTACGACGGCTGCGGGGCCGTCGATGAACACGACCGCGCACCCGGCCACGACCGACACCGCCCGGCGGGCCCCGGCGATCGCGCTGACCGGCGTCGGCAAGACGTACGCGGGCGGGGTACGGGCCCTGGACGACGTGTCGCTCACCGTGGAACACGGCACCTTCCTCGCCGTGATGGGACCTTCCGGCTCCGGCAAGAGCACGCTGATGCACTGCGCGGCCGGACTGGACACGCCGACCTCGGGCAGCGTCCGCGTCGACGGCCGGGAGATCGCCGGGCTGAACGAGACCAGGCGCACCGAACTCCGCCGGGAGCGCGTCGGTTTCGTCTTCCAGGCCTACAACCTGATCCCGTCCCTCTCGGTCGAGGACAACATCACGCTGCCGCTGCGGCTGGCCGGCCGCCGCCCCGACCGGGAGTGGATCGGCACCCTGGTCGAACGGGTCGGACTGGCCGACCGGCTCCACCACCGCCCCGCCGAACTCTCCGGCGGCCAGCAGCAACGAGCGGCCCTGGTACGGGCGTTGGCCACCCGACCGGCGGTCGTCTTCGCCGACGAGCCGACCGGCGCGCTCGACCTGCGCAGCGCCCACCAGGTCCTCGACCTGCTCCGGACGCTCGTCGACGACCTCGGCCAGACCGTCGTCATGGTCACCCACGACCCGGCCGCCGCGGCCCGCGCGCACACCGCGCTGGTGATGGCCGACGGCCGGGTGGTCGAGACCGTGGACCGCCCGGTGGCCGCGGAACTGGCGGCCCGGCTGGCCGCGTTGGGAGAGCACTGATCACCATGCTGCACTTCGCCCTGCGGATGGCCGCCCACCGGATCGCCTCGCTGCTCGCCGTGGCCTGCGCGGTCCTCGGCGGCGCGGCCCTGATCACCGCCACGGGGGTGCTCGCCGAGTCCGGTCTGCGCTCCCAGCTGCCGCCCGGGCGGCTCGGCGGCGCGGCCGTCGTGGTCGCCGCCGACCAGGAGTACCACCCGTCCGGCGACCTGCCGATCGCGCTGCCCGAGCGGGCCGCGGTCCCGGCCGCCCTCACCGCCCGGCTGGCGGGCCTGCCCGGCGTCACGGCGGCGGTCGGCGACCTCGGCCTCCCGGCCGCGCTGACCGACGCGCACGGCCGCCTCCTCCCGGTCGCCGACCAGGACCCGGCGACCGCGGGCCACGGCTGGTCCTCGACGAAGCTGCTCGACGCCCCGCGCGTCGAGGGCCGGGCCCCGACGGACGCGCACGAGGTGGCGGTGGACGCCTCGACCGGCCTGGCCGTCGGCGACCGGGTGCGCGTCGCCGCGGGCGGCCGCACCGCCACCGCCTACCGGGTGACGGCCCTGGTCCACGCCCCGGACGCGGGCATCTACTTCACGGACGCGACGGCGGCACGCCTCCACGCGAACACCGGCGCCGTCGACCTCATCGGCCTGCGTACCGCCCCCGGAGCCGAGCAGCGGGTCGCCTCGGAGGTCCGGGAGGCGGTCGCCGGTACCGGCCTGAAGGTCCTCACCGGGGCCGACCGGGGCGTGGCCGTCGCCCCGGGCGTCGGCTCGGCCCGCTCCCTGCTCGTGCTGCTCTCCGGTTCGCTCGCCGGGATCGTGCTGCTGATCACCGGGTTCGTCACGGCCGGCGCGCTGGGCGTGGCGATCGCGGGCCAGCGCCGGGACCTGGCGCTGATGCGGGCGGTCGGGGCGACACCCCGGCAGATCCGCCGGCTCGCGGCGGCCCAGTCCACCGCGGTGACGGCCGCCGCCCTGGTCCCCGGCATCGCCCTCGGCTACCTCCTCGCCGCCCGCTTCCGCACCCTCCTCGTCCACCGGGACGTGCTGCCGCCCCGACTCCCCCTCACCCTCAGCCCGTTGCCCGCCCTGGCCGCGGTCCTGCTGCTCGTCGCGACCGTCCGCCTCGCGGCCCGCTGCGCGGCCTGGCGCACCTCGAAGATGCCGGCCACCGAGGCGGTCGCCGAGTCCCGCAGCGAACCCCGCACCCCGTCCCGGGCCCGCACGGCCACCGGCCTGCTCCTGATCGCCGTCTCCCTCGTGCTGTCCGTCCCCCCGCTGCTGCAACGCACCCTGATCGGCGCCTCCGCCACCTCCATCGCGGGCATCGTCGCCGCGATCGGCCTGGCACTGGCGGGCCCCGCGCTGGTCCGCTCGGCGGGCGGGACGGTCGTACGACGGCTGCGCCCCGGGGTGTCCGCGCCGACCTGGCTGGCGATGTCCAACGTACGGGCGTACGCACAGCGCGTGACCGGGGTGATCAGCCCGCTCGCCATGGCCGTCGTGTTCGTGCTGACGTACACGCTCGCGCAGACCACGGTGCTGGCCGCGACCTCGGACGACACCCGCACGGGCACGCTCGCCGGGTACCGGCTGAGCGCGCCGGCGCTGGGCGGACTGCCGGCGGACACGCTCTCCGAGGTACGGCGGCTGCCGGGGGTGCGGGCGGCGGCGCCGGTCAATACGACCACCGTGGTGTGGCCGTACCGCATGTTCGGCGACACCGAGACCGAGTCGGCCGCCGCGCTGATCCTCACCCCGGCCGCGCGGGACGTCCTCGACCTGGGGGTGCGGGAGGGCAGCGTGTCCGGCCTGACCGGCGCGACGGTGGCCGTCAGCAGCGAGGTGGCGGGGCCGCGCGACGCCGGACTCGGCGCCCGTATCAAGCTGTTCCTCGGCGACGGCGCGCCCGTCGAGGCGAAGGTGGTGGCCGTGTACAGCCGTGGGCTCGGCTTCGGACCGGTCGTCCTCTCCCACGACCTGGCCGCCGGGCACACCACGTCCGGCCTCGACCAGAGCGTCCTGATCCGCACCGACGGCACGGCCACCGCCGGGCGCGGGCTCACCGCCCTGGCCGCCGCCCGCCCCGGCCTCGCCCTCTCGGACACGGCCCCCGACGCGGGCGCGGACACCCCGCCCGAGGTGTGGGTGAACCTCGCCGTCATCGTCGTCCTGCTCGGCTATCTGCTGCTCAGCATCGCCAACCGGCTGGTCGCGGCGACGGCCCAGCGCCGTACGGAGATCGCCGCGTTGCGCCTGGTCGGCACCACGCCCCGGCAGATCCTCGCGATGATGCGCCGGGAGGCCGGGGTGATCGCGGTCGCCGCGCTGGTGTCGGGGGCCGCGCTGTCCGCGGTGCCGCTGGCACTGCTGGGCCAGGGCTTCCTGGACCGGCCCTGGCCGGCGGGACCGACCTGGCTGGCACCGGCCGCCGCGGCGACGGTGATCGTCACGGCGTACGTCACGATCGAGCTGCCGACGAGGAGGGCGTTGCGGGTGCCGCCGGCGGAGGCCGTGAGAGCCCCGTAAGGGGCGCGGGGAACTGCGCGACAAGCCACGACGGCGCCGCGGACGGCTGAGCACCGTTCGATCCGTGACGGTCCGTCGTGGCTGATCGCGCAGTTCCCCGCGCCCCTGTCGGGGCGCTTGCTCAGCCCTCGGTTTCGGGGCAGCCCTCTATGGCCCAGTGGGTGTGGAAGGTGCCCTCCCGGTCCGTCCGCCGGTAGGTGTGCGCGCCGAAGTAGTCGCGCTGGCCCTGGAGCAGCGCCGCGGGCAACCGGTCGGCGCGCAGGGTGTCGTAGTGGGAGAGGGCCGCCGAGAACGCCGGGACGGGGATGCCTCGGCGGGCGGCGGAGGCCACGGTCTCGCGCCACGGCACCTGCGCGTCGGTGATCTCGCGGGCGAACTCCTCCTGGGCGAGCAGGCTGACGAGGTCGGGGTCGGCGCGGTAGGCCGCGCGGATGCGGTCGAGGAAGGAGGCGCGGATGATGCAGCCGCCGCGCCAGATCCGGGCGACCGCGCCGAGGTCGATCTTCCAGCCGTACTCGGCGGCGGCGTCCTGGATCATCGTCCAGCCCTGGTCGTAGGCGATGACCTTGGACGCGTACAGGGCGTGTTCGACGCGGGAGGCGAAGCGGTCGGCCTCGGTGGCGCTGAGCGGCGGGGTCGTGCCGCCGGGCAGTCCGGCGTAGGCGGCGCGCAGTTCGCGACGGCCGGAGGCGGCGCGGGCGAAGGTGGCCTGGGCGATCGCGGTGACCGGCGAGGCGAGGTCCAGCGCGGTCTGCACGGTCCAGCGCCCGGTGCCCTTCTGCCCGGCCGCGTCGGCGACGATGTCGACGAAGGGCGCGCCGGTGGCGGCGTCGACGTGGGCGAGGACGTCCGCCGTGATCTCGATGAGGTAGGAGCCGAGGCGGCCGCCGTTCCACTCGCGGAAGATGTCCGCGATCTCGGCGGGGGCGTAGCCGCCGACCTGGCGGAGCAGGTCGTAGGCCTCGGCGATGAGCTGCATGTCGGCGTACTCGATGCCGTTGTGGACCATCTTCACGAAGTGCCCGGCGCCGTCGGCGCCGACGTGCGTGGCGCAGGGCTCGCCGCCCACCTTCGCGCTGATGTCCTCGAACATCGGCCCGAGCACGGCGTACGACTCGGCGGAGCCGCCCGGCATGATGGACGGCCCGTTGAGCGCGCCCTCCTCGCCGCCGGAGACGCCGACACCCACGAAGTGCAGCCCCTTCTCGCGCAGCGCGGCCTCGCGGCGGCGGGTGTCGGCGAAGTGGGCGTTGCCGCCGTCGATGACGATGTCACCGGGTTCCAGGAGCGGCACGAACTCGTCGATGACGGCGTCGGTGGCGGCGCCCGCCTGCACCATGATCATGATGCGGCGGGGGCGTTCCAGGGCGGCGACGAACTCGGCGGCCGTCTCGGCGCCGACGAAGCTGCCCTCGTCCCCGTACTCCTCGACCAGCGCGCGGGTGCGGGCGGGGGTGCGGTTGTGGACGGCGACCGGGTAACCGTGCCGGGCGAAGTTCCGGGCCAGGTTGCGGCCCATCACGCCCAGGCCGGTCACGCCGATGGCTGCGGATGCGTTCACGGGGGACTCCGATCTGCGGACGAACGCTGACGTGCCCGGTGGTACGGGCGGACGGTGGGCGTCCGTTCAGCCCGCCGGGAGACCGGTGCCGATCCCGGACCCGAACGGGCGAAAGTCGCGGCTCCGGGCGTGTGTGTGCGGCCCGGGACCGTCCGGTCGTCCGAGGATCCGACAATGCGAACGGATGATCTACGACTTCTCACGGCCGCGCTCGTCCTCCTGCTGACCGGCGCGTTCCTCGCCACGCCCGCCAAGGCCGACCCCGGGGCCACCGAGCGCTGCGCCTTCGGAGCCCCCGGGGCCACGGATCCCGACCCGCCGGCCGGCATCGACGGCTGGACCGCGCCGACGGTCCGCTACCGGCTCTCCGCCGGCTACGGCGCCAAGGGCCGCCTGTGGAAACACCGGCACACCGGCCAGGACTTCGCGGTGGACGCCGGTACGCCCGTGTACGCCGTCGGCCCCGGCCAGGTGGTGACCACGTCCTGCGGAGACGGCTACGGCAACCAGATCGTCTTACGTCACCCGGACGGGTACTGGACGCAGTACGCCCATCTGTCCGTGATCCTCGTCCGCCCCGGACAGCGGGTCGCGGCGGGCGGGCGGATCGGCTCGGCCGGCGCGACCGGCAACGCGGACGGCCCCCACCTCCACTTCGAGGTCCGCACCAGCCCGTACCCGGGCTCCGCGGTGGCGCCGCTGCCCTGGCTGCGCGGGCACGGGGTCCAGGTCTCCGGCGATCCGGCGGGCCTCGCACAAAGTTCGAAGATGCCCGCACCGCGCCCACCGGCTCCCGGCAACGACCAGACTTCCCCTCATGGCTCGTTTGAGGTTCGTCCTCCTCATCACGATGGCCGTCCTCCTGCTGCTGCCGGTCTCCCGGCCGGAGACCCCACGGCCCGCCGCCCCCGGACCCTTCGGCGCGTACGTCGGCTACGGCGCCGAAGGGGTGCGGCGGGTGAGCGCGCTCGGTGACTGGCTGGGGCACGACGAGCCCCGGGTCGGCCACACCTACCTCCCGGGCGACGTGTGGCGGAACATCGAGGGCGCCCCGGACTTCGTACGGCTGTGGGCGCACTGGCGGCGGGCCGAGCCGGACCGCCTCCTCGTCCTGAACGTGCCGATGCTGGAGCGGACCGAGGACCACCTGCCCGACGCCGAGGTACGGCGGCAGCTGCGGCTCGGGGCGGGCGGGGCCTACGACGGCCACTTCCGCACGCTGGCCCGGCGGCTGGTCTCGGTCGGCGCGCCGGACACCGTCGTCGTCCTCGGCTGGGAGATGAACGGGGACACGTACACCCACCGCTGCGGGCCGGACCCGGCCGCCTGGAAGGCGTACTGGGTGCGGATCGTCACCGCGATGCGGTCGGTGCCGGGCGCGCGGTTCCGGTTCGACTTCACGCCGAACCGGGGGCGCGACGCCGTGCCCTGGACCCGCTGCTATCCCGGGGACCTCTTCGTGGACATCGTCGGGATGGACGCCTACGACTCCCCGCGCGGGCTCTCCTTCGAGGAACAGGTCGCGGAGCCGTACGGGCTGCGGGCCCAGGTCGACTTCGCCCGGGCCCACGGCAAACCCGTCTCGTATCCCGAGTGGGGGCTGTACGAGAACGGGGACGATCCGGCGTACCTGCGGGGCATGCTGGAGTGGTTCGCGGCCAACCGGCCGCTGTACCAGACCATCACCGACTACTGCCCGCACGGGGTGTGGGGCTGCCGGGGCAATCCCCGGTCGACGGCGGTCTACCGGTCGCTGATGCGGGGCTAGACCTGCTGCTGGCCCTGGCCCTGGCCTTGTGGGTTCGCCCCGCGCCGCCACTTCCGGACGCGGGCGAAGAGCCAGAGGCAGAGGCCGGTGATCAGCAGGCGCCCGACCAGGTCCAGAACGGCATCCGCCAGCCGCCCGGCGGAGAAGCCGCCGGAACCGAAGGCGAGGGAGAACAGGGCGCCGAGGAAATGCAGCAGCGCGTTGCCGACGAGGAAAAAGGCGATCGGGGTCAGCGGCACATCGCGCCAGCTTCTGCGCGCGGTGCGCCGCTTCCCCGTGTCGTCCCCGGTCATGGGCCGGATCCTCGCATCACTCCCTGTGGGACCTGCGGGGCGGGCCGCCGGGCCGGGCGGGTGCGGCCGTCAGGAGGAGCTGGCGCTCGACGGGCCGAACAACTCGATCTCGGCGATGGCGACCTGGGTCTTCGCCGAGGCCTGGTAGGAGGACTCGATCGTGAAGCGGACGGAGACGACGTCCGCGGCGCGCAGGTTGCGGGTCTGGCCGCCGACCATCTGGTCGAGGGTCAGCTCGCGGTCCTCGGTCTTGCCGTCGGCCGTCTTGATCGTCACCTTCACGCGGTGCGGCAGCGCCGACTTCTTGAGCTGGTCGAAGTGGTTCGACTCGCCCGAGGAGACGATGACGTTCAGGAGACGGGTCGGCTCGTCGAAACGGGCCTCGATCCACTCGCCCTCGCCGCCCTGGATCACGCCGGGGCCCCACCAGGTGTTGCTCACCTTGTCGAAGGCCAGGTCCGGCTTGTGCCCCGCGTACGAACGGGACGCGGTGATCCGGTCCGGGGAGACCTGCGCCCGCTGGGCGAAGTGGTCGCGGGTGGCGCTCACCGCGTTCGGGATGTTGAACGCCAGGACGGTGACGAGGGCGAGGACGACGGCCGCGACGATCCAGGTCAGCACGCGGTCGAAGGTGCGGCGCAGGCGGGGGCGGTCACCGGCCCAGGGGGTCTCGCGGTTGCGGAAGTCGAGGATGCGGCGCCACCAGGGGCGGGGGGCCGAGGGGGAGGTGCTGTCATGGCCGGCCATGGGCATGGCGCAGCGGGTGCAGAAGTGGCGGTCGGGGCGGTTGGGGGTGGCGCACCAGGGGCAGGGGGTGCCGCCGTGGGCGCCGAGGTCCTCGCCGGGCGTGCGGACGGAGGCGGGGCGCTGGGGGGTGGGGCGGCCGGGGAGGACGGGGGCGACGGAGGGGGCCGGGGGTGGGGTGGCGTCGGGGTCCTGTACGGGGACGAGGAGGCGGCGGGCCCGGTCGTGGGTGTCGTCGGCGTCTTCGCCTTCGGCGGGCGGCCCCTGTGGGGGCTGCGCTGCGTCGGCGGCTTGCGGTGTGGGGACGGTGGGGGCGTCGGGGGTCGTGGGTGCGGTGACGGCCGGTGGGGGCTGGTCGCGCAGTTCCCCGCGCCCCTCACGGGGCGCTGTGGTGGGCGGAGTTGAGAGGTTCCCCTGCTCCTCACGGGGCGCGGTCGTGGTCGTGGCGCGGACTTCTCGTTGCGGGAGGCCCGAGCCGCCGTCTCTCCGGGTGAAGGCGTCCCAGGCGGGGGCTGCGGTGGCCGGGGTCGGTTCGGGGGTCGGGGTGTCGCGGTTGCCGGTCCAGCTGAGGACGGCTCCGCAGGCGTCGCAGAAGGACTGGCCCGGTTCGGCGACCGTGCCGCACTCTGTGCAGTTCTGGGTGGTCGTCATGGCTGCGGGGTCCTTTCGGCGGACGCGGTCACCTGGACCGTGTAGGGCATGTGAGCGGGGCGGGCGGCGGCGACGAGGTGTTCCAGGCGGACCTCGTCGGCGGGGGTGGGGGCGGGCAGCGTGAGGTGGACGTGGAGGCGGGGGCGCGGGGTGCCGGGGAAGGCGCCGAGGGGGCGGGCGCTCCAGGTCGCGCCGCCGCTCTCGGTGATCTCCGGGGCGACGCCGAAGGCCAGCCGGACCGCCTCCGCGAGGCCCCGGCGGGTGCCGCGGATGCGATGCAGGTAGGCGGCCGCGGCGACGGCGGCACGCAGCAGCGGTTCCGGTTCGGTGCCGTCGGTCTCCGCGCCGACCCAGGTGCCCAGCCACTCGGCGAAGTCGAGGGGGGCGAGGGCCGGGTCGAAGTAGGTCGGGAGGCAGTCGAGGACGTTGGGGATGGGGGCGATCACGTCGTCGAGGCCGGCGACGAACCGCAGGGCGAGGTCGTCGTCGGCGAAGACCGCCGGGAGCATCGGGCCGATGGGGACGGAGGAGCCCAGGCCGTCGATGGAGCCCCTCATTCGCCGATCACCCGGACCCGGTGGTCGTAGGAGAAGACGAGGGAGGGGGCTTCGAGGTCGATGCGGTCGGTCGGGTCGCCGCGCTTGCCGGTGAGGGGGTCGGCGGGGTGGAGGACGACCTCGTCGACGAGTTCGACGCCGGGGACGCGCTGCAGGACCGCGAAGACCTCGCCGGACTGCACCGGGCGCCCGAACGGCCAGCCCTTGCCGTCCGCGCCGCCGGTCAGCGGGTCGAGGTGGCGGTAGAGGGCGTCGTGGGCCTGGCGGCGGACCCGGTCGACGTCCACCCCGCGGAAGGCGTGGACGGTGGCGACCACGGTGACGCCCTGGTAGAAGGGCGGGCCGACCGCCAGCCGGGTGCCGATCAGGCGGCGTTCGTCCAGGTGGCGGGTGATGCGGTCCAGCAGGGCGTCGCCGGGGACGAGTTGTTCGAAGCGGAGCCGGCCGCCGGGGTCGGGGACCGCCTGGGGCACCACCAGCACCCGTACCGCGTACGACCCGTACTCGGTCTCCTCGCCCTCCAGGCAGGTGATCCGGGCCGTCTCGGGGGCGGCGCGGCGGGCCAGCTCCTCGTAGTCGCGCAGGGTCACCGCCCGCTCCTGGGCGCGCAGGGTGATGGGGGCGCGGACCTTGGCCTCGGCGACCGTCTCGCCGTCCACTCCGCCGCGCGCGGCCTCGCGGTTGACGACCTCCGAGACGTACGGGATGGAGGAGCGGAGGATCTGTACGGCGCCCCGGGCCACGTTGCCGTCCCGGCCGCCGCCCGTGCGGTAGCGGCGGGCCCGGATCACCGCGCCCTTGGGGGCCACCGCGCCGTACTGGCGCAGGGAGCCGTCGGGTTCGCGGACCGCGGGGCCGAAGGCGATCTCGCCGGTGGTCGCGTCGAGGGTGAGGTGGCGGTCGTAGGGGCCGGAGGCCGCGAAGTGCGGGACGACCTGCCAGTCCAGCCAGCCGTCCTCGCCGTCGTGCTCGGCGGTCTGCAGGAGGAGCGGCGGGGTGTCGCCGACGACGGGGGCGTGGGCGAGCCGCAGCCGCTGGCCGGGCAGGCCGGTGGACTCGCCGAGCGCCTCGTCCTCGACGGTCTCCGCGTGGACGGCGCCGGTGGTGCCGCCGACCGTGCAGGCCTCGGCGAACCGGACCGTCGGGGAGGTGGTGTAGAAGGGCTGGTCGGAGTGGGGTTCGGTGACCCGGCAGCGCAGCCAGCCCGCCTCCCGGCCGCCGTTGCGGGAGAGCACGTGGCCGCCGGGGACGTGCAGCACGATCTCGCCGGGGCGGTTGAGTCCGCCGGTGCCGTCCCGGTCGACCTCGCACTCCCGCCAGCCGTCCTCCGTCCACGCCTCCCACACCAGCGGCGGCTGCCGCGGGTCCACGCCGACACCGTCGACCCGGCTGTCCAGGTCGAGGGCGACCGCGCAGTGCGGGACGGCCGCGGTCAGGCCGAGCAGCATGCAGTCACCGGGGTTCGGGGCCTCGGTGAAGCACAACAGGTCCTTGCCCTCGGCGAGTTCATGGGTGAGGTCGACGACCGCCGAACCGCGCTCCTGCTTCATCAGGTGCCGCAGCTCGCTCGGTACGACGGTCAGGGCGCGCTCGGTCGCGAAGACCACCGCCTCCTGCGTCTCGGTACGACGGGTCGCCACCTCGGTGCCGACCGGCACCGGCACCGGGTCCTCCTGGGCCGCCGACAGCCAGAACGTCACCTCGGTGCGGGCCGCGGAGGGCGGGAAGAGGGTGATGCCGACCAGGTCCAGGAAGGCCAGGTGGTTCTTCTCCGGGACCCGGTTGAGCCGGTACACGATCTGGTCGGCCATGTGCGCGACCGTCTCCACCAGCGTGATGCCGGGGTCGGAGACGTTGTGGTCGGTCCACTCCGGGGCGCGCTGCTGGATGTAACGCTTGGCGTCGTCGACGAACTGCTGGAAGCGGCGGTCGTCGAGGTTCGGGGAGGGCAGGGCCATCGGGGATCAGCGGTCGCTTTCCGAGGAGTCCGAGGAGGCGGGCGGCAGGTCCGGCTCGTCGTGGGAGGGGATGACGTAGAAGGGGAAGACGAGGCTGCGCGGGTTGTTGGTGCCGCGGACCGAGTAGCGGACGTCGATCATCAGCACGCTCGGGTCGGCACCGGTGGTGACCTCGACGTCCTCGACCTCGATCCGCGGCTCCCAGCGGTCGAGGCTGGCGTACACCTCGTGCTGGATCCGCCCGGCGGTCTGCTCGTTGACGGGCGCGAAGACCAGGTCGTGGATGGCGCAGCCGAACTCCGGCCGCATGGGGCGTTCGCCGGGCGCCGTGGAGAGCACCAGCCGGATCGCCTCCTCGACCTCCTTCTCGCCGCTGACCAGGGCGATACCGCCGGTGGGCCCGATGCGCAGCGGGAACGACCATCCGGAGCCGACGAACTGCTCTGCCATCAGTCCCGCACCCGCCCCTCCGGGAAGTCGTGGCGCCCGCTCATGCCGGGATCACCATCACGGTCAGACCGGCCATGGTCAGGTTGCCGAGGACCGGCACCTGCGGGGCCGTGATCGCCACGGTGGCCAGGGAGCCGAGCGCGAGGGCGCCGTTGCCGCGCAGCGAGGCGGCACCGGACGCCATCAGGTTCAGCGCGGCGGCGTTCACCGAGACCGCCCCCGTCGGCGCCTTGATGTCGACGAGTTCGGCGCTCTGCAGGGACAGCGGTCCCCCGCTCCTGATGCTGAGCGCGCCCTTCGCCCGCAGCGACAGACTGGTGCCCGCCTCGACCGACACCGCCCGGTTCCCCTTGATGGAGACGTCACCCTTGCTGTCCACGGTGATCTCGGTCTTGGTCCGGTCGAGGAACACGGTCAGTCTGCCGTCGCCGCTGGCCAGCCGGACGCCCTCCTTGCGGCCCTTCTGGTCGAGCAGGTCCATGTGGTTGCCGGACCGGTCGGAGACGGTGTGCCGGGTGGCCCGGCCGCGCATGCCGTCGTGCAGCGGGACGTCCTTGACCCGGGTCGGCTTGTCCTTGCCGTTGTAGAGGCCGCCGATGACGTACGCGTGGTCGAGGGTGCCCCGGTCGAAGGCGACCAGCACCTCGTCGCCGACGTCCATCGGGAACACCCCGCCGCCGCGCACCCCGCCCAGCTGCACGGACCGGGTCCAGTCGCTGACGTAGGTGTCGTCCAGCCAGGGGAACTTGACCTTCACCCGGCCCTGCTGCAGCGGATCCTGTACGTCGGTGACCAGCGCCGGGGCCACGCTGAGCTGCCGGTCGAGGCCGCCGTCCGCACCGCCGCCGGAGGCGACGCCGTACAGGGACCGCCACTGCCGGCCGCTGACCGTCACCCAGGTCTCGTAGTGCTTGGCGTCGCCGAAGACGTGCCGTACCGAGGTGACCGTGTACTTGCCGGCGAAGGGCGTGCCGACGTCCTTGAGCGCCACCGGCACCCCGGGCCGCAGCTGCGGATTGCCCCGCACCACGACCTCGACCTCGGCGAACCCGGACGTCACGTCGTCGGCGAGGGCGGCGGCCGCGAACTTCACCTCGGACTGCTTGTCGTAGGGGGTGCGGGTCTCCACCAGCTTGGCCGCCGGGAACTTGGCGTACGCGTCGCCGGGGGTGGCGCCGATGCTGTACCCCTGGTTGCCGTTGGCCCGGGAGGTCGCGGTGAGCGTCTTCTTCGTCGTCACGTCCCAGCCGCGGGACTCCACCGTGGCGACCTGGTCGGCGGCGGTGACGGCGGAGCGCAGCCGCAGGATGTCGTGGCCGGCCTCCAGGACGAAGGGGCTCTTGTCGCCGTCCGTGCTCGTCGAGGGCGCCCCGGAGGCGTCCTTCGGCTTCACGAACTGGAACTTGCCCTTCGCGTCGACCGACATGACCATCTCGTTCTCGTCGGCGAGCCGCGCGAGGAACTCCCAGTCGGTGACGTTGCTCTGGCTGATGAACTCGTAGACGGTCTTCGTCGCGTCGATCCGGCCGATCGGCACCCCGTCCTGCCCGGCCAGCTTGCGGGCGATGTCGGAGGCGGTCTGGTTGCGGTACGCGACCACCCGGCGCTGCCGCATCAGCCGGAAGCCCTTGTCGTAGCCGCGGATCACGGCGTAGCTGCCGGTGCCGTCGTACTCCGCCTCCATCGCGGTGACCTCGCCGGTCAGCAGCGGGCCCGCGGTGTCCAGGCCGTCGGACATCGGGGTGAGCACCACCTCGCTGCCGAACTTCACGCCCAGGTCGCCGAGGAGCTTGCGGTCCTTGTCGCGGAAGGTCAGCTGGAAGGCGGCCGGCACGCCGACGCCCTGGTCGACGTGGGCGTCCATCAGCGCGGACCCCCACACCGGGTCGGACTTCAGGTCCTTCCCGTTGATGGTCACCTTGATGATGTTCGAATAGGCGTACTTCACCATCAGTGCCGCACCTCCTCGGCGGCAGGCAGCACGAGTTCCGTCCCGGCGGTCAGCCGGTTCGGGTCGTCGATCCCGTTCGCGTCGGCGATCGCCCGCCAGGCGGACGCGTCGCCGTACTCCCGCCAGGCCAGCGCCTGCAGCGAGTCCCCGGCGACCACCCGGTGCACGCGCTGTGCGGTGAGCGCGCCGGAAGTGGGGTTCTGCCCGGGGGTCTTGGTCGGGATCTCCTGGAGTTGCAGACGGCAGGTGGCCCGGATGGGCATCCCGCTCGTCCCGAACAGGATGTAGGAGGCGTCGACCGAGGCGACGTACGCCGTGAACCGGGCCGTCGAGAACGACCCCCACTCGAACACCACCCACGGCGGCGACGGCCGCTTGTTCGCGATGCTCTGCGCGGTGACCTCGCAGCACGTCAGCAGCGACTCGACCTTCTTCAGCACCGAGTTCGCGGTCGGCTCGTCCGAGGAGTCCAGGAAGATCTCCACGCTCATCTGGCGCGGGTGCGCGCCGAGGAACTCCGGGAGCGGGCCGTCGCGTTCGACGGGCGCGTAGGAGGACTTCCAGTCGGCGCGGCGGCCGATGGTGAGCTGCGCCGGGTTGAAGTCGAAGTTGAAGGACTTCATGAGAGCGCCCGGGGTACGGCTGCCGCTCGGCGGGGGCTGGTGGATCTCCAGGGTGGCGCGCACGAGGCTCTTGCCGGCGCCCCGGCTGCTGCTGGCCATTGTCTTCCTCTGCCCTCTCGTCCCGCTCAGTCCGTGAAGCCGTGGTGGGTGATCTCCAGGACCTCGGTGGCCACGGCGGGGCTGGCCGGGTCGAGGGAGGGGCCCTGCCAGCTCACCGGCAGCACGTCGAGGAGGCCCCAGCGGGCGACCTCCGAGCCGTCGGCGCGCAGCGCCGTGATCTGGGCGGTGGGCCGCTTGATGCCCGTCTGCACGGAGGAGATCCACTTCGCGACCTTCGAGGTGTCCGGGGTCAGCGGTCGCGTCAGCCGGATGGTGGAGAAGGTGACCCGGGTCGGCAGCTGCCACACGAAGCCGTTGTTGCCGCCCTCCTGCCGCCGCTCGACCTCCACCTGCGACGACAGCCCCTCGCACCCGTTGAAGTAACCGAGGCTCTCGCCGTCGATGGAGAGGCTGAACCAGATCGTGGTTCCCGGGTCCTGGCGAGCCATCGGGGGCCTTTCTGTGGAGGAGGTGGCGTGGGCGGGCGGGGTGGAGCGGAGATGTTCAGGGGCGGAAGTCGCGGAGCTTGCCCACGCGTTCGCGGTCACGGCGGAGTTCGGTGCGGACGTGCCGGGTGATGCGGTCGATGATCCGGTGCACGAGCGCGTCGACCTGGTACTCCGTCAGAGCGCCGGGATCGAAGCCGCCCTCCTCCACCGCCCGGTACTCCGGGGGAAGGTCGTCGTTCGTGGCGCTGACGACGTGGCCCCCGGGCGGGGGTGGCGGCGGACCGTCGGGCGGCGACTGCCCGGGCGACTTGGTGACGGGGGCGGAGGGAGGCGGGGGCGTGGTGGCGACCGGCTCCTTCCTCAACGAGTTCTTGATTCCCGTGATCACCGGCGGGAGGGCTGTGGTGAGGGCGTCGCGCTGGATGGTGGGGAGGTTGAGGGGGGCCACGGGGAGGGGGACGGCGGAGGTGGAGAGCGGGGTGGCGGGGCGGAGCGGGACGGGGTGGGGGGTGGTTGCGGTTGCCGTTGCGGCTGTGGCTGTGGATCGGGTGGCGGCCGGTGGGGGCTGGTCGCGCTCACGCGGCGGTAGCCGCACGTCAGACCCTGCCCCGCGCCCCTGAAGGGGCGCCGCAGGCGGGGTGAGGGGAGAGGAGGACGGACGTCGCTGCACGAAAGGCGGCTGGCCGTCGACGGGGGCGGAGGCTCCGGTCTGGAACGGGGGTACGGCGAGAGGGGTGGGGGCGGTGGCGGGGGTGGTGCTCGGCGGGACGGGTACCTGGCGAGGCGCTTCGGGCGTCGGGTGCGGGACGGGGACGGCCGGCCGCTCTCCCGGGCCGCTCGTCGCCCGCCGCCGCTGGACGGACGGGACGGGAGTGGCCGGGACCGACAGGGGGGCGCCGAGACCGACGCGGGGGGCGGGGGCGGGGGTAGGCGAGGCCGTGGTCGGAAGGTCGGTCGGGGCGGGCTGCGGGTGCGTGTTCGGACGGGACGGCGCCTGATCCGTCGTCCGCCGCTGTACGGGCGCGGCCCCGAGGGCTCCGGCCCCCGCCGGACGGACGAGCGGCGCGCCGAGGCCCGGGCGAAGGGAGCCGGTCGGCGTCGCGGTACGCGGGACCGACGCGGAGGCCGAAGTGCCGCTCGACGGGGACAGGTTGGGGCCACGTGAGGATATCGGCGCCGATTCCGCCGGGGCTTCCCGCCCCGCGACGGCGGAGGCAGCGGGCAGCGCCACCGGCGAAGGACGACCGGTCACGGGAGTCTGGTCGGGCTCACGCCGGGACTTCGGCTGAACCGATGCGGCCGCGCGTTCCGCCGGACGGGACGCTTCCGGTACGGCGTCGGGGGCCACCACACGCTCCGCCACCCGCCGCTGCACCGCCGAAGCGCCGCTCGCGGAAGGCGGACCGGGCTCGCTCGGGCGCCTCGGTTCAGCCGACGCGGCCGCGCGTGCGTCCGGTACGACACCGGCAGCGGGCGCCGCGCTCCCCGCCACCCGCCGCTGCACGGAAGGGGCGGCGGCGGGACCGGCCACGGGGGCCTGGTCGGGCTCACGCCGGGACTTCGGCTCGGCCGATGAAGCCGCGCGTACTTCCGGTACCCGCCGCTGCACAGCCGACGGGCCGGTCGCAGAAGGCAGACCGGGCGGTTCAGCCGACGCGGTTGCGGGCGCCTCCGGCACCGCAGCAGCAGGGGGCGTCGCGCTCCCGGCCACCCGCCGCTGTACCACCGAAGGCCCGGTCGCAGAAGGCAGACCGGGCGGTTCAGCCGACGCGGTTGCGGGCGCTCCCGGCACGGCAGCAGCAGGAGGCGCCCCGCTCCCCGCCACCCGACGCTGCACCGCCGAAGGCGCAGTCGCGGAAGGCTGGCCAGGCTCACTCGGGCGCCTCGGTTCAGCCGACGCGGTTGCGCGTGCATCCGGTACGACATCGGCGGCGGGCGTCGTCGTGCTCTCGGGCACCCGGCGCTGCGCAGTCGGCTCTCGGCCGATGCTCTCGGCCGGGGTTGACGGTGGCCGTACGTGTGGGGTGGCGGTTGTGGTTCTGGAGACGGCCGGTGGGGGTTGAGTGCGCTCACGCGGCGGTAGCCGCACATCAGACACTGCCCCGCGCCCCTGAGGGGGCGCTGCAGGCGGGGTGGGGGGAGAGGAGGACGGACGTCGCTGTACGAAAGGCGGTTGGGCTCCGGCGCTGGTGGATGGCTGTGCGGGGGTGCTGGATACGGTCGGAGAAGTCGGCGTCCGCCGCTGTACCGGGGCCACGGCGGCGGGCGTTGCGGGCGCCGAGGGGGGCGTGGAACGGGCGGGAGGTGTCGTCGTAGGGGACATGGGTGCCGTAGTCCTGGAGGACGTGTGGTCGGCAATGTCCGGACGCGTCGCCGCTCGCTGTGCGGCGTCGTCCCCCGCTCGGTCGCCCTCCCCCGGCGCGGTCACCGCGCCGCCCTCGCTCGCCAGTGCCCTCGGTGCCGACGGCAGCGTCCGGCGCTGTACGGCCGTGACCGATGTGTTCGCCGGCGCGTGCGTGAGGGCGCTGCGCCGAGGCGCGACGGGAGGCGCCGGTGTGATGCGCGGTCCCGTGGCCGGAGCCGGAGCGACCGGAGCCGACTGCGGCGGCCACGCCACCGGAACGGCCCCGGAAACCGGAGCCGGACCCGCCGCCGTCGGCGGGGTGACCGACCGCTGGGCAGCAGGCGCCACCGGCCTCTGCCCCGTGCCCGTGACGACGTCGGCGTTGCTCTCGGTGGTCGGCAGAGGCCGCGGCACCGGCGCGGTCGCACCACCCCGCCGCCCCGCCAACGGCACCCGCTGCACCACCGGCGCCGCCCCAGAGGCCCTGGCAGTCCCGGCGGACCCGGCAGCCCCGGCGGTGGCCGGACCGACCGAACCGACCGCACCAACCGACCCGACCCGACCGACCGACCCGGCCGGAGAACCGGCCGACCCCGTCCTCGGACCGCTCCCGACCGCTCGCAGCGGTACCACCGGCAGCGGTGGGCCCGGAGGTCTCGTGGGGCCGGCCAACGGCATGGACTGCATGGGTCGTTCGAGGCCGGACAAGGCCCCCGCTCCCGTGCGCCCGGTCAGGCCGCCGCTCGCCAGGGACGCGCTGGACTCGCCGTCCAGGACCGCGTGTGAGCGCGTGCCCAGGAAGGAGGGGTTCTGCCAGGTGGGCAGGCGGCCGCCGAAGCCGGGGTCGGCGACCGGGCCGCCCGTTCCCAGCGCACGCTGGATCGGCGGCAGCCCCGGCCAGGCCGCCGCCACGACGGGACGCGGCGGCTCCTCGGCGGAAACCCCCGGCTCCACCCGCGTTTCCGGCGCGCGGTCCCGCCCCCGTACCCGATCCCAAAGCCCCACCGCTCAGCCCTCCGCCCCTGCGGAGGCCGCCCGGGTCACCAGGGACGCGATCTCCGCGGTGTAGCGGCGGCGGTCGGCGTGCTCCAGGTCCAGGATGTCCTCCAGGTTCCAGTGGAAGTGGTAGGCGACGTACGCGATCTCCTCGTGCAGCCGGTCGGTCGCGTACGTCACGATTCCCCCAGGCGGCTCCCGCCGAGTTCCACCTCGAAGGGCTCCGAGCAGTGCGGGCAGTTGACCGCGGCCCGGGTGTGGCCCTCCGCGTTGATCTGGCGGTAGAAGTCCTGCAGGAACGCCAGGTCGGAGGCGAACATGTTCTCCACGATGCCGTCGTGCATGAGCGGCAGCGTGCCGAGGCGGGTGATCACCCGGCCCAGCAGCACCACCGACAGGAACGCCGGGTTCTCCTGGACGCGGATGTCCCGCAGCGGGATCAGCTCGTCGCGCGCCGTGGACAGGCGCATCACGCCGTCCCGGTGGACGGTGCCCTGCTCGTCGACGTAGCCGCGCGGGAGCTGGAACGGGAACTCCGTGCGCAGCACCTCGCGGGGCGCCTCCTGCTGCGGGGGCGCCGTCATCGTCACCTCCGGGGCCGGGGGCGCCGCCACGCTCCCGGCCCTGCCGGCCGAACGCCTCATTACTCGATGACCAGTTCTTCGAACGTGATGGTCACCGACTCGGTCAGCGCCGACGCCTCGCCCGCCTTGACCGTGGAGGTGTCGATCTTGCTGCACCAGGCGTTGCGCAGGTTGTAGCGCTTCACCGGGGTGTTCTGGAAGTCCATCATGATGATGGTGGCGTTCTTGCGGGCCGTGGCCATCTGGCCGTTGATCGACTCGTTGATCCACTGGGTGAACGACGAGGACTGGGTCATACCGCGGATGACCGTGCAGGTGCCGTTCTTCTTCACGCCCGGCAGGTTGCGGACGTGGTTCTTCCCGTCCGGCGTGTTCTGCTGGTAGGTGATGACGTCCTGCTCCATCGACAGGCCGCTGACCTCGGCGAGGTACTCGACCATCACGCCGTCGATCTGCAGACCGAAATTGTGCGATGTGAGGGCGTCACCCGGCTGGAGACTCATCTCTGTTACTGCCCGTTCTGCTCAAAGTGCCTGGGAAACAAGGGGGTTGGGACCCGGGGGTCCGCTACTCCTGGAGCTCGCCGCTGCCGCTGGAGAACTGGGCGAGGCGGAAGATCACGAACTCGGCGGGCTTGACCGGCGCGATGCCGATCTCGCAGATCACGCGGCCGACGTCGACCGACTCCGGCGGGTTGGTCTCCTCGTCGCACTTGACGTAGTACGCCTCCTCGGGCCGCTGCCCGAACAGGGCGCCGCTGCGCCACTCGTTGACCAGGAAGGCGGAGATGTTGCGCCGGATACGGGCCCAGAGGTTGTGGTCGTTGGGCTCGAAGACCACCCACTGGGTGCCGATCAGGATCGACTCCTCCAGGTAGTTGAAGTACCGGCGGATGTTCAGGTAGCGCCAGGCCGGGTCGGAGGAGAGGGTGCGGGCGCCCCAGATGCGGATGCCGCGGCCCGGGAAGGCGCGGATGCAGTTCACGCCGATCGGGTTCAGGAGGTCCTGCTCGCCGCGGGTGATCTGGAGTTCGAGGTCGACCGCGCCGCGGATGACCTCGTTGGCGGGAGCCTTGTGGACACCGCGCTCGGCGTCGTTGCGGGCCCAGACGCCGGCCACGTGGCCGGACGGCGGGATCAGCCGGGAGGTGCCGGAGGCCGGGTCGAAGGTCTTGATCCAGGGGTAGTACAGGGCCGCGTACTTGGAGTCGTAGCCGGCCGTCTCCTGGCGCCAGACCCGGATCTGGCGGGCGTTGAGGCTCGGCGGCGGGTCGATGACCGCGACGCGGTCGCCCATCAGCTCGCAGTGCGCGATCAGGCCGAGCTGGACGGCCTTGACGGCCTCCAGGTCGATCGCGCCGCGCTGGTAGGCGGCCATCAGGTCGGGCACGGCCACCATGGACACCTCGTCGACGGCCTCCAGGCCGCCGAAGCCGGTGCGGTCGGCCGAGTCGCCGAGGTAGGTGGCCGGGCCGGGGTGGGAGCCGGCGTCCGCGACGGGGGGCGCGGACGCCGGGGTCGGGGTCGGGGCCACCAGGGCCACCGTCTGGTTCTCCGGACGGGCCAGCTGCGCGGCGGGCGCGGCCTCGGTCACGGTGATGAGCTTGGAGCGCTCCTTGACCTGGGTGACGACGTAGTTGCGGCCGCCCTTCTTCGCGGTCACGTCGAAGGTCTCGACGGGCTTGCCGCCGTCCTTGACGACCAGCTTGAAGCGCTCGGCGGGGCCCTCGCCCTCCGGGTCGGCGACCTCGACGCTCAGGTCGCCGGAGGCCACCGCGCTCACCGTGAAGGTGCCGAGCTGCCTGGCCTCGCCGGGCGGCAGCGCGGCCGGGGCGGCGGCGCTGCCCACGGCCGCCGGGGTGCCGGGGGCCGCCGCGCCCTCGGGCGAGCCGCCGACCCGGACGACATAGGCCGCCGTGCCGCCGTTGTTGAAGAAGCCGTAGACGGAGTGCGCGAGGTAGTACCCGTCGGTGAACTCACCGAAGGCCGCCACGTACTGCGTCCAGTTGGTCACCAGCGTCGGCTCGTTCAGCGGACCGGTCGGGGCCAGGCCCACGAAGGCCGCCACCGACGTGCCCACCCCCTCGATGGGGCGCGAGCCGCTGGCCACCTCCTCGACGTAGACGCCGGGCGACAGGTAGGACGGCATGCTCTGCTCTCCTCGGGGTACGAGACAGGAACAATCCCCACCCTCACGCGCGAAGCGCGTGCGCCGAAACGGCCTCCGGTGCCTGTCGGCGGGCAATCTCCTTGCCCTCAAGGGCAGTTCGCCGGGTCCCGCTGCCCCGGGGCACGATCGGTCTGCCCCTCGGGCTGCCCCCGTGGTCCTCCCGGTCCCGGGACCGGGGCGGTAAGGCTGGACCGGCCCGACGTGAGGGGAAACAGCGTGCGCGAACAGCAGTCCGGGGAACGGCAGGACCGCGGCCGGCGGCAGAGCCCGAGTGTCCCGCCGCCCGTCGGCACCACCGCACAGCGGATGCTGGCGCTCCAGCGCCGGGCCGGCAACGCGGCGGTGGCCCGTGCCGTCGAGGAGGAGCGGCACGAGCACGACGCCGGCTGCGGGCACGCCCAGCAGGACACCCCGGTCCAGCGCAGGGCGGTACTGGGTGTGCTGGGCACACCGGGACGTCCGGTCGACTCGGCGATCCGGGCCAAGGCCGAGCAGGGCATGGGCACCGACTTCAGCGACGTCGTCATGCACACCGGTCCCGAGGCGGAGGCTTCGGCGGCCGAGTTCGGGGCCCGCGCGTACACCTCCGGCCGGCACATCGTGGTCGGCGCGGGCGGCGCGGACGAGCACACCATGCTGCACGAGCTGGCGCATGCCTGGCAGCAGCAGAAGGGCCCGGTGGAGGGCACCGACACGGGCGCCGGGGTGCGGCTCTCCGACCCGAGCGACCGGCACGAGCAGGAGGCCGACTCCATCGCCCACCGGATCCGCAGCGGCGGCTCGGTGGCCGCGCCCACGGCCGCGCAGAGCCCGGCGGCGGCGACGGGCACGGGGGCCGTCCCGGTGGCCCGGATGCCGAAGGGCGGCAACAGCAGCAGTGGGGGCGGGGGTGGCGGCAGCGGCGGGAGCCGGATGCACCCGGCCGACGCGGGACAGCTCTTCGAGATCCTCGTCAACGGCCGTCAGGAGGTCGGCCGGTACGTCCGGGTCCGGTCCAACGGCCGGGAGGTCTTCGACACCGAGCGCCTCGGCCGAGTGGAGATCCGGCCCTCCAACGTCCTCGGGCCGCGCGCCCGGGTGGGCGGTATCCATCCACCGGGACAGCGGCGTCCGGCCGAGGAGAACCTCGCCGACCGCAGCCAGGTCTACCTGTCCGAGGCCGACGGGTCGGCGGCCCGCGCGCGGCTGCGCAGGGACCCCCGCGCGGCGGACGACATCGCCATCACGACGTTCGAGCCGGAACCCGAGCAGGACTACGAGACCTACGACCGCAACCGGGAGGACCTGCGCCGGCTCGGCGTACCGGTCCTCAACGACATGGACCTGAGCCGGGAGGATTCGGCGCAGCGGCTGCAGCACGTCGGCCCGGAGGCCAACCTGCACTTCCAGATGCCGCGCGTGCCCCGCGGCACCCGCGGCTACTCCACCCAGCAGCTGGTCCGCGACACCAACCGGCTGCCCGAGCGCATGGGCCGCAACGACGTGTCCGTGAGCATCACGACACCGCGTCCCGAGCAGTACGCGCGCCCGGGCGTGCACAACAGCTTCTACGGCCTGGAGAACCGCAACGCGGTCCCGCCCGGCATGCGGGTCGTCAGGGCGGGCCACGACCCCGACGAGAACCTGGAGGAGTACGGCTACCAGCACCGGATCTCCGGGAAGAACAAGAGCGCCGACGTGGCCGGCCGCCGCAAGACGTACTACATCGAGTCCGACCGGCGCAGCAACAGCCCCGAGGAGTACGAGGAGCCGCGGGACTACCGGGACCGCGAGGAGGCGGACGAGCGGCGCGCCCGCAGCCGCAGCCGCAGGCGCCGGACCAGCGAGTACGACGACCCCCGGGGCCGTAGCCGGAGCCGCAGCCGGCCGGCCCCCGCCCCCGAGGTGTACGACGACGAGGAGCTGTACGCCGCGCCGCCCCCGCCCCCGCGCGAGCGCAGCCGGAGCCGCAGCCGCAGCGTGCGGCGGGCCGAGCGCGGGCGGAGCCGGCCCCCCGTCACCCTGACCCAGGCCGACCTCGACAACTACGTCGAGTACGGCGGCGGGGACTACGAGGAGGAGCAGGCCCGTTCGCACCGGGCCCGCAGCCAGAGCCGCGCGGCACGCCGCCGCAGCCGCAGCCGGTACGCGGCGGAGCGCAACTACGCGGCGCCGTCCTCCCAGTACGACGAGCCGGTGAGCAGCCAGCAGGTGCACGACGAGGACTACGAGACGGACTACACCCGGGTCCGGCCGCGGGCCTCCCGGCGGCGCCGGACCGTGATCCTCGACTCCGACGACGAGTGGTGAACCCGGGGGCAACACGGGCGCGGGTCGGGGCAACCCGGCCTGCCCCGTGGGCTCCTGACCGCTCGCCGCGGGTCCCCTAGCGTCGTGCCGTGAGCCTGTGGACTTCCCTGGAACCCGCCTCCGCGACCGTCGACCCGGGCGCTTCGACACGCGTACGCCTGCGGCTGCGCAACACCGGAGACGTCGTCGACGAGTACCGCTTCGAACCGGTGGGCGCGCTCGCCCCCTGGACGACGATCGAGCCCCAGACGCTCCGGCTCTACCCGGGGACCACCGGCACGGTGGAGCTGACCTTCGCCCCGCCCCGCACCCCCGACGCGACGGCCGGACCCAATCCGTACGCCGTCCGCATCACCCCCACCGAGCACCCCGAGGCCGTCACCGTCCCCGAGGGCAACCTCACCATCACGCCCTTCACGGAGATGCGCGCGGAACTGGTTCCGCCCACCGTCAAGGGCCGGTTCCGGGGCCGCCCCAAGCTGGCCATCGACAACCTCGGCAACACCAAGCTGACCGCCTCCGTCAGCGGCAGTGACAACGGCGACCAGCTCGCCTACGACCTGCACCCCAGCAACGTCCAGATCGAACCGGGCCGGGCCGCCTTCGTCGACGCCACCCTGAAGCCGCGGAAGATCATCTGGTTCGGGCCGAAGGAGCAGCGGCCGTACCAGCTCACGGTGCAGCGGTCGGGGCTCAAGCCCGAGCCGGTGGACGGCACCTACATCCAGCGCGGGTTCCTGCCCCGCTGGCTGGCCACCCTCTTCGGCACCCTGACCGCCCTCGCCATCACCTTCGCCCTGATCTGGTTCGCCTACAAACCACCGGTCAAGAGCCAGCTCCAGGAGGTCCAGGCGGCAGGCGTGAGCAGCCTGGCGCCCAGCCCGACCGCGACCCCGACCCCGCCGCCGGCCCCCACCGAGACGCCCTCGACCGCGCCCGCCGACACCGGGAGCGGCGGCAATGACGGTGGCGGCAGTGGCAGTGGCGGTGGCGGGGGAGGCGGCGGGGGCGCGACGGCCACCGTGACCGCGAAGCCCAAGCAGGAGACGGCCGCGACCGCGGTGAACCGGCTCGCCGCCGACGACCCGGCCGGGCGGCACATCTGCTACCGCTCCTACGTCCAGGGCGCCGGCTGGCAGAAGCCCGTGTGCGACGGCACCATGTCCGGCACCGTCGGCAAGAACGTGCCGATCAAGGCCGTCAACCTCGCGGTGTACGGCGTCCAGGGCTCCGCCGCCAACTGGTTCCACTACGACCCGAACTCCACCAACGGCCAGGGCACGTGGTACCCGAACTGGACGGCGATCATCGCCGACGGCAAGGACAACTACATCGGCAGCACCAAGGCGTCCGACCCGTACATCGAGGGTTTCGCCTTCAACGTCGGCAGCGGCCACGGCTGCAACTACGCGAAGGTCCGCGACCACGACTGGGGCGACCAGTGGTGCAAGGGTTCGCGCAGTGACAACAACGACCTCGACTTCGTCGGCACCCTGGACAACACGCTCTGGCTGGAGGCCTTCAAGCTGACGGTGACGCCGTGACCTTGTGGACCTCGCTCGAACCCGCCTCCACGACCGTCGACCCGGGGTCCTCGACCCGGGTGCGGCTGCGGCTGCGCAACACCGGGGACGTCGTCGACGAGTACCGCTTCGAGCCGGTGGGCGCGCTCGCCCCCTGGACGACGATCGAGCCCCCGGCCCTGCGCCTCTACCCGGGCACGACGGGGACGGTGGAGCTGACCTTCGCCCCGCCCCGCACCTCCGACGCGACGGCCGGACCCAACCCGTACGCCGTCCGGATCACGCCCACCGAGCATCCCGAGGCCGTCACCGTCCCCGAGGGCAACCTCACCATCACGCCCTTCACGGAGGTCCGGGCAGAGCTGGTCCCGCCCACCGTCAAGGGCCGGTTCCGGGGCCGCCCCAAGCTGGCCATCGACAACCTCGGCAACACCAGGCTCACCGCCTCCGTCAGCGGAAGCGACAACGGCGACCAGCTCGCCTACGACCTGCACCCCAGCAACGTCCAGATCGAGCCCGGCCGCGCCGCCTTCGTCAAGGCCACGCTCAAGCCCCGGAAGATCATCTGGTTCGGGCCGAAGGAGCAGCGGCCGTACCAGCTCACCGTGCAGCGCGCGGGCGTCAATCCACAGCCTGTGGACGGCACCTACATCCAGCGCGGGTTCCTGCCCCGCTGGCTGGCCACCCTCTTCGGCACCCTGACCGCCCTCGCCATCACCTTCGCCCTGATCTGGTTCGCCTACAAACCACCGGTCAAGAGCCAGCTCCAGGAGGTCCAGGCGGCGAGCGTCAGCTCGCTCGCCCCCAGCCCCACGGCCAGCGCACCGCTGGCGGCGGCGCCGGCCCCCTCGCAGACGCCGGTGCAGCAGCAGCCGGAGAACGGCGGCGACGCGACACCGGACACGCAGTCCGGCGGGGGCGGCAGCCAGACCCAGCCGTCCCCCGAGGCGACCAAGAAGAAGACCCCGAAGCCGGTGGTGCCGGCCTACAGCGTGCTGCTGCGCAACGCGACCACCAAGAAGTGCGCGGACATCCCCGGCTACGACAAGGGGAGCAGCAACGGCCCGGTGCGGGAGTACACCTGCGACCAGACCAGCGCCGACAACCAGCTGTGGAACCTTGAGGTGCGGTACCCGAAGGGCGGTCCCGGCTCGGCCGCGCTCTTCCAGATCCGCAACGTCAAGGACCAGCTCTGCATGGACCTGCCCGACTACGGCTCGGCCAGGCTGTCCGCACCGATCACCGAGTACAAGTGCGACGGCACCAAGGCCGACAACCAGCTGTGGTGGATCGACAAGCAGCCCAGCGGCGACTACTGGATCCGCAACTTCGCCAGCAACAACCTCTGCCTGGACGTCGCCGGCTTCAGCACCGGCGTCAACGACACCAACCTGACCCTGTACTACTGCTCGAACGACGACGACCAGGAGTGGAAGATCGTCCACCCGTCCAACGACTGACACAACAACGCCCCGAACCGAAGCGCCCCGAAAGGGGCGCTGGGAACTGCGCGACCAGCCACGACGGCGCCGCAGCCAAAAACGGCGCTCACCCCCAGGTTCCGGGCACCAGCCGCCCCGCCTTCCGGTATTCCCGCCGCGCCCCTTCGAGCAGATCCGCCGCGCCCACAGCTCCTCCTCGGCCCGCCGCGAGGTAGGCGGCCGTCACCACCGCGCTCCGGATCGAACCGCCCGCCAGCTCGAACTCGGCGGCCAGTGAGCCCAGTTCGACGCCCTCCTCGCTCGGCACGTGGGCCAGCCCGTGCCGCCACAGCGCCAGCCGCTGCTCCCGGTCCGGGAACGGGAAGTCGATGACCAGGTCGAGGCGGCGGGTGAAGGCCTCGTCGATGTTGGCGCGCAGGTTGGTGGTGAGCAGCGCGATGCCGTCGAAGGCCTCCAGGCGCTGCAGGAGGTAGGCCGACTCCAGGTTGGCGTACCGGTCGTGGGCGTCCTTGACCTCGGACCGTTTGCCGAAGACGGCGTCGGCCTCGTCGAAGAGCAGCACGGCGTCGGTGCGGTCGGACTCGCTGAAGATGCGTTCCAGGTTCTTCTCGGTCTCGCCGACGTACTTGTCGACGACGGAGGACAACTGGACCACGTACAGGTCCAGTCCCAGCTCGGCGGCGACCACCTCCGCCGACAGGGTCTTGCCGGTGCCCGACTCGCCGGCGAACAGGCCCAGCACCCCGCGGCCCCGGCCGCCGCCCGCGCTCAGCCGCCAGTCGCCGAGGACGCGGTCGCGGTGCCGGGCGCGCAGCGCGAGTTCCCGCAGCTCGGTGAGCGGGCGTTCGGGCAGCACCAGGTCGCGCCAGTCGACGGCGGGCCGGATCCGGCGGGCGTGCTGTTCGAGCCCGGAGGCCGACTGCTGGCGGGCGGCCACCCGCAGATGCGCGGCGGCCAGCGGGGTCCCGTCGAACGCGGCGAGGTCCCGCGCGGCCCGGACGGCGCGCACCAGCCGGTCGCCGCCGAGGTGGTACGGGGCGACGGTCGCCGCGAGGTCGAACCCGAGGTCCCCGGGGAGTGCGGCGGCCCAGGCGTCCACGGCGGCGGCGCGCCGGGCGGGCACCTCCAGGACCAGCGGATCACGCCGGTCGCACCACTGGGGGTCGTACGGGTGCGGGGTCGTGACCAGCACGGTGACCTCCCCGGCCGCCGAGTCCAGCGCCTTGACCAGCTCCCCCGGTTTCGGCCGGTCGACGAGCACGGCCCGCCCGCTCAGCCGGGCCTCCCGCAACAGCTCCGGGACCTGCTCCTCGGTACCGGTGTAGTGCCAGGCGGCCAGGCCCGCGTACCGCAGCGCGGCCGTCGCGGAGCCGAGCCCGGCCCCCTCCCGCCGCTCCCGCAGATAGCCGAAGAGCGGGCCCCGGCCGATCCGCGCGCCCAGCCGCGCCACGAACTCCTCGTCGACGGCCTCCCCGTCGTACGACACCGCCCGCAGCCGGCCGGCGAGCGCCGCGTCCGGGGTGTCGTCGCCCAGGAGGTGGGCCAGCACCCGGTCGGGGACGCGCAACGAGCGGCTGAGGAAGGGCCGTTCGGGTTCCTCGACGGTGAGCAGGCCGAGCACGGTGAGCGGGGCGGTGGGGTGGAAGCGGGCGCGGGCCTCGGCGAGGTGGACGGGGAGGCCGTACAGGTCGAGGGCGAGGCCGACGGTGGCGCGGCGGCGCCCGACGTCGTCGTTGAGGTAGCCGTACAGCGGCTCGAAGGAGCGGTCGAGGTCCGGGGCGAGGGCGATCAGCAGGACCGCGGTGTCCAGGGGGGTGAGCCGGAGGCGGACGGCGAGGTCGGCGAGCCGGTCCGGGAAGTCCCCGTCCAGAGCGGGGAGTTCGGCCGGGTCCGCCGGGCGCAGCAGATGCTGTACCGCTTCCGCCGACAGATAGAGGCCGCGCAGCGGGTCGGTGGCGGTCGGGTCGTCGGCGGAGCGGTGGGCGACCAGGGCGGCGGTCCGCTCGCGCAGTTCGGAGAGCCGGGCGAGCAGCGGTGCGGCCGTCTCCACAGAGACGTCGAGGGTCACGCCCGGGTCCCCCGGGCCGCCTTGGCCTCCGCGATCTGCCCGGCCCGGTGGGCCCGCTCCTCCAGCACCGGGGCGGTCTCCTCCAGCCCGGCGCGGACGCGGACGGCGGCGCCCTCGGTGACGGGCGGTCCGGCGTCGTACTCCGGGTAGGCCGGGAAGGGCGCCGTGATGACGACGTCCAGGGACGGCTTGAGCTCACCGCCGAGCGCCGACCAGATCTCGGCGAGGGATCGGGCCTCGGACTGGATCCCGGCGCAGGAGAGGGGGATCGTCAGGCCCAGCGCGCCCAGCGACCCGGGCAGTTCGGAGGGATGGATCAGCTCTCTCGGGATCAGGGTCGCCAGCACCGCGCTGATCAGCCGGTGTTCGTCCTCCGGCCGCTTGGTCCACGCCGTCACCAGGTACGACAGCCGGAACCAGCGGGGCGGCTGGCGGCGCTTGACGACGACGTCCCGCTCGTCCCGGACGTCGATGTGCCCGCGCTGCCGCCGGGCCACGTCCTCGCGGATGTCGTACAGATAGCTGTTGATCACCGGGCCGTTGCGGCGGGCCGCCCAGTCCCGGGTCGGGGCGTCGAAGGAGACCTCGATGCCGGCGCCGGCCAGCGCACCGCCGGTCAGCAGGTTCCGCAGCACCTGGTCGACCTCGTGGATCACGCCGAACTCACCGCTCCCCGCTCACCTTTCGCCCAGCCTCCATCCTGCCGCCCACCGCGGGTGCCCCGCAGGCACCGCCGGGCAGACCCCGCTGCCCCCGAACCGGTGTCCGGTGCCCGTTCGGTCAGATGTAGCCTTCCCGGAGGGCATGGGCCACGGCGTGGGCCCGGTTGCGCAGATGCAGCCGGGTGGTCAGCCCGTGCATGACGTTCTTGACGGTGCGCTCGGAATAGGACAGCTTGCTGGCGATCTCACCGGTGTCGAGCCCCTCGGCGACCAGCCGCAGTACGTCCACCTCGCGGGCGGACAGCCCGGAGGCAGGCGCGCCCGGCCGGCCCGCCGCGTTACGGTGCAGCGTCCCGACCTGGTTGATGAGCCGGCCGAGCAGGTCGGCGGGCAGGTCCCCGTCGCCCCGCGCGGCCGCGAGCACGGCCTGCACCAGCCGGTGCTCGGTGGCCTCCTGGCGCCATACGATGGCACCGACCCCGCACTCGATCACATCGAGCAACTCGGTCTCGCGCAACGCCCCGACCACGAGCACGGCGCGCGCACCCTCACTGCGCACGACCCTGCGCAGCCGGGTCAGCTCCGGTTCGTCGAGGCTGTCGCTGATCAGCAGCGCGACGGTGCCGGGCCCGGTCTCGGACTCCTCCCGCAACTCGACCTCCGGGTGGCGCCGCAACTGGCTCAGCGCGCCCTCTCGCGAGATCGGGTCCGGTGCGTACACAGTGACGGGCGTGCGCCCGCCCGATACGACTGAGCTGTGGCTGAGCAACCGCTTCCCCTATGTCCACGTGCCGGCCACCCCTGAGGGAACGGTGACAGGCGGGAGTACCTCAGCCTGCTGTGCCCGATGGGGCACCGACAATCGTGGAGCACCACGAGAACGACCACGAGATGTTGGGGCGCCGGGTGGGGTGGCCGAGGGCTGTGGGGCCGGTGCGGCTGCGTCGTGGCTGGTCGCGCAGTTCCCCGCGCCCCCAAGAAAGTGGGTCCACTGGTCGTGCCCCGACAGGGGCGCGGGGAACTGCGCGAACGCCCCCCACCGGCCCGCACCGGCCCCACAACCGCAGGCATCCCGCCCAAATCCACAGCCCCGTACCAAATATGACGCCCCGGCAACAAACCCCACCCCCGCCCCCGCCTCCCCACAACCTCTCCCGCCCCCACCCCCTCTAACCCCCCGAACCCACACGCGCACCGCGAGGAGCCAGGAATGATCCATTCGTCCCCTGAACTCGCCGACGCCATGCACCTGTTGGCGGCGGAAGCCGACCGCGCGCGGACCGGCGGCGGCCGGCTCGTGCTGCTGCGGGGCGCCACCGGAACCGGCCGCACCACCGTCCTGGAGGCCGCCGCCGAACACGCGGCCGCCCTCGGGCTGAGAACGCTGCGCGCCCGCTGCTCCCCCGCCGACACCGCCATCTCCTTCGCCACGGTCCTGCAACTCCTCGGCCCGGTACCGGAGTTCGCCGACCTCGCGGTGGACGGCGACGAGCGGGCCACCGCCGCCGGACTCTGGCGGGTGCTGCGCTCCTACACCGAGGACTCCCCGCTGCTCGTCGCCGTCGACGACGTCCACCTCGCCGACGCCCCCTCGCACCGCTGGCTCGTGGAGTCCGCCCGGCACATCGACCGCTTACCGATCCTGCTCCTGGTCAGCGAGCGCAGCCAGTACGACCTGGCCCCGCCCGCCCCCGGCTTCGCCCACTCCCTGCCCCCGGCCCTGGTCCGCACCCACACCCTCGCCCCCCTCACCCCCGAGGCCGCGGCGGGCCGGGTGCGCGAGGCGTTCCCCGGCGCGGACCGGGCCTGGGTCGACGCCTGTGTGAGCGCCGCCGCCGGCAGCCCGCTGCTGCTGCGCGCCCTCCTCGACGACCTCGACGACACCCGGCACCCGCAGGTCCCCACCGCCACGGCCGCCCTCTACCCGGGCGCGTACCCGGCCGCCGTCCAGTGGTGGCTGGACAGCGCGGGCCCGGCCACCACCGAGGTGGCCCGCGCGCTCGCCGTCCTGGAGGAGGACACCGCCGGCGGTCTGCCGGAGCAGGACGTCACCCCGCTCCTCGCCGAACTGGCCGACGCCGACCCCACCCGGGTGGCCGGCTGGCTCACCGCCATGACCAACCTCGGCCTGCTCACGCCGGGTCCCGACGGCCGCCCGCACTACCCGCACCCGCTGCTGCGCGACGCGATCCTCTCCGGCGTCCCCGGCGCCGACCGCCGCGCCGCGCACCGGGCGATCGCCGAGGCGCTGCTGCACCAGGACGCGCCCGCCGAGGCCGTGGCCCGCCAACTGCTCTTCACCGGACCGGTGGAGGCCCCCTGGGCCCCGCTCCTGCTGCAGGACGCGGCCACCCTCGCCCTCTACGAGGGCCGCCAGGAGGACGCCGTCGCCTATCTGCGCCGCGCCCTGGAGGAACCCCTCCCCGACGAGCGCCGGCAGCGGCTGCTGACCGAGCTGGGCTCACTGGAGTACGCGGCGCCCCGCTCCACCGCCGCGATCCCCCGGCTCGCCGAGGCGGTCCGGCTGCCCGCCGCCCCGCAGGACCGGGTGCGCGCGGCCGTCGCCCTCGGCACCGCGCTGACCGGCCGGGGCCGCACCCGCAAGGCCGTCGAGGTACTGCGTTCCGTGGACGGTGAACTGGACGGCCACCCCGAGCTGGTGCGCACCCTGCACACCGCCTCCGTCCTCTTCTCCGACCAGGACCAGGAGATACGGCAGGAGCTCTACCAGCGGCTGTCCGAGACCGCCGACCGCTCCCCGGAGCTGGTCGGCACGGCCGGCCGGGCCCTGCTCGTGCGGCACGCGGCCGGCGCGGGCCTCACCTCCGCCCGGGACGCCATGCGGCAGCTGCGCACCCTGCTCGCCGAGCCCTCCGACCCGCTCACCGAGCCCTTCCTGGTCGGTACCGCGGCCACGGTCGCCCAGTGGGCCGACGAACTCGACGAGGCCGACCGGCTGGTGGACCGCGGTCTGGCCGGGCAGCGCCCCGACCTGCTGCACCCCATGCACCAGGCCCTGATCAACAACCGTACGGACATCGCGGCGGCCCGCGCCGACTACGCGTACCTGGCGGACGCGCCCGAGGCGGTCGCGCCGACCAACGTCCACGCGCACACCCTGATCGCGCTGGTGGAGACGGGCCGTACCGCGCAGGCCGAGCGGCTGGTCGCCGGGATCGACCTGGGGGAGGCGCCGGACTCCTGGGAGCTGAACCGGTTCCTGTACGCGCGGGGCGTGGTGCGGGCCGCCGCCGGTGATCCGGCCGCGGCGCTGCACGACTTCCTGGAGTGCGGCCGCCGGCAGTCGGCCCGGGAGGTGGTCAGCCCGGTGGTCACCCCGTGGCGTACGGCCGCCGCCGAGTGCCGGCTGGCCCTCGGCCGTCCGCTGGAGGCCATCGCGCTGGCCGAGGAGGAGTTGCGGCTGGCCCGGGTCTGGGGCACCCCGCGCACGGTGGGCCGGGCGCTGCGGGTGCTCGGTGCGGCGACCGTCGGCCGCCGCGGCCTGGAACTCGCCGAGCAGGCGGTGGCCTTGCTGCGGGACGCCCCCGACGCCGGCGCGGAGCCCACGGAGGCGCTGATCGCGCTCGGCCGCCGGCTGATCGCCGCCGGCGAGGCCGCCCGGGCCCGGGACTGTCTGCGCGAGGCCGCCGGGCACGCCGAACGGCTGGGCGCCGTACGGCTGGTGGAGCTGGCCGAGCGGACGCTGCGCGAGGGCGGCGCCCGCTCCCCCCGGCGCCGTACCGGTGCCGCCTCCCTCACCGGCAGCGAGCGGCGGATCGCCGAACTCGCCGCCGAGGGCCGCACCAACGGGGAGATCGCCGCCCTGCTCCATCTGGCCCGGCGCACCGTGGAGACCCATCTCACCCACACCTACAAGAAGTTGGGCATACGGCGGCGGGCGGATCTGCGCCCGGCCCTGGAGCAGGGCGCCTAGCCTCCGCACGGGTCGCCGGGGGCCGGGGTCAGGGGGCCAGCCAGTGGCCGGCGGCGGCCAGCAGAGCCCGTACGCCCGTCTCGATCGTCGGCTCCGGGACGGGGGCGAAGTGCGGGGAGTGGTTGGAGGGGATCTGCGGCGGGATGCCGTCGCGGATCAGGGCCTCCAGGTCGACGCCCTCGTACAGCTTGTGGTCGGCGCCGCCGACGAACCAGAAGACCGAGGGCGCGCCCAGGGCCGTACCGAAGGCGCCGAAGTCCTCGCTGTTGGGGACCGGTGAGGTCAGCTCGAAGGTGAGGCCCGGGAACGCGTCGGCCAGGGCGGCCTGGACGGAGCCGGTGGCGCCGGGGTCGTTGTGGGTGACCGGGAAGGAGTCGATGACGGCGATCTCCGGTTCCCTCGGCGCGGCGGAGGCGGCGGCCTCGGCCCGGACGATCCGCTCGATCGCGGCGAGGACCCGCTCCCGTACGACCTCGGTGGTGGACCGCACGTTGAGCTTCAGCTCGACGGTGTCCGGGATGATGTTCTCCTTGGTCCCGCCGTGGATCGAACCGACCGTGACGACGGCCTGCTGGTTCGCGCCCACCTCCCGGGAGACGACGGTCTGCAGCCGCAGCACCACGGCCGCCGCCAGCACCACCGGGTCGACGGTCGCCTCCGGCGTGGAGCCGTGCCCGCCCCGCCCGAACAGTGTGACCCGCAGGCTGTCCGCGCCCGCCATGAGCGCCCCCGCCCGGGTCCCGACCAGCCCCGCCGGGGCGGCCGCCACATGCTGGGCCAGGCACACGTCGGGCTGCGGGAACCGCTCGGCGAACCCGTCCGCGAGCATCTTCGGCGCCCCGCCGACCTCCTCGGCCGGCTGGAACACCGCCACCACGGTCCCCCGCCAGCCGTCCCGGGCGGCGGCCAGCTGCCCGGTCGCCCCCAGCAGCCACGCCACATGCATGTCGTGCCCGCACGCGTGCATCACCCCGTCGTTCTTCGAGGCGTACGGCAGCCCGGTCTCCTCGGTGACCGGCAGCGCGTCCATGTCGGCCCGCAGCAGGACGACCGGCCCGTCCCCGTTGGCCAGCACCCCGACCACGCCGGTGCCGCCGACGCCCTCGGTGACCTCCCAGCCCTGCTCCCGCAGCCGCTCCGCGACGACGGACGCGGTCCGCTCCTCCTGGAAGGACAGCTCCGGGTGCGCGTGCAGATCCTCGTAGAGCGCCCGCAGTTCGGGGAGCTTCCCGCTCAGGCCGGTCAGGAGGGGGCTGCTGCTCATGGCGTGTCTCCAGGGGTGGGTGGCTTGCCTGCCCGTCGAGTCTCCACCCTCGCCCACCGCGGGAAACGCCCGGGCGCTCCTTTCACGCCCCGCCCGGTACCCCGGGCGCCGTCTTGTCACCGCCGGCCGGTCCTGGGGACGATTTCGGCATGTTCGATGGAATGGACGGGCTGAAGAACCTGGCGGACAAGGCCAAGGACCTCGCCGAGGAACACGGTGACGTCATCGAGACCGGTCTGGAGAAGGCCGGCGACCTGGCCGACGAGCGGACCGACGGCAAGTACACCGAGCAGATCGACACCGGGGTGACCAAGGCGCAGCAGCTCGTGGAGCGCCTCGGCCGCCAGGCGGAGCCGCCGAAGGAGACGTGACCCCCGGCAGCGCTCAGTTCTCGTCCGTCTCGGGGCGGGTGCGCCCGGGCTCCGGCAACTCGCCCCGCTGGAGCCGGGCGTGCAGGGTGTCGCCGATGAACAGGTCGTAGATCAGCACGCCGATGACACCGCCGATCAGCGGGCCGACGATGGGGATCCACCAGTAGCCGCTGAACCACGCCCCGTCGCCGGGGAACGCGTAGCTCTTCCACCCGGCGAACCAGGTGAGCAGCCGCGGTCCGAAGTCGCGGGCGGGGTTGATGGCGTAGCCGGCGTTCGCGCCGTAGGACATGCCGATCGCGGCGACGACGAAGCCGACGACGAGCGGGCCCAGGTTGGCCCCTACGGCCGTGTTGCGCAGGTCGACGACGGCCACGATGAACATGACCAGGAAGGCCGTGCCGACGATCTGGTCGATCAGCGGCCCCCAGATCCCGCCGTGGAAGTAGGGCGCGGGGAAGGTGGCGAAGATGGAGAACGTGGCCTCCGTGTGCCCGCCGACCTTGGGCGGCTTGGAGGCGGCGTCGAACGCGTTGATCGCGTCGTGGTAGACGAGGTAGACCAGGGCGGCTCCGGCGAGGGCGCCGAGCACCTGGGACACCCAGAAGGGCACCACCTTCGCCCAGGGGAACTTGCGGCGGACGGCGAACGCCAGCGTCACCGCCGGGTTCAGATGGGCGCCGCTGACACCTCCGGCCACATAGACGCCGAAGGTCACGGCCAGGGCCCAGCCCCAGGTGATCAGGAGCCAGTCGCCGGCGGCCAGGAAGATCGTCGTGGGCGTCTCCGCGCGCCCGGACCCGGGCAGCGCCGCGACGGCCATCGCCACGACACCGCACCCGAACGAAATGAGGACGAACGTCCCCAGGAACTCTGCCAGGCACTCCCCGAGGAGCCCTCCACGGCTTCTGAGCTTGGAGGGCTTGAGGAGAGGAGAGATTTCCACAGCCATCGCTGGCCCCCTTAGCCATCCCTGGCTCCCCGTGGGGAGCAATCAGACCGAACACCATATTGACCTAAAAATGATGTTCGCGCAGATCGGCCATAAACGGGACGCCAAGAGGCCTTTTGTGGCGTTCGGTCACCCCTCCAGGTCGTCGGCGTAGTGCCGGAACCCGTGCCGGTCGCGGTGCATCTCCCAGAGCGTGTCGGCGAGCACGGCGGGGTCCTTGCGGGCGTGCCCGGCCACGATCGCGCCCGGGATCACCAGCTGCGCCACATGGATGCCCTCCCCGGCGAGCCGGTCGTGCAGCAGATGCCCGTAGGCGCTCTCGGCGGCGAAGGCGATGGAGGTCCCGGCCCGGTCGGGATGGGGGATGACGGCGGTGCCGCCGTTCACGAACAGCACGGTCCCGCGGCCCAGCTCGCGCATCCCGGGCAGCACCTGCTGCACGGCGGCGACCGGCCCGTACACGGAGAACTCGACCGGCCCGAGCAGGTCCGCGTGGGTGGTCTCCAGCACGGGAAGCATGAAGTCCCGCTGCGGCACCGGGCTGTACTGCAGGATCTCGACGGTCCCGAGTTCCTCGGCGGCCCGCGCCAGCGCCCCCGCGAGGGCCAGCGGGTCCCGTACGTCGGCGGCGAACCCGCGCGCGGAGACGCCGAGGCCGGACAGCTCACGGGCGAGGGCGTCCAGCCGCCGCCCGTCCCGGGCGACGAGCGCGACCTCGTACCCCTCCCGCCCGAACCGCCGGGCGACGGCGGCCCCCAGCCCGGGTCCGGCCCCCACGATGGCGATACTGCTCACGGCGTGACTCCTGACGGCTGAGGCGGCGGGACGCGCACCTGGAGGTGTCCGGGTGCACCTAGGTCCGTACCGCGCCACCCCGGACTTCACACGTGTCACGGGCCTGGGACAGGCGCCCTTCCCGGCTCAGTCCTCCGGCGGCTGGGCCTCGATCAGGCGTTCCGCGATGTCGTCCGCCCACGCCTGGGCCCACTGCCGCAGCTCGGTGATCGCCTCGTCGTCCAGACCGTAGGCCGCGAACTCCCGGTCGTCGATCCAGTCCGCGCCGGTCAGCCGGGACTGCAGGTCGGTGAGGTCGAAGGTGTCACGGGCGTGCCGGCGGCCGAGGTCCTCCAGGTCGGGGAGGGTCCAGCGGGCCGCGGCGGCGTGCACGACCAGGAGGTCCCGGGGCAGGCCGCGGTCGGTCAGCGTCCACACCCTCATGCCGACCACGTCCTCCAGGGACAGGGCCGGGCCGAGTTCCGTGCGGACCGGCGGGTGCCAGAGGACCTCCTTGAGGAGGACGACCTCGCCGTCCTCCTCCGAGACGGCGTCCGTGACGACGAGTTGGGCGGAGAGCGGGTCCGACTCGCGGATCCGCACCCGCCAGCCGCGTTCACGCAGGCCCGCCTCGACCGTCGTGGCGATCGTCCGCATCGGCGCCGGATGCTGCGTCGCCACCTCCACGGTCCGTCCGGCACGGTCGAACAGGCCGTGGGCCTGGGCCGCGTGGTCGCCGGCCAGCACCAGGGGGTACGCGGCGCCGACCGCCAGCAGGTCGGGCAGCAGACGGCTGTGCAGGTGGGTGACGTTCACGTGGCGGCCGCCGTACCGCGGGGGAGCGCGGAGGCCGAGGGGGGTGCCATGGGGCGATTATCGCCGGGGGCGGGTGCGGGTGCGGTGCGCACAGACACCTGCGGCACACTCCGCACATGGAGTCCACCCGTCCGCCGTCCGCGTGCTGCGCGCCCTCCGCCCGCGCGGAAGAGCTTCCCGTCCCCGTGCAGCCGTCCTCGTCCTCCCGGCCCCTTCCCGCTCCCGTCGGCGCGCGGCGGGAGGACAGGATGGTCGCGCTGCCCGGTGGGGAGTTCCTGATGGGGGCCGAGGACGCCGACGGGTTTCCGGCGGACGGTGAGGGGCCGGTGCGGGCGGTGCGGGTGGCGCCGTTCCTGGTGGACGCGTGCGCGGTGAGCAATGACGCGTACGCCGAGTTCGTCGCCGACACCGGCCATGTCACCGACGCCGAACGGCTGGGCTGGTCGTACGTCTTCGCCGGGTTCCTGCCCGCCGCGCTGCGCCGGGACGCGCCCCGGCCGCCGGAGACGCCCTGGTGGTGTGCGGTCGCGGGAGCCGCCTGGAACCGGCCGGCCGGACCGGGCAGCGGCCTCGACGGACTCGGCGACCATCCCGTCGTCCATGTCTCCTGGTACGACGCCGCCGCCTACGCCTCCTGGGCCGGCAAGCGGCTGCCCACCGAGGCGGAGTGGGAGTACGCGGCCCGCGGCGGTCTGGAGCAGGCCCGCTACCCGTGGGGGGACGAGCTGGACCCGGACGGCGAGTACCGGTGCAACATCTGGCGCGGCACCTTCCCGACCCGGAACACCGCCGCCGACGGCTATCGCGGCACCGCGCCCGTCGACGCGTTCGCGCCCAACGGCCACGGCCTGTACAACACGTCCGGCAACGTGTGGGAGTGGTGCGCCGACTGGTGGACGACCGAGCACGGCGGCCACGCCGCACCGGTCCACGGGGGCGCCCGCGTCATCCGCGGCGGCTCCCACCTCTGCCACGCCTCCTACTGCAACCGCTACCGGGTCGCCGCCCGCACCGCCAACACCCCCGACAGCTCCACCGGCCACACCGGCTTCCGCTGCGTCCGCGACGCGGGATGAACGACGGGCGCGGCTACGGACGTCCCGCCCTGTCCGGCGTGTCCGGCAGGTAGAGCGCCAGCGCCCAGATCACGAAGAAGTCGATGGCGATCATGATGAGCGCCCAGAGCGGGGCGTACGGCAGGAACATGAACTGGGCGATCATGCTCAGCGCGGCCAGGAAGATGCCGAGCCCGCGGGCCCAGCCGGGGGCGCCCTTGAGGAGGGCGGCGCCCGCGACGACACCGAGGGCGCCCAGGACCACCAGGATCCAGCCCCAGCCGGTGAGGCTGATCTTGTACACGTAGTCGTGGACGCGTGCGTACACGTCGTCGGTGGCGAGCGCGGAGATGCCCTGCAGAATGGCGAAGACGCCGTTCATCAGCAGGAGGACCCCCGCGAAGACGATCCCGTCGCCGGTCCGGCCGGCGCTCGGGGTCGGTGCCGGATGCGTCTGCTGTGTCATGGGTACGACGATCCGGCCGCCCTCGTACCCCCACCACGGGGATTACGCCTAACGGGTGACGGGGCCGACGTACGTCCCCGGGTGCGTCGCGCCGTCCTGGAGCACGATGGGTCCGCCCTGCCAGGGCAGGTCGTACGACGTGCGCTGGTTCGGCGCGGTGATGACCACCGTGCTCGGGCTGAACGCGTCGGAGTCGTCCGACTCCAGGTAGGTGATCGTGAAGTGGGCGGCGGTGCCGTTGGCGAGGGTGACCCGCTGCGGGGTGGCGCCGCTGCGCTGGAGCGACCACTGCTTACCGCTGTTGACCAGGTCGACGCCCGGGAAGCCGTACAGCGTGCAGGTGTGGCCGCTCTTGTTGGTGAGCGCCACGACGACGGCCTGCTGGTCGCCCTTGACCGCGCCCGCGGCGGCGTCGCCGCTCGCCCACGAGTAGTCGAGCTGGGAGGCCTGGCAGGCGGGCACCGAGCCGCCGGAGGTGGACGAGCCACCCGAGGCGGACGAGCCACCCGAGGTGGACGAACCGCCCGACGTGGACGAGCCCGAGGTGCCCGACGAGCCCGAGGTGCTGCCGGTGCCGGACCCGGTGCCGGAGCCGCCCTTCGCACCGCCCGTCGAGCCGGACGCCGTCGTGGAGTCGCCCGCGGCCGGGGCCGCCGAGCCGCCGTCGGCGCTGACGGAGCCGCTCGCGGTGCCGTTGCACGCGGTGAGCAGGGCCATCAGCGCGGCGGCACCGGTCAGCGCGGCGGCGGTCTTGCGCAGGTGCGGGCGGCGGTTGCGAAGGTGCGACATGGGGTCCCCCAGCGGTGGTGATCTCCCCGGCTCTCTGCCGGACACCCCTTTCGATGCGGCTCCCGGCGGGGAAGTTCGGAGATCGCCGTCACGGGCCCGTCGTGTTCGTGTCACGCCCGCTGTTACAGAACCCGGGGCATGGTCCGTCCGCTCACGCCATCCAGAAGAAGACCGCCGTCATCCGCTTCTCCTCCAGCGTCCTGCCCGTGTAACCGGTCGCGCTGTGCACGAGGTTGGCGTTGTAGAGGAGCAGCCGGTTGTACTTGTGCGGGACGCGGACGTCCTCCTCGAAGTGGTCGCCCGGGACGAACCGCGTGCCGAGGGCCTCGACGAGGTTGTTGTGCGGGGCCTGCACGATGTTCCCGCCGAGCCGGCCGCCGGGCAGCGACTGGCGGTAGAAGGCGGTGCCGCAGTCCTTGGCCACCCCGGGGTTGAGATACAGCACCGCCGCGTACCGGCACAGCGCCCGCGAGTCGGTGTGCGGGCGCGGCTCGCTCTCGCCCTCGCCGACGACCTGGACGCAGTTGTGGTTGAGGGTGCCGCCGCCGGGCGCCTGCTGCACCCACAGCTTCCCGGCGCCGGTCGCCTGCCTCACCAGCCCTTCCACGACGGCGAGTTCGGCGGGCTCCAGGCCGGGCATGGTGCGCAGCCCGGGCCAGGTCTCCGAGGTGTACGGGTACCCCTGGACCCAGTCGTCCTTGGCCAGGCACCGCTCGCGTACGGCGTCCGCGTCCGGGAGGACGTCGTCGAACACCCAGTAGTCACGGCCCTTGGTGGGCTTGCGGTAGGGCAGCACGGGCAGGGCGGGGGGCGCGGCGGGACCCCGGCGGCCCGCTCCGTTGGGCAGGCGCGGGACGCGGGGGGATGACTGTGGGGGCATGCGGCGAAGCTAGTCCGCCTCTTTGTCATGACCACTCCCACCAGGGGAAATCATCACCGTCCCCTGGCCAAGTCATGGCAGGAAAGGGCCTCCGGCAGAGCAGAGCCTCACAAGTTCTTTGCCAAACCAAAAGGTTCCCGGTGGCATCCCCATCCGTATTCATCGGCGTCCGACCCCCCGCCCCTGCGCGGGACCCCCGACCGGCAGGAGGCACCAGTGCGCTTTTCGCGGAACGCGACGGGAACGCTCTTCGTAGGTGGCGCCCTGAGCATGACCCTCGTCGCACTCGCCTACCCGAGCATGCTGGGCCTGAACACCGTGTCCAGCGACACGAACCGCATCATCGCCAACACCCAATGGGGCCCACTGACCGAGGGCGACCGGGACTTCGTGGTGAAGGTACGGGCGGCCGGGCTCTGGGAGTACCCCGTGGGGCAGCTCGGCCTGAAGAAGGGCCAGTCCCAGGCGGTCATCACCGCGAGCAAGCACCTGATCGACGGCCACGCGGCGCTGGACGCCAGCTGCCGCAAGATCGCGCCGATGCTCAACATCACCATCCCCGACCTGCCCTCGCCGCAGCAGCAGGGGTTCGTCAACACCCTGAGCGCGGACTCCGGCAAGAAGTTCGACACGGACTTCGCCAACATCCTGCGGGTGACGCACGGTTCGATCTTCAACACGATCGCGAAGATCCGCTCGACCACCCGGAACACCCTGGTCCGGATCCTGGCCGACCAGGCCAACGCCACGGTCCTCGACCACATCACGGTGATGGAGCAGACCGGCCTGGTCGACTTCCCGTCGGTGCTCTTCCAGGAGACGACCCCGCCGAAGCTGCCCGCCACCGACCTGACCCCGCCGCCCCCGGCCGCGGGCCAGCCCCAGGTGGTCCTCACCCCGCCGGTCAACAGCACGACCAGCCCGCCGGCCCTGCCCGGCGAGAGCGGCTTCAACGGCAGCGGTGCGAATGTCGGCACCGGGGCCGGGACCGGCGCGACCCCGGCCCCCAGCCCCACCGCCTGACTCAGGCGCCCAGCCACACCGTGGTGTCGGGCGGCAGCGTGCCGTCCAGCGGCAACGGCACGCTGGCCAGCAGTACTTCGCCCGGCGGCAGCGGCACCGGCGCGTGCGACACGTTCGTGACGCACCGCCAGCCCTCCGACCGGGCGAAGTGCAGGACCCCCTCGGGCGCCTCGCCCCAGGTCAGCGTCTCGCCGTCGAGCAGCTTGCGGCGCAGCCGCAGCGCGCCGCGGTAGAGCTCCAGCGTGGAGCCCTCCTTGCCGGCCTGCGCCTCCACCGCGTACGACGCGAACCACTCCGGCTGCGGCAGCCAGGCACCGCCGGACCCGAAGCCGTACGACGGACCGGTCGCCGTCCACGGCAGCGGCACCCGGCAGCCGTCGCGGCCCTTGCGGAGGTGGCCCGTCTGTTCCCAGATCGGGTCCCGCAGGACCGGCGCGGGCAGGTCGGCGGCCTCGGGCAGGCCGAGTTCCTCACCCTGGTAGACGTACGACGAACCGGGCAGCGCCAGCATCAGCAGGGTGGCCGCGCGGGCGCGCCGCAGCCCCTGGGCGGCATCGGTCCGCGGCACCCGTCCCCCTGAGAGCAGCCAGGCGTTCTCGTCGGTGCCCGGCGGCAGCACCAGCCGGGAGGCGTGCCGGACGACGTCGTGGTTGGAGAGCACCCAGGTGGCGGAGGCGCCGGCCGCGCGGGCGGTGGCGAGGGAGCCGGTGATGACCTCGCGCAGCGCACCCGCGTCCCAAGGAGTCTGCAGATACTCGAAGTTGAAGGCCTGGCCCAGTTCGTCCGGGCGCGCGTACAGGGCACGGCGGGCGTCCGGCACCCAGGCCTCGGCGACGGCCGTGCGGGGCGGGCTGTAGGCGTCGAAGATCGTGCGCCAGTCCCGGTAGATCTCGTGCACCTCGTCCCGGTCCCAGTAGGGGTGGGTGCCGGGCGGGACACGCTCCAGCGCCTCCTCGCCGGTGGCGCCGAACTCCGCCACGTCCCGCAGCGGTGCGGCGAGGTCCTTCACCAGGGCGTGGGCCACGTCGACCCGGAAGCCGTCCACGCCCCGGTCGGACCAGAAGCGCAGGGTGGTGCGGAAGTCGGCGCGGACCTCGTCGTGCGCCCAGTTCAGGTCGGGCTGCTCGGCGGCGAAGAGATGCAGGTACCACTCGCCGTCCGGAACCCTTCGCCAGGCGCTGCCGCCGAACACCGACTGCCAGTCGGAGGGCGGCAGTTCACCGTGCTCGCCGCGCCCCGGCCGGAAGACGTAGCGCTCCCGGGCCGCCGAGCCGGGGCCCGCGAGCAGGGCCTCCCGGAACCAGGGGTGCAGATGCGAGGTGTGGTTCGGGACGATGTCGACGATCACCTTCAGGCCCAGCCGGTGCGCCTCCGCGACCATCGCGTCGAAGTCGTCCAGGGTGCCGAGCCGCGGGTCGACGTCCCGGTGGTCGGCGACGTCGTAGCCGCCGTCGGCCAGTTCGGACGGGTAGAACGGGCTGAGCCACAGGGCGTCCACGCCGAGCGCGCCCAGATGGGCAAGCCGCTCGGTGACGCCCCTGAGATCGCCGAGCCCGTCGCCGTCCGCGTCGGCGAAGCTGCGCGGATACACCTGGTAGATCACGGCCTGACGCCACCAGTCGGGGTTCCTGGAGGAGAGGTCGACCACGCGCGTTCCTTTCGGACGGAGTGACACCGGTCGGGCGGAGAAGCGGAGAAGCGGGAAGACAGCAACCAGAAGCCTGTCCACAATGCCGCGAAAGGGAACCTTCACACCGCCCGGAGGGGATCGTTCCCTGTGTGAGGGAGTTGTGATGAGCCCCCAACGCCCCTTGCTTCACCGCAGGTTGACAGGGTTCGGCGCGCCCGACGACCATGGGCGCACGCTGTGGCGCATGTGACCAATGGGCCCAGTGCTTCTTCGCATTCCGCGAGCCTTCACGATGGGATATCCATGTCCATAGCCAGACATGTCACCGCGCGCCGCCTGCTGGGGACCGGCGTCGCGTCGTTCGCCCTGTGTGCCGTCTCCGTCGCCGGGGCGTCCGGCGCCTGGGCGCACGGCACGCCCGGCGGTGACGGCTGGAAGTCCGGCGGCCACTACAGCCCCGGCACCGGAGCCGGCACGGAGACCGGCACGGACAAGTGCCAGTTCTCGATCGACGGCTCGAACTTCTACGACTCGGTGAAGGTCGACGACCAGAACCTGAAGGTCACCGACGACGGCAAGGTCCACCTCAAGGTCCGCGCCGCCGGTGACGCCACGAGCTGCACCGCCTCGTTGGCCTCCTACATCGCCCACGGCCCCACCTTCGCCACCTCGGGGCAGCAGGTCTTCGTCGACTTCGACTCGGTGACGGTCAAGCAGGGCCAGACCGACTCCCTCGACATCGCGGTGCCGGACGCCGGCTGCTTCGCGCAGATCGACCTCTACCGGGGCGCGACGAAGTTCGACGGCGACAAGGACGCCAACGACGGTTTCGAGCACGGTGACCTGCCGGCCGGCCCGGACCACGCGGTCATCAAGGACAAGCTGATCGCCTCCTGGAACGGCGGCACGAAGGACTGCTCGACGAGCGAGTCGTCGTCCTCGCCGTCCCCGTCCCCGTCGGCCTCCGCCTCCGAGTCGACCCCGGCCGAGTCGTCGACCCCGCCGGCCTCGGACACCACGACCCCGGCGCCCTCCGAGTCCTCGGAGACCGGGACGGCCGGCGCCACCCCCTCCCCGTCCGACTCGACGACCGGCCCGGCGGCCGCCCCGAGCACCGACTCGGGCGGCGGCGGCGACCTCGCCCACACCGGCGCCAGCTCCAGCACCGGCTACCTGGCCGGCGGCGCGGCCGTGCTGCTGGCCGGCGGCGGCGCGATCGTCGTCGCGACGCGACGTCGTAAGGCGACCCGCGCCTAGTCCCTCCTGGACGCGATGCGTGTACGCGTGTGCCCCAGCCGTCCGTGACGGCTGGGGCACACGTGTAGGTAGTGGTGAGCCAGGCCCGCCAACCGGCTTCTCTCCTACCCCTTCTTACCCCTGCGCTCCTCCTACGGTCTCCAGGTACAGCTTCACGTACCGCTCGACGTCCACATCCAACGCCACGTCCACCATGGCCTGTTCACGTGTGCCACCGTGGATCTCGGCCTCGCCGGGGCGGGGCCGCCGGTCGACGATCGTCTGGCCCCGGGTCGGCCCCGGGGCCAGCGAGACCTCCACCGGCAGGCGGCGGGTGGTGAGACCGTCCGGATCGGCGACGGCGCACACCGCGCCCGCGTCCCCGAGGCCGCCGGCCGCGTCGTCGTTCTCCGGAGCGTCCGGGTCGGGGGCGGCGGGCCGGTGGGCGAGCAGCTCACCGGCGAGCCGGGCGCCCGGTTCCGTGCTCGCGCGCAGCCGTCGTACCTCCGCGCCCGGCACCACGACCCGCTGGAAGACGTCCAGGCCGTACATGGTGATCGGCACCCCGGCGGTGAGGAGTATCGCGGCGGCCTCGGGGTCGTGCCAGACGTTGAACTCGGCGACCGGGGTGGCGTTCCCGGTGGCGACCGCGCCGCCCATGAACACGATCCGCTCGATGTTGCGCGTCACCTCCGGGTGGGTGCGCAGCAGCAGGGCGATGTTGGTGAGCGGCGCGGTGGGGATCAGGGTGACCGGGCGGGGCGAGGCGAGGATCTCGCGCCGCAGCAGGCCGACGGCGTCGATGTCGGCGGGGCGCCGGGTGGGCGCGGGCAGCCCGAGGTCCCCCATCCCGTCCGCCCCGTGCACATGCCGGGCCGACCGCGCCGCCTCCAGGAGGGGCCGCTCGGCCCCGCGCGCGACGGGAACGTCCCCGGCCCCCGCCCGCTCCAGCACGGTCAGGGTGTTGCGCACCACCCCGTCCACGTCGGTGTTCCCGGCGACACAGGTCACCGCCCGCAGCTCCAGCCCCGGGTGGCGCACGGCGAGCAGCAGGGCGAGAGCGTCGTCGACACCGGTGTCACAGTCGATGATCACGGGGACGGGCTGACCGGACATGGGGGCTCCTTCGCGACAGGCGGCAAGGCAGCCAACCTAAAGGGGCGCGGGGCCGTACCAATATGCGGCCACCGCGACGCGGGCGCGACCGGCCACCGCGCGCCCGAAGCCGCCCCCAGTCCTCCCAGTCCCCCCAGTTCCCCGGGCCCCCGATCACTGTTCCGCGAAGTAGTGGCCCTCCTCCAGATCGGCCAGCAGCCCCGCCTCCGTCGGCTCCCACCCCAGCAGTTCCCGCGTCCGCCCGCTGCGCACCGGCACGTCCAGGGTCATAAACGCCCCGAAGAACCCGAAGTGCTCCGCGACCCGTTCGTCCGGGATCCGTTCCACCGGCACGCCCAGCCGCCGCCCGACCACCTCGGCGATCGCCCGTACCTCGACCCCCTCCTCGGCCGCCGCGTGCAGCTCCGCGCCCGCCGGCGCCTTCTCCAGCGCCAGCCGGTACAGCCGGGCGAGGTCCAGCGTGTGCACGGCGGACCACCGGTTCGTACCGTCCCCGACCTGGCCGGAGGCCCCCTTGGCCCGCGCGATCCGTATCAGCGTCGGCAGGAACCCGCTCCGGTCCCGGGTGCTGTGCACGACCGGCGGGATCCCGACGAGCACGGTGCGCACGCCCTGTCCGGCGAGTTCGCCGAGCAGGCGCCCCGCGGCGATCCGCGGATTGGCCGCGTACGCCTCGCCGAGGTGCTCGTTGCCGTCCCCGTGCCCCATGCCGATGCCCATGAGGGCCTTGCCGGTCCCGGCGAGCACCTCCCCGAAGGCCCGCACCACGGCCAGGTCGGTGGCCGCGGCACCGGCCATGTCCCCGGCGGCCATGGCCGTGTGGTCGAAGGCGAGATGGACGACGGCGTCGGCGTCGCCGGCGGCCGCCCGCAGCCCGTCCAGATCGTTCAGGTCCCCGCGACGCACCTCGGCGCCCAACCCCTTGACCACGGCGGCGGAGTTCTCCGACCGGGCGAGGCCGACGACCTCGTGCCCGGCCCGCAGCAGTTCGGGAACGACGGCGGAGGCGATGTGACCGCCCGCGCCGGTGACGAAAACACGCATGACGACTCTCCCGAGAGCGAGAAGAAAGTGATGTGACTCGGTACCGTCACCGTAGCACCGTGACGGTACCGAGTCACATCACTTAGAGTGTCCTCATGGCCCGATGGGAACCGAACGCGCGACTGCGCCTCGTACAAGCCGCGATCGACCTGTTCGGCGAGCAGGGATACGACAGCACCACCGTCGCCCAGATCGCCGAACGGGCCGGGCTGACGAAGACGACCTTCTTCCGGCACTTCCCCGACAAGCGCGAGGTGCTGTTCACGGGCCAGCAGGAGCACGGCCGCCTCCTCACGGAGGGCATCGAGGGCGCCCCCGCGTCCGCGACCCCGCTGGAGGCGGTCGCCGCGGGCCTGGACGCCCTGACCGCCTCCTTCACCCCCGAGCAACGCGCCTTCGCCCCCCGCCTCAGCGCGGTCATCGCCGGTCACCCCGAACTACGCGAACGCCTCGCCTTCAAGGAACTCAACCTCGCGGCCACCGCCACCGACGCCCTCCACCGCCGCGGCATCCCCGACCCCACCGCCACCCTCGCCGCCGGCCTGGCCGTCCGCGCCTTCGCCACCGCCTTCACCCACTGGACCACCCCCACGAACCACCAGCCCTTCCCCACCCTCGCCCGCCACGCCCTCGAAGAACTCCGCAGAGCGGCAGCGACCCTCACCTGATCCACCCGCGACGCGCGGGACTCACCCGGACGGACCGGAGCGGTGGTCGGTGGGGGCGGGGGGTGATGGCGTGGGGGTGTGAGGGTTCGCGTTCCGCTGCTCGCCTGCTCCCGGGGAGGTCCCGTCATGAGAGTCACCGCCTCCGGTCTGGTCGTCGCCGGTCTTCTCGCGGCCGTTTCCGCGTGTACGGCCGCCGGGCCGCCGGAGGCCGATGGTCCCGGCTCCGCCCCGGCCGCGAACGCGACGGCTGCCGAGCGGCCCGCCCCGACCGGCCCCGCGGCCGCGACCGGCACCCCGGTGCTCACCGTCGAGCAGGCGCAGGCCGCGCTGATCGGCGAGGCCGATCTGGGGGTGCCGTGGACGGCCACCGACGGCACGGCGACCTGGCGGGACGGCCTGCTGAAGGCGGCCACCGGACAGCCCGAGTGCCAGCGTCTGCTCGAATCGCTGTACACCGACGAACTCCTCGGCGCCCCGGCCGGCCCGCAGGCCGTCGCCGTCCTCGACGACGGCGACGACGAGGCCCAGCTCCGCTACCAGGTCGACGCGAGCCGCGCCGCCGACGTGGACCGGACCCTGGCCTGGCTGCGGACGCTGCCCGGTGTCTGCGGGCAGTTCGCCGCGCAGACGACCGGGGCCGGCACCACGGCCGTCCGGGTCACCGACGCCGGACTGCCCCAGGTCGGCGACGCCCGCCAGGGGCTGCGGGTCACCGTCACCGCGCAGGCCTCCCCGAACGACGATCCCACCACCCTCACCGTCGACGTCGCCGTCGTCCGGGTCGGCGACGACGCGATCGTCCTCACCGCCGGCGCCCTCGGCACCCTCCCGGACGACACCACCGAGCAGGCCCTCGGCATCGGCGTCCAGCGCCTCGCCCAGGTACGCGAACGGGGCCGGGCGCAGGCCTAGTTCACCGCGTCTCGTACGGGTCCGACGGCTGCCGCACGGTCTTCAGCGAGCCCGCGTCCAGCACCGGCGGCCAGGCCGTGTCCGAGCCGAGCTTCCCCTTCGGGTGCCAGGTGCCGGTCACCGTGACCCAGGTGTCCGTGGGCGGCGCGTCCTCGCCCCTGATCTCGACCTTGCTGGTGGTGGCGTCGGCGGCGCAGCAGGTGACCATCAGCCGGGTGAGGTACCAGGTGCCGTCGTCCGCGCCGTGCGTGACGAAGCCCGTCATCCGGACCGTACGACCCGTCAGCGACCGCCCGCTGTCGTAGATCGCCCGCGAGCTGAACGCGGCGAGCGTCAGCTCCAGCGGGTTCCCGGCCGGCAGCGCCGGGAAGGTCCCGACGCCCTGCGCGGCCCGCTGCGCCGCCTCGCGCCCCGCGCTGTACGAGCCGAGGGCCGGGGGAGGGAAGAGGAGCAGGGCGAGGGCCGGGAGGGTGAGCAGCCAGGCGATCCGGGGGCCGGCGGGGCCGTGGTGGTGACCGTGGGCCTCATCTTCCGGTTCTGCCGGTTCTGCCGGTTCTGCCGGTTCTGCCGGGGCGTTGTCGTCGTCCTCGGGGTCCGTGTGCGTACGGGTCCGCAGCACCGCCGTCGTGACGCCCAGCAGGATCAGGGCGATGCCGGACGCGATCAGGTACGGGCGCAGGGCGGCCTGGACGTAGCGGAGGTACAGGTCGCCGAAGAGCGTGATCCGCAGGGCCGCCGCGCCGACGAGGCAGAGCAGGACCGGGCCGCCGTACCGCCTCACAGCAGCCACCAGCCCACCAGGACGGACGAGGACAGGGCCACCAGCCAGGTCGCCGAGGAGAAGCGGAGCGCGAAGCCCCGGCCGAAGGTGCCCGCCTGGAGGGCGATCAGCTTCAGGTCGACCATCGGGCCCACCACCATGAACGCCAGCCGCGCCGTCGCCGGGAAGGCGCTGAGCGAGGCGGCCACGAAGGCGTCGGCCTCGCTGCACACGCACAGCACGACGGCGAGCAGGGCGAGCAGGGGCACGGCCGTCCAGGCGGAGCCGGTGAAGACGTCGAGGACCGACCTGGGTACGACGATGTTGAAGGTCGCCGCGGCCGCCGCGCCCAGCACGAGGAAGCCGCCGGCGTGCAGGAAGTCGTGCTGGAGGCCGGTGAGGAAGGCGCGGGGGCCGGAGGTCCGGGGGCCGTGCTCGGCGCGGGGCGGGCGGAGCCACTCGTCGCGCCCGAACCGTGCCCACAGCCAGCCCATCACCACCGCGGCGGCGAGGGAGGCGAGCAGCCGGGCCAGCACCATCATCGGCCGGCCGGGGAAGGCGATCGAGGTCGCGACCAGCACGACCGGGTTGATCGCGGGGGCGGAGAGGAGGAAGGCGAGGGCCGCGGCCGGGGCCACCCCGCGCCGCATCAGGCTGCCGGCCACGGGGACGGACGCGCACTCGCAGCCCGGCAGTACGACACCGGCGGCCCCCGCCAGCGGGACGGCGAGGGCCTGGTTGCGGGGGAGGAGCCGGGCGAAGACGCGTTCCGGGACGAAGGCGCCGATCGCCGCGGAGACGACGGTGCCGAGGAGGAGGAAGGGGACGCCCTGCACGGCGACCGCCGTGAACACGGTCCACCAGGCGGCCACCGGTGGGGTGTAGAGGTCGAGGGCGAGCGTCGGGCCCAGGAAGGAGACGACGGTCGCTGTCGCGAGCAGGGCGGTGCCGCCGAGGACCACGTGGACGACGGCCCGCGTCAGGAGACGCAGGCCGTCGGCGGTGGTCCGGTGGTTCTGCACATGGGGGACGCTAGTGATGGGGGCTGTTGGTTTGCAGAGAGACGGCTGTGTGTCGGGTGCGGGTCCGGTGGGGGCTGGTCGCGCCCACGCGGCGGAGCCGCACATCGCATACGGCCCCGCGCCCCTGTCGGGGCGCTGCCGCTCACGGGGTCACGACGGAACCGCCGATCACAGTCCGTACCGGCATCAGGTCACGCAGTTCGTCGCCGGAGGCGTTCGCCGGGTCGCGGTCCCAGACCGTGAAGTCCGCCCAGCGGCCCGGGGTCAGGGTGCCGCGGAGGTGGGACTCGCCGGTGAGGTGGGCTGCCTGGGTGGTGTGCAGGGCCACCGCCTCGTCGTAACCGATCGCGTGCTCGGGGCCCTTGACGCCGATGACGGTCTGGCGGGTCGTCATGCCCCACACCGAGCGCATCGCGCCGAACCGGCCGACCGGGAAGTCGGAGCCCGCGCTGACCTGGGCGCCGAGGTCGATCCAGCCGCGGGCGGGGAAGAGGCGGGCGACGCGTTCGGGGCCCCAGAAGACCTCCTCGACCTCGGCGGTGTCGTGCAGCAGCGGCTGCTGGATGGTGACGGGGATGCCGAGGGCGACGGCGCGGGCGCGCTGCTCGGGGCCGGCGAGGCCGCCGTGCTCCATGACCAGGGTGCCGGCGGGCAGGCCGGGGTTGCGGTCCAGGACGCGTTCGTAGACGTCGAGGAGGGTGCGGACCGCGCGGTCGCCGTAGGCGTGGGTGCCGACCCGCCAGCCGCGCCGGACCACCGCCTCGACCGCCTCGACCAGCGCGTCCGGCTCCCAGACCAGCATCCCGGAGTAGGAGTGGTCACAGGCGTACGGCTCTTCGGTGGCGCCGGCCTCCAGGCCGCCGTCGAGGCCGAACTTCACGCCCCACACCGACAGCCACGGGTCGGAGGTGTCGCGCCACTCCTCCATGACGTCGAGGAGGTCCTCCACCTGGGCGGCGCTGGTCAGGCCGAGGGCCGAGATCAGCGTCCGGACCCGGGTGTGCAGGGCGCCCGCGTCCCGGGCGGCCCGCAGCACGGCGTAGTCCTCGGGGGTGACCGCGCAGTCCCGGACGGTGCCGATGCCGGTGGCGGCGTAGTCGCGGGAGGCCAGCCGCAGTCCCTCGACGCGCCGGGCCCGGTCGGGGGCCGGGACCAGGTGCTCGACCAGGTGCAGGGCGTTGTCGATCAGCCGGCCGTCCAGCTTGCCGTCGGCGCCGCGGCCGATGGTGCCGCCCGGCGGTACGGGGGTGTCCTCGGTGAGGCCGGCGAGGCGCAGCGCGTAGTGGTTGACGACGTCGTTGTGGCCGCCGCGCTTGACCAGGACGGGGTGCCGGTCGGTGGCCGTGTCGAGTTCGGCGGCGGTGGGCATGCGGCGCTCGGCGAGGTTGAGTTCCTGCCAGTTGGTGGTGGTGCGGATCCACTCGCCCTCGGGGGTGACCGCGGCCCGCTGCCGGATCAGGTCGAGGAACTCGGGGATGGTCCGGGCCCGGTGGACGGGGACGTCCTGGGCACCGAGCGCGGCGAAGACCAGGTGGGTGTGGGTGTCGTCGAAGGCGGGCAGCACGGTGGCGCCGGGCAGGTCGTGGACCTCGGTGTGCTCCGTCACCAGGTGGTCGAGGCCGTGCGGGTCGGCGGACACGGCCGCGATCCGGTCGCCGCGCACCGCCAGCGCCCGCTGCGGGGCCTGGCCGGGCACCAGGGTGTGCACCGCGCCGGCGCGGATCAGCAGGTCGGCTCCGTGGTCGGTCATCGTCTTCTCCCTCAACTGCGGGCGTTTGGCTGACGAGACAGTTCTAGGAGCGGATCGCCGTTTCGCCGTCATACCGAGCGGCTCAGTGCAGAAAGTACGCCATCAGCGCGGCCGGTCATGCGGATCATGCGACACACACCGGACGAGACCGACCGGCGGATCACGGCCGCGCCGGTCACCGCCCACGGCGACCCTCAGCACCCACCGGCACGTCCGGTTCTGCGCGGCCACCACCGGCCCCCCGCCAACCTGGTCGTGGCCGTCGCCGTGGCGGACCTCGACGCCCTCTACGCCTTCCGCACCGGCACCGGCGGTCCGCTGGAGGGCATCACCGTCATCGACACCACTCCGCTGCCGGCGACCGTCGGACGTACCGGCCTGATCCGCCGCTCCGGCCAGGGGCAGGGGCAGGGGCAGGGGCAGCGGTGGCCGGTCACAGTGGTGGCTGGGCCGGGGCGGGGCCGAGGGTCGTGGTGCCCGGGGCCGTACGGTGGCCGAGGCCCGTGCGGTACGCGTCCAGGGCCGCCTCCACCCGGCCGGTGCGGCGCAGCAGGTCGCCGAGGAGCCGGCACAGGTCGGCGAGGTCGCCCGCCGCGCCCGCCCGTTCCAGCAGGCTGAGCGCCCGGACGTAGTGCTCCTCGGCCGCCTCGGTGTCCCGGGCGTCCTCGGCGATGATGCCGAGCAGCCGGTGGGCGGCGGCCGAATGGACCGCGCCACGCTCGGAGTTGAAGTCGCCGAGCACGTCGTTGAGGAGTGCGGCGGCCTCGTCGGACTTGCCCCGGCGGTGCAGTACGTCGGCGAGTTCGACGGCGGCCTGGCTGCGGTACAGGGCGGCCCGGGTCTCCGAGAGCATCGCGAGGGCGTCCCGCAACTCGCTCTCCGCGCGCTCCAGTTCGCCGTTCTGGGCGTAGACGTAGCCGCGCATCCAGTGGCAGTTGGCGAGTTCGGTGCGGAGCTGGAGCTGGCGGTAGAGCTCGGCGGCCTTGGCCAGGGAGGCGTCGGCCTCGGCGACCCGGCCCTCGGCGAGCAGGGTGCGGGCGACGGAGCGGTGCATCCGGGCGATCAGGGCGGGGTCCCCGGCCTGCGGGGCGAGGGCGAGGGCGAGTTCGGCGGCCTGGGCGGCGCGGGCGTGGGCGCCCATGTCCATGTACGGGCCGATGGCGGAGGCGTAGAGGAGCAGGAGGGCGTCCGGGTCGTGCAGACCGCTCCGGTTCAGTTCGTCGAGGGTGGTCTCAAGGAGGTAGACGGCATAACGAAGCTCACCGGCCAGGTAGTGCGAGACCGCCCGGCCGCGGATCGCCGGGACGCGCACCGGCAGCGGTTCGTCGGCCGTCCACAGCTCGGCCCGCTCGAAGAACTCCCTGGCCTGCCCCAACTCACCGGTGTCCAGGGCGCATTCGCCCATCCCCAGCAGCGCGGTGGCCTGCTCGACCGCCAGCCCGTGCGCCTCCGCCTCCTCGAACAGGTCGGCGTACTGGGCGGCGGCCTCCTCGGCCGCGCCCGTGGCCAGGGTGCGCTGGGCCTCGGTGAGCCGCAGCCTGAGGTCGGTGGCGAGATGGGCGGGGCGTCCGCTGGCCAGCTCCTCGAAGCCGACCCCGAGCCGCCCGGCGATGTGCCGCAGCGCCTCGTCCGAGGCCCGTACCCGGCCCGCCTCCAGCGTGGAGATGTAGGCGGGTGTGTAGGCCGGTTCGGCCAGCTGCCGCTGGGTCAGCCCCCGTTCGGTGCGCAGCTGCTGCACGCGCCGCCCTATGGTCTCCGGGTCGTCCCTTTCCTGCATGGTGCCACTCCCCCCAACTCCCCCTGAACCTCTTGCCGTTGAGCTCTGACTACCTCTAGGTTAAACCGCGAGTTAAACGTGCTTAACCCGCCCCTGTCGTTGCGAGGTCGCCGTGCTCGGACGCACATCCGCACGCCCCACCGCACGTTACTTCCGGAGCGTCACCGCGGCCGTCGTCGCGGTCGCCGCGCTCATCATCGCCGCCAACGCCGGTCCGGCCAGGGCGACCGACGACCCGGCCGGTTTCCCGGCTCCGGCCGCGGCCCGGCCCACCGCCACCCGCTAGCGGGCCCCGCGACGGCAAGCGCTCTCCGGCAGGAGCACCGCTCCCGCCCGTTCCTGTGAAAGCCCGTTGATCAGTTCGGCGAAATGCCGCCCTCCGTTTCACGGAAAGCCCTTCCATCGCACGCCTCGGAGCGCCAGTCTCTCTCCGACCCGGATGTCATGTCCGGGGCGAAAAAGACCGTACCAACCGCCCCGGACCGTCGACTGGAGCCCCCGATGTCCCGCACCAGGACCCACCGCCTCGGCCGAGCCGCCGCCGTCGTGGGCAGCGCCGCCGCGCTCACCCTCGCCCTCCCCTCCAGCGCCTTCGCGGGCGTGCTGCAGAACCTCCCGGAGAACGCGACCGCGTACGAGAAGAACTTCGAGCCGCTGTACGACTACGACACGGACAGCTGCTACCCGGCCGCCGCCATCGACCCGGACGGCAACCTCAACGGCGGCCTCAAGCCGACCGGTTCGGTCACCGGCAGCTGCCGCAGCGGCCACCTCGACCACGCCAACACCTACTCGCGGACCAAGTGCAACAACGGCTGGTGCGGGACCATCTACGCCAGCTACTTCGAGAAGGACGAGGCCTCCCCCGGCATCGGCCACCGCCACGACTGGGAGTGCATCGTCGTCTGGGTCAAGGAGGGCGACTCCACCCCGTCGTACCTGTCCGCCTCCCAGCACGGCGACTTCGAGACGGAGGCGGTCGCCGACGTCCCGATGAGCAGCCAGCGCGTCGAGGTCGTCTACCACAAGGACGGCCTGAGCACCCATGACTTCCGGTTCGCCAAGTGGGGCGAGACCCCGGAGAACGACGACGGCGCCTGGCACCAGGAGAACCTGCTCACCTGGGAGAACATGGCGTCCAACCTGCGGGACATCCTGAACGCCTCCGACTGGGGCGACGCGAACTTCCCGCTCCAGGACGCGAAGTTCGACGACCACCTCAACAAGGCCAAGCCGAGCGCCATCACCTTCGACCCGTACGCCTGACCAACTCCCGCCCCCCGCCGGTGCATCCCCCCGCCGGTGAATCCCGGATGCCGATTGTCAGTGGCATGACCTAGTCTTCGTTGCATCCGCCACACGCGGCCCACAGAGAACTCACACAAGAGGACTCGCACAGTCGTGGGCCGCGTCCCGTGGCGTCCACTCACATTCGATCCGGGGGGTTCGAATCAGCGTGCGTATGCGCACCGTCACGGCCGCCACCACTCTGGCCGTCCTCTTCAGCTCCGCCGCCCTGGCCGCCACTCCGGCCTACGCCGACACCAGCGGGCTCCTGCCGGTCAAGTCGCTCGGTGACATCGTCGTCGACGGCGCTCACCAGCAGGTCTTCCTCAGCGACCCGAGCAACGGCAAGATCGTCGTCACCGACTACTCCGGCAATGTGCTCAAGCAGCTCACCACCAACCTGTCCGGGGTCGACGGCCTCGAACTGTCCGCCGACTCCGGCACGCTCTACGCGGCCGTGCAGGACATGGACGCCATCGCCGTCATCGACACCGCGACGGACACCGAGACCACCCGCTACCCGGTCGGCGACAAGCCGCTGAGCGTCGCCCTCGCCGGCGGCAAGCTGTGGTTCGGCTACGGCGGTGCCGCCTCCGGCAACCTCGGATCGGTCGACCTCACCGGCGACCACACGGTCACCCTCGGCCAGGACAGCGGCTGGTACCAGGCGCCGCTCCTGGACGCCGCACCCGGCTCCGACGTCCTGGTCGCGGGCGCGGTCGGCCAGAGCCCGGTCGAACTGGCCTCCTACGACGTCTCGTCGGGCACCGCGAGCAAGCTGGCGAGCACCCGGGACGCCGGCAGCAACCTCGGCGACCTCCAGGTCACCCCCGACGGCAAGGACGTCGTGGTGGCCAGCGGAGCCCCGTACTACCACCAGGTCTTCAAGACCTCCGACCTCAACGAGGACGGCAAGTACACCAGCGTCAACTACCCGAACTCGGTCGCCATCGCGCCCGACGGCACGGTGGCGGGCGGCAGCGACGCCTCCTACGACGCGGACATCTACATCTTCCACCCGGGCAGCAGCGAGGCCGTCCGCAGCTACGACCTGCCGAACACCGGCGGCGGCAGCGGCTCCGACCTGGTCGCCACCGCGGGCCTGGCCTGGGCGCCGGACGCCTCCCGCCTGTTCGCGGTGACCTCCAACAGCCAGGGCGTGTACTCCCTGCGCGAGTACGACGCCCCCGGCAAGACGGCGACCGCCCTCACGGTGAACGCCCCGGCGACCGCGACCCGCGCCAAGCAGCTCACGGTCACCGGCACGCTCTCCTCGGCGGCCGCGCTGCCCGCGGGCACCCAGGTCACGGTCGTCCGCACCGACCTGGAGACCCCCGGCGGGAAGACCCTGCCCGCCGTGACCGTCGCGGCGGACGGGAGCTACTCCTTCAAGGACACCCCGCCCGCCGGCGGCAAGGTGACCTACCAGGTCTCCTACGCGGGCGACGCCGACCACGGCCCGAGCACCGCCAAGGACACCGTCGACGTCTCCCGCGCCAAGCCGACGCTGACGCTGAACAACAACGGCAAGGTGTACACGTACGGGAAGGACGTGAAGTTCACGGCCCATCTCGGCACGACGTACAAGAACCGCACGGTGGAGATCTGGGCCGACCCGTTCGGCTCGGACAAGCCCGACAAGCGGGTGAAGTCCGGCAAGGTCGACTCGCACGGCAACCTGTCCGTGGTCCTCGACCTCAAGCGGGACACCAAGGTCACCGCCAAGTTCACCGGCGACGCCCGCTGGCAGCCGCGCTCGGTGTCCAGCTCGGTGGGCGCGAAGGTCAGCATCTCCATGGCGGTCAGCCGCCAGTACAAGACGAAGTCGGCCTGGGGCCAGAAGTACTACGTCTTCCACAAGACCAAGAACCCGCTGTTCACGACCAAGATGCCGTACTACACCGGCCGTGCGCAGCGCTTCGACTTCCAGGTCTACTACCAGGGCAAGTGGTACTCGGACACCTCGCAGTACTTCGGGCTGGCCGGCAGCGGCCTCTCCCAGGTCGAGTTCACCGGCAGCCACAAGGACGACGTCGGCTGGCGCTTCCGGGTCCGCTCCGACTACATCAACGGCTCCTCCGGCGACACCGTCAACTCCACGACGTACGGCGCCTGGAAGTACTTCACCTTCACCAACTAGCGGCTGCTCAGCTGGTCTGAAGCTGCCTGAGGTGCTGCTGGACATGGTCCAGGGCACCCTCCCGGCGGCCCGGCACCCGCAGCCTCAACTCCGCGAGCGCGGGCCCGAGTTCACGGGCCCGCGCCGCGTCCTTGATGGCCCCCCACTGGTGGTGGGCCCGGTCCACGGCGGCCTCCACCTGCGGTGCGTCGGCGGGCTGGCCCGCGCCCAGCCGGACCTGCGCCACGGTCAGCCAGGCCCGGCAGCTGCGCACCGGGTCCCCGGCGAACATCGCGAGATCGGCCCGTACCTCGGACCAGTGCAGCGCGTCCTCGGAGGCGGGCCCGTGCGCCCGCGCGGCCGCCTCCTCCCACCGCGCGGCGAGCTCGTCCGCCTCCGCGTGCCGCCCGCCCCGCACGGCCGTGCTGATGGCGTCGTGCGGATCCCCGCCGTCGCCGGTGTGCGTGCTGAGCAGCACGCTGCTCGCGAGCTCCGCGCCGGTCCGGGCCAGCACCTGCTGGTGCAACTGCGCCAGCGGCGGCCGGTGCCCGCTGCGCAGCACGGTCGCCACGGCCTTCATGTACGACGGCGCCGCCACCTCCCGCCGGGCGGGCGGCGGGGCGATCCGCCCGTGCACGGCGTTGTTGCGCCCGGAGTCGAGCGGGGCGGTCCGCAACAGCTCCCAGGTCTCCTGGTCCGCGTGCAGATCGAGGACGAGGGTGGTGGCGCCGGCCGGCCGCAGCCGCAGCTCCTCCCGGATCCAGTGCCAGGGCAGCGCGGTGTACCGGACGGTGGCGGGCGTGGTCCGGGCCAGCGCGAGATGCGGCAGCCGCTGCTTGCGGTCCAGGTGCAGCTGCCCGGTGACGAAGAGGGTCAGCGGACCGGGGGCGGCCGCGGCGGCCCGCAGCCTGGTCAGCACGGCCTGCGGCTCCAGCGGGTCGGCGAGTTCGACCACGTTGGCGGTGTCGGTGCCGGAGAGTATCGCCGGGGGCACGGCCGCGAGCACGGGGAGCACGGAGGCCGCGTCCACCAGCCGCCCCTTCCCGTTCGGCGAGGCCGCGAGCAGCAGCACGGTTCCGGGCATCGCGCCCTCCCCCTTTGTTCACCGGCTTCACTTACGTCAGCACGGTAACCGCTGCGCCTGCAAAGCGGGGGCCACGGGGGAGGTTTGGGCCGGGTAACGACCGGTACGACCACCACCGGAGCGCCCCCGGACCACCCTTCCTGCCCCCGCTCCCCTTGACACCGTCCCCTCTCTCTCCGTTCTCTCTCCGTCTTTCCGCCGCGACGGTGCTCAGCCAAGTCGGTGCGGCTCGGCGGTGCCGAACTGCCGCTGCCGCCCGCCGTCGGTCTGCCGACCGGTTGCGGAGTGCCGCGCCGTCGTGGCTGGTCGCGGCCACGCGGCGGTAGCCGCATGTCGAATGCAGCCCCGCGCCCCTGACGGGGCGCTGCCGTGCCGCGGGCTCTACGGGGTCACGGTGCGGCGGATCGCGAAGATCGTGGTGTCGTCGGAGAGGTGGCCGTGGGTGTGGCGGAGTACGCCGTCGCGGATCCGGGCGACCAGGCGGGAGGGGTCGGGTGGGGGCGTAGGGGAGACCGCCCGGAGGAGGTCGTAGAACTCGCCGTCGCCGTTTCTGGATTCGGTCACGCCGTCGGTGGTGATGAGGAGGGTCTCGCCGGGGGCGAGGGTGACGGTGAGGGTGGGCGGCGGGCCGGACGTCGGCTGCAACTCGCCCATGCCCAGGGGGAGTCCGCCGCCCGGGGGCAGCGACCGTACGCCGCCGGAACTCACCGCCAGCGGCGGCTCGTGGCCGAAGTTGACCACCTCGACGACATCGGAGGCGCCCGGCGGGAAGCCCAGGAGGACCGCGGTGGCGAAGCGGTCGCCGTCGTCGTGGCCGAGGGCCACCGTATGGCCCCGGTGCCGGACCATCCGGGTCTCCAGCCGGTCGGCCACCGTCGCGAGGTCCCGCTCGTGGTAGCCCGCCTCCCGGAACGTGCCCAGCAGCGCCGCCGCCGTCTCCACCGCGCCCAGCCCCTTGCCCTGCACGTCCCCGACCAGCACCCGGGTGCCGTACCGGCCCGGCTGGATGTCGTAGAAGTCGCCGCCCACCCGGGCCTCCGTGTCGGCGGCGAGATACACCGCCGCGTGCTCCAGCCCCGCCCACCCCGGCGGCAGCGGGCGCAGCACGGTACGGCGGGTCGTCTCGGCGATGTCCCGCATGTGCAGCATCCGCCGTTCGCCGTTCTTGCGGACCGCGCAGGCCAGGATGGCCAGCAGACCGGCGAGCGCGACCAGGATGAAGTCGGGCAGCCCGGCCTGGTACTGGTGCGGCCAGGCGTGGTCCACGGCGATGTAGTCGAGGACCGCCAGCACCGCGAGGACCGCCGTCGCCCAGACCCCGCAGATCGCCGCCGCGATACCGGGCACCAGCACGATCCAGGAGATGATCCGGAACCGCTCCGTGGTGTTGAGGTCGACCGCCGTGATCCCGGCCATCAGAAGCAGCGGCGCCACCCAGGCGAAGCTCCTGCCCTGGGCCCGCAGCAGCTCCTTCCGCCGCCGCAGGGCCTGGTGGTCGATCACCTGGCCAGGGAAACACGGGCGGGGATCCCGCGCATTTCGTAGGGGTGGCCGACTTGCCACGGGGTACCCGCAGGTGTGCTCTGGAGGGTGGGGGCGAGGAGAGAGGAGCACGCTCATGGCTCAAGCGGCACCCACGTCCGGCGGCATGCCCCGGAGCGGCCGTACGCCCGACGTGTTCAGCGCGCAGGCGCACGCCAGGTCCCGGGTGGCCATCCCCGTCGTGACCGGCCTGATCTACGGCTACTGGGCCGCGGCCAACCGGCGCAGCGGCGGGCCCATCACCGGCTGGAACCTGCTGTTCGGCTTCCTGACGGCGCTCGTCTTCGCGGTGGTGCTGTTCGCCGTGCTGACCTGGGCCCCACGGCTGCGGCGGGAGCTGCACGCGGTGGTGTGGACGGCCTTCGTGGGCATCGCGTTCGGCTTCCTGTTCAGCCAGAGCGGGGACTCGGTCCTCACGTCCATCGCCATCTCGCTCGCGGTCGCGGCGGTGACCTTCATCCTGATGTTCTACCGGTTCTACACGCACGAGGACGCGGCCGGTAACCGGATCCGGTAGCGGCCCCGCAGCGGTACCGAGCGGCACGCATGGGCCCCGGCCACCGCGGCCGGGGCCCATACGTTCCCCTTGTCCCTCCACCCGTCGCCGAGGCCGCTCGCGGGCCCTCGGCGACGTCTGTGCGCGGCCTCTCGGGCCGCGGCGCCGGGCGGGGACTTCTCCCAGACCAGGAAACACCCGTTCGGGTCAGCCCTCCACCGGAGCCAGGCGCGGCAAGGGTTTCCGGGGGAGGGACGAGGGGCCGCGGCGACCCGGGGCCCCCGTGCCACCGTTCGGCTGGACCGTTCGGCTCGACTTGTCCCCGGTGAGGCACCCGAATGCAGGCGGTGAGGCCCCCGAATGCAGGCGCACCGCTCGCCTGACCGGCGCTCAGGGGCTTGCCTGGAAACGTGCCCCCAGTGCCCACCGGGCCCGCGCGGCCCGTACGGCCGCCCCGGCCCGTACGTCTTCGGCGCGCCCTGTCGGCCCTGCTGATCGCGCTGTCCTGCCTGCTGCTGCCGTTCGGCGCGCTGGCGGCCTGGGCCGCGTACGGGCTGGCGGACACCGGACAGTACGTCAGCACGATGGCGCCGCTCGCCGACGACCCGGACGTCCGGGACGCCGTCGCGGACACGGTCGGCGACGGCATCATGCGCGAGGTGGACATCGGCCCGCCGATGCAGGGCACGGTGGCGCCCTTCGTGCGCGAGGCGGTCCGCTCCTTCACCCAGACCCGGGCGTTCCGGCTGGCCTGGGACGCGGGCAACCGGGCCACCCACGACGCGATCCTGCGCGCGCTGCAGGGCGAGCGCGAGGGGGCGGTGACCGTGGACCTGGCCCCGGTCACCGCCCAGGTCAAGGACCAGCTCACCCAGGACCATGTGCCGCTCGCGGCCCGTATCCCGGTCCAGCACACGGCCGTCGCGGTGCTTCCGGCGGCCGAACTGGACCGGCTCCGGAAGGGGTTCCACGTGCTCGAAGTCGCCGGCTTCTGGCTCCCCGTCTCGGCCGTCGTCTTCGCGGCCGGCGGCATCGCGCTGGCCGTCCGCCGCCGCCGTGCCGTCACCGCGACCGCGCTGGGCACGGCCCTGGGCGGCGCCCTGCTCGGCGTCGCCCTCACCGTCGGCCGCGCGCTGACCCTGGCCGACCTGCCGTCCGACGTCTCGCACCCGGCCGCGGCGGCCGTCTACGACGCCCTGACGTCCACCCTGCGCACGGTCTCCTGGCTGCTGCTCGCCCTGGGCCTCGCGGTGGCCGCGCTGACCTGGCTGAGCGGATACGTCCGCCGGCGCCGGCCCGAGGTGCACGAACCGGACCCCGACACGCCCGATTCCCCTTCGCTCAGGGCGGATTCACAGAGTTCTGGCCAGAACATGACAGTCCTGTAACCGTGCGCTCCGCCGGCGGTCACGCGGCGGGCGCCCCGGCCGAGCACCGTGGCGGAACGACGGCCGCCGGTACGGAACACCGGTGGCCGACGTGAGCTGAGGAGCCCCCACCCGATGAACCGTCTCACCGCGCGCCGCGCCGCCGTTGCCGTGACGGCCGGCCTCGCCCTGTCGTTCGCCGCCGCCCTGCCCGCGCAGGCCGCGACCGTGACCGAGGCCCAGTGGCTGTCCGACGTCGCCGCCGTCACCGGCCCCGCGCAGACCTACATCGACGGCCGCGTCGCCGCCAACACCTCCGGTGCCAAGCTCGCGATCGTCCTCGACATCGACAACACCTCGCTGGAGACCTACTTCGAGGGCGCCGGCACCAGCACCCCCGCCACCCCGCCGGTGCTCGCCCTGGCCCAGGACGCGCACGCCAAGGGGGTCAGCGTGTTCTTCGTCAGCGCCCGCAGCAACCTGTTCAACGCGATCACCAAGTCCAACCTGACGTCGGTCGGCTACACGGTCGACGGACTCTACGCGCGCACGGTCGCCCAGCTGCTGACCGAGTCCGTCGCCGACTTCAAGACCTCCTCGCGCAAGACGATCGAGGCCAACGGCTACGACATCATCGCCAACATCGGCAACAACACGACCGACCTGACCGGCGGTTACGCCGACACCACCTACAAGCTGCCGGACTACGACGGCCTGCTGGACTGACCCTCCTGGCGGGGGTGCTCCGGACCGCGCGCCGCGAGGGCGGCCAGCGTCCGCAGCGCCCCCGCCAGTTCCGGCTCGCCCGCCGACGCGAGCCCGATCCGCACCGCGTCCGGCGTCCGCTTGGGATCGACGCGGAAGGCGGTTCCCGGGGTGATCGCGATCCCGAGCTCCGCCGCGGCCGCCGTGAAGCTGTCCGCCCGCCACGGCGCGGGCAGCTGCCACCAGGCGAAGTACCCGCGCGGATCGGCCCGTACGTCGAACCCGCCGAGCGCCTCGCGGACCAGCCCCTGCCGCCGTACGGCCTGCTCCCGCTTGGCCGCGACCAGCCGCGCCACGGTCCCGTCCCCGATCCACCGCACCGCCGCCTCCACCGCGAACGCCCCCGGCCCCCACCCCCCGGACCGCACAGCGGCAGCCACCGCACCGACCGGATCCAAAGACCCCGCCGACCCTGCGGATCCCACCGACCCCGCTGATCCCACCGACCCCGCTGATCCCGCCGATGTCTCCGGTCTTCCGGGTCCCCCCGGTCCCCCGAGCCTCCCCAGCCCTCCCGGTCCCCCCGGCCCCCCGAGCCTCCCCAGCCCTCCCGGTCCCCCCGGCCCCCCGAGCCTCCCCGGCCCTCCCGGTGCCCCCAGCCCTCCCGGCCCTCCCGGTCTTCTCGGTCTTCTCGGTCTTCTCGGCCCCTCCGGTACGACGACGAATCCCACGGTGAGTCCGGGTGCGACCCGCTTGGAGAGGGAGTCGACGACGTGGACGAGGTGGGGTGCGAGGGCGGCGAGCGGGGGCTCGGGGCTGGTGTGGAGGAACGACCAGACCCGGTCCTCGACGACCGGGAGGCCCAGGTCGCTCACCGCCCGGGCCAGTTCCAGGCGCCGCCCGGTGGTGATCGTCGCGGAGGTCGGATTGTGCAGGGCCGGCTGGAGGTAGAGCGCGGAGAGCGGGGCGGACCGGTGGGCGGCCAGGAGGGACTCGACGACGGGCCCCTCCTCGTCCGTCTGCACCGGGACGAGGGTGACGCCCAGTCGCCGCGCGACCTCCTTGACCAGGGGATACGTCAGCGGCTCCACGCCGACCCGGCCGCCCGGCCGGACCAGGGACGCCAGGGCGGCGGCGATCGCCTGCCGGGCGTTGCCGGTGAACAGGATCCGGCCGGGGTCGGGCCGCCAGTCACCGGTGGCGAGCAGCGCGGCCACCGCCTCCCGGGCCTCCGGGGTGCCGTCGGCGGCGCCGGGCCGCAGGGCCTCGGTGAGCACGTCGGGCCGGAGCAGGGGAGCGAGGGCGGGGGCCAGCAGCTCCGACTGGCCCGGCACGGACGGGTAGTTGAGCTCCAGGTTCACCCGGGCCCCGGCGTCCTCCACCAGCGACCGCCCCGGACCCGTGACCTCGGTGGCCCGCACGAAGGTGCCCCGCCCGACCTCGCCCACCACCAGCCCGCGCCGCACGAGTTCGGCGTAGACCCGCCCGGCGGTCGAGGCGGCGATGCCGTGCCGCCTCGCGAACGCCCGCTGCGGAGGCAGCCGTTGCCCCGTCCGCAGCCGCCCCCGCGCGATGTCCAGCGCGATCCGGTCGGCGATCCCCCGGAAGTCGTCCAAGGCCCCCACCTTCGTCACCCCCGTCACCCTCATTGCACCGAGAGCAAAGATCTTATTGCACCGACGAGTTGGGGCCGCCTAGGGTCGACCACATGCCCCCCTTCCTCGCATACGACGACAAAGACCCGCATACCTCCCGCACCCCCCTCCTCCTCGTCCACGGCCACCCCTTCGACCGCACCATGTGGCACCCCCAGCTGACGGCCTTCGCCGCCACCCGCCGCGTCATCGCCCCCGACCTGCGCGGCTACGGCGCCTCCCCGGTCACCCCCGGCAGCACCCCGCTCGCCCGCTTCGCGGCGGACCTGGCGGACCTCCTGGACGCGCTGTCCGTGCGGACCTGTGTCGTCGCCGGTCTCTCCATGGGCGGCCAGATCGCGATGGAGTGCTACGACCGCCTCGGCCCCGGGCGGGTCCGGGGCCTGGTCCTGGCCGACACCTTCGCCGCCCCGGAGACCCCGGAGGGAAAACGGGCCCGGAACGCCATGGCCGACCGGCTCCTGCGCGAGGGCATGCGCGGCTACGCCGACGAGGTCCTGGAGGAGATGGTCGCCCCCTACGCCCACCCGGACGTGAAGGCCCACGTCCACCGCATGATGACGGCCACCAACCCCGAGGGCGCGGCGGCCGCCCTGCGCGGCCGCGCCGAACGCCCCGACTACCGCCCCCTGCTGGCGAGGGCCGCCGTCCCCGCCCTGGTCGTGGTCGGCACGGACGACGAGTACACCCCCGTCTCCGACGCCGAGGAACTGCACGCCCTCCTCCCCGACGCCACCCTGCGGATCATCGACGCGGCCGCCCACCTGCCCAACCTGGAACAGCCCCAGGAGTTCAACCGGGCGCTGGGGGAGTTCCTGACGCGGGTGGACGAAGGACCCTGATCCCGGACAGGTGACGACGGCGCCCGGCCACAGAACCCGTCCGCGGCACCCCCGGCCGCCGGGCCCCGGTCGTGGATCTCACGCTCCACCGGCACGGGAGCCGATAATGGGCGCATGTCCCGCGAGTTCCCCATCGGCCTCACTCCTCCCGACTGGCTGGTAAGGAACCTCCGGCCCCAGCAGGCGGCCCCCCTCAACTGGGCGGCCCTGGCCCGCGCCGCCCTCGGTATGGCGCTGCCGCTCGCCGTCGGTCTCGCGGTGGGTCAGCCCGCGTACGGCGCGCTCGCGTCGATGGGCGCCCTCTCCGGGGTGATCGGCGACACCGCCGACGCCTACCGCATGCGGATCCTCAACATCGCGGTCCCCCAGCTCTTCGGCGCCGTCGGCGTCACCGTCGGCTCCCTGGTCTACGGCCAGGGCTGGCTGACGGTCGCCGTCATCACCGGCATCGCGCTGCTCTCCGGGATGATCTCGACGATCGGCGCGGTGTCCTCCGTGTCCGGCCTGCTCCTGCTGCTCAACTCCGTGATCGGCGCGGGCCTGCCGCTGCCCGGCGCCTGGTGGCTCACCCCGGTGCTGATGACCGGCGGCGGCCTGCTGGTCCTGCTCCTCGCCCTGCTGGCCTGGCCCTTGCGCTCGGGCGTCCCGGAACGCGCGGCGGTCGCCGCCACCTACCGCACGGTCGCCGACCTGCTCGCCGTGAGCGACTCGGGCGACGGCGAAGCGTACGACCGCGCCCGGCACACCGTCACCCAGTCGCTGAACCAGTCGTACGACCTGATCCTGGCCCGGCGCGCCCGCTACCGGGGCCAGAGCCGCGAACTCACCCGCATGCTCGCCCAGTTGAACGCGATCACCCCGGTGGTGGAGGCCGCCCCCGTCGTCCGGCTCGCCGGGAAGCCGATGCCGCCCGAGATCCCGGCGGCGGTACTGCACATCGCCGACGCCATCGAGACCGGCTACACCGGCCCGACAGGGCTCGACCTGCCCGAGCCGCACAGCGAGACCGGGCGAGCCGTCGACCACGCCCTGCGGCACGTCGCCGAGGTCGCCACCTCCCCGGACGTCGACCCGCGCGGCATCGACGACCGCCTCGGCCGCCCCGCCGCCCTGGGCATCCGCACCGCCCGCGCCGCCCGCAACGTCGTCCTGTCCGCCAACTCCTGGCGCTACGGCATCCGTCTCGCCCTGTGCATCGGCATCGCGCAGGCCCTGGTCTCCCTCGTCCCGGTCCCCCGCTCCTACTGGGTCGCCCTCACCATCACCTTCGTCCTCAAGCCCGACTTCGGCTCGGTCTTCTCCCGCGCCCTGCTGCGCGCGCTGGGCACGGTGGCCGGCCTGGTGCTGGCGGCGACGGTCCTCACCGTGGTCCCGCGCGGCTGGTGGGACGTACCGGTGATGATGGTCCTGGCCCCGCTGATCCCGGCGCTGACCCCGCGCGGCTACGGCTTCCAGACCGCCGCCATCACCCCGGTGATCCTGCTGCTCTCCGACCTCCTCAACCACCAGGGCACGGCGCTGCTCCTGCCCCGCCTCCTGGACTCCCTCATGGGCTGCGCGATCGCGCTGGTCGCGGGCTATCTCCTGTGGCCGGAGAGCTGGCGCACCCGCGTCGGCGACCGGCTCGCCGACGCGGTGGCGGACACGGCCGCGTACGTGGAGCTGGCGTTCAAGGACGGCGCGGACCCCGCCGCCCGCGCCCGGATGCGTCGCCGCCTCTACCGCGACCTGTCCACCATCCGTACGGAGTTCCAGCGCGCCCTGTCCGAACCCCCGCCCACCGGCCGCCGGGCCGCCGCCTGGTGGCCGCTGGTCGTCGCCGTGGAACGCATCGTCGACGCCACGACGGCGGCCCGGGTCCGGGTACGGCACGGAGCGCCGCCCCCGGCCCGGGCCGAGGTGGACCAGGTCGCCCTGCAACTGCGCGAGCTGGCGGAGGGCGTCCGCGAGGCGGAGACCCTGGTCGCCGTCCGCACCGACCTGGCGGGCCCGCCGGACAGCGTCCTGGAACCCCTGCGCCAGGAGGTGGCGGCGGCCAGAGCAATCGCCTCCCCCCACTGACTCCCTCTGACTCCCTCTGACTCCCTCTGAGCCCTCTGAGCCCTCTGCGTCAGACCCCGATGTCGCAGCCGTCCTTGCGCCACACCGCGACGACGGCGGGACGCACGATCTTCCCCGGCCCGTCGGGCCAGCTGCTCGCGGGGCTCTCCACGCTCGCGCCGGTGATCTCGCCGGGGTGCTGCACGGCGACCAGCACCCGCCGGTCCTGCACCAGCGGACCGCAGGTCTCGGCGCCGGTCGGCACGGTCAGGAACTGCTTGAGCTCACCGCGCCGGGAACCGCGCGTGGCCACGCCGAACAACCCGTCGTGCGAACCGAGCTGGTTGCCGTCGGTGGAGATCCACAGGTTGCCGTGCGGGTCGAAGGCCACGTTGTCCGGGCAGGAGATCGGGCTGACCTCGTCCTTCGGGAAACCGGCGAAGTAGGTCGCCGGGTCGTCCGGGTCACCGGCGACGAGGAACAGCGTCCAGGCGAACGACGTGCTCTCGGCGCGGTTCCAGCGCTCGGTCAGCTCCAGGATGTGCCCGTGCTTGTTGGCGTTGCGCGGGTTGGCCTCGTCGGCGGCGGCGTTCGCACCGACGCCCCGGTTGGTGTTGTTGGTGAGCGCGACGTACACCTTGCCGGTGGCGGGGCTGGGCTCGATGTCCTCGGGCCGGTCCATCTTGGTCGCGCCGACCTTGTCACCGGCGAGCCGGGTGAAGACGTAGACCTCCTCGGCGGTCATCCCCTCGACATGCGAGACGGCGCCCTTCGCGGTGGCGGTGGCCAGCGGGATCCACTCCCCGCTGCCGTCGAACTCGCCGTCGGCCGGCAGCTTGCCCGTGCCGTCGATCTCCGTCGTCGGGGAGTCCCCGGTGAGCCGGGCGACGTACAGCGTCCCCTCGTCGAGCAGCGTGGCGTTGTGCTCCCGCGCGGCCCGCCCGCCACCCCGCTTCATGCGCTTGCTGCCGACGAACTTGTAGAAGTAGTCGAACCGCTCGTCGTCACCGGTGTACACGACCGGCCGCCCGTCCTCCGTCAGCCGGACGGTGGCCCCTTCGTGCTTGAACCGCCCGAGCGCGGTCCGCTTGCGCGGGGTCGAGTCGGGGTCGTACGGGTCCAGCTCCACCACGTACCCGAACCGGTGCGACTCGTTGGGCTCCTGGGCGACGTCGAACCGCGGGTCGAACCGCTCCCACTTCCGCTCCGTGGCCCCGGTCCCCAGCCCGTACCGCTTGTCGGTGGTCCGGGTCCCGTTCGCGAAGTACTGGTTGAAGTTCTCCTCGCCGTGCAGCGTGGTGCCCCACGGGGTGGTGCCGCCGGAGCAGTTGTTGAGCGTGCCGAGGACCTTGCGCCCGGTCGGGTCGGCGGAGGTCCGGAGCAGCGCGGACCCGGCGGCGGGCCCGGTCAGCCGGAATTCGGTGGTGGCGGTGACCCGGCGGTTGAGCGGATGCCGGGGTACGGCGGTCAGCGCCCCCGTCCGCCGGTCCTCCTCGACCACGACGACACCGAGCCCGTGCGCGGCCCAGGCCACCTCGACCTGCTGCCGGGTGGGGTTGGCCGCGTCGTACCCACGGAACATCAGCACTTCATCGGTGTACTCGTGGTTGGCGACGAGGATCTGCCGCCGGTGCTCGCCGGGCAGCGGCAGCAGCGCGAGGAAGTCGTTGTTGTAGCCGAACTGCCCGGCCTGCGCGGCGGCGGTCTGGTTCTCCGGGTCGAAGGCCGGCGCACCCCGCAGGATGGGCTCGCCCCACCGGACCACGACGTTCTGGCCGTAGCCGTCGGGCACGGTCACGGCGTCGGCGGTGTTCGGGGCGACGGAGGCGAACCGGAGCCCACGGGCACCGCCGCCAGGTTTCGCCACGCCCGCTCCCGCCGCCGCTCCCGCCGCCGGTGCGGCCGCCGCGGGCCGCGCCGCACCGACGCTCACCCCACCCGCGACCACGGCCACCACGGCCGCCGCCCGCACCACGCTACGACGGCTCACGGCATCGGCGATGACATCACCGACGTAGGCGTTGGAGCTGGTGTTGGGTACCTCGTGGAAGCAGGCGTCACCGCATCGGAACCGACAGGTGAGGGAGGACCGCCCACCCGGATGCGACTGGGCGGGTGTCCCGACGATCGGCAGCAGTTTGCGCACTTTACTCTCCCCTTGCGATCTCTTGGTGTGAGCGTGACGTTAGGGGTGTGGTTGTGCACAGGAGGGGCCGCCGAATGAACGAACGATGAACTGAAGTGGACCGAGGGGGAGTTGACAGCCGACCGGAACTCGACCGCCGTACGCCCGACAGGAGTCATCGACCCTCCCCAAGATCGCAACCTGGGGCCGCTAACCTTACGTGTCCGTCCTGGCCAGCGGTTGACGGGTATCAACTCACGCGAAGGGTTGCGCACATGGGCATTCTCACTCTCCTGCGGAACGCATTCGGCCGGTCGCGAAAGCCGCGCCCCGCCGAGGCAGAGGGTGCAGACCAGCTCCCCTCGCAGCCGCAGCAGGAAGCACCGGCTCCGACCCCGGAGACCCCCACAGTGGTCCCGGAACCCCGCCCGGCGACAAACGAAGAGAACGACGTGAACGAGCACGACCTCGTCTCCGCCGCCTTCGACAACGTCACCGTGCCCAAGCAGGCAACCCGCACCATCGAACCCGACCTCGAGGCCAGGCCCGAGCCGGCAGCCGAGGCCGTCGAGGCCGAGGCCGAGCCGGTGACTGAAGTCGAGGCCCAAGCTGAGGTCGTCGAGGCTGAGGTCGAGGCCGAGGCCGAGCCGGTGGCCGAGGTCGAGGTGACGGCTGAAGCCGATGAGGCCAGGGCTGAGACCGAGGTCGCGGCCGAGGCGGAAGCTGAGGTCGTGGCCGAGACGGTTGTCGAGCCGAAGGCCGAGACGACGGCCGAGGCTGCGCTCGCGGCTGAGGCTGAAGTCGTGGCCGAGGCCGAGCCGGAAGCCGAAGCGGTCGCCGAGCCGGAGGCCGAGACAACGGCTGAAGCCGAGGCTGAGGCTGAGGTCGTAGCCGAGGCCGAGCCGGAAGCCGAGGTCGTCGCCGAGGCTGTGGCCGTGGCGGTTGTCGAGCCGGCGGCCGAGCCGGAGGGCGAGGCGGAGCCGGAGGCCGTGGTCGAGGCGGCTGCGGAGCCCGAGGCCGAGGCGGTCGCCGAGCCCGAGCCCGAGCCCGCTGCGGAGGCTGCTGCGGAGCCGACCGCCAAAACCGAAACCGAGCCGGAGCCGGAGCCGGAGGCCGACCCCGAGCCGGTCGCGGTGGCGGAGTCCACCACCGCTGTCGAGCCGGAGGCCGACCCCGCAACGGAAGCCGCACCGGAACCGACGGCCGAAGCCCAGCCGGTGACCGAAACCGCTCCCGAGCCGGTCGAGGCGGCGGCCGAGACCGACGCCTCGGAGCTGGAGCCTGTTGCCGCGGCCGCCGACGGCGAGGACGCCCCACAGGGGCCACCCGCACCCGACAACGAAACCGTCACGGGTGGTGCGGGTGGGAACGACACGGCCGAAGGCGAAGCCGAGGCCGCGGTCGGCGACGACGCCGCCGCCACCGCCCTCGCCAAGGCCGGCCTCGCCTCCGCCCGCGCCGCCACCTACCTCGTCCTCGACCGCTCCGCGAGCATGCGCCCGTACTACAAGGACGGCTCCGCGCAGGCCCTCGCCGACCAGACCCTCGCCCTCGCCACCCACCTCACCCCGGCCGGCGAGACCCCCACCGTGCACGTCGTCTTCTTCTCCACCGAGGTCGACGGCACCACCGACCTCACCCCCGCCTCCCCCGAGAACGCGGTCGACGAGGCGCACGCCGGCCTCGGCCGCATGGGCCGTACCAGCTACCACGCCGCCGTAGAGGCCGTACTCGCCCACTACGACAAGCACCACGACAAGCACCACGACCAGGACGCGACCCCGGCCACCCCCGCCCTGGTCGTCTTCCAGACCGACGGCGCCCCGGACGCGAAGACCCCCGCCACCCAGTCCCTCACGGACGCCGCGAAGTCCCACCCCGCCCTCTTCTTCTCCTTCGTCGCGTTCGGCGAGCACGAGAACAAGGCCTTCGACTACCTCCGCAAGCTGAAGACCGACAACACGGCCTTCTTCCACGCGGGCCCGACCCCCCTGGAGCTCACGGACGCGGAGCTCTACGACGGCCTCCTGATCGACTGGCGCCCGTAACCCTCTCCCCACCCCTCCCCACCCCGTGCCGCCCGCTTCTCACCCAATAAAACGGGAAGCGGGCGGCATACACATGTCGGCTACGATTTCAAGGTTCGCAATAGCAGCAACAGACCGACCTGGGAGCAGCCCCCGATGGCTCGACACCTCATCACCAGCGCCCTTCCGTACATCAACGGGATCAAGCACCTGGGCAACATGGTGGGGTCCATGCTCCCGGCGGACGTGTACTCCCGCTACCTCCGCCAGCGCGGCCACGAGGTCCTCTACATCTGCGCGACGGACGAGCACGGCACCCCCGCCGAGCTCGCGGCGAAGGAGCAGGGCATCCCCGTAGCGGACTTCTGCGCGCAGGCGCACGACGCGCAGAAGGCGGTCTACGACGGCTTCGCACTCGCGTTCGACTACTTCGGCCGGAGCTCCTCCCCCGAGAACCGCGAGATCACCCAGCACTTCGCCCGCCGCCTGAACGAGAACGGCTTCATCGAGGAGCGCGCGATCCGCCAGGTGTACAGCCCGGTGGACGGCCGTTTCCTCCCGGACCGCTACGTGGAGGGCACCTGCCCGCACTGCGGCTACGACAAGGCCCGCGGCGACCAGTGCGAGAACTGCACCCGCGTCCTGGACCCGACCGACCTGATCAACCCGCGTTCCGCGATCTCCGGCTCCACCGACCTGGAGATCCGCGAGACCAAGCACCTCTTCCTCCTCCAGTCCAAGCTGGAGAACGAGGTCCGCGAGTGGGTCGCGAAGCACGACAAGGACTGGCCGCAGCTGGCCTCCTCCATCGCCCACAAGTGGCTGACGGAGGGCCTGCACGACCGCGCCATCACCCGTGACCTCGACTGGGGCGTCCCGGTCCCGGCCGACACCTGGCCTGAGCTGGCGGCGGAGGGCAAGGTCTTCTACGTCTGGTTCGACGCACCGATCGAGTACATCGGCGCGACGAAGGAGTGGGCGGACGCAGCACCCGCCGGGGAGACCCGCGACTGGAAGTCCTGGTGGTACGACGTCGACACCGACGTCCGCTACACGGAGTTCATGGCGAAGGACAACGTCCCCTTCCACACGGTGATGTTCCCGGCCACCGAACTCGGCGTCCGCGAGCCGTGGAAGAAGGTCGACTTCGTCAAGGCCTTCAACTGGCTGACGTACTACGGCGGCAAGTTCTCCACCTCGCAGAAGCGCGGCGTCTTCACCGACCAGGCCCTCGACATCCTCCCCGCCGACTACTGGCGCTACTTCCTCATCGCCAACGCCCCCGAGTCGGACGACTCGTCCTTCACCTGGGAGCACTTCACGGCGACGGTGAACAAGGACCTGGCCGACACCCTCGGCAACTTCGTCAACCGCGTCCTCTCCTTCTCCCGCAAGCGCTTCGGCGACGACGTCCCGGCCGGCGGCGAGCCCGGCGAGGCGGAGACGAAGCTGGGCGAGCAGATCGCGGGCCTCCTCGCCGAGTACGAGGCGCAGATGGAGGCGCTCCAGTTCCGCAAGGCCGCCGCCGCCCTGCGCGCCCTGTGGTCGGCCGGCAACTCCTACCTGGAGGAGAAGGCCCCCTGGCTGGAGATCAAGACCGACAAGGACGGCGCGGCCCTCACCCTCCGCACGGCGATGAACCTGATTCACCTCTACTCGGTGGTCTCGGAGCCCTTCATCCCGGCGACGGCGAAGACCATGCGCGAGGCGTTCGCCCTGGCCGACGACACCGCGCCCTGGGTCACCGCCGACGAGGCCCGCGCGCTCACCTCCGTCCCGGCCGGCACCCCCTTCACGGTCCCCCCGGTCCTCTTCGCCAAGCTGACGGACGAGGACCTGGAGACGTACAAGGAGCGCTTCGGCGGCACGGACGCCTGAGCCCACACCCCCACCTCACCCCCACCCCACGCCGAGCCAGAGGCCCGGCGTGGGGTGGGGTGGGGTAAGTCTCAGGCAAGAGACCAAATCATTCTCTTACCTCTCCTTCACCTCGCATTTACCCGCGGGTTAGTGTGCCGTTCGTGAAACGCATCCTGATCCGTTCCGGAAAGAGCCCGTTCCGTGTCGCCACTCCGGCGGAGTTCATTCACCAGGACCTGATCGGGACGAACACGGGCAATCTCATCTTCAGCGACTCGGCGCACAAGATGCTGACCACCCCGGACACCGAGGTGACGTCCAACGGCATCCGCACCGACCCCTCGGCCACCCGTGCCGCGGAGATCAACGAGCGGTACGACGTCTTCGTCATCCCGCTCGCCAACGCCTTCCGCCCCACCTTCCAGGCCTCCCTGGACCGGCTCTCGACGCTCATCGAGCAGCTCACCATCCCGGTCGTGGTCTTCGGCGTGGGCGCCCAGGCCCCCGCGGACTACGACACCGCGTGGCTGAACCCCATGGCCGACTCGGTCCGCCGCTTCGCCCGCGCGGTCCTGGACCGCTCCGCCTCCATCGGCGTCCGCGGCGAACTGACCTCGGACTACCTCAAGAGCCTCGGCTTCAAGGACATCGACATCATCGGCTGCCCGTCGATGTTCCTGTACGGCGACTCCTTCCCGGAGATCCGGGCCACGGAGCTGACCGTCGGCTCCCGCATCGCCCTCAACCTCTCCCCGGACGCGATACCCGTCGGCGAGCTGTCGGGCATCGCCCGGCACGCGTGGGAGCGCTACCCCCACCTCACCTACTACGCGCAGAACACCGTCGACGCGGAACTGCTGATGTGGGGCGACACCACCCCCGAGTCCGGCCACCAGGACCCCTTCCCGCTCCAGCTCAGCCACGCCCTGCTCCAGGAGAACAAGGTCCGCATGCCGCTGGACCCGGCCACCTGGATCGACGAGCTGCGCGGCTACGACTTCGCCTACGGCACCCGGATCCACGGCAACGTCGCCGCCCTGCTGGCCGGCACCCCGAGCGTGGTCCTCACCCACGACTCGCGCACCCTCGAACTGTGCCGCTACTTCGACATCCCGCACCGCTCGCTCACCGAGCTGAGTGCCGACACCGACCCGCGGGACCTGTACGAGGACGCCGACTTCTCCGCGATGCTCAAGGGCCACGGTGAGCGCTTCGAGCGGATCACCGCCTTCCTCGACCGCAACGACCTCCAGAACACCTACACCCACGGCGACGGCGGCGCCGCCTTCGACGCCCGGCTGGCCGCCCTCGACCTGCCCGCGTCGATGCCGGTCTGGGACGGCGGGGACGACGGCCAGATGCGCTACCGGCTCAGCCGGCTGCGCGAGCGCATCACCGCGGCCGACGCCAGAGCCACCCGGCACGCCAGGGAGAACAGGGAACTGCGCGGCCGGCTGACCACCGCCGAGAAGAACGCGGCCGAGACCACCCGGCAGCTCAACGCCCTCCGCAAGGAGCTGACCGCCGCCACCAAGCAGCTGTCCGCCGTGGAACGCCAGCTCACCGGCATCGACAAGCGCGTCCTGGTCCGCATCGGCCCGGCCCTGCGCCGCCGCCTGCGCCGCTCGAAGGCCAGGTCCCGCACACACTGACCGAACGCGCGGGCCCTCTCCGGCGTCGAAGGAACGGACTCCGTCCTCGTCCACCTTCGTCCCGGGGGACCGCCATGACCACCCGAAAATCCCACACCACCCACACCACCCGAGCCACCCGCACCGCCCGAGCCAAACGCCTCACCGGTCTGCTCCTCACGCCCGTCCTGGGCGCCTGCCTCCTCGCCGGCTGCGACAGCGGTTCGCCGACCGACGACGGCCCCGCCCACTCGTCGCCCGCACAGGAACAGCGGGCCCGCCGGGTGGCCGACGCCTGGCGGGGATCCGCGGCGGCCACGGCTTGGAGCCGGGGATACCACCCGATGGCCGACGCGGTACGGATTCCGGAGTCCGGCTGGCACACCAAGGCGGACGAACAGGCGTACAGGACCAGGAACTTCCTCCTGCGGGCCGACCTGCCCACCGCCGCCCCGGACCAGGGGAAGGTGGAGTGGGCGACGGGCGGCACACTGGCCCGCCCCCTGTGGGGAGCGCGGAAGGCGTACCGCTCGTTCGCCCTCAACGACATGGAGGGCCCCCGGCTGACCGTGACCGGAGCCAAGCTCGGCAGCACGACGATCGCCACCAGCCGGGGACCGGCCACCGTACCCGCGTGGCTGTTCACGCTGAAGGGCTACGACACCCCGCTCAAGCGAGTCGCCGTAGCCCCGTCACCGCTGCCCCGCGCTCCCGTCGCGGAGGCTCCGCAGGGATCCGCCGACGGCCTCAACGCCGTCCCCGGCCTCACCGCCGTGGCGAAGGACGGCCGTTCCGTCACCGTGTGGGCCACCCACGGCGCCTGCGACGACGGCCCGGTCGTCCGGGCACTGGAGACGGCCGGGAGCGTCGTGCTGTACGCCTCCGTCGCGGGGGCCCGCAGCGGCTCCTGCACCGCCGATATGCTCGCCCAGAACGTCACGGTGAAGCTGCGCGAACCCCTCGGCCGGCGCATCCTCCTCGACGCCCTCACCGGCCGCCCGGTGCCGTACGGGACCTAGGGGCTCGTCCGCCTCAGGAAAGTCTCAGGAAAGCACCCCCGCCCCCGCCGACTTCGCCAGCTCCGCCGGCAGGTTCTTCGCGCTGCTCTCCAGGCCGGCCGTCAGGGCCGGGGTCCAGTTCACCGTCGTCTTGATCTTCTTGGAGTTCGCGGCGTTGTAGGCGGCGACCAGGTCGGTCGTGGTGCCGTTGACGAGGTTGCCGCTGCCCGCGATCGAGCCGGTGCCGTCGCCGCTGAGCAGCTTGGAGACCTTGATGGAGCTGGGCACGGTCCAGTAGTTGTTCTGGGCCACGACCTGCGCCTTGGCACGGGAGTTGATGCTGTACTGCAGCGCGTAGCCGTTGAGCGTCGTGACGTCGTAGACGTTGTTGTAGAGGTGCACCTGGCCGACGCGGGTCAGCGGGGCGCGCTGGACGATGCCCTTCCAGACGTTGTGGTGCAGGGTGACGCGCAGCTTGCCGCCGGGCTCGCTGTCGCTGCTGCCGATCAGCATCGTCTTGTCGTGGCTGGTGAACTGGTTCTGCTCGACGGTCACCAGGTCCGAGCTCTTGGTGATGTCGAGTTCGCCGTCGTGGACCTGGTACTCACGGCCGTAGTACTTCGGGTTGGTGCTGTCGAAGTGCCCGGCGTCGGTGAACGTGTTGTGGTCGGCCCAGACATGCGTGGCCCCGCGCAGCGTCACCGAGTCGTACTCGGAGTTCCAGTTGCCGCTGTCGCCGTCGGTCGGGTCCCACTGCGGGAAGCAGTCCTCGGTGTCGGAGAACGTCAGGTTGCGCACGATGACGTTGTCGACCTTCTGGATCTGCAGCATGCCACCGGTGATCCCGGCCTTGGTACCGGGGACACCGACGATCGTGGTGTTGGCCGGCACCTTGAAGACGATGTTCTTCGCCTGCTTGTCCTGGGCGGCGGCACGCGCCTTCTCCTGCGTCCCGGAGGGCAGCTTGGAACGGCCGTACGTCGACGGGTCGAAGGCCTTCAGATACGACGTCAGCGAGTAGCCCGTACCCGCCGCGTAGTCCGCGCAGGTCAGCTTCTTGCCGCTGTCGTCGGTGTTGGCGTCGATGGTGCCCTTCACCTTGATGATGCGCGCGGTGGTGTCGCTCACCGACCCCAGCGCCTTCACCAGCTGGGCCCGGGTGGACACCGTGAAGGTGTGCGCGGCATCGGCCTTCGCACCCCCGGTCGTCCCCGTACCCGACGAAGCCCAGCCGTCCTTCGCGGCCGGCGTCTGGTGATACAGATCCGTACCGGACGCGTTCGCGCTCAGCACGAGCGCCCCGGCCCCGACCCCCGCCGCCACCACGGCGGCGGAGACGACGAGAGTACGACGCTTGCGAAGAGACCGACGATGAGAGGCAGAGGCCACGGGGAGTCCTTACGTGCTGTCCGAAGTACTTGACGCGAGCCCGCTCCAGCGGGCTTCACTCCTCTGTGGTCACGCAGATCCAAAAGGTTGCCGTCACCTTCTCGGCCGTGGACGGTCGAGTTCGAGTTCTCGGCCGTCCACACCTCGTCGCGCTCCCGACTGCCCCCTACGACAGGGCGGTCACGGGTCGCATCCACCCAGCCCCCAGCGCGGATGTCAGGGAGAGAGTGCGGGTGCGGTGACGAACACCCACGCCGAGCGTGCGCGATCGCGCACGTTGACCCCGGCGACGACATCGGCGGGGCCAGCGAGCCCGCACCGACGACAGCAAAAACGGTCCCGGCCGGGCCGGTTGGCCCGCTCCGTGTGCCCGCAACGCGGACAGCGCTGCGAGGTGTAGGCCGCATCCACCTCAAGGAACGGCACCCCGGCCCTCTTCGCCTTGTAGGCGAGGAACTGCCCGAGCTGGTGAAAGGGCCATGAGGAGAAAGTGCCCCGCTGGTCGCGTCGTGGCCGTACCCGCTCGCGGATGCCGCCGAGTTCCTCGACGGCAATCCCGCGACCGGTGCGTTGCGCGACAAGCACGATCTCCTTGCTGATCCGGTGGTTCAACTGCGTGGCATGACGCTTCTCCTTCCCTGCGTGGCGGGCGAGGCGACGCGTGGTCGAACGGGTGCCCTTCCGCTGTAGTTCGGCGCGCTTTCGGGCCTGCCAACGCCGGCAACGGCCCAGCCGACGCCCCTGGAAATTGGAGCCGTCGCTGGTGGTGGCCAGGTTCACGATCCCCCGGTCCACCCCGATCCAGTCGACCGGCGCATACGCGTCCGGCTCCGGGACGTCACAGGTCGCGACCAGGAACCACTTCCCGCCCCGCCGCACCAGATCGCTCTCACCCTTGCGGTACTGCACAAGCGTCTTGAGCTGCTCCGGCGAGCAGGCGAAACGGAGCCCCTTCAGCCGCCCCTCCACCGTCCAGATCGACACCGTGCGCGCGTCGTACCGCCACGACAGACAACGATCGTCGAACGGCTGCGCAGCATCCGGACGGAAAACGACCGCGGAACCGCCACCACCGCGAACCCTCCGAGACCGGCCCCGCACGGCCGCGTAGGCGTCGACCACCTTCTTCACCACCCGCACCGCAGGCTGCGCCGACAACCCGAACCCGGCCTTCAGCTCCCAATACACCTCCCTCTGCAAGCCATTGCGGTCCCTCAGATTCCTGGCGACGGCGATCCGCGAGGCGTAGGTGGCAGCCCGGTTGCAGGCGCGCAGCGTCGCCTCCAGCGCCGACGCCTGCACGGACGTCGGCAACAGCTTCACCTGCACCACCAGCTTCATGGCACCGGACCGTAGTACGAGAACCGCACACACAACCGCAAAGCACCTGGAAGCCACCCGACCGAGCGGCGAGTCGGCCAGTTGTTCGCATTCCTCAACTGCGCGTGACAGATGCCCCGCTGAGCAAAGGGCGTGGCAGCTTCGGCATAATCAGGTGAACATTTCGGCAGGGCACCACCCGCGTCCCTGCATGCCCACGACACATCCGTATGGTTTCGCCATGGCACCCCCTGAGCTCATCCCGATCGCCTACGAGCCCCACGGCCGTACCGAGGCCATCGGTCACTACACCGGCGGCCAGTTCCTGGCGTCGGTCACCTACGCGTTCCCCGAGGGGTTCCGGCTCGACGAGGGCTGGGAGGAGCAGAAACGGCTCTACGCGGTGCTCCATCTCTTCGACGCCGAGGGCCACTACCGCGACTCGCAGATCTGGTGCGCGGGCAGCTGGGCCGAGCAGCAACTCGACCCGGACGGTGCCGACTCGGTGCTGTCCCGGGCGCGGGCGCGCCTCGCGACGATGCTGCGCAGCCTGCCCCGGCGGACGTACACGGACATAGCGATCCGCCCGTTCCAGCTCACCGTGGACGGCGTCTTCTTCGGCCTGGTCGCGAAGGAGGACGACGACGGCCCGTGGGCCGAGCTCTACCCGGACCACCTGGGCTTCAGCGAGCCCTGGGACGGCCGGTACGACACCTGACCGGCGCGTCCACGCCCCACTGCTCGGGGGCGGCCGGTACGACATCTGTCGTACCGGCCATCCCCTGGGATCAGCTCGCCGAGGCGGACGGTGAGGCCGAGGTGGACGGGGCCGGGCCGCCGCCGTCCTCGCCGTCGTTGGTGGCGTCGGAGTCGACGGTCATGGTGATCGAGCCCAGGACGCCCTTGGCGATGTCGTCCTTGCGGTAGCGGAGCTTCAGCAGGCCGCCCTGGGTGCCGGACTGGTCGTAGATGGTGTCCTCGGTGAGCGTGGTGCGCTCGGTGGTGTTGGTGACGTAGGGGTCGAGGGTGGTCGTGGCGATGACCGAGTCCTCGTCGAAGAAGAACTGGCCGGTGTGGCAGGTGTGCCCGCCCTCGTACCCGGCGTCGGTCCACTCGCCGTCGACGTGCACCTTGACGTGGACGTGCACGCAGCGGCCCCGGTACCAGCCCGGGAAGACCGTCTTGAAGGTGACATGGCCGTGCCGGTCGGTGCGCCAGGTGCCGCGCAGGTAGCGCTTGTCGTCGGTGGGGTCCTGGTGGCCGCCGCCACCGCCGGGCGGGGGTCCGGTCGGGGTGTCCGTGGGCGTACCGGTCGGGGAGTCGGTCGGCGCGGGGCCGCCACCGCCGCCGCCACCGCTGGACGCCTCGTAGCCCGAGTAGTAGCCGATGGCGTCGCAGTGCCAGATGTCCACCGCCGCGTTGCGCACCGGGCGGCAGGTCTCGGTGTCGATCACCCGCAGGGCGAGGGTCAGCGGGATGCCCGTCCGGTCCTCGGTGATGTCCTGGCGGATCTTGTCCGCGTCGATGTAGTAGGGGCCCTCGGTGGTCTCCGAGGTCAGCTGGTAGCAGTCCGCCGGCGGTTCCGGCCGGCGCCCGTGCCCCGGGCCTTTTCTCTCGCCGGCGACGGCGTTCACGGCGAACGCCCCGCCCAGACCCACCGCCGCGGCCGTGCTCGCGCCCACGACGACGACCTTGCGCCGGGTCGGGTCGTCCGGATTCCTCTGACTGAGCTTTCCGTTGTCTGTCATGCGGCTGGAAGTTAGGCAGGAAAGCTGGGAGCGAGCTGAGAAAGAGGCGCTCTTTTTCCAGCGCGGGGAATTAAGGCCGGAAACCACCGCCCGGCCCGTCGGACAAGTCTCGGAAAAGCAGCGGAAAAGGCGCCGTAACCGAGTACGACGCCTTTTCCGGGAGCACGGTGTGTCAGCTGGACGTGTGTGTCAGCTGGACGTGGCCGAGGCCGAGGCGCCCGGCTGGACCGCGTCGTCCGTGCCGTCGTGCGTCGCGTCGGGCTCGACGCCGACCGTGATGGACCCGCGGACGCCCTTCGCGATGTCCTTCTTGTGGTACTCCAGCTTGAGGAGACCGCCCTGGGTGCCGGACTGGTCGTAGATGGTGTCCTCGGTGAGCGTGGTGCGGGTGGTGGTGCTGGTGGAGTACGGCTCGACGGCGGCCGAGGCGATGACCGACTTCTCGTCGAAGAAGAACTGGCCGGTGTGGCAGGTGTGCCCGCCCTCGTAACCGGCGTCGGTCCACTCGCCGTCGACGTGCACCTTGACGTGGATGTGCACGCAGCGGCCCTGGTACCAGCCCGGGAAGATGGTCTTGAAGGTCACCCGGCCGTGCTTGTCGGTCTTCCAGGTGCCGCGCAGGTAGCGGGTGTCGCTGGTGGGGTCCTCGTGCTGGCCGCCACCGCCGGTGCCGCCGGAGGGCGCGCCGGACGGGGGCTCACCCGTGGGGGTGCCGGAGGGGGCGTCCGAGGGGGCGGAGCCGCTGCCCGTGGAGAGGCTCTCGTAGCCCGAGTAGATGCCGAGGGCGTCGCAGTGCCAGATGTCCACCGCCGCGTTGCGCACCGGGCGGCAGGTCTCGGAGTCGATCACCCGCAGGCTCAGGGTGAGCGGGATGCCCTCCTTGTCCTCGGTGATGTCCTGGCGGAGCTTGTCCGCGTCGATGTAGTAGGGGCCCTCGGTGGTCTCCGAGGTCAGCTTGTAGCAGGTCTCCGCCGCGCTGCTCGACGCGGTGGCGGTCGTCGTCCCGTCCGCGAAGGCGTTGGCGGCGAGGGTGCCGCCGACGCCCGCGACGGCCACGGCCGCGCCGCCCGCCACGACGACCTTGCGCCGCGTGAGATCCCGTTTGTGTGCCGGCTTCTGTGTTCCCGTCATGATCGGGACGCTAGGTAAGAACACTGTCCGGGCCATGGGAATGACCTGTGGCGGACCAAGAAATCTGAAGACACGGGCGGGCATAAAAAGAAGAGGGCCGGAAATCTACGGCGATTTCCGGCCCTCGTCCATGTCTCGGTTTACTTCGGCTGCGGCTTCCGGATGGAAAGGTGCAGCTCGCGCAGCCGGGTCTCCTCCAGCTCGGTCGGCGCGCCCATCATCAGGTCCTGGGCGTTGCCGTTGAGCGGGAAGGCGATGGTCTCGCGGATGTTCGGCTCGTCGGCGAGGAGCATCACGATGCGGTCCACGCCGGGGGCGATACCGCCGTGCGGCGGGGCGCCGAAGCGGAACGCGCGGAGCATGCCGGCGAACTTGTCCTCGACGGTCTCCCGGTCGTAGCCGGCGATCTCGAAGGCCTTGAGCATGATCTCGGGCTCGTGGTTCCGGATGGCGCCGGAGGACAGCTCGACGCCGTTGCAGACGATGTCGTACTGCCAGCCGAGGATGTCCAGCGGGTCCTGGGTCTCCAGGGCCTCCAGACCGCCCTGCGGCATGGAGAACGGGTTGTGCGAGAAGTCGATCGCGCCGGTGTCCTCGTCCTTCTCGTACATCGGGAAGTCGACGATCCAGCAGAACCGGAAGACGTTCTCCTCGAAGTGCCCGGCACGCTTGGCGGCCTCGACCCGCACCGCGCCCATGATCTTCGAGACCTCGTCGAACTCGCCGGCGCCGAAGAACACGGCGTGGCCGGCGGCCAGCTGGAGCCGCTTGGTGAGCTCGGCGACGTTGTCCTCGGTGAGGAACTTGGCGATCGGGCCGGACAGCGAGCCGTCCTCGGCGACGCGGACCCAGGCCAGGCCCTTGGCGCCCTGCGAGACCGCGAAGTCGCCGAGCTGGTCGAAGAACTTGCGGGGCTGCGCGGAGACGTCCGGCACCGGGAGCGCGCGCACGTGCTTGCCGGCGAAGGCCTTGAACTCCGAGCCCTCGAAGATGTCGGTGATGTCGACGAGCTCCAGCTGGGCGCGGAGGTCCGGCTTGTCGGAGCCGTACTTCAGCATCGCCTCGCGGAACGGGATCCGCGGGAACGGCGAGGTGACGTGGCGGCCGCCGCCGAACTCCTCGAACAGCTCGGTCATCAGCTGCTCGATGGGGCGGAAGACGTCCTCCTGCTCGACGAAGCTCATCTCGACGTCGAGCTGGTAGAACTCGCCGGGCGAGCGGTCGGCGCGGGCGTCCTCGTCGCGGAAGCAGGGCGCGATCTGGAAGTAGCGGTCGAAGCCGGAGATCATCAGCAGCTGCTTGAACTGCTGCGGGGCCTGCGGCAGGGCGTAGAACTTGCCCGGGTTCAGCCGGGAGGGCACCACGAAGTCACGGGCGCCCTCGGGGGAGGTCGCCGACAGGATCGGGGTCGCCATCTCGTTGAAGCCCAGCGCCGTCATCTTGTGGCGGATGGCCGAGATCACGGCCGTACGCAGCAGGATGTTGCGGTGCATGCGCTCGCGGCGCAGGTCCAGGAAGCGGTACTCCAGGCGCCGCTCCTCGTTGACCCCGTCCTCGGTGTTGATCGTGAACGGCAGCGGGGCGGCCGCGCCGAGCAGCTCGACCTCGCTCACCTCGACCTCGACCTCGCCGGTGGGCAGGTCGGCGTTGATGTTCTCGGTGCCGCGGGAGACGACCTTGCCGTCGATCCGTACGGTCGACTCCTTGCTGACCTTGTCCAGGGCCTCGTAGGCAGGCGTACCCGGACGCGCCACCAACTGGGTGATGCCGTAGTGATCGCGCAGATCGATGAAGAGGATGCCGCCCAGGTCGCGCCGATTGTGCAGCCAGCCACTCAGCCGGACGTCGGTGCCGACGTCAGAGGAGCGGAGCTCGCCGCAGGTGTGGGACCTGTACCGATGCATCGTGGTTCATCCAGCCTTCGCGGATCGGGGTGTGTTACCAGCCTGAAGTTTCACGTGAAACACCACCCAGCGTACCGGGCCCCCCAAGGCCGACTCTCCCCATTACCAGGTCGGTGATCGGTAGCATTTTCCGATCCGCTCTTCTTAAAGTGGGGCAATGCGAACTGGCGAGCCCCTGCCCGCCGTGGAGGACGTCCTCGCCGCCCTCGCGACCGGGCTGTGGCACTGGGACACCGCCACCGGGCTGGTCACCGCGGACGCGGAGGCGGCCCGGCTCATCGGGCTGCCGGCCGAGCCGTCCATCCTCTCGGAGGCCCTGGTCAGGTCCCGTTTCCACCCGGTCGACTGGAACGAGAACACCAGCATCACCCGGCTGGCCGCCATCGAGGGCACGCTCGGCGAGGTACGGCTGCGGGTCATGGACGAGCGGGGCCGGCTGATCCGTACCGTGCGCAGCCGTTTCCGACCGGTGTACGACTCCGAGGAGCGCGTGTACCGGGTGACGGGCACCATCCAGGAGGTCTCGGAGCCGTCCCCCGGCACCGCCGCCCGGCATCCGGTCACCGGTGACTGGCGGCGCTCCCGGGAGGCGTTCCTGCTGGACGCGGGCCGGGCGCTGGCGGAGGCACGGTCCACGGAGGAGGTGCTGCGGGTCGCGGCCGGTCTGTCGATGCCCGGGTTCTCCCCGGACGGGCTGGTCCTCTACGGCGCCAAGGGCGACCGGCTGCAGATACTCGGCCACCACGGGCAGCAGATCGACGAGGACAGCCCCTTCACCAGCATGCCGCTGGAGACGGACTACCCGGCGGCGGAGGTGGTGCGGACCGGTCAGGCCGTCTATCTCTCCTCCCCCGAGCAGTACCAGTCCCGCTATCCGGTGACCTGGCCGCTGGCCGAGCGGTTCGGCCGCCGGTCCTGGGCCTTTCTGCCGCTGACCGTGGCCGGGCGGACCATGGGCGCCTGGATGGCGGGCTTCACCTACCCGGTGTCGTTCACCCCCGACGAGCGGTCCGTGCTCACCACGGTGGCCCGGATGCTGGCGCAGGCCCTGTCCCGGGCCGGGATCGCCGACTCGGAGCGGGAGCTGACCGACGGCCTGCAGCGCTCCATGCTGCCCACGCTGGGCCCGGAGATCCCCGGCATGGACGCGGCCGCCCGCTACATACCGACCGGCGGCGGCCTCCAGGTGGGCGGCGACTGGTACGACATGATCCCGCTGCCCTCCGGCCGCTACGCCCTCGTCATCGGCGACGTCCAGGGGCATGACGTCCGCGCGGCGGGCCTGATGGGCCAGCTCCGGATCGCGCTGCGCGCCTACGCCTCCGAGGGCCACCGCCCGGACGCGGTCCTCTCCCGGGCCTCCCGCTTCCTGCACGGCATCACCTATGACATCGCCTACGACGAAGAGGGCGCCGACCTGCGCTTCGCGACCTGCCTGTACGTCGAGGTGGATCCGGTGACCGGGGTCCTGGAGATCGCCCGCGCGGGACATCTGGACCCGGCGATCCGGATGGCCGACGGCACGGTGCTGCGGCGGCCGACGGCGGGCGGGCTGCCGCTCGGCATCGACCCCGACGCCGACTACCCGACGACGCGGTTCGCCCTGGAACCCGGCGAGACGATGATGCTCTGCACCGACGGTCTGATCGAGACCGGCGGCCATGACATCGAGAGCGGCTGGCAGCGGGTCCGGGCGATCATGGAGGAGCACGACGGCGATCTGGAGAAGCTGGCCGACGCGCTGGTCCAGGCCGTGCACGGGCCCTTCTCCCACCACACCACCGGGCCGCTGGCCGACCGCCGCGAGGACGACATAGCGGTCCTGCTGCTCTCCCGGCCGGGCACCGGCCGGGGCGGCGAGCCGCTCGCCGTACGGCCCCGGGTGCGCCGCACCCTGCTCTCGGTGGCCCAGGACGAGCCCGAGCGGGTCGCCGAGGCCCGTCAGCACCTGCGCGAGCTGCTGCACGACTGGGGCTCGCCCGACCAGGTCGACTCGGCGGTGCTGCTGGTCTCCGAGATGCTCACGAACGTCCTGGTCCACACCGACACGGACGCCCTGCTGCTCGCCGAGGTCTCCGGCCGGGCGGCCCGGCGCCGGCTCCGCGTCGAGGTCACCGACGCCGGCGACGACCTGCCGCACAAGCGCCGCCCCGGCGAGCTGGCCTCCTCCGGCCGCGGCCTGGTCCTCATCGAGCTCCTGGCGGACGCCTGGGGCGTCGACCCGCGCGGCCAGGGCAAGAGCATCTGGTTCGAGCTGTACGAGGCCGAGGCCGACGCGCCTTAACCGGTCGCGTACCGGGTCCGCAGCTCGTGTACGACCCCGAAGGCGGCCGCGGTGAGCGGTACGGCCAGGAGCATGCCCAGGATCCCCGCGACCGAGGCGCCGGCCGTGATGGTCAGCATCACCACCGCCGGGTGCATCTGCACGGTCCGGCTCTGGATCATGGGCTGCAGCACGTGTCCCTCCAGTACCTGCACGGCGAGCACCACGCCGAGCGCCCACAGGGCGATGACGAAGCCGCGGTCGGCGAGGGCGACCAGCACGGCGACGGCTCCGGAGATGAAGGCGCCGAGGTAGGGGATGTAGGCGCCGACGAAGACGAGCGCGGCGAGCCCGACCGCCCCCGGTACCCGGAGGATCAGCAGGCCGACGGCGATGCAGGTGGCGTCGATGAGGGCGATGAGGGTGGTGCCGCGCATGAACCCCTCGATGCCCTCGAAGGCACGGCGGGCCATGGCCTCGACCATGTCGGCGCTGGCGCCGGGGGCCAGCGCCCTGATGGTGCCGACGACCCGGTCGGAGTCCCGCAGGAAGAAGAAGACGAGCAGCAGCGCGAGCACCGCGATGGCGAGGAACTCACCGGCCACGCTCACCCCGCTGATGACGTTGGAGGCCGCGGTCCCGCCGAACTTGGCGAGCAGCTCCCTCGCGCTCCCGGCCAGGTCGCCGACCGAGGTGCCGGCCGCCCCGAAGTGGGCGGCGAGCGACTTCGCGGCGTGCTTGAGGGAGGCGACGATCTCGTCGCCGGTGTCGATGAGCGCGGCGACGACGATGTAGACGGCACCGCCGACGACGGCCACCACCGCGACGCACGTGAGCGCGGCGGCGAGCGACCGCTGCACACCGACCCGCACGAGGCGCCGGTACAGGGGCCCGAGCAGGGCGGTCCCGAGCAGCGCCAGCAGCACCGACGTGACAGCCGTCCGGAACTCCACGCACAACCGGATCCCGACGTACCCCACCGCGGCCGCCAGCAGAATCACCGCACACCAGGCAGCGAACCGACGCACAGGCTCGGGCAACAGAGACACACGTCCAGCGGACCACACCCCCCCTCCCCCCGCCCTGCCCTACACCCCCTACCGAGTGAACCAACCCCCCACCCCCACCCCCTCCACCCACCACCCGACTCGGTCGACCAAGAAGCGAGACCGACGGCCGACGGCGACTCGGGCGACCGAGGAACGCGAGCACCGGCCAGCGCCTCGGGCGATCGAGAAGTGCGGCCGGCAGGCGGAGGGTGCTCAGGGGCGCCGGGAGGTTGTGGGGGAATGGGGCGAGGCCTGGCGTAGTGGTTACGGCAGGCCTCGGCTCGTGTGGGGTTCGTCGGGGTTATGCCTGCGGGCCGCTCTCCGTCATGCCGTGCACGGCGGGGATCGTGCCCAGGCGGCCCTTCTGGAAGTCCTCGAAGGCCTGCTGGAGCTCGTCCTTGGTGTTCATCACGAACGGGCCGTAGTGCGCCATCGGCTCACGGATCGGCTGTCCGCCCAGCAGCACGACCTCCATGTCCGGCGTGTTCGCGTCCTGCTTCTCGTCCGCGCGGACCGTCAGCGAGGAGCCCGCGCCGAAGACCGCCGTCTGGCCCAGGTGGACCGGCCGGCGCTCGGTGCCCACCGAGCCCTTGCCGGCCAGCACGTAGGCGAGGCCGTTGAAGTCCTCGCGCCAGGGCAGGGTGACCTCGGCGCCGGGGGCGAGGGTCGCGTGGATCATCGTGATCGGGGTGTGGGTGATGCCGGGACCGGCGTGGCCGTCCAGCTCGCCCGCGATGACGCGGAGCAGCGCGCCGCCGTCCGGGGACGTCAGCAGCTGCACCTGGCCGCCGCGGATGTCCTGGTACCTCGGCGCCATCATCTTGTCCTTGGCCGGGAGGTTCACCCACAGCTGGAGGCCGTGGAAGAGACCGCCGGACATGACCAGGGACTCCGGCGGGGCCTCGATGTGGAGGAGACCGGAACCGGCCGTCATCCACTGGGTGTCGCCGTTGGTGATGGTGCCGCCGCCGCCCTGGCTGTCCTGGTGGTCGAAGATGCCGTCGATGATGTAGGTGACGGTCTCGAAGCCACGGTGCGGGTGCCAGGGGGTGCCCTTGGGCTCGCCCGGCGCGTACTCCACCTCACCCATCTGGTCCATCATGATGAACGGGTCGAGATGGCGGTAGTTGATCCCCGCGAAGGCCCGGCGCACCGGGAAGCCCTCGCCCTCGAAACCGCTCGGCGCGGTCGTGACGGCGAGCACGGGACGGGCCACGGCGTCGGCCGGTGCGGCCACTCGGGGCAGGGTCAGCGGGTTCTCGACGGTCACTGCAGGCATGTTGGCTCCTCCTTGTGCGCCCACTTTAGTTGAGCGTTGAACTTTCTGCCACCCCTAACGGAGAAAGCCCGGAGGACATTCCCTCCGGGCCCCGGTCGTCTCCGAACGGTGGATCAGTTGCTGAAGTACAGGTACTTCCAGGCGCCGTACGTCGTGGAGTTCACGGTGTCGCCGGACGAGCCGTTGACGTACACCGACCGCACCCGCGCCCGGATACCGGACTCACCCGGCGCCCCGAGCCGGACGGCCGTCTTGCCGTTCGTGCCGAGCGCGAAGTACTCGGAGTCCGTCGTGTACCACGAGCCCTGGTAGTAGACCTGCAGGTCGAAGCGGAACTCGCGGCCCTTGTAGTAGGTCATGGCCGTGGTGAGCACCGGGTCGGTGTTCTTGTGGAACCAGTAGTACGACGTCGAGCCGATCTTCGCGGTCCGGTAGTGCTTGGAGACCGCGGTGGAGACCTTGACCCGCGCGTACGCCGTGGCCTTCACGGTCTTCGCCGTGTAACGGGCGTCCCCGTCGAAGACCGCGGTGACGGCCGTGTCGCGGGTCATGTCCACCCAGGCGGCGATGTTCCCGTGGGAGTCCACCCGGCCGGTCTTGATCAGCTTCTTCGGCTTGTCGGCCCCGAAGGGGTCCGAGTAGATCTTGACCGAGCGGTTCTTGTACGTCGTCCCCAGGTGCGCGGTGAACTTGACGTCGGCGCCGTAGTTGTACAGCTTGCCGTTGTTGTTCAGGCTCAGGCTCGTCGCCGCCCGGGACACTGCGACCTTGTCGGAGGCGGTGGCCGCGGTGTGCCCGGCGTCGCCCGCGTAGGCGACCTTGTAGGTGACCGTGCCGCCGGCCGGCGGGGTGTCGGTGAAGGAGTACGTGCCGTCCGCCTTGACCGTGACCGCGGCGAGCGCCTTGCCGTTCGGGCTCTCGACGTCGGTACGGGTGACGGAGAGCTTGGCCCCGGCGGGCAGCGCGACCGTCGCCGAGAGCTTGCCCGTGACGGTGAGCTTCTTGGCGCGGGGCGCCGAACTCGGGGCGTTCACCGTGAGCGTCGGGACGTTGAGCGTCGGCTGGGTGAGCGCCTTGAGCGTGTAGCCGCCGCTGCCCGGCACCAGCGCGAAGATCCGCGAGGAGTCCGGTGCCCAGCGCACGGTGGCGGCGTACCCGGAGCCGACGCTGTAGGTGCGCAGCGGCTTGGTGGCGTCGGGCCGGTAGACCGCGACCTTGCCGTCGCCCACCTGGGCGACCAGGCCGTCCGCCGCGACGTCGGCACCCCAGGCTCCGGGGTAGGAGCCGGCCTTGCTGAACCTGCCGTCGGCCCACGCGTCCCGGTCCGTGCCGTTGACCAGCACCTGGTCGGCACCGGGCACGAGGTCGATGTCCCCGATCCCGCTGTTCAGGGTGTAGTCGCTGAAGTACCAGGCGGTGAGCTTGGCGGTGCCGTCCGAGACGTCGAGTACCGCCATGGAGTCGCTGGAGCTGCCGGTGTCGGCGATGGCCAGCAGGCCCGGCCGGGTCGGGTCGGTGTCCAGCAGCCCCGGGTTCCAGATGCCGACCGAGGTGCCCTCGGTGGGGAACTGCTCCATCGCCACCGGGTCGGTCCCGCTCGCCGGGTCCACCGACGGGTCGACGGAGCCGATGTCGCCGTCCCACTGGTCGCCGTACGAGAACCACGCCTTGCCGCCCGCGAAGCCCAGGTGGCGGGGGCCGGTGTTTGTCGGGATGGCGTAGGTCGCCTTCACGTCCAGCGTCGCCGGGTCCAGCGCGAGGATCTGGTGGGTGTCGGGCAGGGCCGCGTACAGGGTGCTGCCGTCGTCCGACAGGGCCAGGTCGCTGACGCTGCCCAGACCGGTGTTCGAGTCGACCAGGGTGCCGTTGTAGTCGGAGGCGAGGATCCGGCCGTTCGCGGCGTCGCCGACGAACACCCGCTGGAGCGGGCCGTCCACGACGAGGCCGCCGACGTTGGTGACGGTGGTGGCGGCCGCCGAGGCGGTCCCCGCCGCCACGACGCTCAGCGCCGCCGAACTGAAGAGGACCGCGAGCGCCGTCGCGACCGAAGTGCTGCGCATGCGCACAGTGATGAACCCCCACTGAGAACCCGGGGTCGCCGGGTGGATGAGAGCGCCGCGCGGCACCCGGACGCGACCGCGGAAGAGCGGTGGCGCGCGGGGCGCGGCTGCCTGAGGGGCACCTTATGGCATTGGCTGTGACAATCCGGGAGCGGGTTTCCCCCGGGGGGAGGGGGGACGGCGGCCTCCGGCGATACATGCCGTCCAGCCGTGCACGACCTAGCCGTACATCCGGCGCATCGCGAAGTCGACCATCTGCTCGACGGCCTTCGCGTCGAAGACCATCCGGTGCTCGCCCTCCATGTCCAGGACGAAGCCGTACCCGGTCGGGAGCAGGTCGATGACCTCCGAGCCCGTGATCACGAAGTACTTGGACTCCTTGCCCGCGTACCGGCGCAGTTCCTTCAGCGAGGTGAACATCGGGATCACCGGCTGCTGGGTGTTGTGCAGCGCGAGGAAGCCGGGGTTGTCACCGCGCGGGCAGTAGACCTTCGACGTGGCGAAGACCTGCTGGAAGTCCTCGGCGGTCACCTGCCCCGTGGTGAACGCGCGCACCGCGTCCGCCAGCGACGGCGGGGACGGCTCGGGGTAGAGCGGGGGCTGCTGGCCGTATCCGCCGAGGCCGCCGCCCATGGGCTGCTGCGGCGAGGCGTACTGCTGCTGAGCAGCGCCACCGTCCATGGGCTGGCCGTATCCATACATGGGCGCAAGCCTACCGAGACACGCGGCCGCTGCGAGAAGGTAGACCCTTCTCACACTTCAGCCGATCGGGGTTGCATCTTATTACCGACGGGTAGCATCATCGGAGCTACTCGTTGGTATGTGAACGCTTGCGCGAGGATTCAGTGCCTCGCCGATCCGGATACGGAGCCGTCACCATGGGGCACTACAAGTCCAACCTCCGCGACATCGAATTCAACCTGTTCGAAGTACTCGGTCGCGACAAGCTGTACGGCACCGGCCCGTTCGGCGAGATGGACACCGACACCGCGAAGAGCGTCCTGGAGGAGCTGACCCGGCTCGCCGAGAACGAGCTCGCGGAGTCCTTCGCCGACGCCGACCGCAACCCGCCGGTCTTCGACCCGGAGACCAACACCGCGCCGGTCCCGGCGTCCTTCAAGAAGAGCTACAAGGCCTTCATGGACTCCGAGTACTGGCGCCTCGGCCTGCCCGAGGAGATCGGCGGCACCACCGCCCCGCCGTCGCTCATCTGGGCGTACGCGGAGCTGGTGCTCGGCGCCAACCCGGCCGTGTGGATGTACTCCTCCGGCCCGGCGTTCGCCCGGATCCTCTTCGACGAGGGCACCGAGGAGCAGAAGAAGTGGGCGCAGCTCGCCGTGGACCGCACCTGGGGTTCGACCATGGTGCTCACCGAGCCCGACGCGGGTTCGGACGTCGGCGCCGGCCGCACCAAGGCGGTCCGGCAGGAGGACGGCTCCTGGCACATCGAGGGCGTGAAGCGCTTCATCACCTCCGGTGAGCACGACATGGAGGAGAACATCCTCCACTACGTGCTGGCGCGTCCCGAGGGCGCCGGTCCCGGCACCAAGGGCCTCTCCCTCTTCCTGGTCCCCAAGTACCTCTTCGACTTCGAGACCGGCGAGCTGGGCGAGCGCAACGGCGTCTACGCCACCAACGTCGAGCACAAGATGGGCCTGAAGGCCTCCAACACCTGCGAGATGACCTTCGGCGACCGCCACCCGGCCAAGGGCTGGCTGATCGGCGACAAGCACGAGGGCATCCGCCAGATGTTCCGGATCATCGAGTTCGCCCGGATGATGGTCGGCACGAAGGCCATCTCCACGCTCTCGACCGGCTACCTCAACGCCCTCGAGTACGCCAAGGAGCGCGTCCAGGGTTCCGACCTCGCGGCCTTCGGCGACAAGACCGCGCCCAAGGTCACCATCACCCACCACCCCGACGTGCGCCGCTCGCTGATCACGCAGAAGGCGTACGCCGAGGGCATGCGCGCCCTCGTCCTCTACACCGCCTCCGTCCAGGACGCGATCGCGGTCAAGGAGGCGACCGGCGAGGACGCCTCCGCCGAGCACGCGCTGAACGACCTGCTCCTGCCCATCGTCAAGGGCTACGGCTCCGAGAAGGGCTACGAGCAGCTCGCCCAGTCGCTGCAGACCTTCGGCGGCTCCGGCTTCCTGCAGGAGTACCCGATCGAGCAGTACATCCGCGACGCCAAGATCGACACCCTGTACGAGGGCACCACCGCGATCCAGGGCCAGGACTTCTTCTTCCGGAAGATCGTCCGCAACCAGGGCGCGGCCCTCAACTCCCTCGCCGAGGACATCAAGAAGTTCCTCGCGCTCGGCACCGGCGGCGAGGACCTGGCGGGCGCCCGCGAGCACCTGGCGAAGGCGGCCGTCGAGCTGGAGGCGATCGTCGGCCTGATGCTGACCGACCTCGCGGCCACCGAGCAGGACGTCAAGAACATCTACAAGGTCGGCCTCAACACCAGCCGCCTGCTGCTCGCCTCCGGCGACGTGATCGTCGGCTACCTGCTGCTCAAGGGCGCCGCGATCGCCGCCGAGAAGCTGGAGACGGCGTCGAACAAGGACAAACCCTTCTACACCGGCAAGATCGCGGCGGCGAAGTTCTTCGCGGCCAACGTGCTGCCGGGCGTCACCCTGGCCCGCAAGGTCGCGGCCGATGTCGACCTCGACCTGATGGAGCTGGACGAGGCCGCTTTCTGATCGTTCCGATCGACCGAGTGTCGACCGAGTGTCCGTGGAGGCCCGCTCCCCGCTGGGGGGAGCGGGCCTCCGTACGTCGTTAAGGTGAACAACATGAGCGAATCCCCCCGCTTCGACCGCGGCCACACCGACGACCTGATGACCTTCCTCGCGGCGAGCCCGACGCCGTACCACGCCGTCGCCAACAGCGCCGAGCGGCTGGAGAAGGCCGGGTTCCGGCAGGTCGCCGAGACGGACGCCTGGGACGGGACGACGGGCGGCCGGTACGTGCTGCGCGGCGGCGCGATCATCGCCTGGTACGTCCCGGAGGGCGCCGCCCCCCACACGCCGTTCCGGATCGTCGGCGCGCACACCGACTCCCCGAACCTGCGGGTCAAGCCCCGTCCGGACACCGGCGGGCACGGCTTCCGCCAGGTCGCCGTGGAGATCTACGGCGGACCGCTCATGAACTCCTGGCTCGACCGGGACCTGGGCCTGGCCGGCCGGCTCAGCCTGCGGGACGGCTCCACCCGCCTGGTCGACGTGCACCGGCCGCTGCTGCGCGTCCCCCAGCTCGCCATCCACCTGGACCGTTCGGTCAGCAGCGACGGCCTCAAGCTCGACAAGCAGCGCCATCTGCAGCCGATCTGGGGCCTCGGCGACGACGTCCGCGACGGCGACCTCATCGCCTTCCTGGAACAGGAGGCGGGCCTGCCGGCCGGCTCGGTCACCGGCTGGGACCTGATGACCTACGCCGTCGAACCGCCGGCCTACCTGGGCCGCGACCAGGAGCTGCTGGCCGGGCCCCGGATGGACAACCTCCTCTCCGTGCACGCCGGTACGGCGGCCCTCGCGGCCGTGGCGGCGGGCGGCGCGGAGCCGGCGTACATCCCGGTGCTCGCCGCGTTCGACCACGAGGAGACCGGCTCCCAGTCGGACACCGGCGCGGACGGGCCGCTGCTCGGCACCGTCCTCGAGCGTTCGGTACTGGCGCGCGGCGGGTCGTACGAGGACCGGGCGAGAGCCTTCGCGGGCACCGTCTGTCTCTCCTCCGACACCGGTCACGCCGTCCACCCCAACTACGCCGAGCGGCACGACCCGACGCACCACCCGCGCGTCAACGGCGGCCCGATCCTCAAGGTCAACGTCAACAACCGCTACGCCACGGACGGTTCGGGCCGCGCGCTCTTCGCCGCCGCCTGCGAGCGGGCCGGGGTGCCCTTCCAGACCTTCGTCTCCAACAACTCGATGCCCTGCGGCACCACCATCGGCCCGATCACCGCGGCCCGCCACGGCATCCGGACCGTCGACATCGGCGCCGCCATCCTCTCCATGCACAGCGCCCGCGAACTGTGCGGCACCGACGACCCGTTCCTCCTCGCGAACGCGCTGGTGGCGTTCCTGGAGGGGTAGACGAACGGCACCATCACCCCGGGTCGGATACGGCGGTGGGTACGGCGCGTAAACGGACACAGCGTCACCCACAGGGTCATCACAGGCAACCGTGAGCAATCCGTTACAGGATTCAACTACCGCACTTGTAGGGGTTTCGTGAAGACTGTCGATCACTGACGGGTCCGGAATATCGCCTTCCGGGCCCACCGCGGCTTTCACGAACGGGGGGTACGAGCCGTGCGCCGTCACGCCGCGCGCCGCGCGCACGCCGCCCCGGAAGAACCCGGTGACAGACACCGTCTCGCCGTCCTGATCCCGGCCCACAACGAGCAGGAACGTATCGCCGACGCCATCGACGGCCTCTGGGAGCAGACCCGGCGCCCCGACCTGATCATCGTCGTCGCCGACAACTGCACCGACGACACCGCGGCCATCGCCACCGCGCACGGCGCCCAGGTCTTCCACACCCAGGACAACACCCACAAGAAGGCCGGCGCCCTCAACCAGGCCATCGCCTGGGTGCTGCCGCACATGGACGACCGCGACCTGCTGCTCGTGCAGGACGCCGACACCGTCCTCAACCCCTGGTTCGTCGAGACCGCGCTCGGCACCTTCAACCGCAAGGTCGGCGCCGTCGGCGGCGTCTTCTACGGCGAGGACGGCGGCGGCTTCCTCGGCCTGCTGCAGCGCATGGAGTTCCACCGCTACGCCTGGGAGCTGGAGCGCACCGGCGGCAAGGCCCAGGTCCTCACCGGCACCGGCACGATGTTCCGCGCCCGGGTGCTGCGCGAGGTCCGCGCGGCCCGCCGGGCCGGTGAACTCGGCGGCGGCACCGGCTACTACAGCCTCGCCTCGCTCACCGAGGACGACGAGATGACCAAGGCGGTCAAGACCCTCGGCTACCGGGCCATGTCCCCGGCGGGCTGCTCGGTCACCACCGAGGTCATGCCGTCCCTGCCCAAGCTGTGGCACCAGCGGCTGCGCTGGCAGCGCGGCGCCCTGGAGAACCTCCGCGACTACGGCTGGACCCGGGTCACCGCCCGCTACTTCATGCAGCAGTTCCTGATGGGCTTCGGCGCGCTCTCCTTCCTGATCTACCTGACCTACATGGCCGCGTACACCTCGCTGTACGGCTGGCCGGGCCTCTCGCCGTTCTGGACGGCGATCGGGCTGATCTTCGTCGTCGAGAAGACCGTCTCCGTACGGCGGGCGGGGCCGAAGGCCGTCCTGGTCGCCGCGCTGATGGTCCCCGAGATGCTCTACGACCTCTTCCAGCACGCCGTCTACTTCACCTCGCTGTGGGGGCTGGTGCGCCGCAGCGAGGAGAAGTGGGTGGCGACGTGAGTTTCCCTCAACCCTCGTATCGACCCTCGTAGGAGAAAAGCGATGTACGGCAGAGTGATTGGCGCGGGCACGGCGGGCGCGGGCGGTGCGACCCTGGCCGCCACCGGCCTCTGGATCAACAGCATGGCGATGGTCGTGGCGGCGACGACGCTGGTGGCGGCCGGGGTGGCGGTGTTCAAGCTGGTTCCGCGACGGCGGTAGCCGCAAATCGACACAGCCCCGCGCCCTTTACGGGGCGCTTCACTCAAGCGTCTTGATCCATTCCGGCCAGGACCAGCGGCAGTCGGTCGGCGCCTCCCTCCGTGACACGGACCGGAACTCCCCAGTCCTGCTGGTGCACATGGCAGGCCGGGTACTTTCCCCCAGTCTTCGACCGGGAGGTGCCCCCAGCCTCGTCGTCGTCGCAGCTCGCGGCCATCGCCGAGACGTGCAGGACGCCTTCCGGGACGGCCGGGTTCAGGTCCAGGTCTCTCGACAGGTCGGTGTCGGCGCCCTCACCCTTGAGCAGGAGGTCCGGCGGGGTCGAGGACACGAGCAGGCGCGTCGACGGGCCGTACCTCGTGTCCAGTTTCTGGCCCGCCGGGGCCTGGAAGACCACGTCCAGGCGGAGGCGGCCGGGGGTCACCTCGGTCGCCGCCCGCCGGGTACGGTGGGCGACCGACTCCACCCGGACGGCCTCCTCGGGCAGCCGCAGCCGGGTCAGGCGGTGCCGGGCCGACTCGACGACCACGATGTCGTCACCGGCCAGCACCGCGTCGCTCGGCTCTCTCAGGTCCGTGGCCAGCGTGGTGACCTCGCCGGTCGCGGGGTCGTAGCGGCGCAGCGCGTGGTTGTAGGTGTCGCTGACGGCGACCGAGCCGTCGGGGAGCGCCGTGACGCCCAGCGGGTGCTGGAGCAGGGCCTGTCCGGCGGCGCCGTCGCGGTGGCCGAAGTCGAAGAGCCCGGTGCCGACGGCGGTGTGGACGTGTCCGTCCGGGTCGACCCAGCGCAGGGCGCTCGTCTCGGAGTCGGCCAGCCAGAGGCGGTCCGGGGTGGCCGCGAGTCCGGACGGCTGGGCGAACCAGGCCTCGGCGGCCGGGCCGTCGACCAGCCCCTCGTTGGTGGTGCCGGCGGCGACGGCGACCGTCCGGTCCTCAGGGTCGTACGCCCACAGCTGGTGCACGCCCGCCATGGCGATCCACACCTTGCCGCCGAAGACCGCCACGTCCCAGGGCGAGGACAGGTCGATCCCGCGGGCCGGGCCGGAGGTCGGGGAGCCCTGCCACCACTGGCGGCCGGTGCCGGCGAGCGTGCTGACCTCGCCGGTGGCGGGGTCGAGGCGCCGTAGCGCGTGGTTGACGGTGTCGGCGACGACCACCGAGCCGTCGTCGAGGAGCGCCAGGCCCTGCGGCTCGCTGAAGGAGGCCTCGGCCGCCGGGCCGTCGGTGAAACCGCGGGTGCCGGAGCCGATCCGCCGCAGGACCGTCTCGGCGTCCTCGGCCAGCTCCACCAGCTGGTGCCGGGTGGTGTCACTGACCAGGAAGGTCCCGGAGGGCAGCAGCAGCGCCTTGCCGGGGAAGCGCAGGGCGGTCGGCTCGGGCTCCGGCGCCACGTACGGGCCGTCGCCGCGCCGCAGGGTGCCCTTCGCCTCGTGCTCCGCCTCCAGCTCCTCGACCAGCCGGGCGATCGCGTGCGCGTGCCCCTCCCCGGCGTGCTGGGCGACGACGTACCCCTCGGGGTCGATCACCACCAGCGTCGGCCAGGCCCGGACCGCGTACTGCTTCCAGGTGGCGAGCTCCGGGTCGTCGAGCACCGGGTGCTCCACCCCGTACCGCTCCACGGCGTCCATCACCGCCCGGTGCTCCGCCTCGTGCACGAACTTCGGCGAGTGCACCCCGATGATCACCACCGTGTCCCGATGCCGCTCCTCCAGCTCCCGCAGCTCGTCCAGGACGTGCAGGCAGTTGATGCAGCAGAAGGTCCAGAAGTCCAGGACGACGATGCGTCCGCGCAGGTCCGCGAGGCTGTACTGGCGGTCGCCGGTGTTCAGCCAGCCGCCCTTGCCGATCAGCTCGGGGGCACGGACGCGGGCACGGCGCCGGGTGGGGGCGGGGGATGTGTCGCTCATGGATCAAGAGTGCCACTCACCGCCGACCGTGCGATTTCGCCTGTGGACAACTCGACGAATCCCTGGTCAGCGCAGTGCGTGGCCCGTCGTCGCGTCCACGTGGTCCGGGATCTCGTCGTGGCGGTCGCCGACCGTGGAGGTGCCGGTCGGCTCGAAGAGGAGGATCGAGGCCGCGGACGGCGCCGTCGGCTTGTGCTCGGTGCCGCGGGGGACGGTGAAGACCGAGCCCCTGGGCAGGACGACCGTGCGCTCGCCGGCCGGCTCCCGCAGGGCGATGTGCAGCTCGCCCTCCAGGACCAGGAAGAACTCGTCGGTGTGGTCGTGGACGTGCCAGAGGTGCTCGCCCTCGACCTTGGCGACGCGGACGTCGTAGTCGTTGACGGCGGTGACGATACGGGGGCTCCACAGCTCCTCGAAGGAGCCGAGGGCGTGGGCGAGGGAGACGGGTTCGCTGCTCATGACGGTCATCCTGGGCCGTGGCCCGGCGCCGGCGTGAGTGCTAGAAATCGCATATGGCGCAAGGATCCTCGCAACCGACCCATCGGGTGGCCGTGATCGTCGACGCGGGCACCAATCCGTTCGAGGTGGGGGTGGCCACCGAGCTGTTCGGGCTGCCGCGGCCCGAGCTGGGGCTGACCGTGCCGCCGTACGAGGTGACGCTGTGCGCGCCCACGCGCGAGGTGCGCATGAACCACGGCTTCTTCACGCTGACCGGGGTGCCCGGTCTGGAGGCCGTGGACGCGGCGGACACGCTCGTCGTGCCCGGCCGGCCCGACAACGTCGTCCCGCGCGGTGCCGACGTCCTCGACGCCGTCCGGCGCGCGCACGCGCGGGGCGTGCGGGTGGTGAGCTTCTGCACCGGGACCTTCGCGCTCGCCGAGGCCGGGCTGCTGGACGGGCGGCCGGCCACCACCCACTGGCGCTGGGCGGACGCCTTCCGGGAGCTGCATCCACGGGTCCTGCTCCGGCCGGACGTGCTGTTCGTGGACGACGGCGACCTGCTCACCGCCTCCGGCAGCGCGGCCGCGCTCGATCTGGGGCTGCACATATGGCGGCAGGACCACGGCGCCGAGATCGCCAACACGGTGTCCCGGCGGCTGGTGTTCGCCTCGCACCGGGACGGCGGGCAACGGCAGTTCGTGGAGCGGCCGGTGCCCGAGGTGCCGGACGAGTCGCTCGGGCCGCTGCTGGCCTGGGCGCAGGAGCGGCTGGACGAACCGCTGACCGTGGCGGACCTGGCCGCGCGGGCCGCCGTCTCCCCCGCCACCCTGCACCGCCGGTTCCGCGCCCAGCTGGGCATCACCCCGCTGGCCTGGCTCACCGGCGAACGGGTGGCGCTGGCCTGCCGGCTGATCGAGCGCGGGGAGGAGCGCCTCGACGTGGTGGCGGCGCGCAGCGGGCTCGGTACCTCCGCGAACCTGCGCGCGCGTCTACGTCGCGAGACCGGACTCAGCCCCTCGGACTACCGCCGGCGTTTCGGACCGGTGGCCCGGGAAGGGGTACAGGCATGAGATTCCTGGTACGCGACCGGCTCCTCGGCTTCGGCGAGGACTACTGGATCGAGGACGAGCACGGCACCAAGGTGTTCCTCGTCGACGGCAAGGCCATGCGGCTGCGCGACACGTTCGAGCTGAAGGACACCCGCGGGCGGGTGCTCGTCGACATCCACCAGAAGATGTTCGCCCTGCGCGACACCATGGTGCTCGAACGGGACGGCGAGCCCCTGGCGACCATCCGGCGCAAGCGGCTCTCCCTGCTGCGCAACCACTACCGCGTGCGCCTGGTCGACGGCACCGAGCTGGACGTCAGCGGCAAGATCCTCGACCGCGAGTTCGCCGTCGAGTACGACGGTGAGCTGCTGGCCGTGGTCTCCCGGCGCTGGCTGCACGTGCGGGAGACCTACGGCGTCGACGTCGTACGGGACGACGCGGACCCGGCGCTGCTGATCGCGGTGGCGGTGTGCGTGATCCACCTCGCCGACAAGGAGCGGGAGGAGGACTGACGGAACGCGGGCGGAGGGCTAGTGGTGGTGCGGGGGTTCCAGGCCCAGCAGGCGGTCCTTGAGGGCCGGGAACTGTTCGCGGGTCGCGGCGACCCTGGCCGGGTCGAAGTCGACGGTGAGGATCTCCTCGCCGGCGCCCGCCTCGGCGAGTACCTCGCCCCAGGGATCGACCACGATCGAGTGACCCGCCTGGGGAACTCCGGCGTGTGTCCCGGCCGTTCCACACGCGAGCACGAACGCCTGGTTCTCGACCGCCCGTGCCTGGGCCAGCAGCGTCCAGTGCGCGCGTCGCCGTTCGGGCCAGCCCGCCGAGAGCACCATCGTCTCGGCGCCGGCGTCGACGAGTCCGCGGAAGAGTTCGGGGAATCGGAGGTCGTAGCAGGTGGCCACGCCCAGCGTGGTCTCCGGGAGCCGGACGGTCACCAGTTCCTGCCCGGCGCCCATCAGCACCGCCTCGCCCTTGTCGAAGCCGAAGCGGTGGATCTTGCGGTAGGCCGCGGCCAGCTCACCGGAGGGGGAGAAGACGAGAGCCGTGTTGTAGAGGGGGCCGTCAGGGTCCCGCTCGGGGATGGAGCCGGCGTGCAGCCAGACGCCCGCGTCGCTCGCCGCCTTGGCCATCGCCTCGTACGTCGGGCCTTCCAGCGGTTCGGCCTCGGTGGCGAACTCCTCGTAGGCGAACGCACCGGTCGTCCACAGCTCCGGCAGGACGACGAGGTCGGCGCCCGCTTGTTCGCGCACCAGTGCGGTCACCCGCCGCCGACGAGATTCGACCGATTCGTCATCGTTTACATCGATCTGGAGCAGCGAGGCGCGCACACTACCACCGTCCTGGCATTCGAGCCGTCCATACGGGCCTACGATCGTCACACGAAAGCACTGCCGGGGTGCCTCACAGCAGCGTAACTTAGCGTCTCAAGACACCCGCCGACAGCAGCCACCTCCCGCTGGCAGCGCCGCCACAACCTGCCCGAGTACCGACCGCCGAGGGGTCCCGTTCCGTGAGTCTGCATCCCACTCTCCAGCCCTACGCCGACGCCTGGACCCATTCCATCGAAGCGATATCGGAGCTGGTGACGCCCCTTGTCGAGGGCGAGTGGAACCGGCGGACGCCATGCCCGGGCTGGTCGGTGCGCGATGTCGTCTCCCATGTCATCGGCATGGACTGCGAGATGCTCGGCGACCCGCGCCCCATCCACACGCTGCCGCGCGACCTCTTCCACATCACCAACGAGCACCAGCGCTACATGGAGATGCAGGTCGACGCCCGCCGCCACCACACGGCGCCCGAGATGACCTCCGAGCTGGAGTACACGGTCATCCGCCGCAACCGCCAGCTGCGCAACGAGTCGCGCGAGCCGGGGCACCTGGTGCGCGGGCCGATGGGCAAGGAGATCACCCTCGAAGTGGCGATGCGCAACCGCGCGTTCGACGTGTGGGTGCACGAGCAGGACCTGCGGGCGGCCCTGGCCCGGCCCGGCAACCTCGACTCGCCGGGCGCGCAGGTCGCCCGGGACGTGCTGCTCACCGAGCTGCCGAGGGTGGTCGCCAACGACGCCGACGCGCCGCGCAGTTCGGCCGTGATCTTCGATGTGCACGGACCGGTCGAGTTCCTGCGCACCATCCGCATCGACATCCAGGGCCGCGGCACCCTGGAGACCACCCCGGCTCTCGGCCCCGCCGCCATCTTCACCCTCGACTGGGAGACCTACGTCCGTCTGGCCTGCGGCCGCACCACCCCGGACGCGGTCGCGGACCGGGTGAAGGCGGAGGGCGACCAGAAGCTGACGGCGGCGATCCTGCGGAACTTCGCGGTCACGCAGTAGCGGGGGCGCGGTAAATCGGTGTTCCGGGCCGGCCCCCGGGACCTACCGTGCCCGCCATGACAGTCGCCTCCGCACCGCATGACGATCTCCCGCCCCGGCTCACCCGTCTCACCTTCCACGGTCCCCTCTCCGAGGCCCGCGCGACCGGGATGGTCCGGCGCCTCGCCGCGACCCGTCCGTCCACCGTGCTGGACATCGGCTGCGGCTGGGGCGAGTTGATGCTCCGGCTGCTGGACGCGCTGCCGCGAGCACAGGGGCTCGGGGTGGATCTGCGGGAGGAGGATCTACGGCGCGGGCGGCGCAACGCGAAGGCACGGGGGCTCACGGAGCGGGTGCGGTTCGTCCGGGAGTCCGCCGTGGACACCCGGCGCGGCCCGGCCGACGTGGTGCTGTGCCTCGGGGCGCGGCACGCGCTGGGCGACGATCTCGTGCCGGCCCTGCGGGAGCTGCGGCGGCTGGTGGCCGACGGCGGGCGCGTCCTGCTCGGCGAGGGCTTCTGGCAGCGCACCCCGACGGAGGCGGAGCTGGCCCGGATGTGGCCGGGCGCCACGGTCGCCGACCACCACGACCTGGCCACCCTGACCGACCTCGCGGTGTCCGCCGGCTTCCGCCCGGAGTGGACCGAGACGGCGAACCCGGACGAGTGGGAGGAGTTCGAGTCCGCCTACCAGGCGGACACCGAGGTCTGGCTGGCGGCCAACCCCACTCACCCCATGGCCCCCGAGACCCGCACCCGCCTCGACACCCACCGCTCCGCCTGGCTGACCTACCGAGGCGTCCTGGGCCTGGCCTACCTGACCCTGATACCGACGAGCCCCTGACCCCCGACCACACACGGAAGGCCACCGGGCGGCAAAGATCCCGACCGCGCACGGCAAGCCGCCGACGGCGACCCGCCCCCACAGGTCGCTCAGCCTCTCTGCCGACTGGAAACGGGCGGTGCGCGGGTGGGAGAAAAACTCACGCAGGCACGTGCACCGTCTCCACCCGGCTCGCCACCAACCGCTCCCGCTCCCGCCGAACCGCCCGCCCCCGCAACCGCAGAATCTGACTCACCCCCAGCGCCTGCAGCACGAACACACACGAGAACGCCACCGAGTAGTTGTCATCGGTCGCGTCCAGCAACACACCCACCAGGAACAACGTCGTCATCGACGCCACGAATCCACCCATGTTGGTGATCCCCGACGCCGTCCCCTGCCGCTCCGGCGGATTCGCGGGCCGCGCGAAGTCGAACCCGATCATCGACGCCGGCCCGCACGCCCCCAGCACCGCGCACAACACCACCAGCAGCCACATCGGCGCATGCTGCGCCGGATACACGAGGGTCACCGCCCACACCGTCGCCGTCGCCCCGACCGTCCCCAGCGCGATCGGCAGCCGCGCCGTGTGGTGCCGGGCGACGATCTGGCCGTAGACCAGCCCGATCACCATGTTGGAGAGCACTACCAGGGTCAGCAGTTCGCCGGCCGTGGCCCGGGACAGCCCCTGTGCCTGGACCAGGAACGGCAGCCCCCACAGCAGCAGGAACACCATCGCCGGGAACTGGGTGGTGAAGTGCACCCACAGCCCGAGCCGGGTCCCCGGCTCCCGCCAGGACGCGGCGATCTGCTTCCGTACGTACGCCGCCCCCTGGTGCGGGAAGGGCTCGGGCTCGTACCCCTCGGGGTGGTCCTTCAGGAAGACCAGGACGAGGACCAGCACGACCGCGCCGGCCAGCGCGCTGCCGGCGAACGCCGGGGTCCAGCCGATGCCGTGCAGCAGCCGGGCCAGCACCAGGGTGGAGACGAGGTTGCCCGCCATGCCGACCAGACCGGCGAGCTGGGCGACCATCGGCCCGCGCCGCACCGGGAACCAGCGGGTGCCGAGCCGCAGCACGCTGATGAACGTCATCGCGTCCCCGCAGCCGAGCAGCGCGCGCGAGGCGAGCGCGGTGCCGTACGACGGCGAGAAGGCGAAGCCCAGCTGCCCCGCCGTGAACAGCACCGCGCCGATGCTCAGCACCTTCTTCGTGCCGAGCCGGTCGACCAGCAGGCCGACGGGTATCTGCATGCCGGCGTAGACCAGCAGCTGGAGGATGGAGAACGTCGACAGGGCCGAGGCGCCCACATGGAAGCGGTCGGCCGCGTCTAGACCGGCGACACCGAGGGACGTACGGAAGATGACGGCGACGAAGTAGACCGAGACGCCGATGCCCCAGACCGCGACGGCCCGGCGGCCGCCGGGGGGATCACCGGGCAGCGAGGTGCCGCTGCGGCTCATCGGACCTCACCCCGCGCCAGGTGCGCGAACCAGTCGACGTGCCGGTGCACCAGCGCCACCGCACCGTCGGCGTCCCCGGCGCGCAGCGCGGCCAGGATCTCCTCGTGCTCGGTGAGCGACTTGGCGATCCGGTCGGGGTGCGCGTGCATGATCGCGACGCCCATCCGGAGCTGGCGGTCGCGCAGCTGGTCGTAGAGGCGGGAGAGGATCTCGTTGCCGCCGTCGCGGACGATCTCGGCGTGGAAGCAGCGGTCCGTGACGGCCGCGGCGGCCAGGTCACCGGCGGCGGCCTCGGCCTTCTGCCGGTCGAGCAGGTCCTGCAGCCGCGCCACCAGCGCCGCCGACGCGGGTACGGCCTTGCGCACCGCGTGCTCCTCGACCAGCATCCGGGTCTCCACCACGTCCGCGATCTCCTGGGCGGAGACGGGCAGCACCATGGCGCCCTTCTTCGGATAGAGCCTGATCAGGCCCTCGACCTCCAGACGGAGCAGCGCCTCGCGGACCGGGGTGCGGGAGACCCCTACGGCCTCGGCCAGTTCGCCCTCGGTGAGGAGGGTGCCGCCCTCGTAGTGGCGGTCCAGGACACCTTGCTTGACATGGGAGTACACACGGTCGGCGGCGGGGGGCTGCTTGACGGCCAGGCTCATGTTCACAGCATAGATACAACACGTACGCAAGGCCCGTCTCGTCCACCATGCGGACGTGACATAAATCGCCCTCAGCAACCGCACAACCATCTGTGCTACTTACGTGTCACACACGTGCGGCCCCACTCGCTTCGGCACCCCCAACTCGGCCGCACGCCAGGGGCATTACGACTCGACTCGACTCGGGGTATTTCAGTTGATTACCGGTATTAAGGGCACCCGCCTCCGCAGGGCCGTCGCCGTCGCCGTCACGTCCGGCGCGATGCTCGCGACCGGGGCCCTCACCGCGGCGCCCGCGCAGGCCGTCACCAAGCCCTCGATCGTGGCCAAGGGCGGCTTCGTGATGAACAACGCGAACGCGAAGACGCTCTACACGAAGGCGGCGGACACCAAGCTGTCCACCGGTTCGACCACGAAGGTCATGACCGCCAAGGTCGTGCTCGCTCAGTCGAACCTGAACCTCGACAAGAAGGTCACGATCCAGAAGGCGTACAGCGACTACGTCGTCGCCAACAACGCCTCCCAGGCGCACCTGATCGTCGGCGACAAGGTCACCGTCCGCCAGCTGCTCTACGGGCTGATGCTGCCCTCCGGCTGCGACGCCGCCTACGCGCTCGCGGACACCTACGGCTCGGGCACCACCCGCGCCAAGCGCGTCGCCAACTTCATCGCCAAGATGAACACCGCCGCGAAGAACCTGGGGCTGACCCACACCCACTTCGACTCCTTCGACGGCATCGGCAACGGCAACAACTACTCGACGCCGCGCGACCTGACGAAGATCGCCAGCAGCGCGATGAAGAACTCCACGTTCCGCACGGTCGTCAAGACGAAGAAGTACACCGCCAAGACGATCACCAAGACCGGTTCCACCCGCACCATGGGCGCCTGGACCAACACCAACACGCTGCTCTCCAGCTACAGCGGCGCCATCGGCATCAAGACCGGCTCCGGCCCCGAGGCCAAGTACTGCCTCGTCTTCGCCGCGACCCGCAACGGCAAGACGGTCATCGGCACCGTCCTCGCCTCCTCCTCCATCTCCCAGCGCGCCACCGACGCCACGAAGCTCCTCAACTACGGCTTCGCGACGATCTGATCCCCCGCACCAACTCACCAAAGGCCCGCCGCACCCCATGCGGCGGGCTTTTGCCATACCAGGACGACGCACCGCAGCAGAACGCGAGTTCTTCCCTCGCATTCATGAACATCGCAGTATTTGACTGGCATATTCGATTTTCTCCGCCCTAGGTTCCGCGGCGGAGGTGGTTCCCATGAACGAACCCAACAAGCAAGCGAAACCCACCGGCCGCCACGAGGCCATCGACATCAGCGACTTCGTGTACGCGGCGACCGGAGCACGGGTACGACGGCTGACCATGCCGGACGGCGCTCATTGGTTCCCGGCAGTGGATGTCTGCAACCGCTTGGGGCACACCAACCCGCAGAAGGCCCTCTCCGACCATGTCCCAGACGACCATCGAGAGATTCTCGAGACCCTAACTGGAGGTTATGGTCTCAGCATTCCCGCAGGTAGAGAGTGGCGCCGAGACCTGAATGTCATCTCTCTCCAGGGTCTCATCCTTCTCGTCAACGCCTGCACCAAGCCCGCCTGCGCTCCGTTCAAACAGTGGGTCGCCGAAGTCATCGAGACCGTACAGCGAGACGGGTCTTACACCCTCGACAAGGCCGAAGTGCAGCTGGCCGAACCGGGCGGGCCGATCACGTACGCGATGCCGGAGCAGGTAGCCGAGGCCATCGTCCGGCTTGAGGCGCACAACCTTCAGCTGGACGAGCAGCTCGCAAATGGGCAGCGCGAGTCGATCGAGTTGCAGCGAGAGATGCTGGCCACGCAGAAGGCCACGTTGGCCGTACAACAGGCCATGGTCCGCGCGATGGAACGCATCGCGGACCGGCTCGACGCCCTCGTCCTCGAACGCCGTACGCCCCAGGACGGTCCCGCGGCCCTGCCGACGACCGAGTCCGTGCTCGCCGACTGGCGACGGCGGTTGTCGGTGACCGAGGACGTATGGACGGTGGCCGTCGTGATCGCCCCTGTCCTCGTCGAGAAGGGTGAGCTGCGCGAGCCGCTCGAATCCATCGCCGCGCGTACCGGCCTGACGGTGCACCGCGTCAACGAGTGTCTCCGTCTGCTGCGCAAGCACGCCTGCATTCACTCGCGGGGTGGGACGGAGGAGGGGGCGCCGGTCTACGTGCTCAACCAGCTCTGAAGGGAGTGGGCGGTCGCAATCCGACGTTGCGGCCGCCCACTGTCAGCCTATTCCCCCAGGCCGAGAGTCTCGCCCTTCTCTCCATACCCCGGGGGTCTCACCCCCAGGTGATCAGCCGCTTCGGCTGCTCCAGGATCGACGCGATGTCGGCGAGGACCTTGGAGCCGAGTTCGCCGTCGACCAGGCGGTGGTCGAAGCTGAGGGCGAGGGTGGTGACCTGGCGGGGCTTGACCTTGCCCTTGTGGACCCAGGGCTGGAGCTTGATGGCACCGACGGCGAGGATCGCCGCCTCGCCCGGGTTGAGGATCGGCGTGCCCGTGTCGATGCCGAAGACGCCGACGTTGGTGATGGTCACGGTGCCGCCCTGCATGGCGGCGGGTGACGTCTTGCCGTCCCTGGCCGTGCTGACCAGTTCGCCCAGCGACTCGGCGAGTTGCGGGAGCGTCTTGGCGTGGGCGTCCTTGATGTTCGGGACGATCAGGCCGCGCGGGGTGGCCGCGGCGATACCCAGGTTGACGTAGTGCTTGAGCACGATCTCCTGGTTCGCCTCGTCCCAGGACGCGTTGATGTCCGGGTTGCGCTTGATGGCGACCAGCAGGGCCTTGGCGATGAGCAGGAGGGGGTTCACCCGGAGGCCGTGCAGGTCCTTGTCCTGCTTCAGCTCCTCCACCAGCTTCATCGTGCGGGTCACGTCCACCGTCACGAACTCCGTGACGTGCGGTGCCGTGAACGCGGAGCCGACCATCGCCGCCGCCGTCGCCTTGCGGACGCCCTTGACGGGGACGCGGGTCTCGCGGGCCGTGTCGTACGACGTGGTGGCAGGGGCGGTGGGAGTGGCGGGGGCCACCGGTACGGCCGGCACCACCACCGGTTCGGGCACCGCCACCGCCGCGTGGACGTCGTCGCGCGTGATGATGCCGTCCGGGCCGGACGGGGTCACCGTGGCCAGGTCGACGCCCAGGTCCTTCGCCAGCTTGCGCACCGGCGGCTTCGCCAGCGGACGGGGCTGTTCCAGGGCGGCCGGGGCGGGAGCGGTGGTGGGTCCGTGGCCGTTCAGCTCGGTCTGGATCGACGCCTGGACGACCGCCTCGGCGACCGTGACGTCCGGGCCCTTGCGCGGGCGGCGCTTCGTGGAGGAGGCGGCCACGCCGTAACCGACGAGGACCGGCTGACGGCCCTCCGGCTTCTTCTCCGGCTCCGGCTCCGCGGCCGGGGCCGGGGCCAGAGCCGGGACCGCGGCCGGCGCTTCGCCGGGGGCGCCGCCCGCCACGTCCACCGCGATGATGGCCGTGCCCACGTCCACCGTGGTGCCCTCGGCGAAGCGGAGTTCGCGGACCACACCGTCGTAGGGGATGGGCAGTTCGACGGCCGCCTTCGCCGTCTCGACCTCGCACACCACCTGGCCGTCGGTGACCGTGTCGCCGGGCTGGACGTACCACTTGAGGATCTCGGCCTCGGTGAGCCCCTCGCCCACGTCCGGCATCTTGAATTCGCGTACGGACGCTTCCGTCATCGTCGTCACGACCCTCTCCTCAGTACGCCAGGGCACGGTCGACGGTGTCGAGCACCCGGTCCAGGCCCGGAAGGTACTCCTCCTCCAGACGGGCCGGCGGGTAGGGGGCGTGGTAGCCGCCCACCCGGAGCACCGGGGCCTCCAGGTGGTAGAAGCAGCGCTCGGTGATGCGGGCGGCGATCTCCGCGCCCGAGCCGAGGAACACCGGCGCCTCGTGGACCACGACCAGGCGGCGGGTCTTCTCCACCGAGGCCTGGATCGAGTCGAAGTCGAGGGGGGAGATGGAGCGCAGGTCCAGGACCTCCAGGGACTTGCCCTCCTCGGCGGCCGCGTCGGCGGCCTCCTGGCAGAGCTTCACCATCGGGCCGTAGGCGGCCAGGGTGAGGTCGGTGCCCTCGCGGACCACGCGTGCCTTGTGCAGCGGGCCGGGGATGGCCTCGGTGCTGACCTCGGCCTTGTCCCAGTAGCGGCGCTTGGGCTCGAAGTAGATCACCGGGTCGTCGCTCTGGATGGCCTGCTGCATCATCCAGTACGCGTCGGAGGCGTTGGAGGGGCTGACCACCTTCAGGCCGGCCACGTGCGCGAAGAGCGCCTCGGGGGACTCCGAGTGGTGCTCGACCGCGCCGATGCCGCCGCCGTAGGGAATGCGGACGACGACCGGCATCTTGACCTTGCCCAGCGAGCGGGCGTGCATCTTCGCGAGCTGGGTGACGATCTGGTCGTAGGCCGGGAAGACGAAGCCGTCGAACTGGATCTCCACCACCGGGCGGTAGCCGCGCAGGGCGAGGCCGATCGCGGTGCCGACGATGCCGGACTCGGCGAGCGGGGTGTCGATGACGCGGCTCTCGCCGAAGTCCTTCTGCAGGCCGTCGGTGACGCGGAAGACGCCGCCGAGCTTGCCGACGTCCTCACCCATGATGAGGACCTTGGGGTCCGCCTCCAGGGCGCGGCGCAGCGACTCGTTGATCGCCTTGGCCAGAGCCATCTTCTCCGCCATGATCAGGCCCCCTCTACGTCCGCGAACGACGCCTGGTAGGCGGCGAACTGGGCTCGTTCCTCGTCGACGAGCGCGTGCCCGTCCGCGTACACGTTCTCGAAGATGGCGAAGTTGTCCGGGTCCGGCATGGCTCGGACCACTTCGCGCACTCGCCTGCCCAACGCCTCGGACTCGGCCTCGAGTTCCGCGAAAAATCCCTCGTCCGCGTGGTTTGAGGTCTCCAGGTACCGGCGGAGGCGCAGGATCGGGTCCTTGGCCTCCCAGGCCAGCCGCTCCTCGTCGCCCCGGTAGCGGGAGGGGTCGTCGGAGGTGGTGTGGGCGCCCATGCGGTAGGTGTACGCCTCGACGAGCGTCGGGCCCTCGCCGCTGCGGGCGCGCTCCAGCGCCCACTTGGTGACCGCGAGGCAGGCCAGCACGTCGTTGCCGTCGACGCGGACGCCCGGGAAGCCGTAGCCCTGGGCGCGCTGGTAGAGCGGGACGCGGGTCTGCTTCTCGGTCGGCTCGGAGATCGCCCACTGGTTGTTCTGGCAGAAGAACACCACGGGGGCGTTGTAGACCGCGGAGAAGGTGAACGATTCGGCGACGTCGCCCTGGCTGCTCGCGCCGTCGCCGAAGTAGGCGATGACCGCGCTGTCCGCGCCGTCCTTGGCGATGCCCATCGCGTAGCCGGTGGCGTGCAGCGTCTGCGAGCCGATGACGATCGTGTAGAGGTGGAAGTTGTTGCTGTTGGGGTCCCAGCCGCCGTGGTTGACGCCGCGGAACATGCCCAGCAGGTTGGTCGGGTCGACCCCGCGGCACCAGGCGACGCCGTGCTCGCGGTAGGTCGGGAAGACGTAGTCGTCCTCGCGGGTGGCGCGTCCGGAGCCGATCTGGGCGGCCTCCTGGCCGAGCAGGGACGCCCACAGGCCCAGTTCGCCCTGGCGCTGCAGGGCGGTGGCCTCGGCGTCGAAGCGGCGGGTGAGCACCATGTCGCGGTACAGGCCGCGCAGGTCGTCGGGGGTGATCCCGGCGACGTAGGCGTCGTACTCGGCGTTCTTGACCCGCTTGCCCTCGGGGGTCAGCAGCTGCACGAGCTCGGGATCGGTGCTCTTCTTCGTGGTGGTGCGGCTGGTGGTGCGCTTGGTGCCGGTCTTGCTGCCGGTGGTACCGGCCTTGCCTGCGGCGCTGCGTCGCGGGCTGTCCGCGGCACTGCTGTCCACGCTCACGTGTGCTCCTCCGTCGGTCCGGCCCCCGGGGTTGCCGGGTGAACCAGTGCGGCTCACCTGCTTCCGACACCCATGGCACGGGGTGTGTGCCACTCGGCCGGGAACAGGCGTGACAGGTGCCCCGGCGAGCGCCCTGCAACATGCACGTTACCCAGTGCTCCACATTTCTGTGAAACCCCTCCTGACCTGCGATTTTGCTTGGAAATCCAAGTACTTTTTGCTTGGGTTTCCTAGTAAATCGTCGCAGGCCGGAAGGTCGCTGGTCAGAGCCTTGCAGGAGGCCGGAGCAACGGCACGGTATCCCGCCGGGCCACGTCACGGGAAGAGTCCGTGTGCGCGCCCGGCGACACCGAGCGCTCCGCCGGGACCATACGCCCCCGCGCGCGCCCCCGGGCCCATCTTTCGTACTTGCGTTCGCCGCAGTCCATCGCGTGACCGAATGCGACCGTCGGCGACTGCCTGTGACAACCCCCAGCTCACAGCCTCGCCCGGTGCCCTAGCATCTGCCGCGTGCCGCGCTTATGTGTACAACCCCCCGTCTCCCACGCGCCCCCTCTGGGCGCCCTGCTCCGGCTGTACGCCGCCGGTTCCGCGCTCGCCTGCGAGCCCGTCGAACAGGGTCTGCTCAACCGCGGCTACCGCCTCTGCACCACCCGCGGCCACTACTTCCTCAAGCACCACTTCGACCCCGACACCGCCGACCCGGCGGCCATCGAACGCCGCCATCTGGCCACCCAGCGGCTGGCCGCCCTCGGCGTCCCGGTCGCCCCGCCGCTGGCCCACCGCGAGGGCCGTACGGTCGCCGTCGTCGGCGGTCACGCCTACGCGCTGCACCCCTGGATCGACGGCCGGCACCGGCACGGCGGACAGCTCACGCGCGGGGAGTGCGCGCGGCTCGGTGCGCTCCTGGGCGCCGTGCACGCCTGCCTGGAGCGCGTGATGCCCCCCAAGGGGCGCACCCGCCCGGCCACCAGCCCCCACCCCGTGGAGAGCGCCGACCCGGCCGACACCTTCGCCCTCATCGACGACCTGCTCGGCCGGATCAGCGGCCACCACCCCGCCGACGCCTTCGACGAACTCGCCCGCCACCGGCTGCTGGAGCGCCGTGCCCTGCTCGAACAGCACGCCGGCCGGCGTCCGCCGCGCGGTGCCTCGGTGGGCTGGGTGCACGGCGACTTCCACCCGTTCAACCTGCTCTACAAGGGCGACGCCCCGGCCGCGATCGTGGACTGGGACCGGCTGGGCGTGCAGCCCCGCGCGGAGGAGGCCGTACGCGCCGCCGCGATCTTCTTCGTCCGCCCGGCGGGGGCGCTCGATCTACGGAAGGTGCGGGCGTACGCGCGGGCGTACCGGCGCGCGGCCGGGGCCACGCCCTCGGAACTCGCGGCGGCCGTGCACCGGGTGTGGTGGGAACGGCTCAACGACTTCTGGATGCTGCGCTGGCACTACGAGCGCGGCGACAACCGCGCGGACCCCCAGTTCCCGGCCGCCTCGGCGCTCGCCGTGTGGTGGACCGGGGAGTACGACGCGGTGTGCGACGCGTTCGTGACATGACCACGCCGCTTCTCGGACACGCCTCTCAGTTGCCGAAGGGCGTGGCCGTCCTTCAACCGCCGCCCACGCCGGTGCCGGCGATCGAGTTGCCGCCGTCGTCGCCGGTGCCGCCGTCCGTGCCGGTCGTGTCGGACGGCTGCGCGTCCGGGGAGCTCTCGGTGTCGGTCGGCTCCGAGGAGGTCGCGGGGTCGCTCGGCTCGTCGCTCGGCTCGCTGCTCTGCGTCTGGGACTGGGTGTACGTCGGGGTCGAGGACGGCGTGTACCCGTTGTCGTTGCCGGTGCCCGAGCCGCTGGTGTCGGTCTCGGTGTCCGTGGCGGTGTCGCTGGCCTCGTCGGAGGGGCTCGCGCTGGGCGTCTCGTCCTTGGTGGTCTGCGAGGTGGTGGGCGACTCGCTGGTGCCCGCGCCGCCGCCGTCGCCACCGCCGCCGTTCAGCGCCAGCGCGACGCCCGCCGCGATGGCGATCACCGCGAGGACGGCCAGGATCCACAGCTTGCCGCGGCCGCTGCCCCGGTTGCCGTGGCCCTCGAAACCGCCGTCGTCGCCGCCTCCGTAGCCGGACGGCAGGATCGGCTGCGGGATCTGCGTGGTCCCTGAGGCGGCCGTCGGGTGCTGCATCACGGTCGTACCGGCGAACCCGCCCGCCTGGGCGTTGCGGCCGTCGTGCACGGTGACCGGCCCGGTGTTCCAGGTGCCGGTGTGGGCGCCCTGGTCGTAGAGCATCTGCAGGCCGTACTGGACCAGGCCGCGCATCTCCTCGGCGGTCTGGAAACGGTCGTCGGGCTCCTTGGCGAGCGAGCGCATGACCAGGCCGTCCAGCTCCGGCGGGGCGGCGCCCTCGGAGCTCTGGGACGGCGGCACCGGGATGTCCTGGACGTGCTGGTAGACCACCGACAGCGGGGTCTCGCCGATGAACGGGGGCCGCAGCGAGAGGAGTTCGTAGAGCAGGCAGCCGGTGGCGTACAGGTCGGAGCGGTGGTCGACGGCCTTGCCGAGGGCCTGCTCCGGGGAGAGGTACTGGGGCGTGCCCATGACCATGCCGGTCTGCGTCATCGTCGTGGACGCGCCGTGCAGGGCGCGGGCGATGCCGAAGTCCATCACCTTGACCGAACCGGTCTGGGTGATGATCACGTTGGCCGGTTTGATGTCCCGGTGCACGATGCCGTGCTGGTGCGAGTAGGCCAGCGCCTCAAGCACACCGGAGACGATGATCAGGGCCTGCTCGGGGCCCGGCGCCTCCGCGTTGATCAGCAGGTCGCGGATGGTGTGGCCCTCGACCAGCTCCATCACGATGTACGGCACGGACTGGCCGCCGACGACGTCCTCGCCGGAGTCGTACACCGCCACGATCGCATGGTGGTTGAGGCCGGCGACCGACTGTGCCTCGCGGGTGAAACGGGCCTTGGAGACCGGATCCTCGGCGAGGTCGGCGCGGAGCAGCTTCACGGCCACGGTCCGCCCGAGGCGGACGTCCTCGGCCGCGAACACCTCGGCCATGCCGCCCCGCCCGAGCCGATGGGTCAGCCGGTACCGGCCGTCGCCGACCAGTCCCTGGTTGCCCCACATCTCCGGCGCGTCTGACATGCCGCCGCCAGTCGCCTCGGGGTCGGACGGGCCCTGGGCGCTGTGCGTCTGTGCCATCGGTCCTCGCCGTCGTTTCTGCCCGCGGTGCGCGCGGTGTTGTCACGGTCTCCGTCGGCCACGCTACAGCCTCAGCGCAAGCCCCAGGTCCGGGTTCCGTCCCGTGGACGGACCGGCCATCAAACCCGTACCACGCGCCGGCGTGCAAATTCTGTGTACCGGACGTACGGCCGCTGTAACGCTTCCGCGGCTCTTCCTTCGCGTACGGTCACGGAACGGGCACCGCGCTTGACGTGTCAGTGCCCTCGGGCAGACTTGGCCGGGAACTTTCCCAGGAATGGGACATTCGATCAACAAGGGTGCCTGAGTACCCAACGGGGGACGGGGAAAATGAGCCAGGACGGCGCTCACGGCCGTTATACGGGGCGGGCTCTGGCCGGCGGCCGCTACCAGCTGCGCGACCTGCTCGGCGAGGGCGGCATGGCCTCCGTGCACCTGGCGTACGACGCGGTCCTGGACCGTCAGGTCGCGATCAAGACCCTGCACACCGAACTCGGCCGGGAACAGGCCTTCCGCGAGCGCTTCCGCCGCGAGGCCCAGGCAGTGGCCAAGCTCACGCACACCAACATCGTCTCCGTCTTCGACACCGGAGAGGACGCGCTCGACGGCTCCACGATGCCGTACATCGTCATGGAGTACGTCGAGGGCCGTCCGCTCGGCTCGGTGCTGGAGGAGGACATACGGCAGTACGGCGCCATGCCCGCCGACAAGGCGCTGAAGATCACCGCCGATGTGCTGGCCGCGCTGGAGATCAGCCACGAGATGGGGCTGGTCCACCGCGACATCAAGCCCGGCAACGTGATGACGACCAAGCGCGGGGTCGTCAAGGTGATGGACTTCGGCATCGCCCGCGCCATGCAGTCCGGGGTCACCTCGATGACCCAGACCGGCATGGTCGTCGGCACCCCGCAGTACCTCTCCCCCGAACAGGCGCTGGGCCGCGGCGTGGACGCCCGCTCCGACCTCTACTCGGTCGGGATCATGCTGTTCCAGCTGGTCACCGGGCGGCTGCCGTTCGACGCGGACTCGCCGCTGGCGATCGCCTACGCGCATGTCCAGGAGGAGCCGGTCGCGGCCTCCTCGATCAACCGGGCCCTTCCCCCGGCCGTGGACGCGCTGGTCGCCCGCGCGCTGAAGAAGAACCCGAACGAGCGCTTCCCGACCGCCGAGTCCATGCGCGACGAGTGCCTTCGGGTGGCCGCCTCGCTCCAGCCGGCCGCGCCCAGCATCGTCCCGGGCGTCCCGCAGGCACAGAGCGGCTCGGGCGTCGGCTCCGCGGTGTTCCCGCCGGTCGGCCAGGCCACCCCGGCGCCCCCCGGACCGGTCCAGACGCCGTACCAGCCGACCCCGAACCCGTACGGCACCCCGGCCCCCGTCCCCGGCCCCGCTCCGGCCTACGGCTATCCGCAGCAGGCCGGCTACCGGACGCCGCCCGGATACGCCCAGCCCGCGCCGTCGACCCCGCCGCCGTACACGATCACGCCCACGGCCGCTTCCGCCGCCGTCGGCGGTGGGAAGGGCAACCGCCCGGTGGTCGTCGGGGCGATCGCGGTGTCGCTGATCGCGGTGGTCGGGCTGGTCGTCGCCCTGGCGCTGAACAACGGCGGCGGGGGCGACGACGACCAGGCAGGCGGTGGCGGCAGTTCCGCGAGCGCCTCGGCCTCGCACGCCTCGGGCTACCGCGGGCCGGACACCGCGAAGACCGTCGAGAAGACCGAGTGCACCGAGCCGCAGGAGTCGTACGACGACCCGGACAAGATCCAGGTCCCGAACTTCAAGTTCAAGTACATCAAGTCGGTCAAGGAGTGCTTCCAGGCCGCCGGCTGGCAGATGAAGATCGTCGACGTGGACGAGAACACCTACGGCGACGGCACGGTCATGGAGCAGTTCCCGTCCTCGGGCACGGACGTCGACCCGCAGGACATGCCGACCATCGAGCTCAAGGTGTCGACGGGCAACCCGGCCACCGGCTGAGGCGGGTCGCGGTACGCGCGGTAGCAGTAGGAGCGGTAGCGACAGCAGTAGTAAGGGCCCGGCGGTCGTCCGCCGGGCCCTTCGCCGTCTCGGGAGATCTACGGGAGATCTAGAGGTACGGCCCGCCGGAGCGGCCGGCCGGGCCCTGCTCGTCGCCCTCGTGGCCGCCGACGCCCGGCGGCAGCGCGCGCCGCATCTGCTCCAGCTGGGCGCGGGCCGCCATCTGCTGGGCGAACAGGGTCGTCTGGATCCCGTGGAAGAGGCCCTCCAGCCACCCCACCAGCTGGGCCTGCGCGATACGCAGCTCCGCGTCGGAGGGGGTCGAGTTCTCGGTGAACGGCAGCGAGAGGCGCTCCAGCTCCTCCACCAGCTCCGGCGCCAGACCGTCCTCCAGCTCCTTCACGGAGCTGGCGTGGATCTCCTTGAGCCGGACCCGGCTGGCCTCGTCGAGGGGAGCCGCGCGCACCTCCTCCAGAAGCTGCTTGATCATGCTGCCGATCCGCATGACCTTGGCGGGCTGTTCCACCATCTCCGTCACCGGGATCTCGCGGGAGTCCTCGTCCCCGTTGCCGCCACCGAGCGCCATCCCGTCCTGGCCCACGACCAGGATCTGCGGATTCTCGGGGGACCGTTCGTTCCTCGGCATCTCCATGCCGCCATTCTCTCGCACCCGTACACCTCACCACCTTGGTGCCCCCCGTTGAGGCTGATCCACCGCCCGGAGCCGCCCCGGACCGGCCGTAGTCCCATCGGCCGAATCAGAAATGCCGGGTTTGCCGCTGAATGTGAATCTGGAGTACGTCGGCTTGAACGACTGTGCTCCAGGAGGTCACCGACGTGACTCCAAGGCTGCGACCCACCCCCGACCGCCCCGACCGCGCACGGCTCGGGCCGGTCCGGCTGCCGGTCGTCCGGCTGCTGCTGGTCCTCGCGGCGGTCCTGCTGCCGTACGGCACGGCCGTCGCGTACGACCCCGAGCCCCTGCCCTCCGACTCCGCCAGCGCCTCGGTCACCCCCGAGCCGTCCCGGGCCGGAACCCTGGCCGGTGAGGGCAGGCTGCGGCCGGGGCGGCCGCAGGGACCGGCGGTGAAGGTCGAGGGGCAGGACGCGGACGACGACCCCGACGAGCAGGCGGTGACCTCACCGGAGCCGGGGCGGACCGGTGACGAGAGCCCGCCCGCCTCCTCCCGGCCGCCCGCCCAGGAGGCCGACCTGGCTCCCCCCAGCGCGTCCCCGTCGGCCACCGCCCACCAGGCCGTGGCCCACAGCCAGGAGGACGCCTCCGAGCCCGTACTGCACGTCCTCCCGCTGGGCAGCGGCCTGGTCCTGATCGGCCTGGGCCTCGGCCTCGCCTTCGTGGGCCTGCGGGTCCGGCGCGGCTGACAGGTCCGGCGCGGCTGACGGGCCCGGCGCGGCTGACGGGCCCGGCAGGCGCGGCAGGCGCTGACGGGCGCGGCAGGTCAGGAGGCGACGAGCAGGACCTTGCCGATGTGCTCGCTGGCCTCCACCGTCCGCTGGGCCTGCGCGGCCTCGGCCATCGGCAGCTCGCGGTCGACGATCGGGCGGACATGGCCCGCGGCGATCAACGGCCACACATGCTCCCGCGCCGCCGCGACGATGGTCGCCTTCTCGGCGAGCGGACGGGCCCGCAGCGAGGTCGCGCTGATCGCGGCCCGCTTGCCGAGCAGCGCGCCGATGTTCAGCTCGCCCTTGACCCCGCCCTGCAGCCCGATGATCGCGAGCCGCCCGTTGACGGCGAGGGCCCGCACGTTCCGGTCCAGGTACTTGGCGCCCATGTTGTCGAGGATGACGTCGGCGCCGGCGCCGTCGGTGGCCTGCTTCAGCTCGGCGACGAAGTCCTGCTCGCGGTAGTTGACGAGGATGTCCGCGCCGAGCCCGGCGCAGAACTCCAGCTTCTCCTTGGTACCCGCGGTGACCGCGACCCGGGCGCCGACCGCCTTGCCCAGCTGGATCGCCATGGTGCCGATGCCGCTGGAGCCGCCGTGCACGAGCAGCGTCTCCCCGGGGCGCAGATGGGAGATCATGAAGACGTTCGACCAGACCGTGCAGACCACCTCGGGCAGCGCGGCGGCCTGCTTGAGGTCCACGCCCTCGGGCACCGGCAGCAGCTGCCCCGCCGGGACCGCGACCTTCTCGGCGTATCCGCCGCCCGCGAGCAGCGCGCACACCTCGTCGCCGACGGACCAGCCGGAGACACCGGAGCCGAGCGCGATGATCCGCCCGGAGCACTCCAGACCGGGATAGGGGGACGCGCCCGGCGGCGGGTCGTAGAAGCCCTGCCGTTGCATGATGTCGGCGCGGTTGACCGCACTGGCCACCACCTCGACCAGCACCTCGCCCTCGGCCGGCACCGGATCGGGGACCTCGTCCCACACCAGCGCCTCGGGCCCACCAGGTTCGGGAATCGTGATCGCATGCATACGGCCGACGCTACTCCCTGCCTGTTCAGGCCCGGGGCAGCGGGCGAAGGTCGGGCGCGACGTGGTTTCCCGGGGAGGCGCGCACGATGGTGATCAGCCGGTCCGTGAGCTGGATGGTGCCGAGGGCCGGGTCGTCGTAGCCGAGCACCCGGTGGCCGCGGACGACGCTGACCACCAGGTCGGACGTCTCGCGCGGGCTCTTGCCGACCTCGGCCTTGACGGCCGGGCGTTCGACCAGGTCCAGGCCGCTGCCCTGCTGGATGAGGTCCTCCATGACCATGCCGGCGGCCGGGCTGAGCACGGACAGGCCCAGCAGGCGTCCGGCCGCGCTGGCGCTGGTGATGACGGCGTCGGCGCCGGACTGCTTGAGCAGCGGCGCGTTCTCCTCCTCGCGGACCGCGGCCACGATCTTCGCGCCCTTGTTGAGCTGCCGGGCCGTCAGTGTCACCAGCACGGCCGTGTCGTCGCGCTGGGTGGCGATGATGATCTGCCGGGCCCGCTGGACCTCGGCCCGGGTCAGCACCTCGCTGCGGGTCGCGTCACCTATGACACCCGCGTACCCGTCGGAGGTGGCCGCCTCGATCACCTTGGAGCTGGGGTCGACCACCACGACCTGCTCCTTCCTCAGCCCGGTGGCGCAGACGGTCTGGATCGCCGACCGCCCCTTCGTCCCGAACCCGACGACGACGGTGTGATCGCGCAAGGCGGACCTCCAGCGGTTCAGGCGCCATTCCTCCCGGGTGCGTTCGGTGAGGACCTCGAGCGTGGTGCCGACCAGGATGATCAGGAACAGCACGCGCAGTGGCGTGATGACGAAGATGTTGATGAGCCGGGCGCCGTCACTGACCGGGGTGATGTCGCCGTAGCCGGTGGTGGAGAGGGTGACGGTCGCGTAGTAGAAGGCGTCCAGGAGGTCGACGGAGCTGTCCGAGTTGTCGGTGTAGCCCTCGCGGTCGACCCAGACGATCAACGCGGTGGCGACCAGCACCAGCAGGGCCATGGACAGCCGTTTGGCGACCTGGCGGATCGGGCGCTCCACCACCTTCGTCGGGAGCTTCACCCGATGGGTCACCAGATGTTCGCCGGCCTGGCGGGCGATGGCGTCATGGCCCGGAAGTTTCACGTGAAACACACCCCGATCCCGGCGGACGCCCACGGTAGGTCAAGGAGTTCCGTCTCCTCGCCCTGGTGCGCACCGCCCGGCGGTACGACCGCGAGGGCATCGGCGGCGGCGATCCCGCGGAGCATCGCCGGGCCGTTGTAGTGCAGCGGGACGGCGGCGTCACCGCGCAGGACGACCGGGATGAGCCGGGTGTCGTAGGGGTGCCCGTGGGTGCCTTCCGTCAGCGGCAGCGCGTAGGGCTCGGGGGCCGGGCGGGCGGCGAGCGTGCGCAGCAGGGGTTCGGCGAGGGTGAGCAGGCCGGAGACGGCGGCGAGGGGGTTGCCGGGAAGGCCGACGAGGTGCTGGTTCGGCTTGGTGCGGGCCAGCAGCATGGGGTGGCCGGGGCGCACCTTGACGCCGTCGACGAGGAGTTCGGCGCCGAGGCGTTCCAGGGTGGGGTGGACATGGTCGACCGGGCCGGAGGCGGTGCCGCCGGTGGTGACGACGAGGTCGGCCGTCGACGCGTTGACCGCCTTGTACAGGGCCTTGGCGTCGTCGCCGAGCCGGCGTACGGCGGTCACCTCGGCGCCGAGCGCGCGCAGCCAGGGCGGCAGCATCGGGCCGAGCGCGTCCCGGATCAGTCCGTCGTGCGGGAGGCCCTCGGTGAGCAACTCGTCACCCAGGATCAGGACTTCGGCGCGGGGGCGGGGCACGGCGGTGACGGTGTCGTAGCCGGCGGCCGCGGCGAGGCCGAGGACGGCCGGGGTGACCAGGGTCCCGAGGGGCAGCAACTGGTCGCCGCTGCGGCACTCCTGGCCACGCGGGCGGATGTCCTGGCCGTGGACCGTGTCACGGGTGGCGTGCAGCCGGCCCTGGGCGTCGGTGCGGCCGTGCTCGCTGCGCAGCACGGCGGTGGTGTCCGCCGGGATCCGGGCGCCGGTGGCGATCCGGACCGCCTCGCCGTCGGTGAGCGGCTCGGGCTGCGCGTGCCCGGCCAGGACGCCCTCTTCGCGTACGTCCCAGGGGCCGGGACCGGCGACCGCCCAGCCGTCCATCGCGGAGGTGTCGAAGGAGGGCAGGTCGGTCAGCGCGTCCAGCGGAGCGGCCAGGACCAGGCCCAGGGCGTCGGCCAGCGGCACGGAGACGGGGGCGCGGCGGACGCCGGACCGGGCGGCGCGGGCGGCGATCTCGCGGGCCCGGGGCCAGGGGGTGGCCCGGCGGCGGTGGGCCGACGGGGCGCCGGGGGTGTGCTCGCCGTGGCGGTGGCCGACGTGGGTGTGGCCGCCGTGGGGGGTCGGTGCGGCAGCCCCGCCCTCCCGGGGCTCGCGCGGCTCCCTTGGCTCTCTCACGAGGGCGAGCGCCTCCTCGACGTCGAGATCGTCGTCGGTGTCCCCGACGGGCCCGCCGGCCCGGGTACCGGGGGCGGTCACCGGCCGGGCCCGGGCGCTGGGTCTTCGGCGGCGGGGGCGCCGGGAGCCGGGTCGGCGGGGGCGGGCTGCTCGGAAGCGGACTGCTCGGGGGCGGACTGCTCGGGGGCGTTCGCCTCCTCCGCCCAGCGCAGGGCCAGCGCGGCGGCCTTGCGGGCGGCCTCGGCGACCGCCTCGGGGCCGCCCTTGCCCTGTGCGGCCGCGTAGCCGACGAGGAACGTGGTCAGCGGGGCGGCCGGGCGGGCCACACCGTGCGCGGCGTCCCTGGCCACGTCGAGCAGCAGGTGGGTGTCGACCTCCAGGTCGATGCCCAGCTCGTCCTTGACTGCGGAGATCCATTCATCCAACACGTGCCCATGCTCCCTGATGCGTGCCCTGGCGTCGGCGATGTCGTCCCAGGTGTCGCAGTCGAAGGACGCGAGCGGGTCCGGGACACGGGTGAGATTCAGCGCGGCGGTCAGGCGCCGCAGGGGAAGGCCGGTGAGGCCGTCGCCGTTGGCCTCGGCGAGGGCCGACAGCGCGTGCCGGAGTGCGGTCGTGCGGTAGGCCGCCACGAGGGGCTGGTCGCGGCCGTCGGCGTCGGTGAGCAGCGCGCCGTCCGCGCCGGTCGTGTGCAGGGCCGCCAACAGCCGCTGCACCGTCGCCTCTTCGAGGAACGGAAGGTCCGCGGAGAGTACGACCGCGCGGTCGGCGGTGGTGTGGCGCAGGCCGGCGTCGAGGGCGGCGACCGGGCCGCCGCCCGGGGGGTCCTCGCGGGTCCAGTGGACCGGACGGGAGGTGGGGCGGGGAGTCGCGACGACGACGGTCCGCCGTGCGCGGGCGCAGGCCGCGAGGACGCGGTCGAGCAGGGGACGGCCGCCGACCCTGACGGACGGCTTGTCGGCCCCGCCGAGGCGCCTCGCGGCGCCGCCGGCCAACACGATCGCGTCGTAGGGCGGAGGGTCGGTGGCGGTCACCTTTCGAGTATGGGGGGCGTTCTGATCACGGGGAACCGATGGGGGGCGTGGGATGTGCAGGGTGTGGTTGCGTGCGCCCCTGGCGGGGCGCTGCGGCTAGAGCGTCCTGAGAAGGACCGTCGGGTTCTCCACGCAGTCGGCCACGTAGCGAAGGAAGCCGCCCGCTGTGCCGCCGTCGCAGACCCGGTGGTCGAAGGTCAGGGAGAGTTGGACGACCTGTCGGACCGCCAACTCGCCTTCGTGCACCCAGGGCTTGGGCACGATGCGGCCCACGCCCAGCATGGCCGCCTCGGGGTGGTTGATGATCGGGGTGGAGCCGTCGACGCCGAAGACGCCGTAGTTGTTCAGGGTGAAGGTGCCGCCGGTGAGGTCCACGGGGGTGAGGGTGCCGGCGTGGGCGGAGTCGGTCAGGCGGGCGAACTCCGCGGTCAGGGACTCGGCGTCACGGCCGTGGGCGTCGCGGACGACGGGGACGACCAGGCCCCGTTCGGTCTGGGCGGCGAAGCCGAGGTGGACGTGGTCGAGCCGGACGATCTCGCGGGCCTCGACGTCGACGTAGGAGTTCAGCTCGGGGTAGCGGGCCAGGGCGGCCGTGCAGATCCGGGCGAGGAGGGCGAGCAGGGAGATCTTCGGGCCCGCCGCCGCGTTCATCGCGGTGCGGGCGCGCATCAGCTCGGTCGCGTCGGCGTCCACCCAGCAGGTCGCGTCGGGGATCTCCCGGCGGCTGCGGGAGAGCTTGTCGGCGACCGCGCCCCGGATGCCCTTGAGGGGGGTGCGGTTGCCGACCGCCTTGGGAGCGATGGCGGCAGGGGCGGCGGCGCGGGCCGCGCCGACCCGTAGGGCGTCCTCGACGTCGGCGCGCAGGATCAGGCCGTCGGGGCCGGAGCCGGACAGCGCGCGCAGGTCCAGGTCGTTGTCCCGGGCGAGACGGCGGACCAGGGGGGAGATCACCGGGATGGGGCCTTCGGCGAGCGCGATGGGCGGTGTGGGCGGTTGCGCGCGGGGCGCCGTCTGCGCGACGGCGGTGTTCCGGTCCGCCGTGCCGTTGGCCCGCTCCGGGACGGAGGTGCGGACTCGGCGGCGGCGCGCCGGGGGCGCCCCCGTGCCGTAGCCCACCAGCACGTTGCCGGAGCCCTCCGCCTCGGGGACCGGGGTGGCCTCGCCGACGGCGACCGTCAGGAGCGGGGCGCCGACGGGCAGTTCGCTGCCCTCCTCGCCGAAGCGGGCGGTGACCACACCGCCGTAGGGGCAGGGCACCTCGACCATCGCCTTGGCCGTCTCGACCTCGACGACCGGCTGGTCGATCGCGACGACCTCGCCGACCTGGACCAGCCAGGTGACGATCACCGCCTCGGTGAGCCCCTCCCCGAGGTCGGGCAGTTTGAACTCCAGCACCTGTGCCATCAGCCCTCGGCCTCCCACTGCAGACGCGCCACCGCGTCCAGGATGCGGTCCACGCCGGGCAGGTGGTGGCGCTCCAGCATCGGCGGCGGATAAGGGATGTCGAACCCGGCCACGCGCAGCACCGGTGCCTCCAGATGGTGGAAGCAGCGCTCCGTGACCCGGGCCGCGATCTCCCCTCCCGGTCCGCCGAACCCGCCCGACTCGTGTACGACGACCGCTCGCCCGGTGCGCCGAACCGAGGCGCAGACCGTCTCGTCGTCGAACGGCACCAGGGAGCGCAGGTCGACGACTTCCAGGTCCCAGCCCTCCGCCTGGGCGGCCTCGGCGGCTTCGAGGCAGACCGGTACGGACGGGCCGTAGGTGATGAGTGTGGCGCTGCGCCCGGTTCGGCGCACCACCGCGCGGCCGATGGGTTCAACGTCCGTCGGATGCTCGGGGTTCCAGGAGTCCTTGGACCAGTACAGCCGCTTGGGTTCGAGGAAGACCACCGGGTCGTCGGAGGCGATGGCCTGGCGGAGGAGTCCGTAGGCGTCGGCGACGGTGGCGGGGGTGAGGACGTGCAGGCCGGGGGTGGCCATGTAGTAGGCCTCGGAGGAGTCGCTGTGGTGCTCGACGCCGCCGATGCCGCCGCCGTAGGGGATCCGGACGGTGATCGGCAGGGGCATCCGGCCCCGGGTGCGGTTGCGCATCCGGGAGACATGGCTGATGAGCTGCTCGAAGGCGGGGTAGGCGAAGGCGTCGAACTGCATCTCCACGACCGGGCGCAGTCCGTACATCGCCATGCCGACGGCGGTGCCGAGGATGCCGGCCTCGGCGAGGGGGGTGTCGGTGCAGCGGGTCTCGCCGAACTCCTTGGCGAGACCGTCGGTGACCCGGAAGACGCCGCCGAGGGTGCCGACGTCCTCGCCCAGGACGTGCACGGCGGGGTCGGCGGCCATCGCGTCGCGCATCGCGCGGGTGAGCGCCTGCGCCATCGTGGCGGGTTTGACGGCGACGGTCGTCATCAGTGGCCGCCTTCCCGGTGGTCGTCCTGCTCGGCGTCCTGTTCGGCGCCCTGTTCGGCGCCCTGTTCGGCGTCCAGTTCGGCCCGCAGCAGGGCGCGCTGTTCGCGCAGCTGGGAGGTGGTCTCGGCGTACACCTGGTCGAAGAGGTCCATGGGGTCGAGCTCGGGGTCGCGGTTCATGCGCTCGCGCAGGTCCGCGGCCATCGTCTCGGCGTCCTCGCGCGCGTCGCGGACGGTGTCCTCGTCGAGCAGCCCGCGGTCGGTCAACTCGCGCTCCAGGAGCAGGATCGGGTCGTGGTCGCGCCAGGCGTCGACCTCGGCGTCGCCGCGGTAGCGGGTGGCGTCGTCGGCGTTGGTGTGGGCCTCTATGCGGTAGGTCACCGCCTCGACCAGGGTGGGGCCGCCGCCCTCGCGCGCGCGTCGTACGGCGTCGGTGAGGACCTGGTGCACGGCGACCGCGTCGTTGCCGTCGACCAGGCGGCCCGGCATGCCGTATCCGACGGCCTTGTGGGCCAGGGAGGGGGCGGCGGTCTGCTTGGCGAGCGGGACGGAGATGGCGAAGCCGTTGTTCTGGACCAGGAAGACGACCGGGGCCTGCCAGACGGCGGCGAAGTTCAGCGCCTCGTGGAAGTCGCCCTCGCTGGTGCCGCCGTCGCCGACCATGGCGAGCGCGACCACGTCGTCGCCCAGGAGGCGGGCCGCGTGGGCGAGGCCGACGGCGTGCGGGAGCTGGGTGGCGAGCGGGGTGGAGAGGGGGGCCACGCGGTGGGCGTGGGGGTCGTAGCCGGTGTGCCAGTCGCCGCGCAGCAGAGTGAGCGCCTCGACGGGGTCCACGCCCCGGGCGACGACGGCGAGGGTGTCGCGGTAGCTGGGGAAGAGCCAGTCGCGTTCTTCGAGGGCGAGCGCGGCGGCGACCTCGCAGGCTTCCTGGCCGGTGCTGGACGGGTAGACGGCGAGGCGGCCCTGCTTGGTGAGGGCGGTCGCCTGGGCGTTGTACCTGCGGCCGCGGACGAGCTGGGCGTACAGCCGGCGCAGCAGCTCGGGGTCGGCCTTGGCGGCCGTCTCCGTTCCGAGGACGCGGTACGGGCGCTCGTCGGGCAGCAGTGGCGCGGGGTCCGTCCGGGGCTGCCAGGCGGGCGGCGGAGAAGGGCGGTATGCGCCCCGCTGCTCCATGACCGTCATGACGGCACCTCCTCATGGGGGTGGCTACGGGAGACGGATCGCCTGTGACCCGTCCCACCTACCGATTGTTCGGTCGTTGGCACATTTTGGCTACAGGCGGCATCAGGCTGTGGACAAACGGTTCTCCACAGCCTGGAATGAACGCAGTACGTCCATGACAGGAAGGCGGGGGGACATGGCACCTGAACAAATGGCCGAAGGCCCGCAGGACCGGGCGGCGCTGCCGCCCGCCCGCCCGCTGGACGCCATTGATCAGGACATCCTCCAGATCCTCCAGGCGGACGGCCGGGCGTCGATACGGTCGGTCGCCGAACGCGTCCATGTCTCGCGCGCCAACGCCTACGCGCGTATCAACCGTCTCATCGAGGACGGGGTGATCCGCGGTTTCGGCGCCCGGGTGGACCATGAGCGGGCGGGCCAGGGCACCTCGGCGTACATCACGCTGAAGATCGTCCAGAACACCTGGCGCACGGTCCGCGAGCAGCTCCGCCAGCTGCCCGGCGCCTCCCACATCGCGCTGGTGGGCGGCGACTTCGACGTGCTGCTCCTTGTGCACACGCCCGACAACCGGGCGCTGCGCGAGCTGGTGCTGACCCGGCTCCAGGCCATCCCCGAGGTGCTCAGCAGCCGCACACTGCTGGTCTTCGAGGAAGAGGACCTGGAACCGGGCGACAACTGACGTCAGGTGACGTCAGGCCGCGCGCAGACCGGAGAAGACCAGCCGGACGACCGCGTCGGCGACCTCGCGCTCGCTCGCGCCGCGTCCGTCCGGGCGGTACCACTCCACGATCGAGTTGACCATGCCGAAGACCAGCCGGGTGGCCAGCCGCACCTCGACATCGCCCCGTATGTCGCCCTCGGCGGCGGCCGCCTTCAGCAGGTCGGCCACCCGGTGGTCGAAGTCGCGGCGCCGCTCCAGCGCCCACCGCTCGGTGCCGGTGTTGCCGCGCACCCGCAGCAGCAGCGTCACATACGGCAGTTCGGTGATCAGCACCTCGACCATGCGCCGTACGACGTGCTCCAGGCGGTCGGCGGCGGGGCCGGTGCGCGCGTGCTCCTCGTCGAGGATCCCGAACAGGCCGTCCAGCGCCCGGCTGACCGCGCGGCGCAGCAGTTCCTCCTTGCCGGCGACGTGGTGGTAGATCGACGACTTGGAGATGCCGGCCGCCTTGGAGAGGTGCTCCATGGAGGTGCCGTCGTAGCCGCGCTCGTTGAAGACCTGGACGGCCACCGAGAGCAGGGTCTCGGGGGTGTAGGTGTCGCGCTTGGCGGTGGTCATGAGGCGCCCTCCCGCTTCTCGGTGGCGTAGGCGTGGCGGTAGAGCGCGAGGGAGGGCGCGTAGCGGCCGCTCGGATCGCGCAGGTGCAGGTCGTCGAGGAGGTCGTAGGCGAAGTCGCGGCCGAGGCGGCGGCTCCACTCGAAGGGGCCGAGCGGGTAGTTGACGCCCAGGCGCATCGCGGTGTCGATGTCCTCCTCGGTGGCGACGCCCTTGGCGACGGCGTCGTGCGCGAGGTCGACGATCCGGGCGACCGTGCGGGCGACGATCATGCCGGGGACGTCACCGATGACGCTGACCTGCTTGCCGAGCGCCTGGAAGAGACCGACGGCCTCGCTCAGGGTCTGGGGCAGGGTGTCGTGGCCCGCGGAGAGGGCGATGCGGGTGGCGCGGCGGTAGTCGAGGGCGAGGTCGAAGTAGACGACGTCCCGGAACTCGACGGAGGTCTGGCCGTCCGCGAGGACCAGCTGGCCGCCGCTGGGCAGCACCAGGCGGGTGCCGTGGTCCTCGTCCTCCTCGCGGACCTGGATGCCCGCCTCGCGGATCAGCGCGAGCAGCTCGGCGGCCGGGCCCAGGGTGCCCTCGGCGACGACATAGGGCGGCCGGTCGGCCGGCTCGGCGGTGTGCGGCTCGGGGCGCTCCTCGCCGTCCTCGTAGTCGTACCAGCCGTGGCCGGTCTTGCGGCCGAGGCGGCCGGACTCGACGAGCCGCCGCTGGGCCAGGGAGGGCGCGAAGCGGACGTCCTGGAAGAACGCCTGCCACACGGAGTGCGTGACGGACTCGTTGACGTCCTGGCCGATCAGGTCGGTCAGTTCGAAGGCGCCCATCTTGAAGCCGCCGCACTCGCGCAGCACCGCGTCGATGGTGGCCGGGTCGGCGGCCTGCGCCTCGTAGACCGCGAACGCCTCGGCGTAGAAGGGCCGCGCGATGCGGTTGACGATGAAACCGGGGGTGTCCGCGCTGGCGACCGGCGTCTTGCCCCAGGACCGGGCGGTCTCGTACGCGCGCGTGGCCGAGGTGACGTCGGTGGCGAACCCGGAGACCACCTCGACCAGCGGCAGCAGCGGGGCGGGGTTGAAGAAGTGCAGGCCCACGAGGCGGGAGGCGGCGCGCAGGCCGCCGCCGATGGCGGTGACCGAGAGGGAGGAGGTGTTGGTGGCGAGCAGACAGTCCTCGTCGACGATGTCTTCCAGGGCCCGGAACAGCTCCTGCTTGGCCTCCAGCCGCTCCACGACGGCCTCGACGACCAGTGCGCAGTCCGCGAGCCCGGTGAGTTCTTCGGCGGGCAGCAGCCGCGCGCGGGCCGCGTCCCGGGCGGCGGCCGTCATCCGGCCCTTCTCCACGAGCCGGTCGAGACGGGCGCCGATCGACGCGGCCGCGTCTTCGGCCCGCCCGGGGACGGTGTCGTACAGCCGTACGGGGTGGCCCGCCACGAGTGCGACCTGGGCGATGCCCTGGCCCATGGTGCCGGTGCCGACGACGCCCACGGGGCTGCTGAGGTCGAGTGCTGTCATGTGCGCGATCCTCCCGCACGGGGTTTTCCACAGATGCGGCAGGCCCCCTTGTCCCGACCGATCGTTCGGTTACTCTAACTCTGTCCGGCCGTTTCCGCCCAGGTCATGAGCTCGAAGGGGAGCTCATCAGACGAGGAGTTGGTCCCGCATGACCGCCGAACTCACCGTGCACGAGCTGATCGCCACGCACCGGCCCACGCTTGACCAGGCGCTTGAGGCGATCCGCACGCGCGCGTACTGGTCCCCCCACCCCGAGCACCCCAAGGCCTACGGCGAGCACGGCAGCCTGGACGCGGCGGCCGGCAAGGCCGCCTTCGACGCCCTTCTCGGCAACCGCCTCGACCTCGGCCAGCCCGGCACCGACGACTGGGTCGGCGGCGAGCTCTCGCCGTACGGCATCGAACTGGGCGTGACCTACCCGCACGCCGACGTCGACACACTGCTGCCGGCCATGAAGGCGGGGCAGCGCGCGTGGCGCGACGCGGGCGCGGAGGCGCGCGCGGTGGTCTGCCTGGAGATCCTCAAGCGGATCAGCGACCGCACGCACGAGTTCGCGCACGCGGTCATGCACACCAGCGGTCAGGCGTTCATGATGGCGTTCCAGGCGGGCGGCCCGCACGCCCAGGACCGCGGTCTGGAAGCAGTGGCGTACGCCTACGTGGAGCAGGTCCGCACCCCCGACACGGCCGAGTGGACCAAGCCGCAGGGCAAGCGCGACCCGCTCGCGCTGAGCAAGGCCTTCAAGCCGGTCCCGCGCGGCATCGCGCTGGTCATCGGCTGCAACACGTTCCCCACGTGGAACGGCTATCCGGGCCTGTTCGCCTCCCTGGCCACCGGCAACGCGGTCCTGGTCAAGCCGCACCCGCGCGCGGTGCTCCCGCTCGCCCTCACCGTCCAGGTGGCCCGCCAGGTCCTCGCCGAGGCCGGCTTCGACCCGAACCTGGTGGCGCTGACGGCGGAGCGGCCCGGCGAGGGCATCGCCAGGACGCTGGCGACCCGCCCCGAGATCAGGATCATCGACTACACCGGCTCCACCGCCTTCGGCGACTGGCTGGAGGCCAACGCCCGGCAGGCGCAGGTCTACACGGAGAAGGCCGGCGTCAACACGGTGCTGGTCGAGTCGACCGACAACTACCAGGGCATGCTCTCCAACCTGGCCTTCTCGCTGTCCCTGTACAGCGGCCAGATGTGCACCACCCCGCAGAACCTGCTGATCCCCCGCGACGGCATCCGCACGGAGGAGGGACCCCGGTCGTACGACGAGGTGGTCGCCGACCTCGCCCGCGCGGTCGACGGTCTGCTCGGCGACGACGCCCGCGCGAACGCGCTCCTCGGCGCGATCGTCAACCCCGACGTCAAGGCCCGCCTGGAGGCCGCCGCCGGGCTCGGCGAGGTCGCCCTCGCCTCCCGGGAGATCGCCAACCCGGAGTTCCCGGACGCGGTCGTGCGGACCCCGGTGATCGTCAAGCTGGACGGGGCCAAGCCGGACGACGAGGCCGCGTACATGAGCGAGTGCTTCGGCCCGGTCTCCTTCGCCGTCGCCGTCGACTCGGCCGCCGACGCCACGGAACTGCTGCGGCGGACGGTGCGGGACAAGGGCGCGATGACCGTCGGGGCGTACACGGTCGACGCCGACGTGGAGCGCGCCGTCGAGGAGGTCTGCCTGGAGGAGGCGGCGCAGCTGTCGCTGAACCTGGTGGGCGGGGTGTACGTCAACCAGACGGCGGCCTTCTCCGACTTCCACGGGTCGGGCGGCAACCCGGCGGCGAACGCCGCGCTGTGCGACGGGGCGTTCGTGGCGAACCGGTTCCGGGTGATCGAGGTACGCAGGGAGGCATAGCCGTTGGGGGTGGCTGGTCGCCGTGGAGAGCTGCGGGTGCGTGGGGGCTGGTCGCGCCCCCGCGGCGGCAGTCGCATATCAATGACAGCCCCGCGCCCCTACGGGGCGCTCCAGTGAAACAGGGTCATAGCCACGCTCGTCGCCAGGTTGTAGCTGCTCACCTGGGGGCGCATCGGCAGCCGGAGGAGATGGTCGGCACGCGCGCGCAGGTCTGGCGAGAGGCCCGTCCGCTCCGAGCCGAAGGCGAGGACGGCGTCGTCCGGAAGCTTGGTGCCGCGGATGTCCTCGCCCTCCGGGTCCAGGGCGAACACCGGGCCCGGCGGCAGTTCGGGGACCGTCAGGCGCTCGACCGCCGTGGCGAAGTGGAGGCCCGCGCCGCCCCGTACGACCGTGGGGTGCCAGGGGTCGAGGGTGCCGGTGGTGATGACGCCCGTCGTTCCGAAGCCCGCGGCCAGGCGGATCACGGCGCCCGCGTTGCCGAGGTTGCGGGGTTCGTCGAGGACGACGATCGGGGCGGTGCGCGGGAGGTGGGCCAGGGCGCGGAGGTTGGCCTCGCGGGACGGTCGTAGGGCCAGGGCGGCCACGGCCGTGGGGTGGGGCCGGGGGACGAGGGACGCGTAGGTCTCCGGCGGCACCTCCGTCAGCAGCGCGGCCAGCGCCTCCCGTACGTCCGGCGCCAGTTCGTCGGCCAGGGCCAGCGTCGCCGCGCGGTCCGTGGTGACCGCCACCGGCACCTCCGCGCCGAAGCGCAGGGCGTGCTTGAGGGCGTGGAAGCCGTCGAGCAGGACGGCGGAGCCGGCCCGCCGCGCCCAGTGGTCCAGGGGGTCGGTCATGCCCCGAAGCCTACGCGGGGCTGTTCGTCGGCCTCGGGGGAGCGCGGCACGGGCAGCGGCGGGTCGTCGCGGCGCAGGACACGGTCGCGTGCGCGGGCCGCCCAGCCGCCCAGCCGGTGCAGGAACGAGGTGGGCAGGAAGACCGAGTCCGCCGTGATCATGGCAAGGGAGAAGAAGGGCAGGCCGAGGACGATCGCGATCACCGCGTGCTCGGTCATCATCGCGGCCAGCAGCACGTTCTTGACCCGCCGGTTGAACAGCGTGAACGGGAAGGCGACCTGCACGATGACCGTCCCGTAGGTCACCAGCATCACCAGGGTGCCGTTGGCGGACAGCAGGTCGGCGAGGGCCGGCCAGGGCGAGAAGTAGTCCAGGTGGAGCGGGTAGTAGACGGCGGTGCCGTCCTGCCAGCGGGAGCCCTGGATCTTGTACCAGCCGGCGGTGGCGTAGATCAGACATGCCTCGGCCATGATCACGAACAGGGCGCCGTTGTGCAGGATGTTCGCGATGACGTCCAGCAGGATCCGGGGCTCGGCCGTGCGTGCCCGGCGGCCCACCGCCCACCACAGGGCGACACCCGCCCAGGTCGCCCAGAGCAGAGCCGGGATCAGCCAGCCGCCGCCCGTGCGGCCGGTGAGGGCCGCCACGGTCAGCACCAGTCCGGACACCGCCCACAGCGCGGGGCCGGCCCGGTCGGGGGCCACCGGCTCGCCGCGCGCGCGTGCCGCGTCCGCGCGGGCCGCCCGGCGCGCGTCCAGGGACCACACCTGGCCGCAGCGGGTGAACACCAGGTAGATGGACATCAGGTGCAGCACGTTGTCGCCGCCGTCGCCCATGAAGACGCTGCGGTTCTGCAGGGACAGCACCCCGACCATGAACATCAGGGACGTGGCGCGGGTGCGCCAGCCCACCAGCAGCAGCGCGCTGGACAGGACGGCCAGGAAGTAGAAGACCTCGAAGAACACCTGGCTGTCGGAGGACATCAGCGCCGTGAAGGCGTGGTTGTCCGATGTCAGCTGCTGGGCGAGGTCGAAGCTCCAGGTGCCGTCGGGGCCGTACATCTCCTGGCGGTGCGGGTACTCGCGCAGCAGGAACAGCAGCCAGGTGGCGGCGAAGCCGATGCGCACGACGGCCGTCTGGTACGGGCCGAGCGCCGACCCCGTGACCCGGGCGATGGCGCGGGACACGCACAGGGCGAAACGGCTCACCGCACACCCCCGTTCGCCTCGTCCGCGGTGACCGTCCACCAGGGCAGCTCCCGGTAGGCGGGGACGTCGGAGACCTTCTCACCGCTCCAGTCCGGCGGGGGCACGTTGGTGGTGCTGGAGCGCACCTGGACGCGTTCGATGGTGCCCTTCTCACTGGTCGCGTCCTGCTGGTACATGCGCATCACGACGATCCGGCGCAGGTACTGCTCGGACAGGGAGCCGCGCAGGCCCATCGGACGGTTGTCGGTGCCGTGCGTGCTGACGAAGAAGTCCCAGGCCCGGCGGAGCTCGTTCTGCACGGTGTGGCTCGGCAGCAGACTGCCGTCGATCTCCTTGCCGTCCTGGACCGACAGGTCGTTCCAGCCGGTGGTGGTCGTGGTGCCGTCCTGCATCATCACGTCGGCGCGCACCTGCACGGCGATGTTCTGCTGCAGGGGGTTGGGCGCGAAGAGCTTCCAGTTCTGCTCGAACTCCGGGTACACCCACTCCTCGATCGCCTTGCCGTGCTGCTTCGTCACGGTGTTCGCCGGCGCGACGCTCAGGAACACCATTCCGAGGTGGACACAGGCGGCGACCGCGACCAGGGCCAGGGCCAGGGCCGCGCCGACCTGGTAGCGGGGGGAGAGGGCGGCGACGCCGGTACGGGGGACGGGCGGCGGCGGGCCGACGGGCTCGCCGAGGACATGGGGGTCCACGGGGTCAGCGGGGTGGTCCGGACGCGTCCCGACCGGGCCCTGCGGCCCCTGCCGGGCGTCCGAGTCCCCGTCGTACGCGTCCATGCCGCCCCGTTCCCCGATTCCGCCAGGTCGTCCGGTCGGCCGATCCGGGACCGCCCGGTGTGCCGCTGCCCGGCACTCGCACGGAACGGTACTCAGCACCGGCCGTCGAGCGCAGCCCCGTGGCGGAGCCCGAGAACGTGGTCATCACCACTCCGGCCGGTGCGGGCGGCCCTCCCGGTCCGGGGCACCGGAGCCCTCCGGCCGAGGTCGGCGCAGGTCGTACGGCCTTCGGGCGGGGTCCGCCGGACCCGCATCGCGAGTTGTCCACAGGGCGCGGCGGAGGTTTTCCACAGCGGTTGATCCGCCGCCCCGGCCCGGCGACCATGGAATCACGCGAACCGAACGATCGGTTGAGGGGGGGTGGTGTCGGTGACGGAGTCCGAGACCGGAGGGATCGCGTGGGGCCGCCGCGGGCGAGGGGGTCGCGGGCGAAGAGGGGGAGCCGGGCTCGGCCGCTGAGCCGGCGCGGGTCTCCCCCTCCCCGGGGTCAGGCGCCCGCGGCCCGGGCGCCGAGCATGCGCAGGACGGCGTCCGAGCGCTCCAGGAGGTTGTTGCGGACCACGGGGGCCACGTCCTGGGCGGCCCGCCGGGCCTCCTCGACGAACTCGGGCCCGATCCCGTACGGCGGGAAGAGCTGGGAGGTGTACACCATCGCCGGGATCATGCCGCCCTGCTCCAGCTGGGGAATCGCGTCCAGGTAGCGCTCGGCGTAGGGGGCCAGCAGGGCGTCCTGGCCGGGGCGCCAGAAGGCGGCCGCCACCGGGCCGACCGACTGGACGGGCACCGTGCGGTCCACGACCAGCCGCTGCCAGGTCTCCGCCTTCGCGTCCGGATCGGGCAGGGCGGCCCGGACGGTGAGGGCGCGGACCCAGGCGTCGGGGTCGGGGTCGCGGTCGAGCAGGGCGGCGGACTCGGCGGTGACGTCGGCGCCGAGTTCGGCCTCGCGGGTCAGCGCGCGCCAGCGCAGGTCGACGTCGTCACCGGCCTGCTCGCGCAGCCAGGCGAGGTCCTCGGCGCCGGTCGCGGTGCGGGCGAGGCCGCGCAGGGCGACCTGGCGGCGGCCCGGGTCGGCGGCGAGCCGGCGGCAGACGGCGGCGACGGCCTCGGTCAGCGCGGGGCGCTCGGCGGCCGGGGCCCAGAGCTCGGCGATGTTGGTGACGAGGGTCAGGTAGGGCTCGATCACGGCGTCGGACGTCTCGGCCGCCAGCAGCTCGGTGAGGCTCCGTCCGGCCTCGGCAGCCGTGGCCTCGCCCGCCGTGAGCATGTCCCAGACGGTGGCGGCGGCCACGCCCCGGGAGATGGCGGTGGGCAGCCGGGACGCCGTGCGGAAGAGCGTGTCCCGGGTGGCGGGGTCCGGGCGAGTGGTGGCGAAGGTGAGGTCGTCGTCGTTGATCAGAAGGAGGTCGGCAGTGGCGGGAAGGCCGGTGACCGGGGTGCGGGGCTCGGTCACCTCGACGCGGACCAGGGCGGTGCGCTCCAGGGCGTCGCCGGCGCGGTCGTACGCGCCGACGGCCAGGACCTGCGGGCGCGGGGTGCCGTCGGCGACCAGGGTGACGGTGTCGCCGTCCTGCTCCAGGGTGAAGCGGTCGGTGCCGGCGGTCTCCAGCCAGGCCTTGCGCCAGGTGGCCAGGTCGCGGTCGCCGGCCTCGGCGAGGGCGTCGGTCAGGTCCTGGAGGGTGGTGGTGCCCCAGGCGTGGCGGGCGAAGTAGGCGGCCATGCCGGTCCGGAAACGGTCCTCGCCCACATAGGTCATGAGCTGCTGGAGGACGGAGGCGCCCTTGGGGTAGGTGATGTTGTCGAAGATCGACGCGGCCTGGGCCACGTCGTGGATGGGCTGGTGGATCGGGTGCGAGACCGGGCCCTGGTCGGAGAGGTAGGCCTTGAGCTTGCCGCCCGCGAGATGGCTCGCCCAGGCGTCGGTGTAGCGGGTGGCGTCCTCGGCGGCCCAGTGGCAGGCGAACTCGGCGAAGGCCTCGTTCAGCCAGAGGTCGTCCCACCAGCGCATGGTGACGATGTTGCCGAACCACATGTGCGCCATCTCGTGCAGCAGCACCAGCGCGAGCAGCTCACGCTCCGCGTGGGTCGGCGTGGCCCGCCGCAGGAAACCGTCCGACCAGGTCACACAGCCGTAGTTCTCCATCGCGCCGCCGAACTCCGGCATGAACACCTGGTCGTACCTGCGCTGCGGGAACGGCATCGCGAAGGCCTCGGCGAAGAAGGCGAGGCCCTGGGAGGTGAGGGTGAAGATCTCGTCGGCGTCGCGTTCCAGGATCTCGGCGAGCGAGCGACGGGCGTAGATGCCGAGGTCGTGGCCGTCGGCCTCGCGGCGGATCTCGTGGAAGGGGCCCGCGTTGACGACCGTGTTGTACACGGACAGCGGCGGGGTGTCCGGGAAGGCCCAGCTGCGGGCGGCGCCCTGCTCCTCGACGCGGGCGTCACCGGAGTTGCTGAGGACGGTCCAGGCGGCCGGGGCGGTGACCGTGAAGGCGTGCGGCGCCTTGAGGTCGGGCTGGTCGAAGCAGGCCCAGACGAAGCGGGCCTCGTCGGGTTCGAAGCTGGTCCAGACGTACACCTCGCCGTCGGCGGGGTCGACGGCCTTGTGCACGCCCTCGCCGGTGGCGGTGTCGGCCTGGACGCTCTCGACGCGCAGCACGTTGTGCGCGGCCAGGCCGGGCAGCGGGATCCGGCCGTCGCCGGAGGGGGTGAGGGGGGTGCCGTTCAGGGTGGCGGCGCGGACCTCGGCCGCGCAGTCGACGAAGGTCTCCGCGCCCGGCTCCCGGCAGGTGAAGGTCACCGTGGAGACACAGCGGACCTCCGGTCCCGCCGACAGGGCGGTGAGGTCGATGTCCACGTCGTACCGCTCGACCGCGATCAGTGCGGACCGGCGTTCGGCTTCCGTGCGGGTCAGGCTTCGGATCCCCATGTGTCCTCCCTCGTGTGTCCGTCCCCCATCGGCAGACAGCGGGCGTCAGCCTACGACGGAAAGAGCTGGTGATCGCAGATGTTTTCGGTTCCCTTCTTCTAGAACCTGTTCTATCTTGACGGCCCGTCAGATCGACCGTCGGGTCGGCTGTCGGATCGACCGTCAGATCACCGGATCCGCCGGAAGGAACAGGACCGTGGACTTCACCTTCAGCGAGGAGCAGTTGGCGGCGGCCGAGGCGGCGCGCGGGGTGTTCGCCGGGGTGGCGCCGGACGCGGTGCCCAGCCCGGCGCTGACCACCGGCGCCGTGGCCGAGGGCTTCGACCGGGAACTGTGGGACCGGCTGGCGGGCGCGGACCTGCTGAGTCTGCTGCCGGCCGAGGAGTACGGCGGGGCCGGCCTGGACGCCGTCGCGCTCTGCCTGGTGCTGCGGGAGTCGGCGAAGGTGCTGGCCCGGGTGCCGCTGCTGGAGACCAGCGCGGCCGTGGCGGCCGTACAGGCCTACGGCGAGAAGGAGTTGAAGGACCGGCTGCTGGTGCGGGCGGGGCGGGGCGAGCTGGTGCTGACCGTCGCCGCGAGCGGGCGCACCGGGCACGACCCGGCCGAACTGGCGGTCACCGCACGGCAGGACGGGCAGACGTGGGTGCTGGACGGGGTGCAGACGGCGGTGCCGTGGGCGTACGACGCCGATCTCGTCCTCGTACCCGCGCACACCGAGGCCGACCGGAGTGTGCTGGCGCTGGTGGCGCCGGGGAGCGAGGGGGTCGCGCTCGCCGGGCAGGTGTCGACCAGCGGGGAACGCCTCGGTGAGCTGCGGCTGGAGTCGGCGAGGGTCGCGGCGCGGGACGTGGTGACGGCGGAGGGGGCCTGGGAGTGGCTGCGGGAGCTGCTCGCGACCGGGACGTGTGCGCTGGCGCTCGGGCTGGGCGAGCGGGTGTTGCGGATGACCAGCGAGTACACCGGGAAGCGGGAGCAGTTCGGGTATCCGGTCGCCACGTTCCAGGCGGTGGCCGTGCAGGCCGCCGACCGGTACATCGACCTGCGGGCCATGGAGGCGACGCTGTGGCAGGCGGCGTGGCGGATCGCGTCGGGGGCGGCGGGGGCGCTGCCGACGGCCGGGGATGTGGCGGTGGCGAAGATCTGGGCGGCGGAGGGGGTGCGGCGGGTGGTGCAGACGGCGCAGCATCTGCACGGGGGGTTCGGGGCCGACACGGAGTATGTGCTGCACCGGTATCACGCCTGGGCGAAGCAGATCGAGCTGGCGCTCGGGGGTGCGGGGGCGTACGAGGAGGCGTTGGGGGATCTGCTCGCCGCGCATCCATTGGGATAAGGGCGATGAGGGACGGGAGCGTGCGGTCGCGCGTTCAGTGCCGGCCGGTGGGGGCTGGCCGCGCAGCTCCCCGCGCCCCTTTCGGGGCGCCGGGGTCTTAGAGGACGAACCCTTCCTCGCCCGCGTCCGTCACGACTGCTCGGCCCGCTGCCTGCCACACCTGCATGCCGCCGTCGACGTTGACGGCGTCGATGCCCTGCTGGACCAGGTACATCGTGACCTGGGCCGAGCGGCCGCCGGAGCGGCAGATGACGTTGACGCGGGCGTCCTGGGGGGCGGCCTCGGTGAACTCGCCGTAGCGGGCCATGAAATCGCTGATCGGGATGTGCAGGGCACCGGCGGCGTGGCCCGCCTGCCACTCGTCGTCCTCGCGGACGTCCAGCAGGAAGTCGCCGTCCTTGAGGTCCGCGACCTCGACCGTGGGCACACGCGCTGCGAAGTTCATGCGTCCGACGCTACCCGACGGCTACTCCTGGGCGAGCAGCGCGGCCAGCTCCGCCTCCCGCTCGGCGACGTCCTTGTGGAGCTTCTCGCCGATCTCGTCGAGGAGGGCGTCGGGGTCGTCGGGGGCGAGCCGGAGCAGACCGGCGATGGGGCCGTTCTCCAGCTCCTTGGCGACCAGGGTGAGGAGTTCCTTGCGCTCGGCGAGCCATTCGAGGCGGGCGTACAGCTCCTCGGCACGGCTCGGCTTGCGCTCGGGCGGGACCGGTCCGGCCGCCCACTCCTCGGCCAGCTCCCGCAGCAGGGTCTCGTCACCGCGGGCGTAGGCCGCGTTGACCCGGCTGAGGAACTCCTCGCGCCGCTGCTGCTCGGCCTCCTCCTGCGCCAGGTCGGGGTGGGCCTTGCGGGCCAGCTCGCGGTAGAGCCGGCGGGCCTCGTCGCTGGGCCGTACCCGCTGCGGGGGCCGCACCTCCTGCTCGGTGAGCATGGCCACGGCCTCCGGGAACAGGCCGTCGCTGTCCATCCAGCCGTGCAGCAGTTCCTCGACGCCGGGGATGGGCATGACCCGGGCCCGGGCCTCCTCGGCGGCGCGGATGTCCTCGGGGTCACCGCTGCGGGCGGCCTTCGCCTCGGCGATCCGCGCGTCCAGCTCCTCAAGACGGAGGTAGACGGGGCCGAGCTTCTGCTCGTGCAGGCGAGAGAAGTTCTCGACCTCGACACGGAAGGTCTCGACCGCGATCTCGTACTCGATCAAGGCCTGCTCGGCGGCCCGTACGGCACGCTCCAGGCGTTCCTCGGGCCGCGGTGCCTGGGACTGCTCAGCTTCCGGGGTCGTCACCCGACCAGACTAGGGGGTGTCGCCGTCCTCGGTGGCCGGGACCCACTCGGTGACCTGGTCCGGGCGGGCCCCGACCAGGTCCTCGGCGCCTGCGACGTACCTCACACCCCGAGCTCGGCCGCGATCCGTCCCGCCCGCACCGCGGTCACCAGCTCCTCGTGGTCCGCCTCGGTGCGGTCGGCGTAGGCCACCGCGAACGCGGCGATCGCCTCGTCCAGCTCCTCGTTCTTGCCGCAGTAGCCGGCGATCAGGCGCGGGTCGGCGCTGTGCGAGTGGGCGCGGGCCAGCAGCGCGCCGGTCATCCGGCCGTAGTCGTCGATCTGGTCGGGGGAGAGCGCGGCCGGGTCGACGCTGCCCTTGCGGTTGCGGAACTGACGGACCTGGAAGGGCCGGCCCTCCACCGTCGTCCAGCCGAGCAGGATGTCGCTGACCACCTGCATCCGCTTCTGGCCGAGGACCACGCGGCGGCCCTCGTGGTCCACGGCCGGCGCGTCGAAGCCGGCCGTCGCCAGGTGCGGGACCAGCGCGGACGTGCGGGCCTCCTTGACCTGGAGGATCAGCGGCTCGCCGCGGTGGTCGAGGAGGAGGACGACGTAGGAGCGGGTGCCGACGCTGCCGGTGCCGACGATCCGGAAGGCGACGTCGTGCGGGGTGTGCCGGGCGAGCAGCGGGTGGCGGTCCTCGGAGAGGGTGGTGACGTAGTGCTCCAGGGCCGCCGTGACCGCCTTCGCCTCCACGTCCGGGACCCGGCGCAGCACCGGCGCCGCGTCGACGAAGCGGCGGCCGCCGTCCTCGGTGGGCTCGGTGGAGCGGGCCGCGAACCGGCCGCTGGTGTTGGCCCGGGCCTTCTCCGAGACCCGGCGCAGGGTGCCGATCATGTCGTGGGCGTCGGAGTGGGAGACCAGTTCCTCGTCCGCGATGGCGTTCCACGCGTCCAGCACCGGGAGCCGGGCCAGCAGCCGCATGGTGCGGCGGTAGGCGCCGGCCGCGTCACCCGCCGCCTTGCGGCACATGTCCTCGTCGGCGCCCGCCTCCCGGCCGGCCAGCACCAGGGAGGCGGCGAGTCGCTTGAGGTCCCACTCCCAGGGGCCCAGCACCGTCTCGTCGAAGTCGTTCAGGTCGATGACCAGGTCGCCGCGCGGGTCGCCGTACAGACCGAAGTTGGCCGCGTGGGCGTCGCCGCATATCTGGGTGGCGATCCTGGTCATCGGGGTGCGGGCCAGGTCGTGCGCCATCAGTCCGGCCGAGCCGCGCAGGAACGCGAAGGGACTGGCCGCCATCCTGCCGACCCGTATCGGGATCAGCTCCGGGATGCGGTCCCGGTTGGACTCCTCGACGGCGCTCACCGCGTCGGGCCGGGAGCCGTCCAGGTCCAGGGCGGCGTGCGCGGTGCGCGGGACCGCCGAACGCAGCGCCTTGCCCTCCTCCTTGGGGGAACCCTGCGGGGGCCACTGCGCGAAGCCCTTCGGCGAGGGCAGCGTGCGCGCCCCGGCCGCCATCGGCTCTTCCCATCCGGTCACGTCGACCGCCTCCCCCGCACTCCGCACAACATCAACTCGTGGAGACGGTACAGGTGGGGGCCGGAACACGTCAGACCCTGTGGACAACTTCGGGGGGATTTGGGGGGGTGGTCGACCGTCGTCGTATGTCTGCGGGTGGGTGGGGGGCTGGTCGCGCAGTTCCCCGCGCCCCCAAGAAAGGTGGGTCCGCTGGTCCCACCTGTTTGGGGGCGCGGGGAACTGCGCGGGCAACCACGACGCACCCGCGGCCGAAACACCACAGCACGCCCCCGCCCCCCAAACCAGGAGACCTCACGCCCGCAGATACGCCAGTACTGCCAGCACCCTGCGATGCGTCTCCTCGGCCGGCGGCAGATCCAGCTTCGCCAGGATCGCCCCGATGTGTTTGCCGACCGCCGCCTCGGAGACCACCAGTTCCCGCGCGATCGCCCCGTTCGACTTCCCCTCGGCGACCAGCGCCAGCACCTCCCGCTCGCGCGGCGACAACCGTTCCAGCGGATCCCGTCGCCGGCGCAGCAGTTGTCGTACGACCTCGGGATCGACCACCGTCCCCCCGTCGGCCACCTCACCCAACGCCCCGACGAACTCGGCCACCTGCCCCACCCGGTCCTTGAGCAGGTAGCCGACGCCCGTGCCGTCCCCGGAGTCGAGGAGGTCGGCCGCGTAACTGCGCTGGACGTACTGGCTGAGGACGAGGATCGGCAGCGTCGGCCGCGCCGCGCGCAACCGCACCGCGGCGCGCAGGCCCTCGTCCTGGAAGCCGGGCGGCATCCGCACGTCCGTCACGACGACGTCGGGCGCGTGCTCCTCGACCGCGGCGACCAGCGCCTCCGCGTCGCCGACGGCCGCGGCCACCTCGTGCCCGAACCGGCCCAGCAGCCCGACGATCCCCTCGCGCAGCAGCACGCTGTCCTCGGCCAGGACCACGCGCAGCGCCCGGCCGGTCGGCGAAGACGAAGCCGAAGCCGAAGACATCAGGGACTGGTCGGACCGCACGGCAACTCCACACGCAGCAGGGTCGGTCCGCCCGGCGGACTGGACAGGGAGAGTCTCCCATCGAGCACCGACACCCGGTCCGCGAGCCCGGTCAGCCCGCTGCCCGCCGTGGCGTCCGCGCCGCCCCGCCCGTCGTCGCGCACCTCCAGGAACAGCCGGCCGTCCCGGTGCCCGCCGGTCACCTCGGCACGGCCCGCGCCACTGTGCCGGTCGACGTTGGCGAGCGCCTCGCGCACCACGAAGTACGCGGCCGCCTCCACGGACCGCGGCAGCCGCGCCGGAAGCCGGAAGGAGACGTCCACGGGAACGGCCGTGCGGTCCGCCGCGTCGGCCACGGCGGCGGCCAGACCGTGGTCGGCGAGCACCCGGGGATGGATGCCGTGGACGATCTCGCGCAGTTCGGCGAGCGCCTCCCCCGCCTCCCGCTGGGCCTTGGCGAGCTGGTCGGCGAACGGGCCCGGCGGGGCGTCCAGAAGAGCCAGGCCCAGCGTCATCGACAGGGCAACCAGGCGCTGTTGTGCCCCGTCGTGCAGATCGCGCTCGATTCGCCGCCGCTCCGCCTCGAACGCGTCCACCAACCGCGCCCGGGACCGCGCCAGTTCGACCACCCGTGCCCCCAACTCGGCCTCGCGCGGCGCGATCAGCAGCCGGGTCAGCCCGGCCCGCGCTCCGGCCGCCACGCCCAGCGCGTAACCCCCGAGGGCCAGCAGCATGAGCCCGGCCAGCGCGACCCCGAGGGCGGCCGGCCAGCCGGTGACCGTCCACACCTTCAGCACCTTCGTCTCCCGGCCGTCGCCCGCCGTGGCCAGCAGCAGCGGGGCGGCGGCCATCGACAGCGGGCAGACCAGGGCGAGGAGCACGGCAAGGGCGTCCACCGGCCAGAGCAGGCCCGCGAACAGCAGCGCGTGACCGAGTTCGCGCCAGGTCGCGCGCTCCCGCAGCCGGGTCGTGAGCCACGCGCGCAGTCCGGGCGCGGAGGGGCGCGCGTGCGGGTCGTACAGCCGCTCCCGGTCGACCAGCCGCAGCCGGTGCCGTTCGAGCCAGGCCACCGGAAGGCCCGCGAGCGCCGTCAGGAGCAGCAGCGGCAGCCCTACGAGGACGACGGCGAGCACCCCGCCGACCGTGACGGCGGCGGCCAGCCCCACGAGGAGTACGGCACCGGTCACCGCCCCCGTCAGCAGGTAGCCGGCGGCCCGCCACGGCCACGGGGAGAGCAGGAAGCCGGGCCCGGCCATGGCCTGCCAGACGCTGCGGGGAGGGGGCTGCATGCCGGCCACGGTAGGCGGCGGGCCCGCGCCCCGGCCATCCGTCCAGCGCCCGCACCGGGGGTATGCCTGGCCCTACCCCAGGTCTCGGTCCTGCCGCACTGCGCCACCCATGCCCCGGACGGTTTCGTGGAGCCCTCGCCCACATCACCGACAACCGCCGACCACCAGGGAAACGAGGCCAGGTTCCATGTCCGCCCTCAGACTGCGCTCCGTCAGCAGACGGCACGGCTCCGGAGCCGGCGCCGTCACCGCCCTCGACCAGGTCTCCCTGGACTTCCCCGAGGGCACCTTCACCTCCGTCATGGGCCCGTCCGGCTCCGGCAAGTCGACCCTCCTGCAGTGCGCCGCCGGGCTCGACCGGCCCACCTCCGGGTCGGTCCGGCTGGCCGGGACCGAGCTGACCGGGCTGAGCGAGACGAGGCTGACGCTGCTGCGCCGGGAGCGCGTCGGGTTCGTCTTCCAGGCGTACAACCTGCTGCCCGCGCTCACCGCCGAGCAGAACGTGGCGCTCCCGCTGCGGCTGGCGGGCAGGCGGGTGCCGAGGTCCCGGGTCCGCGAGGTGCTCGGCCAGGTCGGTCTCGCCGACCGCGCCCGGCACCGGCCGGCCGAGCTGTCCGGCGGTCAGCAGCAGCGGGTGGCGCTGGCCCGCGCCCTGATCACCCGCCCCGAGGTGCTGTTCGGCGACGAACCGACCGGCGCCCTGGACTCCCGGACCGGCCGCGAGGTGCTCACGCTGCTGCGGAACATGGTCGACGGCGAGGGCCGGACCACCGTCATGGTCACCCACGACCCGGTCGCCGCCTCCTACGCCGACCGCGTGGTCTTCCTCGTCGACGGCCGGGTCGACGGCGAACTCACCGGCGCACACCCCGACGCCATCGCCACCGCCATGACCAGCCTGGAAACCGCACCCGAGCCCGAGCCGGAGGCCCGGCCCAAACCGAAAGCCACCCCCGAGCCGAAAGCCCAGCCCAAGCCCAAGCCCAAGGCCACGCCCAAGCCCAAAGCCACGCCCAAGCCCAAAGCCGCCCCCGAGCCCCAGGTCACCCCCGAGCCCCAGGTCCGCCCATGCTGAGCGTCGCGCTGCGCACTCTCCGCGCCCGCTGGACCGGCTTCGTCGGCAGCTTCGTCGCGCTCGCGCTCGGCGTCGCCCTGCTCACCGTGATGGGCCTGGCGCTCGCCGCCACGCTGGACGCTCCGGACCGCGCCCCGGAGCGGTTCGCCGCCGCTCCCCTCGTCGTCAGGGGCGCCGACACCCTGCGGGTCGCCACCCCGATCGGCGACCGCACCCAGCCGCTGGCCGAACCGCGCGCCCTGCCCGCCACCACCGTCGCCGAGTTGAGGAGGCTCGGCCGGGTCACCCCCGACCGCTCCTTCGCCGTACGGGTGCCGGGCGGGCCCGGTGATCTGGTCGGTCACCCCTGGTCGGTGGCGGCGTTCGCGCCGTACGAGATCGTCTCGGGGCGGGCGCCCCGTACCGCCGACGAGGTCGTCGTCAGTGGGAGTTGGACACGGCCCGGCCGGCGGCTGGGCACGGACCGGGGCAGCGTCACGGTCGTCGGCACCGTCACCGACCGCGGCTTCGAGCACGCCGTCTTCTACACCGACGCCCGGGCCGCCCGGCTGGCGCCCCGAAGCACCCAGCTGGTGGTCGACGCGGACGTGACGGCCGTACGGAGCGCGGTGCGGGACGTCCCGGGCGTACGGGTCCTCACCGGGGACGGCCGCCGCTACGCCGATCCGGACCCCGACCGCGACCGGGCCGCGCTGACCGCGCTGAACGCCCTGTTCGGCACGGCCGGCGGGGTCACCGGGTTCGTGTCGGTGTTCGTGGTGGCGTCGACGTTCGCCTTCGCGGTCGCCCAGCGCCGCCGTGAGTTCGGCCTGCTGCGCACCGCCGGGGCGACGCCCGGGCAGCTGCGCCGGACGGTGCTCGCCGAGGCCCTGCTGGTCGGGGTGGTCGCCTCGGCGGCGGGCTGCGTGCTCGGCGGGTACGGCGCCCCCGTCCTCGTCCGCCGGACGGTGGACAGCGGTCTCGCCCCGGCCTGGTTCCGGATCCCCGGCCACGCCCGGCCGCACGAGTGGCCGTCCACGTGGCCGTCCACGTGGCCGTCCGCATGGACGCATGCCTGGCCGCATGCCTGGCCGTACTGCGCGGCCTTCGCGACCGGGCTGCTGGTCGCCCTGTGCGGGGCGCTCGCCGCGTCCTGGCGGGCGGGCCGGATTGGGCCGATGGCGGCGCTGCGCGAGGCGGACGTGGACAACCGGCCCATGACCCGGTCCCGTTGGGCGTTCGGCACCGGTCTGCTGCTGACCGCGGCCGTCCTGCTGTTCCTGGGCACGCCCGGCGACCTGTTGCACCGCAAGACCTATGTGACCCGGCCCATGCTCCTGATCACCGGGGTCGCGCTGCTCGCGCCCGTCGTGGTCCGCCCGCTGACCCGGCTGCTCACCTGGGCCCCGGCCCGGCTCCCGGGCGCCGGCGGCCTGCTGGTGCGGGAGCACGCGGCGGCCGCGGTCCGTCGTACGGCGGCCGTCGCGGCACCCGTGCTGGTCACCGTCGCCCTCACCGGCTCGCTGCTCGGCACCACCGCGACCCTGAACGCGGCGCGGGCCGCCGAGGTCCGCGACCGCACCGCCGCCGACTTCGTCGTCACGCCCCCGGGCGGGGACGGGTTCGACGCGGAGACGGTGCGGGCGCTGCGCGCGGTGCCCGGTGCCGAGGTGTCCGCGAGCGCGGGGAGCGCCGTGTACGTCCTGGAGGACGGGGTCGCCCTGATCAGGTCCGGGGCCAGGGCCGCCGATCCCGCCGCGCTGGCCGCCACCGCCCGCCTCCCGCTCGCCGCCGGCCGGACCGCCGACCTCGACGACGGCTCGATCATCGTCAACGAGGAGTGGGCGCGGCACACCGTGGGCGAGCGGGTGCGGGTGTGGCTGGGCGACGGCACCGAGCGGACCCTGCGCATCGCCGCCGTGCTGCGGACCGGCACCGGCGACAACGGGGTGTACGTCACCCCGGCCAACGCGGCCGGCGCGGCCGTCGACCGGGTCGACGTGGCCCTGCGGGACGGCGCGGACCCGGCCGCGGTGGCCGCCGGGCTGCGCGCGGCGCTCGGCGAGCGGGGCGGCCGGGTCCGTACCGCGGACCGGTGGATCGCGGCGGTCTCTCCGGGGACCGACCGCACCACCCGCCTCGGCTTCCTCCTCGTCCTCGGCATCGCGCTCCTCTACACCGGGATCTCCCTGGTCAACACGATGGTGATGGCCACCGCAGACCGGACCCGCGAACTGGCCCTGCTCCGGCTGGCCGGCGCCACCCGCGGGCAGGCACTGCGGCTGGTCGGCGCCGAGGCCCTCACGGTCGTCGCGGTGGGGGCGCTGCTGGGCCTGCTGGTCGCCGGCCTGGACCTGGCGGGCATCGCGGCGGCGCTGCGCCTGCAGTCGGCGCCGGCGCCGGTCAGGCTCCCCTGGCCGGCCCTCGGCGCGGCCGTCACCGCCTGCGCGCTCCTCGCCGTGACCGCGGCGGTCGTCCCGGCCGCCCGCACCCTGCGACACAGCACACCGGCCCCCGGCTGACCCGCCCCGGTCACCTCCTCCTGTCACCTCGGTTCCTGTCACTCCTGTTCCTGTCACTTCCGTTCCTTCTGTTGCCGACGCCGCCGACCGGGAGCGCACTATAGGGAGGAATAAGGAGGAAGCGGACACGACCGTGGATGGTCGCCGGAGGGCTCCTGTCCGGGGACGTGGCCCCTGTGGAGGTGTTTGCCATGCCCAGCGACGGCGCGTTCATGCTGGTCGGCGACAACGGGCGGGTGGTCGAGTGGTCCGCCTCGGCCGAGGAGGCCTTCGGCTGGTCGCGGCAGGAGGCCGTGGGCAGGCACATCGGCGAGCTGGTACGCGAGGGCGACGGCGCGGCCGGGATGGCGGCGCTCCGCGCGTCGGCGGTCGGTCTGGCCGTACGGCCGGTGCTCACCGATTCGGCGCTGGTGTGGGAGGTGCACGCGGCGGACGGCATCGACTGCGGGTGGACCCCGGCCGTCCTGGAGGCCCTGGCCGGCTGCTCGCCGATGATCTTCCACGTCCTCGACCGGGAACTGCGCATCGTCCGCACGAGCGGCGCGTGCGGACGGGAGCGGGAGCGTCCGGACGCCCTGCTCGGCGGGCTGTTCCCGGACGCCTACGATCTCGCCGCCCCCGAGGAGGAGGACGCGGTCGCCCGCCGGGTCCTGGCGACCGGGCGACCGGCTCTGGACCGCATCGTGCGGACCCGGCCGCCCGGCGGTTCCGGGCCTCGGCACTACTCCGTCTCCTACATCCGCCTGGAGGACGCCCGCCGGGACGTCATGGGGCTGATCGTCCTCGCCCTCGACGTCACCGACCGCATGCAGGCCATGCAGCGCCTGGAGATCCTGGAGGCGGTGCGCGGCAGCGTCGGCGAGCACCTGGACGTGATCGCCGTGTGCGAGGCGCTGATCGACGCGGTCGTGCCGGCGTTCTGCGGGATCGCGGTGGTCGAGGTGATCGAGGACGTCGTACGGGGCGACACCCCGCCCCTGGCGCCGGTCGACGGCGATGTGCCGCTGCTGCGCGCCGCCTTCCGCGGGGTGGTGTCGGCCCATCCCGTGGGCGGGGTGAGCCGGCTGCCCGACGGGACTCCGTTCGCGCGGGTGCTGGCCGATCTGCGGCCGAGGCTCGTCCCCGTGGACCACGACAGCCCCTGGATGTCGGCCGACCCGGCGCGCGCGGCGGCCATCGAGCAGTCGGCCGTGCACTCCCTGATCGTCGCCCCGCTCGCGCTGCGCGGTCGGGCGATGGGCGTGGTGAGTTTCTACCGGCACGGCACGGAGGAGCGCTTCGAGGAGCGGGACATCGCGCTCACGGCGGACGTGTGCGCGCACGCCGCGCTGTGCCTCGACAACGCACGGCGTTTCACGCGGGAGCGCACCATCGCCGCCACCATGAAGCGCCGGCTGCTGCCGCAGCAGCCCCGGGCGACCTCGGCGGTCGACCTCGCGCGTCTGCACATCCCCGGGCCCGGCGGGGGCGGCGCGTGGTCCGACGTCATCGAGCTGGCCGGCGCCCGGACCGCCCTGGTCCTCGGCGACGTCGCCGGGCGGGGGGTCGCCACGGCCACCACCATGGGCCAACTGCGCACCGTGATCCAGTCCTTGGCCGCCCTGGACCTGGAACCGGACGAGATGATGGCCCGGCTGAGCGACACCGCCGCCCGCCTCGCGGCCGAACGCGCCGCCCTCCCGGCCGGCGACAGCCTGCACGCCGAGCCGCTCACCGCCGGCTGTCTGATCGCGGTGTACGACGCGCTGGAGCAGCGCTGCACGATCGTGCGGGCCGGACTGTCGGACCCGTACGCGGTCTATCCGGGCGGCCGGGCGGCCGTGGTGGCCGTCCCGGAGGGCCCGGTCCTCGCCGGCGGCGGGCACGCCCCGTTCCCCGCGACCACGGTCGAGCTCCCCGAGGGCAGCGTTCTCGCGCTCGGCAACGAGGACCTGCTGGCGCCGTCCGGGCAGGTGCGCTCGCTGCTCACCGAAGCGGCGCCGGACCAGTCCCTGGACCAGGTGTGCGACTCGATCGCGTACGCGCTGCGGGACCGCCGCGAGACGGAGAAGATCCTGCTGCTGGCCAGGGCCAAGGCGTTCCCCGCCGACCGGGTGCTGGTACTGCCGCTGCCCGCGGAGAGCCGGGCGGCCCCGCTCGCCCGCGCCGCCACCCGCCGGCAGCTCGCGGCCTGGGACATCGGGGAGGAGGACGCCTTCACCGCGGAGCTCATCGTCAGCGAACTCGTCGGGAACGCGATCCGCCACGGCGCCCCGCCGCTGCGGCTGCGTCTCGTCCTGGACCGCCATCTGACCTGCGAGGTCAGCGACGCGGCCGAGTGCGCCCCGCACCTCAAGCACGCGCGCACCATCGACGAGGACGGCCGCGGCCTCTTCATCATCGCCAGCCTCGCCGACGCCTGGGGCACCCGCTACAACGGCGACGGCAAGACGGTCTGGGCCCAGCGATGCCCCAGCTGACCCCTTGGCCGCCCGCAGGTATGTCCGGACGGCCGGCGTCTTCAGCGGGTGAACAGCCCGGGGTTCTCGCGGACGAAGTCGGCGACTCCCGTGGCGGGCCGCCCAGTGATCTCCGCCATGCCGTCCGCCCGGCGGTCGTAGCGGCCGGCCGCGTGCAGGCGGGCCATGGTGGAGATGTGCTGGAGGACGTGGTCCGGCAGTCCCAGCGCCCCGAGATCGTCGTCGAGCCATTCCCGCAACGGGACGTCGGTGTGGCCGACCGTGCGGTGCAGGGCACCGGAGATCTCCGCGGCCAGAGCGGCGGCGTCCTGTGACCGGGGGCCAGTCAGCTCATAGGTGTGGCCGATGTGCCCGGCCGGATCGGCCAGGATCTCCTCGACGGCCGCGGCGACGTCACCGGCCGCGATCGGGGAGGTCCTCGCCGTGCCGAAGGGCCACCTGAGGGTGCTGTCCTCGGCGATCGAGGAGAACACGGCCCGGAAGAGCGGGTTCTCCAGGAAGACGGTGGGCCTGACCTCGACCACGGGCAGGCCCGACCAGTCGAGAACCTGCTCGACCAGCCACTGCTGACGGTGCTGATGCGACTCGGAGCCGCGGGTGGCGTCCATCTCGGAGACGGTCAGCTGCGACATGTTCACGAACACCTCCAGCCCTCCGTAGGCGCGCGCGACCGTCGCCGTGGTCACGGCGGCCGGCAGATAGTCCGCCGAGACGGCCATGCCGAAGTACATCCGCCCGCAGCCGTCGAGGGCGTCGGCGACGTCTCGGGCCCGCGTCAGGTCTCCGACCACGACGTCGGCGCCCGTCGCGCGCAGCGCCCGGGCCCGGTCGTCGTCCCGGTGCACCAGGGCACGGACCGGCAGGCCCCGGCGCCGCAGGCCTTGGACCACGGTCCTGCCGACGGCCCCGACGCTGCCCGCGGCACCGGTCACCAGCACGGGCCGCAGGCCTGCTTCCGGGTTGTACTCGTCCATGGGGGCAGCCTGCGATCCGCCCGGCCGGGCCGCAACCGGGGGTGACGTCCGGCCCCGGCGGCCTGGCACCGGGACAGGCCTCACACCCGTGAGATAGCTCACGGGCCAGGGCGGCCATCAGCCCCGACCGGGCTGTGCGTTCTCTCACACCCCCGGCCACGACGAAGAAGCCCCCCAGGTCCAGGACCTGAGGGGCTTCCAGTGGTGCGCGAGGGGGGAGTTGAACCCCCACGCCCTTGCGGGCACTGGAACCTGAATCCAGCGCGTCTGCCTATTCCGCCACCCGCGCATTGGGTGTGTCTTCCGGTTCCCGGCCCGTTGTTTCCTTCGGGCTGGCCCCTTCCGACATCCAGAACACTAGCACGTGGGGCAGGGTGGGTTCACATCACTTATGCCTGGGCAGCGCTCACCTGACGCCCGCGTACCGAGCAGTCGGCGTTCACGTATCAACCTCGTACCGGTCCAGCCCATCTCTCCAGGAGACGGATCGGGTCCACAGTCAGGTGCGGGACACTGGTCGTGCCCCACCTCTACGATCCATGGCAAGAGGAGCCCGCCGAGGAGTTCGAAGGAGGGCCGCTCGGGGAACCGGCTGATTGCCGGACGCGTAGATACGATCAGTGAGCGGTGACGGAAGCAGCCGCAGTACGGGCAAGGCGACAGAGGAGGTGCCCTGTGGGAGTCCTGAAGAAGTTCGAGCAGCGTCTCGAAGGTCTGGTCAACGGCACCTTCGCGAAGGTGTTCAAGTCCGAGGTCCAGCCCGTGGAGATCGCCGGAGCGCTGCAGCGCGAGTGCGACAACAACGCGACCATCTGGAACCGGGACCGGACCGTCGTACCCAATGACTTCATCGTGGAGCTGAGCGCCCCCGACTTCGAGCGGCTCAGCCCCTACTCCGGGCAGCTCGGCGACGAGCTCGCCGGGATGGTCCGCGACTACGCCAAGCAGCAGCGCTACACCTTCATGGGCCCGATCAAGGTCAACCTGGAGAAGGCCGACGACCTCGACACCGGCCTGTACCGGGTGCGCAGCCGCACGCTCGCCTCCTCCAGCAGCCAGCAGGCCCCGGAGCGCGCCCCCGCGGGCGGCGCCCCGCAGCGCCCCGGCGGCTACGGCCACCCGCAGGCCGGCGGCGCCGCGGCCCCGCCGATGCCGAGCGCACCGCCGCCCGGCGCCCCGCAGCGCCCCGGCGGCTACGGCTACCCGCAGCCCGCGGGCCAGCGGCCCGCCGGTCCCTCCGGGCCGGTCGGCGCCTCGGCGCCCGGCTCCCGTACCCGCTACTGGATCGAGATCAACGGCGCCCGCCATCAGATCTCCCGCGCGACGCTCGTGCTGGGCCGCAGCACCGAGGCCGACGTGCGGATCGACGACCCCGGCGTCTCCCGCCGGCACTGCGAGATCCGGACCGGAACGCCCTCGACGATCCAGGATCTCGGATCCACCAACGGCATCGTGGTGGACGGGCAGCACACCACCCGCGCTACGCTCCGCGACGGCTCGCGGATCGTCGTGGGCAGCACCACCATCATTTACCGGCAAGCCGAAGGGTGAAGCGGGGGCAATGTCAGAGCTGACCCTCACGGTCATGCGGCTGGGTTTCCTGGCCGTACTGTGGCTGTTCGTGATCGTGGCCGTGCAGGTCATCCGCAGCGACCTGTTCGGTACGCGCGTCACCCAGCGCGGATCGCGTAGGGAAGAAGGACGCCGGCAGCAGCCGGCCGCCCGGCAGCAGGCCGCGCCCCCGCAGCAGCGCGGCCAGCAGCCCGCGAGCGGCGGCCGGCGGCGCAACGCCCCCAGCAAGCTGGTCGTGAGCGAGGGAACCCTGACGGGGACGACGGTCGCGCTCCAGGGCCAGACCATCACCCTGGGCCGCGCCCACGACTCCACGATCGTGCTGGACGACGACTACGCCTCCAGCCGCCATGCCAGGATCTACCCGGACCGCGACGGCCAGTGGATCGTCGAGGACCTCGGGTCGACGAACGGCACGTACCTGGACCGGTCCCGGCTGACGACTCCCACACCGATCCCGCTGGGCGCACCGATCCGCATCGGCAAAACCGTCATCGAGCTGCGGAAGTAGTGCTACATCATGAGTAGGCGCGAGCGGAGCGAGCACGCGGCGGCGGACCGGACGCCGGTCCTTCGCGCGCTCCCGACCGGAGGGTGGGCACCGTGCGGATGTACCCGGAGCCGACGGGCGAGGTGCGCATGAGTCTGTCACTGCGCTTCGCCGCCGGATCGCACAAAGGCATGATCCGGGAGGGCAACGAGGACTCCGGTTACGCCGGTCCCCGCCTGCTCGCCATCGCCGACGGCATGGGCGGCCAGGCCGCCGGCGAGGTCGCCTCCTCCGAGGTGATCTCCACGCTGGTCACGCTCGACGACGACGTGCCGGGCTCGGACATCCTCACCTCCCTCGGCCACGCCGTGCAGCGGGCCAACGACCAGCTGCGCGCCATGGTCGAGGAGGACCCGCAGCTGGAGGGCATGGGGACCACCCTCACCGCCCTGCTGTGGACCGGCCAGCGCCTCGGCCTGGTGCACGTCGGCGACTCCCGCGCGTACCTGCTCCGTGACGGCGTGCTCACCCAGATCACCCAGGACCACACCTGGGTGCAGCGGCTCGTCGACGAGGGCCGGATCACCGAAGAGGAAGCCACCACCCACCCGCAGCGCTCCCTGCTGATGCGCGCGCTGGGCAGCGGCGAACACGTCGAGCCCGATCTCTCCATCCGCGAGGTCCGCGCCGGCGACCGCTACCTGATCTGCTCCGACGGCCTCTCCGGGGTGGTCTCCCACCAGACCCTGGAGGAGACCCTCGCCAGCTACCAGGGCCCGCAGGAGACCGTGCAGGAGCTGATCCAGCTCGCGCTGCGCGGCGGCGGCCCCGACAACATCACGGTCATCATCGCGGACGTCCTCGACCTGGACACCGGCGACACCCTCGCGGGGCAGCTCTCCGACACCCCGGTCGTGGTCGGCGCCGTCGCGGAGAACCAGCAGCACCTGCACGACAACGGCTTCATGCAGACCCCGGCCGGCCGGGCCGCCAACCTCGGCCGCCAGGGGCACGGCGGAGGCGGCGAGTTCGGCCCGCCCGGCTCCGGCGACACCACCGGGTACGTCCCGGCGGGCAGCTTCGGCGACTACACCGACGACGACTTCGTGAAGCCCCGCACGGGCCGGAAGTGGCTGAAGAGATCCTTCTTCGGCGTGCTCGCCCTCGCCGTCATCGGCGGGGGCCTGTACGGCGGCTGGCGCTGGACGCAGACGCAGTACTACGTCGGCGCCAACGGCGAGCACATCGCGCTGTACCAGGGCATCAGTCAGGACCTGGCCTGGGTGTCGCTGTCGAAGGTGGAGAAGGACCACCCCGAGATCGAACTCAAGTACCTGCCGCCGTACCAGCAGAAGCAGGTCAAGGCCACCATCGCCGAGGGTGGTCTCACCGACGCCCAGTCGAAGGTCCAGGAACTGGCCGTGCAGGCGTCCGCCTGCAAGAAGGAGTCGGAGCGCACCGCCGCCGAGTCCAAGACCAACTCCAAGACCGGCCAGGGCGAGGCCGGCGGCACCACGGGAACCACCAAGACCTCTCTCACGTCCAAGGCCTCGCCAAGCCCTTCGAACTCGGCGTCCTCCACGGCGTCACCGTCCCCGTCCCCCTCAGCGACCCCCAGCCCCGGCCCCACCCTCTCGGAGGATGAGCAGAAGGTCGTCTCGCTGTGCGGTAAGCAGTAGGCAAGCCGTGAGAGGCCCTGTCACACCATGAGCAGCACTACCAACAGTTCGACACACCACACGTCCACGATCGGTGCCATCGGCGCACCCAGCCGCCGCAACACCGAGCTGGCGCTCCTGGTGTTCGCCGTCGTCATCCCGGTGTTCGCCTACGCCAACGTGGGCCTGGCCATCGACGACAAGATCCCGGCGGGTCTGCTCAGCTACGGCCTGGGCCTCGGCCTGATGGCCGGCGTCGCCCATCTCGCCGTGCGGAAGTTCGCCGCGTACGCCGATCCGCTGCTGCTGCCCCTGGCCACGCTGCTCAACGGCCTGGGACTGGTGGTCATCTGGCGGCTCGACCAGTCGAAGCTGCTGCAGTCGCTGCCCAACTACTTCCAGGCCGCGCCCCGCCAGCTGCTCTACACCGCGCTGGGCATCGCCCTGTTCGTCGTCGTACTGATCTTCCTCAAGGACCACCGCGTCCTGCAGCGCTACACCTACATCTCGATGTTCGGCGCGCTGGTACTGCTCGTCCTGCCGCTCGTGCCCGGCCTCGGCGCCAACATCTACGGCGCCAAGATCTGGATCCGGGTGCCGGGACTCGGCTCCCTGCAGCCCGGTGAGTTCGCGAAGATCGCCCTGGCGATCTTCTTCGCCGGCTACCTCATGGTGAAGCGCGACGCCCTGGCGCTGGCCAGCCGCCGCTTCATCGGCCTGTACCTGCCGCGCGGCCGCGACCTCGGACCCATCCTGGTCGTCTGGCTGATGTCGATCCTCATCCTGGTCTTCGAGACCGACCTCGGTACCTCGCTGCTGTTCTTCGGAATGTTCGTCATCATGCTGTACGTCGCCACCGAGCGGACCAGCTGGATCGTCTTCGGTCTGCTGATGTCCGCGGCCGGCGCCGTCGGCGTGGCCAGCTTCGAACCGCACGTCCAGCAGCGCGTCCAGGCCTGGCTCGACCCGATGAAGGAGTACACGCTCAGCCAGCAGGGCGTGGCCGGCCACTCCGAGCAGTCGATGCAGGCGCTGTGGGCCTTCGGCTCCGGCGGCACCCTCGGCACCGGCCTCGGCCAGGGCCACTCCGACCTCATCCGGTTCGCCGCCAACTCCGACTTCATCCTCGCCACCTTCGGCGAGGAGATGGGCCTCGCCGGCATCATGGCGATCCTGCTGATCTACGGCCTGATCGTGGAGCGCGGTGTCCGTACCGCCCTCGCCGCCCGCGACCCCTTCGGCAAGCTGCTCGCCATCGGCCTGTCCGGGGCCTTCGCCCTGCAGGTCTTCGTCGTCGCCGGCGGTGTCATGGGGCTCATCCCGCTGACCGGTATGACCATGCCGTTCATGGCCTACGGCGGTTCCTCCGTACTCGCCAACTGGGCGCTGATCGGCATCCTCATCAGAATCAGCGACACCGCACGCCGCCCGGCGCCCGCCCCCGCCGGCAACCCCGACGCCGAGATGACCCAGGTGGTCCGCCCGTCATGAACAAGCCCCTGCGCCGGATCGCGCTCTTCTGCGGACTGCTGGTCCTCACCCTGCTGCTGCGGGACAACTGGCTCCAGTACGTCAAGGCCGACACCCTGAAGACGGACCCGAAGAACCGCCGCGTCACCATCGCCCGCTACTCCACCCCGCGCGGCGACATCATCGTCGACGGCAACCCGATCACCGGGTCCACGGCGTCCGGCTCCTCAGGACTCAACGACCTGAAGTACAAGCGCACGTACAAGAACGGCCCCATGTGGGCCCCCGTCACCGGCTACGCCTCCCAGGCCTTCGGCTCCAACCAGCTGGAGTCCCTGGAGGACGGCATCCTCACCGGCGACGACGACCGGCTCTTCTTCCGCAACACCCTGGACATGATCACGGGCAAGCAGAAGCAGGGCGGCAACGTCGTCACCACCCTGAACGCGGCCGCCCAGAGCGCCGCCTACAACGGGCTGAAGAAGCAGGGCGGCAAGGGCGCCGTCGTCGCCCTGGACCCCTCCACCGGCAAGATCCTGGCCCTCGCCTCCTACCCGTCGTACGACCCCTCGGTCTTCGCGGGCAACTCCAACACCGACGCGGCGGCCTGGAAGAAGCTGCAGAAGAAGTACGACCCGAACGACCCGATGCTGAACCGGGCACTGCGCGAGACCTACCCGCCGGGCTCCACCTTCAAGGTGGTCACCGCCGCGGCCGCGCTGCAGAACGGGCTGTACACCTCCGCGGACGAGGCCACCAAGTCGCCGCTGCCCTACGTCATGCCGGGCACCACCACCGAGCTGAAGAACGAGGGCAGCATCCCCTGCAAGAACGCGACCATGCGGATCGCGCTGCGGTACTCCTGCAACACCGTCTTCGGCAAGATCGGCGCCGACCTCGGCAACGACAAGATGCTCGCCGAGGCCAAGAAGTTCGGCTTCGACGAGGAGCAGTTCACCCCGGTCCGCTCCAGCGCCTCGGTCTTCTCCGACAACATGAACCAGTCGCAGACCGCGCTGTCCTCGATCGGCCAGTTCAACACCGCCGCGACCCCGCTGCAGATGGCCATGGTCGCCTCCGCGGTCGCCAACGACGGCAAGCTGATGAAGCCGTACATGATCGATAAGCTCCAGTCGTCGAGCGTGGACACCATCTCGCAGACCGAGCCCGAGGAGCTGAGCCAGCCGCTCTCCTCCGACAACGCCCAGATCCTCCAGTCGATGATGGAGACGGTCGTCAAGCAGGGCACGGGTACCAACGCGCAGATCAACGGCGTCACCGTCGGTGGCAAGACCGGTACCGCCCAGCACGGCGTGGAGAACAGCGAGAACCCGTACGCGTGGTTCATCTCGTACGCCAAGCTCCCCGACGGCAGCAAGCCCGTCGCCGTCGCCGTGGTGATCGAGGACGATCAGGCCAACCGTGACGACATCTCCGGCGGCGGCCTCGCGGCCCCGATCGCGAAGAGCGTGATGGAGGCGGTCATCGACTCCAAGAAGTGAGCCCGATCACGTTCCCTTCACATCGGTGCACGTTGCGATACCGGTCCTGTATCGGGTTACGGGCTTGGCCAGGTCACACAAACACAGCCGGGTACGGTAGGCCCGGACGGCAGCCTCCGGCCACACACCCGTGGCGGCCGGGACCGACGGAGAGGGCTGGTAGGTAGCTATGGAAGAGCCGCGTCGCCTCGGCGGCCGGTACGAGCTGGGCCACGTGCTCGGCCGTGGTGGCATGGCGGAGGTCTACTTCGCGCATGACACGCGGCTCGGTCGAGCGGTGGCCGTGAAGACGCTCCGCGTGGACCTCGCGCGTGATCCGTCCTTCCAGGCCCGGTTCCGCCGGGAGGCTCAGTCGGCCGCCTCGCTCAACCACCCCGCGATTGTCGCGGTCTACGACACGGGCGAGGATTACATCGACGGGGTCTCGATCCCGTACATCGTCATGGAGTACGTGGAGGGCTCGACCCTGCGCGAGCTGCTCCACTCCGGACGCAAGCTCCTGCCCGAGCGCGCGATGGAAATGACCATCGGCATCCTCCAGGGCCTGGAGTACGCGCACCGCAGCGGCATCGTCCACCGGGACATCAAGCCGGCGAACGTCATGCTGACGCGCAACGGCCAGGTCAAGGTGATGGACTTCGGCATCGCCCGCGCCATGGGCGACTCCGGCATGACGATGACCCAGACGGCGGCCGTGATCGGCACCGCCCAGTACCTGTCTCCCGAGCAGGCGAAGGGCGAGCAGGTCGACGCCCGCTCGGACCTCTACTCGACCGGCTGCCTCCTCTACGAGCTGCTGACGGTACGACCGCCCTTCGTGGGCGACTCCCCGGTGGCCGTCGCCTACCAGCACGTCCGCGAGGAACCGCAGCCCCCGTCGGTGTTCGACCCCGAGATCACCCCGGAGATGGACGCGATCGTCCTCCGGGCGCTGGTCAAGGACCCGAACTACCGCTACCAGTCGGCGGACGAGATGCGCGCCGACATCGAGGCCTGCCTCGACGGCCAGCCCGTCGCGGCCACCGCGGCCATGGGCTCGGTCGGCTACGGCTACCCGGACGACCAGGCGACCACCGCACTGCGCGCCGACGCCGGCGCGACCACCATGCTGCCGCCCATGAACCCGGACGACGGCGGCTACGGCTACGACGACCGCCCCGACCGCCGCCGCCAGCAGAAGAAGAACAACACCTCCACGATCCTCCTGATCGTCGCGGGCGTCCTGGTCCTGGTCGGCGCCATCCTGATCGGCAAGTGGGCCTTCGGGGGCGGCGGGGCCGGGAACGACACGGTCCAGATGCCGAACTTCGTCGGACAGACCCAGAAGACCGCCAAACAGATGGCCGTCAACAGCGACCTCAAACTGGCGTTCACGCAGAAGACCTGCGACGACCAGCCCAAGGGCAGTATCTGCTCACAGGACCCGACCGCCGACACCGAGGTCAAGAAGCAATCCACCGTCAATCTCGTCGTCTCGACGGGTGCGCCGAAGGTCACCGTCGACAACGTCGTGGGCAAGGACGTCGACGAGGCCTCCACGCAGCTGGAGAACAAGGGCTTCAAGGTCAAGATCAAGCAGACCGTGGTCAACCAGACCCCGGGCACGGTCCTGAGCCAGAACCCCGACGGCGGCAGCGAGGTGGAGAAGGGCTCGACCATCACCCTCGAGGTCGCCAAGGCCGAGGAGAAGTCCACGGTCCCCGACGTCAGCGGCAAGACCTGTGACGAGGCCAAGGCGCAGATGACGGCCAACAACCTCACCGGCAACTGCTCCGAGGTGGAGACCGACGACACCAACCTGGTCGGCAAGGTCGTCTCGACCGACCCGCAGGCCGGCACCCAGGTCGACAAGGACTCCACGGTCAACATCCAGATCGGCAAGGCCAAGCAGCAGACGGCCGTGCCGAGCGTGGTCACCCAGACCCTGAAGCAGGCCAGGCAGACCCTGCAGGCATCCGGCTTCACCAACATCCAGGTGAACGGCGACTCCAGCGACGACGCGATCGTCGCCAGCCAGGACCCGCAGGCCAACACCGGCGTCACCGACCCCGGCAGCACGACGATCACCCTCACCACCGTGAGCGTCGGCAACGGCAACAACGGCGGGAACAACGGCGGTACCAACTTCTTCGGCGGTACCGGCGGCTGAACACCGCACCGGACGGAAAACGTCCCGGCGTCCTCGTGGAGGACGCCGGGACGTTGTTCATTGTCAGGTCCAGTCGGTGCAGGAGTTGAGCTTGGTGTCGCCTTCGAAGCGCGCCACTTCCACCCCCGTCTCCGCGATACCGTTCGAGGTCTGCGCGGTGGTGCTGAGCGTGAGGGTTTCACCCGAACCCGCCGTGAGCGAGTGCCACGCCCACGTCGTCGTCGCGCTGCTCCCGACCGCCTTGCTGAGGAAACGGATCCGCACGTGGTGCCCGTCGGCGGAGGTGTCCGTGACCGACAGCGCGATCTTGAATTCCTGGTACGGCCACAGGTCTCCTGACGGCCGGGTCGCTCCCATGCTGCCCCGTGCCCCGGTGGTCGAGCAGCTGGCGGTGCCGCCCGCGGCGGCCGACGCCGGACTGGTGAACGCGATCGTGGCCACGGCCGCCGCGGTGCAGGCGAAGGCTATGCGCGAGCGATTTCTCATGTCTTCGTCCTCCTTGGTTCCGGTGGCCTCGCTTCTCCATGCCGAAGCCCCCCGTGATCTTTGCCAAGGGTTAACCAGGAGTCGATCGAACTCAAGCTTTTATTCGCACACTTGGTCGAAATTCAGTCACCCTGTCCGGGGCCCGTTCCCTGCCGAATCCGACAGTTCTCAGCGCAGTTCCTTCGGCGGGGTCCGCTTGCTGTCCACCTTCTGCACCCGCACCAGCTCGCCCCACACCACGTACCGGTAGCGGCTCGTGTAGACCGGGGTGCAGGTGGTGAGCGTGATGTAGTGGCCCGGCTTGGTCTTGCCGGACTCCTTGGGGATCTGGGAGAGGACCTTGACGTTGTACTTGGAGGTCTCGGGGAGGATGTCGTAGACCTTGTAGACGTACCAGTCGTCCCGCGTCTCGAAGACGACCGGGTCGCCCACCTTCACCTTGTCGATGTTGTGGAACTTGGCACCGTGGCCGTCGCGGTGCGCGGCGAGGGTGAAGTTGCCGGTCTTGCCGGTGGTGGGGAGGGTGGCCTTGGCAGGGTCGGTGTAGTAGCCGGCGACGCCGTCGTTGAGGACGTCCGTCGACGTGCCCTTCTCGACCAGCACCTCGCCGTTCCTCATGGAAGGGACGTGCAGGAAGCCGATGCCGTTCTTCGTGTTCAGCGCGCCGGGACCGGTGTCCTGCTGGGCCCAGGTGTCACGGACCTTGTCGCCCTCCCGGTCGGCCTTGCGGTCGGCGACGACGTTCGTCCACCACAGGGAGTAGACGACGAACAGGCCGAGCACCAGGCCCGCCGTGATCAGGAGTTCACCGAAGACGCTGACCGCCGTCGCGATCCGGCCGATCGGCCGACGGCCCGGTGCCGGGGCCACGTCCGGCGCGTCGGTCTGGTCTTCGGTGTCGTCGGCGGTCGCTGCCACTGTTCCTCTGCCTCTGCCCTTACTCGACGAGCGCGTCCGGCTTGCCCTTGCTGCGCGGGCGTTCCTCGACCATCTTGCCCCAGACGATCAACCGGTACTTGCTGGTGAACTCCGGCGTGCAGGTGGTGAGCGTGATGTAGCGGCCCGCCTTGGTGAAGCCCGACCCCTTCGGGATCGGGTCCAGCACACTCACGTTGCTGGGCGCCGTCACCGGAAGCATCGACGTCACCTTGTACACGAAGTACTCGTCCTGCGTCTCCACCACGACCGCGTCACCGGCCACCAGCTTGTTGATGTACCGGAACGGTTCGCCGTGCGTGTTGCGGTGCGCGGCCAGCCCGAAGTTACCGGTCTTGTCCTGCGGCATCGCGGTCTTCAGCACACCCTCGCCGTAGTGGCCCACCATGCCCTTGTCGAGGACCTTCTTGTTGCTGACGCCCTCGGCGATCGGCGCCACCACGTCCAGCTTGGGGATGTGGAGGATGGCGAAGCCCTGCCCGGGCGCGAAGACACCGGGCGCCCGCTTGCCGCTCGCCCAGTCCTTCTGGAGGCTGCTGGCCTCGCTGCCCGCCTGGGCGTGGGCGCGCACGTTCGTCCACCACAGCTGGTAGGTGACGAACAGCAGCATCAGCACGCCGGTGGTGATGAACACCTCGCCTATCGCCCGGCTCGCCACGACGGCCGGCGAGGGCTTGCGCAACCGCTCCCGGCGCCGGGCCTCCACCCGGGACAGGGCACGTCCCGACGCCTGGCTCTCCTGAGGTGCCGTCTCCGGTGCGCCGCCGTGGCGGCCACCGCGGCGCTTGGCGGCCTTTCTGCGGGCCGCGCGGCCGCCACCTGGGACTCTGGTGGCAGAAGAGGCTGCTGTGCCCGCAGAAGCCGATATGGGCGGCGGATCAGGGATCCGCAGGGCGACGGTCTCCTCGTCGATCGGCGGGAGATACGCCGTGGCCTCCCCGACCGGCGGAAGGTACGCCGTCTCCCCGAGCGCGCCGGAGCCCCCGTACGACTGATCCCCGTACGAGGTATCGGTCTCGCGCTCCGGGCGCAGCGCGGTCACGCCGTGGCCCTGCCCACCACCGGGGCGAGCCCCGCCGACCTCGCCACGGCCCCCTGGTCGCCGCACTCCACCAGCCAGTTGGCCAGCATCCGGTGCCCGTGCTCGGTCAGCACCGACTCGGGGTGGAACTGCACGCCCTCGACCGGGAGTTCACGGTGGCGCAGCCCCATGATGATCCCGTCGTGTGTGCGGGCGGTCACCTCCAGCTCGGCCGGGACCGTCGCCGGCTCGGCGGCCAGCGAGTGGTAGCGGGTCGCGGTGAAGGGCGTGGGCAGCCCCGCGAAGACCCCCCGGCCCTCGTGCTCCACCAGCGAGGTCTTCCCGTGCAGCAGCTCGGGCGCCCGGTCCACCACACCGCCGTACGCCACCTGCATCGACTGCATGCCGAGACACACACCGAAGACCGGAACGCCCGTGGCCGCGCAGTGGCGGACCATGTCCACGCACACGCCGGCCTCCTCCGGTGTCCCGGGACCGGGCGAGAGGAGAACGCCGTCGAAGCCGTCCTGGGCATGCGCCGTCGACACCTCGTCGTTGCGCAGCACCTCGCACTCGGCGCCCAGCTGGTACAGGTACTGGACCAGGTTGAAGACGAAGCTGTCGTAGTTGTCGACGACGAGAATCCGCGCGCTCACTGGTTGTCCACCGTCACATCGTTGAAGGGCAGCAGCGGTTCGGCCCAGGGGAAGACGTACTGGAAGAGGACGTAGATCACGGCCAGGACCAGCACGAGTGAGATCAACGCCCTCACCCACGCGTTCCCCGGCAGATGCCGCCAGATCCAGCCGTACATGCCGTCCCTTCCGTTCCACCACGGCACCAGAATCCCGCCGTACTGCACCAGACTAACGGCGCAGCGCCTTGGGTTTGCCTGCCTCCACAGGCTGTGTGGAGTCCAAGTGCGCCCAGACGATCAGCCGATGGCTGTGCCCCCATTCCGGATCGCACGTGGTCAGCGTGAGATAGCGCCCGGGACGCGTATACCCTGACTTACGTGGCACAGGGTCGATCACTTCAACGTCCGTCGGAACTGTTTTGTAGGGGCCTTTGTCGATCCGATACGTGAACCAGGTCGTGCCGTCCGTCAGTACGATCGCGTCCCCCACCCGCAGCTTCGGGAAGTCGAGGAACGGGTCGCCGTACGTGCGCCGATGGCCGGCGACCGCGAAGTTGCCCTCCTGGCCGAGCCGGGCGGTGCGGGCGTAGTGGGCGAGGCCCTTCTTCAGCACATCGGTCCCCGTGCCCTCCAGGACCGGCTTGTTCCACGTGAAACCGAACCGCGGGATGTACATGATCGCGAAAGGCCTGCCGTAGTGGTACGCGGCCGGCTCGGCGGGGGCGGCCGCGGAGGCCCCGGCCGTGGGGTGGACGGCGGCACTGTCCGACCACTGGCGCTGTAACTGGTCGATCTGGTCGTGCATCACGCTGTCGGCCTTCACACCGGTCCAGAACAGCACATACACGACAAAGAGCACTATGAGCGTGCCGACGGTGATACAGAGCTCGCTGACGGTCCTGACGATCACGCGCACCGGCGGCTCCAAAGGCCGAGCTGCTTACTCCACGGGCTTCGCGTAGTGCAGATCCACTGTGCCCGAGTAGCCCGGCAGAGTCACCGTCCCGTCCTCGGTGACTTTCCAGCCGAGACCGTAGACGTTGACGTACACCATGTAGTTCTGGATGGCCTCGGAGTCCGCGAGCGCCTGCTGCATCTTCGCGGGGTCCCCGACCGCCTGGATCTTGTACGGCGGTGAGTAGACGCGGCCCTGGAGGATCAGGGTGTTGCCCACACAGCGCACGGCGCTGGTGGAGATCAGCCGCTGGTCCATGACCTTGATCCCCTGGGCGCCGCTCTGCCAGAGGGCGTTCACCACGGCCTGCAGGTCCTGCTGGTGGATGACCAGGTAGTCGGGCTGCGGCTCGGGATAGCCGGGCAGCTTGGCGGTGGCGTTCGGCGGGGCGTCGTTGAGGGTGACGGTGATCGCCTTGCCGGTCAGCTTCTGCGTGCCGGCGTCCTTCTCCAGCCCGGTCAGCTTGTCGTCCTGGGCCTTGGTCGAGCCGTCGTCGCGTTCGGCGAGCTTCTCGTTCTGGTCACGGGTGCTCGCGTTGGACTCGTCCAGCTCCTTGTTCTTGCGGCTGCGCTCCTGGATCAGGTCGGACAGCTTCAGCAGGTTGTCGTCCGAGCGGATGTCGGTGCCCTTGGCCGTGTTGAAGCTGGTGAAGAAGAGCAGACCGGCGAGGGCGAAGACGCCCACGGTGAGAATCCGCACCGGCCGGAAGCCGCCCTTGCGGGCCGGCGCCGAACCCGTTGATCCGGTCGCGTTGGAGTCGGCAGAATTGCTCAACGTACCCTTATCTCCTTCAGCGCCACGGAAGCACTACGCTAACGGACGCCCGGGGGAGCGCTCAGTCTGCCCTTACTGTCCCCTTGTACGCTGCCCCGAGCCCGACCCAGTTACCTGCGCGGCCACGCAGCGCATCGACAGGAGAGACCCTCGTGCCGAAGTCACGTATCCGCAAGAAGGCCGACTACACGCCGCCCCCGGCGAAGCAGGCGACCGCCCTGAAGCTGAACAACCGAGCCTGGGTCGCGCCGGTGATGCTGGCCATGTTCCTCATCGGGCTGGCCTGGATCGTCGTCTTCTATGTGACCGACGGTTCACTGCCGATCGACAGCCTCGACAACTGGAACATCGTCGTGGGCTTCGGCTTCATCGCGGCCGGCTTCGGCGTCTCCACGCAGTGGAAGTAGCTCTGCCCAGGGTTATCCGCTGAGTTATCCACAGGCCTGTGCATGGACCTGGGGAAAAGAAGACGATCTGTGGATAACCCGCCAGGCGTTGACGCCGGTACGACTACCACAACACTCGCCGTAAAACTGTTCGCCCCCTCCCTGACCTGCGGGAACGCAAGTGAGTGGGAGGGGGCGCAGTTGTGCGCGCACGTTGTGCACAAGATCCGCCACGAACTGTGGACAACGGTTCGGCAACAGTGCAGCGAGCCGCCGTGATCGGGCTCAGGTGAGCTGGGCGGTACGGACGACCGTGAGTACGACGGCCAGGACCAGGACCAGCGCGCAGGTGCCGTACTGGATGAGGTTCCGCCGCTCGCGCGGGGCGTGCACCATCGCGTACCCGGTGATGACACCGGCGACCAGGCCGCCGATGTGGGCCTGCCAGGCGATACCGCCGCTGAAGGAGAAGATCAGGTTGATGACCAGCAGGGCGATGACCGGGCGCATGTCGTAGCGCAGGCGGCGCACCAGTACGGCGGTGGCGCCGAAGAGGCCGAAGATCGCGCCGGACGCGCCGAGAGAGGCCGAGGTCGGGGAGACCAGCAGATAGGTGAGCGCGCTGCCCGCGAGGCCGGAGACGAAGTAGAGCGTGAGGTAGCGGACCCGGCCGAGGGCCGCTTCCAGGGGGCCGCCGAGCCACCACAGGCTCATCATGTTGAACCCGATGTGCCAGATCTCCTGGTGCGCGAACATCGACGTCACCATGCGGTACCACTCGCCGTCGACCAGCCCCATGGTCGGGGCGTACGGCTTCGGCGGCCACTCGCCGATCAGGACGAGCTGGTCGGCGAGCGACGGCCGTACCTGGATGGCCAGGAACACCGCCAGGTTGATACCGATCAGGATCTTGGTGACCAGCCGCGGGTCCGCGGCGACCGTGCCGCCCGCGATGGTGCGGGGCCGGGACGCGGCCGGGGGCGGGCCGCTGTGGCCGGCGGTGGTGCCGCGGACGCACTCGGGGCACTGGAAGCCCACGGAGGCACTGACCATGCACTCGGGGCAGATGGGGCGCTCGCACCGGGTGCAGCGCACGCCGGTCTCGCGGTCCGGGTGCCGGTAGCACATGGGCAGGCTGTGGGCGTCCTGCGCGCTGCCTGCCGCCTGGTCCTCCATGGGGTCCCCTCGCTCGTGGTGGTCACCATTGTGCCCCGCACATCCTTACGGACGGGCGGGGCGTTTGGTTCCCTTCGGAGGCCGGTCCGGGACTTCAGCTCTCGCGCTTCTCGACGAGCACCGTCTCGACGACGACGTCCTTCTCGGGCCGCTTGTTCGGGCCGCTGACGGCGACGGAGGCGATCTTGTCCACGACCTTCTGGCTGTCCGCGTCGGTGACCTCGCCGAAGATGGTGTGCTTGCGGTTGAGGTGGGGTGCGGGGTTGACCGTGATGAAGAACTGCGAGCCGTTGGTGCGCGGGCCGGCGTTGGCCATGGCGAGCAGGTAGGGGCGGTCGAAGCGCAGGTCGGGGTGGAACTCGTCCTCGAACTTGTAGCCGGGGCCGCCGATGCCGGTGCCGAGCGGGTCGCCGCCCTGGATCATGAAGCCGCTGATCACCCGGTGGAAGACGGTGCCGTCGTAGAGGGGGGTGGCGGAGACGGTGCCGGTGGCGGGGTCGGTCCACTCGCGCTCGCCGAGGGCCAGCTCGACGAAGTTCTTGACGGTCTTGGGGGCGTGGTTCGGGAAAAGCCGGACCTCGATGTCGCCGAGGCTGGTCTTCAGAGTGGCGTAGAGCTGCTCGGCCACGGTCCGCCTTCCGTTGTGCTCATGTGCGCCCGGGTGTAACCCGGTGCTGGCTTGGACGGCACGATCCTCGCACGGTACGGCGGCTCTGTGGCCCGGCTGCGGCCTGCCGGCGGACATCCTCACGAATCGCTTGCCGAAACCCGGCGGAGTCCCCTCGTCCGGCCGGGGGCGCGCGGCGCCGATCCGTGGCATTGTCGTCGACAAGCCCCTCTTAGCTCTGGTTGCACCCGTATGCCCGCCCTCGCGCGCCGCCCGGCCCGTTGGCAGGCATGATCCCTAAAAGGGTGGAAAGTCGAAATACCGTACGCCACCGAGGAGGAGGAAACCCGTGACCCGCAAAGAGAGCGTGCGCGCCGCGACCAGTTCGGCGAAGGACAGCGTGCGGCACGCCGCGGAAGCGGTGGCGCCCTACGCCGACACGGCCAAGGAGCGTGCCGCGTACTACGCGCAGGAGGCACGCGTACGGCTCGCGCCCGTGGTGTCGCAGGCCGCCGAGCAGGCCCGCGTCCAGTACGACGCCCGTCTCGTGCCGCGCCTGGAGCAGGCCCGCACGCATGTGCCGCCGAAGGTGGACCAGGCCGCGCACGATGCGGCGGATCTGACCCGCAAGGCCGCCCGGCAGGCGGCCGACTACTCGCGTCCGAGGATCGAGCAGGCCGTGGCGGCGGCCGGGCCGGTCCGTGAGGAGGCCTCGGCGCGGGGTGCCGCCGCGCTGGCCGCGCTGCGCGGCAATGTCTCGGCGGAGGACATCGAGAAGCTGGCCCGCCGGAACCAGCGGCGCTCGGCGTACGGCCGTGCGTTCAAGGCGTTCGCCGTGTTCGGTCTGCTGGCCGGTGCGGGCCTCGCGGCCTGGAAGTGGTGGGACAAGCAGGCCAACCCCGACTGGCTGGTCGAGCCGCCCGCGGCCACGGAGGTTCCCGACGGCGGCCGCCTGGGCTCGGTGGACGGCAGCTCCCCGCTCGATCCCGAGGTCCAGGCCAAGGAGGCCGAGGAGCGGGCGAACCGGGACGGCAAGAAGCGCTGACCGGTCGTGTTCCACGTGAAACCAACGGCATGAACCGGCATGAACCGGCGTGAACAGAGAAACCCCCTGACCGCGTTTCCGCAGGTCAGGGGGTTTTGTTGTGGAGCCTAGGGGAGTCGAACCCCTGACATCCGCCATGCAAAGACGGCGCTCTACCAACTGAGCTAAGGCCCCGGCGCTCAACAGAGTACCGGGTCACCCCCCGTACCTCGCAAAAAGATTGGGGGTCCCCCCGGATGACCACGCTCCGTAAGATGCTCGACGAGGTTCGCTGTAGCGAACCGTGGATTTTTTGGGGAAGCGATGGGGAGACGCAATGGACGCCGCACAGCAGGAAGCCACCGCCAGAGCGCGGGAGCTGCAGCGGAACTGGTACGGAGAGCCGTTGGGGGCGCTCTTCCGTAAGCTCATCGACGACCTGGGGCTCAACCAGGCTCGTCTGGCGGCGGTCCTCGGACTGTCCGCGCCCATGCTGTCGCAGCTGATGAGCGGCCAGCGGGCGAAGATCGGCAACCCGGCCGTGGTCCAGCGGGTGCAGCTGCTCCAGGACCTGTCGGCGCAGGTCGCGGACGGCAGCGTGAGCGCGGCCGAGGCGACCGAGCGGATGGACGAGATCAAGAAGTCCCAGGGGGGCTCGGTGCTCAGCAACACCACACAGACGACGAGCGGTTCGGGAGCGCCGACGGTCAAGCGGGTGGTCCGCGAGATCCAGTCGCTGCTGCGCTCGGTGGCCGCCGCGGGCGACATCATCGACGCGGCCGACACGCTCGCCCCGACCCATCCGGAGCTGGCGGAGTTCCTCCGGGTGTACGGCGCCGGCCGTACCTCGGACGCGGTCACGCACTACCAGTCCCACCAGAGCTGAGCCACGGCCCGGCACACCGGAGGGGGTCCGGTGGACCGGGCGGGGCAAGGCCCTGGCAACGGGGGGACGCGAGAGGGGTCGTATCGCTCATCCGGGGGAAGCAAGGGGGGTAACAGGCAAGGGGGTGGCAGGGGGGACCCGAGGGGGAGGGGCACGGGCAGTCATGGGTGAGGTCTTCGCGGGCCGGTACGAACTGGCCGACCCGATCGGTCATGGCGGGGTGGGCGCCGTCTGGCGCGCCTGGGACCACCGGCGGAAACGCTATGTGGCGGCCAAGGTGCTCCAGCAGAGCGACGCCCACGCGCTCCTGCGTTTCGTGCGGGAGCAGGCGCTGCGCATCGACCACCCCCATGTCCTGGCTCCGGCCAGCTGGGCCGCCGACGACGACAAGGTCCTCTTCACCATGGACCTGGTCGCCGGCGGTTCGCTGGTCCATCTCGTCGGGGACTACGGGCCCCTGCCCCCGTCGTTCGTCTGCACGCTGCTCGACCAGCTTCTCTCCGGCCTCGGCGCGGTGCATGCCGAGGACGTGGTCCACCGGGACATCAAGCCCGCGAACATCCTGCTGGAGGCCACCGGCACCGCCCGTCCGCGCCTGCGGCTCTCCGACTTCGGCATCGCCATGCGGCTCGGCGAGGCCCGGCTGACCGAGACCAACCTCGTGGTCGGCACGCCGGGTTACATCGCCCCCGAACAACTGCTGGGCGCGGAGCCCGACTTCACGGCCGACCTGTTCGCCGTGGGCCTGGTCGCCCTGTATCTCCTGGAGGGGGCCAAGCCGGACGCCAAGGCGCTCGTCCAGTACTTCGCCGAACACGGCACCCCGGGGGCTCCCAAGGGCATCCCCGACCCGCTCTGGGAGGTCGTCGCCGGTCTCCTCCAGCCCGATCCCCGGTCCCGTTTCCGTACGGCCACGGGTGCCCGCAAGGCCCTTGCCCAGGCGAGGGAGCTCCTGCCGGAGACCGACGCCGACGACGAGTCGATCGAGATCTTCGACCAACTGGGCCCGCTGCCCTCGGGGTTCGCGACGGAGGGTCCCCTGCGGAGGGCGTCCGGGATCGACACGGGCACCGGCACGTCGGGTACGGGGTCGGGGTCGGGTTCGGGCGCCGGTCCCCGTCCCGGTTCGGGTTCGACGGTCGGAGAGCGGTCGTCCGCTCAGGCGGTCGCCCCGACGGGGCTCCCGGACGCTCCCCCGGCCCCCGCCGGCATGTCCGACACCGGCAGCTTCCGGCTCCCGCCTCCCCAGACCCAGACGCCGACGCCGACGCCGACGCCCCCCACCCCGGCCGCGGAACCACCCCGGCCGACACCGCCGTATCCGCCGTACGCCCTGCCGCAGCCGCAGCCGCAGCCGCAACCCCAACCGGCCGCCCCCGTCACGCAGTTCCACACTCCCTGGCCTCCCGCGCAGCCGCTTCCCCCGGTCCAGCCGGATGCCGACACGACCACCGCCACCTACACCACCCGGGACCCGCAGACGCCGCGGACGCCGGAGGCCGGGCAGGCCGCACCGGTGGGGGTGCGGACCCATGGGCGGCGTCGGCGCCGGGCCCGTCGCCCGGGGCCGCCCGCGAAGGCGGCCGTGCCCATGCTGCTGCTGGCGCTGGCCTGTTACGCGGTGGGTTTCTGGGCGTTGACGCGGATCTGAGTGCGGCGGGCGGTCAGGGTCCACACGCCGAGGACCAGCAGCAGGGCGGTGCCCGTGCCGATCCCGGCCACGGCGAGCGCCCGCATCGCGGTGTCGTCGCCGCCGGTCGCGGTCCCGAGGCTCCCCTGGTCCGACGACGCGTCGAAGAGGCCCGTCGGGACGGACGAACCGGCGTATTCGGGGCCGGAGTTCGGGGTGCCGTCGAGCCGGACGCGGAGGGTCACGCCGTACGGTCCCGGCCCGAAGGTGTCCGCCGTCTGCCCGGTGAGGTGGACGACGAGGTAGTAGGCGCCGGCGAAGCGGAGGGCGTTCTGTTCGCCGGAGACGGCGTACCGGTTGGCGTACGCCACGGGTGGCAGGGGGTCCAGGGAGGACGACTTCTGGGTGCCGTCGTAGCCGAGGGAGAGGTCGTCGACGTAGCCGCGGACCGGGTTGTAGAGGGAGAGGTTGAGCGCGGCGCTGACATAGCCGTGGGCGTCTCCGCCGGTGCTGCCGAGGTCGACGGTGGCGTGGAGCTGCCGGCCCCAGGTGACGGGGACCGCGTAGTAGAGGGTCTGGCCGGGGGTGATGCGGGTCTGCCAGACGCCCTGGTCGAGGGTGCGGGCCGTGCTGAAGCCGGCGCCGCCGGTGCGGCGGTGGGGGTCCGTGGTGAGCGGCTCGGGCGACGCGGAGTTCCAGGCCTCGGGGGCGGTGGTGGCGCCCGTGGCGGCCAGGGCGGGTTCGGTGGCGGGGGCGATCTCCAGGTCCCAGCTGCCCGGGGTCGTGGTCCGGGAGCCGGACACGGCGCGTTCGACGACCAGGTAGTAGGTGCCCGCGTCCTTGCAGAGCGCCCCGCCCGCCTCCCGGCGTCCGAGCGCGGTGATCGGGCGGGGGCTCAGTCCGGCGCCGAAGCGGGCGCTGTCGTAGTGGCAGGAGACCCCGTTGGCGTCCTCGACGGAGACCGTGATGCCGTCGCTGGCGGAGACGGTGGCGTCGGACGGCGGGACGGCGGTGACGGGGACGTACGCGTCGGTGGCGGCGGCGAGTTCGAGGCGGAAGTAGAGCTGCCCCTTGTCGGGGAGGGAGCTGCGGTAGGTCTCGCCGGGTTCCAGGGGTACGGCGTCCGCGGTGCCCTTCGCCCCGGTGACCGTGCGGGCGTCCGGGGCGAAGGCGTATCCGCTGCCGCCGTTCGCCCCGGCCGGGGAGGCCAGGGAGAGCAGAGAGGCCGGCAGCAGTGCCGCCAGCGCGAGGGCGGCTCCGAGGCGGGCTCCGAGAGGGGCCGCCCCGCCGGTGCCCCGTCGCCCCGCCGTCGTACGCCACCGCCGTATCACGCGCGCCCCCAGCCGTCGCCCGCCCGCCGCCGAAGTCCCGGGCCCGCCCCATACTGCCCCGCGCGCCCGCGCGCCACCCGGCAATCGGTACGACCGTCCGAAACACCCGCGTCGCGCCGGGGCCCGGAGAACGCAAAACCCCGACCGCGAGGCGGCCGGGGTCTCAGTGTCGTCTGTTGTCGGTACTCACGAACCCGTGGGCACGGAGTCAGTCGCCTCCGTCCACAGATCCTGCTCGGCGCGATCCGCCTGGATCTGGCGGTACACGAGGAGCCCGCCGATGGCGGCCAGTGCGACCAGGAGAAGCTTCTTCACCGCGCGACCTCGTCTCTTCCTTGACGTAGGGGACCTCTGGCGCCCGACTATACACACCGACCGATACCGATCGGTGACCTGGCTTCCGGCCCGCATCCGGCCTCAACTCCGGCCTCCGGCAAGGTGTTGCGCGCGGCCGGGGCCGTTCCGATCGGAGGGTGATCACACCCCCACGGACGGTTACTTTGGCCCCTCTCGCCTGCTTTTAGGAGTTTTCTGACCTTCCTGCGTCCAACCGGGTGGTGTTCATCTGAACATCGACGCGCCACGGGTCGACGTCCCCCACTTCGCGATCCCCATACACATCATGAGGAAAGTACGCAAATCGCCCAACCCGAAAGTGAGGGGCCATGGCCCGGAACGCCAAGGTCATGAAGCTGTGGACCGCCATCGTCACCGCCTTCCTCGCGCTGTGCACGGCGCTCGGATTCGTCTCCGCCACCACCGCCGCCGCGGTACCGCAGACCGAGACCCCGCGCAACAGCAGCGGCGACGAGCACGGCAGCGAACAGGTCCCCGACCGGGTCAGGATCCCCGCACAGACTCACTGGCTCTGGTCCCAGGCCAGGTCCCTGCCCCCCACGATGAAGCAGCGCATCCGGGCCGAGGCCCACGGCAAGACCCCCAGCTGCCGCCACCGGTCCCTCGACACGACCGAGTCGGAGACCGCGGCCGAGACCCCCTCGGAACAGCTCGACTGCTGACCCGCACAGCCGGCTGAGACGCAAACGGCGCAAGGGCGACTTGCGTACGTACCAGCGCCTACTGCGACAGAGACCCGCGACCGGGAACCGGCCGCGGGTCTTCGCACGTCCGGGGCCGCGGGCGGCCGCCCGACTCATCAAGTCCTCTTGAGGAGTCGTAGCCTGAGAGCGTGCCCAAGGCCTACGAGGAGATCGCCGACGATCTCCGCCGCGCCATCCGGGACGGCGCGCTCAAGCCCGGTGCCCGGCTGCCCTCGGAGGCGGAGCTGGCCCGGCGGCACGGCCGCAGCGTGCCCACGGTGCAGAACGCGCTCCGGCTGCTGAGCGCGGAGGGCCTGATCGACAAGCGGCACGGCACCGGCACCTTCGTGCGCCGTCCGCGCACCCGCGCCGTCCGTGACAACACCCGGCACCAGTGGGAGAAGAACCGCGCCCGGATGCCGGAGGCCGCCCGTGCCGAGACCGGCGCGACCGAGCACGACACCGGACTGGTCCTCGACGACCTGGTGTTCTTCGCCCGGTACCGCGAGCTGACCGCGCCCAGCGACCTCGCGGACGCGTTCGGGGTGCCGGAGGGCACCGTGCTGCTGGAACGCACCTACCGGACCCGGCACGCGGCCGAGAGGGGCCCCTTCAGCCTGGTGACCTCCTACCTCGTCCGTGACATGGTCGCGGCGAACCCGGCGCTCCTGGACGAGACCAACGAACCCTGGCCGGGCGGCACCCAGAACCAGCTGCACACCGTCGGCGTCGAGGTCGGCCGTGTCGAGGAGCGCTTCACCGCCCGCCCGCCGACGCCCGAGGAGGCCCGGGAGCTGGATCTGCCGTCCGGCACCTCGGTGATCCTGCTGCACAAGACCTCGTACGACGTCCACGACCGCATCGTGGACATCACCCTCGTCACGCTCCCCGGCGACCGCACGGAGCTGCTCTTCACCACATACCTGGAAAGGTGGTGAGCGCTGCCGTGAGCCGGCGCGCCACTGTCGTCACCGTCGTCACCGCGGTGCACGCCCCGTCGGCCCGCTTCCTGCCGGAGGCCTACGCGTCGCTGTGCGAGCAGCGGCTGCCGGACGGCTGGGAGTGGCGGTGGCTGGTGCAGGAGGACGGATACGGCGACGAGGTGCGCCCGTACGTCCCCGACGACGCCCGGGTGTCGTTCCGGCAGGGCCGGGCCGGTGGTCCCGGTGTCGCGCGCACCATCGCGCTGGCCCGGGCCGAGGGGCCGTACGTCAGGATCCTCGACGCCGACGACCGGCTGCCGCCGGGCGCGCTGGCCCGTGATCTGGCCGTGCTGGAGGGCGACCCGGCCGTCGGCTGGGCCACCTCACGGGTCCTGGACCTGCTGCCCGACGGCTCCACGGCAGGTTTCCCGGGCGATCCGCAGGAGGGCCCGATCGAGCGCGGAGCCGTGCTCGACCACTGGACGGCGAACGACTTCCGCGCCCCGGTCCACCCGGCCTCCCTCTTCGTCCGCCGCGAGCTGCTGCTGGCCCTCGGCGGCTGGATGGCGCTGCCCGCCTCCGAGGACACCGGGCTGCTGCTCGCGCTGAACGCGGTCAGCCGGGGCTGGTTCTCGGCGGCGACCGGGCTGCTCTACCGCAAGTGGGAGGGCCAGGTCACCGGCCAGGCCGCGCACACCGACCCGGTGGAGCGGGGGGCCCGGATGGCCGTCGTCGAGGCGCGGGCGCGGGCACTGGCCGACTTCGGGTGGCAGTACCCGCCGGGCCGCTAGCGCCCAGGGCAGGGTCGCTGGCGGTCAGGGCAGGGTCGGCGCGTCCACCCGGGAGAAGACCAGGTCGCTCTCCTCGGTCACCGGCCCGTCCCAGCGGACCGGGACCACCGGCTCGCCGTGCAGCGCCCGGGGGTAGCTGTCGGCCGCGTAGCTGTTGGCGAGCCGGTAGACGTGGTAGCCCGCGTCGGTCATGGTGCGCAGCAGGTCGTCCGCCGAGTCGCCGAGCTGGGCCATGCGGTCGGGGGTGACCTCGACGGTGAGCTCGGCGTCCGGGCGCAGCTTCTCCAGCAGCGGGGCGAGTCCGCGGACCACCGCGCCCTCGGCGCCCTCGACGTCGATCTTGACGACCCGGGCGGTCTCGATCTCCTGCGGCAGCAGCAGCTCGGGCAGCGGTACCGCCTCGATGTCGAAGGTGGACTCGGCCGGGCCGTCCCACGGGACGATGCTGTTGGCGCCCATGTTGCGGGAGCTGGCGAGCACGAAGGTCAGGGTGCGGTGGGTGTCGGAGATGGCGGCGTTGACTGCGCGGATGTTCCGGCAGCCGTTGAGCGCGCCCTGCTGTTCGAGGCGGCGGTGGAAGGCGGGGGAGGCCTCGACGGCCACGACCCGGCCTCGGTCGCCGACGAGTCGCGAGGCGAGCACGCTGAAGACGCCGATGTTGGCGCCGACGTCGACGAAGCAGTCCCCCGGTGCCAGCCGGGCGCGCAGCCAGCGGGTCATGTGCGGTTCCCACACCCCGAAGAGGTAGAGATAGCGCTGGATGAGGTCCTGGGTGTCGACCGCGAACCGGGCGCCGGAGCGCGTCTCGACGACGCGCCGCCGGGGGTGGTCGCGCAGGTAGGGGTTGAGCGCGCGGGCCGCGCGGGCCTTGCCCCAGGGCACCGGTGAGTCGCGGACGTAGCGGCGGCCGAGCGTGGCCAGGAGTTCGGTGAGTTCCGTACGGGTGTCGCTCATCCGCTAGTCAGTGATCCTTCTGCCGTCGATCCGGATCGCCTGGGACGGGCAGCGCTCGGCGATGTCCCGGATCAGTTCGTCGTCCCCGGACTCCTCCCGTCCGGGCAGGACGAAACCGTACCCGTCCTCGAAGCCGAACACGGCGGGCGCCCGGAAGGCGCACTCACCCGACCCGTAGCAGACGTCGGCGTCCACGGAGACCTTCATGCCGGGTCCCCTGCCCCGCAGGGGACCCGCTGAACCGGTCGTGTCCGGTCAGGTGAAGGGCAGCTCCAGCATCCGGATCGCGTTGCCGCGCAGCAGCTTGTAGGCCACCTCCGGGGCCAGTCCGCCCACGTGCTCCTGGGCCACCCGCTTGGTCTCCGGCCAGGTCGAGTCGACGTGCGGGTAGTCCGTCTCGAAGGTCGCGTTGTCCACGCCGACGGTCTCGATCGCCTCGATGCCGTGCTTGTCGCGGAAGAAGCAGCAGAAGATCTGCCGGTAGTAGTACGTCGACGGCGGCTCCGGGATCAGGTCCTTCACCCCGCCCCAGGCGCGGTGCTCCTCCCAGACGTCGTCGGCGCGCTCCAGGGCGTACGGGATCCAGCCCATCTGGCCCTCGCTGTAGGCGAGCTTCAGCCGGGGGAAGCGCACCAGGACCCCGGAGAAGAGGAAGTCCATCATCGAGGCCATGGCGTTGTTGAAGCTCAGCGAGGCCTGGACGGCGGGCGGGGCGTCGGGGGAGGCGGCGGGCATCTGCGAGCTGCTGCCGATGTGCATGTTGACGACCGTCCCGGTCTCCTCGCAGGCCGCGAAGAACGGGTCCCAGTAGCCGGAGTGGATGGACGGCAGGCCCAGATAGGTGGGGATCTCGCTGAAGGTGACGGCCCGGACGCCCCGTGCGGCGTTGCGCCGGATCTCGGCGACGGCCAGGTCGATGTCCCACAGCGGGATCAGGCACAGCGGGATCAGCCGGCCGCCGCTGTCCCCGCACCACTCCTCGACCATCCAGTCGTTGTAGGCGCGGACGCAGGCCAGCGCGACCTCCTTGTCGTCGGCCTCGGCGAAGGTCTGTCCGCAGAAGCGGGGGAAGGTCGGGAAGCAGAGGGAGGCCTCGACATGGTTGATGTCCATGTCCTTGAGCCGTTCCTTCGGGTCCCAGCAGCCGGGCCGCATCTGCTCCCGGGTGATGCCGTCGAGCGTCATCTCGTCCCGGGAGAACCCGACGGCCGCGATGATCCGCTTGTACGGGAAGAGCAGGCCCTCGTACTCCCACCAGTCGGTGAGCTGGCCCGCGGGGTCCGTGGTGAACCGGTACTTGCCGCCGATGTAGGCGAGTTCGCCGATCCCCGCGGTGAAGGGCTTGGGCCCCTTGTCGCGGTACTTGCCCGGCAGCCACCTCTCGAAGAGGTGCGCGGGCTCGATCACGTGGTCGTCCACGCTGACGACCCTCGGCAGATCCTGGGTGCCGGTCGCGTCCACTGCCATGCCTACCCCCTGCTGCCTGCGGAGATTCCGTTATATCTGACGACCCATCAGATTTGGCGTCGACATTCAGGCTAGGCCCAGCGGCCGGGACCAGCAAGGGCCGCCGGAAACACGTCCACCCCCTTGCGGGCCGCGCCGCCATCCGCTGAACTGACGATCCGTCAGATATGCACGGGGATCCGGGGAGGTGCGGGATGCGATCAGCCTTGCTGAGCGGTGCCGAATGGTTCGCGGTGCTCCGCATCGGGCTCGGGCTGTGGTGGCTGGAGAGCTGGCGGCACAAGGACAAGAAGCAGTGGTTCGGCGGCGGGGGCATCCGCTGGGCGGCCGGCATCGCGGAGAAACACCGCTGGCCCGTGGTCCGCCGGGGCTTCGACACGGTCGTCGCACCGCGCCCCCGGCTGATGGCCTACGTCGTGGCGTACGCGGAACTCGCCCTGGGCCTCGGCCTGGTCTCCGGCTTCCTCACCCCGATCGCCCTGGTGGCCGGCCTCCTGCTCAACCTGGTCTACCTGGTCCTCATGATCCACGACTGGGCGGAGCAGGGGCAGAACCTGATGATGGCCCTGATCTCCCTGGTCGGCCTGTTCGCGATCTGCTGGCAGAGCTGGTCCCTGGACTCCGCGCTGGGACTGTTCGGCTAGCTCACCACGCCGTATGGCTGGAGTCTTCGCGCCCGGCGTGGCACCCTGCCCGCGCCCGGCAGCGAGGAGGCGGAGATGACTGATCCCTCGACCGAGACGCTCAGGAAACTGCACTCCGCGCGTGCGCGCAGTGCGTACGAGCGTGCCGCGGCCGTCTGCCGCCATGCGGGGATCGCCCCCGACGCGGCCCAGACGGTCCCGACGAGCCCGGTCGGCCGGGCGGCCAACGCGCTGCGGCTGTCGGCCCAGTCGCTCGCCGCCCTGGCCGGCATCGCGCCCGGCACCGCACCCGACCCGGCGGCGGACGCCCGCTGTGCCCGCAACGCGGCCGCCACCGCGGCGCTGGCCGCACAGGTGGCCGCTGCCCTCGACGACCGCCCCGAGGCGTCCGCGGCCCTGGCGGCCGCCCTCACCGCGTCCCGGGCGGCGGCGGTGGCGGCCGCCGGAACGGCGGCGGGGCAGGACACGGCGCTGAACACCGCTGCCGACGACGCGGAGGAACGCGCGGTCGAGGCGGCGCGTACGGCGGGCTGGCTGCGGGACTGAGAACAGGTCGCTGCGCGGGCCGGTACGGCGGCCCATCCGAGGCCCGGACCGACCCTGGAAGCCCGGCCGCACCCCGGGTGAACGGTGATCCCGTGCCGTTCGGCACCGGTCCCTCCCCACGTGGGGACCGGTGCCGAACGGCGCGGGTGGCGTCGGACCCCGCCTGCGGACGGGCGGCCTGCCCAGTCGGAGAGAGCGGCTGCCGTCGTCGCGCCACTCCGGCAGGTGATCGCCGCAGGAAGCTGACCGAGAACGTGCGGTGCCGTGAACCGTCTCTGCGGATGCTGAGCTGGTCGGCCTGTCGGGCGACGCCCGATTGCCGCGGTGCTGTGGCGAAATCCTGCCAGTCGAGGAGTACATCTGAGGAGGCCATGACGTCCGGTCCAAGGCTTCGCCGCAGGTCAGCCGTATAAAGTGAGTTTTCCGGTCCGGATGTCCAGCAGCGGGGGAAGTAAGGGGTGGAGAGCCTTGGGTCCCGACGCAGGGGCACGCACAGCCTTCGCGGAACGACTCGCGCTGCTGTACAAGGAGGCCGGTAACCCTCCGCTCAAACGCGTCGCCGAGGCGGTCGACCGACTGCACCGGGTCGACGAGCGGGGCCGGCCGGTGCGGGTCTCCGCCCAGCGGATCAGTGACTGGCGCCGGGCGAAGAACGTCCCCGCGCAGTTCGCCGCGCTCTCCGCCGTGCTCCATGTCCTCGTCCCGCAGGCCCGCCGCGCCCAGCCGGCACCGGTCTCCTCGGGGCTCTACGACCTGGCCCAGTGGCAGAAGCTGTGGGAGCGGGCGGTGGCCGACCCGGTCGGCGAGCCGGACGCACCGGAGGCGGCGGAGGAGACGGAGGCGCCGCCGGTCGACAGCGTCTGCCCGTACCGCGGTCTGGCCTCCTACCGCCGTGAGGACGCCCGTTGGTTCTTCGGCCGCGAACGCAGCACCGACGCGCTGGTCGCCCAGCTCCACTCGGCGGAGGACGGCGGCGGTCCGGTCATGCTGGTCGGCGCCTCGGGGGCGGGAAAGTCCTCGCTGCTGAACGCCGGTCTGGTCACCGCGCTGCAGAACGGCGCCCTGGCCGACGAGGAGGGGCGCCCGCGCGAGATCCTCCAGCTCGTGCCGGGAGCGGATCCGGTCAAGGAGCTGACCCGACGGATACCCGAGCTGGCCGATCTGGCGGACCTGGACGACCGGGAGGCCGTCCGGGCAGCGGTCACGGCGTGGGCCCGGCGTGAGGCCGGGGATGTTTCACGTGAAACATGGCCGTCGGGATCCGACACGACCCGTACAGCCGGTCCGGCCCGTACAGCCGGTCCGGCCCGACCGGTCCTGATCGTGGACCAGTTCGAGGAGACCTTCACCCTCTGCGCCGACGAGACGGACCGGCGCACCTTCGTCCAGCTCCTGCACACGGCCAGCACCTCCGCCGATGCCGACGAACCCGCTCCCGCCCTGGTCGTCCTCGGCATCCGTGCCGACTTCTACGAGCAGTGCCTCGGCTACCCCGAGCTGGCCGACGCGCTCCAGCAGCGCCCCATGGTGCTCGGTCCGCTGACCACCGTCGAACTGCGCGAGGCCGTGGCCGGTCCCGCCAAGGCGGTGGGGCTGGAACTGGAGCCGGGGCTCGCCGAACTGATCGTCCGTGAGGTGAGCGCCGACGGCCCCCGTGGCGCCCATGACGCGGGTGTCCTCCCGCTGCTCTCGCACGCCCTGCTCGCCACCTGGCAGCGCCGCAAGGCGGGCCGGCTGACGCTGGCCGGCTATCGCGCGGCCGGCGGTATCCAGGGCGCCGTCGCCGCGACCGCGGAACGCGCCTGGTCCAGCCTCGACCCGGCCGCCCGCACCGCCGCCCGGCTGCTGTTGCTGCGTCTGGTCCGGCTCGGCGAGGACACCCAGGCGACCCGCAGGCGCGGCACCCGGCGCCAGCTGGCCGCCGAGTCCACCGACCCGGTCAAGACGGAGGAGTCACTCGAAGCCCTGGTCCGCGCCCGGCTGGTGACGCTGGACGCGGACACGGTGGAGATCACCCACGAGGCGCTGCTGCACGCCTGGCCCCGGCTGCGCGAGTGGCTCGACGAGGACCGCAACGGCAATCTGCTGCGCCAGCGCCTGGAGGAGGACGGCCGGGCCTGGGACGAGTCGCACCACGACGCGGCGCTGCTCTACCGGGGTTCACGGCTCGAACAGGCCCACACCTGGGCCAAGTCGGCCGACGACACCTTCCTGACCCGCAGCGCGGTGGAGTTCCTGGCGGCCGCGGTGCGGCTGCGCCGTCGTACCGTGTGGATCAGCCGGACCGCCGTGGCAGCGCTCGTCGTGCTGGCGATCCTGGCGGCCGGCTCCGCCGTGGTCGCCCGGCAGCAGCGGGACGACGCGATGTTCGAGCAGGTGGTGGCCGAGGCCGACCGGTTCCAGTACGCGGACCCGTCGCTGTCCGCCCAGCTCGACCTGGTCGCGCACCACCTGCGCCCGGACGACGAGGGCGCCGCCAACCGCCTGATATCCATCGTCAACGCCCCGCTGGCCACCCCGCTGCTCGGCCACACCGGAGCGGTCTACCTCACCAGCTTCAGCCCCGACGGCAAGGTCCTGGCCACCGCCGCCTACGACCGCACGGTCCGGCTGTGGGACGTGAGCGACCCGACCCGGCCGAAGGCGCTCGGCAGACCACTGCTCGGCCACACGAGCTGGGTCTCCAGCGCGGTCTTCAGCCCGGACGGCCGCACCCTGGCCAGCGCGGGCGACGACGGCACCGTACGCCTGTGGAACGTCGCCGACCCCAAGCACCCGGCGGCCCTGGGCGCCCCGCTGACCGGCCACAACGGCACGATCTACCTGGTCGCCTTCAGTCCGGACGGCCGCACCCTGGCCACCGCCGACGAGGACCACACCGTCCACCTGTGGGACGTACGCGACCCGCGCCACCCCTCGTCGCTGGGCACCCTGACCGGCCACACGGAGGGCGTCCGCTCCCTCGCCTTCAGCCCCGACGGCCACACGCTGGCGACCGGCAGCGACGACAACACGATCCTCCTGTACGACGTCTCCGACCCCCGGCAGCCCCGGCGGGTGGGCGCTCCGCTGACCGGGCACGCCGCGACCGTGCACTCCGTGGCCTTCAGCCCGGACGGCAGGACCCTCGCGAGCGGCAGCAAGGACGACACCGTACGGCTGTGGGACGTCTCCGACCGGGCGCACGCCAAGGCGCTCGGCGGGCCGCTCACCGGCCACACCGGGCCCGTCTGGTCGGTGGCCTTCAGCCCCGACGGCTCCATGCTCGCCGCGGGCAGCGCGGACTCCACGGCCAGCCTGTGGAACGTCGGCAACCCGGCCTTCCCGTCCCAGGTGGGCGAGCCGCTCGCGGGCAGCAGCGGCGAGATGTACGCCGTCGGCTGGAGCCCCGACGGGCACACCCTCGCCACCGGCAGCGGGGACGGCAAGGTGCGGCTCTGGTCGATCCCGGGGTCCGACATGATCGGCGAGGCGGGGGCGTTCAGCCCCGACGGGCGCGTCCTGGCCACCGGCGGCAACGACAGCAGGATGCGGCTGTGGAACATCATGGACCCGGCCCGGCCCACGGCGCTCGGTGAGCCGTTCCGGACCGGCTGGCGCGACCTGCGGTCGATGGTGTTCACCCGTGACGGCCGCACGCTGGTCATCCTCACCGGCGAGAACAACGTCAACTGGGTGCAGCTCTGGAACGTCTCCGACCCCGCGCATCCCGCCCAGTACGGCGCGCCCGTCCGGCTGAACACCCGGTACGCGGGCGCCGAGGCGCTGGCGCTGAGCCCCGACGGGCGGACCGTGGCCGCCGACTACGACGACCGCACGGTGCAGCTCCTGGACATCTCCGACCCGGCCCACCCCAGGCGCCTCGGCGCGCCCCTCAAGGGCCACACCGGCTATGTGAACGCGCTCGCCTTCAGCCCGGACGGCAGGACCCTGGCCAGCGGCAGCGCGGACGGCACGGTCCGCCTCTGGAACGTCTCCGACCGGACGCACGCCAAGGCGCTCGGCGCCCCTCTCACCGGCCACCTGGGCCCCATCAACACGCTCGCCTACAGCCCCGACGGGGCCACCCTCGCCAGCGGCAGCGACGACGACACGGTCCGCCTCTGGAACGTCTCCGATCCCGCCCGTGCGAGCCGTCTGGGCCCGGTCCTCACCGGCCACACCGAGGCGGTCGTCTCCCTGACCTTCAGCCGGGACGGCAGGATCCTGGCCAGCGGCGGCAACGACAACACGGTCCGCCTCTGGAACGTGTCGTCCCCGTCCTCCGCCCACCCCATCGGCCAGTCCATGAGCCCCAACGCCAAGACCGGCAACTTCCTCTCCTTCGGCCCGCAGAGCGACATGCTGGGCGTCTCCAGCGGCGCCGGCACGGTCCGGCTGTGGAGCCTGGACGTCACCGAAGCCGTCACCCGCATCTGCTCGGTCACCCGCAACGTCCTGACCCGCGAGAAGTGGCAGGAGTACCTCCCCCGCCTCGCCTACGACCCGCCCTGCAGCGACTGAACCACCCCCACATCTGACACCGCTTGAGTGATCCCGATCACAACTGCTCACCACGGCGAAGAAGTTGGCTCCCCCCGCACAGGCCACCTTGTTACGCTGACCACAACCCGGTCGCTGGTGCATCCCCCGTCGCCAGCGACCGGGCCTTTTCATGCCCACCGCCGCCCCTCCCGCCCCACGAACGCCAAAAACCCCCGATCCATCCGGACCGGGGGTCTTCGTACTGGTGGGGCTAACAGGATTTGAACCTGTGGCCTCATCCTTATCAGGACCCGACTCACAAAATTCGATCTTCGCAGGTCAGGGAACCAGCTGGCCCGAACCCCATCTACGTCCGTCTACATCCCCTGGCATCCCCTCACCCCTGTCGAGCGTACGCCGCTCCTGGGGTAGTTCTGGGGTAGCGATGGGGTAGCTTCCGGCGCAGGTCAAGCCACCAGCCGGAGGCGCCGACCGTCCACTTGCCGGTCCTCAAGGGCCGCCAGGACCTGACCCGCGTAGTCGGCCGCCGCGTGCGTGTACTGCCACGTGACCTCGCCCGCGCGCTCGTGCCCGAGGACTTCCTGAGCCACAGCCTCCGGCACTCCCCGGTCGTGCAAACGGGACGCGTATGTGTGCCGCTGGTCGTGGAATTCGGGCCACCACTGCTGTTTGACTTTTTCCTCCATCGTCTTCCGGCCGGTCTCCGGGTCGATGACTTCTACCTTGATCTTCTTCTTCCGGACGCGCGCAATGCCCGCGTCCTGAATTGACTTGATCCACTGCCGGTAATAGGTCGTCCGGCGGAGCGGCGCGCGGTACGGCTCGCCCGGGCCCCCGTTCATCTTGCTCCCCCGGCGGACGGAATTCCGGCCTCGGAACACCAGCTCGGCTTCGCACAGCCCATCGCTGTCCGGGTCGGAGCGGTTCAGGCTCGGCGGGTCGTTCTGCATGTGGTGGCGCAGAACGCCCCAGGCGCGCGCGGTGAGGGGAACCGTGCGCAGGCCCGCGTCGCTCTTCGGGTAGGCCTTCCTCTTGATGCGGCCACCCTGCTCGATGAGGACCTCGCGCACCTGGATGCGCCGGCCGACGAGGTCGACGTTGCAGCCCCGGAGCCCGGCGATCTCACCCCAGCGCAGTCCGGTCTCCTGGGCCACGATCTGGACCACCCGCATGTGCTTCGGCAGACAGCGACGCACCCGGCGCAGCTGCGCGTACGACGGGCCACGCCGGTCCTCGGGATGTTGCTTCTTGATCGTAGGGAGCTTGACGCCGTCGGCCGGGTTGTAGGGGAGGCGTCGGTCGAGCTTCGCGGCCTCCAACATCCGATCGAGGACCTGGAAGGCCTTCACGACCGAGCTGGCCGCAAGCGGGCCGCCGTTGCCGTCCCAGATCGAGTTGACCCAGTTCTGGATGTCGAGCCAGGTGAGGTCGAAGAGCTGCCAGCTACCGAAGGCCGGCTCGACGTGGTTGCGCCATGAGCGGAGGTCGCGGTCCTCGGTGTTCTCCTCCAGCCGCGGTTGCTGACTGGGCCACCACAGCTTGTGCCAGGCGCAGAGCGTGATCCCGCCGCGGGCCGGATCGATCCATCGGCGCTGCCGGATCTCGGTGCGGGTCTGCTCCAGTGCAGCGTTGGCTTCGTCCCAAGTTGGCCGGAAGAGGCTGCGGACCCTCCCGGATGGGTCGGTGAATCGCCCTTCCCAAGAGCCGATGTGGTCGTCGGTCGGCGGCCGGCCGCCGGGGTGCCGCCTCAGGCAGGCGGGGCAACCGCACCTCTTGCTCGGGCTGGGCCTGGGGTTGTTGGTGACCCGGGGAAGGGTCGACTTGCGCACCATGCGGGGCGTACTCCTGATCAGAGAGTGTGTGCGCCGGCGGTGACCGCGAAGGGCAGCTCGATGGGCTCGCCGCAGAAGCAGCGGAGGCCGGCACCTGGGACGTCAGGCACGCCGAGGTCGATCGTCAGGATCGCGTGAAGCTCTCTGATCAGGTCGTGAGGGTGGGTGCCCCTGCGGACGAGGATGGTCACCTCGCGTGGGTCCCAGATGGCGATCCGTGGGAGGTCGTCGACCTCAGCAAGGAGAGTGCACACAGGTGTCCCCCAGGTGGTGCGGCAGCACTGAATGGACCGCTCCGGGAGGACAGCGGGTGACCGATGGTACCCACATGTGCACATGGTGTGGAGATCGTTTGAGCGAATGAACTGCGGTTTGTTTTCCGCTATCTGAAACCCGGTCAGCCACCTCATTTCCGGACAAAAAAACAGGTCGCCCTCAGTTAGGCAACCCTTACCGGCCGCTACGAGACGCGACTGACCGTGAGCTGAGCCTCGGCATACCGGACAACGTCACGCTGCCGCTCCACCGGCAGTTCGCGATAGATCCGCAGCAGCCGCGCCTCGCGCTCCGCGTCACCCCCTCCGGGCACCGCCCTCCCGACCGCGGCGAACATCTGCGCTGGCGTGACGTCCTTCCCCCAGTCGTCACGAAGCACGCGAACAAGGTCGCGCAGCACGTCGGATCCGACCCGCGACGTGCCCCTGGTCCGCCTCATCCAGGCGTTGAGCGTCGCGTAGGGGATGCCGGCCTCGGCTGCCAGGTCTTTCGGAGTCCGGCCGGGCCTCTTTTCGGTGAGGCGCCCAAGCAGTGCCGCCAGGTCCTCGCCCTGGGAGGCGGGAGCCTCGGCGGGATGTTCGCCGGGGTCGTTCTGGTGGCTGGTCACGCCATGAGGATCGGCTATCGGCATCTACATGCGCAAGTAGATCGCAGATCGATGACCTGTATTTGACGGTGCTTGGGGGCATCTACATGACCCCTGTGCACCCCTCTGCGCCGCAAACACACCCCTGTGAACCCCTCTTGACCCGATACACATCTACACGTAGATTGTAGATACCGCAGGCCAGCAAGGCCTACGGGGTTCATCGATTCGGCCATGCGCCGGAGGTTTCACCATGCGACGACTGGAACAAGGTGCCCCGCTGCGGGCCGCCATGAAGGCGGCCGGGCTGGACATCGGCCGCCTCGCCGCCAAGACGAAGGAAGCAGATCCCGACCGGACAGGCCTGAGCAGGGCTCTGGTCGGCTTCATCGTCGGCACGGGCAAGACGGCTCGCGAGGACTGCAGCGACCACGCCGCCGGCCTCATCGCGGCCGCCCTCGATAAGCCGGTCAAGGACCTCTTTGAGGGGCAGCCTCTTTTTTTTGACGAGGGATCTACGTCTACACGTAGATCGCAGATCAAGCCTCGGAGGACGGCGCTCCCGGAGCAGCTCATGGATCAGCGGGAGCTGGCTCGATTCCTGCGCAAGTCGCCGTCCTGGATCGACAAGCAGATCACGGCGGCGAAGGAGCGCGACGAGTTGTGGCCGGGCCTGATCTACGTCGGCCACAGCCGGCGCTTCAACCCGCACGAGGTTCTCGCCGGCATGCAGCAGAGCGCCTGATTCACGCCGAGAGGCCGCCCCGGATGCGACCCGGAACGGCCTCAGCACCAACCAAAAACCCACCTGAGAGAAGGGATCTGGCTGTGTCTTCCCAGGCTAACGCCAAGATCAGCACCACGGGAGGCCGGGCACCGGCCGCCCTGGTGGCTCAGGCCGTCGCGGGTGACCGCGCCGCCTTCGCCACCCTCTACAACGACCATCACGGCGAGGTGTACCGCTACCTCGTTGCGCGGACGAAGGACCGGCAGCTGGCCGAGGACCTGGCCCAGGAGACGTTCCTGCGGGCCCTCCGCCGGATCGACACCTTCAAGCACCTGCCGACCACCGCTGGCTTCGTCGGCTGGCTGTTCGTCATCGCCCGGAACCTGCACCTGGACCACCTCAAGCTGTTCCGTACGAGCCACGAGGTCTCGGTGGCGGAGCCGTTCCGGACGGACGTCGGGGAACACAGCGCCGAGGAGTCCGCACTCCGCGACCTGGACATCGTCGAGGCGCGGGAAGCCGTGACCGCCGCGATGACTCGCCTCAACCCGTACCAGCGAGAGGCCATCCGCCTGCGCTTCTTCGAGGAGTTGTCCGTGCCCGAGGCCGCTGCCCGGATGGGCAAGGGAGTCGGTGCGGTGAAGACCCTGACGTTCCGCGCCATGCGCGTCATGGAGCAGGCCCTCGTCGAAGGGGCTGCAGCATGAACAAGATCTTCCCGCACGCTGTGAAGGTCGTCCGCGCGGCGATCGCGTCCAGCGGCAACGACCCGGCGGCCGCCATCGTGCACGCCCTCAACGCGGCCGGCATGCTGGTCGACCCCGAGAAGTCGTACGGCGCCGTCGTGGACCGTGCCCAGGCCGACCGCCCGCGCGAGCACCAGGAGCAGCCCGACCTCCCCGCGCGGCGCCGGCCTCAGGCCACCGAGCTGGAGGAGCAGGCCCTGGCCTGGGATCAGGCCTGCGCGTGGGCGCGCGACGTCGCGGGCCGCATCAAGGCCGAAGTCGGCCAGCACCCGGCCTTCCAGAACCTCCAGGTGGACGGCGACCGGATCCTGGTTGCCCTGCACATCGTGAACCAGGCCCAGTGGGCCGAGTGGCGCAGGTACCTCGGGATCCAGCGCGATGGGGCCTCCCTCCCGTACATGGTCGCGGGCGACGGCTACCGCGACGGGGTCCGGGTGTCGGTCGTGGCGTACGACCTGCCGGAGGCCCGGGCACACGCCCTGCGGACCGCGAAGGCCCCGTTCGAGCTGGAGGGGATCGTCTACGACCTGGCGCTCCCGCAGCGGGACGCCGAGGGCGATGTCTGGTACTTCCAGGGGCAGCAGGCCGAGAGCGGGATGCCGCTGCTGTCGATGGACGGCCGGCCGGAGCGTTGCTCGCTGGCGAACCTGATCCAGCAGAAGGGCCCGCTGACGCCCGTCACGGAGTCCCCGTCACCGCAGGCCACACCCGTCACGACGGGCGGTGAGTCCGCATGACGAATCAGGCTCCCGTACAGGCGGCCGTCGTGCAGATGTTGATCGCGAAGCGCCCCCGCTTGGGCCAGCTGCCGATCTCGTGGACGCTTCACAACGACGGCACCATCTCCGTAGACCAGGCGTGGAACGCCACCAAGCCCAGCGATGTCGTCGAAATCGCCCAGGAACTCGCGAGGGCGCTGCGCGGCGGCAAGGTCGACATCGGCGAGGAGCGGAAGCACACCACCTCTGGCCGCATGTACCGGGCCCACCGTGTCACGGGCGCCCAGAACGGCGTGCACATCCACTTCCAGGCCTTCGAGTACCTGGACGGGCACGGCGACGAGCTCCCCGAGGCCGGTGAGACCGCATGAGCGAGCCGATCCGTGACGCCGAGACTGCCGTCCGTGAGCTGGGCGCCCTGCCGATGCCCTCCGGCCCCGCCCGGCTCACGCCCGAGCAGCGCGCCAAGATCGCCGAGCAGATCGGCGACGTACAGCCCGCCACCCCCGGGCTCCTGGCCGCCTTCGGACAGTCCGTGCTCAACCGGCGTGAGCACCAGCACCCGGAGTGGGAGGACCTGTTCTGCATGAACCTCTCCTCCTGGATGGGGGAGCGGATGGCGCCGGTCCTCCGCCGCCTGATCGACGCCGAGGCCGAGATCGACGCGCTGAAGACCGCCCAGGAGAAGAGCAGCCGCGAGGCCGACGCCACTCCGACCGACTTCTTCGGCCCCGGCCGGGTGTACGTCCGGGACCTGCCGTTCCGGGCGCCGGAGGACACGCTCCAGTTCGAGTGCGTGGGCATCGGTGCGCACCCGTCGAAGGACGGCGCGCTCAGGGCCTTCGGCTTCGAGCGGCCGGGCGCCGGCCGCCCGTGGGTGTCCGCGTCACAGCGTGCGGAGGAGTGGGCAGAGGGCTGGGTTGACCTCGGCCCCGTCCGGCCGGACGGGCTGACGCGGACCTTCGCGGCCGTGCAGGCGCTCCGCGAGGACGAGGCCTCCGAGCCCGCGCTCACCATCTACTGCGCGGTCTGGGACACGGTTCCTCTCGGCCAGTACACCTCGGAGTCCGAGGCCCGGCGGCACGCCGAGGACCACGCTCGCCGTGATCTCCCCACCGGCGCCTTCGACTGGATCGTCGACGAGGAGGACGGCGTCGCCGAGCTGGTCGCCACCGTCGACGGCGACGAGGGCCCGACCGGCTACGTCGTCACCGCCCTGGAGATCGCCTCCAAGTACGACCCGGAGGCGGAGGAGTGAAGCGACGCAAGCACCACGGCCGCGAGCAGACCCGCAACGATCGTTCCTACGCGCTCGTGTTCACGGTCGCGGACCCCGCCCGCGAGACCGGCGAGAGCACCACGAGCGACCGGCGTCAGGCGTACCGCCGAGCCCGCCAGCTCGCCCGGCAGAAGCGGCTGATCCGCTTCACGGTGTATCTCGGCCGCGGGCAGCAGGAGGACCTCACTGCCTCGGTCGTTCAGGAGGTCGAGGCCAAGTGAGCGCCTACACCACCGCCTTCCAGGCCCTCACCGGCGGCCGGGCCCTGCGCCCGGACGAGGCCGCGCGGCTGCTCGCCGACCTCCGCACCGAGACCGGTGCGGAGTTGGTGACCGCCGCGGAGAAGCAGCTGGAGCACGACCCTGACTTCCTCCGGGGCCCGAAGGACACCGAGGCCGAGTGGCGTCGGAAGCGCCGCAAGTACGGCGCCGCGATGGACGCCATCGGCCGCCTCCGCCGCCTCGCCTCCACGTCCCTCCCCAACGTCCCGCACCAGCGCAACAACCGGAGCACGTCATGACCACCTTCACCTTCGCGCCGGCCACCCGCGAGACCGCCAAGGCCCGCATCGCCCTCCAGGGCCCCGGCGGCTCCGGCAAGACCAAGACGGCCCTCCGCATGGCCGAGCGCCTGGCCGACGGCGGCGCCATCGGCGTCGTCGACACCGAGCGCGGCTCCGCCAAGAAGTACGCCATCGTCCCGGGCCGCCCGGACCTGGGAGGCCACAAGTTCGGCCACATGCCCATGGCGTTCTGCTCGCCCGAGAACCTCATCGCGGCCGTCCGCGCCGCCGAGGAGGCCCGAATCGCCGTCCTCATCGTCGACTCCTGGTCCCACTTCTGGGCGGGCAAGGGCGGACTCCTCGCTCGCGTTGAGGAGGAGTCGCAGAAGTCGTCGAACAGGGGCGGGAAGTTCACCGCCTGGGCGCCGGTCAACGACCTCGAACAGGACATGCTCGACGCCCTGTTGAACTTCCCCGGGCACGTCATCGTCACCATGCGGACGAAGAACGACTACTCGATGGAAGGCAAGACGGTCACCAAGGTCGGCGTCAAGACGGTCCAACGCGAGGGCTCGGAGTACGAGTTCGACGTCGTGATCGACATGATCCAGGGCACCGGAACCGTCACGAAGACCCGGTACGAGCCGCTCTACAACGCGAGCGTGCACCACCCGGGCGAGGACTTCGCCGAGGTGATCCTGGAGCAGCTCGGCCAGGGCGTCGACCCCGTCCAGGCCATCGTGGACGAACTGGTCCGCGAGGGGCTTACGTACGACCGGGCGCTGGAGCTGTACGGCCAGGCTCAGTCCCGTCGCCTCCTCGGCGCTGACCTGCTGCACCCGAAGACGGGCGAGACCGCGAAGCTCGGGGACGTGATCAAGGAGTACGGGCAGGCCGTCAAGCCCGTCACGACGGGCGTCACGGTCGCGTCGCTGTCGGCCTCGGACGCCGAGGCCGCTGCCGCCGCGTACTCCGGCGGCCCGGAGCCGTCCGACGACATGCCGCACGACGGGACGGCCGGCCGTCCGGCCGCGCAGGCGCCGACCCCCGTCACGGCCCCGCAGATGCGCATGATGCACGCCTGCTTCGCGAAGGTCGGCCTCGGGGCGAAGGAGGCCCGCGCCGAACGGCTCCGGGTGACCTCGGTCATCATCGGCCGCTCGATCGGCTCCGCGAACGAGCTGACCAAGGACGAGGCGCAGACGCTCCTCGACACGCTCACGAACTTCGGTGACCGCGAGAACGGGGCCGCCGACTTCGCCGCCATGGTCGACGGCCTCGCCCAGCAGCCCGTCGGCTGATTCACCACTGACCGCGGGCCCGCCCCGACCCCATGCGGGGCGGTCCCGCACCCCCAGAAAGGAGGTGCACCACAGTGGTGAACCCGACCCTTGAGCAGGCCGACGCGATCGAGACGTACGGCGACGGGCTGGACCTAGTCCTCCAGGCAGGCGCGGGCTGCGGCAAGTCCTCGACGCTGAAGCTCATCGCCCGGTCCGACCGGCGGCGCCGGATGACCTACGTCGCCTACAACAGCGCCATCGCCGCGGAAGCCCGCCGCAGCTTCCCGTCCAACGTCATGGCGAAGACTGGCCATGGCCTCGCCTTCGACCAGCGGTTCGGCGCGCGGCTCCAGCGCCCCCGCCAGACCGCGCACCAGGCCGCGCAGGCCCTCAACGTCCGTTCGATCCTCGGCATCATCGGCGCGACCCCGACGATCCTCACGGACCGCGGCGGCATGAAGGCCATGACCTCGAAGATCATCATGCGGATGACGCTGGACACGGTCGAGCGCTTCTGCCACAGCGCGGACGACGAGATCGTCCAGAAGCACGTGCCGCACTTCGACGGCCTGAAGAAGGCCCGTGGCGAGGTCGTGAAGCTGGTCCTGCCAGTGGCCCGGGCCGCCTGGGCGGACCTCCAGGACGACGAGTCGGTGCTCAACCTGAGCCACGACCACTACCTGAAGATGTGGGCGCTCTCGAAGCCCACCATCCCGACGGATGTGGTCCTGCTGGACGAGGCGCAGGACACCAACGACGTCCTCTCCGCCGTCCTCCTCGCCCAGGAGCACGCGCAGCGCATCGCCGTCGGCGACTCCGCCCAGCAGATCTACAGCTGGCGCGGCGCCAACGACGCACTGCGGAAGTTCGCCGACGAACTCGCTTGCCCCGAACTGACGTTGAGCCAGTCGTTCCGATTCGGCCCGGCCATCGCCGCCCGCGCGAACATCTGGCTGCGCCTGATCGACGCTCCACTCCGCCTCACCGGCTGGGAGGCCGCCGAGTCCACGGTCGCCCAGCTCGACTCCCCGGACGCGATCCTCTGCCGCACCAACGCGGGCGCCATGGGCATCGTCATGGAAGGCCTCGCGGCCGGCCGGAAAGTTGCGCTGGTCGGTGGTGGCAGCGCCATCAAGCAGCTCGCCTGGGCCGCCGAGGCGCTCCAGGGTGGCAAGCCGACGGACCACCCCGAGTTGATGGCGTTCACGAGCTGGGACGACGTCCGCCAGTACGCCGCCGAGGAGGACGGCTCGCTGGAGGTCCTCGTCAAACTCATCGATGAGCACGGCCCCGAGCGGATCGTTTCCGCTGCGGACGGGTTGGTCTCGGAGCAGCAGGCCGAGCTGGTCGTGTCGACGGCGCACAAGGCGAAGGGCCGGGAGTGGCCGGCCGTCCGCATCCACGCGGATTTCCGGGCTCCGAAGGCCGACCAGAAGACCGGCCTGGTCGTCCTCCCCCGGGAAGAGGCCCGCCTGGCGTACGTCGCCGTGACCCGGGCGCGCGAGCAGCTCGACGACACCGCCCTCGACTGGGTCCGCACCGTGACGGCGGTGAGCGAATGAGCCTCGTCGAACAGACCGGCCGCGCTCGCGCCAGCCGTGCCTGCCGCTGGTGCGGCCCGCAGGTCGAGACCATCGTCTACGAGGTCCGTGACACCGAAACCGGCGGCATCGGCAGCGAGGCCATGTGCCTCACCTGTGGAAAGCACCAGTACCGGTGGGGGTGCGAGCGGCTGTTCTGGGCCGAGGAGACCCGCAAGGAACTCGTCCGGGACGTCCTCGTGACCACCTGGCTCGCTGCGCAGGTCATCCGGCTTGTCGAGCAGGCCTTGGCCAACTCCGAGCAGCTCAGCCTCTTCAGGGTGGTGAGCGCGTGACCACCGCCTGGATCTCCGTCCCCGGGATGACCTTCCCGACGGTGTGGCTGGCCACGCCCGACGGGCTGGTCTCGCTGGACCTGATTGCCATCGAGCGGGCGATGAACGGCAGTAGGAAGGGCTGGACGCTCGACGAGGACGAGGCTCAGTACGCGGCCCGCCTGATGCTCGACCGGAAGGTCCCCTACTCGATCATCGCGACGCGCGTGGGAGTGAACACCGACAAGCTGCGGGCTTGGTTCCCCGGCGAGATCGAGCCTGCCAAGGCCTTCATGGCCCGTGGCGGCCCTCGTCCGGCTCGGTCGGCTGAAGCCGCGTGCGGAACGCGCAGTGGCTACACCCGGCATCAGCGGCTCGGTGAGCAGACGTGTCCCCCGTGCAGGGCGGCGAACGCGCTGGCCGACCGGCATTACCGGAAGACCGGCACCTACAAGGGCGCCCCGACCTTGGCGGTGGCCTCGTGACGCCCGTCGACGCCCGTCACCGCGACACCAGTTCGGTGCGCGAACCGTTTGATCATGCCAGGTCATTCACGGCTGGCATCCGAAAGGAGTGGTCGTGATGGAGCGCGAATGGGAACTCCAGGCCGCGTGCCGGACGGTCAAGCCGGACGTCTTCTTCTCCGACGCCCGTACCGCAAAGTCCCAGGCCAAGGCGATCTGCAAGGCGTGCCCCGTTCGGGAGGCCTGCTTGGACGCGACGCTGGAACGCGAGCGAGCAGTCCCGAGGGCGCTTCGGACCGGAACCTTCGCGGCGCTGAGCGGTCAACAGCGCTGGGACCTGGACCGTGCCCGCCAGGCCGCTGCCGAGGAGGAGCATGCGGCGCCGGCCGAAAGGCCCCAGGAGGCCGAGCAGCCCAGGCAGCCCGAGCGGCGGAAGAGCGCGGCTGGACGCCCGCTCGCGGAGTGCGGGACCAGGTCGGCCTACCAGAGGCATCTCCAGCGGAATGAGCCGGTCGATCCCGCGTGCCGGGCCGCGAACGCCCGCAGCGGCGTGGAGTACCGCAGGACCGGTTCCTCGAAGGTTCCTGCCGCCCGATAGCCGCCGGTGGCTCGGCGGATGTGACCGGCCCCCGGGCCACCGGTCAGCAAGCAGCACGACGACCAGGAAGAGGGCGAGTGAGCACCGAGGCTGTGACCTGGGCGATGGACGACGCCCCGATGCTGCGGACCGAGAAAGACCGGCCCGACAGCACGGCGCGGCACGTCCTCCAGGTCCTCGCCGAGCACGCCCGCCCCGACGGCTCCAACGCGCACCCTTCGATCCTGCGGATCCAGTACCGGACCGGCTACGACGAGCGGACCGTGCAGCGCGCCGAGCGCCGCCTGGAGGCCGGTGGCCTCATCAAGCGGACCGGCACCCGGCAGGGCCGCCCGGTGTGGAAGCTCCAGATGCACATGCGGCGGCCGGAGTTCGACTGGGCGGAGCTGGAGGCGGAGGCCGAGGACGGGCGGAAGCAGGCTGCGGAGCGTCAGCGGCGTGCCCGGCAGAAGCGTGTCACGCAGTCAGAAGCCGTGACCGTCACGTCGTCTGAGTCCGTGACGGTCACGCACTCAGACGACGTGACAGAGGGGGGTGTCACGCACTCAGAGTCCGTGAGTCACGCACTCCCGATGCGTGACGTCACGCACTCTGCGTCCGAATGTCACGCACTCAGTGCCCCCCTAACCGTCATTAACCACCAGGGGAACCACCAGGAACCGTTCGCGGGTCCCGCCGACTCGTCCGGTCCCGCCGCCACACCCACCCCCGGTGACACAGGAGACGCACCAGACGAGGTCCTCGACGGCGAGCCCGTCGACGACGACCAGGCCGACGTCGCCGACGCCCCGGTCACCGCGCAGACGATCGTCGCCGAGTGGCTGGAGCGCTGCGCCGAGCGCCCACCGTCGGCCGTCATCGGCCAGATGGCCAAGCAGATTCGGGTGCTCCTCGATGAGGACCGCATCCACCCCGACCACATCCGTCGCGGCATCGCGCACTGGATGCGCAAGGGCCTCCACCCCGCGACGCTCCCCAGCGTCGTCAACGAGGTCATGAACGCCCCCGCGGCCCCGGCTGGCGCCCGTACGCCTGGCCAGCAGCCCGCCAACTCCCTCTACGACCAGGCGACCGGCACGACCGTCTTCGACCGCGCCCGTGCCCGTGCCGCCGCCCGCACCGCCGCCCAGGAAGGACAAGGCCAGTGACCCAGGACGAAGCGATCTTGCTGCTCGAATACGTCGCCGCGGCCTGCCCCGCGCAGCGCATCGGCGAGTTCACCCCCGACGTCTGGGGCGAGCTGTTCGCCCCGTACAGCCTCGACGAGGCGCGCACCGCGGTCCTCGTCGTCGCCCGCCAGCAGCCGTTCGTCGCCCCGGCCGACGTGATCACCGAGATCAAGGCCCGCCGTGCCGAGCGCATCGAGCTGGCGAACATCGTCATCGACGGCGACCCGACCCACACCGGCGCGCAGTCCGCCGCCGCCCTCCGCGAGATCATCCGAGCCGCTGGAGACGGCCTCACGGGCCCCAGCAGCATCGCCACGGCCCTCGGGACCGCTGATCGTCTCGCACTGCCCCCAGGCGCCGATCATGGCCCGTACGAGGGCCGTGCAGCCGCTGCCCGGGCCGCCATCGGCAAGATGCCCGCCGGACGCGACCTCTCCGCGGACCCTCGCGGCCGTGCCTGCCGCCGCTGCGGAGCCGCCCCCGGCGCCAGCTGCACCACCGGCGGTCGCCGGCGCCAGGACGTCCACCCGGTGCGCCTGGAGGACACCCAGCGCGCGGCCGCCGGCCTCCCCCTGCTTGACCAGGACCAGGCCGCGGCCAGCATCAAGGCCGCCTCCGCCGCGGCTCTCGCCCGTGACGACCAGGAGCAGGAGGCCGAGGCGTCATGACGTTCCGTCGCCCGTACCGGTTCGCCGCGATGGCCGTGCAGTGCACCTGGTGCCGCGCGCGCCCGGGCGCCCTGTGCACTAACCAGCGCGGTACCGAGGACCGCCGCCGGGATGTGCACTCCGCCCGCGTCATCGAATTCGCCAAGGTCATGTCAACCCAGTGCCCCGAGCGCATCTGCCAGGCCCGCGCCGACCAGCCCTGCACCCTCACCCCCGACGTCCACCAGGCCCGCATCACCGCGGCCTCCCGACCGACCACCACCGCGCCATGAAGCGACTCCCGTGCCGAGACTGCCACCGCCCCATCCTCTGGACCACCACCGAGGCCGGGAAGCGCCTCGCCGTCGACCCCGAGCCCAACGAGCTGGGCAACGCTGCCGTCTGGCGCGACGGAACCGGCGCCGTCCGATCCCGCCGCCCCTCGGCCGAGCTCCCCCTCACCGGCTGGGAGCGGCTCCACATGCCCCACGTCGCCACCTGCCCCAACCGCGTCCAGCAACCCACGCTCCCCGGCGCACTCCCGGACGGCGTGACAAGCCTCGACGCCCACCGCCGAAAGAAGCGCCCATGAAGAAGTGCCGCTTCTGCCCCCGCCGACTCCTCACGAAGGAGTCCAAAGACCGCGGCTACGGCCTCCGCTGCGGTCGCAAGAACGGTCTGATCCCGCCCGCGACGCCCCGCCGTGCACGCGCGCTGACGCCCGTCACACCCGTCACGACGCCCACCGTCCACCCCGGCCAGACCGCCATCCCCATCCAGCCCCAACTCCCCACGGAGGAATGACCTTGCTGCCCACCCTCACCGGCGTCGGCCGACTCACCGGCGACCCCGAACTCCGCTTCACCCAGGCCCAGAAGGCCGTGGTCAGCGTGTCCCTGGCCTTCAACTCCCGCCGCCTGAACAAGCAGACGAACGAGTGGGAGGACGGCGACACCTTCTTCGTCCGCGGCACCGCCTGGGAGCGCCTCGCCGAGAACGTCGCCGAGACCCTCGCCAAGGGCATGGAGGTGATCGTCACCGGCGACCTCCGCACCGAGCGCTGGGAGAAGGACGGCCAGAAGCACGAGCGGCCGGCGCTCCTCATCCGCTCCATCGCACCCAACCTCGCGTACTCGGTCGCGAAGGTCTCGAAGGACGCCGCGAGCCAGCAGAACGGCGGCCAGGGCGGACAACGCACGGCCCAGCAGGGACAGCAACAGCGCCGCTCCGGACCGCCCCCGCAAGACGACCCCTGGGCCGTCGACAACGCCCAGGGCTACTCCGCAGAGCCCCCGTTCTGATGCGCAGAACCCTCGCCGCCATCGCGGCCACCACCGTCCTCCTCACCGCCTGCCACTACACCGGCACCGCAGTACCCACCCCCTCACCAGCCCCCGCACCCATCGCACCGGAGCACTGATGGCCGTCCTCCTCCGACTCGGCGACACCGACGACCTCGCCGAGATCGTCGAAGGACTCATCGCCGGAGCCGACGCCAAGCAAGCCGAGGCACCCGCAACCGCCGCACGCTGGCGCGACCTCGCCCACAACATCGGCAACAGCCTCGACCTCCTCCCCCAACCCACCAAGTAACCACCCACAGCGGACAGGGACCCCACGCAGGGACCCGCCCCGGCAACCACACCGGAGCATGTCCATGACCAACAACCACACCCGCGGGAACCAGGAACCGGAACCGGTTCGTACCCGGTTCGCGCGCCTGTTGCGCAGGCCGACGCCCGTCACGACGCCCCCTCAGACCGGCGCCGCGCGCATCCTCCGCCTCACGCAGGACCTGACCACCGCCCTGAGCGACGTGGCCCGGTGGAAGGAACATTCCGAGGCCTTCGCCCGAGACGCCGAGTCGTACGAGCGGGCGCGGGACAGCGCGTACCGCGAGCGCGCGCAGCTCCTCGCCTGGCTCGCCGCGCTGCACCCCGCGACCACCGTGATCACCGACTCGCCGGACGCTGGCGAGGACGGCTGGCAGCTGCTGTACCTCGTGGCCGGCGGCTGGCAGATGTCCTGGTACATCTCCCCGGCCGACGCCGAGTTGTTCCGGCACGTGACCGTCGTGGACGTCACGGACGAGCGGGCGCAGTGGGACGGGCACGGCAGTGAGCAGCGGGACGAGCGGATCCGCAGCCACACGCGGCTCCTGGCGCTCGATGTCCTCGGCGCTGGCGCCTCGGTGACGGGCGTCGTGACGGCCCCGCAGGCCTCCCGGAGCGAGGTGTTGCGCGAGGCCTTCGAGGTGGCCCGGGAGGAGGGCAAGCGGCTCGACTACGAGGGGTTCACCGGGAAGGCCGCGGGCGCGCGCCGTGTCGCGTTCCAGCTGCGTCGCATGATCACCCTCGGCCAGCCCACGACCTCCGAGGAGGCGACGGACACCGCCGGCGACCTCCAGGAGGTACGGGCGCGCTACCGCAGCACCGTCCTCCATGAGGTCTGGGAGGCCCTGCGGGACGCCGAGAACGGCCCGCTCCTCGACGGCATGACCGTCGTCAACGGGCTGATGGAGAAGGCCGGCGCGGCCGAGGCGGAGGCCCACAGTGCCTGAGCAGCCCTACAGCTACACCGACCCGCAGGCCCGCCGACTGACGCTGAGAACAGCCACCGACCTGAGCGACCGCCCATACGTCTGGCTGGAGGCCGAGAAGCTCACCGGCCGCACCGTCACCGTCACCAGCGTGTGGCTTCGCCCTGAACAGGCGGTCACCCTCCGCAAGCATCTGTCCGCAGGGGCCAGGTACGAGACCCTCGACCACACCGGCGACAAGCTGCTCGTCCGGGCGGGCGCCGAGACCGTGGTCGAAGTGACTCGACGGCCAGTCAGCGGCGAGGCATCCGCGACGGTCCGTGTCAGCGTCCCGAGCCACCGACTGTCCGAGTTGCGGGCCGCCGTGGCGGCAACAGCCGAGCAGGCGCAGAGGCGTGACGCCGCCCGGGCGCAGCAGGGCGGGGCGCAGTCGTGATCAACATCGCCTTCGCAGACGTCGAGACCACCCACCTCTCCGCCGAGATCGGCGAAGCCTGGGAAGTCGCCGTCATCCTCCGCGAGTTCGAGGACGACCAGCACATGGACACCGAGTACGTCTGGGAGTTCTCCATCGACCCGGAGACGGTCGACCCCGAGGCCCTGGCCGTCGGCCGCTGGCACGACCGCCACCAGCTGCCCGCGCGCACCACCGCGGCCGCGTTCACCGGCACCATCCCGGCCGTCATTATGAGCCGCGCCGAGGCTGTCGAGGCGATCACCCGAGTCCTGTCCGGCGCCGTCCTCGTCGGCAGCAACCCCGCCTTCGACGACCGCTTCCTCCGCAAGCTCGTCGGCCCCGGCAACGCCCAGTGGCACTACCGGCCGTACGACATCGTCCAACTCGCCGCCGCCAAGATCGGCGCGCAGCAGGCCGGCCCCCTGCCCTGGCCCACGCACGCCATGTCCCGCGCGGTCGGCGTCGAGCCGCCATCCAAGGACGCCGCGCACACCGCGCTCGGCGACGCCCGCTGGGCCCGCGACGTCCACGACGCCGCCATGGTCAAGGAGAAGATCCCGCTGACCTGGGAAGGCCGCGCACAGCACGCGATCGGCCTGTACACCCGGACCGCTGTCGAGCTGGAGGACGCCCGCCGCGACCTGGCCCGACAAGCCCAGGAGATGGCGACCTGGCGAGCCACGGCGAACACCCTCGACGCTGGAGCTCCCGGCACCCCGCGCGACAGGGCAGAACACGCCGAGGCCTCGATCGAGCGGGCCGAGAAGCTCGCCTCCCAGTGGTCCGTCCTCCGCGCGTACGGCGGCGCGGCGACCGAGCTGCGCGCCGTCCTCGGCGGCAAGGAGCCCCAGCAGCTGCCCGAAGGGTTCCGCACCGACACCCTCGTCGCCGCCCAGTGCACCGTCTGCGAGGACACCTTCGACGAGGAGGAGTCGCACACCGTCTTCTTCAAGACCGTCGACGAGGCCCATCAGGTCCTGCGCGGCTACGGCTGGACGATCCTCGCCGACGGCCGCGCCGTCTGCGACCACGAGGACGACGAGCACCAGGCGCTCCGCGATGACGCCCCGTCACAGCCCGTCAACGCTGGTCAGGGCACCCTCGACGACTCCGACGCCGACGGCCAGGAGGACGACGAGCCCGAGGAGACCGGCAACTCCGACGCCGACGTCCTCGACCTGATCGCCGAGATCGCCGGACACCTCACCGACGCCACCGACGGCAACGAGTACCACGCCGTCGGCCTCATCGCCGACCTCGCCAACGGCCGTACGACCGTCGCCGACGCGCGCACCGAGCTGGCCACGCTCACCTTCCGCCACGTCTGACCGGCCCGGCCGCCCGCGCAGACACCGCGGGCAGCCGGCCATCACCCAGGAGCAGCACATGTCCATGGACGACCGCCCCAAGCACCTCGACGCCCTCCTCACCCACGTCGCCGACAACCTCCCCGACGAGGAGACCGAGAGCGCCCGCGCTCAGCTCGCCCCGTTGGCCGCGAAGTTCCGCGAGGTACAGGCCCAGGAGCGCGCCAAGCTGCGCGGCGCCACCCTCGGAGCCGCCGCCGAGCACCTGCGCAACGTCCTCTTCCCCAAGGTCTACGACGACGCCGGACAGCGCACCGCCGAGGGCGTGACCCGGGCCGCTGGCGAACTCCAGCGCCTGATCGCCGACCCCGCCGTCCCGACGATCACCTGGCCGTCCCAGCGCGCCCTCGACGAGGCCACCTTCGACGTCCCGATCTCCAGCTCCATCCGCTACGCCGTGCGCGGTCGTCAGGACGTGCCGGACGAGTACAACGAGACCCGCACCATCGCCCCGACCGAGATCACCCTCACCTACCGGGCCATGCCCGACAGCCAGCTCGGCCGCGTCCACGCGTACGTCAAGGGCTGGTGGATGCACAACGGTGCCCGCGTCCACTCCGAAGCCGTCGGCCGGCACTTCCACGGTGACCTCGCCGGGTGGCCGGACTGGCTCGCCGACGAGGCCCGGAAGCACGACCCGGCCGCGACCGCCGAGGAGCAGTCCTGATGTCCAACTCGATCACCACCCTGTACGCCGTCTGCTGCCTCATCAGCGTCGCCAACACCGTCTTCCGCCTCATCCGCCCCCGCTACAACACCCGTTGGAGCCTCGGCCTCAGCGTCATCACCAACGCGATCATGTGCGTCAGCGCGATCATGCACGAGGTCTGGCCGTGGGACCTCGTCAGCCTCATCACCACGCTGGTCCTCATCGGCCTCTGGGTCGCCGTGCCCTCGAAGAAGACGCCCGCGCGCGACCCCGAGCAGCCGTCATGACGACCGTCGCCTTCGTCCTCCTGGTCCTCTCCGTCGGCGGCCCGCTCTGCGGCCACCAGTTCGTCCTCCCGGCGCTCGCCCGGAGCGTCGCCCGGGCCGCCCGCGCCCGCCGGCGGCAGCGGTGACCGCCCACCGTCGTACGGCCCGCGCCCTCCTCGGGGGCGCGGGCCTCGCCGCCGCCTCCACGGCGTACGCGGCCGACACCGCCCACGAGGTCCTGGCCGGGCTCGGCGCGTACACCGCGCTGCTGCTGGCCTGGTGCGCGCGCGGCTACTTCGCCGCGCAGCGTCGGCAGCTCGCCGAGGCCGACTGGGAGCGGCGCCATGTAGCCGGTGAGCGGCCCGCGCCGTTGGTTCCGTGCTGCACCCTCGCGCGGCACAGCGACGGTACGGCGCACGACCGGCGGTGCACGGACCCCTTCCACCGCCTCACCACCACCTCCTGGAGCAGCCGATGAACTGTCCGCCCCCCCGCCCGCGCGGGCGCCGACGCCGAGCACGAGCAGCTGCTCCGCAACTTCCGCCGCGCCCGCACCGACTCCGAAGCCCTCGCCGCCCTGCTGCAGCAGACCGAGGGCTACCTGTCCGCGCTGCATGGCTCCGTGGCCCGGCACGACAACCTCGCTGCGAACCTCGGCTGCGCGGGCTGCGAGCTGCGCGACTCGATCCGAGCCGTCCTCCTCGCTCTCTCCGATCCGGCTGCCCGGCGGGCCTACGCCACGGTTGTACGTACCACTGCGATCCGCGAGGCCGAGGCCCGCAACGCGATTGCCGCGCTCGGCCCCAAGGCATCGAGCCCGGCCACCGCGCCGCGCCTCCTCGCCTGCGGGTTCTGCTACGAGGAGCAGGGCGAGGAGGTTCACCCGCACCCCGAGTGCCCGATCGGCTCGACTGGGTCCGCACTGCGCGAGCAGCTCGCTGCCGTGCTCGCCCGCTTCGGCGACGTCGACCAGTACGCCATGGCGGACGCCGTTCTGGCCGAGATCCTGCCCAACACCCGCATCCTCGCGAGCCTCGCCCGGACTGCGGACGCCGACATCAACCGCGTCATCGACCTCTTCGGCCGGTGGACGCAGGCCGGGCCGCCGCCCCTCGGGACGTCCATGTCCCGTTGGTGGGACCAGCGCCTGGTCGAACTGCGCGCGGCCATCCTCGGCCCTGGCCTCACCGAGCAGTCATGACGGTCCGGCTGTCGATCCTCGGCGACGACGGAGAGTGGCACGAGGTGCCCGGCATCACCACCGTCGAGCTGCACCAGGAGGAGCCCGAGACGCTGCCGGACGACGCGTACTGGCGGCGGCACGACGCCCTCGACGCCCTGCACTTCGCGATGACCGCGCACGCGGACGCCCGTCGGTCGAAGGTCATCGACCAGGACGGCAACCCCGTCCGCCCTCGCCAGGACCGGCCCGCCTGGCAATCCCCGTACGGGCCACCGCCGAGGAGGCGCTGACTATGACGATCGCTGTGGACTTCGACGGTGTCATCCACCAGTACTCGCGAGGCTGGCAGGACGGCAGCATCTACGACCCGCCCATGCCCGGCGCCCTCGACGGCCTCCGCACCCTCATGGAGGGCGACGCGGTCTTCATCTTCACCACGCGCGAGCCCGAGCAGGTCGCCGCCTGGCTCACGGAGCACGGTCTCGCCACCACCACCGACGACCGCTGCCCGTGCCCCAACGGTCTGTACCGCATCCCGGACGAGTGCTCGACCTGCAAGGGGAGCGGCTACCTCACGTTCTGGAACCAGCGCGGCCAGCTGCTGGTCACGAACCGGAAGCTCGCCGCCGTGGCCTACCTCGACGACCGGGCGGTCCGCTTCACCGACTGGGACCAGGCCCTCACCGACCTGCTCCCTCCGTCGGCACCCGAACCCGCCTCGACCGGGAATTGCGAGCACTGCCCTGACGGACACACGCCCGCCGACCAGGGATCCCAGCCGTGGGGCGTGTACGTAGCCGATGGCCGCGATGGTGACGGACAGCCCACCCACCTGATCGTCACGCGCGCTGGTGGTGCGCACGTCGCCGAGTCCGACGCCGAGTGGATCCGTCAGCGTCTCAACCCAGCCGGGATCCCGCGCGAGCCTCAGCCGCAGCCGTTCACCGGCACCGGGCGTCTGGGCCGAGGGGCCTGACCCCTGCATGCGAGAGGGGCGCGCTTCACGTCTCGCCAGACCAGCGCGCCCCCGGCAGTGATCACCGTACCCCGCCCGCCACAGGAGCCACGATGACCACCGCCGACAACCTCCAGACCGTGATCAACCACTGGACCGACCTCCAGCAGGCGCTCGGCACCACCCAGGCCGACACCTGGCCCCCCGTCATGGGCATCGCCCGCCTCCACGACCACCTCAAGGCCACCGAGGAGGCCACAGAGCTGCGCGCCCTGGAGCGCTCCCCCGAGCAGCTCGGCACCACCGCCGCGCCCCTCCGCATCGAGATCCTCGACACCATGGCCGCGATCGACCGGCGCCTGGTCGACGCGGCCGACGTCATCGCCGACCACGTCCAGCGCCCGGCAGTCACCCGCGCGGTACGGTCGGCCGGCCCCGGCGACGACATCGCCCTCCAGCTCCGGACGCTGATCCTGAAGGACGAGGCGGACGAGCGCCGCTGGTCCTTCACCGACCCCCGACGCCGCACCGCGCCGTTCGCCGCCGCATGGCTTCTGGCCCGTCATGACGGGGCTCCCGGCCCCTTCGCCAAGCTCACTCCGCTCCACCAGGAAGCCATCGCCACGGCCGCCCGCTGGGCCGCCGGACAGATCGAGCAGGCCCTGGAGATGACCCGGCGCACGCAGGTCCTGGAGCGCCCGTGCCCGCACTGCCGGGGACAGCTGCGGGTCGAGGGCGGCGACGGCCAAGTGCCCACCGTCCTCTGCCAGGGATGTGGGCGGAGGTGGACCGGCAACGCGGCAGCGTAACGGCGTTGAAGCCAGATAAGCGTTACAGAGCCGTCGGTTGCTCCGGCTCATCCACCGGCGGCTTTCCTTGCTCGCTCCCGGGGGGCATCAGCTTCGCCCCGCCGACGGCTACGGCTGCCTCCAACGTCTCGCGGATGGCCCGAGCGTTGAACGCCACCCCCAGGTTCAGCTCCTGGGCGATCTTGACGTGAGGAGCAGTGGCTACCTCGACGGGAAGGTGAGCCTGCCTGAGCATCGTCTTGGCGATGATGCCGACGAGCGCGAGACGGTCTCCAAACGCAAATCCGCCGCCAACCGTTCGGTACGAGCCGTCAGACAGCAGGAACACCGGGCTACCGCTGCTCCCTCCGAACACCGAACCGTCCACGAGGAACGCTGGATCTCCGCCCATATCGAGGTCAAGCGGTGTGGCCGTGATACCGCGTCTCACGATCGGCGTGAAGTGCTTTGGGTCTCGGTGACCATTGGGGTAGCCGACGAAGGTGATCTCCTCGATGGCGTCGGCGTAGAAGTCCTTCATGTCGGTGGCGAGCATCGTCAGGTTGATGGTCCGGACGAAGCAGCGTTCGACGATGGTCGGCCACAGCGGTCCCAGAGGGATCACGGCCACATCGACGGCGGGATTGGGATGACCAACGATGCTGTCTGGCGCGAACTGGACCAGAACCTCTTTACCCAAGTCGGGCTCGTCAGCATTCGGCTTCTTCTGAATGAAGCGCGCTGTCAAGCCCGCTGCGTCCGCGACCACGTGCTTATTCGTGACTAGGGCCGGATAGGTCCGGTCGCCGTCGCATTCCGGATGCATCAGGAAGCCCGTGCCGTGCGTTCCAATGCCGGAGGTGGTGATCCGGTCTATGCGGGCGGTACAGAAGAGCAACTGTCTGCCCAGAGTGTCCACGTTCATTGGCGTAGCTTCGCACCCTACGGCAGAAGATCGTTGGCGATGTCGGGAATTTTCCTAACCGAAAGCGCTGGTCATGCGACGTCGATGCCCAACTCGGTGTCCGGCCGGCAGGTGTCGCAGGCCTGGAAGCCTCGGGGGTCGTTGACGAGGACCTGGCGGGCGAGGCCGGCCTCGATGGGCCGGCCGGAGGTGAATCCCTTGGCGCAGTTGCTGGTGTGGATGAGCGCGGCCGTCGAGGCCTTGGCGGTTCGCTCGGCAATGAAGCTGCCCGGGGGCCGGCCGTGAGTCCGGCGGTCGGCCCCCGGATCGCGGCGGTCCCCCGGTGGGCGCTTGGGTGCCGATATGACGGGCCGCGGGATGGCCCGGCGCTCGGCGCGGGCGAGCGCGGCCCGGACGGCGTCGTGCTGGAGGCGGAGGTAGGTACCGACGATCTCGTGGTCGGTCATCTGCTGGTCGAGGTGCGCGAGGATCACGCGCAGGCGCGCGGGGTCCGGCGGCAGCATCTCGCTCATGCGTTCGATTCTAGGGTGAGAGTCCCGCTCCGGCACCCCCGCCGGACTGGCTCCGGCTACTCGGCGTACCGCACCGCGCGCTTCACGGCCTGCTCCAGGTCGTACCGCGACATGGTCACGTCCTCGCGGCCTGCGTACTCGGTCAACGCGGCCTGGAAGACTGCCGCCGCCTCGCGCCACCGCACGCGCTGCGCGTCATACGCCTCGCCGTCGAGCCCGGCGAGCGCCGCGCGCGCCTCCTCGGCGGAACGTTCCAGCTTGATCAATTCGTCGGGGATGTCTGCCACGACCGGATCCTAAGCTGACGCCCCCATGACGCCCGTCAACGCCCCCGCTCGTTGAACCCGTAGCACCGCCTACGCACCGCGCGGTACCGTCATGGACGGCAGATGCCCCCCGTAGGGCGTCACCTCCAAACAGAACGAGCCCCGGCCAGGAGACTGCAACTCCCGCCGAGGCTCTGACCACAGGAGAGTGACCTCCTATGGCTGAGCTGCACCCTAGTGCGCCCACGCCCAACCCGACCACCCCGACGCCCGTACGCCGACTCGGCGGCAGCGTCCGCGCCGCCTGGTTCGCCGTCCTCGTGATGATGCTCGCCGCAGCCGCCTGGTCCATCAGCGCCAAGCTGACCGCCTGGGGCATGAGCGGCAAGCTCGCTCTCGCCCTGTCGCTGATGTTCGACTTGGCCGGCCTGCTCTGCGCCCAGTACGCCCGCCGCGCCATCGAGCGCGGCACGCCCGCCGGCCTTGCCCGCCTCGCCGTCCTCGTCTTCGTCACCGTCTCCGGACTCCTGAACTGGGACCACGGCCAGGACGTCGGCGGCATCGTCGGCGGCATCGGCCTCGCCTCGATCAGCTTCGCCGTCGAGCTGCTCTTCGAGCTGCACCGTCGGGATGTCCGCGACGAGCAGCGTGCCGCCCGCGGTCTGGTCGCCGAGCGCATGCCGCACATCCCACTGCTCGCCTGGGTGATGTTCACGGGCGACTCCTGGAAGGCGCTGCGCAGGGCGGTCCGCGTCCGGCTCGACAACCTCGACACCGTCCAGGCCCCCGTCACGACGGCCGTGACCAGCGTCGACAGGATCACGGAGCAGCCCGTGACGGCCCCCGTCATCGCGCCCGTGACGGCCCCGACCGCGCCCCCGGCGCTGCCCAGCGGCCCGACGCTCCCGCCCACGCCGCCGCCCGCGCGCAAGGCCCCGCCGCGCCCGCCAGTGGTACCGGCCAGCGCGCGCTTCCTGCCGGTCATGTGCCGCCAGGCGCTCCCGCCCGCCCCTGCGGCCCCGCCCGCAGGGGCCCAGGCGCCGATCCGGTACAGCGACCCGCGCTGCGCCGTCATCCGTGGGCTGTACAACACCCAGCCGCCGACCAGGCCGGGCACCAAGGCCATGCGCGCCGCGATCGTCGCCGCAGGTTTTGAAGACCCCTCCGACGGCTTCGTCCGAGGCACCCTGCGCAAGGAAGTCGAGCGCTACGAGCCTCACTTGGAGCACCTGCCCTCCGCGCCGTTCGCCATCGGCGCGTAGCCGCCCGCTGCCGTGACCGCCGTCTTCGGCGTGCTCTGCGCTGCGTGCGCGCTCCTCGCGCTCGCCGGTCTCGCCCTCGTGGTGCCCCGCGACGTCCCCCCGATCACCGGGACGTGCGCCTTCATCCTCACCCTCGCCGCGCTCGCCGTGGCCATCCTCCGCTGAGGACCCCAGCAATGCACCTGGCCCTGCCGCCCCTCAACATCCCCACCTACAGCCTCGTCTCCCTCGGCGGAGTCACCGTCGGACTCAGCTTGCTCGCCTGGGACTTCACCCGCTGGTGGACCAGCCACAAGAAGAAGCTCGCCCTCCGAGCCCTCCGCGACCTCGCCCCGCAGCTCCTGTGCCTGGCATACGGCGCACTCCTCATCCTGTCCGCCGGCGGCATCATCGGGGCCTCCGCCGACTGGTCCCTGTGGGGCACCAACCAAGTCGGCGACGTGATCCTGGTCTACGGCCTCGGCGGGACCACGCCCACCGTCACCCGGGCCACCCACCTTGCGCTCACCCCCGGCGGACACGCGGCCGTCATCATCATCACCGTCGTCATCGTCGCCGTCTGCTCCAAGCGCGGCTTCCGCTGGGACTTCGTCCGCCAGGTCCTCGCCGGTATCAGCCTGGGCCTGGCATCCAGCGTCGCGGGCGCGATCGGGTTCGCCGTCGCGCCGTCGGTCTCGTGGGCCGGCGACTACATCATGGGGCTGCTGTGAAGGCCCGCGACGAGCAGCCGGCCGAGCCCGTCGAGGTCGACCAGGAGGACGCGGGGGAGGACGACGAGCAGGGCGGCCGCGCCCCCGTCGTCGTCCTCTCCGTGCTCGGCCTGGTGGGCGCCTGGCGCCTGGTCGTCGCCGTCCCCGAGGTGGCCTACGTCGTCGTCGGGAGCCTCGGCACCATCGGCGTGCAGAAGGTCCGGGCGTGGCAGGCCGCGCGCGGCGACGGCGCCGACGGCGAGGTCGAGGAGGCCGAGCCGCCGGACGTTGGCGAGGCACTCCGGCGTCTCGTCGGCGACGACAAGGGCGTCCTCCTCACCGTCCTCCGCGACGACCTGAAGCTCCCCGACACCAAGGCCGTGAAGGCGCTCCTGGAGGCCGAGGACATTCCCTGGAAGGCCTCGCGCACGCGACTGGGGAATGGGCCGGCCGTACGTAAGGAGGCCATCCCGGCCGCCCCCTCTCCCGTTGTCGGCCATCCCCATGGGGACGGTTGTTGTTGCAGCTCAGGCGACAACAACAACGGCAACAACGGCGACGGGGAGGGGCCCGGAGAGAGGATCCGTGTAGAGCGCACCGATGGCGGGATGCGGATCATCGACCTCCTGGAGACCTACTTCACCGGGAAGGACGGCGACCGATGATCCGACGCCTCCTTGCCGCCCTCGGCTACGAGCAGCAGCCGCTCTACTACTGCGCCAGCTGCGGCGGCTACTACCCCATCAGCCACTTCGAGTGACTCACCCCGAGGGCCCCGTCGCGGATCTCCACCCGCGGCGGGGCCCTCGTGCGTCATCCTGACTGCATGCCGACCGTCATCCGGGCCACCGGGGAAGCCAAGGACATGACCCTCGACGAACTCGCGGCCTTCGTCGAGGAGGCGCTTAAGGCCGGCGTCTCCGGCGACCGTCCCGTCCGCGCCGAACTGTCGTACAGCGGGAAGATCAAGCAGGTGGAGATTGCCCTCACCGAGGACGACGACTGACCGCCCGGCCCACGTGATCCAACCGTTTGACATAGCCAGGATGATGGAGCGATGAGCGAACGCTTCAGGTATCGCGGCCCGGCCGTCATCGATGGCGTGCAGTTCGCCATCGTGCTCCTCCAAGAAGACACCGGCGCTGGCGAGAGCCTGCGAACCTGGTCAGGCATGTCGTCCTTCGTCGTGAGCGCCGCGCCAGACGGTTTCACCGGGAACCTGGGCAGTGACGGCCCCGTGAGGATCGAGCTTCCCGAGGGACGGAAGGGCCTGGTGCTCATCACGGACATCCAGTTCGACGGCCGAGCCTGGACCGTACATCTCCAGGGCACGGGCCCGGCGCCGGCATGAGTGAGTCGCACCCCGTCGACTCCGCAGGGCCGGGCGCATGCTGTGTCTCCTGGGGGCACTCCGCTTGCGCTCTCCCGCGAGGCCACGACCCAGAGGCCGAGGTACGGGTGCACCGCCAGTTCGAGCCGTCCGAGCACGCGGTCACCGTGCGGGAGGCGTTCCTGTTCGGCGACGGCCTGACGCCCAGTGAGTTGCGGATCCGGATGGAGGAGTGGGGCGAGTAGCCCGTCACGGCGCCGTTGACGCCCGTCACGACGGGTCGAACGGTCACGGAACTGCCACAACCGGCTCACACTGCCCCAGGCGCCCGCGATGATGCCTCCTCAGGACATAAGCCCAGGGGGGACCATGCGCATCCGCCACACCATCGCCGCCGTCGCCATCGCGGCCGCCGCTCTCACCGCCTGCTCCAGCACCACCGACCAGGCCGACACGAAGCCGAAGGCCACCTCGAGCCCGGCGCCGGCCAAGGCCGCCGGCCTCACCGCGAAGGCGGCCGCCGCCCAGCTCGCCGATGCGACCGGCGTGACCGATCTGGGGAACCCGTCCGACAACACCAGCGGATGCGCCAGCGGCTCCGAGTGGGACTGCACGCAGCTGATCACGACGGACACCGTGTCGATCTACGAGTACAAGTCCCCGGCGGTGGCCGCGCACTGGGTCAAGGCCATGAAGAAGACGGGAGACTGGCGGCAGGTCGGTCGGTTCGCGCTCGCCTGGACGGCCCGGGACCAGGACCTCACTTCGGACGACCGGCGCGCCGAGCTGGTGACCGCGCTGAAGAAGGCCACCGCCAGCGAGGCGTGACGTGACCTAGTTGCTTTCCAGGTCAGCGTGATCCATCCTGGGCGCAAGTCCGGCGTGCCCGGACACAAAAACTCATGATCGCGCCATCGAGCGCACCACAGGAGGCCCGCCACCGCGCGGGCCTCCGCCATGTCCAGGGGGTGAACCCATGGGCAGCTCGAACCCCGTCACCGACGCCGAACGGCAGCGCGTCCGCGAACTGCACGCCGCAGGCAAGGGCCGCAACGAGATCGCCAACGAACTCGGGCGCTCCGGCCGCACGATCAGCGAGATCGCCAAGGGCCTCGGACTCTCCTTCGCTCGGGCCGCCGAGGTGCGGCAGGCCACCGAGATCCGCCAGGCAGACCTTGCAGCACTGCGAGCCCAGCTAGCTCTGGATCTCACGCACGACGCCATGAAGCTCCGCGAGCAGATGTGGCAGCCCGCCAAGATCTACAACTTCGGCGGCAAGGACAACGAGTACAACGAGCGTGATGTGCCCGAGCCTCCGGCCGATGCCAAGCGGACCTTGATGGGTGCCGCAGGTATGGCCATTGACCGGTCGCTGAAGCTCGCCCCGCCCGAGCAGGACACCGAGGGCCTGGCCGCCGTCGACGCCTGGCTGAAGGGGATGATGGGCGGCAGCTGAGGGGGACGTCTTGGTTCAGCCCCTCGTCGGCAAGCAGCTGCGCGCCACCTCCCTCGCGACCGCCCGCGGCAACCTCTGGGAAGGCGCCGTCCGGTCCTCCAAGACCGTGTCGTCGATCCTGGTGTGGCTGAAGTACGTCCGCACCGGCCCGCCCGGCGCCCTGCTCATGGTCGGGAAGACCGAGCGCACCCTGAAGCGCAACATCCTGGACGTCATCGTCGAGATGGTTGGCGTGAAGCGCTGCAAGTACAAGGCGGGCGCGGGCGAGGTCATCATCTTCGGCCGCACCATCTACGTGGCCGGCGCAAACGATGAGCGGGCCGCCGACAAGATCAAGGGCATGACCCTCGCGGGTGCGTACTGCGACGAGGTCACCACCTTCCCCGAGAGCTTCTTCTCGATGCTCGGCACCCGCCTCAGCGTCGAGGGCGCGCAGTGGTTCGGCACCACGAACCCCGAGGGCCCGAACCACTGGCTGAAGAAGAAGTTCCTGGACCGCGCGCGCCTGCACCTGCGCCGGGACGGGTCGGTCGTCGAGTCCTCGGACCCGAAGGCGCTGGACCTCCACCGGTTCTCGTTCTCCCTGGACGACAACCCGTACCTGCCGCCGGCCTACGTCGCGAACCTCAAGCTGGAGTACCAGGGCCTCTTTTACAAGCGGTTCGTCCTCGGCGAGTGGTGCCTGGCCGAGGGCGTCGTCTACGACATGTTCGACGAGGCCCGGCACGTCGTCGACGTGATCCCCGAGGTCCGGCACTGGATGTGCGTGGGCCTGGACTACGGCACGATCAACCCGTTCTCCGCGCTCCTGGTGGGTGTCGGCACGGACGACCGGCTGTACGTGGCGAGCGAGTACCGGCACGACTCCCGGGCCGAGCGCCGGCAGCTGACGGACGCCCAGTACAGCGTGGCCATACGGGAGTGGCTGGCCACCTACCGGCACCGGGGCGGTGAGGGCGTCACCCCTCAGTGGATCTTCGTGGACCCGAGCGCCGCATCGTTCATGACCCAGCTCTGGTCCGACGGAGTCCAGGGCGTGGCCAAGGCCGACAACGAGGTCAAGGACGGCATCCGCAGCGTCAGCGTGGCGCTCGGCTCCAACCTCCTCCACGTCCACCGCTCGTGCACCGGTCTACTCGCCGAGCTGCCGTCGTACGCCTGGGACGAGAAAGCCGCGAAGGCCGGCGAGGACAAGCCGCTGAAGGTGGACGACCACTCCGTGGACGCCCTGCGGTACGCCCTGCACTCCTCGGCGCACGAATGGCGCCACATGGTCCGCGCAAACCTGGAGGTAGCCGCGTGAAGGTCGAGGTGCTCCTCCGTACCGAGGGCCAACTGGCCGCTGTAGTCGGCGAGGCCGAGGGCGAGACCTGGCCCGAGATGCAGACCGCGCTCCCCGCGCTGCTGCGGGGCCTGGCCGACACCATCGAGAAGCGAGACGAGACCGGGGAGGTACCCGATGCCGCTCCCCACTAAGAGCGTTCGCTGGCCGCCGGTCCACCCCGCCATCCAGGCCGACATGGCCGACTGGTCCGCCTGGTTCTCCGCGAACCCGGACCGACTCTCCTACCGGTACCGCAACCGGCACCGCGACGCAGCACGCTTCGGGCCCCCGGAGAACCGCCCGAGCCAGTACCGGGGCGGCGTGGTCGGCCGCGTCGCCCGCTGGTTCTGGGGCGAGCCCACCCCGCTCGGCGAGAAGCGCGCCAACCTCCACATGCCGCTCGCCCGGGACATCGCACGCACGTCGTCCGACCTGCTGTACTCCGAGCCGCCCACCCTGAAGGCCGAGAACAAGGCCACCCAGGAACGCCTCGAAGCGCTCATGGACCTCGGGATGAAGCGCACCCTGATCGCGTCCGGCGAGACCGGATCCGCGCTCGGCGGCGCGTACCTGCGAATCGTCTGGGACGACGCAATCCGGCCCGGCCCGTGGATCAGCATGGTCCACGCGGACGGCGCCGCACCGACCTTCGCGCACGGCGACATCCTCAGGTCGGTCACCTTCTGGACGGTCATCGTCTGCGACGGGCAGCGCGTCGTACGGCACCTGGAGCGGCACGAGCCCGGCCTGATCCTGCACGGCGTCTACGACGGCACCGAGGAGAACCTCGGCAAGCCGCTTCCGCTGGAGGCCTTCGCCGAGACGAAGGATCTGCTGCCGGTCCGGCAGCTGCCGGCTGGGATGGAGAAGCGGCTCGCGGTCTCGTACATCCCGAACACGATGTTCGCGCCAGACTGGCGGGACATCCCCGGTGCGGCCGGGCTCGGCACCTCGGACTACCAGGGCGCCGAGACGTTCCTGTCGTCGATCGACGAGACGTACACCAGCTGGATGCGGGACATCCGCCTCGCCAAGAGCCGGATCATCGTCCCGTCCGGCTACCTGCTCAACCTCGGGCCCGGGCAGGGCGCGGTGTGGGAAGACCGCGACGTCTACGCGCCGATGAACGTCCCCCCGACGTCGGACCAGCAGATCACCCTGAACCAGTTCATGATCCGGCACGAGGAACACCGGGCCACGATCGAGGAATTGGTCAGCAAGGTCATCCGGAACGCGGGCTACAGCGGCGGCACCTTCGGCGACGACTCCGCCGGCCAAGCCGTCACCGCGACCGAGATCAAGGCGCGGACCGCACGGTCGATGACCACGCGCGCTCGGAAGGCGGAGCTGGCCGCGACCGGCATCGCGGACATCGTCGAGAGCCTACTCATGCTGGAGTCCAGCGGCATGTTCCCGGGCGTAACCGGGGTCGAGGTCGAGCGCCCCGACGTCGACTTCCAGGACAGCGTCCAGGACGACATCAAGACCCTCGCCGAGACCGCGGCTCTGCTGCAGCAGGCCGAGGCCGCCTCTACTCAGGCGAAGGTGGAGCTGCTGCACCCCGACTGGACCGAGACGGAGCAGCGCGAGGAGGTCGACCGGATCCTGAAGGAGGCCGGGCGCCTCGTCGAGGATCCGCTCACGCTCGGCGCGGACCGGCCGCCCTTCGGCGGACAGCCGGAGGACGGCGGCCAGGGCGCGGGTGACGGTGCGGCGGCCGCCGGTGGTGCGGCCACGGAGTAGCGGGAGGACCTGATGCCGGTCAGTCCCGACATGGCCGAGGATCTGGCGGCCGCAGTCTCCACGCTGTACGAGCAGGCCGAACTCGCGCTCATTGAGAAGGTGACGCAGGCCCTCGCCGAAGGCCTCGACAGCCCGCTGTGGGCCGAGCTGAAACTGCACGCAATCGGCAACCTCCGCACGGCGATCGAGGAGATCATCGCCGTGCTCCAGGTCGACTCGGCCGGCGCGATCCATCAGGCGCTCACCGAGGCGTACGACCGCGGGCAGCAGGCTGCCATCGTGGAGCTGGGCGCGCTCGCCACGGGGCCCGCCCTGGCGGCTGCCGAGGCGCTGCCCACGGCGCCCGCCGTCGACCGCCTGGCCGCCGCCCTGGTCCAGGAGACCGGCCCGGTGCACGCCCGGATCCTGCGGGCGGGCCTGGACGTCTACCGGCAGGTGGTCGCGCACGTCACCTCAGCGCCGCTGCTCGGAGCCACGACCCGACGCGAGGCTGCGGGCCGTGCGCTCCAGCAGTTCGCGGCCCGCGGCGTGACCGGCTTCGTTGACCGGTCCGGCCGGGCCTGGAACATGACCTCGTACGTCGAGATGGCCACCCGATCCGCGCTCGGGCGCGCGGCCGTGCAGGCGCACGCGGACCGCCTAGCGGCCGCCGGCGTCGACTTGGTCCTCGTATCGGACTCGCCCGAGGAGTGCGAGCGCTGCCGCCCCTGGGAGGGGAAGGTGCTGCGGCGCGATGGCCCCTCGGGCGCAGACGAGGTGGAGGTCGAGCACACCACCGAGGACGACCGCATGGTCCGCGTCCGCGTGGCCGGCAGCCTCCCGGAGGCGCGGGCGGCCGGCCTGCTTCACCCGAACTGCCGCCACTCGATCTCGATCTACCTGCCGGGGGTGACCCGGCCGCGACCGAAGCCTCCGGCCCGGGCTACGTACGAGCAGTCGCAGAAGCAGCGCGCCCTTGAGCGGCAGGTGCGTGCGTGGAAGCGGCGCGCGGCCGCAGCCGTCGACGATGCCACCCGCACGCGGGCGACCGCGCGGGTGCGCGATTACCAGGGCCGCATCCGGCAGCTGGTCGCGGACACCGGCCTGCCGCGCAAGAGCCACCGCGAGCAGATCGACGTGCCCGCGAAGCCAGCCACCGCAACCCGGCCCGCCGCTCCGGCGCGCCGGGCAGTGCGCTGACGAGACTTCCGGCCGCCGCACGGCGCCGGGCAACCCGAAACGGGAGATCAACATGCAGGTCCCTTTCAAGCGTTCGCGCGCCTTCAAGCACCCGCTGGCGACGCACTCCGCGCTGGACGTACTGGGCTACCGCCGCAACGGCGCGCCGATCTACGCCATCGCGGGTGGCAACGGCGAGGGCGAAGGAGGCTCAGGCTCCGGAAGCCAGGGCGGCGCCGGTGACGGCGGCCAGGGTGGCGCCGGAGACGGCGGCGCGGCCGGCGGCGACGGCGGTCAGGGCGCAGGCCAGGGCGGGCAACAGTCCGGGAAGGAGTCCGGCCAGTCCGGATCCGGCTCGGGCGACGGCACCGACTGGGAAGCCAAGTACCGCGAGACGCTCGGCCACTCCCGCGAGTGGGAGAAGCGTGCCAAGGCCAACTCGGGCGCCGCCGAGGAGCTGGAAAAGCTCAAGGCCGCGAACATGACCGAGCAGGAGAAGGCCGTCGCTGCGGCAGAGAAGGCAGGCCGCACGGCCGCCACCACCGAGTCGGCAGTCGAGATCGAGAAGCTCACCGGGCAGCTCCGGGAGCTGACCGTCCGCGACGCCGTTCGCGAGCGCGCCGAGAAGCACGGCGCGAAGTCGTCCGCCCTGCTCGACTCCGTGAGCTTCCGGCAGAAGATCGCCGACCTCGACCCGACCGCGAAGACCTTCGGGGCCAACCTCGACGACGCGATCAAGGCCGCAGTCAAGGACAACCCGACCGCCTTCACCGCCCAGGGCGCCGGTAAGAGCGGCGCGGACCTGTCCGGCGGCACCGGAGAAGGCGGCGTCAAGAAGCGCGCCGGATCGCTCGCCGGCGCGATCGAGAGCCACTACCAGACCTGACCATCAGGAGTAACCCATGCCCGTGACGCTCGCCCAGGCGCAGCTCAACACCCAGGCGGACATCGACTTCGCCGTCATCGACAACCTCCGCCGCAACAGCTGGCTGTTCAACAACATGGTCTGGGACGACACGGTCACCCCGGGCACGGGCGGCGACAGCCTGACCTACGGCTACACCCGGCTGCTCGCGCCGTCCTCGGCGTCGTTCCGCCGGTTCAACGAGGAGTACGTCCCGAACCAGGCCTCGCGCGAGCGCAAGACCGTGGAGCTCCACCCGCTGGGTGGCGCGTTCACCGTCGACCGCAAGCTGGCCCGCCTTGGCCCGGCCGCCTCCAACGAGATCAGCTTCCAGCTCGCGCAGAAGCTGACCTCGATGCGGACCCGTTTCCAGCAGGAACTGATCCTCGGCGACACCGCCGTCGACGACGCCGGCTTCGACGGCCTCGACAAGGCCCTGACTGGGCAGTCCACGGAGTTCCTGCCGATCAACGAGGGCGTCACTGCGGGATACCTCGACTGGTCGCCAGCCACGGTGAACACCGAGGACCTCGCCATGTCGGCCTTCGACGCCTTCGACGACTTCCTGTCCCGGATCATGGGCTCTCAGACCGGGTCCGGCGACACCGGCGCCGACGGCTCGATCCCGGCCGGAGTGAAGGCCGTCCTGGGCAACACCAAGAGCATCTCCCGCATCAAGTCCCTGGCCCGGCGCGCCTCGCAGTTCACCTCCGAGCGCAACAGCCTGGGCATGCTGATCGAGCGGTACGGCGACTGGGTCCTGGTCGACCTCGGCGACCGTGCCGACGGCGCGTCTCCGATCATCCCGATCCAGACCCGCGACGCGGACGGCGCGGGCGGCGGCGGCAACATCACCGGCCTGACCGACATCTACGCGGTGTCGCTCGGCCTGGACGCCTTCCACGGCGCCTCGATGGCCTCCACCCCGCTCGTGGAGACCTACCTGCCCGACTTCTCGCAGCCGGGCGCGGTCAAGACGGGCGAGGTCGAGATGGGCCCCGTCGCGGCCGTCCTCCGCAACACCAAGAGCTGCGGCGTCCTGCGCAACGTGAAGGTGCGGTGACCATGAACCGGTACAAGATCGAGGCTCCGGTCCGGTCGTTCTCCGGCGAGTCGGTCGGCGTCCAGTTCACCAGGGGCACCGGCTACGTCGACGACTCCACGAAGGACGGGAGGGCCGCCCTGGAGTACTTCCGTCGGCACCACTACGGCGTCGCCCTGGCCGACGAGAAGACCGAGGAGGAGCGCGTCCAGGAGATGGTCACGGGCGCGCCCGCGCAGCGTGGTCCGATCGCTCCGGACGAGCCGTTCGACCCGGCGAAGCACAGCGTCGACGAGGTCCTGGCCCACCTGGGCGAAGCCGACCTCTCCGAGGCGACCCGCGTCCTGGACGCGGAGGCCGCCGCGACGAAGCCGCGCGTCGGCATCACCAGCAAGCGCGAGGACATCCTCGCCGCGAAGGGAGGTGCCGGGCAGTGACGCTCCTCGGCGCATACAAGGGGAACCCCCGCAACGACCTCGGCTGGCTCAACACAGCCGGCCGCCCCGACCCGGAGGCGACGTTCCACCGGGCCAACCTGCCGCGCGTCGGCCTGGACGACGTCGCGACCGCCGCGACCGGCGTCCTGTGCTCGGTCGCCCTGTACCTCCAGGACGGCGATCTGATCGCCAACCTGACGTTCATCAGCGGCGGCACCGCGGGCGGCACGCTGACGAACCAGATCGCGGCTCTGTACAACGGCGCGGGCGCGCTGCTCGCCCAGTCCGCGGACAAGACGAGCGAGGCCTGGGCAGCGGATACCGCGAAGACGTTCGCCCTGGCGACCGCACAGCGGATCACGAAGTCGGGGATCTACTACGCGGCGCTGGCGATCGCCGCGTCCACGGTGCCGACGCTGGTCGGCTCCACGGCCGCCAAGCCGTTCCTGACGGGCGAGGGCAACCTGGCCCAGACGTCTGGCTCCGGCATCGGCGCCACCGCCCCGGCAACGATCGCCACGCCCGCCTTCAAGCGGGCCGTGCCGCTCGTCATCGCGACCTGATCGGGGGGACTGATCCATGCCTCTCTCCGCGAGTCTCGCGATCTCGGCCTTCGCCGAGCTCAGCCAGGCGATCGACCTGGGCACCGGGCGCGTGCCCCAGTCCCTGAGCCGCTCAGCCCAGCTCACCACGGGCACGGGCGCGGGCAAGGCCGACAAGGTCTTCTCCGACCGGCGCACGCTCGCCGCGTCGGGGACCGAGGACCTCGACCTCGCCGGTGTCCTCTTGGATGCGTTCGGTGCGGCGATCACCTTCGTCCGGATCAAGGGCCTGTTCATCGCGGCCGCTGCGGGCAACACGAACAACGTGGTGGTCGGCGCCGCCGCGTCGAACCCATGGGCCGCGCTGCTCAGCGCGACCGGCACCGTCACGCTCCGGCCGGGCGCCGCCTGCGGCTTCCTCGCGGGCTCTGCGGACGCCACGGCGTACGCGGTGACCGCGAGCACAGCAGACCTGCTGAAGGTCGCCAACTCGGGCGCCGGCACGTCGGTCACGTACGACATCCACATCGTCGGCGCGTCCGCGTAGCCGACCGTCTGCGGCAAGGGGGCTCTTCGGGGCCCCCTTCCGCATTCCTGGAGGACTCCCACGATGGCGAACATCGTCTTCAACATCGCCCTTGGGCGCGTGGCGCAGTACGCCTCGCTGCCCCTCACGAACGACGCGCTGATCATGGTGCCGATCGAGACGTCCGGGATCGTCGCCGACTCCACGATGCGCGACTACGCGGACCTTTCGACCCTGCTCGCCGGGGCTAGCAACGAGCAGACGACCATGGGCCGCAAGACCCTGGCGAGCGTGACGGCCACGGTCGACAACACCAACGACCGCGTGAACATCGACTGCGCGGACGTCACCTGGACCGCCGCCACTGGCAACGCGATCAGCGCGGTGGTCATCTGCTACGACCCGGACACCACAACGGGCACGGACAGCGACCTGATCCCGCTGACCAAGCACGACGTGACCATGACCCCGGACGGCAGCGACTTCACGCTGACCATCTCGGACTTCGCGCGGGCCTCGTCCGCCGCCTGACGCCCCGGGAGGTCGTCCCATGGCGCGGATGTGGACGTGCGGCTTCGAACTCCAGTCGACCTCGGCGGAGTTCGGCGTCAACAGCGGCGTGATCGTCACCGGCTCGCCAGCCATCTCCACCACCGTGCACCGCGCGGGCACGGCCTCCCTGCGGATCAACCCTTCAGCGGCGACCTGCTTCGTCGAGCACCAGATCACGACCGGCGTCGTAATGCGGACGATGCACCGTCTCTACCTGCGGGTGGACACGCTGCCGTCGACCGCGACGAACATCTACGGCATCGGCCAGAGCGGGTACTTCCCGGCGCTGCTACGGCTCCAGACCGACGGCACGCTGGTCCTCCGCGACGGCTTCACCGAGACCACCCTCACGGGCACCTCGGCCGCGCTCACCCTCGGCCGCTGGTACCGGATCGAGCTGGACTACACCGACGTCTCCGGCACCCTCACCAGCGGGGTCTCGGCCTTCAAGGGCTACCTCGACGGCACCCTGTTCGCGGACACGCTGTGCAGCAACATCAACGGCTTCAGCCGCGTCCGTATGGGCGTGCAGCTCGCTGCGTCGGCCGACTTCTACATCGACGATGTCGCGATCAACGACACCACCGGCAGCGTCCAGACCGGCCTCCCGGGGCCCGGCTCGGTCGTGCACCTCCGCCCCAACGCGGCGGGCGACAACAACGGCTGGGCGACCGCGGTGGGCGGGACCGCCGGCACCGCGAACAACTACACCCGCGTCTCCGAGCGCACTCCGGACGACGCGACCTCGTACAACCAGACCTCGGTGTCCGGCACGACGACCATCGACGACTTCAACGTCGAGGACTCGGCGACCGCAGGCATCGGCGCGAGCGACACGATCACGCTCGTCCAGGTCGGCGGCCGCGTCGCCTCCGACAGCACCAGCACGGCCAGCATCGTCTACCGGATCAAGGGGCAGGCGTCCGGGACCGTCACGGAGTCTGCGTCCGTGACAGTGGCCAACACCAGCTGGTCCGTGCACGCCGGCCAGAGCCCGCGCCCGTACCAGCTGACCGCGTACACCAACCCGCAGACGAGCACGGCCTGGACGCCGTCGACCCTGGACACGCTCCAGATCGGCTACCGGGGCGACGTCTCCCAGACCACCGTCCGCCGCGTCAGCACGCTGTGGGCGCTGGTGGAGTACGTACCCACGACCAGCGCAGCCCTGACTCTGGCCTCGGAGACGGACACCGGGCAGGCGCTGGGCAAGGCCAAGACCAAGACGCTCGGCATTCCGGCAGAGACCGACGCCGGGCAGGACCTGGCCCGCCGTAAGACCAAGACGCTCGGCATTCCAGCGGAGACCGACACCGCACAGGCCGTCGGCCGCCGCAAGAGCCAGGTCCTCGGCACCGCGACGGAGATGAGCACTGCGCAGGCGCTCGGCCGCAGCAAGGTCCGGAGCCTTGCGCTGGCCGCCGAGACGACCACCGCGCTGGCGCCCGGGCGCGCGCGGGCCCGGGCGCTGGCGCCCGCAGGGGAGTCGGGCGCCAGCCAGGCTCTGGGCCGGGCGAAGCGCAGCAGCCTCGCCCTGGGCACCGAGACGAACGCGGCCCGGCCGCTCACCGGCGGGAAGCGTCTGGCGCTCGGCACCGCGACCGAGACGGCAACCGCCACAGTGCTCGGGCGCACGAAGAGCACCACGCTGCTTGCGGCAGGCGAGAGCACCGCCGCATCGGCGCTGACACCGGCCTCCGGTCTGGTCCTCGCTGCAGAGACGAGCACCGCCCGGCCGCTGAGCCGGACCAAGACCCACGCCCTGGGCGTGGCGGATGAGGTAGGGGAGGCTCGGCCACTCGGCCGGGCCCGGGCCCGCGGTCTCCCCGTGGCGGAGGAGACCGCGGCCGCCCGCCTGCTCACCGGCACGCACCGCCAGGCGCTCGCCCCGGCCGCCGAGACCGAGACGGTCCAGCCGCTCAGCTGGCGCCGGTCGCAGGCTCTCCAGGCCGCCGAGGAGACGGCAGAGGCGCGCGTCGTGGTCGGCGGTGCGGCGGGCGCGCTCGGCGTCGCGGTCGAGGAGGACCAGGCCCAGGCACTCCGGCGACACAAGGCGCTGCCGCTGGGGCTCGCGGGGACGGCCGAGACCGCGCGGCCGATGACCGGCGCCAAGACCACTGTGTTGCCGCCAGCCGGGGAAGTGTCCACGGCCTGGCCGCCCGTCGGGACCAAGAGACTCGCCCTCGGCACAGCCGTCGAGACGGCCACGGCCCAACGACTGCTGGTCCCCGGCGCCATCGCGGCGGCCGGCGAAGTGTCCATGGCGCTGGCGGTCGGCGCGGCCAAGGCGCGGGCGCTGCCCTGGAGCAGCGAGACGGCCACGGCGCTGCCGCTCGGCCGCCGTATCGCGCGGCAGCTGCCCGGCGCCCTGGAGGTCGCCGAGGCCCGGCCTGTGGGCCAGCTGAAGGCGCGCGCCATCGTCCTGGCGGGCGAGAGCGTCGAGGCCCGTCCCCTGGTCGCAGGGAAACAGCGCGCGCTCGGCGTGGCGGTCGAATCGTCCTCGGCTCTGATCGGCCCGTACGTCCGCCTCACCCCGGCCGTCGACCGGGACCAGGCGCTCGTCCTGGTCGGTCAGCGACAGCGGCCGGCCGACCACCTCGCCTCCAGCACGTCCGGCCCGCAGCTCACCCCGAGCACGAGCGGGCCCGCCCTGGCGGCATCCGCGAGCGGCCCGCAGCTGGCGGCCACCACTACCGGAGGAGGCTGACGTGCCCGACGTCGGAGATCTAGTCACCGCCCGCCTGGCGGTGGACCCTGCCGACAACACCACTGCGGCGGCGCTGCTGGTGACGGGCCCTGACGGGGGCGTCACGACGCCCGTCGTGACGGGGGCCGACGGCGGCGCGACGTGGACGGCCCCGGTGACGTACACGCTGGCTGGTCTGTGGCGGCTGTCCTGGACGGTGACCGGTACCGGGGCAGGTGTCCAGCACGAGGTGGTCTCCGTGGCCCCGGCGCCCGCGCTGATGACGGACGTCCGCTCGTACGCGACGACCACACAGCTCGCGACCAAGCTGAAGGCGGCACCCCCGCTGGACGCGGTCGACCTGCTGGAGCGCGCGACCCGGCTGCTCGACAGCGACTTCCTGCTGTCGGCCGTGTACGACGTCGACTCCGACGGCATGCCGACCGACCCGGTCGTTGCCGCGGCCTTCGCTGACGCGGTGTGCAGCCAGGTGGAGTTCTGGGGTGAGGTCGGTGTCGAGACGGACATCTCCGGCCCGCTCCAGGGCGTCGTCATCGGCTCTGTGCAGCTCCAGTACGGCGCCGGCGACAACCGCTCGGGGCCGTCGTACTACGCGCCCGGGCTCACCCGCGCGCTGGCCAGCATCCCGGCCGACAAGATCAGGTGGGCGGCGCTCTCCGGCGGCTGCCCATGGTGAGAATCCCGCGCCGCTTCCTGATCCACACGATCACGGTCGAGGCCTACCTCGGCAGGACCAGCAAGGGCGACCGGTACGCGGCCGGGCGCGAGGTTGCCTGCCTGGTCGACGAGCAGACCCGCCTCGTCCGGGGCCCGGATGGCGACGAGGTGACGTCCACGTCGACCGCGTACGCCGGGCCCGAGGAGCAGGCCATCCCGCCGGCGTCCCGCGTGACCCTGCCGTCCGGCCGGATCACGAAGGTGATCCTCGCGAAGCGTAGGGACGGCGGTCGGCTCGGCACCCCCAACCACACGGAAATCCAGCTGGAGTAGGAGGCCGTCGTGCCGCAGAACTTCCGCATCCGATTCGACACTTCGGCCGTCCAGCGGGAGATGCGGCAGGGCGCCGCCCGCGGCCTCCTCCTCGGCGCCGAGCACGTACTCCAGCAGTCCCAGGAGGTCGTCCCGCTGGACGAGAGCCCGCTGATGCAGTCGGGCGCCGCGAGCGTGGACGCGCCGTCGCTGACCGGCATGGTCAGCTACGACACCCCGTACGCCGTCGTCCAGCACGAGCGCCTGGACTTCCGGCACGCGCCCGGGCGAACGGCCAAGTACCTGGAAGGCCCCCTCAACGCGAGCCGCCAGGAGGTCCTCCAGATCATCGCCGCGCAGGTGCGTCGGGCGCTGAGGTGACCGGCTACACCAGCAGCCTCTTGGACGGCATCGCCAGTCTCCTCGCGGGGGCCGGCGTTGGCGCCTGGAGGCCCGACGACGTGATCGGCCCGGGCGAGACCGGGATCTACCGGGCTGTCATGCCGGACACGCCGGACCGGGCCCTGTGCCTGACCGCTTATCCGGTCACCGACGACGACACGACCGACGCGATCACGGGCGTGCAGGTGCGCATGCGCGCGGGCCCGGCTGCGGACGGGGTCGACGACCTGGCGGACGTCGTCTTCGACCTGCTGCACAACCGCCAGCACTACGAGGTTGGCGGCATCCACGTGGCCCTGTCGTGGCGGCAGTCCCAGGCCTGGATCGGCCAGGACACCAAAGGCCGCCTGGAGCTGGCCGCGAACTACTACTTCCGGACCGTGCGGTCCGGCACGTACCTGATCGACTAGGAGGACCGCATGAGCACACCCACCCCGATCACTGCCCTGGCGCGCCGGTGGCGGCTGGAGCTGGACATGTCCGCCACGAAGGACGGCAGCGACTGGCAGCTCGTCCCGGGCGTGACGAGCTTCGATCCGACCGCCGACCCGAACATCGAGGACTCCAGCGACTACGACTCGGACGGCTGGGCGGGCAACACCAAGACCGGCCAGGCCTGGGAGCTGGGCGTCACGATCAACCGCCGGATCAACGACCAGGTGAAGGTCTACCACCCGACCCACGAGGCACTCCGGGCGGCGGGATACACGTTCGGCAGCAACTCCCAGGTCCACATCCGGTACTACGACCGCAACGGCCTGCCGGAGGCCTACGAGGGCACCGCGATCGTCGCCTGGAAGCCATCCGGCGGCGAGTACACCGCCCTGGACCAGGTCGAGCTCACCCTCACCGGCGACGGCCCGCTGCTGCTCATCACGAACCCGGCCGCGTGATGGCAGGCACAGCCACCTTCGAGGCGCTCGACGACTTCCTGGACGACTACCTCGAACTCCCGGTGCGCGGCCGGGACGGCGAGGTCCGGACGTACCGGATCGAGGACCCGTCCGCTGAGGACGGCATCAAGATCGAGCGCATCACCTCGCTGGCTGCCCGGCTAGCCGCCGGCGGGACGGCTCCCGAGTCGCCCGTCCTGGACGACGAGGCGGAACTGGACCTGTACCGGGCATGCCTGGGTGCCGCGTACGAGGACCTCCGCGCCGACCTGTCCTGGGGCGCGTTCAAGCACGTCGCGCTGACCTCGATGTTCTGGGTCACTACCGACCGCGAGACGGCCCTGCAGTTCTGGCGGACGGGCCAGCAGCCGGGAAAAGCACCGAACCGGGCGGCTCGGAGGCAGGCGTCGCGCGGCTCCTCGGAGTCGGCTGCGGCGAACGGGACCCCGTCACCGGCCTCTACGAGTGGTACGAGGGCGGGATCCCAGCGCCGAAGGAGGAGCAAGGGCCGACCCCAGACCTGAGCTGGCACAACCTCCTCTCCCTCTGGCCGCTCATCGAGGCTGACCTCCACTCCGAGTACGGCATCGACGTGGACTCCGGCATCCTCCAGCGCCGCTCCTGGCGCTGGCTCCAGGCCCGCATCTACGGCCTGCTCTCCTGCGAGTCCCGGCTCCAACGGCACTTCGCCCCACCTCCCGACCAGCCCCAACGCAGGAGGTGAGCCGTGGCCCTGACCGTCGGCGAACTCAACGCGATCATGACCGTCGACGACCGGGCCGTGGATCCTGCTCTGCGACGTACAGAGCAGGCCATCCGCACCGCCGGCCAGACGATGGGCGACGACGCGCAGAGGGCCGGGCAGACAGCCGGGCAGCAGCTCGGCGATGGAGTCGTCCGGGGCTCGGACGGCCGCCTCAGGGACCTTCGCGGGCGTTTCGTCCAGGCCGGACGAGACGCCGGGCAGGGCCTCGGAGATGGGGTCCGGCAAGGTTCTCGGGACGTCGATGACGCTGCTGGCGACGCGGGTGACGACGCCAGCGACAGCTTCGTCCAGCGGATGCGCGGCCGCGCCACGGAGGGCATGGGCGAGCTGGGCGGCTCCCTCCGCGAGATGCTCCTCACGCGCCTTGGCCCGGCAGCTCTGGGCGCGGCGATCGGCGGTGCGCTGATGGCCGGCATCAGCGACGCCATGGAGCAGCAGCAGATCACCGGTCGTCTTGCTGCGCAGCTGGGCAAGACCCCGGCGGAGGCTCGGCGGTACGGGCAGATCGCGGGTCAGCTCTACGCGGACGCAGTGACCGAGGATTTCCAGGGCGCGACCGAGGTCATCAGCGCAGTGATGCGCGCCGGGATCATGCCGGAGAGCGCGACCAACAAGCAGATCCAGTCGATCGCGGCGAACGTCTCCGACCTGGCGAACACCTTCGAGTTGGACCTGGGGCAGACGGCCAACGCGATCGGCCAGATGATCAAGACCGGGCTGGCGAAGGACGGCACTGAGGCTGTCGATGCGCTCACCCGCGGTCTCCAGAAGATGGGGCCGCGCGCGGACGACATCGCCGACACCTTCAACGAGTACTCGACGATCTTCCGGCAGATGGGCATCGACGCCACCACGGCAACGGGCCTGCTCAGCCAGGGCATGAAGGCTGGCGCCCGCGACACGGATGTGGTCGCGGACAGCTTGAAGGAGTTCGTCCTGATCACCCAGGGCGGCGGCAAACAGGTCGACGCAGCCTTCAAGACGATCGGCCTCAACGGCAAGGAGATGCAGAAGGCGTTCATCGAGGGCGGCCCCAAGGCACGTAAAGCTCTTGACCTCGTCTTCGACCGGCTCCGCAGCCTGAAGGACCCGGCCGAGCGCAACGCCACCGCTCTGACCCTGTTCGGTACCAAGAGCGAGGACACTCAGAAGGCGCTCATGGCGCTCGACCCGTCCTCCGCCGTCAACGCCCTGGGCCAAGTCGGCGGCGCCGCCGACAAGATGGGCAACTCGCTCCGCGACAACGCCTCGACCAAGGTTGAGCAGTTCAAGCGCGGCATTCAGCAGGGCATCGTCGACTTCCTCGGCAACACCGTCGTGCCCGCGCTGCAGACCTTCAAAGACAAGGCCGGCGGCCTGATCGGCGGGGTCTGGGACGAGGCCGGGAAGGGCAACAAGAACGCCGCGGACCGCGTGATCGCGTTCTTCCCCCTGCTCTATCAGCGCCTGGTCGAGAAGGGGAAGGAGCTGATCCCCCGGCTGGGCGGGATGATCTCGAACGCCTTCCAGGGGCTCGCCCAGTGGATCATGGCCAACCCCGAGCAGGCGCTCAAGCTCAGCCTGATCGCGGTCGGGATCGTCGCCGGCATCCTGCTCCTGCCCGTACTGGTCGCCGCGTCCATCGTGGCGGCCGCCAGCACCATGGCCATCAGCTTCGCGAACGGGCTGATCACCTCGTTCAACCAGCAGCTGCCACGCTGGTGGAACGCGTTCAAGGCCTGGCACGTCCAGAAGGCCTCCGAAGTCGGAGGCTTCCTGGCCAGCATCGGTACGGCCTTCACCACCTGGTTCAGCGGCCTGTGGTCCCGGTACATCGCCGGGCCCGTCAGCCGGGGCTTCGCCTCGTTCATCGCGTTCCTGCGGGCCATCCCCGGCCGCGCCGTGGCCGCCCTGGCGGCGATGGGCGGTCTGCTTGCGGGGGTGGCCACCCGGGCGTGGGCACTCTTCCAGTCGGCTTCGTCCGCGAAGGCCTCGTCGTTCATCGGCTGGGTGCGGGGCATCCCTGGCCGGATCTCCGCCGGTGTGGGCTCCCTGGGCTCCCTGCTGACGCAGAAGGGCGTCAACGTCGTCCAGGGCCTCTGGAACGGCATCGCCTCGATGGGCGGCTGGATCAAGTCCAAGCTGTACAGCTGGGCGCGTTCGTCGATCCCGGGGCCGATCGCGAAGGCGCTCGGCATCGCCTCGCCTTCCAAGGTCACCAAGGCCCAAGGCCGTTGGATCGCCCGCGGCCTGGTCGACGGCCTCACCGGCTCCACGAAGCAGATCAAGGCCGCGTCCAACAAGATCGCCGACATCATCACCGACGGGCTCAATCCCGGGAAGAAGCGCTCGCGGGCCCTGGACTCCCTCGGGGCCGGCACGAAGAAGCTGCTGTCGCTGGCCAACCAGGAGACGAAGGTCGCGGCCCGACTGAAGACCGCGACCACGAAGCTCAACGACCAGATCAAGGCCCGCGACAAGCTGGCCTCCGACGTCAAGAGCGGCATCCTCGCCTCGGCGGACATCACCCAGCAGGACACCGGTGGCTGGCCGCAGACCGCCGAGTCCATCCTCGCCGGGCTGAAGTCCGACACGGCCGCCGCGCAGGCCTTCGCGAAGAACCTGGCCACGCTCAAGAAGAAGGGCGTGCGGGCGGACTTGATCTCGCAGATCGCCCAGGCCGGAGTTGAGCAGGGGTCCTCGGCGGCGGCTGCCCTGGCGAGCGCCGACGCGAGCCAGATCAAGCAGATCAACGCCCAACAGGCCACGCTCGTGAAGGCCGCCGGCCAGGCGGGGACGACTGCCGGGGACGCGATGTACGGGGCCGGTATCCAGGCTTCGAAGGGGCTGGTCGCGGGTCTGAAGGCACAGCAGAAGCACATCGAGGCCCAGATGCTGGCGATCGCCAAGGGCATGTCCAAGGCGATCCGCAAGGCTCTCGGGATCAAGAGCCCCAGCAAGGTCATGGCCCTGGTCGGACACCACACCGCGCAGGGCCTGATCAAGGGCGTGGAGGGGCAGCGCGCCGCGGTCAACCGGTCCATGGCCTCCCTCGTGGAGACGCCGGCGTCGGGCTCGTGGGACATGGCCTCGTCGCGTGCCCGCGCTGCGGCCTCGCAGAAGGTCGTGCTGGAGCTGCGGTCGTCGGGCCGGGCTGAGGACGACTACCTGATCGGCCGTGTCCGGCGCGGCATTCGGAACAAGGGCGGCGGCGACGTCGGCCTGGTGCTCGCAGGGCGGAGGTCGAGCTGATGGCGTTCCCTGAGGATCCGCTTGGCGCGCGGACCAAGATCAAGATCGGAGGGGTGTGGACCGACGTCACGCAGTACGCGCTGACGCGGGACATCATCACGCACACCCGGGGGCGCACGGGCGAGGGGCAGGCGGTCGATCCGGCCTCCTGCTCCCTCACCCTCAGGTCCCCGAACGGCCTGTTCTCGCCGCAGAACCCGCGCTCCCCGTACTACCAGTTGATCGGCCGTAACACCCCGATGCGGGTGTCGGTGCAGGCGGGGCAGCAGCGTCTCCTCCTGCCCGACGACGCGCCCAACGCCCGCGCCACCACCCCGAGCAGCACGGCCCTGAACATCGCCGGGAACCTCGACGCGCGGATCGAGGTGTCCCTGGTCAACTGGCAGGCAGGCACCGAGGTCGAGCTGTTCGGCAAGTACCTGCTCACGGGCAACCAGCGGTCCTGGATGTTCTCCATCGGCGCCAGCGGTCTGCTTACTGTGCGAGTGAGCACCGATGGCAACGCGGTCGCCGGGTACCTGTCCACGGCGCCGGTGTCAGTCCCGCCGTCGGGACGGCTCGCTCTGCGCGTGACCCGCGACAACACGACCGGTGCCACGACCTTCTACACGGCGCCTTCGATCAGCGGTACGTGGGTGCAGCTCGGTAACTCGATCACGCTGCCGACTGGCGCCATCTTCGCGTCGACCGCACCGCTGACCGTGGGCGATATCGACACGCTCGGCTTCACACCTCCGGACGGCTCGGTCTACGTGGCGCAGCTGCGCAACGGGATCAACGGCACGGTGGTCGCGAGCGTCGACTTCACCGCCCCGGCGATTGGTGCGACGTCGTTCGTGGACACCACCGGCTTGACGTGGACGCTCGCCAACGGGGCCGCCATCAGCAACGAGAGGGTGCGGTTCTCCGGCGAGTACTCGGACTGGCCGCCACGCTGGAGCGGCGGCGGTCGGCTGATCACGGTGGAGGGCGCGGGCGCGGGCATTCTGCGGCGCCTCAACCAGGGAAAGAAACCCCTCGCGAGCACGCTGCGGCGTCGCGTCCCCTCCTACAGCCCCGTCGCCTACTGGCCGATGGAGGAGGGCTCGGACGCCACCCAGGCGTACAGCCCGATCGCTGGAGTGCGGCCGATGACGGCCAGCGCCTTCGAGTGGGCTGCGGACGACACCCTGCCCGGCTCGTCGCCACTGCCTGTGCTTCAGGTCGGGGCCTCCTTCGTAGCGCTGGTGCCGTCGGTCGCCGCGGGCACGTGGCAGGTCGAGCTGGTCTACAACCTCGACGCCATGCCGGCCGCGCTCACGACCCTCTTCGAGGTGCGGACGACCGGCACCGCGCGGCGCGTGCGCGCCCGCGTGGCGACGAACCAGGTCCTGATCGACGGCCTGGACGCAGATGACGTGTCCGTCTTCTCGGCGACCGGGACGGCCCCCCAGTTCAACGGGTCGTGGGCCAGGCTCCAGATCAAGGCCGTCCAGAGCGGCGCCAACGTGCAGTACGTCGCCCGCTGGATCGTCATCGGCGGCAGCGGCTTCGCGGTGAGTACGACCGTCGCCGCGTCCCCCGGGTACGTGCTCGACGTCCGGTCCAGCTTCGGCACCGGCCTCGACGGGATGCGGTGGGGGCACCTCGCCGTCTTCAACTCGGAGACGGACGCGCCCTTCAACAGCGCCGACCAGGCGTTCAACGGGGAGACCGCCGGAACTCGCCTGCGCAGGCTGAGCGTTGAGGAGAGCCTGCCCATCACGGTGACGGGAGTCATCGCCGACCAGGCGCGTATGGGGCCGCAGCGCCCCGCGACGCTCCTGGAGCAGGTGGAGCAGTGCGAGGCGGCCGACGGCGGGATCCTCGTCGAGGACCGTGAACGCCTTGGTCTGCGGTATCGCAGCCGGACGTCGCAGCTCAACCAGACCCCTGCCCTGACGCTGTCGTACGGGCAGCGGGGCCTCGCCGCGCTGGAGCCGTCGCCCGACGATGTCGACGTCCGCAACGACATCACAGTGACCCGAATCGGCGGCTCCTCCGGCCGGGCCGAACTCCTCACTGGCCCCATGTCCGTTCAGGATCCGCCGGACGGCATCGGACGCTACGACGATGCCGTCGATCTGAACCTGTACCGCGACTACCAGGCCGAGCCCATGGCCTGGTGGCTGGTGTATCAGGGCACCTGGGACGAGGCCCGCTACCCCACGGTCACGATCCTGCTGCACCGGGCACCCGAGCTGATCCCTGCGATCCTCGACCTGTCCGAGGGCGACCTGATCCGCATCACCGACCTGCCGGACTTCCTGCCGCCGGGGCCGCTCGACCTCCTGGTCCAGGGCTACAGCGAGCAGCTGCGCCCGCGGGCCTGGCGGATCGACCTCGTGTGCGTGCCCGCTGGCCCGTACCAGGTGGGCGTGGTCGAGGACAGCGTGGCTGGCCGTGTCGACGCGAACCCGGGCGGGAGCCTCCTCGCAGTCTCGGCAACGGCCGTGGACACGCAGTTGGTCGTCCACACCCCGGCCGCCGGCGCCTCGTACCTGCCAGTGCCGTTCATCACCTCCAGCGGGCCTGTCCCGACCTATGCCGCAGAGTTCCCGTTCGATGTCCGTGTCGCGGGCGAGGTCATCCGGGTCACGGGGTGCGTACCTGCTCTGTGGGATCAGTTCGCGCGGACGGTGTCGAACGGATGGGGCACGCCGGACATCGGCGGGAGCTGGGCGCTGACGGGGACGGCAGCGGACTTCTCGGTCGGCAGTGGCGTCGGATCGGTCGCCCAGCCGTCGACGGGTGTTGCGCACCTGACGCTCACCCCGGCCGTGAGCGCGGACGTCGACCTGTATGTGGATGTGGCCGCCTCGGTCCTCGCCGCGGGCGCCAGCCTGTTCACCGGTCCCCTGCTGCGGGCCGTCGACAACAACAATCACTACGCGGCCCGCGTGGAGTTCACCACGGCGGCCGGTGTCCTCCTGACCATCCGCAAGCGTGTGGCGGGGACCGAGACTCAGCTCGGTACGTTCACCAGCACCCTGACCCACACCGCAGGGACCTTCTACCGGGTGCGGTTCCAGGCAGCTGGCACCACGCTGCGGGCGAAGATCTGGGCGGTGGGTCCTGAGCCCGCGCAGTGGCAGATCACGGTCACGGACTCGTCGCTGACGGCCGCCGCCAACGTGGGCACCAGGTCGTTCGCGAACACCGGCTCGACGGCAGTGTCGCCGGTGATGCGGTTCGACAACTTGCTCATCCTCACGCCGCAGCTGATGACCGTGCAACGGTCCGTCAACGGCGTCCCCAAGGCCCAGGCGGCTGGCGCTGAGGTTCGTCTCCAGCGGGCAGCCGTTGTCGCCCTATAGGAGGGGTCTGTGACGTTTATCGAGTTCCCAGTCTGGCAGCCGGGAATGATCATTACCGAGGCGCGGGCCAACTCGGCAGCGCTCGTCGGCAGGACCATTTTCAAGGCCACCCGAGACACCAACCAGACGATCCCGAGCACGTCGAGCGGAAACCCGGACGTCGCCAACGCGATGTCCTGGGAGACGGTGTCGGTCGACGACCTCAGCGGTTGGTCCTCGGGCTCACCAACCCGGTACACCTGCACGCTCGCGGGCTGGTACAAGGTCTTCGCCAAGGTCTCGTTCAACGCCACGGCCACCGCCGGCACGGCCAGAGCGGTCGGCGTGTTCGACAACGGGACCTTGCTCGCCGGCGGCCACTTCCGCAGCGCGCTGGCCGCGTCCAACGCGGTCCACACCGAGGCTGGCTGGATCACCGTCCTGATGGCGGTGGGGGACTACCTCCAGGTCGCCCCTGGGCACGTCACCGGCTCCGCCCTCGACACAGCCACGGGCGGCACCCGGCCGGTCCTGGAGATCGAGTTCGCCCGTCCCGCCTGATCCGCCCTCACCCGCGCCCCGAGCCGTCCGGCCCGGGGCTTTCTCATGCCCTGGAGGCGTGCATGTCCCAGCCCGTCGATCCTGCGGTCGAGCGAATGCTCGGCAACTTCCGGTACGACCACCTCCCAGCCGCGCTCCAGGAGGTGAGCCGCACCTTCCACGACGCGGCACACCGCCTGGCCGTGACGCTCACTGGCCCGGAGGTGACCAAGGCCCTCGACGAACTGTGGGCCGCGAAGAACTGGGCGGTCCTCGCCGCTAGCACGGCGGTCCTCGAGGGAGCCCCGGCAGCCGCGGCGGCGCCCCAGCTCGGCGACGTCGTCATCGTTCCCGTGGACCCGGCCGAGAACAACGGCAGCGCCGAGGCCCCGGCCGTCGTGACCGCGGTCTGGTCGGCCACGACCATCAACGCGCGGGTCCTGAACGACGGCCCGGTCATCGGCTGGCGAACGTCCCTCGTCTACCGCGAGGACCTCGACGGCATCGAGGGCGTGCCCATGGTGTGGACCCGAAAGGGGTGTGCGTGATGGCTACTCCGCTGTCCGCCGACGCGCTCGTCGCCGCGCTGAAGGCCGAGGGCGTCACCGTCGTGGAGCACGACGACTGGCGCACCCACAACCGGTCCGGACACGGCGCCTGGGGGCCGGTGAACGGCGTGATCATCCACCACACCGTCACCTCCGGCAGCGCCGCCACCGTCGCCATCTGCTACGACGGGTACAGCTCGCTGCCTGGGCCGCTCTGCCACGGCGTTATCACCAAGGACGGCAAGGTCCACCTCGTCGGCAACGGCCGCGCGAACCATGCCGGCAGCGGCGACGGCGATGTCCTCCAGGCCGTCATCGAGGAGCGCGCCACTCTGCCGGCGCCGAACGAGAACGACACCGACGGCAACGTCCACTTCTACGGCTTCGAGTGCGAGAACCTCGGCGACGGCAAGGACCCCTGGCCCGACGTCCAGCTGGACGCCATGGTCCGGGCGTCCGCTGCGCTGTGCCGGGCGCACGGCTGGAGCGCGCGGTCCGTGATCGGTCACAAGGAGTGGACCAGCACCAAGGTCGACCCCAAGGGCTTCGGGATGGCCGACTTCCGTACCCGGGTCGCCACCCGCCTCGGGACGAAGGTCGCCACGACGCCCACCACCCCGACTTACCAGCCATTCCCCGGCGCCAGCTGGTTCCGGAAGAACCCGAAGTCACCGGTCGTCACGGCGATGGGGAAGCGGCTGGTCGCGAACGGCTGCTCGGCGTACGCCTCCGGCCCGGGCCCGCAGTGGACCGAGGCCGACCGGCAGTCCTACGCGAAGTGGCAGCGGAGGCTCGGCTACACCGGCTCCTCGGCCGACGGCTGGCCGGGCGCGAAGTCCTGGGCCGCTCTCAAGGTCCCGTTCACCAAGGAGGTCTGATCACCATGTTGGAGTCCACGAAGCGCACCGTCCGGACGGTGCTCCAGAGCGCGATCGGTATCGCCGTCGTGCTGCCGGCCGTCGTCGATGCCTCGGGCGTCCCCGAGGCGCTGCCCTGGGTGGCCGGTGCCCTGGCCGTCGCGGGCGGCTTCGCCCGGGTGATGGCGGTCCCCGGCGTCCAGGCCCTGCTCCCGAGCTGGCTCCGCACCGACTCGGCGGCACGCGAGTGACTCCTCCCGAGAGCACAACGATCGCGTTGGAGCTGGCCGAACTGCGGCGCACGATGGAGGTCGGGTTCACCGAGCAGCGCGGCCAGCTCGCGCTCCTGGTCCAGCGCGGCGACCAGACGGACAAGCAGCTCGCCGACCTGGAGAAGCGTATGGACGCCATGGAGCGGAGCAAGTGGCCTCTTCCAAGCATCGCCGCTCTGACGGGCGTTGGAGCGCTCGTCGTGACCTTGTGGCAGGCCACCGCCCGATGACGAATCGTTGCCCCCTTCCGCCTGCGGGCGGGAGGGGGCCTTTCGTCATGCCCAGATTCAGTGCAGCGCCTCGATGGCCTTGACGATCAGCGCGCGAGCCTCGGCGCCGTACACCGCCATGCTGCGGAGCCGCTCGAAGGTCGTCAGGTACTGCTCGACCTCGGCGGGCTGGGTGACCGTCACCTCCGCAGAGACCAGCTCCACCGTGACCCGACGGTCGTCGTAGATGTGGAAGGTCTCCTCAGGCCAGTGGGTCCGCCGGACCGTCATCGGGACGATCCCGAGGGATACCGCGGGCAGGGCGCCGGCCGTGAGGAGGTAGCCGAGCTGGGCGCCCATCGCGTCCGCGTCGGAGACCTGGCAGTGCAGTACGGACTCTTCGACGACCACGACGAAGCTGTGGCCCTGCTCGTGGATGATGCGGGAGCGCTCTACTCGGGCTCGCGCGGCCTCGGCGATGTCTTCTGGAGGCAGGCCGTGGACGTTGGCGGCGATCCCGAGGACGGCCTGTACGTAGCCCTCGGTCTGGAGCAGGCCGGGCACGAGGCCGGCCGAGTACATCCGGTGGCACTCCGTCTCCTGGAAGGCCACTGTGCGGCTCTCCTGGAGGTGTCGCAGGCCGGCCCGGACCTGGTCTCGCCACTGCCTGTACATCGACTCGGCGGTGATGGACTGGACGACGAGTTCTTGTGCGAGGGGTGTGGCGTTCGTGGCCGAGCACCAGCTGCGGATGTCGTTGGCGGAGGGGCCGGTGAGAGCGTTCTCGATGCGGGAGGTCTTGGAGTAGTGCCAGCCGCACTCAGCAGCCAGTTGCACGACCGTCAGGCCAGCTTCCTTGCGGAGGTCGCGTAGCCGATGTGCGACGGCTTCACGGGCGGCCTGGGCGGAGGAGGACGGCGAGGCGGGCATGAGCTGGCTGCTGGTGCTTCCTGGTCAGTGGATGTCGTACTGGACGTGTGGGGTGGCGCGGGACCAGACGGTGTTGAAGGCCTCCGAGCAGAGCTTCGCGGCGCTGGGCTCATCGGAGATCTCGTGGCCGATCATGGCGCCGTTGCCGGAGAAGTAGCCCCAGCGGATCACGGTGTCGTCGAAGAGCCAGAAGTCGTTGCCGGGCAGGGCGATGTCCGAGGCGCGCCGGCGGGGCAGCCACCGCACGTCCTCACCCGCCTGAAGGTTGACGTTGGTGGAGGCGTGCTCGTAGCGGATGTAGTCGGAGACGGGTTCGGACACGATGCGGGCCCGGCGCACGGTGATGCCGCGGGCACGCGCCTGTGAGACGAGGGCGACCCAGGGAGCCCAATCTGGGGAGGCTGGGTCGACGTCGAGCTGGCCGGTCTCCAGCCAGGCCTGGAAGTCTTCAGCTTCCGCAGCGACGCCGTACTGGTCCCGCATCTCCAGGTGCACGGCCGAGCGCGTGCACTGGGACATGAGGTCAGCGATCGTCGGTTCGCTCGACGACATCGCACGCCTCCCTGATCATGTGCACCATCCTGGCGGGGATCCGGATCACTCCCTCGCCTTCCGGGATCCCGACCGCGTGCCCTGGTACCTGGAACGCCGCGCACTCCGCCTCAAGCTTGGGGCCGGGCTTCCAGCCCTGGAAGACGAGTTCCTTGTTCTCCTGGTCGACCCAGACGGTCGGGCTGTCCGCCGTCTTCGTGTCGGGGTCGATCCCGATGAACCGTAGCGTCATGGCCAACTCCAGCCGCTAGATGTGCAGTTCTTTGCGTCAGGTTCATGCAGCAGGCTCATCAGGTCAAGACCGCCGACCCGTAAGGACCACCGACAGGTGGGTCTTCCTGCAAAGATCTGCACATCCCTGGCTGTGCTGCACATCACCCTCTTAGCGTCGGGAGGTACGACAAAACCCCGGCGAGGCGGTCACCTCCCGGGGCATGGCCGACTACGAGGAGTCGACATGCCGCACGGTACAGCTCCCAGCCCCGACACGGCAGACACCGACCGGCTGCCGCCGGACATCCAGACGATGCGCAAGACCGCGCACCGGTTCCTCGCCCCCGACGCCCGCCCAATCCCCAACGGCGAGGTCGACACGCTGCGGGTGGCGCTGCGCGGGCAGATCGAGGAACTCATCCCCACCATCGAGGCGATGACCCGCACATTCCCGGACGGCGACTTCCCCAGCGCGTGCGCGCTGGCAGGTGTCAGGGAAGCCCGCATGCGGCTCGGCCTGATCCCCGGCTACAACAGCCCCGGCCAGATGACCGTGTCGATGAAACTCGCCCGGTCCGTGACGGCCCTGTGCGACCACTACGAGAACCTCAACGGCCAGCAGGGAGCCCGCCCCCAGGAGAGCGCCGCGCCTGGCAAGCCGTGAACCCTGGCTTCGTCCGCGCGGGCGAGCTGTTGCCCATGCCTGGGCGGCGCCCCGGGAAGCGTCGCCTCAGCGGCAGCGCGTGCGCCTGGTGTGGCCGGACGCCGCTCACCAAGGGTGAGGTCGATCTGGGGCCGCGGCTGCTCGTGGCCGATGGCGAGCTGGTGCGCTGGCTGCCCAAAGGCTGTGGTTCCTGTGTCGGCAAGCAGGCCACGCAGGCCTACCGGCGGCACGTCACGTCGTGCGCGCGGTGCCTGGACCGTGCCCCTTGCCCGGATGCAGGAGCGCTGCACGACCTCGCGCTGAAGTACGGCTAGGCCCCTGCTGCCGCTGAAGTACCGGCAGCAGGACCGGCGGCCGTCTCCCACCCCGACGGGAGCGGCCTCGGTGGTGGAGCGGTGTGATGTGTGTCCGCTGGCTCCGCAAGTGCTCGCCGAAAGGCTGAGCGCGGCCGCCCCGTCCTCCGTAATGGAGGGCGGGGCGGTTTCGTCTCTTCTGCAGTGGTTCCCCCCGTCACTCAAGGACAGGGGGAACCACCCTTCCGGCCGAGCACCTCCCGAGTACCCGACCGGGCTTGCCATGGGGCTGTGTGTCAGACGGAACCGGCAGGTCCGCCTCCCCTGCGGGCACTCTACCCACCGTCACCAGCCGTCTACACCACCTGTAGATGGCGTGCACACGAACGTGGTCCTTAGGGCAGGTCAGACTCGCGGGAGGCACCCCACCAGGCCATCACCTGATACAGCGTCTCCATCCCGAGAGCCTCCCGAACCGCGGCCAACTCCTTAGCCACCACTCGGTCGCTGAGGCCCACTCGGGGGCCGACCTGCTGCTGCGAGTGGCCGGCCGTCAGCTCGTGCAGGATCCGCCGCTGACGGCCCGTCGTGACGGTCGTCGGGGCCGCGTCCTGCCAGCATCTGGCTCGGTTCCAGAGCATGAGGAAGACCTCGCGCGCCCACATGACGGCGCTGCGGTCGAACACGTGCCAGCCGGCGTCCCCCTCGCCGTCGATGACGTGGTTGTCGATGAAGAGGTGCCGACCGTCGACGAGCACCAGGCGCGGGAACGGGCCGGAGAGGAGACGGACTCCGGCGCCCGCTGCGGTGATCTGCTCGACGTAGTCCCGGGTGGGCGCGTGGGCGTCCGCACCTGCGGGGTAGAGGGTGCGCATCTGGACCCCGCGGGCGAGGACGGTCTGGCTCCGCTGGATGCCGAGACGGACGACGGCGGGGTCGCGGGTCTCCGGCTGGCCGGGCTGGGCCGTGTAGAGCTCGCTGGATGCCTCGCCGACGACCTGCCCGATCCGAGTGTTCATGGCGGCCTTGTCGGCGAGGAACTCGCTCCCCGGGCCACCGTAGTAGCGGTGGGGGTCGAAGTGGGCGGCGAGCTGGTCGGTGAGGTCGGGGAGCTCGGCCAGGCGGGTGGCGGCCTGGGAGAGGGCGGCCCGCTCTCGGGCGACGATGCGCTGCGCCGCGACGCGGGGGTCCAGCGGCAGGTAGCGGCCAGGATGTTGAGGGTCGGGGGCGATGAACTCGCCGTCGAGCAGCCGCTCCACGGGGAGGCCGCCGGGGTCGCCGCCGTGGGCGACGAGTTCGTAGGCCGCGATGTCGTCGGGGAGGAGTGCCGGCTGGTCGCCTTGGCCGGTGCCCATTTCGCTCACTTACGCCCCCCGATGGTCGTGCAGGATCTCGCGCGCGCAGATATATGCACGCCCTTCTCCTTGGTTCTCCCCCAGACGCGTGCCAGCCTAAAGCGACCGCCCGGTTGGTTACGGGCCGGATGACACGCGTCACATCCCTACGCGAGGAGCCGCAGATGAGGAGCACGGCACAGCGGGTAGCCGCCGCGATTCTGTTGGTCGCGCTGGCCACGCTCGCCCCGGCCGCTGCCGCCCAGGCCGCGACGCCGGACTCCCAGAGCACGTCGACGGCCGCCGGCGAGACCACGGCTGCAGCCACTCTCCTGGATCCCGGCTGGGGCTGAGCCTCTGCCGCCCGAACTCCGGCCGGGTACTCGGGAGGTCCCGTCCGGACAGCAGCGCCCCCTGTCGCTTGAGTCGGCAGGGGGCGCGCTGCTGTCCACAGTAGAGGCCGTTCGTCCCGTTTGGCAGCAGCAGGTTCTTGCAAGGGGGCGGGGTCTGGCACAAGTTACGGGGTAGTACTGGGGTACCAAGATCCGCAAATGTAGACGGCCGGTAGATCGCGATGATCTACCGGCCGTCTGACCTGGCACTATGCCACTGTGGGGCTAACAGGATTTGAACCTGTGGCCTCATCCTTATCAGGGATGCGCTCTAACCAACTGAGCTATAGCCCCGCCGCGCTCTGCGGTGTGTGTCCCGCGCGCTGACCCCTGAAGATTAGCGCACGACCGGGGCAGTCCCAAAATCGGTTGTCGGGGGACCTTCAGGAGAGGTTTGAACTCCGGTTACTCGTCCTCGGCCAAGGTCAGCTCGATGCCGCCGACGAAGCCCGCGGAGAGGTTGTAGATGAACGCGCCGAGGGTCGCCAGCGCCGTCGCGAGGACGACGTCGATGACCGCGATGATCGCCGTGAACGTCAGGACGTGCGGGAGGGAAAGGAACGACTGGAGGTCGAAGCCGTTCGACTCGTTCGAACCGGTCGCCTCCGAGATCGTGCCGCCGACCGTCGAGAAGACGCCCATCGCGTCCAGGACCATCCACAGCACCGCCGACGCCACGATCGAGCAGATGCCGAGCGCGATGGAGAGCAGGAAGCTGACCTTCATCACCGACCAGGGGTCGGCCTTGGCGACCCGCAGGCGGGCCTTGCGGGTGCGGGGGGCGGTGCGCTGCCCGGCACCGGTGCGCGGGCGTCGTACGGCCCCCGTGGGCGCCTGCGCCGCGGTCTGCGCCGCCGGGTAGGCCTGCGGCGGGTGGTAGGGCCCGGCGGGCTGCTCCTGGTGCCGCTCCCCGGGCAGCGGGGAAGGGGCCTGCTGGCCGGGCGCCGGCTGGGCGCCCGGCGCGGCCGGGCCTCGGGTGTCGGTCACGGTTCCCCCCTGGGATCCCTGCGCGTCCGGCGCGGGCGCCTTCGTGGGCGCCTTGATCGCCTTCAGCTGGGTCGTGTGCGTGTCCGGCGGCTGCGGCGTACCGCCCCCGTCGGACGCGGCGGAGCCACGGGCGCCGCCGTCCGCATCCGTACCCGTCGAGGTACCCGCCGACCCGGCGCCCGTGGCTCCGCTCACGATGACTCTCTCCTCGTGCTACTCGGCCGAGGGCGCCTCACCCTCGTCCGTACCGCTGGTCTCGAGACCCTCGGCGGTCTCGGCGGTCTCGTCCACGGTGTCGTCACCGTCGACTTCCTCCGCCTCGCTGCCGGCCTCGGCGTTACGTGCGATACCGACGACGGCATCGCGCTTGCCCAGGTTGATCAGTTGGACGCCCATGGTGTCACGGCCCGTCTCCCTGACCTCGCTGACTCGCGTGCGAATCACACCGCCGGACAGGCTGATGGCGAGGATCTCGTCGTTCTCCTCGACAATCAGCGCACCGACGAGCGAACCACGGTCCTCCACGATCTTGGCGGCCTTGATGCCGAGGCCGCCGCGGCCCTGGACGCGGTACTCGTCGACACGGGTCCGCTTCGCGTACCCCCCGTCGGTGGCAGTGAACACGAACGTACCGGGTCGAACAACATTCATCGACAGAAGTTCATCGCCCTCGCGGAAACTCATGCCCTTGACACCGGAGGTGGCCCGGCCCATGGGGCGCAGCGAGTCGTCGGAGGCGGTGAACCTGATCGACTGTGCCTTCTTGCTGATCAGAAGGAGATCGTCGTCCGCCGAGACCAGTTCGGCGCCGATCAGTTCGTCGTCGGAACCGTCCTCGCGCTCACGCAGGTTGATCGCGATCACACCGCCGGTGCGGGGCGAATCGTAATCCTTCAGAGGCGTCTTCTTGACCAGACCGCCCTTGGTGGCCAGCACCAGGTAGGACGCCGCGTCGTAGTCCCGGATCGCGAGGATCTCGGCGATCGCCTCGTCCGGCTGGAAGGCCAGCAGGTTGGCCACGTGCTGACCGCGCGCGTCCCGGCCGGCGTCCGGCAGCTCGTACGCCTTGGCCCGGTACACCCGGCCCTTGTTGGTGAAGAACAGCAGCCAGTGGTGCGTGGTGGAGACGAAGAAGTGGTCGACGATGTCGTCTTCCTTCAGCTTCGTACCGCGCACGCCCTTGCCGCCGCGCTTCTGCGCCCGGTAGTCGACCGTCTTGGTCCGCTTGACGTAACCGCCGCGCGAGACCGTGACGACGATGTCCTCCTCGGCGATCAGGTCCTCGATGGACATGTCACCGTCGTAGGGCACCAGCATGGTCTTGCGGTCGTCGCCGAACTTCTCCACGATCGCGGCCAGCTCGGCGCTGACGATCCCGCGCTGGCGGACCGGCGAGGCCAGGATCTCGTTGTACTCGGTGATCTTCGCCTGGAGCTCGTCGTGCTCCTGGATGATCTTCTGGCGCTCCAGGGCGGCCAGCCGGCGCAGCTGCATCTCGAGGATGGCGTTGGCCTGGATCTCGTCGATCTCCAGGAGCTCCATCAACCCGGTACGCGCGATCTCGACCGTGTCGCTGGCCCGGATCAGCGCGATGACCTCGTCGATCGCGTCCAGCGCCTTGAGCAGACCGCGCAGGATGTGCGCCCGCTCCTCGGCCTTGCGCAGCCGGAACTTCGTACGGCGGACGATGACCTCGATCTGGTGCGTCACCCAGTGCCGGATGAACGCGTCCAGGGAGAGCGTGCGCGGCACGCCGTCGACCAGCGCCAGCATGTTGGCGCCGAAGTTGGTCTGCAGGTCGGTGTGCTTGTAGAGGTTGTTGAGGACGACCTTGGCGACCGCGTCCCGCTTCAGCACGATGACGAGCCGCTGGCCGGTACGCGACGAGGTCTCGTCACGGACGTCCGCGATGCCGCCGACCTTGCCGTCCTTCACCAGGTCGGCGATCTTCTGCGCGAGGTTGTCCGGGTTGACCTGGTAGGGCAGCTCCGTGACCACCAGGCACTGGCGGTTCTGGATCTCCTCGACCTCGACGACCGCGCGCATGGTGATCGAGCCGCGGCCCGTGCGGTAGGCCTCCTCGATGCCCTTGCGGCCGACGACCAGCGCGCCGGTCGGGAAGTCGGGGCCCTTGATGCGCTCGATCAGCGCGTCCAGCAGGTCCTCGTGCGAGGCCTCCGGGTTCTCCAGGTACCACTGGGCGCCGGCCGCGACCTCGCGCAGGTTGTGCGGCGGGATGTTGGTCGCCATGCCGACCGCGATCCCGGCCGAGCCGTTGATCAGCAGGTTCGGGAAACGGGCGGGCAGGACGGTCGGCTCCTGGGAGCGGCCGTCGTAGTTGTCCGTGAAGTCGACGGTCTCCTCGTCGATGTCGCGGACCATCTCCATCGACAGCGGCGCCATCTTGCACTCGGTGTAGCGCATGGCGGCCGCCGGGTCGTTGCCCGGGGAGCCGAAGTTGCCGTTGGAGTCGACCAGCGGCATGCGCATCGACCAGGGCTGGGCGAGGCGGACCAGGGCGTCGTAGATGGAGGAGTCGCCGTGCGGGTGGTAGTTGCCCATGACGTCGCCGACGACACGGGCGCACTTGTAGAAGCCGCGCTCGGGGCGGTAGCCGCCGTCGTACATCGCGTACAGCACGCGCCGGTGGACGGGCTTGAGACCGTCCCGGACGTCGGGCAGCGCGCGGGAGACGATGACGGACATCGCGTAGTCGAGGTACGAGCGCTGCATCTCCGTCTCGAGCCCGACGGGCTCGATGCGCATCACGACGTCGCCGCCCTCTTCGGGGGTGACGGGAGTGTTCTCGTCGGCCATTGCTGGTGAAGATCCTTCCTGGTGCGGTCAGCTGAGACCGACTCAGATGTCGAGGAAGCGGACGTCCTTGGCGTTGCGCTGGATGAACTGGCGGCGGGCCTCGACGTCCTCGCCCATCAGGACCGAGAACAGGTCGTCGGCCTGCGCGGCGTCGTCGAGGGTGACCTGGCCGAGGACCCGGTGGTCGACGTCCATGGTGGTCACGCGCAGCTCCTCGGCGTTCATCTCGCCGAGACCCTTGAAGCGCTGGATCGAGTCCTCCTTGACGCGCTTGCCGCGCTGCCGCCCCAGCTCCAGCAGGGCGTCGCGCTCGCGGTCGGAGTACGCGTACTCGACCTCGTCCCGGCCCCACTTGATCTTGTAGAGCGGGGGACGGGACAGGTACACGTGCCCCTGCTCCACCAGGTCGCGCATGAAGCGGAACAGGAAGGTCAGCAGCAGGGTGTTGATGTGCTGGCCGTCGACGTCGGCGTCCGCCATCAGGATGATCTTGTGATAGCGGAGCTTCGAGATGTCGAAGTCCTCGTGCACACCGGTGCCGAAGGCGGAGATCAGCGCCTGGATCTCCTGGTTCTGCAGGATCTTGTCGATCCGCGCCTTCTCGACATTGAGGATCTTGCCGCGGATCGGGAGGATCGCCTGGTACTGCGGGTTGCGGCCGGACTTGGCCGAACCGCCGGCGGAGTCACCCTCGACGATGAAGATCTCGCACTTGGTCGGGTCGTTCGACTGGCAGTCGCTCAGCTTGCCCGGCAGCGAAGCCGACTCCAGCAGCCCCTTGCGGCGGGTCAGGTCACGGGCCTTGCGGGCCGCCACGCGCGCGGTGGCCGCCTGGATGCCCTTGCGGACGATGTCCGCGGCCTCCACCGGGTACCGGTCCAGCCAGTCGTTGAGGTGCTCGTAGACCGCCTTCTGCACGAAGGTCTTGGCCTCCGTGTTGCCCAGCTTGGTCTTCGTCTGGCCCTCGAACTGCGGCTCGCTCAGCTTCACCGAGATGATCGCGGTCAGACCCTCACGGATGTCGTCACCGGTGAGGTTGTCGTCCTTCTCGCGGAGCAGCTTCTTGTCGCGCGCGTACTTGTTGATCAGCGAGGTGAGCGCCGCGCGGAAGCCCTCCTCGTGCGTACCGCCCTCATGCGTGTGGATGATGTTGGCGAACGAGTACACGCCCTCGCTGTAGCCGCTGTTCCACTGCATGGCGACCTCGAGGGACAGGCTCTTGTCCTTGTCCTCCGCCTCCAGGTCGATGACGGTCGGGTGCACCACGTCCCCCTTGCGGGAGTTGAGGTACTTCACGAAGTCGACGATGCCGCCCTCGTAGTGGTACGTGACCGTCTTGACCTCGGACTTCTCGTCCGCGCCGGCCTCGTCCGCCCCGGCGACGGCCTTCGCCGACTCACGCTCGTCGGTGAGCCGGATCGTCAGGCCCTTGTTGAGGAACGCCATCTCCTGGAAACGCCGCGACAGCGTCTCGAAGGAGTACTCGGTGGTCTCGAAGATGTCCGGGTCCGCCCAGAACGTGACCGAGGTGCCGGTCTCGCCCGTCTCCTCGTGCTGCGCCAGCGGAGCCGTCGGGACGCCCAGCTTGTAGTCCTGCGTCCAGCGGTGGCCGTCGGTCCTGATCTCGACCGAGACCCGGGACGACAGGGCGTTCACGACGGAGACGCCGACGCCGTGCAGACCACCGGAGACCGCGTAGCCGCCGCCGCCGAACTTGCCGCCCGCGTGCAGCACGGTCAGCACCACCTCGACGGCCGGCTTGCCCTCGGACGCCACGATGCCGACCGGGATGCCACGGCCGTTGTCCACGACGCGCACGCCGCCGTCGGCCAGGATCGTCACGTCGATGGTGTCCGCGTGGCCCGCCAGAGCCTCGTCGACTGAGTTGTCCACGACCTCGTACACGAGGTGGTGCAGACCGCGCTCGCCGGTGGAGCCGATGTACATACCGGGTCGCTTGCGGACCGCGTCCAGCCCTTCGAGGACGGTGATCGCGCTGGCGTCGTAGGAGGCGGTGACCTCACCGTTCGCGCCGGCGTCGGTGGACGGGATGTTCTCGTTGGGGTTGCCGGAATCGGCCACGAAGCGCCCTTTCTGGCACAGCACGAGCCGGGCTCGTCGGCGGGTTGCCGGAGCGGCTGCGGCATGTTGCGTTGGTAAGCCTTGATCAGCGTTGCTCAGCTTTTCCCGGACGGTCCCCACGTTTGGGGCGGGATTGGCTTCCAGTCTACCGGTAGCGCCGACAGTGATGGGGGTTTGCCGGTACCTGAGTCCGCATGTGCCGCCCTGAACCCGCCTGTGCCGACTCCCGATATACGGATGGGGGCTCAAAGAGGCTCACGGCGGCACTCAGCGCTTCCGGCTGTCAACCCTTGGCTACTCCGGGGTCAGGTCGCGATTCGCATCCGCGTGCGGTTGTACGACGATCAGCCGAGCGGGCCGTACGACGGCTCCCAGCTCGGCTGATGGCGTGACGTAAGTCACCCGTAGGTGTCGCCGGGGCCGATGCTCCCGGGGGCGCGCAGCGGGCCGTAGCGCCGGACCGGACCGCCCGGATTGAGCACCTTGATCAGGCGTACGGTGCCGTGCCCCAGGTCCTCGTTCAGGCGCGCGACCAGCGCGGGCGCGAGGTGGCGCAGCTGGGTCGCCCAGGCCGTCGAGTCGCACTGCACGACGAGGACCCGCTCGTCCTCGTCGTACCGCTGCGGCACGCAGTGCTTGGCCAGGTCGTCGCCGACGATCTGCGGCCAGCGGCCCATCACCCCGCCGACCGCGGCCGGCGTCTCCCAGCCGCGTTCGGTGATCAGCCGGTTGATGGCGGACCCGAGCGCCATGGGGTCACGGCCGTCGGCGCGCGCGCCGGAGCGCAGGCCACCGCGCCGCGCCTGCTTCTTCTGCTGCGCCGCCTCGCCCCGCGCGCGTGCCGCCTCTTTCGCCGCGCGCAGCGCCACGCGCGCGAGGTCCACGCCCGAAGGCTCCTTCTCGGGGGCCGACCCGTCGGTGCTCACGCGCGCTCCACCGTCCCGTCGGCCACCGTGTACCGGGTGCCGGTGAGCAGGTGCGGTACGTCGTCGTCCACCGCGGCGGTGACCAGCACCTGCTCGCCCGGGGCGACCAGCTCCGCCAGCCGCTCCCGGCGCCGGGCGTCCAGCTCGGCGAACACGTCGTCGAGCACCAGCACAGGCTCGTTGCCCTCGGCGCGCAGCAGGTCGTACGAGGCCAGCCGCAGCGCCAGCGCGTACGACCAGGACTCGCCGTGCGAGGCGTACCCCTTGGCGGGCAGCTGCCCCAGCCTGAGCACCAGGTCGTCGCGGTGCGGGCCGACCAGGGTCACCCCCCGCTCGATCTCCTTCTTGCGGGCGTCCGCCAGGGCCGCCGTCAGCTGGGCGTACAGGTCCTCACGGGTGTGGGCCTCGCCGGGCGCGGACGGCTTGTACTCCAGCGCGATCGGACCGCCGCCCGGCGCCAGCTGCTCGTACGCCTTGTCGGCGAGGGGCTGGATCGCGGCGACCAGGTCGAGCCGCTGCGCGAGCAGCTCGGCGCCGACCCGCGCGAGGTGCTGGTCCCACACGTCGAGCGTGGACAGGTCCATGGTCCGGCCGCCGTGCCGCCGCGCGAGGGCCGCGGTCTTCAGCAGGGTGTTGCGCTGCTTCAGCACCCGCTCGTAGTCGGACCGCACGCCCGCCATCCGCGGCGACCGCGCGGTGATCAGCTCGTCGAGGAAGCGCCGCCGTTCGCCCGGGTCGCCCTTCACCAGCGCGAGGTCCTCGGGCGCGAACAGCACGGTCCGTACGATGCCCAGCACGTCCCGGGGCCTGACCTGCGAGGACCTGTTGATGCGGGCCCGGTTGGCCTTGCCGGGGTTGAGCTCCAGCTCGACCAGCTGCTGCCGCTCGCCCTGCCGGACCTGGGCGCGGATGATCGCGCGGTCGGCGCCCATGCGGACCAGCGGGGCGTCGGAGGAGACACGGTGGCTGCCGAGGGTGGCGAGATAGCCGACGGCCTCGACGAGGTTGGTCTTGCCCTGGCCGTTGGGGCCGACGAAGGCGGTGACGCCCGGGTCGAGCGGGACCTCGACCCGGGCGTAGGAGCGGAAGTCGGCCAGCGACAGATGCGTGACGTGCATGGTGGTGCGCCGACCTCCCCGTTGGCTGCTACTGCTCGGTCTACTGCTTGGTCTCTACGGCGTGACCGCCGAACTGGTTGCGCAGCGCGGCGATCATCTTCATCTGCGGCGAGTCCTCCTGCCGGGAGGCGAACCTCGCGAACAGCGAGGCGGTGATCGCGGGCAGCGGCACCGCGTTGTCTATGGCGGCCTCCACGGTCCACCGGCCCTCGCCGGAGTCCTGCGCGAACCCCTTCAGCCTGTCCAGGTGCTCGTCCTCGGCGAGGGCGTTCACCGCGAGGTCCAGCAGCCAGGAACGGATGACCGTGCCCTCCTGCCAGGAGCGGAAGACCTCGCGCACGTCCGTGACGGAGTCGACCTTCTCCAGGAGCTCCCAGCCCTCGGCGTAGGCCTGCATCATCGCGTACTCGATGCCGTTGTGGACCATCTTCGCGAAGTGGCCCGCGCCGACCTTGCCGGCGTGCACCGAACCGAACTCGCCCTCGGGCTTCAGCGCGTCGAAGACCGGCCGCACCTGCTCGACGTGCGCGGTGTCACCGCCGTACATCAGCGCGTAGCCGTTCTCCAGGCCCCAGACGCCGCCGGAGACCCCGCAGTCGACGAAGCCGATCCCCTTGGCCGCCAGTTCCTCGGCGTGCCGCTCGTCGTCCGTCCAGCGGGAGTTGCCGCCGTCGACGACCACGTCACCGGGTTCGAGCAGTTCGGCCAGCTCGTCGATCGTGGACTGGGTCGGCGCCCCGGCCGGGACCATCACCCACACCACGCGCGGGGCGCTGAGCTTGCCCACAAGCTCTTCCAGGCTGTGGACATCGGCGAGGTCCGGGTTGCGGTCGTATCCGACGACGGTGTGGCCCGCGCGGCGGATCCGCTCGCGCATGTTGCCGCCCATCTTGCCGAGGCCGACGAGACCGAGATCCATCAGTTGGTTCCTTAGGTAGCGGTGTGGCAGGAGGGGCACTTTCGTACCCACGTCCGAGCCTAATCCCGGGCCTTTGCGCACAGTTGTGGGCATAGGCGCTCACCTGGGGAAACCCACCCCGCGAGGGTGCCGGGTACCCACAGGGGGAGCCCGGCACCGTGCACAGCTGTGGACAACTCAGCCGCTGAGGCGCACCGGCATGATCAGGTACTTGTAGGCCTCGTCCGACTCCGCGTCGAGCGCGGGCTTTCCGCTCAGCAGCGCCGGCTTCGTGGACGTCGTGAACGACAGCTGGGCCACCGGCGAGTCGATCGCGCTCAGGCCGTCGAGCAGGAAGGTCGGGTTGAAGGCGATGGAGACGTCGTCGCCCTCCAGCTGCGCGTCGACCCGCTCCACAGCCTGTGCGTCGTCGCTGGAACCGGCCTCCAGGATCAGCACGCCCTGCTCGAAGCTGAGCCGCACCGGGGTGTTCCGCTCGGCGACCAGGGCGACACGCTTGACGGCCTCCACGAAGGGGGCGGTCTCGATCACGGCCACGGAGTTGAACTCGGTCGGGAACAGCGACCGGTACTTCGGCAGGTCGCCCTCGAGCAGCCGCGTGGTGGTACGACGGCCCGCGCCCTCGAAACCGATGAGCCCCTCGCCCGCGCCGGAGCCGGAGAGCGCCAGGATGACGCTGTCGCCGCTCGTGAGCGCCTTGGCGGTGTCCAGGAGCGTCTTGGCGGGCACCAGGGCGACCGCGGAGGCCTCCGGGTTCTCCGGCTTCCACAGGAACTCGCGGACCGCGAAGCGGTAGCGGTCGGTGGAGGCCAGGGTGACCGTGTCGCCCTCGATCTCGATCCGCACACCGGTGAGGACCGGCAGGGTGTCGTCACGGCCGGCGGCGATGGCGACCTGGGAGACGGCGGAGGCGAAGACCTCGCCGGGGACCGTGCCCGTCGCGTTCGGCATCTGCGGCAGGGAGGGGTACTCCTCCACCGGCAGGGTGTGCAGCGTGAACCGGGAGGATCCACAGACCACCGTCGCCCGTACACCGTCTGTGGAAATCTCCACCGGCCGGTTGGGCAGGGCCCGGCAGATGTCGGCGAGCAGCCGGCCGGAGACCAGGACCGTGCCCTCCTCCTCGACCTCGGTCTCGACGCTGACCCGCGCGGAGACCTCGTAGTCGAAGCTCGACAGGCTCAGCTGGCCGTCCTCGGCCTTCAGGAGCAGGCCGGCGAGGACCGGCGCCGGCGGACGGGCCGGGAGGCTGCGTGCCGCCCAGGCCACTGCCTCCGCGAGTACGTCGCGTTCCACCCGGATCTTCACCGTAAGCCCGCCTCCTGCTGTTGCCGGGGCTTCTCGCCCTGCTGCGTCTTCGTCGTCTGTCCCGGTGTCGTCGGCCCCTGGGAGGGGAAGAACACCGGGGACCAGTCTGACGCACCGCACTGACAGCTGGTGCCCGTCGGGGTCAAGTCGTGACGAGGCGCGGTCAGAGGCCGAAGAGCGAGTTGTGCACAGGGCCCTCTTCGAAACGGATTCCCAGCTCTCTCTAGTTGTCAGTAGTAGTAGGGGCTGTGGATACCGTGGATAACCTCGTTTGCCCAGCTCAGGGGCTAGATTTTGTCCACTGCCCCTGTGGGTGGAGCCGGTGGACAACTGGGCGTCTCTGTGGAGAACAGAAAGTTCTGCACACACCGTGCACAGCCCGAGGGCACTTCTCCCCAACGCCGTCCCCAGCTTTACCCACCTTTCCCACAGGCCAACCCGGCACCTTCGTGTGACGCCTTTCACTCGACTCGGTGAGGAGGCGCGTCGCGTTGCCGAACAGTGGACAGCGGTGTGGAGAAGCTGGGGATCGCTGGGGACAACCGCCCCTCAGCCTGTGGGTTGCCGGTGGACAACTTCATGCACACCCTGTGGACGCCGTCGTCGTCCACAACCTGTGGAGATCCTTCGTCCACGATTCCACAGCCCCTTGAGCTGCCCTGATGCTCTTTCAGCCCCCAGCCTGTGGACGACGTTCGGGACAACTTCACAGTCCCCAGGGTGTGGACGCAAGAAAGTCGGCAAATCTGTGGAGGACGGCCGTAACCAGGCCTGTAATCGAACAGCGGGGGGCGTTTGCCTGCGACCCCGTCCGGGGAACGCGCCCCGTCAGGGGCGCGGGGAACTGCGCGACAAGCCCCCACCGAGCCCGCAGCGGACCACTCCCGAATCGCCCTCAGACAGCAAAAGGCGCCCCAGGGATCTCTCCCGAGGGCGCCCCGAACGTCGTACAGCTACCCGTTCTTGATCCGGTTCGTCAGCTCCGTCACCTGGTTGTAGATCGACCGCCGCTCCGCCATCAGCGCCCGGATCTTCCGGTCGGCGTGCATCACGGTCGTGTGGTCCCGGTTGCCGAACTGGGCCCCGATCTTCGGCAGCGACAGATCCGTCAGCTCCCGGCACAGGTACATGGCGATCTGGCGCGCCGTGACCAGTTGCCGGCCGCGCGAGCTGCCGCACAGGTCCTCGACGGTGAGGCCGAAGTAGTCGGCGGTCGACGCCATGATGGCCGTCGCGGTGATCTCGGGCGTCGTGTCCTGCCCGCCCGGGATCAGGTCCTTGAGGACGATCTCCGTCAGCCCGAGGTCGACCGGCTGCCGGTTGAGCGACGCGAAGGCCGTCACCCGGATCAGCGCGCCCTCCAGCTCACGGATGTTGCGGGAGATGCGGGAGGCGATGAACTCCAGCACCTCCGGCGGGGCGTTGAGCTGCTCCTGCACCGCCTTCTTGCGGAGGATCGCGATCCGCGTCTCCAGCTCCGGCGGCTGGACGTCGGTGATCAGGCCCCACTCGAAACGGTTCCGGAGCCGGTCCTCCAGGGTGACCAGCTGCTTGGGCGGCCGGTCGCTGGACAGCACGATCTGCTTGTTCGCGTTGTGGAGTGTGTTGAAGGTGTGGAAGAACTCCTCCTGCGTCGACTCCTTGTCCGCGAGGAACTGGATGTCGTCGACGAGCAGGATGTCCATCTCGCGGTAGCGCTTGCGGAAGCTGTCGCCCTTGCCGTCGCGGATCGAGTTGATGAACTCGTTGGTGAACTCCTCGGAGCTCACGTACCGCACGCGCGTGCCCGGGTAGAGGCTCCGCGCGTAGTGCCCGATCGCGTGCAGCAGGTGCGTCTTGCCGAGCCCTGACTCCCCGTAGATGAAGAGCGGGTTGTACGCCTTCGCGGGCGCCTCGGCGACGGCGACTGCGGCCGCGTGGGCGAAACGGTTGGACGCGCCGATGACGAACGTGTCGAAGAGGTACTTGGGGTTCAGGCGGGCGGTCGGTTCGCCCGGCCCGCCGGCCGGCGCGGGCTTGGCGCCCAGCGGGCCGGGACCGCCGGCGCTCGGCAGGTCCGCCCGTCCGGGTCCGCCCCGGTGGCCCTGACCCGTCCCGCCCGAGGGCTCGGCCCGCTCACGGCGGCCGACGTCGCGCTGGTCGTACTCGGACCGGTCGTAGTCCGGTCGCTTGTCGTAGTCCGGCCGGTTGTCGTACTCGGGTCGCTTGTCGTACTCGGATCGCTTGTCGTAGTCGGCGCGCGGCGGCTCGTAGTCCGTGCGCTGCTGCTCGTACTCGGCGCGCTGTTGCTCGTACGGCGGCCGGTCCATCGGCTGCTGCGGGCGGTACTCCTGGGAGTAGGAGTCGCCGTAACCGTCGGAGCGGTAGGAGTCCTGGGACGGCGAGGCATAGGGGTCGCGCTCGGGGAAGCCGAGCCGGGGCTGCTGCCAGCCGTACTCGTCCTGCCCGGGGCGCGGCCAGGCGCCGGGTTCGGGGCGCTGGTACTCGGAGGGGTAGGCGGGACGGGCGGTCGGGAGCTGGTCGCGGCCGCCCTGGTCCTCGGCGCGGTGGCGGCCGTAGCCGCCGTCGTACGGTGCCGGGGGAAGCTCGGGCTCTTCGTAACGCTGCTGCTGCAGGGGAGGCGCCGGCGGGGCCGGGGGTTCGCCCGCGGACTCGTCCACGGTGATCGCGATGCGGATCGGGCGCCCGCACTCACGGCTCAGGGTCTCGCTGACGATGGGGGCGAGACGGCCCTCCAGTACGTTCTTCGCAAATTCGTTCGGTACGGCGAGCAGAGCGGTGTCCGCGACCAGCGCGAGCGGCTGGCAGCGTCGGATCCAGTGCTCGTCCTTCGACTCCACACCCTGACCGCGGCCCTCACCGAGGAGCTGCTCCAGTACTCGTGGCCACACTGCGGCAAGATCGGCAGGTACGTCAGCCACAGGGCACGCTCTCTCACAGGTCCCACGAACGTGTGGTTCGAGGACGGGTCGGGATGAATATCGGGTCGGGCGGGGATAAAGGAACGAATCGGAGTCCAGCCACGGTAGTCAGCGTGGCGGGTGCGGTTCAAGTTGTTGTCCCCAGCCTGTGGATAGTGTCTCTCGGTCACTGCTGGTTTGACCGAATGGCGTAGCCCCGCGTACCGTAACCAGGTCGAGTTGTCGATGGCTGCTGCCGCCTGCCTCCGATGGGCACAGATCGCTGAAGGTGATCGGGAAGCGGTGCACTCGGGCGTGATGCGAGCTACTCGTGGGCGCACGGTGACAGCCAGGACGGCACCCGCCACACCGATTTGATTTCTGGAGCCCCCGAGTGAGCAAGCGCACCTTCCAGCCGAACAACCGTCGTCGCGCGAAGACCCACGGCTTCCGCCTGCGGATGCGTACCCGTGCCGGCCGCGCGATTCTCGCGAACCGTCGTGCAAAGGGTCGCGCCAGCCTGTCCGCCTGATCCCGGTCAGGTCATGACGTCGTGCTGCCTACCGAGCATCGGCTGAGGCGGCGCGAGGACTTCGCGACCGCGGTACGACGGGGTCGTCGGGCAGGCCGCCCGTCCCTCGTCGTCCACCTTCGTAGCGGTGCCACGGACCCGCACGCGCCTGGGGAGAGCGCTCCCCCGACGCGTGCGGGTTTCGTCGTGAGCAAGGCCGTGGGTGGTGCCGTGGTGCGCAACACGGTGAAGCGCAGACTGCGTCATCTGATGCGCGAGCGAGTCGCCCTGTTTCCCCCCGGTAGCCTGGTAGTCGTACGAGCGCTGCCCGGAGCGGGTGACGCCGACCATGCACAGCTGGCCCGAGACCTGGATGCCGCCATCGAGCGGCTGCTGGGAGGGGGCGCGCGATGAAGTACCCACTACTGGCTCTGATCAAGCTGTACCAGTGGACGATCAGTCCGCTGCTCGGGCCGGTGTGCAAGTACTACCCGTCTTGCTCCCACTACGGCTACACGGCCATCGACCGGCACGGTGCGATCAAGGGAACGGCACTGACCGCCTGGCGCATCCTGCGGTGCAATCCGTGGTCGCTCGGCGGTGTGGACCATGTCCCGCCGCGCAAGCGCCCGCGGTGGCACGAAATGCTGCGTGACGCCTGGCGTGCACGCAGGGGCGGGCCCTCCGCCGCCGACTCGGCCACCGAAGCGAAGGCTCCCACCGAGCTTCCTTCGAGCCCGGCCGCAGAGACTTCGTCCCATGCCCAAGGAGCATGATTAGTGGACACGATTGCCAGCTTGTTCAGCTTCATCACGACACCCGTTTCATGGGTCATCGTCCAGTTCCACTCGGTGTACGGGAAGATCTTCGGTCCCGACACGGGCTGGGCCTGGGGCTTGTCCATCGTGTCCCTGGTGATCCTGATCCGCATCTGCCTGATCCCGCTCTTCGTGAAGCAGATCAAGGCGACCCGGGCCATGCAGACGCTGCAGCCCGAGATGAAGAAGATCCAGGAGCGCTACAAGAACGACAAGCAGCGCCAGTCCGAAGAGATGATGAAGCTGTACAAGGAGTCGGGTACCAACCCGCTCTCCTCGTGCCTTCCCATCCTGGCGCAGTCGCCGTTCTTCTTCGCCCTGTACCACGTGCTCAACGGCATCGCGTCGAACCAGACCATCGGCGTGATCAATGAGTCCTTGCTGGCCAGTGCCCAGAAGGCGCACATCTTCGGTGCCCCGCTCGCCGCGAAGTTCACGGACGGTTCCGCGAAGGTGGAGGCGCTCGGTGCCTCGCTCACCGACGTCCGGGTCGTCACCGCGATCATGATCGTCCTGATGTCGGCGTCGCAGTTCTACACGCAGCGCCAGCTGATGACGAAGAACGTCGACACCACGGTGAAGACGCCGTTCATGCAGCAGCAGAAGATGCTGATGTACGTCTTCCCGGTCATGTTCGCCGTCTTCGGTATCAACTTCCCGGTCGGTGTCCTCGTCTACTGGCTGACCACCAACGTGTGGACCATGGGCCAGCAGATGTACGTCATCCGCAACAACCCGACCCCGGGTTCCAAGGCTCAGGCCGCCTACCTGGAGCGCCTCACCCATCACGTCACGCACCACGGCAAGACCCGGCGCCGCAGTGAGAAGACGATCATCAAGGCGATCGTCGCCAAGGGCCGTGACCGCAACGAGTTCGAGCGCGGTTTCATCAACGCGCTGACCAAGTCGGGCCTGGTGGCCCAGGCCGACGGCACCGTGGTGAAGGGCGAGGCCCAGGCCGCCACGCTGACCGAGGACGGCGTCGCGACCACCGCCGCCGCCAAGCGCCAGCAGCCCAAGCGCCAGACCAAGGCCCAGCGGCAGTCCGGCGGCACGAAGGCGGCCGGCGACTCCCCGTCGGATGCCTCGGACTCTTCGGACTCTTCGGACCCTTCGGAGAAGACCACCTCGCTGGAGAAGTCCGACGAGCCGCAGGACGCCAAGCCCGCCGCCCAGCAGCCCCCGAAGGGCGGCTCCAACGGCCGCAGCAGGGCTCAGTCCGGTCAGCGCAAGGGCGGTCCGCAGCGCCCCAAGTCCCCGTCCAAGAAGTAAGAAGGAGCCCATCCCGTGACGGAAGGCACCACCTCCGCCGCTGCCGAGGGTGCAGACACCCTGACCCGCCTGGAGCAGGAGGGCGAGATCGCGGCGGACTATCTCGAAGGTCTGCTGGACATCGCCGACCTCGACGGCGACATCGACATGGATGTCGAGGCAGACCGCGCCTCTGTGTCGATCATCAGCGACTCGAGCGGCCGCGACCTGCAGAAGCTGGTCGGCCGCGACGGCGAGGTGCTGGAGGCGCTCCAGGAGCTGACCCGCCTCGCCGTGCACCGGGAGACCGGCGACCGCAGCCGGTTGATGCTCGACATCGCTGGCTACCGTGCCAAGAAGCGCGCCGAGCTCTCCGAGCTGGGCGCCAAGGCCGCCGCCGAGGTCAAGAACACCGGTGAGCCCGTGAAGCTCAAGCCGATGACCCCGTTCGAGCGCAAGGTCGTGCACGACGCGGTCAAGTCCGCCGGACTGCGCAGCGAGTCGGAGGGCGAGGAGCCGCAGCGGTTCGTCGTCGTACTGCCCGCCTGATCGGTCCCCACGTTGTACCGGCCCCGTCTGTTGAGCAGGCGGGGCCGAACTTTGTCAGCCTGGTAGTTCTGGTGGCCGGCGCGCTGAGCGCCGGCGCTGTACGGAAGGACGGTCCCCGTGACGGAGGCTGCGGAGCTCCCCCCGGCGCCCGAACAGGCGCGGGAAGTCTTCGGCGAGCGCTTCGCCGATGCGGTCCGCTACGCGGAGCTGCTCGCCGAGGCAGGTGTGCAGCGTGGTCTGATCGGCCCACGGGAAGTGCCACGCCTGTGGGAGCGGCATCTGCTGAACTGCGCGGTGCTCTCGGAGGCCGTCCCCGAAGGGGTGACGGTGTGCGATGTGGGCTCCGGTGCCGGCCTGCCGGGCATCCCCCTGGCTCTGGTCCGGGACGACCTCAACATCACCCTGCTGGAGCCACTGCTGCGCCGCACCAACTTCCTCACCGAGGTCGTCGAGCTGCTGGGCCTGAGTCATGTGACCGTCGTGCGTGGCCGGGCCGAGGAGGTCATGGGCAGTCTGCCCCCGGTGCATGTGGTGACGGCCCGTGCCGTGGCTCCGCTGGACCGGCTGGCCACCTGGGGCATTCCGCTGCTGCGTCCCTACGGCGAGATGCTCGCCCTCAAGGGGGACACGGCGGAGGAGGAGCTGAAGGCGGCGTCCACCGCTCTGACGAAGCTCGGTGCGGTGTCCACGTCCATCCTGCATGTGGGTGAAGGTGTGGTGGATCCGCTCTCCACCGTGGTGCGGGTGGAGGTCGGGGAGAGCCCGGGCGGGGTGCGCTTCGCGGCCAAGCGGGCGAAGGCGGCTCGTACGGGACGGGCACGTAGGCGCCGCTGATCCGTCCTGCGGACGAGACGTACTCCACACAAGCTGCCAAACCTACGCATGACGGAGTGTCGCGGCTTTTCGGTCGCGCTCGCTGTGCATCGTGTTTCACGTGAAACGTCGCTCACTGCTGCACGGCATCATCGGTCGGACTCGCGCCGCGGCCGAACCACGCGACCGAAAATCTCTCGGAGCCCTCGGAGAGGGAGCCTCTGGTGACACTCCGTCCCCCTTGAGGGGCAGGGAGATGTCCACAGAGGTGGATTTCTCCACAGAACAACAGGCCTCACTGGTTCGCGACCCCGAAGACATGGGAGGCTCTGTTCATTGCGAGCCTGAAGTCGAGGAGAGTGAATCCTTGCGGTCCGACGCCAACATCGCGGGACCGATGACCGATCCGGTCCCCGGTCCCCGTACCGAGTCGATGGGGGCGGATGTTTCACGTGAAACACCGCCTCCTATGGACGACACTCCCATCGGTCGTGCTGCCCAACTCGCGGTGGAGGCTCTGGGCCGCGCCGGCGAAGGACTGCCACGTCCGGAGCAGACCAGAGTCATGGTGGTTGCCAACCAGAAGGGCGGCGTGGGCAAGACGACGACCACCGTCAACCTTGCCGCGTCGCTGGCTCTGCACGGCGCCCGCGTTCTGGTGATCGACCTCGACCCTCAGGGCAATGCGTCCACAGCGCTGGGGATCGACCACCACGCCGAAGTTCCGTCCATCTACGACGTGTTGGTCGAGAGCAAGCCCCTGGCGGAAGTTGTCCAGCCGGTGGTGGACGTCGAAGGTCTCTTCTGCGCCCCCGCCACGATCGATCTCGCCGGTGCGGAGATCGAGCTGGTGTCCCTGGTGGCACGGGAGAGCCGGCTTCAGCGGGCGATCCTGGCGTACGAGCAGCCGCTGGACTACATCCTCATCGACTGCCCGCCCTCACTCGGCCTGCTGACGGTCAACGCGCTCGTCGCGGGCGCCGAGGTGCTCATCCCGATCCAGTGCGAGTACTACGCACTGGAGGGCCTGGGCCAGCTGCTGCGCAACGTCGACCTGGTACGGGGGCACCTCAACCCCAACCTGCATGTGTCGACCATCCTGCTCACCATGTACGACGGCCGGACGCGCCTTGCCTCCCAGGTCGCGGACGAGGTGCGCAGCCACTTCGGTGACGAGGTGCTGCGGACGAGCATTCCCCGCTCGGTCCGCATCTCCGAGGCGCCGAGCTACGGGCAGACGGTACTGACCTACGATCCTGGATCGAGCGGTGCCCTCTCCTATCTTGAGGCGGCCAGAGAAATCGCGCTGAAGGGCATCGGAGTCAGCTACGACCCGACGCAGGCCCATATCGGCGCCCAGACGAACCCGAGCATGGTGGAGGGGATCCAGTGAGCGAGCGACGGAGGGGGCTGGGACGCGGTCTCGGCGCACTGATCCCAGCTGCACCGACCGAGAAGACCCCGGCTCAGACGGCAGTGGGGGGTGCGGCATCCCCGTCCCCCGCGGCGGTCCCGGTGCTGACGACCGACCGTGGTGTCGCCGCGGCCAAGGTGACGACACTGCCGCCGGTTTCGCATGAAACCGAGGAGCCGTCGGTGTTCGGCGGAGCCGCGGAGATGCCCGCTGCTCCGATGGGCGCCCACTTCGCGGAGATCCCTCTCGATGACATCGCGCCGAACCCGCGCCAGCCGCGTGAGGTGTTCGACGAGGACGCTCTGCAGGAGCTGGTCACCTCCATCCAGGAGGTCGGCCTTCTCCAGCCCGTCGTCGTACGGCAGTTGGGTCCCTCGCGCTATGAGCTCATCATGGGCGAGCGGCGCTGGCGGGCCTGCCGTGAGGCCGGCCTGGAGGCGATCCCGGCGATCGTCCGCGCGACGGACGACGAGAAGCTCCTTCTGGACGCGCTGCTGGAGAACCTGCACCGGGCCCAGCTGAACCCGCTGGAAGAGGCCGCCGCCTACGACCAGCTGCTGAAGGACTTCAACTGCACGCACGACCAGCTGGCCGACCGCATCGGACGGTCCCGCCCGCAGGTCTCCAACACCCTGCGGCTGCTGAAGCTCTCGCCGGCGGTCCAGCGCCGGGTGGCCGCCGGAGTCCTGTCCGCCGGGCACGCCCGGGCGCTCCTCTCCGTCGACGACTCGGAGGAGCAGGACCGGCTGGCCCACCGGATCGTGGCCGAGGGGCTGTCGGTACGGGCCGTCGAGGAGATCGTGACCCTGATGGGTTCGCGGCCCCAGGCGACGACGCGGGCCAAGGGTCCGCGGGCCGGCGCCCGGGTCTCCCCGGCGCTGACCGACCTGGCGACCCGGCTCTCGGACCGCTTCGAGACCCGGGTGAAGGTCGACCTGGGTCAGAAGAAGGGCAAGATCACCGTCGAGTTCGCCTCGATGGAAGACCTTGAGCGGATCCTCGGCACGCTCGCTCCGGGCGAGGGGCCGGTCCTGCACCAGGGCCTCCACGACGGCGACTCCACGGGCTCCGAGGAGTCCGAGGACTGACCGACCCGGGTGGTTTCCCGCTCGGTCGATCTCCTGTCGTTCAGAGAGCGGATCGTGTTCCGGTGTGTACCGGAACACGATCCGCTCTTTGCTTTCTGGCAGTTTCGATGGAATCGCTGTGTGGATACGATGCGTTCGGGTATGGCGCATCCACCCGGCAGCCGGCAGCACCTCCGAGGGAGAGGCAAAGGGCCATGCGAACGATGAGCCGCACCGGCCTGGTGAGCGCCGGCCTGGGACTGGGCGCGACCGTCGGCTTCGTCGGCAGTCTGCTCAGGGAACGCAGCGCTCTGACAGCCGCTCGCGATGCCGCGGGCGAAGGAAGCGAGGAACAGCCTTCATGGGGCGTCGGCTCGTACCGCTCACCCTGGACAACCTTCAGGACCTTCCCCAGCGCTGTCGCTCGTGTGTCTTCTGGGAACTGGACCCCGTCAGCGGCGAAGCAGCGGTAAGGGCGGGTAGGGCCGCCCTGGAAAAGGAAGCCTGGATCTCCGCCGTCCTGCTCGACTGGGGATCGTGCGGCCGGGTGGTCTATGTCGACGACATACCGGTCGGCTTTGTGCTCTACGCCCCGCCTGCCTATGTCCCGCGGTCCACGGCGTTCCCCACGAGCCCGGTCTCACCGGACGCCGTCCAGCTGATGACCGGCTTCATCATGCCCGGCTATCAGGGGCAGGGGCTTGGACGGGTGATGGTCCAGACGGTTGCCAAGGATCTGCTGCGGCGGGGCTTCAAGGCGATCGAGGCCTTCGGCGATGCCCGCTACAAGGAGCCGGCCTGTCTGCTGCCCGCGGATCATCTGCTCGCCGTGGGCTTCAAGACGGTCCGGCAGCACCCCTCGCACCCTCGGCTACGGCTGGAGCTGCGGACGACGCTTTCCTGGAAGGAAGACGTGGAGCTGGCGCTCGACCGGCTTCTGGGGGCCGTACAGAAGGAACCGGTGCTGCGACCCCTGTAGGTGCTCCGGAGGCCGCCTGCCCAAGCAGAGCGGTCCGGGGCTCGCCCGCTCAAGCGAATGGGCCAACCCCGAGGGGTTGGCCCATTCGTGTTTCACGTGAAACATCACTCGGCGATGAAGTCCTCAAGGTCGCGGACGAGCGCGGCCTTCGGCTTGGCACCGACGATGGTCTTGGCGACCTCGCCACCCTGGTAGACGTTCAGGGTCGGGATCGACATGACGCCGTACTTGGCCGCCGTGTTCGGGTTCTCGTCGATGTTCAGCTTGACGATCTCGATCTTCTCGCCGTGCTCGGCGGCGATCGCCTCAAGCGACGGGGCGATCTGGCGGCACGGGCCGCACCACTCGGCCCAGAAGTCGACCAGGACGGGCTTGTCGCTCTTGAGGACGACCTCTTCGAAGTCGGCGTCGGTCACATGCTTCAGAGTGCCGGCCACGGCGGGCTCCTTTACTTGATCGTGCGGTGGGGCGGAAGGGGAGGATCAGGCGGTGGTCTTCTCGAGCTCGGCCTTCTCCTCGTCCGCGAGGGCGGAGAGGAAACGCTCGGCATCGAGAGCAGCGGAGCAGCCGGTACCGGCCGCGGTGATCGCCTGGCGGTAGGTGTGGTCCACCACGTCACCGGCGGCGAACACACCCGTCAGGTTGGTGTGCGTCGAGGGCGAGGCGACCTTGAGGTAGCCCTCCTCGTCGAGGTCCAGCTGGCCCTTGAAGAGCTCGGTGCGCGGGTCATGGCCGATCGCGATGAACAGGCCGGTCACCGGCAGGTCGGAGAGCTCCCCGGTCTTGACGTTGCGCAGCTTCAGGCCGGCCAGCTTCTGGTCGCCCTGGACCTCGGCGACCTCGCTGTCCCAGGCGAACTTGATCTTCGGGTCGGCGACAGCGCGCTCCTGCATCGCCTTGGAGGCGCGCAGGGTGTTCCGGCGGTGGACGATCGTCACGGACTTGGCGAAGCGGGAGAGGAAGGTGGCTTCCTCCATCGCGGTGTCGCCGCCGCCGATCACGGCGATGTCCTGCTCCTTGAAGAAGAAGCCGTCACAGGTGGCACACCAGGAGACACCGCGGCCGGAGAGCGCGTCCTCGTTCGGCAGGCCCAGCTTGCGGTGCTGGGAGCCGGTGGTGACGATGACGGCCTTGGCCTTGTGGACCGTGCCCGCGGTGTCGGTGACGGTCTTGATCTCACCGGTCAGGTCGACGGAGACGATGTCGTCCGGAACGAGTTCGGCGCCGAAGCGCTCGGCCTGCGCCCGCATGTTGTCCATGAGGTCGGGACCCATGATGCCGTCGCGGAAGCCCGGGAAGTTCTCCACCTCGGTGGTGTTCATCAGCGCACCGCCCGCGGTGACGGCACCCTCGAACACGAGGGGCTTCAGCGACGCGCGCGCGGTGTAGAGCGCCGCCGTGTAGCCGGCGGGCCCGGAGCCGATGATGATCACGTTACGGACGTCGCTCACGGCTTGGTTCCTCGTCTCTGGTCTACGTCATTCGACCGGTGGGAGTTTCTGTCAGAAGCTCTCACCCCACCCAACGGATCCTACGGGGCGCGCATTCCCGGTGTGTCCGGGCACACGGGCATCCCACACCGTACGGATTTCCACGCCGGGACGAGACGATGCGTCCCCTGCTCCAGGGGACGCATCGAGGCCGCTCAGGACTTCGCCAGAGACTCCTTGAGGAGGACCTTGCCGGGGGAGGCGGGCGATGTGCCGACGCAGGAGGCGTCGACGAGGAACGCCGTCACCCGGGAGGCGTCGTCGGGGTCGGGGAGCACGACGAGGTAGGCGTCCTTGCCCTCGTAGGTCCCCTCCTTCGCGCCGAGGACGCTGCCGCTCTGGCTGATGCCGTTGCGGACACAGGATGGCACCGACCCCGGGGGCTGGATCAAGGTGTTCAGGTTGTCCGTCGGGCTGGGTCCGACGGACTGGCCATCGATGCTGTACGGCTTCTGAGAGCCTCGCTGTGTGCCCGTCCGCGTACCGAGGAGGTCCTTCACCTGGCTGTGCAGGGTGCTCTCGGAGAAGGTCCCGGCGGAGTCGGTGGGCTTGCCCTGAGCCGTCGGCGATCCGCTGCCGCCGAGCGACTGGAGAAGGAAGGAACCGGCGCCCAGGACGGCGGCGGTGAAGACGGCGCCGAGGACGACGGTCCGGCGGCGCCTGCCGCGGGCATGTCCGCGGTCACGGTGGTCCTTGCGGCCGGGGCCGGTCGAGGCGCTCGGGTGGCCGGCGGGCCGGTCCACGGAAGTCGATGCGAGGGTCGATGTTTCACGTGAAACATGTGCCTCGGGTGTCGGCGCGGTGAGCAGGGCCTCGGCGGCGAGGGCGGCGTCGATCCGGGCCGCGACATCGGCCGGCATCCGCGGCGGACCGGGCAGGGCGCCCAGCAGACCCCGGATCTCCTCCAGCGAGGTGTGGACGTCGGCACAGAGCTCGCACTCGTCCAGGTGCCGTCGTACCTCTTCGGTCCGGGCGGGCGGCAGCAGGCCTTCGGTGAGGTCGGAGATCTCCGCGACGTCCGGGTGCCCGGTCGTGTCTGTCGTCGACGTCACGCTCGCCCACCTCCGCCCTTCACTGCGGCCGAATCACTCGGCCCGGTGTCCTGTGGGCCGCCGTCCTGGGGCCCCGCTGCAGGTGGGACGGATGTCCCCTCCGCCCGGTTCCGTGCCGGGTCCGGGTCGTTTTCGGCACCGGTGTTTTCCGGCCGTAGATGGGTGAGCAAGGGCAGGAGTCTGGCTCTGCCGCGAGCGCAGCGGCTCTTCACCGTCCCGGTGGGCACCTCGAGGATCCGGGCCGCCTCCGCCACCGGATAGCCCTGCATGTCGACCAGGACGAGAGCGGCACGCTGGTCGTAGGGCAGCGTGCCGAGGGCTTCGAGCAGCTGGCGGTGCAGATCGTTCCGCTCGGCGGGAGCGGAGGCCGATTCATGCGGCTCCAGCAGTTGCTCCAGCCGCTCGGTGTCGTCGACGGGGGCGGTCTTGCGGGAGGCCGCCTTGCGGGCCCGGTCGAGGCAGGCGTTCACCGTGATCCGGTGCAGCCACGTTGTGACGGCCGACTGGCCCCGGAAGGTGTGGGCGGCCCGGTAGGCGGACACCAGGGCGTCCTGGACGGCGTCAGCGGCCTCCTCGCGGTCCCCCAGGGTCCGCAGCGCGACCGCCCACAGCCGGTCCCGGTGCCGCCGCACGATCTCACCGAAGGCATCGGGGTCGCCCTCCACATGGCGGGCGAGCAACTCCTGGTCGCTCGCCCCGCCGTATCCGGCACCCTCCGCCATCTGCCCCCTCCGCCTACGGTGAGACGTCAGCCTGTGAACTTCACTTCGGTGATGGCCTGCTTGTAGCCGGCTCCCGAGTACGCGGCGGGGTCCTCTCCCGACTTCGGTACAGCGGTGATCCACACGAGCACGTACTGGCTCTTCACCTTCTTGCTGACCTTCACCGAGGCGGTGTTGCCGCTGGTCGTCACACTCCCGATCTTCGTCATCGAGTCAAGCGACGACGGGGTCAGCGAGTCGGCCGCGTACAGCTCGACCGTTGTGTGATCGCCAGCGTAGCGAAGCCCGATGCTCGCCGTGCTGACTTCCCGGTCGGAACCGAGGTCGTACACGATGCCCACACCCGGCTTGTACGGCGCCAGCTCGGGACCCTCGTTGAAGGTCTTCGTCCGCCAGTAGGTCGAGGTGCTGCCGTCGTAGGTCAGCTTCACGTCGCCCGGGTGCTGGGCACCGCCCTCGGCGACGTACTCCTCGGCGCCCGCGATCTTTATCGCGGCGGCGGGCGTGGGGCTGGCGCTGTTCTTGTCGCCGTCGTCCGTCGTCTGGGTGTTGTTGGTGTCGTCGGACGAACCGCCCTGGTTCATCAGGGCGTCCGCGAGCTGCCAGCTGCCCAGGCCCAGGGCGGCGATGAGGAGGGCCGAGACGGCCCACTTCAAGGCCTTGCCGGTACGGCTCTGGAGCGGGGGCGGCGGGGCCTGGAGCGGCTGCGTCACGCCGGGGGGCGTGGGGCGGCCGTAGGTGCCCTGCTGATACGTGGTGCGCTGGTAGTCGGGTGGCGTGGTGAAGGCCGGCTCCGGCGGCCGGATGCGGGGCATCTCGCCGATCGCCTTCACCAGCTCCTCCGGCGTGGTGCACGCGGACTCGTGGCGGGAGGCGGTGGCGCCGTCGTTGACGAGGGCGCGCATGGCGAGCTCGGACAGCCCGCGGTGGACACCGGCACGCACCTGGTCGGGTGCGATCAGACCGACGTCCTTGGGCAGCCCCGGCAGACCGTAGGCGTCGCTCTGGTACGGCCAGCGCTGGGTCAGCGCCGCGTACAGCAGGGCGCCGATCGCCTCGGTGTCGGTGCGCTGCGGGGTGTCGGAACTGATACCGCGCAGCGCCGCGTTCACCGCGAGCCCGCGGATGCGCCACTGGCCCGTGGAGGTGCGCAGCACGGCGTTGGGGTTGAGGCGCAGATGCGCCAGCCCCTCGCGGTGCGCGGCCGCCATCGCCGAGGCGATCTGACTGACCATCTGGTAGGCGTCGTGCGGCTCCAGCGGGCCGGCCGCGAGCAACGTGCTCAGCTCGGTGGCGTCCGGCAGCCACTCGTGCACGACATAGGCGAGGTCGTTCTCCTCGACGGCGTCCAGGACCTGCACGAACCGCGGGTCGCCCAGCAGGGCCGCGGAACGGGCGGCGGCCAGCACCGCACGGGTCCGTGGATGGTCGGCGGGCAGGACGTGGACTCCGACGGCACGCCGGAGTTTTTCGTCGACCGCACGCCAACTGCTGAATCCGTCCAGACGGGTGACGCACTCCTCGAGGCGATAGCGTCTGGCGAGCTTGTGCCCGCTGTGCAGTTCGGGAGGTGAGGTCTTCTTCCCGGGGCCCGCGGCCGTGCCGCTCCCCTGTGCCTCGTCGCTGTCCGTGTCCCGCTCCGGGTTCTTGGCCACCCCGTCGGCCGTGGACTGGTCCGCCTTGGCGGTCAGCGGCTCGTCACCGCTGTTGTCTGCCACGTCGACGGCAGCCGTGCTCCGTTCCGCCACCGTCGTTCCTGCCTCCCCATCCGTTGCACGCTGTCCGACGCCGAAACCAATTGTGCCCACAGTCCCCCGCCATGCACGACACGCGGCGGCGAACGATGGTTGTGCGCTTGCCCCCGCTTCAGCGGCCCAGACGCCCGCGCACCATACCCACGAGGGAGTTGAGCTCCTCGATGCGCATGCGGCGCGCGGCGACGTAGAAGACGCCGAGCAGCACGGCTCCACCGACCACCAGTGCGGCGAAGGAACCGATCACACCCTGCCCCAGAGTGTGACCGATGCCGTAGCAGGCCGCACCACTGAGCAGCGCGGCCGGTACGGAGGCGATGCACAGTCTGGCGTACGTGCGGATCACCCGGGTGCCGTCCAGGTCGCCGCCGAGCCGCTTGCGCAGCCGCCGCCAGGCGACCCCGACACCGATTGCGTAGGCCAGTCCGTAGGAGGCGGCCATGCCCGCCACCGCCCAGCGGGCCGGCAGCAGGACGTAACAGGCGACCGAGGCGCCCGCGTTGACGGCGGCGACGATGACCGTGTTGTAGAAGGGGGTGCGGGTGTCCTCGTACGCGTAGAAGGCGCGCAGGACGACGTACTGCACCGAGTAGGGGATCAGGCCGAGGGCGAAGGCCATCAGCATGAAGCCCATGTTCGTGGCCTCGCTGATGCCCGAGGAACCGAAGATCAGGGTGCACATCGGGATGCCGAGGGCCAGGAAGCCGAAGGCGATGGGCACGATCGCGACGGCGGTCGTCCTGAGCCCCTGGGAGATGTCGTCGCGGACGGCGCCCCCGTCGTTCTCGGCGGCCGATCGGGAGATGCGGGGCAGCAGGGCGGCCATCAGGGAGACCGTGATGATGGCCTGCGGCAGGCCCCAGATCAGCTGGGCGTTCGCGTAGGCGGCGAAACCGGTGCCGTCGACCGGGGAGTGCTTGCCGGCCGAGGTGGACAGCTGGGAGACGACCAGGGCGCCCGCCTGGTTGGCGAGGACGAACAGCACGGTCCACTTGGCGAGGGTGGCGGCCTTGCCGAGGCCGTGGCCCTTCCAGTCGAAGCGCAGCCGGATCCGGAAGCCGGTCTCGCGCAGGTAGGGGATCATCGCCAGGGACTGGACCACCAGGCCGAGCAGCACGCCGAGGCCGAGCAGCCGCTGGCCCTCCGGCGGGATCGTGGTGACCTTCATCCCGGAGTGGGAGGCGGTGCCGTACACCCAGATGAACAGGCCGAGGGTGACGATGATGACGATGTTGTTGAGGACCGGGGTCCACATCATCGCGCCGAACTTGCCCCGCGCGTTGAGGATCTGACCCATCACCACGTGGATGCCCATGAAGAAGATCGAGGGCAGGAAGTAGCGGACGAAGGTCACGCCGACCTCGTTGGCCGCCGGGTCGCTGGCGACCGAGTCGGACAGCAGGCGGATGAGGAAGGGCGCGGCCGCGATGGTGGCCGCGGTGAGCAGGCCCAGCGCCACCATCACGAGGGTCAGCAGCCGGTTGGCGAACGCCTCGCCGCCGTCCTCGTCCTCCTTCATGGCCCGCACCAGCTGCGGCACGAACACGGAGTTGAGGCCGCCGCCGACGGTCAGGATGTAGATCATCGTCGGCAGCTGGTAGGCGACCTGGAACGTGTCACCGAGCAGGCCCACGCCGAGCGCGGAGACGATCAGCGCGGAGCGGACGAAGCCGGTGAGGCGGGAGACCATCGTGCCCGCCGCCATCACGGCACTGGACTTCAGCAGCCCCGTGGCCTTCCCGCCCTTTTTCGCGGGCGCGGCCGCCGGGGTCTCGGCCCGGGCGGGTGCCGGGGGTGCCACGGGCGCGGCGCCGAGGTTCAGGGTCTGGTCGGCCGCGGGCGTCGCGGCCTGCGACGGGTAGTGCGGGGCCGACGGAGGGCCGACGGGGGCGCCGGCCGGGCCCGGTACCGCCGGGGGCTCGGACGGCAGCCGCCCGACGCCCTGCTGCGGATCCCGGTAGCCGCCCTGCTGCTGGTCCCGGAAGAGGTGCGCGAAGGCGTCCGGTTCGTGGCGCTCCTCGCCGGAGTGCGTGACCAGGTCGTCCACGCCGACGAACTGGGTCGTGCGCGGGTCGTCGCCGTACGGCAGGTACTGGGCCGGGCGCTCCGGCTCGGGCGCCGGGGTCTGGGCCCACACGTGCGGGTCGGGGGCGTAGGGGGACTGGGCGGGCTGGCCGTAGAGCGGCTGCTGCGGGTAGGTGCCCGGGGGCGGCGGGGGGTGCGCGGCGCGGTCGTAGAGCGCCTCGGCGACCGGGTCCTGGGCGGAGAGGTCCTGTGCCCGGTAGGGGTCCTGGTCGTAGGCGTCCTGGAGGTACATGTCAGCCGCGTGCTGCGGCGGGACCTGGCCGGGCTCCGGCGGCGGCTCGGGGTAGCCCGAACCGGCCGCGCCCTGGCCGCGTTCACCGTCGTACGGCGCGTTCATGGTTACCCCACCTCATCGTCCCGGGCCACACCGGCCACGACTTCGCTCAACGGTCCACTCTCTCACCCGTTTCCGACGGGTCGGCGCTTTCCGGTGCGGTGTCCGGTGTCGGGTCACTCGGCTGCTCCGGGTCGTCTTCCCCGGGCCGGGCCACGGACTCCTGTGGGAGACGATCGTCACGGGTGCCGGGGTTCTCCGGTCCGTCGGTGCCCTCGGGGCCGTCGGACTCGGGGGCGTCCGGGGCGGCGCCGCCGGCCTCGTCGGGACCGTCGCTCTCCTCGGCCTGGCGGGCGGTCGCCCGCTTGCGGTGCGTGTACATCCGGAAGCCGGCGAGCACCAGCAGTAGCACACCGCCGCCGATGACCAGCATCACGGTAGGGGTGACCTCGGTGACCTTGACGTCGAACTTGACCGGGTCGCCGTACTCCTGGCCGTCCTCGGTGTAGAGCTGGGCGGTGACCTCCACCCGGCCGTTGGCATTGGCCGAGGTGGAGAACTTCACGGACTGGCTGTGGCCGCCGGAGACCTCGACCTGCTGCTCGTAGTAGGGCTTGCCGCCGATCTCCAGTCGCGTCGGCATCGACGAGGTGAGCCGCAGGACGAGGTGGTCGACGCCCTGGACGAGGTTGTTCTGGACCGTGACCGGGATGGTGGCGCTGCGGCCGGAGAGCTTGGTCTCGGACTTGTCGATCAGCTTGACCTGGCCGATGAGGTCGTCGAGCCAGGACTCCACGCCCGTGCGGAAGGTGTCCGCCTCGCTGCCGCGGCCCCGCCACGACGTGGACATCTCACGGTTTATGGCCCGCCCGAAGGGGGTCACCACCCGGGACTCGTCGGTGAGGATCACCTGGAAGTTGTCGAGCTTGTCCTGGGTGCGGGCGATCTGCTCGAAGGCCGTCCGGGGCAGCTCCTGCTTGCGCAGCGAGGACGGGTAGGCCGACGACGACGGGATCTTCGTGGTCGCGCCCGGGTCGGGCTTGTCCTGCGCGGCCGAGGCGAGGTCCTGGAACTGCGACCAGTTGCTGTCCTGCAGCGCGGTGATCGCCGTCGCCATCGCCTGGGCCTGGCTCGCCGACGGCATCCGCTGCGGGGCGACGACGATGCTGCGCTGCTCGCCGGTCTGGGTGTTCAGTGCCAGGCTCTGGGCGAGGAACTTCTGCACGGAGAGAACGGCCGAGTCGGCGTTGGTCAGATCGCCCTCGAACGCCGTGGACAGCCGAGCGTCCGCGACCACCGCCGTCGTGCCGCCACCGATCGGACGTGCCGCCGAGGGCGTGTAGGTCAGCCCGCCGGTCTCCTGGAGGCTGTCACTGCGGGCGATCACCTTGTCGGCGCCCGCCGAGGTGGCGACCTTGATGATCGACGGGTCGACGGCGCCGTCCACGGGCCATGCGAAGTCCGTGTCGGCTGTGACGTGCAACACGGTCTTCACGGTGGTCGCGGCGACGTCGGTGGCGTCCTTGAGGTGGCTCAGTGAGCCGGTCACGCTGGTGCCGTTGTGGGCGAGGGAGGCCAGGTCCGGGTCGGCGAAGGGGAGAGCCACGACCTCCCGGTCCGCCACCGCGTCCTGGAGGTCGGAGAGGAACTGCTTGGCCACCGCCTGATGGGTGCCGGCCGTGGTGCTGTCGCCGGCGCCCTGGATCCGGTAGTTGCGGGTCATCGCGTCGACGGAGGCCAGCAGGTCCGGGTCGATCACCCAGGTGACGTCCAGTTCCTTGCCGAGCGCCAGCATCTGCGCCAGCCGGCCGCCGGGCGAGATCTCCTTGGCGAGGTCGTCGTTGAGGAAGACCGGCGTCTGCAGCTCGCCCGCCCCCGTCCGCGCCGTCACATGGACGGTGGAGATCAGCGGCCAGAGATACGTCGTCTTCGTCTTCGTGTCGGCCTCGGAGGACTGCCACGGCAGGAACGTCCGCTGGATGCCGAGCACCTGGTCCCACTGCTGTGCGGAGGTCTGGCCGGACACCGAGACGCCGAACTGGTACACGCCGTCCTGGCCGAGATCGAGTTTGTCGACCGGTACGGAGATGCTGAAGTGCTCGGCGACCCCCGGGGAGAGCGAGTCGAAGTCCTCGGCGTACTTGTCGCCGACGTCGGTGCCCAGGCTCGCCTGGAGGTCGTCGGAGTGCTGGGCGGCCGTGTCGATCGCCGACCGCGTGCTGAGCAGCGCACCCACCCGCAGGTCCACATGGGCGTCCGTGACGGCCTGCTTGCCGTTGTTGGTCACCGTGCCGGACACGGTCAGCGTTTCCCCGTCACTGGGGGCGCTGGGACTGAGCGAGTCCAGGGCGACGGACACCGTGTCCGAGCCGGCCGCCTGGGCCGGCGTCGCGGCCGGCAGCTGCATCAGTCCGGCCAGCAGGGGCGCGCCGGCGAGCAGTGCCCCGGTGCGCCGCAGCCAGCGGCGGGCAGGTGAGGGCGTCCCCTGGAAGTCTGCCGCCTCGGCCACGCGCTCGTCCGTCCCTAGTCGTCGTCAGTGGTCGTCGGAATGTGCGTCCACGCATGGTAACGAGGTGCGCTGAACGGAAGTGCCGCGGTCTGCTCCGCAAGATCGGGAAAGAACACCGGCCCGTCCCCTATGTTTCAGTATCGCCAGAGGATTCCTGTAAGCGCCGAGCGCTGTTCTTGCACTGGTATGGAGTGAGCTGTCCCACTCCTTTTGCACGGCCCCGCACAGGGCCGCTGCCGGAATATGGCGGCGCTTCGGGCGGCCCGGGCCACGTACCCTTTTCTGTTGTGCCGAACGCCAATGAAGACACTCCTACTGCCCTGAGCCAAGCGCAGCAGCGCGCGGTGAGCGAACTGCTGCGGGTGGCCCCCGTCGCCGACGACCTCGCCCGTCGATTTCAGGAGGCCGGGTTCCTGCTTGCCCTGGTCGGCGGCTCGGTCCGGGACGCGCTGCTGGGCCGGCTCGGCAACGATCTGGACTTCACCACCGACGCCCGCCCCGAGGACGTACTGAAGATCATCCGGCCCTGGGCGGATGCCGTCTGGGAGGTCGGTATCGCTTTCGGCACGGTCGGGGCGCAGAAGGACGGCTACCAGATCGAGGTGACCACCTACCGGTCCGAGGCCTACGACCGCACCTCGCGCAAGCCGGAGGTGTCGTACGGGAACTCCATCGAGGAGGACCTCGTCCGGCGTGACTTCACGGTCAACGCGATGGCGGTGGCCCTGCCGGAGAAGGAGTTCATCGACCCGCACGGCGGCCTCGAGGACCTGGCACTACGCGTGCTCCGCACCCCGGGGACGCCCGAGGAATCCTTCTCGGACGACCCGCTGCGGATGATGCGCGCCGCCCGCTTCGCCGCGCAGCTCGACTTCGAGGTCGCCCCCGAGGTCGTCGCGGCGATGAAGGACATGGCCGGACGCCTGGAGATCGTCTCGGCCGAGCGGATCCGGGACGAGCTGAACAAGCTGGTCCTCTCCGCCCACCCCCGCAAGGGGCTGACGCTGCTCGTCGACACCGGCCTGGCCGACCATGTCCTGCCCGAGCTGCCCGCCCTGCGTCTGGAGAGCGACGAGCACCACCGGCACAAGGACGTCTACGACCACACCCTGATCGTCCTGGAGCAGGCGATGGCGCTGGAGGGGGACGGTCCCGACCTCACCCTCCGGCTGGCCGCGCTGCTGCACGACATCGGCAAGCCGCGCACCCGTCGCTTCGAGAACGACGGCCGCGTCTCCTTCCACCACCACGAGGTGGTCGGGGCGAAGATGACCAAGAAGCGCATGACGGCCTTGAAGTACTCCAACGAGCTCGTGAAGGACGTCTCGCGACTTGTCGAACTTCATCTGCGCTTCCACGGCTATGGCACCGGCGAGTGGACGGACTCGGCGGTCCGTCGCTACGTCCGTGACGCGGGCCCGCTGCTGGACCGCCTGCACAAGCTGACCCGGTCCGACTGCACCACCCGCAACAAGCGCAGGGCCGCGGCTCTCTCCCGCGCCTACGACGGCCTGGAGCAGCGGATCACCGAGCTCCAGGAGCGGGAGGAGCTGGACGCGATCCGCCCGGACCTCGACGGCAACCAGATCATGGAGATCCTGGGAGTCCGGCCCGGTCCGGAGGTCGGTCAGGCCTACAAGCACATGCTGGAGCTCCGGCTGGAGAACGGGCCGATGGAGCACGATGCCGCAGTGGCCGCGCTCAAGGAGTGGTGGGCCGAGCAGGGCTGAGAGTGCGGAACGGCGTCATGTTTCACGTGAAACACGACGCCGCCGGGACGCTGGGGCGCCGAGACGGGATGAGGGGCGATGTTTCACGTGAAACATCGCCCCTCTCCACTATCTACGTCCCTACTTCGAGTAGTCCTTCAGGCAGAGCAGGAAGTCGTCGCTGCTCTTCGTCTCCATGTAGGCGTACTGGAAGTCCTTGGCCTTGGTCTCGCAGGAGATCTGGGCGCTGGCACTGGTGAAGGTGCCGTCGATCTTGGCCAGGACCACGTACTGCGCCTTGGAGGAGCCGCAGTCCACGACTTCGAGGTCCGGGTTGCTGTCGCTGGTGCTGCCGCGGTGCATGCAGTCCCCGACCTTCGCGGTGTCGGCGTCGTTGCGGCTCGCCAGGTAGCCGCCGACGGCCGCGACCACGGCGACCGCGACGATGACGATGTTCTTGATCGTCTTCGGCTTGAGCTTGCGCTGCGGCTGCGGAGCCATCGGCGCGTACGGACCGCCCTGCTGCGGGAAGCCCGGCTGGGGCGGGTAGGGAGGCTGTCCCTGCGGCGGGTAGGGCGCCTGCGTCTGCGGCGGGTACGGAGCCTGGCCCTGGGATGGCGGCGGAGTTGTCACGGTGGAAGTCCCCCTGGAGAACATCAGTGCGCAATGCGCGAGTTAAGACCCGCGTAAGTTAGCCGTTGCCACTGACACTGCTGTGAGCAGGCGGCATTCCGTGACTCCGCTGTGATCCTCAGCGGCGTTCAAAGCGGGCCATAGCCCCTGCAACCGCCGCGTAGATCAGGGCGACCGTGATGACGAGAGCGGCGGAGCGGCCGTCCGGCGGGAGCATCAGGGCGGCCACGCCGGCGGCTCCGACGAAGGCGACGTTGAAGAGGACGTCGTACACGGAGAAGATCCGGCCGCGGAAGGCGTCGTCGACCGACGACTGCACGATGGTGTCCGTGGCGATCTTCGCGCCCTGGGTGACGAGTCCCAGGACGAAGGCGGCGACGAGCATGGGGCCGGTCGTGAAGGGGAGCCCCAGGGCGGGCTCCAGTACGGCGGCGGACGTGGCACAGACGACGATCCAGCGCCCGGGGCCGAGCCGCCCCGCGGCCCAGGGCGTCACCACGGCCGCGGTGAAGAAGCCCGCGCCGGAGATCCCCAGCGCCACCCCCAGCAGACCGAGCCCCTCGTCCGGGTCGGAGGAGAGGGCGTAACGGCACAGCATCAGCACCAGGACGAGCAGGGCGCCGTAGCAGAAGCGCATCGCGGTCATCGTGAGCAGCGCCCAGACCGCCTCCCGCCGTCGGGGCGCGGCGAGGTGCCGTATCGCCGCCAGCAGGTCACGTGCCGTGGTGATCACCGCCGTCCCCAGGCTCGGCTGCGCCGGTTGCCGGTCGGGGCCGAGGAGCCCCGGGGCCATGGTCAGGGAGGTGAGCGCCGCGGCCAGGTACAGCGCGGCGCCCAGCAGCACCACCGCGGCATCGGAGTCCGAGGCCAGCAGCCGGACGGCGAAGGCGAGGCCGCCGCCGGCCGTCGCGGCGAGGGTTCCGGCGGTCGGGGACAGCGAGTTGGCCAGCACCAGCCGGTCGGTGTCGACCACGCGAGGGAGCGCGGCGGACAGACCCGAAAGGACGAAGCGGTTGACGGCCGTGACGCACAGGGCGGAGGCGTAGAAGAGCCAGTCGGGGACGTGGCTGATCATCAGCACGGCGGTCACCGCGGCCAGCAGGGCGCGCAGCAGATTGCCGTAGAGGAAGACCTGCCGGCGGCGCCAGCGGTCCAGCAGGACACCCGCGAAGGGGCCCACGAGGGAGTACGGGAGGAGCAGGACCGCCATGGCCGAGGCGATCGCGGCCGGTGAGGTCTGCTTCTCCGGGGAGAAGACGACGTAGGCGGCGAGCGCGACCTGGTAGACGCCGTCGGCGCCCTGGGAGAGCAGGCGTACGGCGAGCAGACGGCGGAAGTCCCGCAGGCGCAGCAGGACACGCAGGTCGCGGACGACGGGCATGGTGCACAGCCTCACACAGGGGACCGCCCCAAGGGGAAGGGTCCCCGGGTCGGATGACCCGGGGACCCTCAGAGCCCTGGCAGGAGCGATTTTTGGCGAGCTTCAGAGCCTCGGCGCGCGGTGCTGCGTCGGGCTAGCGCTCGACGTCGCCGCGGATGAACTTCTCCACGTTCTCGCGGGCCTCGTCGTCGAAGTACTGGACCGGCGGGGACTTCATGAAGTAGCTCGACGCGGAGAGGATCGGGCCACCGATACCGCGGTCCTTGGCGATCTTCGCGGCGCGCAGGGCGTCGATGATGACACCCGCGGAGTTCGGGGAGTCCCAGACCTCGAGCTTGTACTCCAGGTTCAGCGGGACGTCACCGAAGGCGCGGCCCTCCAGGCGGACGTAGGCCCACTTGCGGTCGTCCAGCCAGGCGACGTAGTCGGACGGGCCGATGTGGACGTTCTTCTCGCCGAGGTCCCGGTCGGGGATCTGGGAGGTGACGGCCTGCGTCTTGGAGATCTTCTTGGACTCGAGGCGGTCCCGCTCGAGCATGTTCTTGAAGTCCATGTTGCCGCCGACGTTCAGCTGCATCGTGCGGTCCAGGACGACACCCCGGTCCTCGAACAGCTTCGCCATGACGCGGTGCGTGATGGTGGCGCCGACCTGCGACTTGATGTCGTCACCGACGATCGGGACACCGGCCTCGGTGAACTTGTCCGCCCACTCCTTGGTGCCGGCGATGAAGACCGGGAGGGCGTTGACGAAGGCGACCTTGGCGTCGATGGCGCACTGGGCGTAGAACTTCGCCGCTTCCTCGGAGCCGACCGGCAGGTAGCAGACGAGGACGTCGACCTGCTTCTTCTTGAGGATCTTCACGACGTCGACCGGCTCGGCCGCGGACTCCTCGATGGTCTCGCGGTAGTACTTACCGAGACCGTCCAGGGTGTGGCCGCGTCGTACCTTCACACCGGTGTTCGGGACGTCGCAGATCTTGATGGTGTTGTTCTCGGAGGCGCCGATGGCGTCCGCCAGGTCCAGGCCGACCTTCTTGGCGTCCACGTCGAAGGCGGCGACGAACTCGATGTCCTTGACGTGGTAGTCGCCGAACTGGACATGCATCAGGCCGGGGACCTTGGACGCCGGGTCGGCGTCCTTGTAGTACTCGACTCCCTGCACCAGCGACGCGGCGCAGTTGCCGACGCCGACGATGGCTACGCGAACCGAACCCATTCCGGTTGCTCCCTGTGTGTACGAGTGAGGCCCTGAGCGGGTCTCACGTGGCGGTGTCGCCGGGCGTATCCGGCCGGAGGGAATCCCCGGACCGGGGCAGGACGCCCGGCGTTCCATTGGTGGTGTTCTGCTGAGCGGACCCCCCGGAGGCAGGACCCTTCAGGTCCCGTCCGGCCCGCTCGCTCTCGATGAGCTCGTTCAGCCAGCGCACTTCGCGCTCCACGGACTCCATCCCGTGGCGCTGGAGCTCAAGCGTGTAGTCGTCGAGGCGCTCCCGGGTGCGCGCCAGCGAGGCGCGCATCTTCTCCAGGCGCTCCTCCAGCCGGCTGCGACGGCCCTCCAGCACGCGCATCCGCACATCGCGCGAGGTCTGCCCGAAGAAGGCGAACCGGGCGGCGAAGTGCTCGTCCTCGTACGCGTCGGGGCCGGTCTGGGAGAGGAGCTCCTCGAAATGCTCCTTACCTTCCGCCGTCAACCGGTAGACGATCTTGGCGCGGCGGCCGGAGAGCGGCGCGGCGAGGGCGTCCTCGGCGGTGTTTCCCGGTTCCTCGATCAACCAGCCGTTGGCGACCAGCGTCTTGAGGCAGGGGTAGAGCGTCCCGTAGCTGAACGCACGGAACACACCCAGTGAGGTGTTCAGCCGTTTCCGCAGCTCATAGCCGTGCATCGGGGACTCGCGGAGCAGGCCGAGCACGGCGAACTCAAGGATGCCGGAGCGCCGGCTCATGGTCGCCTCCTCTCGTCCGCGTCTCGCTTATCTCGCTCTGATGTATCGACTCGATACATCCCGACGATAGATCGGGCTGACCCATGCGACAAGAGGAACGACGGTGAACGGGATCACATCACCGATTCGCAGGAGGCAACTTGCCTGATTTGGTGTGAACTTCGGGGCTCGGCGGGTTTTGGCGGTGCGTAGTCTGTGCGGCATGCAAACCACCGGGAACCGAGTGACGCCTGGGGGGCGTCCCTGTCCCCGGTGCAGTACGGGTGAATGCAGGACCGACCACATCCGTACTTCGGGGGGACCGGAAACCAGCCGCCGTTTCCAGGCGCGCACGGGTGCGCCTGCCCGAGGAGTAATCGTTCGATGAGCGAGCACCGTCGCAAACCGCCGCAGCCGCAGGGAGGCGGACGTGCCGCGGCCCGACGCGGCCAGTCCGACCCGACCTCCGGCCGCCGTGCGGCACCGCGAGGCGCCACCGGGTCTCCTTCCGACTCCTATGGGTCCCGTTCCTACGGGTCGGACTCCCAAGGCTCGGGTGGTGAAGAGCGCCCCTACGGCAGTCGTGCAGACGCACGCCGGGCGGCGCAGAGAAACACTGGAGGCCGCCGCAGAGCGCCCGACAACGGGAACCGTGGCCCGGGAGGTCCTGCCGGGCCCGGACGTGGCAGAGGCCGGGCGTCGTCGGCGCCGGGCAAGAAGCGTCTGATCGACTACCCCAGAGCCAACCGGTTCGGCTGGCGCCGCTGGGTCCCCTCCTGGAAGCTCGTCTCCGGGCTGTGCATCACTTTCTTCGGCAGCCTGGTGGCGTTGGTCGGCGTCAGCTACGCCATGGTGACCATCCCCAACGAGAACGACGCGGCCAAGTCCCAGAACAACGTCTACTACTGGTCCAACGGCGATCAGATGGTCGCGACGGGCGCCGGTGCGAACCGGCAGAACGTCACGATCGACCAGATCCCCGAGGCCATGCAGGACGCGGTGATCTCGGCCGAGAACAAGAGCTTCTACTCGGACTCGGGCGTCGACCCCATGGGTATCGCCCGTGCCCTGGTCAACATGGCCCGGGGTGGTGAGACGCAGGGTGGTTCGACGATCACCCAGCAGTTCGTCAAGAACACCTACCTCAGCCAGGACCAGACCGTCAGCCGCAAGTTCAAGGAGATGTTCATCTCCATCAAGGTGGGCACCAAGCTCACCAAGCAGCAGATCCTGCAGGGCTACCTGAACACCTCGTACTTCGGCCGTGGCGCGTACGGCATCCAGGCCGCCGCCCAGACCTACTACGGCGTGGACGCGAAGGACCTCACCCCGAGCCAGTGCGCGGTCCTTGCCTCGCTGCTCAAGGGCGCGACCTACTACGACCCCGCGGGCAACCCGGACATCGACCCCGCGGCCACCAAGGAAGCCAACTACAAGCGCTCCCATGAACGCTGGGCCTGGATCCTCGAAGAGATGCACAAGGACCAGCACCTCACCGACGCCCAGTACCAGCAGGCCACCAAGAAGTACCCGCTGCCCCAGGGCCGCAAGGCGACCAAGGGCATGACCGGCCAGATCAGCTACCTCGCCGACACGGCCAAGAAGTACGTCCTCGCGCACTCCAACGTCACGGAGGCGCAGTTCGACAAGGGCGGCTTCCAGATCTACACGACCTTCCAGAAGGACAAGGTCAACGCGCTGACCGCGGCCGTGCAGAAGGTCCAGAAGGCGCGGCTGGATCCGAAGAACCGGGACAAGGACAAGTACGTCCAGTTCGGTGCGGCGTCGGTGGTGCCCAACGACGGCGCGATCGTCGCCCTGTACGGCGGCGCCGGCTACGAGAACAACCACTTCACCAACAACGCCGACACCTCCGGTGTCCCCGTCGGTTCGACGTGGAAGCCGTTCGTGCTGGCCGCGGCCATGGAGTACGGGACCTACAAGACCGACGGTGTCGGGGTGTCGCCGCTGAGCAAGTACAACGGCAACGACAACCTGAAGGTGCAGCGGCCCGACGGTACGTACTACCTGAACAAGGACAACTCGATCTTCCGGCAGCGGAACGAGAGCGACCACGCCTGGGGCTACATCTCCCTGCGCAAGGCGATGGAGCAGTCGATCAACACGCCGTTCGTGCAGCTCGGCGTGGATGTCGGGATGACGAAGGTGCGGGACGTCGCCCAGGCGTCCGGAATCCTGCCCGACAGCATGTCGCAGGACCTGAACCCGTCGTTCGCCATCGGTACCTCCACCCCGAGCGCGATCCGCATGGCCGACGCCTATGCGACCTTCGCCGCCTCGGGCAAGCACACGGACCCGTACTCGGTGACCGCGGTCAAGCTGGACGGGCAGCCGCTGAGCGGCTTCAGTAAGCCGAAGGTGGTCACGGCGATGCCCTCGAACGTGGCGAACAACGTCACGGACACGCTGGAGAACGTGATCCAGAACGGTACGGGTACCAACGCCAAGGCCCTGGGCCGTACGGCGGCGGGCAAGACCGGTACCACCGACAGCAACAAGTCGGCCTGGTTCGTCGGCTACACCCGGCAGCTGGCGACGTCGGTGGCGATGTTCCGTGAGAACCCGAAGGACGCGGAACTGCTCTCCATGAACGGTACGGCCGGCGTGGAATCCATCCACGGTGGTGACATCCCGACCTCGGTGTGGACCGAGTACATGCAGGCCGCGCTGAAGAACACCAACGATCTGGGCTTCCCCGACGCGACCAAGATCGGTGAGGTCGCGGACGAGTCGGGGGCTCCCTCCCCGACTCCGACCATCAGCATCACGCCGAGCGAGACGCCCAGCGAGACGCCGAGCGCCACGCCCAGCGAGACGGCCACCTCGCCGTCGCCCAGTGCGACCGAGACCTGCCAGTTCGCCTGGAACTGCTCGACCGACGGCGGTGACACCGGCAGCACCTCCGGTACCACGTCCTCGCCGTCGGCCACGGAGACGACCAGCGAAGGCAACACCAGAGGCAATGCCAACGGCGGAGGGAATCTCTTCGGCGGATCGACCGGCTAGCCGTGAGGCCTGACCGGTAGGTGACCTTTTCGCCCGCCGTAGTGTGTTTCACGTGAAACATGGGCCGCCGCACCCGACGAGGTGCGGCGGCCCTCGGCGTATTCCTAGAGAGGTACGGCAGGATGGGCCCCATGCCCAGTGCAGAGACGACGCCCGTGAGCGTGCGCGAGCCGGAGCCGGTGCGGCCGACCAGGGAAGACGCGGTCGCCGCCGCCGGGAGTGAGCTGATCGGTGGCCCCATCGGGCGGCGTGCGCTGCTCGGGACGTCCTGGTGGACGCCGCTACGGGTGGTGGTCCTCGTGGCGATCGGCATGTTCGCCCTGGGCCTGATCCAGAAGGCGCCCTGCTACAACGGCGGCTGGTTCTTCGGCGCGAGTTCCCAGTACACCCACGCCTGCTACTCGGACATTCCGCACCTCTACCAGGGGCGGGGCTTCGCCGACGGCCTGGTGCCGTACTTCGACAAGCTCCCGGGCGACATGGACTACCTCGAATACCCGGTGCTGACCGGTGTGTTCATGGAGGTCGCCGCCTGGCTCACACCGGGCAGCGGCAGCATCCAGCTCCAGGAGCAGGTGTACTGGTTCGTCAATGCCGGGATGCTGATGGTCTGCGCCGCCGTCATCGCGGTGTGCGTGGTCCGTACGCACCGCCGGCGCCCCTGGGACGGTCTGCTGGTCGCGCTGGCGCCCGCCTTCGCGCTGACCGCCACCATCAACTGGGACCTCCTGGCGGTCGCTCTGACGGCCGCGGCGATGCTGATGTGGTCCCGGAGTCGTCCCCTCGCCTTCGGCGTCCTCCTGGGCCTTGCCACGGCTGCCAAGCTGTATCCCGTGTTCCTGCTGGGGCCGCTGTTCCTGCTGTGCTGGCGTGCTGGCAAATGGCGGGAGTTCCTCGTCGCCTTCGGCGGCGCGGCGGGCGCCTGGCTCGTGGTGAACCTGCCGGTGATGATCTTCGCCTTCGACGGCTGGTCGAAGTTCTACACGTTCAGCCAGGAGCGGGGCGTCGACTTCGGATCCTTCTGGCTGATCTGGGCACAGAACACCACCACCCCGCCGTCCACCGGCTTCGTGAACAACGCGGCCATGATCCTGGTGCTGCTCTGCTTCGTGGGCATCGCCGCCCTGTCGCTGACCGCCCCGCGCCGGCCGCGCTTCGCCCAGCTGGCCTTCCTGGTGGTGGCGGCCTTCATCCTCACCAACAAGGTCTACTCCCCGCAGTACGTCCTGTGGCTGGTGCCGCTGGCCGTCCTCGCCAGGCCCAAGTGGCGGGACTTCCTGATCTGGCAGGCGTGCGAGGTGGCGTACTTTCTGGGGATCTGGATGTACCTCGCGTACACGACCAGCGGAGACGCCCACAAGGGCCTGCCGACCCACGGCTACCACTGGGCGATCGCCGTGCACCTGCTGGGCACGCTCTACCTGTGCGCGATGGTCGTACGCGACATCCTCATGCCCGAACGGGACGTGGTGCGCCGCTCCGGTGACGACGACCCCTCGGGCGGGGTGCTGGACGGCGCGGAGGACGTCTTCGTGCTCGGCGGTGCCACCCGTCCCCCGCGCCACGCCGCCCACTTCGAGGGGCCGCAGGTGGAATGGGGAAGCCGGTCCTCCGAGGACGGTTCGCTCTGAGCGAACAGCCCCGATCAGCCTGGTGCCTGCCGTGAGAAAGGGCCGTACACGGAGTCCGTGTACGGCCCTTTCGGCGTTCCGGGGACCGTCAGCGGTCCACGATGCGGTCGAACTGGGTGGTGGTGTGCCGCAGATGGGCCACCAGCTCCTCGCCCACCTTGGGCTCCGGGGCCTCCATCGGCACGAAGAGGATCGACACCTGCATGTGCGGGGGCTCCGCGAACCAGCGCTGCTTGCCGCCCCAGACGAACGGAGAAAGGTTCCGGTTCACCGTGGCCAGACCGGCCCGTGCGACGCCCTTGGCGCGCGGCATGACGCCGTGCAGGGCCTTCGGGGCCTCCAGGCCCACCCCGTGCGACGTACCGCCCGCCACGACCACCAGGTAGCCGTCCGAGGCCGCCTTCTGCTGCCGGTAGCCGAACCGGTCGCCCTTGGCGACGCGGCTGACGTCCAGGACGGCCCCCCGGTACTCGGTGGCGTCATGGTCCCCCAGCCACAGCCGGGTGCCGATCCGGGCCCGGAAGCGGGTCTGCGGGAACTGCTGCTGCAGCCGGGCAAGTTCGTCGGCCTTGAGGTGGCTGACGAACATGGTGTGCAGCGGCAGCCGGGCCGCGCGCAGCCGGTCCATCCAGCCGATGACCTCCTCGACGGCGTCCGAGCCGTCGGTGCGGTCCAGCGGCAGATGGATGGCGAAGCCCTCCAGGCGGACGTTCTCTATGGCCGAGTGCAGCTGCGGCAGGTCCTGCTCGCTGATGCCGTGCCGCTTCATCGTGGACATCACCTCGATGACCACACGGGCGCCCACCAGGCCGTACACGCCGTCGATCGAGGACACCGACCGGATGACGCGGTCGGGCAGCGGAACGGGCTCCTCGCCGCGCCGGTAGGGCGTCAGCACCAGCAGGTCGCCGCCGAACCAGTCCTTTATGCGCGCGGCCTCGTACGTCGTGCCGACGGCGAGGATGTCCGAGCCCAGACGCGTGGCCTCCTCCGCCAGGCGTTCGTGCCCGAAGCCGTAGCCGTTGCCCTTGCAGACCGGGACCAGCCCCGGGAACTGCTCCTGCACGTGCTTGTGGTGCGCCCGCCAGCGCGCGGTGTCGACGTAGAGCGTGAGCGCCATGGCCGGACCTGGTACCTCTCTGGATGGCTGGGGTGTGTCAGGGCTATAGAAGCACGGAGCGTGACGTCAGCGGCGCGACATGTAGATGTCGAGAGCCTTGTGGAGCAGCTTGTTCAGCGGGAAGTCCCACTCGCCGAGGTACTCGGCGGCCTGGCCGCCCGTGCCCACCTTGAACTGGATCAGGCCGAAGAGGTGGTCCGTCTCGTCCAGCGAGTCCGAGATGCCGCGCAGGTCGTAGACGGTGGCGCCGAGCGCGTAGGCGTCGCGCAGCATCCGCCACTGCATGGCGTTGGAGGGCCGCACCTCGCGGCCGATGTTGTCCGAGGCGCCGTAGGAGTACCAGACGTGCCCGCCGACGATCAGCATGGTCGCCGCGGACAGGTTCACCCCGTTGTGCCGGGCGAAGTACAGCCGCATCCGGTTCGGGTCCTCGGTGTTGAGGGCCGTCCACATGCGCTGGAAGTACGACAGCGGGCGCGGCCGGAAGTGGTCGCGCACAGCCGTGATCTCGTACAGCCGCTGCCATTCCGCGAGGTCCTGGTAGCCGCCCTGGACGACCTCGACGCCGGCCTTCTCGGCCTTCTTGATGTTGCGTCGCCACAGCTGGTTGAAGTTCTTGTGGACGTCTTCCAGGGAACGGTTGGCCAGCGGCACCTGGTAGACGTAGCGCGGCTGGACGTCGCCGAAGCCGGCGCCGCCGTCCTCGCCCTGCTGCCAGCCCATCCGGCGCAGCTTGTCGGCCACCTCGAAGGCGCGCGGCTCGATGAAGTCGGCCTCGATGTCGCGCAGCCGCTTCACGTCCGGGTTCTGGATACCGGCCTTGATGGAGTTGGCCTCCCAGCGCCGGATGATCACCGGCGGGCCCATCTTCACCGAGAACGCGCCCTGCTGCTTGAGGTGGGCCAGCATCGGCTGGATCCACTCGTCGAGATTCGGCGCGAACCAGTTGATGACCGGGCCCTCGGGCAGATAGGCGAGGTAGCGCTTGATCTTGGGCAGCTGGCGGTACAGCACCAGGCCGGCGCCGACCATCTCGCCGGTGCGCTCGTCGAACCAGCCGAGGTTCTCCGAACGCCACTCCGCCTTGACATCGGCCCAGGCCGGGACCTGCATGTGGCTAGCCGCCGGCAGGCTCTGGATGTAGGCCAGATGCTGTTCGCGGCTGATGGTCCTCAGGGTCAGGCTCATGTCGGGGCGCTCCTCGGGCTGGTGTGTCCCCATGGGTACAGGGGCTCCGGCTCTCGCGCCGAAGCCTACTGCGCCTGGCTCGCGGCCCGACCGGGCGTACGGCACCAACGTCCCGGCCCTCGAAAGGCCGGGACGTTCCGCTGTGCTGCGGGAGGTGCCGGACGGCTACCCGAACAGCCCGCCGTGCGCCATACCGATGAAGAAACCGACGCCCGCGGCACCGAGACCCAGGATCAGACCGAAGCGCTCGCGCGTGGTGATCGAGATCCACTGCCCGTACAGACCGGTGAGGATGCCGATCAGGCCGGTCCAGGAGCTGAGCAGGTGCAGGCTGTGGAAGAACGAGGTGAAGAAGGCGACCAGCCCGAGCACCAGCGTCACTGCCATCAGTGAGTCCTGGAGCGGATGGGGCTTGCCGTCTGTGGCGAACAGGGATCCGGCGGTGTTGGGTCGCAATGCCTGTGCCATAGGGCACCTCCTGCGGAAGGCGGCGCATCGTAGCGCCGTACACACCCGATGTGTACAGATTGAGGGGCCCGGCCACCGGATTTCAACCGGAAGCACGTGTGCGGGTACTCTGTACCGTCTGCACCGGTGTCTGCCCAGGCCGCGGCCGGGGATCCCGAGGGAACCCCCCGAATGTCAGTGGCGGCCGATACCGTTGCGTACGCATCACAACCCTCCTGCCACGGAACGACCGTGGCCGCTGAGTCCAAAGGAGGTGGGTTCCACATGCGTCACTACGAGGTGATGGTCATCCTCGACCCCGATCTGGAGGAGCGCGCTGTCGCCCCCCTGATCGAGAACTTCCTCTCCGTCGTCCGTGAGGGCAACGGCAAGGTGGAGAAGGTCGACACCTGGGGCCGTCGTCGTCTCTCGTACGAGATCAAGAAGAAGCCCGAGGGCATCTACTCGGTCATCGACCTGCAGGCCGAGCCTGTGGTCGTGAAGGAGCTCGACCGCCAGATGAACCTGAACGAGTCGGTCCTCCGGACCAAGGTCCTCCGCCCCGAGACCCACTGAGCTTCCCGCTCAGCTGATCTCGGGTTTCGAGTAGCAACAAGCAGCCAGCAGCAAACCCGCCGAGAGGTTCCCCATGGCAGGCGAGACCGTCATCACGGTCGTCGGCAATCTTGTCGACGACCCCGAGCTGCGCTTCACCCCGTCCGGTGCGGCGGTCGCGAAGTTCCGCGTCGCGTCCACTCCCCGCACCTTCGACCGCCAGACGAACGAGTGGAAGGACGGCGAAAGCCTCTTCCTCACCTGCTCGGTCTGGCGGCAGGCGGCGGAGAACGTCGCCGAGTCGCTCCAGCGAGGCATGCGCGTCATCGTGCAGGGCCGACTGAAGCAGCGGTCCTACGAGGACCGTGAGGGTGTCAAGCGCACGGTCTACGAACTGGACGTCGAGGAAGTCGGCGCCAGCCTGCGAAGCGCCACGGCCAAGGTCACCAAGACCGCTGGCGGTCAGGGCGGTCGCGGTGGCCAGGGCGGTTACGGCGGCGGTGGCGGCCAGGGTGGCGGCGGCTGGGGCGGCGGCCCCGGTGGCGGCCAGCAGGGCGGCGCTCCCAACGACGACCCCTGGGCCTCCGGCGCTCCCGCCGGCGGCGGCAACCAGGGCGGCGGCGGTTGGGGCGGCGGCTCCGGCAACTCCGGCGGCAGCGGCGGCGGCTACTCGGACGAGCCCCCGTTCTAAGGGCCACAGGCCCGAAGAGCCAAGGGCTCGCATCCCCACTTCTTGATCACACAGGAGAAACACCATGGCGAAGCCGCCTGTGCGCAAGCCTAAGAAGAAGGTCTGCGCTTTCTGCAAGGACAAGGTCCAGTACGTGGACTACAAGGACACGAACATGCTGCGGAAGTTCATTTCCGACCGCGGCAAGATCCGTGCCCGCCGCGTGACCGGCAACTGCACGCAGCACCAGCGTGACGTCGCCACGGCCGTCAAGAACAGCCGTGAGATGGCGCTGCTGCCCTACACGTCCACCGCGCGCTAAGGGAAGGGTGACCGAAACATGAAGATCATCCTCACCCACGAGGTCTCTGGCCTCGGTGCGGCCGGCGACGTCGTCGACGTCAAGGACGGCTACGCTCGCAACTACCTGATCCCGCGGAAGTTCGCTATCCGCTGGACCAAGGGTGGCGAGAAGGACGTCGAGCAGATCCGTCGTGCTCGCAAGATCCACGAGATCCAGACCATCGAGCAGGCCAACCAGGTGAAGGCCCAGCTCGAGGGCGTCAAGGTTCGCCTGGCCGTGCGTGCCGGCGACGCCGGTCGCCTCTTCGGTTCCGTCACCCAGGCCGACATCGCTTCGGCGATCAAGGCTGCCGGTGGCCCCGAGGTCGACAAGCGCCGCATCGAGGTCTCCTCGGCGATCAAGACCCTGGGCGCCCACGCGACGTCCGTGCGTCTGCACCCCGAGGTTGCCGCCACGGTCAGCATCGAGGTCGTCGCGGCCTGACGCTGCGCTCGGCTTGAGCAGTAACTGAAAGGGGCCGCACCCTTCATGGGTGCGGCCCCTTTTGCTTGGCCCATGGCGGTGTGGTGGTGGCCTGTCCATGGCGGTGTGGAACCGAGGGTGTTTCACGTGAAACGTGACAGCCCGCGTTGTTTCACGTGAAACCGCCGACTGGACGCATCGGTCAGCGCGTTGCGCCTGTCACGATCCACCGGCCCGAGCGGGCCCGCAGCCACAGGGTGGCCATCCGCACGGCCATCATCAGCGTCATGGCGCCCCAGAGGGCGGTGAGCCCACCGCCGAGGACGGGAACGAGCAGCGCCACCGGCGTGAAGACCGCAAGAGTCACGACCATGGCGCCGGCGAGATACGGTCCGTCTCCGGCCCCCATGAGGACTCCGTCGAGGACGAACACCACGCCGGAGATCGGCTGGGAGACCGCCACGATGAGCAGCGCGGGCAGTGCGGTGTCCGTCACGGCGGGGTCGCTGGTGAACAGCGGGAGGAAGAGCGGTCGGGCGGCCACCACCAGCAGGCCCAGAGCCACTCCGGTGGCGATGCCCCACTGGACCATGCGCCGGCAGGCCTCGCGGGCGCCCTCGGTGTCTTCCGCACCGAGGTAGCGGCCGATGATGGACTGTCCGGCGATCGCGATCGCGTCCAGCGCGAAGGCCAGCAGGCTCCACAGCGACAGCACGATCTGGTGGGCGGCGATGTCGGCATCGCCCAGCCGGGCCGCCACCGCCGTGGCGATCATGAGGATGGCTCGCAGGGAGAGCGTCCGGACGAGCAGCGGCACGCCGGCCTGTGCCGAGGCCCGGATCCCGGCCACGTCGGGGCGCAGGGACGCTCCGTGCCTGCGGGCGCCACGGACCACGACGACCAGATAGACCGCCGCCATCGCGCACTGGGCGATGACGGTGCCCCAGGCGGAGCCGGCGATGCCCAGTCCGGCTCCGTAGACGAGCCCCGCGTTGAGTCCGGCGTTGGCGACGAAGCCCGCGACGGCGACATACAGCGGGGTCCGGGTGTTCTGCAGGCCGCGCAGGACGCCGGTGGCGGCGAGCACCACCAGCATGGCCGGGATGCCGAGGGAGGAGATCCGCAGATAGGTCGTCGCATAGGGGGCCGCGGTGGCTGACGCGCCGAAGAGCTCCACGATGCCGGGGGCCAGGGGCAGGACGACGGCGATGACGCCGGCGCCGAGCAGCAGCGCCAGCCAGATGCCGTCCATGCCCTGGCGGATCGCCGCCTGGAGATCGCCGGCACCGACTCGGCGGGCGACGGCCGCCGTGGTGGCGTACGCGAGGAAGACGAAGACGCTCACCGCGGTGGTGAGGAGGGCCGAGGCGACCCCGAGACCGGCGAGCTGCGCGGTACCGAGATGGCCGACGATCGCGCTGTCGGCCATGACGAAAAGCGGCTCGGCGACGAGTGCGCCGAAGGCCGGGACGGCCAGCGTGACGATCTCTCGGTCGTGCCGCCGTCGAGTGGCCTGGGGGATCGCGGGAGCCTGTGGCATGGGCGCTAATCTAATCGTCCACAGGTAAGAGATGCAATTACCCAATGCCCCTTACTGATGTGTGTAGGGGCCGTGCTTTCGCGCGCCGTTCGAAGCGATCTTGGTCCGACTGGGAAAGTTTTTCTTCTGCACAGCCGGTGGATGGCAAAGGTGCAGGTCAGGGCAGCTCGTGGCGGGAGATCGAGGGCTTGTTCACAGGGCTGTCCACCGTGTCGTGCACAGGTTTTGGCGGGTTCTCCACAGCATACGGGCCGTCGTCCACATGGCCTGTGGATAACCAGATTGGCTGACGGTGCCCGCGGGCCTAACGTGGTCCGGCGCCCACTCCTTCTCACGGCCTCGGAAACCTCACAAAACCGACGCGTCCAGAACCGGAACAAGGCGACCCAGTTGTCAGTGCCGTGCCGTAGAAAAGAGGACACGGCGAGGTCCGCCGGGCGGACGGGAGGAGGTGGCTCGGTGAGCATTTCCGAGCCCTTGGACGATCCGTGGGCCGAAGCCGGTCCCAGTGATCGTCTGCCCGCCTCCCGCCGTCGCGGTGAGGGCGGCCGAGGCCGGGACGACCGGCACGACCGGGGCCGGGAGGACGGCGACTGGGAGGGGGGCGCCACCTTCGAACGGGTTCCCCCGCAGGACCTGGACGCCGAACAGTCCGTGCTCGGCGGCATGCTGCTCTCGAAGGACGCCATCGCCGACGTCGTCGAGATCCTCAAGGGCCACGACTTCTACAAGCCCGCGCACGAGACGATCTACCAGGCGATCCTCGACGTCTACGCCAAGGGCGAGCCGGCCGACCCCATCACCATCGCCGCCGAGCTCACCAAGCGCGGCGAGATCAACAAGGTCGGCGGCGCCTCCTATCTGCACACCCTCGTCCAGACGGTGCCGACGGCGGCGAACGCCGAGTACTACGCGGAGATCGTCCACGAGCGGGCCGTGCTGCGCCGCCTGGTCGAGGCCGGCACGCGCATCACGCAGATGGGATACGCGGCCGACGGCGACATCGACGAGATCGTCAACAGCGCCCAGGCGGAGATCTACGCCGTCACCGAGCAGCGGACCAGTGAGGACTACCTGCCGCTCGGCGACATCATGGAGGGCGCCCTCGACGAGATCGAGGCGATCGGCTCCCGCACCGGCGAGATGACCGGCGTGCCCACCGGCTTCACGGACCTGGACTCGCTCACCAACGGCCTGCACCCGGGCCAGATGATCGTCATCGCCGCGCGTCCCGCCATGGGCAAGTCGACCCTCGCGCTGGACTTCGCGCGGGCCGCCTCCATCAAGAACAACCTGCCCAGCGTCATCTTCTCCCTCGAAATGGGCCGCAACGAGATCGCGATGCGTCTGCTGTCCGCCGAGGCCCGGGTCGCCCTGCACCACATGCGCTCCGGCACGATGACCGACGAGGACTGGACCCGGCTGGCCCGCCGGATGCCGGACGTCTCGGCCGCCCCGCTCTACATCGACGACTCGCCGAACCTGTCGATGATGGAGATCCGCGCCAAGTGCCGCCGGCTCAAGCAGCGCAACGACATCAAGCTCGTGATCATCGACTATCTGCAGCTGATGCAGTCCGGCGGCAAGCGCTCCGAGAGCCGTCAGCAGGAGGTCTCGGACATGTCCCGAAACCTCAAGCTGCTGGCCAAGGAGCTGGAGGTCCCGGTGATCGCGCTCTCGCAGCTGAACCGTGGACCCGAGCAGCGCACCGACAAGAAGCCGATGGTGTCCGACCTGCGTGAGTCCGGCTCCATCGAGCAGGACGCGGACATGGTCATCCTGCTCCACCGCGAGGACGCCTACGAGAAGGAGTCACCGCGCGCGGGCGAGGCGGACATCATTGTCGGCAAGCACCGAAACGGCCCGACGGCGACGATCACCGTGGCCTTCCAGGGCCACTACTCCCGTTTCGTGGACATGGCGCAGACCTGATCCCGCTCCGCCTCGGCCGCTCCGCCTCGGCCGCTCGGCGCCGTCGCTCAGCCGGCCTGCCCGTGGCCGGTGAAGAGGCTGACGAAGTGGTGCGGGGCGCCGACGCCGAGGAGGACCTCGTGGAGGTCGTCGCCCTCGACGGCGGCCGCGGCGCTGCGCGGGAACATGGCCTGCTCGAACTCGGCGAGGGCGGTCTCGACGTCGTCGGGGTGTGCGGCGAGGGCCTGGCCGAGTTCGGCGCCGTCGAGCATGGCGAGGTTGGCGCCCTCACCGTTGGGGGCGGTGAGGTGGGCGGCGTCGCCGATGAGGGTCACCCCGGGCACCCGCTCCCAGCGGTGTTCGGTGGGCAGGGCGTGGTGCGGACGCAGCCGCGGCGGAGTGTCGGTGTCGGTGATCAGGGCGGTGAGTTCCGGCGCCCAGCCGTCGAACTCCGCGGCGATCCGCGCCGTGGCCGAGGCGGTGTCGCCGAAGTCGATGGCGTCGAACCAGTCCAGCGGCTTGCACAGCGCCACGTAGGCGTGCAGGGTGCCGCCGCTCTCCCGGTGTGCCAGGATGCCCTTCCTCGGCGCGAGTGCGAAGAGCGCCCCGCCGCCGACGGCCTTCGCGCCGGCGGGGTGCCGGGTGTCGCCGTCGAACAGGTAGGTCTCCACGGAGGACCTGCCGGCGTACCGGGGGGTGGCGGTGGACAGCAGCGGCCGGACCCTTGACCACGCGCCGTCCGCGCCGACCAGGAGTTCCGTGTCGACGGTGGTGCCGTTCTCGAAGGTCACCTCGTGCCGGCCCGCGCCGAGGGAGCGGGTGCCGGTGACCCGGTGGCCCCAGCGGACGGTGTCGGCCGGGAGCGAGGCGAGCAGGATTCGCCGCAGTTCGCCGCGCAGGGCTTCGGGGCGGCCGCCCGTGCCGTCGTCGGCCTCCTCGTGCAGGACCGTCCCGTCCCGGTCCAGGATCCGCATCGCCTGGCGGCCCTCCAGGACGATGCCGCGGAATTCCTCCATCAGACCGGCGGCCCGCAGGGCGACCTGCCCGTTGTGGTCGTGGATGTCGAGCATCCCGCCCTGCGCACGGGCCGCCGGGGAGGGGTCCGCCTCGTAGACGGTGGCCGGGATGCCGTGGAGGTGCAGGACCCGGGCGAGTGTCAGTCCTCCGAGTCCCGCGCCGATGATCGTGACCGGAGTGGTCATGGTGGTTCCTTCCTGACCATGGACGGCCGGGCGGGCGCCAGGCCCCTGGAACGGTGTTCCAGCGCATCCACGATGGAACGAGGTTCCAGAGCTTGTCAAGGTGGAACGGTGTTCCACGGTGCCTAGAATGGCCGCATGGCAACGAAGGCGCGTCGTCCGGAACGACGGCAGGAACCGCTCTCCCGCGAGCGCATCGTCGGCGCGGCCGTCGAACTCCTCGACACCGTGGGCGAGAGCGGTCTCACCTTCCGGGTGCTGGCGGAACACCTCGCGACCGGCCCGGGGGCGATCTACTGGCACGTCACGGGCAAGGCCGAACTCCTGGCCGCCGCCACCGAGGCCGTCGTCGCCACGATCGCCGACGACGCCACCGACGCGACGCCCCAGGAGGCGATCCGCGACCTGGCGCTCGGGGTGTTCGACGCGATCGACGCCCACCCGTGGGTCGGCGCACAGCTTGCCCGCACCTCGTGGCAGTCGCCGATGCTGGGCGTCTTCGAACGCATCGGACGGCAGGTGCAGGCGCTCCAGGTGCCCGAGGCCGCCCAGTTCACCGCGGCGTCCGCGTTGCTGAACTACATCCTCGGTGTCGCGGGCCAGAACGCCGTCAACACCCTGACGCTCCGGCCGGACACGAACCGCACCGACTTCCTCGACGCCGTGGCGACCGAGTGGGCACAGCTCGACCCCGACCAGTACGGGTTCACCCGGAACATCGCCGGCCAGTTGCGCGAGCATGACGACCGAGCCGAGTTCGTCGCGGGCATCGACCTCATCCTCGCCGGGATCACCGCTCGCCGGCGGTCGGCCGACGCCGCCTGGCCACCGCCGTCGAAATGAACTCGACGCCGGTCCGCCCACCGGGTGGACTGGGCCCATGACGACATCCCAGGAAGAGCTGCTCCCCGCGACCCGACGGGCGCTGCTGCATCGCATCGCCGTGGCCCAGGCCGAAGGACGGGCGCCGTCACTGGTGGCGGCGGTCGTGCGGGGCGGGCGGGCCGTCTGGCACGGGGCGCGGACCTCGGTGGACGGGCACGGACCGGACCAGAACGTGCAGTACCGGATCGGCTCGATCACCAAGACCTTCACGGCCGTTCTGGTGCTCCGGCTGCGCGACGAGGGGCTGCTCGACCTCGGCGATCCGCTGGAGAAGCACCTGCCGGGCACCGGCGCGGGGGAGGCGACCATCGCCGAACTCCTCGCGCACACCGGCGGGCTGGCCGCCGAGTCGCCCGCGCCGTGGTGGGAGCGCACCCCGGGCTCGCTGCGGCCGGAGCTGAGCGATGTCCTCGGCGAACAGCCCCTCCTGCACCCTGCCGGCCGCCGGTTCCACTACTCCAACCCCGGCTACACCCTGCTCGGCGCGCTGGTCGAGGAGCTCCGCGGTGCCCCCTGGGAGGAGGTGCTCCGGCGGGAGGTGCTCGAACCGCTGGGCCTGGGCCGCACGAGCGCCCAGCCGCAGGCGCCGCACGCCGGCGGCTGGGCGGTGCACCCCTGGGCCGACGCGATGCTCCCGGAGCCGCTGGAGGACCTCGGCCGGATGGCGCCCGCGGGGCAGCTCTGGTCGACCACCGGCGATCTGGCCCGCTTCGCCGTGTTCCTGGCGGCCGGCGACGACCGGGTGCTGAGTGCCGAGTCGGTGCGGGAGATGCGCACCCCGGCGGCCCCCGCCGAGCCCGCCGATGTTCTGGACGGCGCCACCTATGGCCTCGGCCTGCAGATCCAGCGCCGGGACGGCAGGCTGCTCGTCGGGCACTCCGGCTCACTGCCCGGCTTCCTGGCCAACCTCACCATCAGCGTGGACGACGATGTGGCGGCCGTGGCCCTGGCGAACTGCACCTCCGGCCCGCTGCTGTCCTCCGTCGGCGCCGACCTCGTCCGTATCGTCGCGGAGGCCGAGCCACGCATCCCCGAGCCCTGGCGCCCGCTGGCCCAGGTCGACCCGTCCGCCCTGGAGTTGGCGGGCCAGTGGTACTGGGGCACCCATGCCTTCGTGCTGCGGGTGACGGCCGACGGGCAGGTGTCGCTGGGCCCGCTGTCGGGCGCCGGCCGCCGTGCGCGCTTCCGGGCCGAGGGCGACGGCACCTGGACCGGTCTGGAGGGGTACTACGCCGGAGAGCTTCTACGGCCCGTACGGCGCCCGGACGGCAGCGTGAGCCACCTGGACCTCGGATCGTTCGTGTTCACCCGTCAGCCGTACGAGGACGCGTCTTCCGTGCCCGGCGGAGTGGACCCCGAGGGGTGGCGGGGGATCGGCTGACGGTCGACGAGGGTGGGGGGGGGGGGGGGGGGGTTGAAAACCCCCCCCCCCCCCCCCCCCTCACAAAGCCACACAACTAACCACCAGCGCACCCCCGCACCACAGCCCCACCTCAAAACCGGGG
>NZ_JBICZD010000002.1:836663-898212 GCF_043201555.1 Streptomyces sp. NPDC048288
GCAGCTGACCGGGGCGGCGTCGCGCGGGCCGGGGGGGGGGCCCCCGGGGGGGGGGGGGGGGGGGGGCGGCGGGGGCGGGGGGGGGGGGGGGGTGGTTTCCCCCCCCCCCCCCCCCCCCCCCCACCCTCGTTCAGATCTCCAGCTTGAAGCCCACGTGCGAAGCCGTGAAGCCGAGCCGCTCGTAGAAGCGGTGGGCGTCGGTCCGGGACTGGTCCGACGTCAGCTGTACCAACTGGCAGCCCTCACGGCGAGATGCGTCGATCGCCCACTCGATGAACCGGGTGCCCAGCCCGCCGCCGCGCTCGTCGGCGTGAATGCGCACGGCCTCGATGATCGACCGGGTGGCCCCGCGCCTCGACAGCCCCGGGATGATCGAGAGCTGGAGGGTGCCGACGACCCGGCCCTCGCGCACGGCGACGACCAGCCGCTGGTGGGGATCGGCGCTGAGCCGCTCCAGGGCGCTCAGATAGGGCGCCAGGTCGTCCGGTGACTCACGCCGGGTGCCCAGTGGGTCGTCGGCGAGCATGCCGACGATGGCCGGGATGTCCTCGGCGACCGCGGCGCGTATTTCAAGATCTCCCATGCTCGCAGCCTATGCGGGCACGTTCAGCGATTCCACGACCCGGACCAGGGGAGCCAGCTCGGGGTTCCTGGCCGCCTCGTCCAGGGCCTCGCGCAGCGCGAGGTCATTGGTCGGGCGAGCCTCTTCCAGCAGCCGTACTCCCGCCTCGGTGACGTTCGTGTAGATACCGCGCCGGTCGGTCGGGCAGAGGTAGCGCTCCAGGAGACCGCGGTCCTCGAGGCGCGTCACCAGCCGGGTGGTGGCGCTCTGGCTGAGGACGACCGCGTCGGCGACCTGCTTCATCTGCAGATGGCCCCCTTCGTCGTCGTGCTGCCGGCTGAGGACGTCGAGCAGGGAGTACTCGCGCACGCTCAGATCGTGCTGCGCCTGCAGGGCGCGCTCGATGTGCGTCTCGATCCTCCCGTGCAGCAGGGAGAGGGCGCACCAGCCCTGAGCGAGAGCGGTGAGCGCGGGGTCCGTCGCTGTCATTGGCGTGTTCCTCCGTCCAGGAGCGGCTGAATCAAGGATAGAGCAGGTTCGCAATATCCCTCGCTTGCATATAGCCCGCGCCTGCAACTATTGTGAACGAAGGCAAAGCGCACCTGCAATCGTCTGGGAAGGTTGTCCCCCATGCCTCTCGCGCTTCTGGCCCTCGCGATCGGGGCCTTCGGAATCGGAACGACCGAGTTCGTGATCATGGGCCTGCTGCCCGAGGTCGCGGGCGACTTCGGGGTCTCCATCCCCACGGCCGGCCTGTTGGTCACCGGCTACGCGCTCGGAGTGGTGATCGGCGCTCCGCTGATGACCGTCCTGGGCACCAAGATCCCGCGCAAGCGGATGCTGATGCTGCTGATGGGCCTGTTCATCGCGGGCAATCTGCTGTCCGCCGTGGCGCCCTCCTTCAGCGTCATGCTGATCGGCCGGGTGGTCGCCTCCCTCGCCCATGGCGCCTTCTTCGGCATCGGCTCCGTCGTGGCCGCCGAGCTGGTCGCCCCCAGCAAGAAGGCCGGGGCCATCGCGATGATGTTCACCGGCCTCACCGTGGCGAACGTGATCGGCGTCCCGCTCGGAACCCTGGTCGGACAGCACGTCGGCTGGCGCGTCACCTTCGCCGTCGTCGCCGCCCTCGGTGTCGTCGGCCTGGCCGGGATCGCCAAGCTGGTCCCCGAGCTGCCCAAGCCAGAAGGCGTGCGCCTGCGGCACGAACTGGCGGCGTTCAAGAACACCCAGGTCCTGCTCGCCATGGCGATGACCGTCCTCGGCTTCGGCGGGGTCTTCGCCGCCATCACCTACATCGCGCCGATGATGACCCATGTCGCCGGCTTCGCCGACAGCTCCGTCACCTGGCTGCTGGTCCTCTTCGGCCTCGGCATGGTCGGCGGCAACCTCATCGGCGGGAAGTTCGCCGACCGCGCCCTGATGCCCATGCTGTACGTGTCCCTGGGCGCCCTGGCCCTGGTCCTCGCCCTCTTCACGCTCACCGCGCACAACGAGATCGCGGCCGCCGTGACCATCACCCTGATCGGCGCCCTGGGCTTCGCCACCGTCCCGCCGCTGCAGAAGCGCGTCCTCGACCAGGCGCACGGCGCCCCCACCCTGGCCTCGGCCGTGAACATCGGCGCCTTCAACCTCGGCAACGCGCTGTCCGCCTGGCTCGGCGGCATGGTGATCGCGGCCGGCTTCGGCTACACCTCCCCCAACTGGGTCGGCGCCGCCCTCGCCGCGTCGGCCCTCCTCCTCGCCTTCCTGTCGGCCGCGCTGGAGCGCCGGGACAGCGCCCCGAGCGCCGTGGCCACCGGCGGCACGCCCGCCGAGCGGCGGACGCCGATCCACCACTGAACCCTCCGTGCCTCTCACCGCACGTCAGCACCATCCAAGGAGAACCATGAGCACCACCGCCGTCGCCCCCCTCACCCTCCAGGACGCCGAGTTCCTGATCACCGAGGCCAGCCGTGCCGCCGAGGCCGCCGGGGTCACCGTCAGCGTCACCGTGCTGGACGCCGGAGGCCACCTGCTGGCCTTCCGGAGGGACGACCGCGCCGTGCTGATCTCCGGCGAGACCAGCACCCGCAAGGCCTACACGGCGCTTCAGCTGAACACCCCCACCGCCGACCTCGTCGACGCCGTCCAGCCCGGCGGCCTCTTCCACACCCTGCCCACGGCGCTCGACCGGCCGCTGCTGTTCATCGCGGGCGGTGTCCCCGTCCAGCGCGACGGCCGGCTGATCGGGGCCATCGGCGTCGGCGGCGGCGCGCCCGACCAGGACCACGGCTTCGCCACCACCGCCGTCCAGGCACTGGTCTGATCGCACCCCCCTCAGCGCGGAACGCCGGCTCCCCGGAGGAGAGCCGGCGTTCGCCGTGCCGTGGACGCCTCAGCCCGCCGCCACCGTCAGCGGTGCGAAGCGCCGGCTCCAGTCTCCCGGCGGCTCCGTGACGCCGTAGGCCATGACGGTGTTCATGGCGACGGAAGCCAGCCCCCGCTCCTTCGCCCAGGCCCGCAGCTGCTCGTGCCGGACGTCGATGTCGGTGCGGAGCGGCCGGTCGGTGCGGGCGGCGAGCGAGGCGATGAGGGACTTCGCCGTCTCCGTGTCGTCGGCGATCAGCGGGCCGACGACATGGGTGTCCATGTTGGGCCAGGCAGCCGCGTATCCCACGACCCGGCCGTCGTCCACGGCGACGCGCAACTGGTCCGAGAACGCGGGCAGCCGCGTGATGAGCGGGGTGCGGTCGGCGCCGAACACCTCCTCGTCCAGCCGGAGGATGGCACCGAGGTCCTCGGCGGTGGCGGCCCGTGTCGCCACCCGCGGCTCGGACCCGCCCGCTGTGAAGAGACCGGACAGCATCTCCGAGCGTCCCGCGGTCTTGAACCCCAGCTCCTCGTAGAGCGGACGGCCGTACGGCGTCGCGTACAGGGTCAGGGGAGTCGTTCCCGCAGCCGAGACGATGTGCCGTATCAGCCGGCGCCCGACGCCCTGCCGGGAATGCCGCTCGGCAACCAGGACCATGCCGATCGCGCCGAGTTCAGGGCGTTCCCCCGGGCCGTACTCCGTGATCACGCAGGCGGCGACCAGGCCCCCGGCGGGGTCGTCGATGCCGTAGCCCTTCCCGGCGGTGAGGAGCAGGCGCCACTTGTGTTCCTCACGCGGCCACCCCCGGTCCTCGGACAAGTCGGCGCAGGCGGTGAGATCGCGCGGCGTCAGTCGGCGAATGGGCAGAGCAGCGACGGAAGGAGTTGGCACGCAGGTCAGGCTTGCCGACCCGCGCCCTCGTCGTCCACCTGTTTCAAGGGAGACGCACACGCTTTTGGCCATGCCGTAGCCGGCAGCACAGGCCCAGGACAGACGCGAGACGTTTCACGTGAAACATGACCCTCCAGCCGCCGTGCACCTGCCCGTGATCGCCGTCCGCGCCCACCCCGGGGAAATGCGATCGCTCCCCAGTAGCCTCGGGCCCATGGCGAGACTTCATCTCTTCGATCTTGACGGCACGTTGTTGCACGGCACTTCCGCGCCCGTCGAGATCTCCCGTCAACTCGGCCTGGAAGCCGAGACGGTGGAACTCGACCGCGCGATCACCGAGGGACGGATAACTCCGCCGGAGTACGCGGACCGGGTGTACGCCCTGTGGGCGGAGCTGACCGACGCACAGGTGACCACGGCATTCGACGGCGCACCCTGGCTGGCCCGGATCCGGGAGGTCTGGGCCGAGATCAGGGAAGCGGGCGACTACTGCGCGGTGGTCTCGCTCTCGCCCTCGTTCTTCGTGGAGCGGCTGCTGGGCTGGGGAGCCCATGCCGCCTTCGGGTCCCGCTTCCCGGCGGTGCCGTTCGTCGAGCCGCTGGATCCGGCGGGCGTCCTCACGGCCGCGGCCAAGGTGACCATCGCGGACCGCCTGTGCGAGCGCTTCGGGGTGGACCGGGCGGACTGCGTGGCCTACGGCGACTCGATGTCGGACCGGGATCTGTTCGCCGTGGTCCCGGTGTCCGTGGCGGTCAACGCGGACGGACATCTCGCCGGTCTGGCGACGTACTCCTACACGGGCCGGGATCTATGGGATGCCTATGAAATGGCTTGTGCCGCCCGGTAATTGAGGGAATCGATGCTTCGCCCGTTGCCGGATCGGCGGCGGGGGCAGGGGGGACTTGTGTGCGGGGCGACGGCCGGTAGGGTCGACTCCGGTTCATGTCCGGGGCGAGCCGCTCCGGGGGAGCGACTGCGGCCCTTGTCACACTCTCGCCTTACTTGTCCGTACGCGAGGGAAGCACGGGTTCAATGTGGCCGTGTCGGCCGCGGGCCCGACCGGGAAGAACTAGCCGTCAACGGGGGCAAGCAGGCACCTTCCGAGCGAGGAGGTGCGCAGACCGACCGAAAGATGTTCGAGGCGAGGCACACCATGGACGCTCCGACCACCACGTCGGCGGGCAACGAGGGGGCCGGCGGGGGCAGCTGGTTCACGTCAGCCCCCAGCAGGCCCCCGGGCGAGCCCTCCGCCGAGCCGCCGGTCGCGCCGGGTGGTCAGCAGGAGGCGTCCCAGGGCCCGCGTCCCGCGCCCGCGCAGCCCCCGGGGCGAATACCGCCGGCACAGGAGCCGTCCCGCCCCCAGGAAGCCGCCCAGCTGCCGCCGACCGGCCAGCACGCGGCGCCCCGGTCCTTCGTGCCTCCGGCCGAGCAGTCCGCGCCCGACGCCTTCGACCGACGCGTCCCCCCTCAGCGCAGCGCACTGCCACCTCCCGGTGCCTCCCCGGACGCGCTCCGGATCCGCGGGACGATGACCGAGGTCGGTCCGATGGCCGACAAGGTGACCTCGTACTTCTACGCGCTGCTCTTCGTCCGCCACCCAGAACTGCGTTCCCTGTTCCCTGCCGCCATGGACACCCAGCGGGACCGGCTGCTGAAGGCGCTGCTCACCGCGGCCGAGCACATCGACAACACGCCGGTCCTGGTCGAGTACCTCCAGAACCTGGGCCGCGGCCACCGCAAGTACGGCACCCACGCCGGGCACTACCCGGCCGTCGGCGAGTGCCTCATCGGCGCCCTCAGCAAATACGCCTCGGCCATCTGGGACCCGGAGACGGAGGCAGCCTGGGTACGGGCGTACACCACGATGTCCCAGGTGATGATCGACGCGGCGGCAGCGGACGAGCTCCGCGCGCCGGCCTGGTGGCACGCGGAGGTCGTCACGCACGACCTCCGGACCGCGGACGTCGCGGTGGTCACGGTCCGCCCGAACCAGCCGTACCCCTTCCTCGCCGGGCAGTACACGAGCCTGGAGACACCGTGGTGGCCTCGGGTCTGGCGGCACTACTCCTTCGCCTCCGCACCCCGTTCGGACGGGCTGCTGACGTTCCATGTGAAGGCCGTCCCGGCGGGCTGGGTCTCCAACGCGCTGGTGCACCGCGCCCGCCCCGGTGACGTCATCCGGCTCGGCCCGGCCGCCGGCTCGATGACCGTCGACCACAGCAGGGACAACGGACTGCTCTGCCTGGGCGGCGGCACCGGCATCGCCCCCATCAAGGCACTGGTCGAGGACATCGCCGACCGCGGCTCCCGCCGCCCGGTCGAGGTGTTCTACGGCGCCCGGACCGACCACGACCTGTACGACATCGACACCCTGCTCCAGCTCCAGCAGAGTCATCCCTGGCTCTCGGTCCGCGCGATCGTCGACCAGCAGGCGCACCTCCAGCTCCCCGACGCCATCCGTGCCTACGGCCCGTGGAGCGAGTACGACGCCTATCTCTCCGGTCCGCCCGGCATGATCCGCAACGGAGTGCGGGCACTGCGGGACATCGGTATCCCCGCGCACCGCATACGGCACGACTCGGTCGAGGAACTGGTCGTCGTCGGCGACTGACCCGTCAGCCGAGGTCGGGGGCGTGCATGGCCCGTACGCCTTCGATGTTGCCGTCCAGATAGTGCCGCAGGGACAGCGGGACCAGGTGCACGGAGGCGATTCCGACGCGGGTGAAGGGGACGCGCACGATCTCGTACTCGCCGGTGGGTTCGTCGACTTCGGGGCCGTGCCGCAGGGCCGGGTCCATGGACTCCAGCCGGCAGACGAAGAAGTGCTGCACCTTCACACCGGTCGCGCTGCCGTTGTCGCCGATGTGCTCCACCGTGTCCACGAAGCAGGGCACGACATCGGTGATCTTGGCGCCGAGCTCCTCGTGCACCTCGCGGTGCAGGGCGTCGACGACGGTGGTGTCCTCCGGCTCGACCCCGCCACCGGGCGTGACCCAGTAGGGATCGACACCGGGCTTGGTGCGCTTGATCAGGATGAGGTCGTCGCCGTCCAGAAGAACGGCGCGGGCGGTGCGCTTGACCACGGGTCGGACGGTCATGGGAGAAATGTGGCCCAGCTGGTTCCACGTGAAACATCGCGAAGCGCCACCGTGCCGCCGCACCGCGTGAACTCGGACATTCGCGCTCAGCCCCAGTCCACGGCCGCGTGCTGGAGCCACTCGTGCGCCCGGGCCACATGCGGCATGGCGAGCGTGCCGGTGCGCACCACCAGGAAGTACGTCCGCAGCGGCGGCACCGCGGGATCGTGCAGCGCCACGACCTCGCCGCGCCGCAGGGCGGTGGCGCACAGATAGCGGGGCAGTACGGCGAGGCCGGCACCTGCGACGGCACAGGCGAGGACCGCCCGCAGATCGGGCACCACGACCGTGCCGGAGGCGGCCGGATGCGCGTCGAACACGGAGCCCCAGTAGCGCGAGACGAAGGGCAGCGACTCATGGACCTCCACGACCGGCAGGTTGTCCAGGACGGGCGAGCCCTTCTCACGCACCGTTGTGGTGCCGATCTCCTCGGCCCAGCGCGGAGCGGCGACCAGCACATGCTCCTCGTCGCAGAGCGCGGTGGCGGTGAGCAGGGCGCCGCGCGGCCGGGCCGTGCTGATGGCGAGGTCGTGGTGCCCGGCGGACAGCCCCTCCAGGGTCTCCTCGGCGTTCCCGAAGGAGGCGCGCAGCGCGAAGCCCTGGCCGTCGTCGCCGGCCAGCTCCGACAGGGCCGGCAGGGCGCGTTCGGCCGTGAACTCGGGCGGTCCCGCGAGGTGCAGGGTGCGAACCGAGGAGTCGTCGTCGAGGCCGCGTTCCGCTATCTCCACGAGGGCGTCGAGATGCGGGGCCGCCTTGTGGGCGAGTTCGTCGCCGATGGTCGTGGGGGTCACCCCGCGGGCCTGCCGCAGAAAGAGGGGGCGGCCCAGCTGCTTCTCCAGGGTCCGGATCTGGGAGGTCACGGCCGGCTGCGAGAGGCCGAGCAGCGCGGCGGCGCGAGTGAAGGAGCCGGCCCGGTGCACGGTCACGAAGGTGCGCAGCAAGGCCAGATCCATCGCACACCCTCCCGTTCGGCCCGCCCATTTCCGGCCCCCGGGCAGGCCTTCAACTATAAATAAGTCGATAGGTCTCTGTCGCTACAGTGATTGGACACTGACGCAGAGTCAACTAGCCTTGGTCGCGCGGTTCTTGGCGCGCGAGAACCGGGACGGTCCGAGCCACGAGGGGGGAGGCTCGGACCGTCCGTTATGCGTAGCGTGGCTCGCGAGGACGTCCGTAATCCGGTCACCGATCCGACTCGTCGAGCGCGCGGAGCACATCGGCCACCAGGTCTTCGGGATCCTCGGCCCCGACCGACAGCCGGATGAAGCCCTCCGGCACGTCGTCCCCGCCCCAGCGCCGCCGCCGCTCCGCCGTGGAGCGCACCCCGCCGAAGCTCGTCGCGTCGTCGACCAGCCGCAGCGACTCGAGGAAACGCTCGGCACGCGCGCGCGAGGGCAATGTGAAGGAGATCACCGAGCCGTAGCGGCGCATCTGCTGCGAGGCGATCTTGTGCGCGGGGTCGTCGGGCAGCCCCGGGTGGCGCAGTCCGGTTACCTCGGGCCGCTCGCGCAGCGCCTCCGCGAGCAGCAGAGCGGTCGCGTTCTGCCGGTCCACGCGCAGTTGCAGGGTGGCGAGGGAGCGGTGGGCCAGCCAGGCCTCCATGGGCCCGGAGATCGCGCCGACGATCTTGCGCCAGCGGCGTACGGCGGCCATGGCCTCCGTGTTCCGTCCGGAGACGTACCCCAGCAGCACATCCCCGTGGCCGGTGAGCTGCTTGGTCCCGCTGGCCATGGAGAAGTCGGCGCCCAGTGCCAGCGGCCGCTGGCCGAGCGGGGTGGCCAGGGTGTTGTCGACGGCGACGAGCGCGCCCCGCGCGTGCGCCTCCCCGGCGAGGCGCCGGATGTCGCACACGTCGAGCCCGGGGTTGCACGGAGACTCGATCAGCAGCAGCTTCGCCCCGTCCAGGACGTCGAGCTGGGCGTCGCCGGCGGTCGGCGCGGTGCGCACCTCGATGCCGTACGTCTCCAGCTGGGCGCGGACCAGGGGCAGTACCTGGTAGCCGTCGGAGGGCAGGACGACCGCGTCCCCGGCGCGCAGCTGGGAGAAGAGCACCGCGGCGATGGCCGCCACGCCCGAGGCGAACACCAGCGTCTCGACGTCCTGGCTGCCGGGCGCCTCCAACTCGCCGATGGCCCGCTCCAGATGGGTCCAGGTCGGGTTCTCCTCACGGCCGTAGGCGTAGGGCCCGCTCACCTCGCCGGGCAGATGGAAGTGCGCGGCGAACACCGGCCCGGGCAGGGTCGGCTCGTTCTTGACCGGCTCGGGCAGCCCCGCGCGCACCGCGCGCGTGCCCTCGCCCTGCGGCGCGTCGCTCATCCGGCTGTTCCCTCCACCTCGTCCCGTACCGCGGCGAGCAGGCCCTCGCTCGCCGCCTCCACCATCTCAAGACACTCCTCGAAGCCGTCCAGACCGCCGTAGTACGGATCCGGTACATCGAGGTCGTCACCCGCGGATTCAGAAGGTGTGTGCGAAGCACTCGTTGAGGGGCGGTGGTCGGGCGACGGGCGGGCGTACGAGCGCAGCAGCCGCACCTTGCGGGCGTCCTCCTCGGTGGGGGCGAGGCGGCGCAGGGACTTCAGGTGGCCGGAGTCGAGGGCGATCACCAGGTCGAGGCGGGCGAACCAGGACGCCTGGAACTGGCGTGCGGTGTGCTCGCCGTCGTAGCCGTGCTCCGTCAGGACGCGGACGGTCCGCGGGTCGGCGCCGTCGCCCTCGTGCCAGCCGCCGGTGCCGGCGCTGTCGGCCTCGACGCGGTCGTCGAGGCCGGCCTCGGCCACCCGGGCCCGGAAGACGGATTCGGCCATCGGGGAACGGCAGATGTTGCCGGTGCAGACGAAGCAGACGCGGTAGGTCATCGGGCGCTCAGTCGGTGTCGGGAAGGATCATGTTCAGGGCCCAGGACACGATCGAGATGATCAGGCCGCCCAGCACGGCCGTCCAGAACCCGTCCACGTGGAAGCTCAGGTCCAGCTTGTCGCACACCCACGACGTCAGCAGCAGCATCAGCGCGTTGACCACCAGGGTGATCAGGCCGAGGGTGAGGATGAACAGCGGGAAGGTCAGGACCTTCACGATCGGCTTGACCAGGAAGTTCACCAGACCGAAGACCAGGGCGACCAGGATCAGCGTCCAGACCTTCTTGGGCGTGCTGTCGCCGGTCAGGGTGATCTTGTCGAGCAGCCACACGGCGACCGCCAGGGCGCCCGCGTTGGCGATCGTCTTGACTACGAAATTCTTCATGTGTCTGATCGTGACAGAAGAGATCGGATGCAAATAGTGAGGCGAGGGCGACAACTGAGATGAAGGCATTCCGGCTGGACGAACTGGAGGCGGAGCGCGCCGCCAACGACGGTGCCTACCTGCAGTTCCTGCGGGAGCGGAACATGTCGGTCGGCCTCTACGCCCTCGACGCGGGTTCGCACGACCCGCAGCAGCCGCACAACCAGGACGAGGTCTACTTCGTCGTCAGCGGCCGTGCCGCGATCACCGTCGGCATGGAGACGACGCAGGTGGCGCGGGGCAGCGTGGTGTACGTGCCGGCCGGGGTGGCCCACAAGTTCCATCACATCAGCGAGGATCTGAGGGTTCTGGTCGTCTTCTCTCCGCCCGAGGCCTGACCCCGGCCCTCGGGGTTCCCTAGGGGAAGGGTCAGGGGAGGACAAGGGATCCGAGGCCTCCGGACGACCCCCTCGCGGCTCTAGCATCGAGTGCAGGACATCGCATCGTGCGGGACGCACGAGACCGTACGTGCCGGAGCGCACGAGAAAGCTGAGGGGACAGGGCAATGCGAGAGATCTTCACGGGACTGCCGTGGTGGGTGAAGTGGATCGCGGTGCCGGTCATCGCCCTCGTCGTGTTCGGCGGTCTGATCACGGCCGTGATCAGCTGGGTGGTGTTCCTGCTCTTCAAGTTGCTGATCTTCGTGGCGCTGGTCGGCGGTCTGATCTACATCGTGCGGAAGTTCATGTCGAACTCCTCGTCGAAGAGCGACTGGTGAGGACCGAGGGAATCGGCGTCCGGTAACAGGAATCGCCGGTTCCCTCGGGGGAGGGAAGTTTCCCGCACGCGCCGACCCGGAGCGGCGGCGGACGGTTAGAGTCGCTGACCCCCTCGCGCTCCGGGAGTGACCCTTGGCCACGCTTGACGCCACCTCCGCACCCACGGAACATCCCCCGCCCCCCACCCAACGCCGTTCCAGTACGCCCCCCGTGCAGCGGCCGGCCGTCCCGGCCGACCCCGCCCAGTCGCACTCGGCCACCCTCATCGGTTCCGTGCAGCGTGCGATGCGGCTGCTGGAGTGCGTCGCCGGGCACGAACACGGCGCCCCGGCCAAACAGCTGGCCCGCGAGACCGGCCTCGCGCTGCCCACCGCCTACCACCTGCTGCGGACCCTGGTCCACGAGGGCTATCTGCACCGCGACAAGGGGCTGTTCTTCCTCGGCGAAGCGGCGGAACGGCTGAGCAGCAGCGGGGCGCAGCAGAAACGTCGCAGCGCGGTGGCCGACACCCTCGCCCACTGGCGCGATTCGATCGGTGTGCCCGTGTACTACGCGATGTACCGGGACGGCGAGATCGACGTCATGTGCGTCTCCGACTCCCCGGGCTGTCCCGCGGTCGAGGAGTGGGCCGACTTCCGCGAGACCGGGCACGCGCACGCCATCGGCCAGTGTCTGCTCTCCCAGCTGGACGAGGACGCCCGCCGCGACCATCTCGGCCGCTACCCCGCCCAGGCCCTCACCCCGTACACGGTCCGTGACAGCCATGCGCTGCTGCGACGCCTGGAGCGGACGCGGCGGATGGAGCCGCTGGTGGAACGTCAGGAGTACGCGCTGGGGACGGTGTGCGCGGCGATCCCCATCACCGTCGGCACCACAGCCGCCACGATGGCCATCTCTCTTCCCCTGCACCAGTCCGACCGGCTGCTGCCGGCCGTAGGGCTGCTCCAGGCCGAGGTGGGACGGCATCTGGGATCACTGGCGATCTCTATCAGTATCTGAAAACTCACTCCTTGTGATCTCCCGTGTACGTTCAGCAAGATTTGACTACCATTAAAGGGGTAAATCCCGGCCGGTCGGTGCCATATGACGGGGTAGGCGATGCGCGAGTCCGTACAAGCAGAAGTCATGATGAGCTTTCTCGTTTCGGAGGAGCTCTCCTTCCGCATCCCCGTGGAGTTGCGCTACGAGACGTGTGATCCGTATGCCGTGCGGCTCACCTTCCATCTGCCCGGGGACGCGCCGGTGACCTGGGCCTTCGGCCGGGAGCTGCTGATCGACGGGGTGGGCCGGCCGTGCGGGGAGGGCGATGTGCACATCGCGCCCGCCGATTCCGAGGTGCTGGGCGAAGTGCTGATCCGGCTTCAGGTCGGCGGCGACCAGGCCGTGTTCCGCTCCTCCGCGCCGCCCCTGGTGGCCTTCCTCGACCGTACGGACAAGCTGGTGCCGCTCGGCCAGGAAGGCGCGCTGGCCGACTTCGACGCCCATTTGGACGAGGCTCTGGACCGCATCCTGGCCGAGGAGCAGAGCGCCGGCTGAAGCGTTGCGGCACGGGGCGGGATCCGCTCCGCCGAGCCGCGCGAGGGGGCGCAGGAACGCTTCTGCGCGCCCTCCGGCAGGCGCCGTGCCCCTCTCCTCGCACGGCCCGTCCGCCGGGGCCGTGCGCCGCTCTCACCGCTTCCGGCGCCGCCCCCGCCCGCCGCGCGCCGGAGCCTCCACGGCCGCGACCGCCTCCTTGCCGGGCCGGTCGGCCGACACCACCAGGGCCGCGAGCAGTGTGGTGACGGGCACCGAGGCGACCAGGCCGATCGAACCCACCAGGGTGCGCACGATCTCCTCGGCCACCAGTTCACTGTTGGCGACCGTGGCCACGCTGCTCTGCGCGATCGAGAAGAGCAGCAGCAGCGGCAGCGCGGCGCCCGCGTAGGCCAGGACGAGGGTGTTGACGACGGAGGCGATGTGGTCGCGGCCGATGCGGATGCCCGCCCGGTACAGCCCGCGCCAGCCCATCGTCGGATTGGCCTCGTGCAGCTCCCAGACGGCCGAGGTCTGGGTCACCGTCACATCGTCCAGGACACCCAGCGAACCGATGATGACACCGGCCAGCAGCAGACCGCTCATGTCGATCGACGGATACAGACCGTGGATCAGACCGGTGTTGTCGTCGGTGTTGCCGGTGAGCGCGGCCCAGTCGATGAACTCCGAGCCGAGCAGGCCGATCAGGCACAGTGAGACCAGCGTGCCGAGCACCGCCACCGAGGTCCGGGCCGACAGCCCGTGGCAGATGTACAGGGCGATCAGCATGATGGCGCTCGACCCGACCACCGCCATCAGCAGCGGATTCGAGCCCTGCAGGATCCCCGGCAGGATGAACATGGTCAGCACCAGGAAGCTGACCGCCAGCGCGACCAGCGCCATCACACCACGCAGCCGGCCCACCACCACGACGGCGAGCGCGAAGATCCCGGCGAGCAGCGCCATCGGGAACTTCCGGTTGACGTCGGTGACCGAGTACTGCAGGTCCTTGGGTGCGGAAGGCTCGTAGGCGGCCACGACCTGCTCACCCTCGTGCAACTGCCGGGACTGGTCGGGCTGCACGATCTCGGTGAAGGTACGGCCCTTGTCCTTGCCGGTGTCGACCCGGACCGTGGCCTTCTTGCAGGTGCTGTCGTCCTCCTGCTTCGAGGAACCGCCGTCGGCGGTGGCGGTGTCGCCGGTCGAGCCGCCCCCGGAGGCGTTGACCGACTTACAGCTGACCGAGACGACCTTGGTGACCGTCGCCTGCTGCGTCTGGCGGTCGAAGCCGACGCCGGTGCGCTCGTGCGGTGGGGCGCCGCCGGGCCACAGCACCACCAGGCCGACCACGACCGCGGCGGTGAAGGGGATCAGGATCGCCGCGATGACCTTGCGCAGATGCTTGGAGACAGGTGCGGCGGGTCCGTGGCTGTGGCTGTGCGAGTGGCCGTGCCCGCCGCCGGCTCCGGAGCCGCCCTGGGCGGGGCCCTCTCCGGGCGGGTGTGCGTGGGCATGGTCGTGGCCGGGCTGTGGGCCCTGTCCGGGAGCGTGGCCCTGGTCGTACGGCCGGCCCTGCCCGTGGCTGTGTCCGTCACCGGCACCATGGCCCCCGTGGCCGGCACCGCCGTCCTGCGGGGCGCCGGTGCCGCGCCTCGGCTCGGGGGGCGGATGAGGGTGCTGCTGCGTCGAGGTCACCGCCCGATCATCGCAAGAACGGCAGGGGCCCCCTGTTCACCGCGCCCGAATTGACGCTAGCGTGGAGGCACCTTTGCACACGCGGGAGCTCGGAGCACCGGGCTGAGAGGGCGCTGACCTCCGTATTCGCGATGTTTCACGTGGAACGAGTGATGTTTCACAGGGAACGCCGCCCGACGGAAGCCGCTGCGTCGACCGCCGAACCTGTTACCGGGTAATGCCGGCGTAGGGAGTAGGTCTCATGACCGACAAGGACGTACGCACGCCTGCCTTCAGTCAGGACGAACAGCCCATTTCGGGCGAATCATCCCTGGAGGCCGGGAAGTCCATCGGCTGGCACAAGGGGTATGTCGAGGGTTCGCGCCCCGACCTCCGGGTGCCGGTCCGTCAGGTGCATCTCACCAACGGGCAGTCGGTGACGCTCTACGACACCTCGGGCCCGTACACCGATCCGTTCGTCGAGACCGACGTCCGCAGGGGTCTGCCGCCGCTGCGGGAGAACTGGATCATCACGCGTGGCGACACCGCCGAGTACGCGGGCCGGCCCGTCCGTCCCGAGGACGACGGGATCAAGCACACCTCGCCGCGCGGCGGTCTGCGCAACCTGGACGCGGTCTTCCCGGGCCGCCCGCGCCAGCCCCGCCGCGGCCGGGACGGCGAGGCGGTCACCCAGCTCGCGTACGCCCGCCGGGGCGAGATCACCCCGGAGATGGAGTACGTCGCCATCCGCGAGAACGTTTCTCCCGAGGTGGTCCGCGAGGAGATCGCGGCGGGCCGGGCCGTGCTGCCGGCCAACGTCAACCACCCGGAGATCGAGCCGATGATCATCGGCAAGCGGTTCCTGGTGAAGGTCAACGCCAACATCGGCAACTCGGCGGTGACCTCCTCGATCGAGGAGGAGGTCGAGAAGATGACCTGGGCGACCCGGTGGGGCGCCGACACGGTCATGGACCTCTCCACCGGCCGCAACATCCACACCACCCGCGAGTGGGTGCTGCGCAACTCCCCCGTCCCGATCGGCACGGTGCCGCTCTACCAGGCCCTGGAGAAGGTCGACGGCAGGGCCGAGGAGCTGACCTGGGAGATCTACAAGGACACGGTCATCGAGCAGGCCGAGCAGGGCGTGGACTACATGACCGTCCACGCGGGCGTGCGGCTGCCGTTCGTTCCGCTGACCGCCAACCGCAAGACCGGCATCGTCTCGCGCGGCGGCTCGATCATGGCGGCCTGGTGCCTGGCGCACCACAAGGAATCGTTCCTGTACGAGAACTTCGAGGAACTCTGCGAGATCCTCGCCGCCTACGACGTCACCTACTCGCTGGGTGACGGCTTGCGCCCCGGCTCCATCGCCGACGCCAACGACGAGGCGCAGTTCGCGGAGTTGCGCACGCTCGGGGAACTCAACCGGATCGCCAGGCGTTTCCATGTACAGACGATGATCGAGGGCCCGGGCCACGTCCCGATGCACAAGATCAAGGAGAACATCGACCTTCAGCAGGAGATCTGCGATGAAGCTCCATTCTATACGCTCGGCCCGCTGACCACGGACATCGCGCCGGCGTACGACCACATCACCTCCGGTATCGGCGCCGCGATGATCGCCTGGTGGGGCACGGCGATGCTCTGCTACGTCACGCCCAAGGAGCACCTGGGCCTGCCCAACCGGGACGACGTCAAGACCGGCGTCATCACCTACAAGATCGCCGCCCACGCGGCCGACCTCGCCAAGGGCCACCCGGGCGCCCAGGAGTGGGACGACGCGCTGTCCGACGCCCGCTTCGAGTTCCGGTGGGAGGACCAGTTCAACCTCGCCCTGGACCCGGACACCGCCCGTGAGTTCCATGACGAGACCCTCCCGGCGGAGCCGGCCAAGACGGCCCACTTCTGCTCGATGTGCGGGCCGAAGTTCTGCTCGATGAAGATCAGCCAGAGCATCAACGAGCGCTTCGGCGGTGCGGCGGCCGAGGGAGCGTCGCCCGAGGAGATCGCGGAGGGGATGCTCCAGAAGTCCAAGGAGTTCGCGGCGAGCGGCAACCGGGTCTATCTGCCACTGGCGGACTGAGCCGCTCCCCTGGTGCCGTTCCGGGCCGTCCAGCACCCTGGACCGGTATCCGGGCCCCTGGGGCCCGCGAGGCATCTCTCACGGCACCACGGAGGAGTACGACGGGCGCGCGCCCGTCAGTTCCCCGGTGCCGCCTCGTGGACCGGGTGTCCGGCCTGCGCCCCCGGGCCGGGGGCGCAAGCCGGGTCATTCCGGCTGGTGTTCCGGGCCTCCGAAGTCCGGGCTGGTGTAGTCCGGGCTGGTGAAACTCGGCCGGGGGGCGGCGCCGGCGCCGTCGTCGGTGCTGAAGCCGGGACGGCCGTAGCCGAGGCGTGGCATCCGGCCCGCCGGACCGGACGGGGCCGTACGGCGCAGTCCGGCCGTGCCGGGTTCGGTGGCCAGCGCCTCCCGGAGGAAGGGCAGGATGCCGCGCTCCAGCAGGGCGTCCCGCCAGGCCTCCCGGGCCTTGGCCACCTCCCCGCCTGGTTCGCCGTAGGGTCCTGCCTCCAGCGAGGGGCTGTTGCGCAGTGCGGTGAGCAGCAGACCCGCGCCGGCCATGAGGATGGCGGCCGCGGTCACGACGCCGAACACCCAGCCCGCGGTGAGCATGGTCTGGGCGAACGCCGGGGCCGGGTCCAGCATCTTCAGGACGTAGCCGACGAGCAGGAAGATCGCGGCGGCGGTGCCGGCGAGCACGGGTGCCAGGACCAGGGCGAGGGCGAAGCCTCCGGCGCCGGTGGTCTCGGCGGCCTCGCCGAGGGTGGTGGCGAGCCCCACCGCACCGCCCGCGCCCGGCTCCGTGGAGCCGGTCTCGTGGACGGTGGCCGGGGTGGACCGCGCAGGGTTGCGCAGTTCCTCGCGGACCTTCACGTAGTGCTGGTACTCGGTCGCCGCGGCCGCCGTGATCAGTGCGGTGGCGTTGAGCGCCATGGTGCGCAGCTGTTCGGTGTTCAAACGCTGGCCTATACCGGCCAGTTCGGGACGGTAAGGGGCGGAGCGCAGCGCCTCATCGAGGATCCGCTCGTATTCCTGGCGGTCCTCGCTGTGCAGGTGCTGCGGAACGCTGTTCATGTGCATCCCCCGATGCTCCGTAGGGCTGGGGGCTCGCACGCCGGCGAGCCGTCGGGCAGAAACGGAGGGGAGCCTGCTACGGATAAACCGATGGTAGAGCCGTTACGGCACGCGGTGACAGGGGGTTGCCGGAAATTGGGGGTGGCCCGCGTGTGAAGCCGGAGGGATAGAACAGCGCATCGAACGCTCAGGCGTCCAGTGGAAGTTGCCTCACCAGCAGCTTTCCGGCCATGGTCACTCCGCCGTCCATGGCGATGGCCAGACCGTCGGCGTAGACGTGCGGTCCTTCCACAACGGGGCCGGTGCCCTCTTCGCCCTCCTCGGAGCCGACTTCCCCCAGGAGATAGGGAATCGGGCTGTGTCCGTGAACGATCCGGGTGCCGCCGTACGTATCGAGAAGGGAACGGACGGCGTCTGCACCCCCTTCGTCTCGGAAGGAGAAGCGCTTGGTGAACTTGCGGAAGAGATCCCAGACCTCGTCCGCGTCATTACGGGTGATGGTCTCGCGGACGGTGTCGTTGACCGCCTCGATCGAGTCGCCGTAGTCGAGGTAGGCGGTGGTGTCGGAGTGCACCAGCAGGTAGCCGTCGACCTCCTCGACCGCGTCCAGGCGGGCCATCCACTGGAGGTGGTGGTCCTGGAGCCGGTCCATGTCGGTCTTCTGGCCGCCGTTGAGCAGCCAGGCCGCCTGGAAGGTGGCGGTGCCCGCGCCGGAGTTGACGGGGGTGTCGCCGAACCGCTTGGCGCCGAGCAGCAGCAGCTCGTGGTTGCCCATCAGGGCCTTGCAGTAGCCGCCGGCCGCGGCCGCCTCGGCGGACAGCCGCATCACCAGGTCGATGACGCCGATGCCGTCCGGACCCCGGTCGGTGAAGTCGCCGAGGAACCAGAGCCGGGCGGTGCCCGCGCACCAGTTGCCGTCGGCGTCGATCAGGCCCTGCTCCCGCAGCGCGGCGAGCAGCTCGTCGAAGTAGCCGTGCACATCGCCGACGACGTACAGCGGCCCGGGACCGGCGGCGAGCTGCGCTGCCGGTGCGGTGGCCGGATCGACCGGCAGCTGGATCGTGTCGCCGCGGTTGATGACGGGCAGGTCGCGCTGGGTCGGCGTGTATCCGTCCGGGTACTCGTCGGACCCCTCGGGGTACGCCTCGTCGAGCGGCGGGGCGACGTCGCCGGGGTGGCTGCCGTGGGCGTACGGACCGGTCTCGTTGACGTACGCCGGCACCCGGAAGTCGCGCAACGTCGCCGTCCGCTCCGTCTCGGGTCCCTGACCGGCCCCCTGAGTCATCAGACCCCTCCACCATCGCGCCGCATCTGCACCGCTTCGGACTGCCTGGTCGCAGCGGCCCGCGGTGTCGTGGGCCCATCATAGGAATGCGCGTAGCTCCGTGTGATGACCCAGGGGTGGTGAATCGGGGCAGGAGTCCAGTTCAGCGCGGCTTTCGCCCCGGTTGGGCAGGGGTTCGGACCTCTGCCGTTCACCTGCCGGTCGCCGTCCGACGGGACCGGGCAGGTCGGCCGCCCGCCTTCCGGTTGCGTCCGGCGGGTGGGCCGGACGCCTCTCCGGGTGGCCGTGCTACTCCTCCTCCGGTGCCCGCGGCGGGCTGACCGTGGTGCGTGGTGCCCGTCGCTGGGAAGAGGTACGCACGATCAGTTCGGTCGGTATCACCTGCTCGACCGGCTGGTCCGACTCGACCCCCTCGATCGCGTCGATGAGCAGCTGCACCACCGCCGTGCCGATCCGGCGCGGCTTGAGCGAGAGCGTGGTGATGGGCGGCTCGGTGTTGGCGTACACGGTCGACTCGCTGCAGCACACCAGCAGCAGGTCGTCGGGGACCCGCAGCCCGTAGCGGCGGGCGGCGGCGAGCAGATCGGTGCCGTTGGGGTCGAACAGGCCGTAGACGGCGTCCGGGCGGTCCGGGCGGGCCAGCAGCCGGTCGGCCGCGACGGCGCCCGCGCACGGGTCGTGCGCCGGGTAGGCCTCGTAGACCGGGTCCTGGCCGACGCGTTCGCACCAGCGCAGGTAGGCGGTGGTCGACAGATGGGTGTAGGTGTCCGTCGTGGTGCCCGTGAGCAGGCCGATCCGGCGGGCGCCGGCGGCGGCCAGATGGTCGAGGATGCCGAGGACGGCGGCCTCGTGGTCGTTGTCCACCCAGGCCGTGACCGGCAGCGCGCCCGCCGGGCGGCCGTCGGAGACCACCGGGAGGCCCTGCCGGACCAGCTCGCTGACCACCGGGTCCTGGTCGGAGGGGTCGATGACGACCGTGCCGTCCAGGGCGACGTTCGACCACACGTCGTGGCGCGAGGTCGCGGGCAGGATCACCAGGGCGTAGCCGCGGGCGAGTGCCGCCGAGGTCGCGGCCCGCGCCATCTCGGCGAAGTACGCGAACTCGGTGAAGGTGAAAGGTTCATCCCCGTACGTCGTCACGGTCAGGCCGATCAGGCCCGATTTGCCGGTACGGAGGGTTCGGGCGGCGGCCGAGGGGCGGTACCCGAGCCGGTCGGCCACCTCGCGGACATGGCGCCGGGTGGCATCCGGGAGCCGGCCCTTGCCGTTCAGGGCGTCGGACACGGTCGTGATGGAGACTCCGGCGGCGGCGGCCACGTCTCTGATGCCCGCCCGGCCCGGCCGGCTGCCTCGCCGAGAGGTTTCCGCGCGGCTCACCTGGTGCTTCCCTGCTGCTGTCATGGCGAGCCGATAGTAGGGCTCATGCGGTGGGGTAGTGCGGACGCATATGCACGCGTTGACAGGCACGTTTCTGCAAGGTCAAACATGGTCAACTGCCTTAGAAAGAAAGTCAGTTGAACGATCCAATAGGGAGACGTGACTTGTCGGCACGCATGGGCCTGCCAAGTGCTCGATGTTTCGAAGAGGTCTCAACTCACCTTCACGGGTGATGCGCGCCACGGCGCGAGCCACCGGCGCATAGATATATGTAGGGCGCGCCCCCAATAAATGCGCCTTCGTACGGTGATGCCCGTGATGCCCGTGGGGCGGATGAGGTTCGCCGGTCCCGGCTGTCCGCTTGCTCCGCCGCTGTACGCACGGGCGCCGAATCCTCATAAGGTGAGCAGTATTGGATGTCGGCGGCGCGGACGGTCCGCCGGTGGTCGCGAGGAGGACTGCGGTGAGCGAGACGAGCCCCAAGCTGCGCGCCGAGCTGGAGGGTATCCCCACCTACAAGCCGGGCAAGCCGGCCGCGGCCGACGGTCCGGTCGCGTACAAGCTCTCCTCCAACGAGAACCCGTATCCCCCGCTGCCCGGCGTGATGGAGTCGGTCACCGCGGCCGCCTCCGCCTTCAACCGCTACCCGGACATGGCCTGCACCGGCCTGATGGACGAGCTGGCGGACCGTTTCGGCGTCCCGCTCGGCCACCTGGCGACCGGTACCGGCTCGGTCGGTGTGGCCCAGCAGCTGATCCAGGCCACCAGCGGCCCGGGCGACGAGGTGATGTACGCCTGGCGGTCCTTCGAGGCGTACCCGATCATCACGCAGATCAGCGGCGCCCGCTCGGTCCGGGTGCCGCTCACGCCGGGCGAGGTGCACGACCTGGACGCGATGGCGGACGCGATCACCGACCGCACCCGCCTGATCTTCGTCTGCAACCCCAACAACCCGACCGGTACGGTCGTGAAGCGGGCCGAGCTGGAGCGGTTCCTGGACCGGGTGCCGAGTGATGTGCTGGTCGTCCTCGACGAGGCCTACCGGGAGTTCATCCGCGACCCCGAGGTGCCGGACGGCATCGAGATCTACCGTCGGCGGCCGAACGTCTGCGTCCTGCGGACCTTCTCCAAGGCCTACGGCCTCGCCGGGCTGCGGGTCGGCTTCGCGGTCGCCCACGAGCCGGTGGCGGCGGCGCTGCGCAAGACGGCGGTGCCGTTCGGCGTGAGCCAGATCGCCCAGGAGGCGGCGATCGCCTCGCTGCGGGCCGAGGACGAGCTGCTCGGCCGGGTGGGCTCGCTGGTGTGCGAGCGGCAGCGCGTGGTCGAGGCGCTGCGCGCCCAGGGCTGGACGGTGCCCGAGACCCAGGCCAACTTCGTGTGGCTGCGGCTGGGGGAGCGTACGGCGGCCTTCGCGGGAGCCTGCGAGGAGCACGGCGTGGTCGTCCGGCCGTTCCCGGGCGAGGGCGTGCGGGTCACGGTCGGCGAGACCGAGGCGAACGACATCTTCGTGAAGGTGGCGGAGGCGTTCCGCAAGGAGCTCTAGCCCCCGACAGGTCCCCGCGTACGGGGTCGCACGGCCGGTGTTCCAGGGCCGGGCGGCCCCGTACGTCTGTGTCGGCAGGGTGCCGAACGGCTCAAGTCGGACCCCCCTTCCACCTCCGATAATCAGTGCGTCATAATGGCTTGTGAATGTGAATGCATTCACAAGCGCGTCCCCTTTGCCCGTGATGTACGTGACAAAAGGGGCAGAGTGCCGCTGTAGTACGGCGACGTAAGGAGACTGACGACGTGTACCTGGCTCTGGCGCCGGAGACACTGGCGCGCTGGCAGTTCGGCATCACCACCGTCTACCACTTCCTGTTCGTCCCGCTGACGATCTCGCTGGCCGCCCTCACGGCCGGTCTGCAGACCGCCTGGGTGCGCACGGAGAAGGAGAAGTACCTCAGGGCGACGAAGTTCTGGGGCAAGCTCTTCCTGATCAACATCGCGATGGGGGTGGTCACCGGCATCGTGCAGGAGTTCCAGTTCGGCATGAACTGGTCGGACTACTCGCGGTTCGTCGGCGACATCTTCGGTGCTCCGCTCGCCTTCGAGGCGCTGATCGCGTTCTTCTTCGAGTCCACCTTCATCGGGCTGTGGATCTTCGGCTGGGACAAGCTGCCCAAGAGGATCCATCTGGCCTGCATCTGGATGGTCTCCATCGGCACGATCCTGTCCGCGTACTTCATCCTCGCGGCCAACTCGTGGATGCAGCACCCCGTCGGCTACAAGATCGACAAGGTGAGGGGGCGCGCCGAGCTCACCGACTTCTGGGCGGTCCTCACCCAGAACACCGCGCTGGCCCAGGCCTTCCACACGCTCTCCGCGTCCTTCCTGACCGGTGGCGCGTTCATGGTCGGCATCGCCGCCTTCCACCTCTTCCGCAAGAAGCACATCACCGTGATGAAGACCTCGCTGCGGCTCGGTCTGGTCACCCTGGTCATCGGCGGCCTGCTCACCTCGATCAGCGGTGACACCCTCGGCAAGGTCATGTTCAAGCAGCAGCCGATGAAGATGGCCGCCGCCGAGGCCCTGTGGGACGGCCAGAACTCGGCGCCGTTCTCGGTCTTCGCCTACGGCGACGTGAGCAAGGGCCACAACACCGTCGAGCTGTCGGTCCCCGGCATACTGTCGTTCCTCGCCGACGACGACTTCGGTTCGTACGTCCCCGGCATCAACGACACCAACAAGGCCGAGCAGCAGAAGTACGGCGCCGGCGACTACCGGCCCATCATCCCGGTCACCTTCTGGGCGTTCCGCTGGATGATCGGCTTCGGTATGGCGTCCTTCGCCATCGGCATTCTCGGACTCTGGCTGACCCGCAAGAAGTTCATGCTGCCGCAGCACCTGCGGGTCGGTGAGGACGAGGTGCCGAACCTGGTCCTCTTCAGGAACAAGGCCCTCAGCCCCAAGCTCGGCAGGCTGTACTGGCTGGTGGCGATCTGGACCCTCGGCTTCCCGCTGATCGCCAACTCCTGGGGCTGGATCTTCACCGAGATGGGGCGCCAGCCATGGGTCGTCTACGGCGTGCTGCAGACCCGGGACGCGGTCTCTCCCGGGGTCTCCCAGGCCGAGATCCTCATCTCGATGATCACCTTCACCGCGCTGTACGCCGTCCTCGCCGTCGTCGAGGTCAAGCTGCTCGTGAAGTACGTGAAGGCCGGCCCGCCGGAGCTCACCGAGGACGACCTCAACCCGCCCACGAAGATCGGCGGCGAGGCCCGTGACGCCGACAAGCCGATGGCCTTCTCGTACTAGGCCGAGGGAGACGCAGTCATGGAACTTCACGACGTCTGGTTCGTGCTGATCGCCGTCCTGTGGACCGGCTACTTCTTCCTGGAGGGCTTCGACTTCGGGGTCGGCATCCTCACCAAGCTGCTGGCCCGTGACCGGCTGGAGAAGCGGGTGCTGATCAACACGATCGGCCCTGTCTGGGACGGCAACGAGGTGTGGCTGCTCACCGCGGGCGGCGCCACCTTCGCCGCCTTCCCCGAGTGGTACGCCACCCTCTTCTCCGGCTTCTATCTGCCCCTGCTGGTCATCCTGGTCTGCCTGATCGTCCGGGGCGTCGCCTTCGAGTACCGGGCGAAGCGGCCCGAGGAGAACTGGCAGCGCAACTGGGAGACCGCGATCTTCTGGACCTCGCTGATCCCGGCGTTCCTGTGGGGTGTGGCCTTCGGGAACATCGTGCACGGCGTGAAGATCGACCGGAACTTCGAGTACGTCGGCACCGTCTGGAACCTGCTCAACCCGTACGCCCTGCTCGGCGGACTGGTGACGCTGACCCTGTTCACCTTCCACGGCACGGTGTTCACCGCACTCAAGACGGTCGGCGACATCCGGGTACGGGCGCGGAAGCTGGCGACCAAGGTCGGTCTGCTCGCCGCCGTACTCGCGCTGGCCTTCCTGCTGTGGACCCAGGCCGACAGTGGTGACGGCGAGAGTCTGGTCGCCCTGGTGGTGGCCGTCGTGGCGCTGGTCGCCGCACTCGGGGCGAACCTGCGAGGGCGCGAGGGCTGGGCGTTCGCCCTGTCCGGAGTGACCATCGTGGCCGCCGTGGCGATGCTCTTCCTGTCGCTCTTCCCGAACGTCATGCCGTCCTCGCTCAACGCGGACTGGAGCCTCACGGTCACCAACGCCTCGTCGAGCCCGTACACCCTGAAGATCATGACCTGGCTCGCGGCGATCGCCACGCCGCTGGTCCTGCTCTACCAGGGGTGGACGTACTGGGTGTTCCGCAAGCGGATCGGCACGCAGCACATCGCCGAAGCCGCGCACTGAGTCCGGCGGGAGGGTGATTCACGATGATCCGCACTGTTTCACGTGAAACACCCTCCCTGGGCCGAAGGGCATGTTTCACGTGAAACCAATCGATCCCCGTCTGCTGCGGTACGCCCGCGCCACCCGCCTCTTCCTGGTGGCCGTCGTCGGTCTCGGTGCCGTCGGCGCCGGGCTGGTCATCGCCCAGGCCATGCTCATCGCCGAAGTGGTGGTGGGCGCCTTCCAGCACGACCATTCGGCCTCCGAACTCCGCACTCCCCTGCTGCTGTTGGTGGCCGTCGCCGTCGGCCGGGCGCTGGTCTCCTGGCTGACGGAGCTCGCCGCGCACCGGGCGAGCGCGGCGGTCAAGTCCGAGCTGCGGGGGCGGCTCCTGGACCGGGCGGTGGCGCTCGGTCCCGGCTGGCTGAGCGGACAGCGGACCGGGTCGCTGGTCACCCTCGCCACGCGCGGTGTCGACGCCCTCGACGACTACTTCTCCCGCTATCTGCCGCAGTTGGGGCTCGCGGTGGTCGTGCCGGTCGCGGTGCTGGCGCGGATCGTCACGGAGGACTGGGTCTCCGCGGCGATCATCGTCGGGACCCTGCCGCTCATCCCGCTCTTCATGGTGCTGATCGGCTGGGCCACCCAGTCCCGGACGGACCGTCAGTGGCGGTTGCTGTCCCGGCTGTCCGGCCACTTCCTGGACGTGGTCGCCGGGCTGCCCACGCTGAAGGTGTTCGGCCGGGCCAAGGCGCAGGCCGAGTCCATCCGCCGGATCACCGGCGAGTACCGGCAGGCGACGATGCGGACCCTGCGGATCGCCTTCCTCTCCTCCTTCGCGCTGGAACTGCTGGCCACGCTGTCGGTGGCGCTGGTCGCCGTGACCATCGGCATGCGGCTCGTCCACGGCGACATGGACCTGTACATCGGGCTGGTCATCCTGGTGCTGGCGCCCGAGGCGTATCTGCCGCTGCGCCAGGTGGGCGCCCAGTTCCACGCGGCCGCGGAGGGGCTCGCGGCGGCCGAGGAGATCTTCGCGGTGCTGGAGACACCGGTGCCGGTGTCCGGCGCGGGCGAGGTGCCCGCGGACGCCGCCCTGGCATTCGACGGGGTGACGGTCCGCTACCCGGGCCGGTCGGCCGACGCGGTCACCGACGTCTCGTTCACCGTCGAACCCGGTGAGACCGTCGCCCTGGTCGGCCCCAGCGGGGTGGGCAAGTCGACGCTGCTGCACGTGCTGCTGGGGTTCGTACGGCCCGCGGAGGGGCGGGTACGGATCGGGGGAGCCGACCTCGGCGAGGTGGACCTGGAGACCTGGCGGTCGCGGATCGCCTGGGTGCCGCAGCGACCGCACCTGTACGCCGGGACGATCGCCGAGAACGTACGGCTCGCGCGTCCCGACGCGGACGAGGACGCGGTACGGCGGGCGCTGCGGGACGCGGGGGCGCTGGAGTTCGTGGACGCGCTGCCCGAGGGGGCGGAGACGGTTCTCGGCGAGGACGGCGCCGGACTCTCGGCCGGGCAGCGGCAGCGGCTGGCGCTCGCCCGGGCGTTCCTCGCGGACCGGCCGGTGCTGCTGCTGGACGAGCCGACAGCCGCGTTGGACGGGGCGACCGAGGCGGAGGTCGTGGCGGCGGTACGACGGCTCGCCGAGGGGCGGACCGTGGTGCTGGTCGTGCACCGGCCGGCCTTGCTGTCGGTGGCGGACCGGGTGGTGCGGCTCTCCGGCGGCGAGGCCACCAGGGGGCTCCGCCCTCTGGACCCCCAGGATCTTCGACAACCCACCACCCGACTCGGTTCGTCGGAAGGCGAGGCGGAGCCACTCGGGCAGTTGGAAAGCGGGCTCCTGGAGTCGGCAGGCGGCCGTTCGAGGAGCGTGCTCGCGCGGGTACGTGCCGCGTCGGGTGCCCGGCGGGGGCGGCTGCTGCTCGCGCTGCTGCTCGGGGCTCTGGCGCTGGGCAGTGCCGTGGGGTTGATGGCGACCTCCGGGTGGCTGATCTCGCGGGCCTCGCAGCAGCCGCCGGTGCTGTATCTGATGGTCGCCGTGACGGCCACGCGGGCGTTCGGGATCGGCCGGGCCGTGTTCCGGTACAGCGAGCGGCTGGTGTCGCACGACGCCGTGCTGCGGATGCTCGCGGACACGCGGGTGGCGGTGTACCGGCGCCTCGAACGGCTGGCGCCCGCCGGGCTGCGGGCCACCCGGCGGGGCGACCTGCTCAGCCGGCTGGTCGCCGACGTGGACACCCTGCAGGACTACTGGTTGCGGTGGCTGCTGCCCGCCGGGGTCGCGGTGGCCGTGTCCGCCGGGGCCGTGGGGTTCACGGCCTGGCTGCTGCCCGAGGCCGGGGCCGCCCTCGCGGTGGGACTGCTGGCGGCCGGTGTCGGGGTTCCGCTGGTCACCTCCGCCGTGGCCCGTCGCGCCGAGCAGCGGCTGGCGCCCGCCCGCGGGCTGCTCGCGACCCGGGTGACCGACCTGCTCACCGGCACCGCCGAACTGACGGTCGCCGGTGCGCTGCCCGCCCGCAGGGCCGAGGCCCGGCAGGCCGACGGCACGCTCACCCGGATCGCCTCGCGGGGTGCCACGGCCACCGCGCTCGGCGACGGCCTGACCGCACTCCTGACGGGCCTGACCGTCGCCGCGACCGCGCTGCTGGGCGCCCGGGGTGTCGCCGACGGCCGGCTCGACGGGGTGACGATGGCGGTCGTCGTCCTCACCCCGCTGGCCGCCTTCGAGGCGGTGCTGGGGCTGCCGCTCGCCGTGCGGCACCGGCAGCGGGTGCGCAAGAGCGCCGAGCGCCTCTACGAGGTGCTGGACGCGCCGGAGCCGGTACGGGAGCCGGAGCGGCCGCGCCAGGCGCCCGCCACGCCGTTCCCCCTCGTGCTGAAGGGCCTGTCCGCCCGCTACGAGGGCCGGCGGCGGGACGCGCTCACCGGGGTCGACCTCACCCTCCCCGAGGGCCGCAGGATCGCCGTGGTCGGTCCCTCCGGCTCCGGCAAGACGACCCTCGCCCAGATCCTGCTGCGGTTCCTCGACCCGGACGCGGGCTCCTACACCCTCGCCGGCGTGGACGCCTACGGCATGGACGGCGACGACGTACGGCGGCTCGTCGGGCTGTGCGCCCAGGACGCGCACCTCTTCGACAGCTCCGTGCGCGAGAACCTGCTGCTCGCCCGGAAGGACGCCACCGAGGAGGACCTGCGGGACGTGCTGGGCCGGGCCCGGCTGCTCGACTGGGTGGACGGGCTGCCCGACGGACTGGACACCCTCGTGGGCGAGCACGGGGCCCGGCTGTCCGGTGGGCAGCGGCAGCGGCTGGCGCTCGCCCGCGCGCTGCTCGCGGACTTCCCGGTGCTCGTCCTGGACGAGCCCGCCGAGCATCTGGACCTGCCCACGGCGGACGCGCTCACCGCGGACCTGCTGGCCGCCACCGAGGGCCGTACGACCGTGCTCGTCACGCACCGGCTGGCGGGCCTGGAGGCCGTGGACGAGGTGCTGGTGCTCGACGCGGGCCGGGTGGTGCAGCGCGGCCCGTACGCGGAGCTGGCCGCAGAGGCGGGGCCGCTGCGCGCGATGGCGCAACGGGAGGCGGCGGCGGAGTCACTGGTGGGTACGGCGACCCCGTAGCCGACTTGGACCCCTTGGTCGGTCAGGACCCGTCGGCTGTTCCGGTGGCGTCAGCCGCGGGCGGACAGCAGCTGCTCGATCACGACCGCCACCCCGTCCTCGTTGTTGGCGACCGTGCGGCCGGAGGCGGCGGCGATGACGGCGGGGTGGGCGTTGCCCATCGCGTACGAACGGCCGGCCCAGGTCAGCATCTCGACGTCGTTGGGCATGTCGCCGAAGGCCACGACCTCCTCGGGCGAGATGCCGCGCTCGGCGCACTCCAGGGCGAGCGTGCTGGCCTTGGAGACACCCGGGCCGCTGATCTCCAGCAGGGCGCTCGGGCTGGAGCGGGTGACGGTGGCGCGGTCGCCGATGGCGAGCCGGGCGAGGGTGAGGAAGGCGTCGGGGTCGAGCTCGGGGTGGTAGGCGAGGATCTTGAGCACGGGCTCGCCGCCGCTCGGCCCGCCGGCCGCGAGGATCTCCTCGGCGGGCAGCAGATGGTCCGGTATCTCCATGTGCATCTTGGGATAGGCCGGCTCCTGGTGGAAGCCGTACGTCTGCTCGATCGCGTACACCGTGCCGGGCGCGGCCTCGCGCAGCAGCCATACGGCGTCCAGCGCGTTCTCGGTGGCCAGCTCGCGCACCTTCACGAAGCGGTGGGCGCCGCGGCCGCCGTGCAGGTCGACCACGGCGGCGCCGTTGCCGCAGATCGCCAGGCCGTGGCCGTGCACATGGTCGCTGACCACGTCCATCCAGCGGGCCGGGCGGCCGGTGACGAAGAAGACCTCGACACCCGCCTCCTCGGCGGCGGCCAGCGCGGCCACCGTCCGCGGGGAGACCGACTTGTCGTCGCGCAGCAGGGTGCCGTCGAGATCGGTGGCGATCAGCCGGGGCGGGGTCGCGAAGGCAGGGGTCTCGGGCTGTCGGGTCGCTGAGGTCACCGGGCCATTCTCGCGCATATGCCCGCACGCCAGTGCGGCACAGTGCACAGATGAGACACAGACGACTCCGAAGTGTCCTGAAGGGCGCCTCAGCCCAGCTGGGCCGGGGCCTCCATGGCGATCTGCTCGAAGACCTTCTGCTCGGCCGCGAAGTCCGAGTCGGGGATGGGCCAGTGGATCACCAGCTCGGTGAAGCCCAGCTCCTGGTGGCGGCCGGCGAAGTCCACGAAGGCGTCCAGGGAGTCCAGCGGCCGGGCCCGGTCCGGGGTGAAACCGGTGAGCAGGACCTTCTCCGGCTCCGAGGCGTCCCGGCCGATCGCCGCGCAGGCCTCGCCGAGCCGGCCCAGCTGGCCGCGGAGCGCCTCGACCGACTGCTCGGGCGTGCCGTTCTCGTAGAGCTTCGGGTCGCCGGTGGTCACCCACGCCTGGCCGTGCCGGGCGGCCAGCTTCAGCCCGCGCGGGCCGGTGGCCGCGACCGCGAAGGGCAGCCGGGGCCGCTGCACGCAGCCGGGGATGTCGCGCGCCTCGTGGGCCGAGTAGAACGTGCCCTCGTGGGTCACGGAGTCCTCGGTGAGCAGCCGGTCGAGCAGCGGCACGAACTCGGCGAACCGGTCGGCGCGCTCGCGCGCGGTCCACGGCTCCTGGCCCAGCGCGGTGGCGTCGAAGCCGGTGCCGCCGGCGCCGATGCCCAGCGTCACCCGGCCGCCGGAGATGTCGTCGAGGGAGATCAGCTCCTTGGCGAGCGTCACCGGATGCCGGAAGTTCGGCGAGGTCACCAGGGCGTCGACGCGGATACTCTCCGTAGTCATGGAGGCTACTGTCAGAGTCGGTACCGCGCCGAACCAAGCTGTGTCGCGGAAGCACCGCCAGGGCGGGTGATCGTAGGTGTACGCCGTCCGGAAGCCGAGCGATTCAGCCCCGTGTCAGATCGTCAGACCTTCGTTCCAGGGGGGGGGCATACCTCAGCCAGCCCCGATGTCACCGACGGACGAGTCCGGGTCGTAACTGCGGAGAATGCCTACGAACCGGTCGAGCAGGGAAGTGGCGGCGGCGTCCGGATAACCGGTGTTGAAGTGCATGACCCCGTTTCGGACGTCCTTCACGCGCCGGAGCAGACCGACGAAGTGACTACGGTCCACCCCGGGCCAGTTGAGCTTCTTCCAGCGCTCTTCGTCGTCGAGCAGCCGGATGTACTCGCCGAACATCAACTGGTCGACGTTCCTCCGGCGTCGGTCCCTGTGTACCTGTCGAACGTCCTCCTCGCCGAATGCCCGGCTGAGACAGCGACGGAGCCGCCGTTCGATCTCGCCGAGTACGAAGAAGGGGCCCGCAACGGCCACGAATTGGTCGGCGAGGTCTGCTGAGGTGACGATGCCCGTCACCGATCCCGCGGCATTGCGAACCAAGACGAAGCCGTATGTCTGGATGTATGGCAGTACCGGTAGGAGATAGGCGGTCGCTTCAGCCACGTGATAGTCGCTGGTGAGGGCGTTCCGGACGGTGGGTTGCCGGCCGGTGGCGTGCATATGGGCGATGGAGGCCCAGGTCACGACGCCTTGGAGCGAGCCCAGGCTGTCGAGGACGGGCAACTGGGAGAAGCCCCGTTCGGCCATGATGCTCATGGCCTTGGGCAGCATGTCGTCGGGCGCGATCGAGACGGCTCCGCTCACGGCCGAGGAAAGCGCGCCGACCCGTAGAGCCGTCTGAGGCAGCAGGCCAACGGGATCCTCCCCAGGTGTCTCGTCCGGTGACTCGTCGGGCTCCGGTGGGGCGTCCACGCTCGTTGCCTGGAGCGGGCTCTCGGCAACCGCCCTTGGGGTGTCAGGGCTGACGGCTCGGTCTGTGCCCGCGTCGGTGTCACTGGTGGTGTGCCGCCGTGAAGGACCAGCGTCAGTGCCAGGCAGCGGCACCACACGGATCTCGCCGTCGATCGGGCCTACAGCGAAATCGGGCGTTGTGGTCAGCCCGGCGTTGCTCAGGTCGAGCGCGATACGCGATACCGCCGCATGGTTCCGGAAGCGAATATTCCATCGGGCCAGCAGTTGGCGTCGGCTCAGCGTGCCACCCGCCAGGTCCGCGACATCGAATTCACCCAAGGCTGACATCGGCTTCCTCACGGACCGTCACTTTGCCCATGGCTCTCTCTACAAGGCCCAGCAGACGCTCGGCTCGGTCCCGGTAGAACGCCTCGAAGTCGTCGTCGCGGAGGGTTTGCGGGTTGATGAGGTGCGTTCCGACCACGTCGTCGAGCCAGTCACCGCTGAGTCCGGTCGCCTTCTCCAACGCGGCGAGGTAGACGGAGGGGGAGTTGCCTCCGATTGCCTGGTAGGACTGATAGGAAAGTGCGGTTTTGTTGACGATGCTGGTCATTCGAGAGCTGTCAGCCTCATTGCGGTCGAACCATGCCTTGGGGAAGACCTGTCTGATGTCGACAGACCAGCCGGTCAGGTTCTGTGCGCTAATTGCCTCGTCGGGGGAGAGCCAGTCCACTGCGCCCTCTTTCATCAGCAGCGCATGGATGCCCTTGTAGGCGGCGCTGTTGCGTGAGGCCAGCCGGTGCAAGCGCTGCTCCTGGAAGGAAGCCTCGGTGATGGTGTCCGGCTCGGGGCCTCCATCCCTGAGCCAGGCGATGACCTGTTCCACGTCGCGGACGAAGCGGGTGTCGGTCACACCTCCGTACAATTCACCGAGCACTCCGCACCAATACCAGCGGGACAACCCGTCCTTGATCGTGGACTCCTGGAGCGCTTCTCTGCCGAGAAGTGCGGCGATGGCTGCCAGTGGTACCAGCTGCGAGCCGTACGGCAGATCCCTTTCCCTGAAGACATGCTGCGAGCCGAGGAACTTGCCGACCCAGGCAAAGGCTCGGGTGACCTCGGGAGCGAACGCGTTGTAGTCGGCCAAGGGAAGGCGCAGCAGATCACGGCGCTTACAGCTGACCGCGGGCGGACTGGCGGTGCCGGAATTGTCCGCCATGAACCGCTGCTTGCGCTGCCAGGTCTGCACGAGAGCGATGGTTTGGAGAAAATCCAGACTGGTCAGCCCGGTCTCGTGGCGGCTGTCGGCGTCGATGGAGCCGAAAACCGGGTACGCGCTGCTGAGCACCTGCTTGGTCGTCTTCCACTCCTCGCTGAGGCTGAAGTCCCGACCGTGTTCACGGGTGTACTGGTCGTCTCCGGCATAGGTCGCGGTGAGCAGTTCGAATACGTTGAGAATCACGCCACCCGTATTGACCCGCTCGAAAACCGAGCAGACCGCATCCTTCTGGGTCTCCCTGGGCAAGCGGATCAACGGCACCTTGAAACCCTTGACCGTGTCGATGACCTTGGCCTGGAACGCCGACCAGGTGTCCCAGCGGTCCTCGGAAGCGCTGACGTAGGTGCGCTGCCACCTGCCGGTACCGTCTGCGTCGAAGATCAGGTTCAGCGGGAAGTAGCCGGCTGCGCATTCGGCGTCCCTGGTGGTCAAGTCCTGGATGATCCGCCCGAAGGAGCCGCGCAGGATGCGATCCGCGGGGACGGACCGGATCGCCTCGTCCCGGTCGGACTTCTCGTCCACCGCCAGCGAGATGTCGATGTAGTACCAGCGTTGGACGGGCTTGTTCCGTGCGTCACTCGTCTCCACTGGCCGGTCCGACCGTAGCGCCTGGAACAGCGAGGTCAGCCGTTGCTGTCCGTCCAGCAGAAGCTGTTCGGGAACGGTGTCGGGCTGTACCCCGGTTCCATGCAGTGGCCGTGCTTTGAACTGCGCCTCGCCGCCCGTGTCCAGTGTCATCGCCACGCCCAGCGGATAGTCGAGCGTCACCGTGGCCAGCAGAGCGCGGATGCGGTCGTCGTCCCACTTCCATTGACGTTGGAAGTCCGGCAACTGGATCTTTCCGACCGCGACATCGTCCAGCATTCGGCCCAGGCTCGGGCCATCCAGCGCCACCACGTGTACTCCCCGGCTCGCACTCGTACCGTCGCGCACGAGCACCGGCTTGCGCGTACTGCCGACGGACAGGTCCCCTTCGATGATGCCTGATAGGTGGCCCTCCAAGGGGCTGTCTTCCGGATTCGCCGACGGCTCTGGAATCCCGCGTGATTGACGCATCGTCAGCGTCAGTACAGAGGCTTGGTTGGCGCTGCGCCAGCCGGGTTCAGTGGCCATGGTGACGTCCGGCCTCGACGACATAGCACGGTTGTGCGGGGACCGCGTTCGGCTCATCGGCATCTGAGCGGGCCAATGCGTTCGCCGGCCGAAGGGAATCTTCGCAGGTCAGGATGCGATAGGTGAAACAGCCTTGACTGAGGTGACGAGCGTGCCCAGGCGCAGCCGGTCGGTGACGGTCGCGGCGGCGGTCAGCGTCGGGATCGCACCGAACCACGGGCCGTCCCGGAAGGTGCGCCAGGACAGGTGGTCGTAGGTGTAGGCGGTGTGGAAGCCCAGTTCCTCGGCCCGCGTCCAGTCGGTACGGCCGCCCTCGCTCCAGCGGCGGTGGGGCAGGATCACGGTGCTCAGACGCAGACTCATGCGTCCGAGACTAAGCGGACCCGTCGACAGCGGACGAAACGGTCACCGTATGCGGCCGCTCAGCCACGGCGTGAGCAGGTTCGCGGAGAGATGCTCCTTGTACGTGCGGTCCCCGGGCAGCGGCACGACCAGCGAGGCCGTGGGCGGGAAGCGGCGGGCGCGGACGTGGGCCAGGCCGCCGAGGACCGACCGGAGGAACGCGGGCACGTCGTCGCGCGGGATGTCGTGGAACTCGACGCCCTCGACGGTGATCAGCGCGTCGTCCTCCGGGTAGAGCCGCACCCGCACCCGGGGCACCCCGCCGAACTCGGCGTACGCCTCGTGCGGCAGCGAACCGTCCGGGTCGGCGGTGACGCCGAGGCCCGCCGCGCTACGGCGCGAGGTCCGGTCGGCGCCGATGTCGTGCGTCACCTCGATCGCGCGGCCGTACTCGGCGGCGACCGCGTGGAGAGCGGTGACGGCCGCCTCGGTCGTGGGGAGGTGCCCGGCGTACTCCGAATGGTCCATACCAGTCATGATGCCGGGGTCAGTGCGCGTCGGGGAAGCGCAGGTACTCCGGCGGTACGGCCCTGGTCAGCCAGACCCCGTTCGCGCTGATGTGGAAGACATGGCCGTCCCGGTGCATCGCGCCCGCGTCGACCGACAGCACGACCGGACGGCCGCGCCGGGCGCCGACCCGGGTCGCGGTCTCGCGGTCCGCCGACAGATGGACGTCGTGCCGGTTCATGGGCCGCAGGCCCTCGGCCCGGATCGCGTCCAGGTTCCGTGCGACGGTCCCGTGGTGGAGGTACGGCGGCGGGGTCGCCGGGGGCAGTCCGAGTTCGACGTCGATGCTGTGGCCCTGGCTGGCGCGGATCCGGGTGCCGTCGATCGCGAACCGCTGCTTGTCGTTGCTGGCGACGACGTGGTCGAGTTCCTCGCGGGTGACCGGGAAGCCGTGTGCGGCCACCGCCGCGAGCAGGGTGTCGATCTCCACCCAGCCGGCTTCGTCGAGCGCGAGGCCGATGCGCTCGGGCTGGTGGCGCAGGTGCTTCGAGAGGTACTTCGACACCTTCACGGTGCGCCGCTCGTCCCACGCCTTGTCGTTCTGTCCGATGTTCGGCTTGTCATCTCGCCTGTCGTTCCGTCTGGGGTGCTTCTTGTCGTTCACCTCACCAGCGTGCCGGGAGAGACGGGGATCACGCAGTTATTTTTCGCCGGAGGTTTGATCCACAACCAAGTGCAGTTATCCACAGGGGAATTGGCGGCACTGTGGACAACCGCTGGGCGATTCAGGGTGTTTCGTCAAGATCGTTAACAGGGTGGTGATGTGCGGTCAGCTCGTCCAAGTGCCGGGCCCGTACCTCGCGTTCGGCGGCCAGCGCGATGAACTCGGCGGTGCGGTCGGGACCAACAAGACGCCGTACGGCCTGAATCGTGTCGGCGGGAAGAGACACGGTACGCGACTCCTCCCGGCCGGCGGGCCGCTGCCCCGCACCCAGCTGTCGCCGCACCTCACGGGTCGCGAACAGACGCATGGCGCGGGCGAGTTCGGCGTCCACCGTCTGCTGCGCGAGGGGGCGCAGGCGTCGTACCAGGGAGGCCGCCTCGGCCGCTTTCGCGTCGGTGCGGTGGTCCGGGTCGTCGAGGTAGCGGGCGAAGACGTGCTCGGTGGTGAACTCCAGGAAACGGGCGGCGATGTGCTCCACCTGGACCCTCAACTCCCGCAGGTGCTCGGAGATCGCGAGGAGAGGCACCCCGGCCGCGTGCAACTCGGCCGCCACGGCGAGCTCTTGCGGGCTCGGGACGAGGAACGAGTCGGGGTCGCCGTCCGCCGGCTCCAGGATGCCGAGCTCCACCGCCTCGCCTACGGCCAGGTCGTCGGGGGTGCCCCCGAAGCGGGCGTCCAGCTCGGCGCGGGAGAGCCGGACCGGTTCCTCGTCCGTCCAGGGCCCCTCCGCCTCGGTCACCAGACCGAGGACGCCCGCCAGGCCCCGCCCGGTGTCCCAGGCGTCGAGCAGCTCCTTGATGGACGCCAGGGTGTAGCCGCGGGCCAGGAGATCGGCGATCTGGTGCAGGCGGGTGAGATGCGCGTCGGAGTAGACATTGGCCCGCCCTCGGCGCTCCGGGCGGGGGAGCAGCCCCTTGTCCTGGTAGGCACGGATGGTCCGCACGCTGGTCCGGCTGCGGTGAGCCAGGTCCTCGATGCGGTAGGAGGGGGTGGCCGGGGGGTCGGTCATGTGGGGTTCCTTGAGTGGAGGCGGTACGGGGTCGCCCGCGGCTGACGAGAAGCGGCTGGGCAACGCCCCTTCAGGGGCGCGGGGAACTGCGCGACCAGCCCCCACTCACTCGCAGACGGACAACGGTCCCCGCCTACGCCACCACCGTCACAGCTTCGGCTCCACCCGCGCGATCCGCCGCAACACCCCCGGCGCCACCCGCGACAGCACCCGGGCCCCCCGCGCCTCCGGGGTCACCGGCACCACGGCCCTGTTCTTCTGCACCGCCTCCAGGATCGCCGAAGCCACCTTCTCCGGCGGGTAGTTCCGCATCCCGTACAACCGCGCGGAGCGCTGCTGCCGACGCCGTTCCTCCGCCTCGTCGACCCCGGCGAACCGCGCCGTCGACGTGATGTTGGTGTTGACGATGCCGGGACAGATCGCGGTCACCCCGACGCGCCGGGGCGCCAGTTCGGCACGCAGGCACTCGGAGAGCATCAGCACCGCCGCCTTGGAGGTGCTGTAGGCGGGCAGGGCGCGGGAGGGCTGGTAGGCCGCCGCCGACGCGACGTTCACGATGTGGCCGCCCTGGCCGCGCTCGGCCATCCGGGCCCCGAAGAGCCGGCAGCCGTGGACCACGCCCATGAGGTTGACGTCCAGGACCTTGCGCCAGTCGTCCGTGGTCGTCGCGAAGAAGGACCCCGACAGGCCGATGCCCGCGTTGTTGACCAGTACGTCCAGGACGCCGTACTCGCGGTGGACCTTCTCCGCGAGCTTCTCCATCGCCTGCTCGTCGGAGACGTCGGCCGTCTCCGCCCAGGCGTCCGCCGCGCCGACCAGCCGGGACAGCTCGGCGGTGCGGGCGGCGGCCTCCGCGTCCCGGTCCACGGCCACCACCCGCGCGCCCGCCTCGGCGAAGGCGAACGCCGTCGCCCGGCCGATGCCGCTGCCCGCGCCGGTGACCAGGACCAGCTGCCCGCCGAACCGCTGGGCGTGGCGGTCGGCACGCCTGGGCTCCGCGCCCCGCCCGTCCTCCACCGACGTCACGAACTCCTCGATCCAGGCCGCCACCTGGTCCGGCCGGGTGCGCGGGATCCAGTGCTTGTCGGGCAGGGTGCGCCGGGTCAGCTGCGGCGCCCAGCGCTCCAGGTCGTCGTAGAGCCGCTCGGAGAGGAACGCGTCGCCGAGGGGCGTGATGAGCTGCACGGGCGCGTGCGCGTACGCGTCCTCGCGCGGGCGGCGCAGCCGGGACCGTACGTTGTCGCGGTACAGCCAGGCGCCGTGCGCCGCGTCCGAGGGCAGGGAGGCGGTGGGGTAGTCCCCGGAGGCGGGGAGCCGCTCGACCCGCTGGAGGATCTTCGGCCACTGCTTGCCGAGCGGGCCGCGCCAGGCCAGCTCGGGCAGGGCGGGGGTGTGCAGCAGGTACACGTACCAGGACTTGGCGCCCTGGCCGAGGAGCTGGCCCACCCGGCGGGGTGTCGGGCGCTTCACGCGCGCGTTGATCCAGTGCCCGAAGTGGTCGAGGGACGGCCCGGACATCGAGGTGAAGGAGGCGATCCGGCCCTCCGTGCGGCCCACCGTGGCGAACTCCCAGGACTGCACCGAGCCCCAGTCGTGGCCGACGAGGTGTACCGGGCGGTCCGGGCTGACCGTGTCCACGACCGCCAGGAAGTCGTCGGTCAGCTTGGCCAGTGTGAAGCCGCCGCGCAGTGGCCGCGGGGCCGTCGAGCGGCCGTGGCCCCGGACGTCGTACAGGACGACGTGGAAGCGGCCGGCCAGGCGGGCCGCGACCTCGGACCAGACCTCCTTGCTGTCCGGGTAGCCGTGGACGAGGACGACCGTCGGGTCCGACGGGTCGCCCAGTTCCGCCACGCACAGGTCGACGCCGCCCGTGTGTACCCGGCGCTCGCGCGCGCCTTCCAGTGCCGTCACTTGTCCTCCGCCCAGCGCCGCACGTGCGGCAGATCGTCGTCCAGCCAGAAGGCGTTCTGCTCGGGGTCCCGGGAGTCGGTGACCACCAGGATCTCCTCGAACTTGGCGCCCGTACCCCGGAATCCGAGGTGCGGTTCGACCGCCCACAGGCCCGGCCGGGGCGGGTGGTCGGAGAAGCGGTACGGCGACCACAAGGGCGACCAGCCCTCGCGGTGGCCGTGCAGCGCGTCGGCGGCGAGGCCCTTGAGGGACTGGGTGCCGAACCCGAAGAGATGCGGTGACCAGCGCCGCTGTCGCACCCGGTCCACCTTGTGGGCGATCACGCCGAACGGGTACGCGCGGTGCCGGTTGGCGTAGCCCTGGCGGACCATCAGGCGGTCCACGTCCTGGTAGATCTCGCGCAGCGGCCGCCGCTCGCGCACCTCGTGCAGGAGCAGCTCCCGGTGCGCCTCCAGGTCGGCCATCAGCCGGTCCTGCACGGGGTTGGCCCCGAGGGAGCCCGAGTAGCCGATGTCGGCCGTGTAGCCCTCGTACACCGGGGCCAGGTCCAGGATGAAGGGCATCCCGGGCTCGAGCCGGCGGTCGGTGGGGAAGAACTGCAGCGGTATGCGGAAGTTCACGAACGCCGTGCGGTCGCCGAACCAGGCGAAGGGGAGGTGGAACCAGTCCCGCACGCCCCGCTCGCGCAGCCACGCGCGCTGCATCCGGGCCGCCTCGCGCTCGGTGATCCCCGGCTCCAGCCGGGCCGCGACCGCCTCGGCGCACTCGTACGCGAGCCGCTGCACCCGCCGGAAACCCTGGAGCTCCGTGGCGCGTTCTTCCTTCGATGCCACTGCCGTCGTCATCCGCCCCGTCCCCGTCCCCGTCGACTGCGGTACGTGCCCGTAACTTGACACTGGTGAATGTGACAGTTGTTAGAGGCGACGTCAATAGGAGGGACAGGGCCTGTGGATAACTCTGCGTAGCTCTCAAGCAGGGGATCCCCTAGGGCTCCGTAATACTCGAGAGTGATGCGAAGACGGCTCTCGGGTCTGACGACCGGCCGTGGTCCAGGTCACTACCTTCGACGATGTGACTGTGATCGCGACCGAAAGCCTGAGCAAGCGGTTCCCCCGGGTGACCGCGCTCGACCGGCTGTCCGTGGACATCGGACCCGGTGTGACCGGACTCGTCGGAGCCAACGGCGCCGGCAAGTCCACCCTGATCAAGATCCTGCTGGGTCTGTCCCCCGCGACCGAGGGCCGAGCCGAGGTGCTCGGCCTCGACGTCGCGACCAAGGGCGCCGCCATCCGCGAGCGCGTGGGCTACATGCCGGAGCACGACTGCCTGCCGCCCGACGTCTCGGCCACCGAGTTCGTCGTGCACATGGCCCGGATGTCCGGCCTGCCGCCCGCCGCCGCGCGCGAGCGCACCGCCGACACCCTGCGCCATGTCGGGCTCTACGAGGAGCGGTACCGCCCCATCGGCGGCTACTCGACCGGCATGAAGCAGCGCGTGAAGCTCGCCCAGGCCCTGGTGCACGACCCGCAGCTGGTCTTCCTCGACGAGCCGACCAACGGCCTCGACCCGGTCGGCCGCGACGAGATGCTCGGCCTGATCCGCCGCATCCACACGGACTTCGGCATCTCGGTCCTGGTCACCTCGCACCTGCTCGGTGAGCTGGAACGCACCTGCGACCACGTGGTCGTCGTCGACGGCGGCAAGCTGCTGCGCTCCAGCTCCACCACGGACTTCACGCAGAGCACCACCACCCTCGCGATCGAGGTCACCGACAGCGACGCGCACCCCGACGGCACCCGCGCGGTGCGCGACGCGCTGCACGCGCGCGGGGTGGAGACGGACAACGAGGGCGGCGGCCTCCCCGGCGCCGGCCACATCCTGCTGCTCACCGCCCAGGGCGAGGAGACGTACGACCTGATCCGTGACGTGGTCGCCGACCTCGGCCTTGGCCTGGTGCGCATGGAGCAGCGCCGGCACCACATCTCCGAGGTGTTCACCAGCAGCGACGACGAGCAGCGGAAGGAGGCGGCCGTCCATGGCGGTTGAGCAGCCCCTGGCCACCCCCGCGGGTGACCAGTCCCGGATCCACGACATCGGCTACCGCGGCTACGACGGCCCGCGCCTGGGCCGCGCCTACGCCCGCCTGTCCCTCTACTCGCAGACCCTGCGCGGCTCCTACGGCCTCGGCCGCTCGGTGAAGTCCAAGGTGCTGCCGATGCTGCTGTTCGCGGTGATGTGCGTGCCCGCGGCCATCATGGTCGCCGTCGCCGTCGCCACCAAGGCGCACGACCTGCCGGTGTCCTACACGCGGTACGCGATCATCATGCAGGCGGTCATCAGCCTGTACGTCGCCTCGCAGGCACCCCAGGCCGTCTCCCGCGACCTGCGCTTCAAGACCATCCCGCTGTACTTCTCGCGGCCCATCGAGACCGCCGACTACGTCCGGGCCAAGTTCGCCGCCCTGGGCTCCGCGATGTTCATCCTCACCGGCGCCCCGCTGGTCGTGCTCTACGTGGGCGCCCTGCTCTCCAAGATGGACTTCGCCCACCAGACCAAGGGGTTCGGCCAGGGACTGCTCTCGGTGGCCCTGCTGTCCCTCCTCTTCGCCGGCATCGGCCTGGTCATCGCGGCGATCACGCCGCGCCGCGGCTTCGGCATCGCCGCCGTGATCGCCGTCCTGACCATCTCCTACGGCGCGGTCTCCACCCTCCAGGCCATCGCCGACTCCCAGGGCAGCACCGGCGCCATCCCGTGGATCGGCCTGTTCTCGCCGGTCACCCTGATCGGCGGCCTGAGCTCCGCCCTGCTCGGCGGCACCAACACCTTCCCCGGCGGCGACGGACCCTCCCACGCCCAGGGCGCGGTGTACCTGCTCGTCGTCCTCGGCCTCATCGCCGCGAGCTACGGCCTTCTGCTGCGCCGCTACAAGAAGGTGGGACTGTGACCACGCTCTCCATCGACCACGTCTCCCGCTGGTTCGGCAACGTGGTCGCCGTCAACGACATCACCATGACCATCGGCCCCGGGGTCACGGGCCTGCTCGGCCCCAACGGCGCCGGAAAGTCCACCCTCATCAACATGATGGGCGGCTTCCTCGCCCCCTCCACCGGCACGGTCACCCTCGACGGCCAGCCGACCTGGCGCAACGAGGCCATCTACAAGCACATCGGCATCGTCCCCGAGCGCGAGGCGATGTACGACTTCCTCACCGGCCGCGAATTCGTCGTCGCCAACGCCGAACTGCACGGCCTCGGCGCCAAGGCGGCCCAGAAGGCGCTCGCCACGGTCGAGATGGAGTACGCCCAGGACCGCAAGATCCAGACGTACTCCAAGGGCATGCGCCAGCGCGTGAAGATGGCGTCCGCCCTGGTCCACGACCCCTCGCTGCTCCTCCTCGACGAGCCCTTCAACGGCATGGACCCCCGCCAGCGCATGCAGCTGATGGACCTGCTGCGCAGGATGGGCGACGAGGGCCGCACGGTCCTCTTCTCCTCCCACATCCTCGAAGAGGTCGAGCAACTCGCCTGGCACATCGAGGTCGTGGTCGCCGGACGGCACGCGGCCAGCGGCGACTTCCGCAAGATCCGCCGCCTGATGACCGACCGCCCGCACCGCTACCTGGTCCGCTCCAGCGACGACCGCGCGCTCGCGGCCGCCCTGATCGCCGACCCCTCCACCTCGGGCATCGAAGTGGACGTCACCGAGGGCGCGTTGCGCATCCAGGCCATCGACTTCGGCCGCTTCACCGCCCTGCTGCCCAAGGTCGCCCGCGACCACGGCATCCGGCTGCTCACGGTCTCGCCGTCCGACGAGTCCCTCGAATCCGTGTTCTCTTACCTGGTCGCGGCGTAGGAGGCCGAAGATGTACGACCCCACAGTCGCCCGCCTCACCTACCGGGCCCTGCTCGGCCGTCGCCGGGCCCTCATCCTGGGCGCCCTGCCCCTGCTGCTCATCGCGATCTCCGTCGTCGTCCGCGGCCTCGCCGGTGCCGACGACCAGACCGCCGCGGACCTGCTCGGCGGCCTCGGGCTCGCCACGATGGTGCCGATCATCGGCGTCATCGCCGGCACCGGCGCGATCGGCCCGGAGATCGACGACGGCTCGGTGGTGTACCTGCTGTCCAAGCCGATCAAACGGCCGACGATCATCTTCACCAAACTGATCGTGGCGATCGCCGTGACGATGGTGTTCTCGGCCCTGCCCATGCTCATCGCGGGCTTCGTCCTCAACGGCAACGGCCAGCAGATCGCCGTCGCCTACACGGTCGCGGCCCTCGTCGCCTCCATCGCCTACGCCGCGCTCTTCCTGCTCCTTGGCACGGTGTCGCGGCACGCGGTGGTCTTCGGGCTCGTCTACGCCCTCGTCTGGGAGGCCCTGTTCGGCTCCCTGGTGTCCGGCGCGCGCACGCTGAGCGTTCAGCAGTGGGCCCTGGCGGTCGCCCACAAGGTGACCGGCGGCGAACTGGTCACGTCCGACGTGTCGTTGACGACGGCCACGGTGCTGCTGATCGCGGTCACCGTCCTGGCGACCTGGTACGCGGGCCAGAAGCTGCGCTCGCTGACGCTGGCGGGCGAGGAGTAGACGCCCGCCTTATTGACGGGGGCTTCACCTCTGTCCGGGCACACTGGGCAAAGGGGACGTTCTGTGGAGAGGAACGGGGATGGCAGAGGACTGGGACGGCATCGTTCTGAACGAGGACTTCATACGGTCGGCCGAGACCTCGGAGCCGTCCGCGCGGGCGCGGATGCTGGCCGCGCGCTGGCGCGCGGAGGCGCCGGAACCCCAGCCGTGGCGGTCGGACGAGCCGCCCGCCGGGTGGTTCTTCAGCAAGGGGCGGCGGCGTTGGTGGCGCCGGTAGGTGGTTCTTCGGCTGCGCGCCGGTGGGGGCCGGTCGCGCAGTTCCTCGCGCCCCTGACGGGGCGCGTGCAGTGGGCGCCTCTCAAATAATCACTGGCGTCCAACTCGGCCCGAAGGCACAGTTGTTGTGTCACCCCACCATCTGGGAGAGGAGCCGGACGATGTCCATGCACGACAGTACGTCCCGCTCCCACCAGGGCAGCCCTCGGCGGATCGCCGTGTAGCTGCCCGGGGCGGCCGCTTCGAGCACGCGATGGTCGCTCTCGCGTGGGCCGCCCACCCGGAGGATTGGCCGAGTGGTAAGGCACTGGCTTGCTAAGCCATGGTCGGGCCTGAAAAGCCCGCGCACGTTCGATCCGTGCATCCTCCGCAGAACTTGTAAACGTGCGTGAGTGTCCCCACCCAAGGGGCGCGGGGAACTGCGCGACCAGCCACAGACGGCCCGCAGCTACCCCACCACCTCAGCCCAGCAGACGCTCCACGACCACCGCGATCCCGTCCTCCTCGTTCGAAGACGTCACCTCGTCGGCCACCGCGCGAAGCTCTTCATGAGCATTGGCCATGGCCACCCCGTACGAAGCCCAGGCGAACATGGGCACGTCGTTCGGCATGTCGCCGAAGGCGATCGTGTCGGCGGACCTCAGCCCCAGCCGGCGCGCGGCCAGCGACAGCCCCGTCGCCTTCGACAGCCCGAGCGGAAGCAGCTCCACGATGCCCTCGCCCGCCATGGCCACCGTGACGAAGCCCCCGGCAGCCTGCCGGGCCGCTTCCGCCAGCTCGTCGTCGGACAGCTCCGGATGCTGTATGTAGATCTTGTTCAGCGGCGCCGCCCAGAGGTCGGCGACGTCCGTGAAGGGGGTCGACGGGAGATGCCCCGTCACCGCGTACCCCGGCCCCACCAGCACGTCGCCGTCGAGGCCGTCGCGGCTCGCCGCGAGGTACAGCGGGCCGACCTCCGCCTCGATCTTCGCGAGGGCGACGCCGGCCAGCTGGCGGTCCAGCGTCACGGACGTCAGCAGACGGTGCGACCCGGCGTCGTACACCTGCGCGCCCTGGCCGCACACGGCGAGGCCGTCGTAGCCGAGGTCGTCGAGGATGTGCCGGGTCCAGGGGACCGCGCGGCCGGTGACGACGATGTGCGCGGCGCCCGCCGCGGTGGCCGCGGCGAGCGCTTCACGGGTGCGCGGGGAGATCGACTCGTCGGAGCGCAGCAGCGTCCCGTCGAGGTCGGTGGCGATGAGCCCGTAGGGGAAGCTCACCGGGACACCGGCTCCAGGACCTCCCGGCCGCCCAGGTACGGGCGCAGCACCTCGGGTACGCGCACCGAGCCGTCGGCCAGCTGGTGGTTCTCCAGGATCGCCACGATCGTGCGCGGTACGGCGCAGAGCGTGCCGTTGAGGGTCGCGAGCGGCTGCACCTTCTTGCCGTCGCGCATCCGCACGGACAGCCGGCGGGCCTGGAAGCTGTCGCAGTTGGAGGCCGACGTCAGCTCGCGGTACTTGCCCTGGGTCGGGATCCACGCCTCGCAGTCGTACTTGCGGGACGCCGACGCGCCGAGGTCGCCCGAGGCCACGTCGATGACCTGGAAGGGCAGCTCGAGGCCGGTCAGCCACTGCTTCTCCCAGTCCAGGAGCCGCTTGTGCTCGTTCTCCGCGTCCTCCGGAGCGACGTAGGAGAACATCTCGACCTTGTCGAACTGGTGCACCCGGAAGATGCCGCGGGTGTCCTTGCCGTACGTGCCCGCCTCGCGGCGGAAGCAGGGCGAGAAGCCCGCGTACCGGCGCGGCAGCTGGTCGGCGTCGATGATCTCGTCCATGTGGTACGCGGCGAGCGGGACCTCGGAGGTGCCGACCAGGTAGTAGTCGTCCTTCTCCAGGTGGTACACGTTCTCCGCGGCCTGGCCGAGGAAGCCGGTGCCCTCCATGGCGCGCGGGCGGACCAGCGCGGGGGTCAGCATCGGGGTGAACCCGGCCTCGGTGGCCTGCGCGATCGCCGCGTTGACCAGCGCCAGCTCCAGCAGCGCGCCGACGCCCGTCAGGTAGTAGAAGCGCGAGCCGGACACCTTGGCGCCGCGCTCGACGTCGATGGCGCCCAGCGCCTCGCCGAGCTCCAGGTGGTCCTTGGGCTCGAAGCCCTCGGCGCCGAAGTCGCGGATGGTGCCGTGCGTCTCCAGGACGACGAAGTCCTCCTCGCCGCCGACCGGGACGTCGGGGTGCACGAGGTTGCCGAGCTGCAGCGCGAGGCGCTTGGTCTCCTCGTCGGCCTCGTGCTGCTCGGCGTCGGCGGCCTTGACGTCGGCGGCGAGCTGGCCCGTCTTCCTCAGCAGCTCGGCCTTCTCGTCGCCGGAGGCCTTGGGGATGAGCTTGCCGAGCGACTTCTGCTCGTTGCGCAGCTCGTCGAAGCGGACGCCGGAGGACCTGCGCCGCTCGTCGGCGGAGAGCAGGGCGTCGACGAGCGCGACGTCCTCTCCACGGGCGCGCTGGGAGGCGCGCACACGGTCGGGGTCCTCACGGAGCAGGCGAAGGTCAATCACGGGGCCAAGGCTACCGGGGTGGGGTGGCCGCTCACGAATCACTATTCGTATGTGTTCCGAATCGCGGCTTACGTTCCGTTATGGGGGAATTGCCGAGCGTGTCAATAAAAAGTGTCTCACTCCCCGGGACGGGGCAGGCGGGCGGCCGGTGGTTGACTCGATTCCCTTGTGGAGGGCGGGACTTGGGGGCGCGGTTGTCCACAGGGATCCCCACCCTCGCGAGAGTTATCCACAGGGTGTGTGGATGAGGTGTGGACTTCAGAATTGATCACTCCACGAGCGTCCTGTGAAGAGAGGAATTCCCGGTTCAAACCGGGGCAACACCCACTTTCGAGTGGAAAGGCGTCGCTCCAAAAGATGAACCATGGGAAACGAGTGGACGAAGGGTGATGCGAGTGATCACGACCCCATCGGGGGGCCGTAGGCCGATTTGTCGACAGACTCATGCTTCGCTGTCGACTTGTCCCCAGGTCGAGAAGGGCACCTGTGGATAACTCCTGTGGATAACGAAGATATGAACGTATGGCCGGTTAGAAACGGCCGTCCTGGCAGCGCGCCACCCAGTCCGAGGCGGTCACGAACTCCTCGTCCGAGGTCCCCGGGCGCAGCGGCCCGACGGTCTCGCCCGGCTTCATGTCCGCTCGCGGGTACGAGCCCAGGAACCGCACCTGGCGGCAGATCCGCTTCAGCCCCATCAGGGCCTCCGCCACCCGCCGGTCGGAGATATGGCCCTCGGCGTCGATGCAGAAGCAGTAGTTGCCGATGCCGGCGCCGGTCGGCCGGGACTGCAGCAGCATCAGGTTGATGCCCCGGGTGGCGAACTCGCCGAGCAGGTCGCGCAGCCCGCCGGGGTGGTCGTCGTTCTGCCAGAGCACGACCGAGGTCTTGTCGGCGCCGGTCGGGGCCGCCGGCCGGGCCGGGCGGCCCACCAGGACGAACCGGGTCTGCGCGTTCTCCGCGTCGTGGATCCCGGTCTCCAGGGCTTCAAGGCCGTAGCGCTCGGCCGCGAACTCACCGGCGAACGCGGCGTCGTAGCGGCCCTCCTGGACCAGGCGGGCGCCGTCCGCGTTCGAGGCGGCGGACTCCCAGAGCGCCTCCGGGAGGTTGGCCCGCAGCCAGTTGCGGACCTGCGGCTGGGCGACCGGATGGGCGGTCACCGTCTTGATCTCGGAGAGCTTGGTGCCCGGGCGGACCAGCAGCGCGAAGGTGATCGACAGCAGCACCTCGCGGTAGATCATCAGCGGCTCGCCCGCGACCAGTTCGTCGAGGGTCGTGGTGACCCCGCCCTCGACGGAGTTCTCGATCGGCACGAACGCGGCCTCGGCCTCGCCGCCGCGCACCGCGTCCAGCGCGGACTGCACCGAGACGTAGGGGATCAGCTCCCGGGTGGCGGCCTCCGGAAGCGTGCGCAGGGCGACTTCGGTGAAGGTGCCTTCGGGACCGAGATACGCATAGCTCGCTGGCATGTCCCTCACCCTAATGGGCGCAGGGGAGCCCGGCTCACTTGTCTCGCCGGAACCACTCGACCGGGTGGTTTGAAATGCGGAATCGCACCAATAGTGATCAGAAACCACTGTGGTAACCGCAGATCACGCTTGATCAGCCTTCCAGCAGCCGCTGTCCCACATACTCCCCGTCGCCCGCCCCGCCCGGCACCGCGAACAGTCCACTCGCCTCGTGCCGGATGTACTGCGACAGCGCGTCCCCGCGGTCCAGCTTCCGCTGCAGCGGCACGAACCCGCGCAGCGGATCCGCCTGCCAGCAGACGAAGAGCAGCCCCGCGTCCGGCGTCCCGTCGGCGTCGATGCCGTCGTGGTACGAGAACGGGCGCCGCAGAATGGCCGCGCCCCCGTTCTGGTCGGGCCGGGTGATCCGCGCGTGGGCGTTGATCGGGACGACGTACTCGCCGTCGGCCCTGGCCTTCTCCAGGTCCATCGCCGTCGTCTCGGTGCCCCCGGACAGCGGGGCCCCGTTCGCCTTCTTCCGCCCGATCACGTTCTCCTGGGTGGCGAGCGACAGCTTCTCCCAGTCGTCGAGGAGCATGCGGATCCGCCGTACGACGGCGTAGGAGCCGTTCGCCATCCAGGCGGGCTCACCGGACGACGGCACGAAGATCCGCTGGTCGAAGTCCGATTCCGTCGGCTTCGGATTGCGCGTGCCGTCCAGCTGGCCCATGAGGTTGCGGGCCGTCATGGGGTGGGCGGTCGCCCCCGGAGTGCGGTTGAAGCCGTTCATCTGCCAGCGCACCTTGGCCGCGCTGCCCGCGTCCTTCTGGATCGCGCGCAGGGCGTGGAAGGCGACCAGGGCGTCGTCGGCGCCGATCTGCACCCACAGGTCGCCGTTGCCGCGCGTCCGGTCGAGGTGGTCGGAGGAGAAGTCGGGCAGCGGGTCCAGGGCGGACGGGCGCTGCTTCTCCAGACCGGTGCGGGCGAAGAAGCTGTTGCCGAAGCCGAAGGTGATCGTCAGCGACGAGGGACCCGCGTCCCGGGCCACCTCCGTGTCGTCCTGCGTCATCGGCTCGCCCGCCATCAGCCGCCCGGCCGTCGTCGACCAGCGGCGCAGCAGCGCGGCGGCCTCCGTGCGGCCGGCGCCCGCCGCCAGGTCGAAGGCGACGAGATGGCCGCGCGCCTGGAGGCCCTCGGTGATGCCCGGCTGATGTTTCCCGTGAAACATCGCCCGGCCGGAGCCCACCGAACTGAGCGGGGTGGCCCCGGCGGGCGCGGCCGCGTAGCCGACGCCCGCGCCCGCGGCGCCGAGGACGAGCCCGGTGGCCCCGGCGGTGCCGAGCAGCGCGCGCCGGCTGACGCCTCCGGCCGGGGGAGCCGCGGGACTCTCCTCGCCGGCGGACGGACGGAGGGACGAGGACGGTTCAGCCATGGTGCGGTTCAGCCGATCTGCGCGTTCTTGGAGACGGTCACCTGGTCGATGTCGGAGGTCCGCACGGTCACGGAGACCTTCCAGTCGCCGGCCATGGGGATCTGCACCCCGTTGGCGGCCCAGTGCCCGGTGGTGACGTGGTCGGGGGCGACGGGAAGCGGCCCCAGGTTCTTGGCGGCGAGGGTGAAGGCGACCTTCACCTCGGGGATGTCGAAGGCGCGCCCGTTGGGCCGCTGGACGTAGACGTGCATCTCGTTGCTGCCCACGGTCGCGGGGTCGAGGTCGACCCGGACCACGCCCTTGCCGTCCGTGCCGCCGGTGTCGAAGGACATGTCGAGGGTCAGCGCGCCCCCGGAGGAGTCCGACGCCGACGAGGACGACGAGGAAGCCGCGGTGGCGGCCTTGGCCTCCTGCTCGGTACGGCCGGGCTCGGTCTGCGTCAGCACGGTCGTGACGGCGAGCAGCACGACGGCGACCCCGGCCTCCGCGAGCACCGAGCGGCGCAGCCCGAAGCGGGTGGGGTCGGCGTCCCGGACCCGCTTCTGCCGGGCGCTGTCCACGGCGGCCTGCTGCCGGGCCAGTTGGGCGGCGCGCCCGGGGCTGTCGTCGTCGGCGGAGGAGGACCGACCGGCCGACCCGCTCTTGCCGGAGACCTTGCCGGAGACCTTCGCCCCGGACTTGACGGCGGCCTCCTTGGTGGCGGCGGACGCCTTGACCTTCTCCTTCTCCTCGACCTCCGCGGACTGCTCTTCCTCCTCGGTGACGGCCGGGTCCGCGAGCCGTCCCGTCCACCGCCGCGAGATGGACGCGATGCCGACGAGCAGCGCCACGAGCGCGATCTTGACGAGCAGCAGCTGCCCGTAGGTCGTGTCGGTGAAGGCCGACCAGGAGCCGAGCTGGCGCCAGGACTGGTAGATGCCGGTGGCGACCAGGGCGAGCACGGACCCGAAGGCGACGCGGGAGAAACGGTGTACGGCGGTGGCGTCGACGGGGGTGTCGGCGGGCGCCCGGTACAGGGCGACCAGCAGGGCCGTGAGGCCGCCCAGCCAGGTGGCGACCGCGAGCAGATGGAGGACGTCGACCGGCATCGCGATGCCCGGCTGGAGCCCGGTGGAGGCGTGCTCGGCCATGGCCCAGCTCGCCGCGAGCCCGGCGGCCACCACGGTCCCGCCGACGGCGAGGCCGAAGGTCAGGTCGCGCTTCTCCTCTTCCTCCTCGCGCTTGTCGTAGGCGCCGAAGAGGACGGCGATGAACAGCGCGGCCGCCGCGAGCAGCAGCAGCCGGGAGACCAGGGCCGCGCCGGGCTTGGTCTGCAGGACCTGGCCGAGCAGGTTGAGGTCGAAGATGTCGCCGACGCTGCCGGAGGTCGTGTAGGAGCCGCGCAGGAGCAGCAGCCAGAGGGTGGCCGCGGTGAGCGTCAGCCAGCCGCCGACGACCAGGCGCTGCATGGCCCGCACCCCGGAGCCGCGCTGCCAGCAGGCGAGCACGAAGGCGGCGCCGCCGACGAGCACGATGTACCCGGCGTACGACATGTACCGCCCGAAGCCGTAGAGCCAGCCGACGACCCCGCCGCCCGCGTCCTGGTCCCCGACCGAGGCGACTGTCTTGGAGGGCGCTCCGACGGAGAAGGTGTAGGCGCCGGCGACGGGGTGGCTGTCGGCCGAGACGACCTGGTAGGCGACGGTGTAGGTGCCCTTGCCGAGCCCGCTCTTGAGCTGCACGCCGTAGGTGGTGCCGCTCAGGTTGGTGGGCTTGCCCTTGTCGACGCGCTTGCCCTGGGGGTCGAGGACCCGCAGCGAGTTGTCGTTCATCGACACGTTCTCGGAGAACGTGAGCGAGACCTGGTCGGGCGCCTTCGGGACCACCACCCCCTGGGAGGGGTCGCTGCCGGTCAGCGCGGCGTGCGCGGAGGCCGGCCCGGCGCCGGCCAGCAGCGCGCCGGTGACGGCGAGGAACAGCAGCACCAGCGTGCGCAGGCGGGGGGTGATGGTCCGCTTCAAGGTCGGTCCCTCCCTCAGTGTCCGGTCGACGGGTTGTACGTGGCGGACTTCACCGGCATCTCGACGGTGAGCGGACCGGATTCGGCGAACTTGAGTTTCACAGTGATCGTGTCGCCCTGTTCCGGGCGGCGCTTCAGCTTCTCGAACATCAGATGATTGCCTCCGCTTTTGAACACGAGTTGACCGTGTGCGGGCACCTCGAAGGAGTCGACCTCCTCCATCGCCCCGCCGTTGGTCTCGTGCATGGTGATCTCACCGGCGGAGTCGCTGCTGACGGAGGTCAGCTCGTCCTTCGTGCCGCCCTTGTTGGTGATCGTCAGGAATCCGGCGGCCATGTCGGCGGAGACGGGCTGCGGCATGTAGGAGGCGGCGACGGACAACTCGGCCGCCGAGGAGCCGGAACCGGAGCCGCCGCAGCCCGCGAGGGCGAGGGCCCCCGTGATCGCTATCCCGGTCAGGGCGAGGTGCCTCCCGGGCTTCATGGGTTTCACGGGTTCTCCCCCTTGATCAGCTCGGGGAGGTCCTTGGTGTAGTCGTCGACGGTGGCGTCCTCGCCGTAGAGGACGTAACCGCCGTCGGTCTTCGGCGAGAACGCGATGACCTGGGTGCCGTGCACCGAGACGACCTTGCCGGTCTTCTTGTCCTTGTGGGTCGGCTCGATGGAGATGCCGAGGGTGCGGGCGCCGGCCTGGATGGTGGCGAAGTCGCCGGTCAGGCCCACGAAGCTGGGGTCGATGCCCTTGAGCCACTTGCCGAGTTCGGAGGGGGTGTCACGGGCCGGGTCGGTGGTGACGAACACGACCCGCAGCTTGGCCTGGTCGGCCTTGGACAGCGCCTTCTTGGCGACCGCGAGGTTGTTCATGGTCAGCGGGCAGACGTCGGGGCAGTGCGTGTAGCCGAAGTAGATCAGCGTGGGCCGGCCCTTGGTCTCGGCCCGCAGGTCGTACTTCTTGCCCTGGGTGTCGGTGAGGACCAGGTCCGGCTTCTCGAAGGGCGTGTCGAGGATGGTCGCGGCCTTGTTCGAGGTGTCCCCGGCGACCACCGTGACGGGAGACGTGGAGTCGTCGCCGCTGCCGCAGGCGGAGAGGGTCAGGGTGGCGGCGGCGAGCAGCGCGGCCGCGGCGAACGTCTTCTTGCGCATAGGAAAATGTCCCAGATGTGAGAGATCCGGCGCGCACCGGGGTGGTACGGCGGCCGTCGTCGGTGACGGTCCGCACGACCCCGGTGCGCGTTACGGACGTGGGGCTCAGGCTTCGGAGCCGGTGGTGGAGCGGCGACGGCCGGCGAGGACGCCGTAGGCGACCCCGGCGGCGCCGACGACGATGCCGACCACACCGAGGACGCGGGCGGTGGTGTCGGTGCCGCCGGAGGGGCCGGTGTCGTCGGAGGCGGTGGTCTCCGTCTTGGCCGCGGTCTCCTCGGCCGAGGCGTCCTCGGCCGTGCCGGTCCCGTGGTGGTCGCCGGTGGCGGCGGACAGCGTGAGGACCGGGGCCGGGTTCTCCGGCTCCTCCTGGCCCTTCTGCTGCACCTCGATCCAGCGGACGACCTCCTTGTTGGAGTACGTCTGGACCGCCTTGAAGACCAGTTCGTCGGTGTCCTCGGGCAGGGCGCCCACGGAGAGCGGGAACTTCTGGAAGTAGCCCGCCTCGATGCCCTTGCCGTCGGTGGCGGTCCAGGTGACCTTGGTGACCGCCTCGTCGATCTTCTCGCCGTGCATCTCCAGCGGCTTGGCCAGCTTGGACTTGGTGACCTCGATCTTCCAGCCGGCCATCGGCTGCGGCATCACGGAGGCCAGCGGGTGGTCGGTGGGGAAGTTGACCTCGACCTTGGTGGTCGAGGCGTTGTCGCGCTCGTTGGGCACCTTGAAGTCGATGACCGCGTAACCGCCCTTGGCGGCGGTGCCCTCGGGCTGGACGCTGACGTGCGCGAACGCGGGCGAGGAGACGGCCAGCACGGCCGTACCCGCGACGGCGGTGACGGCGGCGATACGAGAAGCCTTCATGGCAGGGAGCACTCCACTCTGAGTGAGTTCTGTCGTTGAGGGGGCGTGCGGGCAGCGGAATGCGCACGCACGCGCGCGTGCCGCACGACGGCGGCAGGCCCCTCCGGATCGGACAGATCCCGGTGAGTGTGCTGGTCGCGTCGTGTCAGGCGGCGAGAGCGAGAACGGCGGCGGACTTCGGCGGACCGCGCCGGATCACGGAGTGCTGGAGCGTGACGGCGCACGGGGCGGGCGGTTCGGCCCAGGCGCTACGGCGGTCACGCGCGGGCGCCTCGGGTGCCGCCACAAGCCCGGCGCACAGGGCGCGCGCCAGCGCGAGCGCCCCTCGCAGGGAACGGACGAGCGCCGCTTCCCCGACCCCGCGCGCCGAATCGGCGGACAGCTCGATCAGCCGCAGCAGCGCCAGATCGCCCCGGCGCAGCAGCCATCCGGCCACGACGGCCGCGAGCACGTGCCCGAGCAGCATCGGCACGGAGGGCAGCAGCGAGCCGAAGGACCCGGTGCCCGTCGTGCCGCCCATCCCGCTCATGCCCGTGCTCATGCCCGTGGCGGAGGAGGTGGTGAGATGCGCGTCCGCGAGGATCTTGTACGCGTGGGCGGGGCTGAGCTGCGCCGCCCCGGCCCCGCACAGCAGCCGTGCGGCCCGCTCGACCGCCGAGGCGTCGCCCGCGGACAAGGACGACAAGGAAGACACCGACGACATCGACGACATGGTCATCGAGCCGCCGGACAGCGCGGTGGTCCCGTGCTGGCCGAGGCCGAACAGCGTGTGCAGGGCGGTCTGCAGGACCGCCAGCAGCGCCACGATCCCCGGCAGGGTGCGGGCCCGCCCGGTCAGCGGGACGACGAGTGCCAGGGTGCCCAGGAAGCCCGCGCCGAGCGTCCACAGCGGAACGGTGGCGCAGGAGGCCAGGGCGTGCCCCGCCGCGGCCAGCACGACACAGAGCGCGGCGAACACCACGGCCCGCAGGAGCCGCAGTCCGCTTCCGGTGCGCGCCGTGCGCGGGCGGGGGGCAGTCATGGCGCGCTCATCATCGCACTGGACCCGCACCCGCTTGACGTCAGGTCCGGAAGATTCCGTTACCTGCGGAAAGGGGGACTGGGAGGGATGGTGGGCGGCATACGAGAGGTGATCGAGGGAAAGAACCTAAAGATCATTCTTGTGCCGAACCACCCGCTCATACACCGAAACCTCCCGGGGCGCATCCCCCGGATGGGCGTTCTCACATGAACGGAGTGCTTACACCCGCGCACGGGTGGCAATAGGTATCGGTATGTCGAGCCGCGGCCAGGAGGCTGGAGCATGAGCATCTGGTGGTCCCTCCATCTGAGGCGCGAGGCCGCGAGCGTGCCGCTCGCCCGTCGGCTGCTGATCGGCACGATGGAGACGGCGGGTGTCGACCCCGACATCTCCTACGACCTCTCCGTCGCCCTCAGCGAGGCCTGCGCGAACGCCGTCGAGCACGGCGGGGCCGGCCGCCCCTCGGAGGCGTACCGGGTCACCGCCTACCTGGACGGCGAGAAGTGCCGTATCGAGGTGGCCGATTCGGGCCCGGGGCTCGGTCCGGGGTTCGCCCGCACCCAGGACCTCAGACCCGCCCGCCCCGACGCCGAGAACGGCAGAGGGCTCTGTCTCATCAGGGAACTCGCCGATCACGTCCACATCGGCAACAAACCCGGCCGCGGTGGCACCGTGGTCAGCTTCGACAAGATCCTCAAGTGGAAGAAAGATCCTTCCCTGCTTTCGGCATGAAGCTCGCTCCCGCATAACACCCGCGCTAGGGTGCGCGCATGATTCTCAGAAAGCTTAAAGAAAGTGTGCTCAGGCCCGGTGTGATATTGCGTCTGATTGCCGTGGGCGACGCGAAAGCGCTGTGCGCCGCATACGTCGGCAACCGAAGCCATCTCGAACCCTGGGAACCGGTCAGACCCGAGTCCTTCTTCACCGTCGAGGGCCAGACCGAACGCATCGATGGCCTGCTGGGACAGGTCGCCGACGGGTTGATGGCGCCCTGGGTCATGGAGTCGTCCGAGGACGGCCGGATCGTCGGCGCGATCACCCTTTCCGGAATTTCCCTGGGCCCTTTCTGCAGTTCCTACGTCGGCTATTGGGTGGCGGGCGATCAGCAGGGCCGGGGTCTGGCCACCGCCGCTCTGGAGCGGGTCTGCGAGATCGCCAGGGATGTCGTGGGACTGCACCGGATCGAGGCGTCCACCCTGATCGAGAACACGACGTCCCAGCGGGTGCTGAAGAAATGCGGATTCGAGACGATCGGTGATGCGCCGCAGTATCTGCACATCAATGGAGAATGGCGGGACAGCCGGCTGTTCCAGCGGGTCCTGCACGACCGCGCCCCGGCCCTGTGACGCCGTCGCCCGGGTGCTGTGACCGCCTCAACCCGCCGCTGTGACCAGCGTTTTCGCGTCGGCTTCAGCTTCCTGGGTGTTCACAGCTCGTTGCCAGCTCCCGCCCATGCCCCTGACAAACGGCGTTTCTAGCTTCGTCGACCATGACGGGAAACCACAAGAACACGTCGATCACCCGGCGCCGGGCCCTCGCGGTGTCCGGCGGCACGGTGGCGGCCGGCGGCCTCGCGGTCGCCGGCTTCCAGTCGGCCTTCGCCGACACGACCGACAGCACCGACGCGGACGCCTCGGCCTCCGCCAGCTCCACCAGCAGTGAGTGCATGACGCTGATGACCAGCGTCACGGAAGGCCCGTACTACCTCGATGGTGCCTTGGTGCGCAAGGACATCACCGAGGGCAAGGCCGGCGTTCCGCTGACCCTCCGCCTGACCGTCGTGGACGCCACCGACGGCTGCACCCCGGTCAAGGGCGCCGCGGTCGAGATCTGGCACTGCGACGCCTGGGGCTACTACTCCGGCTACACCACCGCCAACCCCGGCGGCTCCGCCCCCGCGGAGAGCGAGGAGGGCGACTCCGCCAACGACCAGACCTACCTGCGCGGCTATCAGATCGCCAACGCCAACGGGGTCGTCAAGTTCGAGACGATCTTCCCCGGCTGGTACACCCCGCGCACCTGCCACATCCACGTGAAGGTGCACACGGGCGGCGAGAAGGAGGACGGCACCTACGAGGGCGGCATCGTCAACTACACCGGGCAGCTCTTCTTCGACGACGACATCGCCGAGGAGATCTTCACGCTCGAGCCCTACTCGAAGCACACCGGCAGCTACACCGTCCTCGCCGACGACATGGTGTACGACGGCGGTGGCGCCTCCAGCGGTCTGCTGACCCTGAAGGCCGTGCACAAGAAGGACCCCTCGAAGGGCTACAAGGGCTCGCTGACCCTGGGCATCGACCCGGACGCCGAGAGCACGGGCGCCGGCAGCGGTGGCGGCGGCACCCCGCCGAGCGACGCTCCGACGGGCACCCCGCCGAGCGACGCCCCCAGCGACAGCGCCTCCCCTTCGGCCTCCGCCTCCTCATAAGGTAAGGGACATGACAAGCCGCGAGGACGACGCGCTGGCGGTGGCCGCGGTCACCGCGCTCACCGGTCAGCTGGCGCTGGCCCCGAAGCCGGGGCTGCCCGACCCGCGTGACCTGGACGCCCGCAGCACGCGCCAGGAGCACGACAGTCTGCGCTGGTCGGCCAAGGCGCTCGCGCCCGGCCTCGCGGCGATGGCCGCCTCCGCCCGCCGCACCGGCGAACCCTCGCCGGTGCTGCGGGCGGAACTGGGCGCGATCGGCCGGTGCACCGAGCACTCGGTCGGCCTGGCCGGCGGCGGTCACAAGGGCGCCCTGTGGGCCCTCGGCCTGCTCGTCGCCGCGGCCGCCCTGGACCCCCGGGCCAAGGCCCGCGACATCACCGCGAACGCCCGCAAGATCGCCGCCTTCAACGACAAGGGCGCCCCCAAGCGCCCCTCCCGGGGTTCGTCGATCTCCGCGAAGTACGGCGCGGCCGGCGCCCGTGGCGAGGCCCGCGCCGGATTCCCGCACGTCCGCAGGGCACTCGACGCCCTCGCCACCGCCCGCAAGGCCGGCGCCACCGAGAACCAGGCCCGCCTCGACGCCTTACTCACCGTGATGTCCACCCTCCAGGACACCGAACTCCTCTACGACACCGGCCCCATGGGCCTGCGCCACGTCCAGGCGGGAGCGCGGGGCGTCATGGAAGCAGGCGGCACGGCGACGGAGGCAGGAGCCGAGGCACTCGTCGCCCTGGACACAGACCTCCACGAACGCGGCTGGAGCCCGAGGGGCAGCGCGGGACTGATGGCAGGCGCATTGTTCCTGGACGCCTTGCCCACTTTGTAACGCCCTAGCTGGAGCGCCCCTTCAGGGGCGCGGGGAACTGCGCGAGCAACCCCCACACACCCGCAGAACGCAACGATGGCCGGGCACCCACCCAGGTACCCGGCCATTCACACGTCACGTCAGCCCTTAAGCGAAGCCATCCACGCCTCGACCTCGCCCGACCGCCGAGGCAGCCCCGCGGACATGTTCCGGTTCCCGTCGGCCGTCACCAGGATGTCGTCCTCGATCCGCACCCCGATCCCCCGGTACTCCTCCGGCACGGTCAGATCGTCGGCCTGGAAGTACAGCCCCGGCTCGACGGTCAGCACCATCCCCGCCTCCAGCACACCCTCCACATACGTCTCGGTCCGCGCGGCAGCGCAGTCGTGGACGTCGAGCCCGAGCATGTGCCCGGTCCCGTGCAGCGTCCACCGGCGCTGCAGACCCAGCTCCAGCACCCGCTCCACCGGCCCCTCCACTAGCCCCCACTCGACGAGCCGCTCGGCCAGCACCCGCTGCGCGGCATCGTGGAAGTCGCGGTACTTCGCGCCCGGCTGCACCGCCGCGATGCCGGCCTCCTGGGCGTCGTACACGGCGTCGTAGATCTTCTTCTGCAGCTCGCTGTACGTGCCGTTGACCGGCAGCGTGCGAGTGACGTCGGCGGTGTAGAGCGAGTGCGTCTCGACGCCGGCGTCGAGCAGGAGCAGCTCGCCCGAGCGCACCGGCCCGTCGTTGCGCACCCAGTGCAGCGTGCAGGCGTGCGGGCCGGCCGCGCAGATGGAGCCGTAGCCGATGTCGTTGCCCTCGACCCGCGCGCGCAGGAAGAACGTGCCCTCGATGTAGCGCTCGCTGGTCGCCTCGGCCTTGTCGAGCACGCGTACGACGTCCTCGAAGCCGCGCGCCGTGGAGTCGACGGCCTTCTGCAGCTCGCCGACCTCCCACTCGTCCTTGACCAGGCGGGCCTCGGAGAGGAAGACGCGCAGTTCCTCGTCGCGCTCGGCGGTGACCTTGTCGGTCAGCGCCTCCTGGACGCCGGCGTCGTACCCGCGCACGACCCGCACCGGGCCGGTGGCCTCACGGAGCTGGTCGGCGAGCTCGCGGACGTCGGCGGCGGGGATGCCGTAGAGCGCCTCGGACTCGGTCAGGGAGTGGCGGCGGCCCACCCACAGCTCGCCCTGCCCGGAGAGCCAGAACTCGCCGTTCTCGCGGTCGGAGCGGGGCAGCAGGTAGACGGTGGCCACATGGCCGTCGTCCTTCGGCTCCAGGACGAGTACGCCGTCCTCCGTCTGGTTGCCGGTGAGATAGACGTACTCGACCGACGCCCGGAACGGGTAGTCCGTGTCGTTCGAGCGGGTCTTCAGGTTGCCGGCCGGGATCACCAGGCGCTCGCCCGGGAAGCGGGCGGACAGCTCGGCGCGGCGGCGCGCGGTGTGCCCGGCCTGCTCGACCGGGGTCAGGTCGTGCAGCTCCGTGTCGGCCCAGCCGGACTTCATGCTCTCGGCGAGCTCGTCGGACACGCCCGGGTACAGGCCGTTCTTGCGCTGCTTGATCGGCTCTTCGCTCTCTTCCGGGGTCTCCGGGGTGAGCTCGTCGGCCACGTCATCCTCCTCGACACTGCTGTGGATCCCGTCCATCGTACGGTCGTACCGAACGGCGTCCCAGGAACAGGGGACCACGGGCCGTGTGACGTGCGCCGAGCTTGGCTTCTGACTGACCGGTCAGTCGAACCGGGCGGCCAGCAGAACGACGTCCTCCTCGCTGTCGGCCGCGTCGAGGCCGTCCGGCAGGACGGTGCGCAGCACATGGTCGGCGATCGCCCCGGGGTCGCCGCGCAGGGGGCGGGGGACGCTCGCGGCGGCCGTGTGCAGCCGGGCGAAGGCGCGGTCCATGGGGTCGCCGGTGCGGTGCAGCAGCCCGTCGGTGTAGAAGAGAACGGTTTCGCCTGCTTCGGCCTGGATCTCCACGCTGGGCGCCTCCCAGCAGGCCAGCATGCCCAGCGGCGCGGACACCGAGGTCTCCGCGAACTCGGTGCGGTGCTCCCCGAGCAGCAGCGGCGGGCTGTGGCCGGCGCCGGCCAGGGTGACCTTGCGCAGGGCCGGCTCGCAGTAGGCGAACAGGGCGGTGGCCGAGCGGGCCGGCTCGGTCAGCCGCAGCAGCAGCTCCAGATCGGACAGGACCGCGACCGGGTCCTCGCCCTCCATCACGGCGTACGCCCGCAGGGAGGCGCGCAGCCGTCCCATCGCGGCGACCGCGCTGGGCCCGGAGCCGGTCACCGAGCCGACCGCGAGCCCGAGGGCCGCGTCGGGCAGCGGCAGCGCGTCGTACCAGTCGCCGCCGCCGCGCGGGCCGGTGCGGTGCCGGGCGGCGAGCTGGACGCCGGCCACCCGGGGCAGCCGGGAGGGGAGCAGTTCCTCGGCGATGGTCGCCATGCACGCGCGCGTGCGCTCCACCTCCAGCAGCCGGGCCAGGTGCTCGGCCGCGTACCGGACGTACAGGCCGATGAGATGGCGCCGGCGCTCGTCGGGCTCGGCGGGCTCGTCGTAGAGCCAGGCGACCGCGCCCAGGCGGACCGCGGAGTCGGTGGTGACGGGGAGCGCGTAACTGGCGGCGTAGCCGAGGCGGGCGGCGACCTCGCGGTGCCGGGGGTGCAGGCCGTCCTCGGCGAACAGGTCGGGGTGCACGATCTCGTCGGCGGTGGCGCTGTCGTACGGCAGCGCGTCGGGCGGCACGGTCTCCAGGTGACCGAGGTCCGCGCGGCCGAGACCGAGGCCGATGGTGGTGCGCGGGCCGAGCCCGTCGGCCGGCTCCAGCGCTACGAGACCGCGCCGGGCGCCCACGAGGGCGGCACCGGCGCGCAGCAGCTCCTGGAGGGCGGGCTCCAGTCCGTCGGCGCGGGCGAGCCGTTCGGTCAGTTCGTGCAGCGTGGTGAGGTCGGAGACCCAGCCGGCCAGCCGGTCCTGGAGGACGGTGCCGGGCGCCGGTGCGGCGGGGGCCTTCGGGACGGGGGGTGCGCCGGGGGCGGCGGGCACGGGCGCGACAGTGTGTGCGGGCGTGGGAACCGTTGAATCGATTCCGGCCACTTTCGGAGGGTGCGGGGCGTTCATCGCGTCCGGCTTTCAGACCTGTGCGTATTGCTCAAAAGCATCGCAAACCCCCATGTCTTTCTGCGCCACTGGCAGTGTCTCCACATGTACACGCACTCGTGAGGAGATGTCCAGCATTGTCCTGCCGGGATTCCTGGTGTCCGTAGGCCTCTTGAGGTCTTCTCCCGGACCGCTTGCACAAAATCAAAGTTGGCTTAAAACTGACTCGGGTAACGGTTCATTGCGGTCGACTGGCCTTGCTCCACAGAGCGTCACAGCGGTCGTGATGGGTACGTACTCGGTGAAGGCCGGGGGTGGTTGGGGACCACCCGGAACCCGGCAACGGACCCGGGCGTCTTAACCACCGACGACCGTGCCCCATCCTCCCGTGGCGGAGGCGGAGAGAAACACTCGGAACGGCAAAACGCCAGACTTCGCCACCCCCACGCCGTGGCCGTGCTTTTGATAGACGCAGTACGAGCAGCAGTACGCAGCTGTACGACGTATGTACGACGCAGTACGACACAGTGCTTGAACGCGGGCGCGGCCCCCGCTCGACCCCATGGGGTTCCCCTTGCCCAGTGCAGGGGTGTGATGCGCCAACAGGTACGCACAGTGAAGTGATCGACACATGATGTGATGTGGTCCACGGTGTTGCCAGCGGTGCAACGGAAAGGAACGAGCGCTCATGCGCGAGATCCTCGGAAGGCGACGCAGGCTCCTGTCCAAGCGCAACGACAAGGGGCCTGAGCTGCTCGGCGCGGCCCTGACCTTCGCGACGGAATGGCAGTGGCCCGTACTCCCGGGCGTGGCTCCGGACCCGCAGGGCCGGGCCCGTTGTGCCTGCCCCGACCCGGAGTGCACGGTCCCCGGCGCGCACCCCTTCGACCCCGGCCTGCTGGCCGCCACCACCGACGAGCGCATGGTGCGCTGGTGGTGGGGCAACCGGCCGGCCGCCCCGATCGTCCTCGCCACCGGTGCCGCCGGCGGCACGGCGCCCTGCGCGGTCAGCCTGCCGGCTCTCGCCGCCTCCCGCGCCCTCACCCTCCTCGACCGCCGCGGCATGCGCCTCGGTCCGGTGGTCGCCGCGCCCAACCGGTGGGCGCTGCTCGTCAAGCCGTACTCCATGGAGCAGCTGGGCGAGCTGCTGTACGCCAAGGACTTCGTCCCCGGCTCGCTCCGCTTCCACGGCGAGGGCGGCTATCTCGCCCTGCCGCCCTCCGAGACCGGCCAGGGCGCCATCCGCTGGGAGCGCGCGCCGCTGCCCGGCTCGGCCAAGCCGTGGGTGCCCGATGTGGAGGCCGTGGTGGACGCCGTGGTCGACGCCCTCACTCGTACGGGTGTGAGCGCACCCGAGTTGTAAGGGTGTCGGGCGCGAGAACCCGGCTTCCCGCGCCGCGCTGGTTACCCTCCGCACATGCTGCGTAATTCTGGGGGGCACGGTAAGCGACGGCCGCTCCGCGGCGGTCCGGACTCCCGACTGCGTCTGCTCGCCCTCGCGGGTGTCATGGTGTGCGCGGTGGCGCTGCCACTGACCGTGGCCTCCGCGGGGCAGGTGGGCGACGCCACCGCACGCCCCGCCCGGCGCGACGCCGGCCACGACGCTCGCCACGACGACGACGCGAAGCTGCCGAAGCCCGCCCGGTCCCCCCTGGTGCTCGGCCTGGGCCTGTCCACGGCCGCCCGCTGCGGCCCCGAACTCACCTCCCCCGACGGGGTGGAGGCGCAGACCTGTGTGATGGCGCAGGGTCCGGACACCTGGGCGCGCACCTACTACCGCAACGCCACCGGGTCGGCCCTGGAGGCCGTCCTGAGCTTCATGGGCCCGGCCGGCCGCACCGTGCAGACGCACTGCGCCGCCGACGCCGACGACGAACCCGCCACCTGTGAGACGCCCCGGGAGCGCGCACGGGGCTCGCTGGACGGCTACACGGCGGTCACGGAGTTCGCGGCGCGGGAGGGCGACGGACGGCTGCTGCTGCGTTCCGCGAGCAACTCCGAGAACGGTTCCGGGAGCGGATCCGGGAGCGGCTCCGAAAACGGTTCCGGGAGCGGTCCTGGGACCGGCTCCGGTGGCTCCGCCGGCTCGCCGGCGGGCAGCCTGGGCGACCTTTCGCGGGAGTGACTTCGGGAAGCGACTCCGGGCGGGACCCCGAGAGGCACTCGGCCGTGGTGACGGGCGCGGGGTGTGGGTCAACTCTCCGAGGTCAAACGGGAGTTGACGAACGGCCTCGGTCCGTACACCGGACGCGGGCATGAAAGGGCCCGGTTGCTGGCGACGGGGGATGCACCAGCAACCGGGCTACTGAGACGGTAACAAGAGATCGGCGGTTCGCAAATTCGATCTCGGCTATTCGGACACGTATTTGCTTGCCACGTAGGGAAGTTGTGACAGGAGTCACCCGATTCAACACACCTGGGGCGGGGGTCCGGGGGGGGCGCCGCGACCCCTTTCCCCTTCTGATAGTGAGCAGAGCGGGTCCAGGGGGGTTGTGAGGCCGCCCCCGGCCCCGGGCGCCTCCCCCGGGGGGGGT
>NZ_JBICZD010000002.1:898222-1080935 GCF_043201555.1 Streptomyces sp. NPDC048288
GCGACACTCAGCCTCAGCACCAGAGAGTGCGTGGCGCCCCGGGGCCGCGGGGCGCGCCGCCCCCCCCCCCCCCCCACCCCCCCCGGGGGGGGGGGGCCCCCCGCCCCCCCCCCCGCGACCCTTTGCCCGTGCTGATCGTCAGCTGAGCGTGACCTGTCGGTTGGTCAGCCCGCCACGGGCCCGGCGCTCGTCCGCCGTGAGCGGTGTTGTCGAGGCCAGAGCGGTCGTGAGCCGCTCCGCGAACTCGGCGGCCGGCTTCTCCACGTCCTCCGCGCCGACCCCGCTCGGCAGGTCCCAGACCGGCACGGTGAGCCCGTGGGCGCGGAAGGAACCGACCAGCCGGGTGCCCTCGCCGAGGCTGGACCGGCCCGCCGCGTGCAGCCGCGCGAGAGCGTCCAGAAGCTGCTCCTCGGGATACGGCATGACCCACCGCAGATGGTTCTTCTCGGGCGTCTCGCACCAGTAGGCGGAGTCGACGCCGGTCAGCTTCACCGTCGGGATGGCCGCCGCGTTGGCCCGCTCCAGGGAGGCGGTCACGTCCGGGGTGGCGTTCTCCGCGTCCTGCACCCAGAACTCGAAGCCGTCGTGCACAACTGGCTCGAACGGGCCCTTCGGGTCGAGCAGGTCCTGCAGCCGGGGGCTGTCGGCGGGGGCGCGGCGGCCCTGCACCGGGGTGCCCGGCTCGGCGGCGAGCGCGCGCTGGAGGGTGTCGGCGAGGTCGCGGCTGATGTCGCCGGAGGCCGTGTCGTTCTGCAGGCCGATGAGGACCGTGCCGTCGTCGCGGCGCAGCGCCGGCCAGGCCATCGGCAGCACCGTCGCGAGCGTGACCGACGGGACGCCCTCGGGCAGGCCGTCCTTCAGGGTCAGCTCGACCGTGGCGGCGGGCACCAGCTCGCGCAGCGCCACCCAGTCGCCCTCGCCGGCCAGCCCTTCGAACGGGCGGTGCACCAGCTCGGTCGCCGCGTGCGCGGCCGCCCGGCCGTGGCACGCCTTGTAGCGCCGGCCGCTGCCGCAGGGGCAGGGCTCACGGGCACCGACAACCGGATAGTTCACTTCAGCGCCTTCGGCGCGGGCGGCATCGCTGAGCTGCGGCCGCGTGGCCGTCGTCTGGGGTCGCTTCTTGGCCATCTGGGTGTCTCCCGGTTACGGCTCGTCTCGTACGGGCGGGAGCCTAGCCGTTCGCGCCCCGGGCCACGGGAACCTGTGGACGACGGCGCCGACACGGACCGCACATCCAGGGGCACGGGACCCGGTCGATCTGCTCGGCCTGCTGGGCCCGGTCGGTCTGTTCGGCCTGCTGGGCCCGGTCGGTCTGTTCGGCCTGCTGGGCCCGGTCGGTCCGGTCGGTCTGCTGGGCCCGGTCGGTCCGGTCGGTCCGGTCGGTCTGCTGGGTCCGGGCGGTTGCTGGGTCCGGTCAGTCCAGGTCGTCGAACGCGTCCGCGAAGTCCAGTTCGGTCATCTCCGGGGCCGAGGGCGTCATGACGCGCGCGGCGAAGGCATCGCGGCGCTCCCCGGTGTCCTGGCGGCCGACCTCCGGACGGCGCGTTTCGTGACGGCGCACGTCCTGGTGGTGCACGTCCTTGTGGACCACGACCCACACGGTGACCTCGCCCCGGGCGTCGTCCCGGACACCCCAGTCGTCGGCCAGCGCCGTGATGATGTTCAGCCCGCGACCGCCGTGCGCCGTGACCGAGGGGGTCATGGGGGCCGGGCGGGTCGGGCCGCCGCCGTCCGTCACCTCGACGATCAGCCGGCCGCGCGTGTCCACCCGCCAGGCGGCCCGGACGTCGCCGTCCCCGGCCAGTGCGTCCCCCAAGGGGCGCCCGTGTTTGCAGGCGTTGCTCAAAAGTTCGGAAAGGATCAGTACGGCATCGTCGATGACCGCTTCCGACACGCCACCGGTGCGCAACTGATCGCGCATACGGTGTCTCGCCTTCCCCACGCCCGCAGGGCCATGGGGTACGGCCATGCTCGACGACGTGGGCACCTCCTGTGCCACCACCAACGCCACCCCCGAGACCTCCTTTGCCCCACGCCACGGTGTGGATGCCCCATCGGCCTGAACCGGAAACCGGCCAATGAATGTCCGGTGACGCATTCGCAACGAACGAATACGTACCGAACGCGCCGGAGCACTCCCTGTGACGGGTCGTCGCCGTATCCCCCGGATAGGGCGTCGTGTGGCTGGATTTCGATGGTGTGGCCGAGAAGTGAGGATGGTGTGAGTGAGCTGTCGGGTCAAGGGGTGCGGGAGCGTCCTTACGTGACTTTTTATCTGAGCCCTACTCAGGACCGGCCCCGGTTCACCGCCCCAGCCGCTCCAGCACCGCCGCCGGCCGGTTGGTGATGATCGCGTCGATACCGAGCTCCACGCACAGATCGACGTCCTCCGGCTCGTTCACCGTCCACACGTGGACCTGGTGGCCGTTGCGCTTCAGCCGCTCGATGTACGCGGGGTGGTTGCGCACGATCCTGATCGAGGGCCCCGCGATCCGCACACCCGCCGGCAGCCGCCCGTCGCGCAGCCTCGGCGAGAGGAACTGCAGCAGATAGACCGTCGGCAGTGTCGGCGAGGCCGTCCGTACCCGGGCCAGCGACCGCGCGGAGAAGCTCATGACCCGCACCGGCGACTCGGCGGCCGTCGCCGGGGCGTCCAGCCCGAACCGCTTGAGCAGGACCAGCAGCCGCTCCTCGACCTGCCCCGCCCACCGCGTGGGGTGCTTGGTCTCGATCGCCAGCTCCACCCGCCGCCCGGCGTCCGCGACCAGCTCCAGCAGCCGCTCCAGCGTCAGTACGGAGGTGTCCGCGCGGTCCTCCGGCCGGAACTCCCAGTCCGGCTCCTCGTCCCGCCCCCGCCAGGCCGGGCTCTTCTTCCACGCGCCGAAGTCCAGGGCGGCCAGCTCCGCCAGCTCCAGGGCCGACACCGCGCCGCGACCGTTGGACGTACGGTTGACCCGTCGGTCGTGGACGCAGACCAGATGGCCGTCGGCGGTCAGGCGTACGTCGCACTCCAGGGCGTCGGCGCCGTCCTCGATGGCCTTCTTGTAGGCGGCCAGCGTGTGCTCGGGGGCGTCCTCGGAGGCGCCGCGGTGCGCGACGACCTGGACGCGGTGGCGTAGTGCGTGGGTCACCGCGACATGGTGCCACCGAGTGGCCGTACGTGGGGGCATCCCGGATGCCAGCAAAGGGAACTTTTGTCGGACAGGCCCTATATAAAGGTTGTCCGTGTACCCACAGCCACCGCTTATGGTGCTCTGACGGCCTGTGGGAAAAGCTGACGGCATACAAAAGCACATGCACAGCTGAATCGCGCCGGACCGACAGCAAGCGTGAAAGAGCGTGACCGAGTGCGACCGAGAAGAACAGCCGTGGATCGAGGAGAAAAGCTGTGAGCACCGAGAACGAGGGCAACCCGGTACCTCCGGCCCCGTCCGCACCTCCTGTGCCGCCGGCCTCTCCCGCTGCTCCCCCGCAGCCGGCCGCATCCGGCGGGGACGCGCCGACCGCACCGCTTCCGCCCGCTCCCGCAAACGACCCCTACGCGGCCCCGCCCGCCCCCGCGGGTGGCCCTTACGCGGCCCCGCCGCAGGCTCCGGAGGGCTCCTGGCCGCCTCCGCCCCCGGCGACCCCTTCCTACGCGGACGCCGGCGCGGGCGCGGCCGCGGGTGCCGCCCCCGGCACCGGCTGGGGATCGTCGTACGACCAGGCGCACCAGACCTACGACCATGCGAACCAGCCGTACCAGCAGCCGCAGCCCGCGCCGAAGAAGGGCGGCGGGCGCGGCGGTCTGATCGCCGCCGTCCTGGTGGCCGCGCTGGTCGCGGGCGGCCTCGGCGGCGGCCTCGGCTACACGCTGGCCAAGAACAACGACGACGGCGGTTCGACGACCGTCTCCGCCACCACCGACGGCGGCGCCACCCAGGTCAAGCGCGCCGCCGGCACCATCGCGGCGGTCGCGCACAACGCGCTGCCCAGCACGGTCACCATCGAGTCCGAGAGCACCAGCGGCGAGGGTGGCACCGGCACCGGCTTCGTCTTCGACAAGCAGGGCCACATCATCACCAACAACCACGTGGTGGCGGACTCCCTCGACGGCGGCAAGCTGACCGCGACGTTCCCGGACGGCAAGAAGTACGAGGCCGAGGTCGTCGGCCACGCGCAGGGCTACGACGTCGCGGTGATCAAGCTCAAGAACCCGCCGTCGGACCTGAAGCCGCTCGCCCTGGGCGACTCCGACAAGGTGGCCGTCGGCGACGAGACGATCGCCATCGGCGCCCCCTTCGGCCTGTCCAACACGGTCACCACGGGCATCATCAGCGCCAAGAACCGCCCGGTCGCCTCCAGCGACGGCAGCGCCAGCAGCAAGGCGTCCTACATGAGCGCCCTGCAGACCGACGCCTCCATCAACCCGGGCAACTCCGGCGGCCCGCTGCTGGACTCCTCCGGCGCGGTGATCGGCATCAACTCCGCGATCCAGTCCGCCTCCAGCGGCGGCCTGGGCAGCAGCGGCCAGTCGGGCTCGATCGGCCTCGGCTTCGCCATCCCGATCAACCAGGCCAAGTACGTGGCCCAGCAGCTGATCAAGACCGGCAAGCCGGTCTACGCGAAGATCGGCGCGTCGGTCTCCCTGGAGGACGGCACGTCCGGCGCGCAGATCACCGACTCCGGCTCGGGCGGCGCCGCCGCGGTCGAGTCGGGCGGCCCCGCGGACAAGGCCGGCCTCAAGCCCGGCGACGTCATCACCAAGCTCGACGACTCGGTGATCGACAGCGGCCCGACCCTGATCGGCGAGATCTGGACCCACCAGCCCGGCGACAAGGTCCAGATCACCTACAAGCGAGGCGGCTCGGAACACACCGTCACCCTCACCCTCGGCTCCCGCGTCGGCGACAACTGACCCCCACCCGCCCGCACGAACCGGTTACTCTGTTCCCCGCGCCGATCTCGGTCGACGCGGGGTGGGTTGCCCGAGCGGCCTAAGGGAACGGTCTTGAAAACCGTCGTGGCGCGAGTCACCGTGGGTTCAAATCCCACACCCACCGCTTGATACGAACGGCCCCTGACCAGGCAAGACGGTCGGGGGCCGTTGGTGTGTGCGGTGCCCGTGGGACACCGCTGTTCCCCTTGGTTTCCCGCTCTATCGGGCACGGGAGGGGCACGACCGGGGCACGGCGTGTAGGCCCTGGATCATGGCCTGAGGGGGCTGTCGCCTACCGGTTGATGGGAATCTCGTAGACGATCTCGCAGTGGGCGGCGGGCACGATGATGCCCTCGGTCTCGACGGGCCGTCCCTGGTCGCTGTAGTAGGTCCGCCGGATGTGGGTGACGAGTGCGGCCTTCTGGATGCCGAGGAGTGAGGCTTCTTCGGATTGATCGGGTCGCGGGGCTTGAGTTGATTGCCCAGGCGGATGCTCAGCGGACCAAAGTATGGGAGGGGGTACTTCTGCTGGGTGACGCGGACACGGTCGCTGCCGCCGGGATTGGCGTTGGGCGGGGCTGCAACTGGAACAGGCAGCGCCGTGGTGTCGCCGACGACGACTTCGACTGGACAGTTGCCGTGCGACGCGCTGACGAACGCCGGGACCGCTTCTACGCCGCCGCCAGAGCAGGCCTGACCGTGGGCAGCGGCGATGTAGCCCAGGCGCGATGGCTCGTCGACCGACAGATGAACTCATGATTCCAACGGAGCGGTGCCGCTGCACTTGCGCCACCACGTTTTCCAACCGTGGTGGTGGGGTGGTGGACGTCGTCCGATGACGTTCACCTGGGTTCGTTGGCTGTTCGCTCGCTGGCTGCACCCGACTCCCGGTCTCGTATGAACGGCGGTGAACGCGGCTGAACGAGACGGAAACTGAGACGGGCGGCCTTATTGGGTTCCCGGGTCACAGAGCAGGGAGCGTCGTGTTCATCGCGCTCGCCACGGTTCTACACGACGGCACCTTCCCCGCTGGGTGTAACCGTCGGGCACGCCGACGCCGACGGAACTCCAGAGGGGCTCAGCCTCCCGGAAATGTCCGCCGCCGGTGTGCCATTGGATTCCTGGATAGACCTGGCGCAGAGATCGGAGAGCTGCTGAAGCGAGGCCACAGTGCTTCTGGCCCTCGTAAGAGTGAGGCGCCTCCACCCAAACGATCTTGCGCGGATCGCAGACCACGTACTCGACCGCGCAGCACAAGAAGAGCGCCGCCCCGACGTTCCGCCTGGTGATCGCCAGCCATATGCGAGCGCTGACCCGGGCCCGCGAGGCCCGGGAGCCGGCCGGGCAGATCGCTGCCCGAGAACTCGAGATCGAACGGCTCCGTAGTGCGCTCGCCCGCGCCGACGAACTCAGCGACAATGCCGCGGCGGCATTGGAAAAGCAGCCTGACCGCGACGCCACCACCCCGCTGACATGCCTCAGCGCGGAGCACATATCGTGCGGTCATGGCTGTCATGGAGGTTCGCAACGACAACGCGGGCCGGCTCATCGTGTGGTTGGAGCCGCTGGGCGAGGATCGCTGGCTGGCGCCGGGAGAGGTCTTCCGGATCCAGTCGGACTACACCGGCGACGATCAGGCCTTCTCTGTCACCAGCTGGGTGAACGACGAGGACCGGGCGGCAGGAATCGAGAACATCACCGTCTGGATCGACAACGGTGACTGCTACGCGCAGGTGACTGACCGAGCGGGGAACATCATCGAATGCGGTCACCAGCGACCCGAAGAGATCAACATGAAGTGGGCCGCCGCCACGGAGGAAGCTCGCAGGCGAATGGAAGGGCGCAAAGCCAAGCGGAGCTCTTGAGACAAGAGCTCGGCTATCTCGAACTCGATCGCCGTGGGGCGGAAATGCTCTTTCAGGTTCTCACTGAGCGTGAGGAGAAGAGCAGCATCGCGATCGCCTCCAACGAGGCTTTCACCGGCTGGAGCCGGACCTTCACCGACCCACGGCTCTGCGCGGCGATCGTGGACCGCCTCACCTTCAACGCCACCCTCATCGAGACCGGTAGCGAGTCCTACCGCCTGGCCCGTTCCAATGCCAAGCAGAACGGCGTGCCGCAGTAGATCACCGTGGGAGAAGCTCAATTAGTCTGCTGGGCGTGCCTAGTTGACGGCAACGGGACGTGGCTCTGCGATGCCGACGATGAACTCCTCCCGCAGCCGGATGTCGGCCGACCACCCGAACGCGGCGAGCTCGCCGGTGAGTGCCGCAGGATCATGGAGTACCTTCACGATGCGGTACTGGCTGCCATCGTCGAGCCGGCGCACCTCCGCGGCCACTTCCTCACGGGAGGCCGCGGCGGGGCCCTCGTCGACGAAGACCGCTTTGCCGTTCGGCGTGAGTGCGGCAGCGACGGTGTCCCAGAAATCGCCCAACCGGGACGGCGGAACATGCGAGAGCCAGAAGGCGAAGAACACAGTGTCGAAGCGGCGCGGAGGCCGCCACTTGAACACGTCGGCCCGGTCGAACCGGACATTGACAGAGGCTGTCCGCGCTCGCGCGATGCCCAGCACCTCCGGTGATGCGTCGACCGCGGTCACCGAGCGCGCCCGCGCGGCCAGCGCCCCCGTCCACTGTCCCGTTCCGCAGGCCAGCTCCAGCACGTCTCCAGTGATCGGGAGTTCGTCGGCCACGGCCAGCAACTCGCGCAGATCCTCACGCTCGGCATAGACCCGGTCGTACTCGGGCGCACGGGCTCGGTAGTAAGCAACCTGCTCCGCCAGAAGAGCATCCTCATCGATTGCCATGACCCGAACCCTAGCGGGCTCAAGCACAAGTGGTCCCAGAACAAGGCAAGAAACGGGGCCACTTGAAGACGTAAAGGCACCACCACAGGATCTTCGTCGAATGGGGCTGCCTGAAGCCAACATGCCGGGGCCGGTTACCGAGGTCAGAGTCAGGCAACGGGTCGGATGCGGCCCAGGCACCGCAACTGCCGGCAGTACGCTCCCTGTTGGGAGACAAGACGTTCGCCTATCATGCCGACGTGCGGATTGACTGGGGTTTTGGGACTAGTAGTCCTATTGCGTGATCAGGCGCGTCTACGCGCTGAGTTGATCAGTCAGGTGTCCTACTGGGTCAGGGTGGATCCTGACGGGCGTACTCATGCTTATGTCGACAACATGGGCGCCCTCCCAATCAAAGTGATATTGCTGGGCAGGAATCAGCGTCCGCCCGAGTCAATAAAATGGAGCCATGATCAGATGGTCCAGCCCTTCACGCTCGACGAGCCCTGTATGTATTCCGTCCCCCCTGGAAATGGATTCAGGGTCACCTTCACGCCGCTGACGGAACAGGTCCGCATCCGCGGAGCGCTTCTCTACGATCCTTTGGATCTGACCGTAATTGACAATCGCGGGTATTCTTAGGCTTCAGGAGCTGGCGGCGCCTGTGTGGCGATTGTCTCCTCAAGTTCGGCGACGACTCTGCATGCCGCAGTCAGGCAATGAGCTTGGGAAGCTGAGGCGATCCAGGGTGCCCTGCTTGGCTGAACTGCGATGGAAGGGTATCGGTGCCTGGCGGCCAGGCCGGTGGTTCCCCGGTGTTCCCCGTAATTCCCCACCGGATCTGGCACGAGCCCACTGCCTTCAGATGATCACAAAGTTCGCTTCACTGCATGGCCCAAGGCAATAAGGCCGATTCCGAACACTGACAAAGATGCATGGTCGAACCCGCTGCACGCATCGAGTAGAGCCCCCGCTCCCCAGAGCCTCGGCTGTCGAACGTGGCGCTGTGGCCATTGGCCCGGCAAACGTCCGAGAAGCAGGCCGTGAAGGACTAGGGAAACGCACATAAGCCAGAGTGCCCCGACCAGAACCAGCATCGAAAGCAGGAGGCCGGCAGACGATATCGACATGGCCGTCCCCCTAGTGGGCTGGTTGTGCGTCCCCCTCGCGAAAGTCTGGCACGTCGGTGCGGATACCCCAGGGTCCCGCGGGATGTTTGCCGTCTCTCGTTGGTATCAGTCATGAGTAGAGCTTTTTCTCCAACGCCGAGCATCGGGGGCGCAGACGACGACGCAGCCGAGTCCGGACGAGCGCCTGGTCATGTACCAAGTTGTCGCAGCCCGGCATGCGGGTCTCGATCAGACGGTCTGGCAGGTACCGGGCATTGCTCTGACGGCCCAGGCGTTCCTGATGACGATTGGCCTCGGGCCTGGATCCGGTCAACTCGCGCGGCTCGGGTCTGGACTTCTCTCGGTGGTGGTCGCCTTCATGTCCGTTGAGCTGCTGATGAGGCACCGACTCAGTGCGATCGCGGACGCGGTGTGGTTGGAGAGGTTCGAGCGAGACCAGGGGTGGGAGGCGCTCCACAGACCATTGAACGACCGATGTACCCAGCTTGGAGTGCCCATGCCGCGCGTAGCCCGTCCGCGCGCCTATTCCGTATGGATCGCGGGTCTCTCAGCCTTCGGCCTCGTGGGTGCTGGTATCGCGGTCAACGCGCTCGCTGGGTAGCTGTTGGTTCCTCAGCTTGGGAAGCTGAGGCATTTCGGGGGCGGTTGGGACACTGAGCTGGGCAAACGGTTGACCGGCCTCGTCGTCGGGCTGGGCGCTTTCCCCGAGATTCACCGCTGTTCACCGCTCGATCTGGTGCGCCAGTGGTGCACGGCGTTGTCAGTGGCCACCGGTACGGTGCGGAGTGTTGGGTCGGTCTGCTGTCTCGGCAAGGAGAGCGCGCGACCAAGGGGGGTGGCTCAGAAGAGATCCCCGAGCCACGTCGGTCCGGGAGCTTGTGAAGCTTCGACACCACCCCCCCTCCAACAGCCGCCGAGAGGTCTCGGACCGCGCACGGATCACTTCTTACGGCGCTTGCTCGCACGCTTCTTCAGCTCGGCCTGGCCGCGCTTCGTCCAGTCCCCCTGATGGAGGTGGCAACGCGCAGTGCCCTTCAGCGTCTTGTTCTGACAACGACCGCCGGCCGCCGTAGGCCACCCGCACTTCCCCTGCTTCCACTCACCCACGGTCTGTCCCCTTCCCGTTGGTTCGCTGCGCGTCCGGGCATCCAGCGTGTGACATGGAGCCGGCACGGGGCAGGGCGCACGATCGGCGGCGTCAGACGATGCAGGCGCACGCCGGTCAGTACGTCGGCGCGGGGCTCGTGCAGTGCCGTTCACCTGCGTTCACGGCCGGCCGGTCCATGACTCAGTTGCCCTGTGTGGTCCGGGCTGAACGCCCATGTACGGCGCTGAATGAGACGGAACCGAGACGGCCCGGCCTGTGACCGGGCTGCCGCAGCGGATGCGCAACCTTCTGATCCGTAGCGTCGGCTATGTCGTCCTCGCTGTTGGGCCCGCCGCGACGGCGCTGTGATGATGGGCGGGTGAAAGAAGAGTCGCCCGCACCGACGCCCGTCATCCTTGGCATCGACGACCTCCGGCCGCTGCCCTGGGCCACGCAGATCGCGCGCACCAGCGGCGAAGGTGTCAAGCTCCTGCAGGAGCACCGCGACACCTTCATCGACGAACTCTGGCTCGACCACGACCTCGGCGGCGACGACAGCATCTTGCCCGTGGTGACCCTCATGGAAGAAGCCGCTTTCCATGGACGGCCCTTCCGAATCGGAACGGTCTTCGTGCACAGCGCCAACCCCATTGGCGCCGAGACCGTCGTCCGGTCGCTCACACGCTGGAACTACCAGGTCCGGCGGGCGACGGCCTAGGAATCTGATGTTGAGGTCTGGCCTCATCCTTATCAGGTCGACGATGGACATCGGTGACGTTCTTCAAGCTGCCGTGCTCCTGGGCTGACCATTCGCTGAGGTCCGGGCCTGCGGGCGTCTTCTCTGGACGCGTGTGCCGGGGGTGGGAAAGCATCAGGTATGCGCTCAGCCGACTGGCAGTTAACCGAAGACGTCGACGACTTTCTCGCCCGGGCAGGGGCCTTTCTGCGTTCGCGGCCCGGGCCGCACGTGATGCAGCTGACCTGGGCCGAGAGAGTGCGGAAGCGGGGGGCGGGGGCGTTCGGCGGCGAGACTGCGGTCTTCGGCCTGCTGGAGCGGGCGGGTGAGGTGCGGGCCACCTTCTACCACCTTCCGCCCCGTGCGTTGGGTCTGTCGCCCCTCACGCCCGAGCAGGCCGACTCCCTCGCCGCGCACCTGGCCGGGCTCGGTCACGATCTTCCTTCCGTCGGTGCCGATCACGGCACGGCGACCGCGTTCGCCGAGGCCTGGCAGCGGCACACCGGTGCGACGCCCGGAATCCGTGACACCCGGGTGCGTCTGTACGGCCTCGGCACGCTCACGCCACCCGACCCGATGCCGGCGGGACGGGCCCGCGTCCTTGGTGAGGAGGACCTTGAGGAAGTCATGTTCTGGTGCGGGGAGTTCGCCAGATCGGTGGGGGAGGATGTGGTCATCGACGCCGGCACGTGGGGCGACACCCGCTTCGCCGACAAGCGCTACACGCTCTGGGAGACCCCGGACGGCACCCCCGTCTCCGTCGCGGGCATGAACCCGTTGATCGGCGGCCAGATCCAGGTGGACATCGTCTACACCCCGGCACACCTGCGCGGCCGGGGCTACGCGGGTGCGGTGGCGGCGGAGGTGAGCCGGGCCGCGCGGGCCGCCGGAGCCACGGACGTCGTCCTGTTCGCGGACCAGTCCAACCCCACCAGCAACGCCCTCTACCAGCGCCTCGGATACGTCCGGCTCGCCGACTGGTGCGCGTACGACTTCTCGCCTGCCGGGGCGGACGCCGACTGAGCGGCTGCCGGCCACCGTCGTCGTGAACGGGTGTAAGGGGTGCTCCTCCAGGGAGGGCACCCCTTACGCATGCGGTCTCCGCGTTCGGTGCGCGGCGGGTGTCAGGGGCGGTGGCCCGTCATCCGCGCGGCCGAGGCGATCGTCGCGCGGGCCTCGGCCTCCGTCAGGCCCGTGTGAACGGCCGCGTCGATCAGGGGGGCCCGCAGGGCGCGGCCGATGCCGTTCTCGTAGGCGCGGCAGGCCGCCCAGAACAGTCGGGTGTTGCGCTGGCCCTCGTGGGCGGAGAGGACGAACTGGACCAGGCCCTGGCCGCGGTTGCCGACCGAGGGGTGGGTGGCCGGGTGGGCCGCGCGCGGGGGTGGCAGGAGCAGGCGGAGCAGGGAGGGCGGGCAGGGGGCCGGGACCAGGTGCGCGGTGCCGGGGGCGGTGGCGTAGAGGCCCTGGTCGGTGCGGGAGCCGGGGCCGACCAGGTAGCCGCCGGCGCCCCGGATGTCGATGCCGGGCGCCAGGCGGCTCGCCGAGTTGGGGACCACGACGTCCGGCGGCCCGGTCAGCCAGAGGTGGCGGCCGCCGCTCGGCGTGAGCACGACGACCGTCGGCGGGATGGTGAACAGGTGCCGCAGCGCCAGTTCGCGCAGGGCCGAGGTGGAGTCCGTACCGGACTTCACGTCGAGGTCGACGCCGATGAGGCGGTGCGGGGGCAGTCCGCAGGCGATGCCGTAGCCGGTCGCCCAGGGCGCCGCGGCGAACAGCTCGCGGATGCGGGCCGGGTCGCTGGTGGCGTCGTACACCCCGTGGCCGGGGCGGCCGCACTCGCCGTGGCAGGGCGGCGCCGTCGGTTCCGGGCGGTCGTGGGGTGCGGCGGCGTTGTTCGAAGAACCGGGCGCGTCGCGGTGCGGGGAGCGCAGGGCCGGGAGCTTGGTGCGGGACAGGGGGATGACGGCCAGGCCGCGCTCGGCGGCTGACAGGGCGTGTGCGAGGGCCAGGGTTGTCGCCTGCCGGTCGGTGATGGCCATGACTCCATGTTCGTACGTACGTTCGAAAAAGGGAAGGGGGAGAGGGCGGGACACGCCGACGGGTGCCGGTTGGCCGGAAAGCGGCGCCGGAACGGTTCTCCCCTTGGGGGGCTTGGAGGGGGTGATGCCCGGATTGGTCATGGCTGGGGTCGGTGTCGACCAAAGATGGCGAAAGGAGTTTATCGACTTGTCATCACGCTTGAGGGCGAATGAGGGCTTCCGGACTGGTTCGCCGGGGATTCGGTGGGCAATTCTGATCTCGCGACGTCGATGACAACCACCGAGGCGGTCGGCCAACTGCCCCGGAAAGAGCATTACTTGACGTACTTCCGGCACAGCCGGGCTCTGAGAGGAAACAACATGGCAAGCATCCGTACCGCACGCGTTCTCGCCGCCGTCTCCGCCCTCCCGCTCGCCGCCGCGCTCTTCGCCGGGGTCGCGGCCGCTGACAACGGTGCCATCGCGGGCAACGGATCGAGCGCCAACGCCGGCTCGGCGGGCATCATCGGCAGCGGGGTCGGCCACAACAACAGCGGCAACTCCTCCACCACGCAGCAGAACGCGGTGGGCAACGGCGCCACGAACCAGAGCAACACCGCTCAGGTCAACGGCTCCGCCTGGACCGCCATCCAGCAGGGCAACGACAACGTCGCCGTCCACTTCACCCAGCTGTGGTAGGCCCCGCCTGAGCCCTGGTGGGGTGTGGTCTGTGGGGATGGGATGGGCAGTACGTCCGCGCGGCGGTGCTTCGGCACCGCCGCGCAGGCGTTTTCCGGCCCCTCCGCCGCCCCGTTCGACCTTGACAGTGGGCCGTATCTGACGGACAGTCAGAAACCATGCATCTGGCCCCCACCGAACGCCAGCAGCGGCTGCGCGCCGAACTCCGCGCCTACTTCCGGTCCTTGATCCCGTCCCCCGCCCCCGAGGACCCCGCCGAACGCCGTGCCCTGCTGCGGCGCATCGGCGCGGACGGGCTGCTCGGCCTCGGCTGGCCCGTCGAGTACGGCGGTCAAGGCCGCGGCGCCGACGAGCAGTTCGTGTTCTTCGACGAGGCGTACCGGGCCGGAGCGCCGGTCTCGATGGTCACGCTCAACACCGTCGGGCCCACGCTGATGAAGTACGGCAGCGACGAGCAGAAGGCCCGCTTCCTGCCCGGCATCCTCCGCGGCGACCTGGTCTTCGCCATCGGCTACAGCGAACCCTCCGCCGGAACCGACCTGGCCTCGCTGCGCACCCGTGCGGTCCGGGACGGCGACGGCTGGCGGATCGACGGGCAGAAGATCTTCACCTCGGGCGCCCAGCACGCCGACTGGATCTGGCTGGCCTGCCGCACCGACCCCGAGGCGCCCAAGCACCGCGGCATCTCGATCCTGCTGGTCCCCACCGACGCGCCCGGGTTCTCCTGGACCCCGATCGAGACGGTGGGCGGCCAGATCACGACGGCGACCTACTACGACGGCGTCCGCGTCCCGGCCGGGAACCTGGTCGGCGCCGAGCACGACGGCTGGTCGCTCATCACCAACCAGCTCAACCACGAGCGGGTCGCGCTCGCCGCGACCGGCATGCAGGCCGAGGACTTCTACGAGGCCGCGCTCACCGCCGCCCGCACCCCCGATCCGGTGACGGAGCGGCGCCGCGTTGACGAGCCGTGGATTCGTTTTCGGCTGGCCGAAGCGCATGCCCGGCTGGCGGCGAATCGCCTGCTCAGCTGGCGTTTGGTGGGGGATGCGGGGGCGGGTCGGGTGGCCCCCGCGGAGGCCAGTGGGGTGAAGTTCGCGGGAACGGAATCGACAGTCGCGACGTATCGCATGTGTCAGGAGATCGTCGGCGAAGCCGGATGGGTCCGGTCCGGATCGCCGGGGGTGTTCGGGGACGGCGAGCTGGAGCGGCTCAACAGGGCGGCGCAGATCAACACGTTCGGGGGCGGGGTGAGCGAGGTGCAGCGGGAGATCGTCGCGACCATGCGGCTCGGGATGCCGAGGGGTGGTGGCCGTGACCGGGGCGGGCGATGAGCCGGGAGCGCGGCTCAAGGCGTACGAGGGGCAGCCGGCCGCCGTCGCCGGCGTGGGCAAGGACCCGGTCAACCTGCCCATGATCCGGCACTGGTGCGAGGCCACGGGCGACACCAACCCGGCGTACGAGGGGCCGGACGCGATCGCCCCGCCCACCATGCTCCAGGCGTGGACCATGGGCGGCCTGTCCGGACACGAGGGGCGCACCGGCGCGTACGACGAGCTGATGAACCTGCTCGACGAGGCGGGCTGCACCTCGGTGGTCGCCACCGACTGCGAACAGGAGTACCTCAGGCCCCTGCGGCCGGGCGACGAGGTGGTCTTCGACACGGTGATCGAGTCGGTCTCCGCGCGGAAGACGACCAAGCTGGGCACGGGCTATTTCGTCACCACCCGCACGGACATCCGGGTCGGCGACGACCTCGCCGGTACCCACCGCTTCCGCATCCTCAAGTACGCGCCCGCCGGAAAGCCCCGCAAGGCTCCGCCACGCCCCCGCCCGGTGGTCAACCGGGACAACGCCGGCTTCTGGGAGGGCGTGGCCGAAGGACGCCTCCTCATCCAGCGCTGCGCGGGCTGCGGCACCCTGCGCCACCCCTGGCTGCCCGGCTGCAACGCCTGCGGCTCCCTCGACTGGGACACGGTCGAGTCGGCCGGCACGGGCACAGTCTACTCGTACGTGGTCATGCACCACCCGCCCTTCCCGGCCTTCGACCCGCCCTACGCGGTCGGCCTCATCGAACTCGCCGAGGGCGTGCGGATGGTGAGCAACGTGGTGGGGGTGCCGTACGACAAGGTGCGGATCGGGCTGCCGGTCCGGGTGGAGTTCCTCCGCCACGAGGAGGACGGCACGGTGACGACCCTGCCCGTCTTCCGGGCCGTGGACGCTCTCGGCGGGGAGGCCTGACATGGACTTCACGCCCACCGAGGCCCAGGCCGAGGCCCGCGACCTGGCCGCCAGGATCTTCGCCGACCTCGCCACCCATGAGCGGCTGCGGGCCGCCGGCACCGGCAGCGACCCGCAGCTGTGGAAGGCCCTCACCGCGGCTGGGCTGGTAGCCGCGGTGGAGGAACTGGGCCTCCTCGGACTGGTGCTGCTGCTGGAGGAACAGGGGCGCACCACCGCCCAGGTGCCGTACGCGGCGAGCTGTGTGTACGGACAGCTGGCGGTCGCCGCGCACGGCACGGTCGAGCAGCGGGAGCGGCTGCTGCCGGGCATCGCGGACGGCTCGGTGGTGGTGACCGGCGCGTTCCCGGCCCAGGCGGGGTTACGACCCTGCGCGCACGGTGGCCTGAGCGGCACCGTCCCCGTCGTCCCGTGGCTGCGCGACGCCACCCATGTCCTGGTCGCCGACGCCGGCCGGCTGCTGTGGCTGGTGCCTCTCGGCGAGGGCACCGGCGCCACCGGCGTCGAGGAGATCGAGCTGACCGCCCCCTGGTCGGCGGGCCGGCTCACGCTCCACGAGGCCCCCGCCGAGCCGCTCGGCGCCGTGGACGCCTACACCGACGTCCTGGCCACCGCCCGCACCGCCTTCGCCGGACTCCAGGCCGGGGTCTGCGCGGGCTCCCTGGCCCGCGCCGTCGCGCACACCACCACCCGCGAGCAGTTCGGCCGGCCGCTCGCCACCCGACAGGCCGTGCAACTCCGGGCCGCCGACGCGCACATGGACACCGAGGCGATACGGGTGACGGCGTACGAGGCGGCCTGGCGGCGGGACGCGGGGCTGCCGTACGCCACCCACGCGCTGACCGCCGCCTGGTGGGCGTCCGAGGCGGGACAGCGGGTCGTGCATTCGGGCCAGCATCTGCACGGCGGCGCGGGTGCCGACGTCGACCATCCGGTGCACCGGCACTTCCTGTGGGGGCGCCAGCTGGACGCGTATCTGGGCAGCGGGGGCGAAGTGCTCCAGGAACTGGGGGAGTTGATCGCACGTGGGGACTGAGGGGACTGAGACGACACGGCCGGGTGTGGGCAGCGAGCTGCCGTCCCTGGAGATCCCGATCACGCGGACGCTGATCGTGGCGGGGGCGATCGCGTCCCGGGACTACCAGGACGTGCACCACGACGCCGAACTGGCCCGGCGGAAGGGCTCGCCGGACATCTTCATGAACATCCTGACCACGAACGGCCTGGTCGGCCGCTACATCACCGACCACTTCGGCCCGACAGCGGTGCTCCGCAAGGTCGCCATCCGGCTGGGGGCGCCCAACTATCCCGGGGACACGATGGTGTTGACCGGCCGGATCGAGGAACTGGACGAGAGGCCGGGGCCGGGGACGGGGGCGGGGGCGGGGACCATGACGGTGACGGTCCGGGTGGTCGGCGCCAACGCCATCGGCAAGCATGTGACCGGCACGGTGACCCTCACCCTCCCCGGAACCGATACCGGGAGCGGGAGCGAGACCGAGACCGGGACCACGGTCACCGTCTCCGTCACCGACGAGGAGGCCTCATGAGCGTGCGGGGCCGGGACTCGCTCGGCGGGCGGGCGGCGATCGTGGGGATCGGGGCGACCGAGTTCTCCAAGGACTCGGGGCGCAGTGAGCTGCGGCTGGCGGCGGAGGCGGTGCGGGCCGCGCTGGACGACGCGGGACTGACCCCGGCGGACGTCGACGGGATGGTGACGTTCACGATGGACACCAGCCCGGAGATCACCGTCGCCCAGGCCTGCGGGATCGGCGAGCTGTCCTTCTTCTCCCGGGTCCACTACGGCGGCGGCGCGGCCTGTGCCACGGTCCAGCAGGCGGCGCTCGCGATCGCGGCGGGCGTCGCCGAGGTGGTGGTCTGCTACCGGGCGTTCAACGAGCGTTCGGGCCGCCGCTTCGGCTCGGGCGTGCAGCACCGGGAGCCGTCGGCGGAGGGGGCCGCGCTCGGCTGGGCGCTGCCGTTCGGGCTGCTGACCCCGGCGTCCTGGGTGGCGATGGCGGCGCAGCGCTATCTGCACACGTACGGGCTGACCCCGGAGGTGTTCGGGCATGTGGCGGTCGTCGACCGGAAGTACGCGGCGACCAACCCGGCCGCCTACTTCCACGGCCGTCCCCTCACCCTCGCCGAGCACGCGGCCTCCCGCTGGATCGTCGAGCCGCTCCGGCTCCTCGACTGCTGCCAGGAGACGGACGGCGGCCAGGCCCTCGTCGTCACCTCGGTGGAGCGGGCACGCGACCTGCAGCGTCCGCCGGCCGTGGTCGCGGCCGCCGCGCAGGGCGCCGGCCGGGCGCAGGAACAGATGACCAGCTTCTACCGGGACGACCTCACCGGGCTGCCGGAGATGGGCGTGGTCGCCGGACAGCTGTGGCGGACCTCCGGGCTGGCCCCGGCCGACATCGACGTGGGGATCATCTACGACCACTTCACCCCGTTCGTGCTGATGCAGCTGGAGGAGTTCGGGTTCTGCGGCCGGGGGGAGGCGGCGGACTTCGTGGCCGAGGAGCGGCTGCCCCTGAACACCCACGGGGGACAGCTCGGGGAGGCGTACCTCCATGGGATGAACGGGATCGCGGAAGGGGTGCGCCAGCTGCGCGGCACGGCCGCGAACCCGATACCCGGGGCGGACCGGGTCCTGGTGACGGCCGGCACGGGCGTACCGACGTCGGGACTGGTCCTGACCTCGGACGGCTGAGCCCTGAGCTCGCAGCAGCACCGAGCCCTGAGCCCGCAGCCCCGAGCCCGCAGCACCGAGCCCTGAGCCCGCACCCCCGAGCCCGCACCCCCGAGCCCGCAGCCCCGAGTCCTGAGACCCCGGCCCCGAGCCCGGTGGCCTCGGACGACCGGGTCCGTGGCCGTCGTCGTACCCCTCCCGCAGGGGTAAACCCGCAGGAGTACCGCGCTCGTACTCCACCTTCAGGAGGTGTAGCCAACCCCACCCCTACAACCTGAGGCGGACTCGGCTTCGGGACCTGCGGCCGATCCGCCGGAACATCGCTCGCTCATAGCGTGGAGCCATGACCACACCCGTCTGCACCAGCGCTTCGGACGCCGCTGTCTCGGCGAGGCAGACCCGTCCGCACTCCCGCCCCTACCCCTCCTTCGCCTCGTACGTCATGGCCCGCCAGCCGGTCCTGCTGCGCACCGCCCGGTCGCTGACCGCGAACCCGAGCGACGCCGAGGACCTCCTACAGACCGCGCTCGCCAAGACGTATGTGGCCTGGGAGCGGATCGAGGACCACCGGGCGCTCGACGGCTATGTGCGCCGGGCCCTGCTCAACACGCGGACCTCGCAGTGGCGCAAGCGCCGGGTGGACGAGTTCGTCTGCGACGAACTGCCCGAGCCGGAGCCGGCGGGCGGCGCGGACGACCCGGCCGAGCGGCAGGCGCTGCACGACGCGATGTGGCGGGCGATCATGAAACTGCCCGCGCGGCAGCGGGCGATGGTCGTGCTGCGCTACTACGAGGACCTGAGCGAGGTGCAGACGGCCGAGGTGCTCGGGGTGTCGGTGGGGACGGTGAAGTCCGCGGTGTCGCGTGCGCTCGGAAAACTGCGCGAGGACCCCGAGCTGGGCCTCGCCCGATAGCGTGCCCGACAGCGTCCGGAAGCCTTCAAGAGCCTTGGGAAGCCCTCGGAAAGGCCCTCGGAAGCCCTCGGAAACCTTCGGACAGGCTTTGTTGGCTTTCTCCTAGTGACATACCGACTGGTATGTGCGCAGAATCAGCGGAGCCCTGATACCGCCGAGTAGGCAATGACGCCCCCGGGAGGACGCCGTGCAGAGCACGATGCAGGACGTACCGCTGCTGATCTCCAGGATCCTGACCCACGGGTCGAGGATTCATGGCGAGTCACAGGTGACCACCTGGACGGGCGAGGCGGAACCGCACCGCCGCAGCTTCGCCGAGGTCGGCGCCCGCGCCGCCCAGCTGGCCCACGCCCTGCGCGACGACCTGGGGGTCCGGGGCGACGACCGGGTGGCCACGCTCATGTGGAACAACGCGGAGCACACCGAGGCGTACTTCGCGATCCCCTCCATGGGCGCGGTCCTGCACACGCTCAATCTGCGGCTGCCCGCCGAACAGCTGGTCTGGATCGTCAACCACGCCGCCGACCGCGTCATCGTCGTCAACGGCTCGCTGATCCCGATGATCGCGCCGCTGCTGTCCAAGCTGCCGACCGTCGAGCACCTCGTCGTCTCCGGCCCGGGCGACCGCTCGCCGCTCGCCGGCGCCACCGCGCGGGTGCACGAGTACGAGGACCTGATCGCCGGGAAGCCGACCGCGTACGACTGGCCGGAGCTGGACGAACGCCAGGCCGCCGCCATGTGCTACACCTCCGGCACCACGGGCGACCCCAAGGGCGTGGTGTACAGCCACCGTTCGATCTACCTGCACTCGATGCAGGTCAACATGGCCCAGTCGATGGGCCTGACCGACCAGGACACGTCCCTGGTCGTCGTGCCGCAGTTCCATGTCAACGCCTGGGGTCTGCCGCACGCCACCTTCATGACCGGCGTCAACCTCCTCATGCCGGACCGTTTCCTCCAGCCGGCCCCGCTCGCCGAGATGATCGAGAGCGAGCGCCCGACGCACGCGGCGGCCGTCCCCACCATCTGGCAGGGCCTGCTCGGCGAACTCACCGCCCGGCCCCGGGACGTCTCCTCCCTCACCCAGGTCACCATCGGCGGCGCGGCCTGTCCGCCCTCCCTCATGGCCGCCTTCGACAAGCTCGGCATGCGGGTCTGCCACGCCTGGGGCATGACGGAGACCTCCCCGCTGGGCACGATCGCCCGGCCGCCGGCCCATGTGGTGGGCACGGAACAGGAGTTCGCGTACCGCCTCACCCAGGGCCGTTTCCCGGCCTCCGTCGAGGCCCGGCTCAGCGGCCCGGGCGGGGAGCGCCTCCCCTGGGACGGCGAGGCGGCGGGCGAGCTGGAGGTGCGCGGCCCCTGGATCGCCGGCGCGTACTACAACGGCCCCGACGGGGAGCCGCTGCGCCCCGACGACAAGTTCAGCGAGGACGGCTGGCTGAAGACCGGTGACGTCGGGACCATCTCCCCCGACGGCTTCCTCACCCTCACCGACCGCGCGAAGGACGTCATCAAGTCCGGCGGCGAGTGGATCTCCTCGGTCGAACTGGAGAACGCGCTGATGTCCCACCCGGACATCGCCGAGGCGGCGGTCGTCGCCGTCCCCGACGACAAGTGGGGCGAGCGCCCGCTGGCGACGGTCGTCCTGCGGGAGGGCTCCACGGCGACCTTCGAGACCCTGCGGACCTTCCTCGCCGAGGAGGGCAAGATCGCGAAGTGGCAGCTGCCGGAGCGCTGGACGCTGATCGAGGCGGTGCCGAAGACGAGCGTGGGCAAGTTCGACAAGAAGGTCCTGCGCAGGCGGTACGCCGAGGGCGAGCTGGACGTCACCAGCCTGTAAGCGCCCCGAAGCGCCGTCGGGGAACTGCGCGATCAGCCACCGGCAACGTGAAGCCGGCTGACGGCAGTTCCCCGACGGCGCTTCGTCAGTTCGTCCCGATCCGCGCCAGCAGGTCCACGATCCGGCTCTGCACCTCACCGCTCGTCGACCGCTCCGCCAGGAACAGCACGGTCTCCCCGGACGCCAGCCGGGGCAGGTCCGCCTGGTCCACCGCCGCCGTGTAGACGACGAGCGGCGTCCGGTTGAGCTGCCCGTTCGCCCGCAGCCAGTCGATGATCCCGGCCTGGCGGCGATGCACCTGCATCAGGTCCATCACCACCAGGTTCGGCCGCAACTGCCCCGCCAGCGTCACCGCGTCCGCGTCGCTCGCCGCCCGCGCGACCTGCATCCCGCGCCGCTCCAGCGTCGACGTCAGGGCCAGCGCGATCTCCGCGTGCTCCTCGATGAGCAGCACCCGCGGCGGGTGCTGCTCGCTGTCCCGGGGCGCGAGCGCCTTCAGCAGTACGGCGGGATCGGCGCCGTACGCCGCCTCCCGCGTCGCCTGTCCCAGTCCGGCGGTGACCATCACCGGCACCTCGGCGGCCACCGCCGCCTGCCGCAGCGACTGCAGCGCGGTGCGCGTGATCGGCCCGGTCAGCGGGTCCACGAACAGCGCCGCCGGGAACGCGGCGATCTGCGCGTCGACCTCCTCACGGGAGTGCACGATCACCGGCCGGTAGCCGCGGTCGCTCAGCGCCTGCTGGGTGGTGACATCGGGCGCCGGCCAGACCAGCAGCCGGCGCGGGTTGTCCAGCGGCTCCGGGGGCAGCTCGTCGTCCATCGGCTGCGGGCGCGGCGGATCCGCGACCTCGATCGCACCGCCCGGACCGTCCAGCGGCTCGGGCCCCTCGGCGGCGTTCACGTCCGGCGCCCCTATGGCGTACGACCGTCCGGCGCCGTCGGTGGCGCCGACGAGCCGGGACTGCCCGGCCAGCGACGGCTGCGGCAGCGGCTGGGCCGCGGCCGGCTTGGCGGCGACCGGCTGCTCGGCGGGCGGGTGCGGCCGGGCTGTCTGCTCGGGCTGCGCCTGCGGGCCCGGGTCCGGGGGTGTGCCCAGCTTGCGGCGCCGTCCGTTGCCGCCCGGCTGGTGCGGGGGCGGGGTGGCCGTCGGCTGCTGCACCTGCGCGGCCTGCCGCGAGAACGGCACCCCTTGCCCCAGCGTCCGCACGCTGAACGCCCGGCCCTGGGTGGAGTCCGGGTCGACCGGCGCGGGCATCGCCGCCGCCTCGGCGGGCAACGGCTGTGCGGCACGAGGGGGTTGAGGGGTGGGAGTGGCTGTTGGGGCGGGGGCGGCGGCAGGTGTGGCGGCCGCTGCGGGGGGCAGGGCGGGCGTGGCGGGCCTGGCGGGCTGCAGGGCGGGTGCCTCGTCCGAGCCCGGCCACTGCTGCGGTACGGGCGCCGGGGCCACGGGGGCGGCCTCCGCCGGAAGGGGCTGGGCGGGGGCGGGAGCCGTCGACGCCGACTCGGCGGCGACGGCCGGTACAGCGCCCTGTCCCTGTTCCTGTCCCTGTCCCTGCGCCGGTACGGCCGCGCTCGGCAGCGCCTGCGGTGCGGGAACGCCCGTCGGCGCGGCTACCTGCGCCGCAGGGGCGGCCTGAACCGGAATACCCGGCCCCGGAAGCCCCGGCTGAAGCGGAAGCCCCGGGTGTCCGGGCGGAACCGGCAGCCCCGGCTGTCCGGGCGGAACCGGCTGTCCGGGCCCGGCTGCCTGCGCGGGCACCGTCGGCACGGCGGCGGCGGCCGGGTTCCCCTCCGCGGGCTGGCCCACGGCCCGCCTGCGGCGGCCGGTCGGCGCGGTGGTGGGGTGCGGCTGCGGCGGGGTGTGGTCCTCGGCCTGGTCGTGGGCCACGGCGTCGTGCCGGCCCTCGTCGCCCGCCGTCTCGCCGTGGTCGGGGGTGCGGTCGGCCTCGGCGGGCGGCAGCGCGAAGACCGGGCGGGGCCCCGCCTGCTGCTGCTCGGCCCGCTCGGCGGCCGCGGCCAGCGCACGGCGCCGGCGTCCGCCCGGCTGGCCGTCCTCGGCCGCCGGTTCGGAGGGGGCCGCGGGCAGCGCCGGCGGCAGCGCCTGCCGCTCCTCGGGCTCCCGGCGCGCGCGGCGCCCCGACGCGGGCGCGGGCACGCCCTGCGGCGGAACGGCGGCGCCCAGCCCGGTGGCCGAAGCCGCCGCCCCGGCGCCCTGCTCGGCCGCCGTCACCACGGCACCCTCGGCCACTCCCGCGTCACCGTCGCCCGGACGCCCACGCCGCCGCCCGGTACCACCGGACTCCGACGCGGGCTCAGCGGCCGAAGCCGAAGCCGAAGCCGAAGCCGAGGCGGAAGCCGTAGCCGAGGCCGACTCCGCGCTCTCGATCGCGGCGGGTCCGCCCTCCTGGCCCGCCGCCTCGGCGGCACGCCGGCGCCGCCGTCCGGTCGGCGCGGCCGGAACCTCGCCCTCGCCCTCACCGGACCCGCCGGACCCGCCGGACCCGCCAGGGACGTCGCTCTCCAGGAAGGCGTCCACGGAGGACCGCCGGGCCCGCCGCCGCCCACCGGCACCGGTCTCCTCGACGACGGGGGCCGCCTCCAGCGCCAGACCGGGCGGCGGGGCCACGGCCCCGGCGCCGCCCCCGATCGGCACCTCCAGCACGAAGGCGCTGCCGCTCATCCCCGGCACGTCGTGGGTCTGCAGCACACCGCCGTGCGCGCGCACGATCCCGCGCACGATCGGCTCGTGCACCGGGTCGCCCCCGGGATACGGCCCGCGCACCTCGATACGCACGACCTCACCGCGCTGGGCCGCCGCGACGACCACGGTGTTGTCCATGTAGCCGCCCGCCGAGACGGGCGCGTTGCCGGTCGCGTCGACGCCGGCCACGTCCGCGACGAGATGCGCGAGCGCGACGGCGAGCCGTTGCGGGTCCACCTCGGCCTCGATGGGCGGCGCGTGCACGGCGAACTGCACCCGGCCGGGCCCGATCAGCTCCACCGCGCCGTCCACACCGGCGGCGACGACGGCGTCCAGCATGACCTTGGTGCGGTTGATGTCCTCGGTGCCGGCGTCCAGCGCCTGGTAGCCGAGCACGTTGTCGATGAGCTGGGTGATACGCGAGTAACCGGCCGAAAGGTGGTGGAGCACCTGGTTGGCCTCGGGCCACAGCTGCCCCGCGTCGTCGGCGGCGAGGGCGGCGAGCTCGCGGCGCAGCTCGTCGAGCGGCCCGCGCAACGACTGCGCGAGCAGCGTCAGCAACTGCTCGTGCCGCCCGTGGAGGGCCTCGTACCGGTCCTTCTCGCGCTCGCCGAGGGCCGCGTACCGGTCCTCGCCGGCGGCCACCTCCTCGGCGTGCCGCTCGCGCAGCTCCTCCACCTCGGTGACGTGCTTCTGGCGCAGCGCGGTCAGGTCGGAGGCGTGCTCCTCGGAGAGCTTCTCCAGCTCCTCGGCGTGCGCCTTCTCCAGGGCGTCCTTCTCGTCGACGACGCTGTCGTACGGCCGCCGGTCGGTGAAGGTCATCACGGCGCCGACGAGCTGGTCGCCGTCGCGCACCGGCGCGGTCGTCAGATCGACCGGAACCTTCTTGTCGCCCTTGGCCCACAGCACCTGCCCGCGCACCCGGTGCTTGCGCCCGGAGCGCAGGGTGTCGGCGAGCGGCGACTCCGCGTACGGGAACGGCGAGCCGTCGGCGCGCGAGTGCAGCACGAGGTTGTGCAGCTCCTTGCCGCCGAGCTCACCGGCCCGGTAACCCAGTATCTGGGCGGCCGCCGGATTGACGAGCACGATCCGCCCGTCCGTGTCCGTTCCTACGACACCCTCGCTGGCGGCCCGCAGGATCATCTCGGTCTGCCGCTGCGAGCGGGCCAGCTCGGCCTCGGTGTCCACGGTCCCGGTCAGGTCGCGCACGACGAGCATCAGCAGCTCGTCGCCGCTGTAGCCGTAACCGTCGTAGGCCTGCTGTCCGTTCTCCAGGTTGGCGCTGGTGACCTCGACCGGGAACTCGGTCCCGTCGGTGCGCCGGGCGACCATCCGGGTCGGCTTGGTCCGCCCGCGCGGGTCCATGTGGTCGGGCCGCCGCATCGAGCCGGGGATGAGCCGTGAGTCGAACTCCGGAAGCAGATCGAGCAGCCCGCGCCCCACCAGCGCCGTCCCCGGTGCCTCGAAGGCCTCCAGGGCGATGGTGTTCGCGTTGACCACGGTTCCGTTGGCGTTGACCAGCACCAACGCATCCGGCAGCGCATCCAGTATGGCTGCGAGGCGAGCAGCGCCTCGGGATGGCCTGCTGCTCACGAGACGCTTCCTCCCTGTTACCGCACCTTGCCGACCGCTCGGGCCATCTTGCCAACCGGCTCGCAGCGTGTCACGCGAGGGAGTCTAAGGGCTCGGGTTCCGGTCGCGGCGCCGGATGAGAGGGAGGTCGCACGACGAAGTGACGGCGAACATGTGACCGACACGCTTCGCCTCCGCCGTACCTTCGCGAGACATTTACGGCAGCGGGGCTCCGGCCATGAAACAGCTGTGCCGACGTCATGAGCTCGTGCCCAATGAGCCGGGCCCCCTCCGCCCGCCCCGCGCCCCTGCCTGCCCGGGGTTCATCGGCTTCACGGGCCGAGGTCGGGCAGCAGTGGCACCATCCGGTTCCAGCGGCCGATCTCGCACCCGTTGCTGCGGTCGTACGCCGCGTCGACCGGGCGGCCGGCCCAGGTGCCGGTGACATGGGCGGTTGCCGGGCCGCCGTAGAGCATGGTGCAGGCGCTGCCCGGGGCGACCGGGGCGAAGGTGTCGTGCCCCCACCGCGTGTTCTGGTCCAGCACCCGGCACGCCCCGCCCACATCCGGGTGACGGCCCGCGCCGGGGTGACAGGACACCTCGTACACCCCGTCCCGCCCGGCCCCGGCGTGCCGGACGGTGACGGTGAGGTGGTCGCCCGCCGTCCCGGCGGCCACCGCGGGCGGGGCGGGAACCACGGGGAGGACGGAGAAGGACCCGAGGACGGCGGCCGCGGACAGGGCCTGAGACAAGGCATGAGACATGCCCTGCCCAACGCGTCGCCCGCCCGGACGTTGCGCGACGCCTCCGCAGACCGGAAGGGCTTTGCCCTGCGGCCCGGCTGCCTAGTACCGTGGGAGCCGATTGGTGACAGCACGCTCGACTGTGTCATCATCTGCACGCACCACTCGCGCTCACGCGGGCGGCTGTGCGGGAGGCGTCGCCTAGTCCGGTCTATGGCGCCGCACTGCTAATGCGGTTTGGGCCTTAAAGCCCATCGAGGGTTCAAATCCCTCCGCCTCCGCCACAAGATCAGGGAGCCCAGCCATTCCGGCTTGGCTCCCTGAGCCGTTTCACGGCGCCGACGAGCCCTCGATCATCCAGGCGACACCCGGACGCCTCCCGGCCCACCCAACCGCACCACGCAACCGACGACCACCGACCGGGACTTCAGCACACCGGCCGGCACCCCCACGATTCGACGTTTTCGCAGGTCGCAAGGGGTGCGCCTAACGGATTTCACATGGCGGCGGCAGTCATGTAATGTTCTTCCTGTCGCCGCGAGCGGCCCGGAAGGGCAAGAAGCGAAGACAGAAAAACAAAAAACAAGCACTCGTAGCTTAACGGATAGAGCATCTGACTACGGATCAGAAGGTTGCAGGTTCGAATCCTGCCGAGTGCACAGCAGACCAGAGGCCCTGTGGAGTGATCCACAGGGCCTCTGGCTTATGCCTTGACGGCAGTGTTTGACGGCAACCGCCTCAGAGGGCGCGTGGGCTCTTGCTGGGCGCTTCTTGAAGGAGCAGGCATCGCTGTGCCCGGCCGCAGCGTGTGCGTCAGACGGTCGCGGCCAGCCAGCCGATGGTCTCGGTGGTGTGCTTGCCGTCGCTCTTGGTGGCGCCGGCGTACACCTCGTTGAGGCGGATCAGGAAGCCCGTGTTCGTGACGTCATGGACGCGGATCCCCGGCGTCTCCGGGCCGTTGAAGGTCTGGGTCAGCGGGAGGACGACGACGTTGGAGCCCGCAGGGAACGGAGTCGGAAACGTGACGCGCGTGAAGGTCGAGGTGTTGCCGCCGCTCGTCTCGATCGGGTTGTCGGACCTCAGGTCGATCTTGCCGGTCTGGATGAAGCTCACTGTCGACTTCCTTCATGTGGGGGGTTGGATCGCTCGGCTGGCTCTGGCAGCCGACGGGAGACTCGTCACCAAATGGGTCATGTATGCCGAAGTCCCGCAAATGAGTGATCGTCTTTCGGACAGCGGTAGATCCTGCGCATCCTGGCTGGTCCACGCACCAAAGACGTCTGGCTAGACAGCTACGAGGGCCCCGGCCGCGCCGCCGTCATCGTCCGGATCTGTGCCGTCGCCCCTCAGCGCCTCCCCGACGCGGTCGAAGGCGGAGCGCTGGGAGTCCAGCCGGACGAAGGTGTAGATGTCCATGGTCACGCGGATGGAGCTGTGGCCGAGAACTTCCATGATCATGCGGGCGTCGGCGCCCTGTTCGTGGAGGAGGGAAGCGCAGGTGTGGCGGAGGTCGTGAAAGCGGACCTTGCGGACGCCGGCGCGGACGCAGAGGACCTCGAAGGAGCGGTTCAGGTTGCGCGGCTCGATGGGGGTCCCGTTCTTGGTGGTGAAGACGAGGCCGTGGCCCGTGCCCTTCCAGTTGTCCCCCGCGCCCTTCCGATCGGCGATCTGCTGTGCCCGCTGGGCACGGAGCGCCGTCACGCACTCGGCCGGCAGGGCGACGCGACGGGCCGAGCGCTGAGTCTTCGGTGCGACGATCAGCAGCTCACCACCGACGCGCTGTAGTGCCTGCCGAACGGTGAGCACGCCTTCGTGAAGGTCCACGTCCGACCAGCGCAGTCCCAGCAGCTCACCGCGCCGGAGGCCGATGCGGACCGCCAGTTCGTACGCGGCCCACAGCCGGTTGTCCCGGGCCGCCGCTAGGAGCTGACGCCCCTCCTTGGCGGTGAGCGGTTCGATCTCGCGCTTCGTTCCCATGCTCAGCTCCACGTTCCTGGCCACGTTGCGCGGCAACTCGTCCTCACGTACGGCGTGCTGGAGAGCGGCACGCAGGATCACCAGCAGGAAGCGCACCGTCCGATCAGAGGGGAGCTTCTTGCAGCACTTCCGGAGGGCGCAGCAGCGCCGCTTGTGCTCCGGCCGCTTCTTGTCCTTGCCCTGTGCGCAGCACTGGCAGGTGACCGCCGTCTTCGCGAGGAAGGCGCGGATGTCGCGAGCGGTGAGCCGGACCAGCTTCTTCTTGCCGAACTCCGTGGTGACGTAGTTCCGGACGAGGGATTCGTAGTTGACGTACGTGGTCTTGCGGACCTTGCCCTTGGCGACGTTCGTCAGCCAGTAGGTCAGGTACTCGGCGATCGTCATCTTGCTGGTGGCGACCGGGAGGCCGTTGAGGGAGTCCGCCTTGAGCCTCGTCAGCTTCTCGTGCGCCTCGTCCCAGGTCTTGCCGTAGACGCTGCGCCGCTTGTACGTGCCGTCCGTGGTCAGGACGTACGCACTGCCCTCCCAACGACCGTCCTTGCGCTCGTAGATGGTGCCCTCGTTGTTCGGGTTCTTCTTCGGCTTGGCGGCCATCAGGCGGCTTCCTGTTCGGTCTGGAGGGATATGTAGGCGTGCACGGCAGATTCGCTGATACGGCGGCAGCGGCCGATCTTGAAGGAGGCGAGTTCGCGTGAGCGGATCAGGTCGTGGACCTTCCAGCGGCTGATGCCGAGACGCTCGGCGACCTGATCCACGGTGAGCACGGCCGTCGTCATGCGGGCACCAGCCCTTCCTGCTTCACGCGTTGTGTGTGGGCGATGTCGTGGCGGACCTGGGCGGCGAGGAGCTGTTCACCGGGGCGGTAGCCGCTGCTGAGGTAGGTCCAGGAGGAGGCGGTGACGAGGGCGGTGTTCTCCCCGGTGGTGGGGTGGCCGGCGCGGGTGCGGGCGGCTTCGGCCTGGGCGAGGCGCCAGGCACGGCGGACGTCGCGGAGTGCGCCCAGGGTGGTGGAGTAGGCGCGGGACTTCGTGGAGAAGTGGCCGCGGAAGCCGAGCATGTGGGCCCACTTCCAGAGCTTGAGTGCGGCGAACTCCGGCAGGTGGCCGAGGGCCCAGGCGGTACGGATCATCTGCCGTACGTGCTGCTGGATGGGCAGGGCCTTGATGGGTTCGGCCTGTCCGGTGCCGTCGCAGTCGTCACACCGGTCGTGGAAGCCGTCCGGGCCGCGTACGTAGCCGCGTCCGGCACAGGGGCGGCACACCAGGGTGCGGTCTACGGTGCCCGTGCCTTCGGCGTTCTTGGTGGCGTACTTGGCGACGTATCCGGCGACCTTGGCATCGGTGTACTCGGCAACCCTGGCGTCGGTGAGTACACCGTCGCCCAGGGCGGTGATGGGGTCGACCCTGTACCGGTCGCCCCAGGCGATGACGCGTTCGCCGACGGAGTCGGAGGCGATGGTGAGCCGGGCACGCTCCCGCGCCATGGCCACGGCGGCGTTGAGGGCGTCGAAGGTGGCCCAGGGCGGGGGCGGCGTGGTGTGGCCGTCGGGGCCGTCGAAGCGGATCACGGCGTGGAAGTGGACCAGGCCGCGCTTCTGGTACTCGGCGACCTTGGCGAAGGAGACACGGAGGGCGGCTTTCAGCGCCTTCTGCGTCATGCCGAGGTGCGCGGCCAGGGCGCGGCGCAGATAGGTGGTGAAGCGTGCCCACAGCTCTCCGGCGTGGGCGTTCCAGAGCACGGCGCCGGCGTAGTCGTAGGTAGCCGGGTTGAGTGGGGTGCCCAAGGCCGGGTCGTCCTCGGTGTGGTGGGTGCCGCAGCCGCAGGGGCGGGGCTTGCCCGCGTGGTCGGTCTTGCGGTTGTGGACGGGGCCGAAGGAGGGGGCGGTGAGGGTGACGAAGGCGCGGGGGTGGTCGCGGACGGTTTCGGCGACGTTCTTGCCGCCCGAGAGTCCGGCCTTGATGAGGTGGTAGGTGTCGGCGGCGTAGACACGGGAGCAGGCGGGGCAGCGGGAGGAGCGGCGGTTGCCGCAGGTGGTCAGCAGGCGTCCGGAAGGTTCGTCTTCGGAGCGGTAGGAGCGGACCACTTCCTTGGTGGTCTGGTCGGTGGTGACCGTCCAGCCGTGGAGGTTGACGGGGCTGGTGCAGCCGCGTAGGTCGTGGATCTGTTCGGTGACGCGGTCGAAGTCGTGGGTGTTGGCCAGTTCGATCAGGTCCCGCAGGCTGGGGCTGATCACGTGACGCAGGTCGAGGGGGCGGCGCATGGGTGGCGGGGTCTCCGTTCTGGCGCGAGGGTGGGCCTGCGGGCAGTAGCGATTCAGTGCGCTCGGGCTGCTGCCCGCAGGCATGGCAGGTCGGACCCAGGGACGGGCGAGGGGGGGGAGTGCCGGAAGGCCGGCGGGGAGAGCGTGGCGCTACAGGGCCGCGTGGAGCGCGCTGGCCATGGGCAGGCCGATGCCGAGCCGCTGCTTGAGCTGGGCCGGGGTAATCGTTTCTCCGTGCTCGGCCTGGTGGGACGCGGCGATGGAGCGTGCCTCGGTCAGCAGAGGCTCCGGCACCTTGGCGGTGGGCTGGGCAGGGGCCGGGGCGACCGGGGCCGGGATGACGGGCGGGGCCGGGGCGGCGAGCGGAGCCACAACCGGGGCTGGATCGGAAACCGTCTCGGGTGCGGTGTCGGTCGCGTCCGGTACAGGAGCCGGGTCGGTAGTGCGGGTGACGGTGTGGAAGGCGCGCAGGAGCTGCGGGCCGACGGTGCCCCAGCCGAGGAGCAGCAGGGGGGCCACGGCGTCGACGGCGGCGCGGCCGTAGTGTCCGGCGGCGATCGGTTCGGCGACGTTGAGGGCCAGGGTCAGCAGCCCGGAGAAGTGCATGAGCCGGGTGGCCGCCGTCATCTGTTCGGCGTGCAGACCGCGCAGTGAGAGGTAGCGCAGGGCGACCAGGAGGCCGACCACGGACAGGTCCACCATCGGGGCGATGAGCGGGGCGATCGGGGCGGGGACGCCCAGACGCAGGGCGAGGGACCAGACGTTGCCGAAGGAGAAGACGAACGCCAGCGCGGCGATGACGATCATTACGGCGGTGATGGTGCGCTGAGTGATCCGGTCCTCTGTCAAAGAGTTCACCTCCCTTCGGAGCTGTGTGGTGGGCGGGTGGGTCGGAGGTCAGGCCGCGTCGGCGTCGGGCTCGGCCAGGTCGTCAGACTTGGTCAGGTCGATGTTCTTGTCCCAGATGCGCGGGCCGAACAAGGCTTCAAGGAGCCCGTACGGGTCGGCGGTCAGGTGGGCGGTGCTGTTGGCGACATCGGCGGCGTACTCGTCCGGCACGTACGGGGTGCGGATGCGGATGAAGCCGGGCTGTGACGGGTGGTTCATGGAGGCGACGCCGACGTAGGCTGGGTCCTGGAGGTTGATCGGGTTGGCGTCGGGCCATTCCCGGATCTCCTCGCCGAGTGCGGCGACAGCGGCTTCGGCGGTCTTCTGCGCGAAGCTCATCCCCACGGGGCACACGTCGCGGATGAAGGTGGGGATCGCGTCTCCCGTGGACTTCTGGGTGGCCAGGATGACGAGCATCCCGACCGAGCGCCCCTTCTTCACCAGGTCTTCGACGAGCCGGGCGTTCTCGGCGGCGAGGGCGGCCAGCTTCTTGGTCTTCGGGTCGCTGCCCTTGTGGTCGCGGAAGTAGGTGTGCGCTTCGTCGATGATCAGCACGACCAACGGCCAGTCCTCGGAGGGGCCAACGTCCCAGATGGACTTCACGCTGAAGATCTCGCGCAGCCACGTCGAGCGGACGCGCCTCAGCTCCACCAGGCGGCGGAACAGCTTGTTGGCCTCTTCCAGGTCGTCACCGACGAAGGCGAACATGCGCTGGACCCAGTCGGCGTAGTCGCCCTCGTACGCGGCGGAGACCTTGCCGTCCGCGCAGGCGAACTGCACCGCGGGCGAGGGAGCCCAGTCCGACAGAAGCCGATTGATCAGACTGGTCTTGCCGAAGCCGGGAAGGCCGGCCACGGTCACGCCGGGCACCTGAGTGAGATTCACCGACACCGGCTGGGCGTACTCGTCCAGGCCCAGGTCCCACCGGGCCGTCTCCTCCGGCACGTCACCCGTGGGGCGGTGCTCGGTCGGGAACTTCAGCGGATCGAGCCGTACGCCCCGGATCACCACCGATCCCGGCTTGTCCTGCGTGACCGCGACGCGTGTGCACCTCCAGGCGTCCGCTAGGTGCGCAGCCGCCTTCTGGAACTGTTCCAGGCCGACGCCCGGCAGACAGGCCGCCCGCGCGATCACCCCGTAGGCGTCATGGGTGACCTTGAGGGCGGGGACCAGGACGCGGGGCTTGATGGGCTTGCCGTTCGTGTTCGACAGCGCGGCCATCGCGGTCGGAGTCTTGTCCGTGGCCGACAGCTTGAGCATCGGCGCGAGCCGCTTCCAGCCTCGCCGGACGCGTGCGGCCTGCCAGATCGACTGCCGGGTCATGACGTCGGCACGCAGGTAGCGGACCACCCACCACGCCGTCCACGCGACCAGGGCGACCAGTCCCAGGCCGACGATCAGGGCGCCGAAGCCGTAGGCCCCTTCCAACGTGTCGTTCAGCTCTTTCATGTGCCGTTCTCCTGTGGGTCGTAGCGGGGGATGGTGAAGGCCGATTCGAGCTCCGCCCAGCGCACGAGCGACTTGCCGTACCGGGGATCCGGCCCGGCGTGAGGCAGCAGGTAGCCACGCTCAACGCCAGACCGGAAGGCGGTGCCGCTCACGCCGCTTCAGCGGCCGGAGCAGGCGTGAGCAGGTCGAGCCGGTCCACGCGGTAGGCGATGCCGTCCGACAGCGAGCCGTTGAAGATCCGGGCCCACGGGGTGGCGAACAGCTCCACCGGCATCACCGGCAGGCCCGGCTTGAGGCCGTTGGGAAGACCGGTCTCCGGAACGGTGATCTTCAGCGCCTCGGCGCGGTCCTCCTCCATGAAGAAGAGGGTGATCGTGTAGAGCTTCGCGCCGGTCTCGCGGTCGGTCGCGAACTGGGTCTTCTCAGCGTCCGCGTACTTCGGCACCGGCAGGGTGCCGACCATGAACGACGCGGTCGGGAGCAGGCCAACACGGATACGAGCCATGGGTGTTACGTCCTTTCAGCAGGTGCTCCGCCAGGTGGTGAAGCGTGATCCATAGAACCTCGCCCAGCTAGCTATGTCAAGTGAGCAAGCCTTGCTAGGTGGGCGAGGATATAGGGGGGCGTTTGTCAGAGGGGTGTGCTAGGGCAGCTAGCTCTCGCTACCCTGGGAGGCATGACGCCTGCTAGCCCTGCTAAGCCCGACCGTCGGCCGCCCTATCAGCACGCAGCCGATGAGCTTCGGCGTGAGATCAAGGCAGGCCGCTACAAGCCAGGCGAGCAGCTGCCCTCCTATCGCGAGCTGCAAGAGCGGTTCGGGGTCGCCAACATGACCGCCCGCTCTGCCCTCGGAGTGCTCCGAGACGAAGGGTTGATCTACACCATCCAGGGCCGGGGCAGTTTCGTCACGGACATCGAAGGCGTCGGCGCCGACTACACCCCGCCGGCCTGGTATCTGAAGAACTCGGCAGAGCCTGCCGCCGATGGAGCCGGCCTCTCCGATGTGGGTGAGTCCGGCAGCCCGGAAGCCGCCGAACCCTCCCTTGCTGAGATGCTCACGGCACTGCGTGACGAGATTCGAGCGCTCAGCGCCGACCATCAGGAATTGCGCCGGGAAGTCGAGGAGCTGAAGAGGACTCAGCAGCCGCCGTCGTGGCCTCCGGCCCAGTCCTGAGACGCGCGACCTCTTCCCGCATCTCCCTTACCTCACGACCGAGCCTGGCCACCGTGGTCCTCATCTCACGAACCAGCGCGACCATCTCCGCCGACTCCCGGTTGCGAACTTCGATCAACTCCATTTCCGTGCCGGATATCTGCTCGGTCATGTCTCCCCGTTCGCTGACGTGCTCTTGCCGTGTGCTGTCTTCGTCCAGCCGTCGAGGGCTCGCCCGTCCGGGTTGGCGAGTGGTCATCGCGGCTGTTGAGCCAGGTCTACCGGCCAGGCCGTGAGCGGCGAGGTGGTGTGCGGTCGCACTCCCGCGAGGCGGGACGAATCCGCCTCTCGCTTTTCGCCGTGTTCCTCTGGGCGAGAAATCGCGATCGCGTACGGGCATGCCACTCGTTCTTCCAGTCGTCGGCCAGGACCACCAATAGTCCGGAGAATCGCCGGTTTGGCTAACCGGCACTCCCGTGCTACTTTTCGCCGCTCGGTCCGTCGGCAGCCGTCTATAGGGGTGTCGAAATCCATTCCGGTGTGACACCCGTGCCTGTGATCCACGCCACCTCTCCATCTGCGGTCTGACTTCCTTGCTCGCTTGCTACAGGTGTCGGCGAACCGGTCGGTGTGACAGCCGGCCGACGAAAGTCAGCGCATCACCCACCCCCGACCACGAAGCCGACCACCAGTGGGCGACCATGGTCACGGAAAAGTAACGGTGTGGTCTGTTGGGGCCCGACCAACCGCGCAATGGCATCCTGCAATCCCCGGCCTGTGGATAAAGTTCGACAGTCTCCAGAACAAATGGGCATGAATACGGCTGCATCTGGACCAAGCGGCGTTCAAGTCGATCAGCAGTTGGGAAATCGTGGTCCGACATGGCCGTGCGACTGGCCAAGGGGCTCGGTGCAGCGGAGCTGTCCAGAGTTTCTTTACTGGATCAAGGCGGCCCGCCTGCGGCGGGCCGCGGGGGGGGGGGGGCCCGGGGCCCCCCCCCCCCCCGGGGGCCCCCCCCCCCCCCCCGCCCCCCCCCCCCCCCCGCCCCCCCCCCCCCCCGGGGCGCCCCGCCCCCGCGGCCCCGCCCCCCCCCCCCCCCCCGCCGCTCCTTGTCTCCGCCGCCGCTCCGGCGGCCCCCACCCGCTCAGCGCGCAGCCCCGACCAAGGCGGACGACCAAGCCAGGAAGAACCCCGACCAGTTCGAGCACCAGGACCAGGCCGACGCCCACCAAGTACGACCACGCCATCCAACTGCCCATCGAGTTGAAGCCGCATGGCCTGCAGCGTCGCGGCCGAGCCCCGAGGCTGGGCTGTGCGACAACGCCAAGGTCGAGGCGAGGCGCGGCCGTGACGATGGAGGAAGCGTGGTTGAGGCCGGCGGGGGTTGCTGGAAACACACGTGACGGGTGATTGTTCGGCGCACACGCCGCTGTGGCTGACTTTCGGTGGCTCAGGTCATAACCCTTTCCAACTCGACAACTCAGACCCGGAGTTGTAGCCGCACCCACGTTCGAGCACGCCAACCGCCCCGGTACCATCGGCACCGGGGTCCTGATCAGGGCTCCACGACCGGACCACCCGGAATGCTGTCCAGGCTGAGGGGTGGTCCGGTCTTTGCGTTGTCGGCCTTGGCCGTGTGAGCGGCGCCGATGAACCGGCGCTTCGTCATCAGGCCAGGGCCTTGCCCACCTCGTAGATGGTGGGCCGGTCCTCCGGAGCATGGCTGAGCATCGCGTCGATCAGCTCTCCCAGTTCACCGGGTGCTTTCACCGGTCGCCGCCGTCCGTCGGCCACGGCCTGTCTCTGCACTGCGCGGGGAGCGTCGTCCGCGTACTCCATCGCCCGCCAGCCGGTGGCGGAGATGAGCAGGGAGGCGCCGAGCGCGTAGATGTCGGCTTCCTGGGTCGGCTCGGCCGTCCCGGTGGCGAGTACGCTCCGGGCGATCTCTGGTGCCTCGTAGTGGACGAGGCAGCCGCGGAAGGGAAAGTCGTACCCGTCGGGCACGTGTCCGCCCTGCGCAAGGGCGAGGTCGATGAGGTGGGTTCGCTCCGGCCCGATGATGAAGTGAGCGGGCTGTACATCACCGTGTGCCCAGCCCTTGGCGTGGAGTTCGGCCAGCGCCTCGACGCATCCCAGTGCCACGCTGGTGTGCGGTGCGATGGACGAGCCGGGCCGGCGGCAGGGCTCCCAGAGTTGGTACAGGTCCGGTCCTTCGTGCCAGGGCTGGAAGTTCCAGGTGCCTTGCTCCCACTCGCCGTACGCGAAGTCCACGAGGCCGAGGGAGTGCAGCACGGCTCCCTCTCGTGCGGGTGCGAGGGCGGTCCAGGGCTGGGCGGGCCATTCGGCCGTGGCCTCGATGGGAAAGCCGAGCTTCACGGCGTAGTGGCCCCGGTGGCTTTCGACTTCCCAGACCATGGAGCCCCGGCGGTTGAGGACCAGGCGCTGGGCCGTGGGCATGAGCGCGTCGAGTACCACGATCGGCAGTTCAGGGGGTGACCCGGGCAACGTCTGTTCTCCTTCCGGGCGAGCGCGGCCGACCACGCGTGGAGGCCGGCCGCGTCGCTGCTGTCGTGTGTTAGTCCTGATAGTCCTGACCGTACGGACGGCCGCAGTCCGAGTCGCACTGCGCGAGGTTCGTGCCGTCCACGGTCCACAGGTCGTCGAAGACCTTGAATCCGGCCGCCTTCATGGCGCGTGTCGCAGTGATGACCTTCAGCAGGTCGCGGGGCCCGCCGCCCGGCTTCGGGTTGTGATGCAGGAAGCGGCCCGCGTACCGGTCGCACAGCCTCGCGTACTCCTTCGTGTGCAGGATCAGCGCGTGCAGGCCGAGATCCACGTCATCGGACGGGACCATGGGGACGTTGGCCGTGGCCGCAGTGACCAGGAAGGCGACCGCCTGGTCCGCGATCCGCTCAGCCCGCTCGGGCGACTGCCCGTTGTGGACGACCACGAAGCGGGCGAGGCTCTCGAACAACTCCTCACCAGCCACCGCGCGACCGGTTTTCAGATCGTTCGCCGTTGCCGTCATGCGAGTACTCCTTGTGTGTGACGGTGCGTGGGTTGGATGGCCGACCCCGAACGGGGACAGGGGGAACCAGGGAGTTGGCCCCCGTCCGGGGCGGCCGGTCTACTGGCCCATGGCGAGAGCCATGCCGATCACCAGGCCGCACGAGCCGCTGATCACGATGATGAACAGGACTCCCGCGTACAGGCCGATAGCGCGCATCACAGCCCGCCCCGACTGTTGCGGTTCTTGACCGCCAGGCGGGCGGTCAGTTCTTCGCGTGAACTCGGCGCCACCACGTCGTCCGGCATGGCATCCCACTCAGGGCCACCGCCGATCGGCCTTATCTGGACGCGACCGCCGACCTCACCCATGACGACGCCGATCCGGTCTCGGGCGCTGTCCTTCGCCAATTCACCGATGCCTGGTCTGGTCTGCGGGTTGCTCGCCATGGAAGGAGCATCGCGATCCAGGGACCTGTGCCAAAAGGTCAGGCTGATTACCCAACTTGGGTAATATCGCGGCAAGTAGAGAACCAGCGACGTTGCGTAGCCCTCGCAGTGTGGGAGCTTGCCGATGCCCGATGCAGACCGGCCGCAGGAACTGCCGGCCAGGTTGCTCACCGATCCCGAGATGATCGACGCGTGCCGAGTGCGGGACTTCGCGAGAGTCTTCCGGCTGGTGAAGACCAAGGCGGGCATCTACCCATCCATGATCGCCAGACGCTGTGAGTTGACCCCAAGCCGTGTCGGCGAAGTCATCGCCGGGCAACGCCAGTTGCAACACATGGATGTCATCGAGCGCATCGCGGACGGCTTGCGCATCCCAGGACACATGCTGGGGCTCGCCCGTCGGGTGTGGGAGACACCTCAAGCCCTCGTGGTCACCGAGCGAGAGGTAGCCCAGGAGCCCGAGCCCGAGCCGCAGACTCCCGCGGCTCTACCTGGCCCGGACGTGGACAGCATCCTGGCCCTGGCCACGCGAACGAGCCTGAACGCGGCAACACTTGAAGCCTTCCGCTCCTCCATCGAGGACTACTGGCGACGGGACGACCAGCACGGAGGCGAGGCCCTACGGCCGGCCATCGTCGGCCAGCTCCGCCATGTCGTCGGTCTCTTGAAAGAGAACCGACCGCCGTCCATTCAGAACGGCCTGTACGGAATCGCCGCCGAGCTGGCTCGCCTCACCGGCTGGACTTACTTCGACGCCCGCCAGTACAACCAGGCCCGCGCGTACTTCACCGAGGCCCTGCAGCTGGCCAAGGAGATCGACGACCGCCAGTTCATGGCCAACGTCCTTGCCTGCATGAGCTTGCAGGGCACGTACCAGGACAAGCCCGCTGATTCGTTGGCCTTCGTGACGGCCGCCCAGGACCAGGCCCGCTCGGCTGTCGACACCACCCCACGGGTCCTGTCCATGCTGTCGATGCGTGAAGCCTTCGCTCATGCCACTCTCGGCAACCGGGACTCCACGCACCAAGCGATCGGGGAGGCGCACCGCCATTTCGAGCGGATTCGGGTCAGCGATCCGGACCCGTCCTGGGTGTCGTACTTCGACGAGACGAAGCTGATCGTGGACACGGGGATCGCTCATGGTCGCCTGGGCGAAGCTGCGACCGCAGAACCTCTGATCGCAGACGCGTTACGGCGCGAGGCTCGCACCAACCAGCGCGGCCGGGCGTTTCACGCGTTCTGGCTTGCCCGTACGCAGCTGGATCAGGGCAAGCTTGACCAGGCGTGCGATACCGCCACGCAAGCACTGGAACCGGCGTCGGCAGTGGCGTCTGAGCGTGTGTCGGGCCATCTCCGAGAGTTCTACGACCAGTTGGCCCCGCACAGGCAGGAGCCCGTAGCCCTGGCCTTCGAGGCGCGGCTACGGGAACTCCTCCCGCCAGTCAGCGGATCGCTTCGTCCATGAGCAGGTAGAGCAGGCCGACGAGCGAGCCGCTGCTCACGACCTCCCGGCGGTCAATCATGCCCCGCACCTCGGAGAGGGGAATCCATTCGATGCGGTCGGACTCGTTCTTCTCCGTGGGCGGCCCTGCGTAGGTGGCGCCGTCGATCCGGAAGACGTGGTGCTCGGAGTCGGTGATCCCGTTGGCCGGCTCGGCGTAGATCAGGGGCTTGATGGGGCCGGGGCGCCAGCCCGTCTCCTCCAGCACTTCACGTGCTGCCGCCTCCTCTGGGGTCTCACCCTCTTCGACCAGGCCCATGGGCAACTCCCAGGCCCACGAGTCGGTGATGAAGCGATGCCGCCACATCATCAGGACCTCTTGACGATCGTTGACCACGGCGGCCACGGCCAGGTGCCGCAGACGAACAACGTGGTACTCCCACCTGCGCCCGTCCGGCTGTTGGACGTCCACCAAGCACAGGTTCACCCACTTGTTGGTATAGATCTGTCGCTCACCGTGGGTCTTCCACTCCATACCTGCGGCCCCTCTCGATCGATCTCCAGGATCTCAGATCAATACGGTGCGCGAGGCGAGCTTGCGGAAGATTAACGTCAGGGTGACGAAAATTCCCACGGTGAGGCTCGCTGCCGTCTCAGATCAAGCCTTGTCGTATGGGCTGATCATCGATCGGTCGCGCGGTACCGTGATAGGTCGGTGACAGCGCGTGTGGAGGAGGGACGGTGTCACAGTTCAACGCCCGCAGTAAGGCCATCAATCCGAGCGCGTACAACGCACTGGCCGATGCGCTCTGGTTGATCTACTGGAACAAGGACCCCTTCGAGCTGTACGTCCGAGGCATGTTGAAGGAGCACAGCGAGCTGCTGGCGCAGTTGAACTTCGCGACCACTAAACGGGAAGTGTCCGGCCACCTGGTCAAGCTGTTGCGGGCCAATGAGGCCCGGTACCTAGATGTGACCGTCGCCCTCATGCTCGACATCGCTGCCATGGATCGGTTTCCGAACCTCGAACGACAGGTTGATGGTGCCGACAAGGTGGCTAGCGCGACGGCTGCGGTAGCCGAGTTGAGGCGATGGACGGCCAAGCAGCGCGAGGTCATTGCAGAACATGAGGCGCACGCGGCCACGATCGCGGAGAGCGCCAAGCAGGCGCAGGACGGCCGGGTGTTCGCCCAAGCCCACGACGAGCTGAGGCAACGATTCATCGTCATGCACTCGGCCGCCGACAAACACCAGCGAGGACGGGACTTCGAGGGCTTCATCAACGAGCTGTTCGGCCTGTACGACCTGGAGCCGCGGGCGTCATACAGCCTGGAGTATGAGCAGATTGACGGCGCATTCTCCTTCGACACCGACCACTATGTGCTTGAGGCTAAATGGTGGAAAGAGGCCATCGGTCGCCGCGAGTTGGACGTCTTCAAGACGAACATCGAGCGCAAGGCCAAGAACACTCTGGGCCTCTACGTCAGCGTGAACGGCTTCACCTCTGATGCTTTGGCCGTCTACAGCTTCAGCACACCATTCATAACGATGGATGGGGGTGACTTTATGGCCGTGCTTGACCAGCGCGTCCGCCTGGACGAGCTGATGCGTCGCAAGAAGCGCCATGCCAGTGAGACGGGCCACTGCTTCCTCCCAGTCTCCGAGATCTTCAGGGGGATTGACTGAGCACTCGGGCAAAGGGGAGCCGTCCTACTGTCTCCGTGTGAAGGACGAGGGAGAGGAGGACCCTGACCGAGCTTGAAGCGGCAGAGGCCGTGCACGCGTCCCTCTTGTCGAAGCACTCACAGGCGCTGCATACAGTCCAGACGTCTCGCCCGGCCCCTGCCAGGACCGGCAACTGCCAACCCACAGTGCCTATTAGGCGTACGCCTCCCGCAGAAACCGCGCCTACCTGCGTCGTCGCGGGATCCGCTGCACCATCCCGAACAAGGCCGACCAGGCCCGCAACCGCCACAAGCTCGGCTCCCGAGGCGGTCGGCCACCGCACTTCGACCCGGTCGACTACCACGATCGCCATGCGGTCGAGTGCGGTATCAACCGTCGGCAATAGACACCGCGTTGTCGCCACGCGGTATGACAAGCTCGCCGTCCGCTACGAGGCGACCGTGCTGATCGCGGCTCTCAAGGGATGGCTTTGACCGGAGGCGGCCTTCCCGCCCTCGCTGACCAGGTCCGGCCGGCGGTCAGCTCCTCAGTGTCCACGTCCATGCACCGTCGGCAGGCTTCCGGCCGAGTACGCGGAGGCGGACGTGTCGGCCAGTGAACTGGTCTTCGACAGCAGCCCGCGTATGCGGCGTCGTCGGCCGCCGGGACACGCCCCCGGCCCGTGAAACGCATGGCTTCGCCGCACGGCACGCACGGCGGGCCTGTGGGGCCTGCCTCCTTCGGGTCGCGATCGCATCTGGCGCGTCGGTCATGCACCCGTTCTGACCAGGCCAGATGGACCGGCGTGAAGGGATCGTCCGAAAACGCCCGGTTGCGGCCCATGATCACTGGATTATCACGTTCCGCATGTGCATCAATACGGAACGTAGTCACCCCCTCGCCTTGCGGGTCCCGACGAAAGGGCACAGACATGCCTCCGGCCATGCGTAAGACGACGACAACCCCACGGGCACGACGGCTGGCCGCCGCGGCCGTCGCACTGGGCAGTTTCCTGGCGCTCGCCGTCCCGGCGGGAACCGCCGACGCGGCGCCCGCCGACCCGGTACCGACCGCCTTCTTCGGCGACTCCTACACCGCCAACTACGGCATCGCTCCCGTGAACGACGCCGACAAACCCAGGGGCTGGTGTTTCCAGGCAACGGAGAACTACCCCGCCGTCGCCGCCCGGCGCCTGGCGGACAACGGCATCACCCTCGACGTCCAGTCGGACGCCTCCTGTGGAGGCGCGCTCGTCGAGAACTTCTGGCGTGAGCAGCAGCTGCCCTTCGGCGTCGGGACGGTCCCGGCGCAACGGCACGCGCTCAAGGACGACACGAGACTGGTCGTGGGCGGCATCGGCGGCAACACGCTGGGCTTCACCAGCATCCTCAAGCAGTGCTCCGCCAAGCTCCGGGACGAGGGAGCGCTCCTGCCCGGAGAGCCGCTGGACCCGGACAGCCCGGCCGGCGAGTGCCGGGACTTCTTCACGTCGGGCGACGGAAAGGCGTGGCTGGACTACAAGTTCGAGCAGGTCGAAAACGAGCTGGTGGACATGCTCGACGGCATGAACAGCGTCTCCCCGGACGCCGATCGGGTCCTGGTCGGCTACCCCAGGCTCGTGCCCCAGGACACGGCCAAGTGTCTGACCCCGGCCCCCGGCCAGACCCAGCTGCCGTTCGCCGACATCCCGCAGGACGCGCTGCCCGTCCTGGACCAGGCCCAGAAGCGGCTGGACGACATCATGAAGAAGGCCGCCGCAGACACCGGTGCCGACTTCGTGGACCTCTACGACCACACCGGGAGCAACACAGCGTGCGACGGCGCCAACCGGGGCATCGGCGGCCTGCTGGAGGACTCCAAGGTCGAATTCGGGACCCAGCCCATCCCGTGGTACGCACACCCCAACGAAAAGGGCCGTGACATCCAGGCCCAGCGCGTGGCCGCCAAGATCGAGGAAGTCCTCAACCGCTGACCGGGCCACACAGCCCCGGACCCAGGTGACCCACGTCCTGCCGTGCGTCACCCGCTACTGAACGAGGCCCCAGGTCCGCGCAACCTGGGGCCTCACCATGCGGAGCTGCGGGACCGGCACCGGTGAGGTAGCGCGGCCAGTCACCCGCCCCGCCACTCTCCCCACACATTTGCCTGGTCAAGCACGTAGGCAACCCGATCGGTCCTAGGGATCGCAGATCCTCATCACCCATGCGACCAGGACTTTCACAACAGGCCCTAGCTCAGCTACGCCCCTGGTGAGGTGGAGCCACCGGGTCACGTGCATATCGACGCTCAGAGTTACGTGACGGTTGTACGCCTGGCGTTGATGGCCTGTCTCGTCCCAGGACGGCATTGACGGCAACCCTGACGGCAACGACGGCACAGAGAGACGAACGATCACAGCCGCCGACGATCAGTTCGGGAAGCCGATGGGCGTGCGCGCAACGCGGCGCCCGATCCTACGGATCAGAAGGTTGCAGGTTCGAATCCTGCCGAGTGCACACAGCTCAAAGGCCCCGGATCACTCCGGGGCCTTTGTTGTTTCGGGGTCGTACAGCAGCGAAGTACAGCAACGGCTGATGTCAGCCGTCAGTCCCCTCACTCGCTTCCGCGTAGACCTCCATCGTCATGGTGCCGGGTGTCCCGGAGCGGGATGACCCGGAGGCCGGCGCATCGGGCCCGCAGGGCTTCCTGCCAGAGATCACCGGCAGCCTTCCGGTCGCCGGTCTGCTGAGCGATGGTCCACGTACGACTCCCCCGTCCCGAAGTCGATCGACTTCCAGGTGAGCGCCAGTGTCGGCCGCTTCCCTCGCAGAGGATGAGGGGGGTGGGGATCCACGGCCTGCAACATGGTCCCCAGGCGGCTCCCGGGGACCTCGAAGGTTCTCTGGCCGGTCCCACTCCACTGGGCAGACTGGTAAGTAGCACTGACAACCACCCGGTGCCAGGAGGACCGACCTACGAGATCCCCATCGAGCGGTACTGGGTCGAGCGATCCCACTCATTCCCGGTAGCCGTCATGCTCGGTGGAGGAGTACGGGGCGAACTTGTCGACGTCGAAGAAGACGCCTTCCCATGCGGTTTGTCCTGCGGCGACGACAGCGCAAGGGGCGTACAGGAACCCGTCGGCGGACTGCGGGAAGGGCTCGCCGTTCCGGCCCGTCATGTCGGCAACGGGAAGCATCCCGAACTTCTCTTGGTCCAGGCGGTAGAGAGCCTCGGCATGTCCGGCCAGGCGCTGACAACCCGACTGCGTGGCGCTGCCGTTCAGGGTGGCTATCAGCGCCCAGGCGCGCTGAAGTGGCGCGCCTCGGCCGGCGCGGGCTCTGTCTCCTCCTCCGCGTCCTGGACTAGTTCGACGAAGTCCAGTGCCCAGCCGGGGTCTTGGATCGCTCGGTCAAGCTCAGACCGTCTCAGCTTCCGTGTCATTCAGCCCCGAACACTCGCGTTCAACCAAGACCAGAAGCCGATCTCAGCCCGGTGACGACCCTTCGATAAACGCAGCCCAAAGCTCCGCCACCACAGTTGGAAAGCGTGCGTGTCCCCCGCAGCGGCACCTTGGTTCGCGGCCGACGCTGACAACAAGCCCGTTGCTCCCCGAGTTCGGGCATGTTTTTGGGCGCGGGCAGGGGCGTCTTCAGTAGGCGATGACTCTCCAGCGCTCGATCCACAGCAGCCAGTCGCCTCCCGCGCCCCGTACCTGGACACGGTCGGCTTCCACCTGCCAGACGGTGCCGTAGAGCGTGGCGTCGGGGAGGTCCACTCTGACGACGTCGTAGACGTCCAGGTCGTCCTCTACCGGACGGGTCCACGCATGCGCACAGTGCTCGCAGGCGTACTCGACCACGTGGCGTTCCGCAACACTCATCGGCCTACCCGGACGGACCGCTTCGACGAGGCATCGAGGGCACGGGTCGGCAGTGTGCGCGCCTATGGAGCGGGACATCATCCGATCCTGCTGTGCAGCAACGGAGTACAGCAACCCCAGCCGGCAACCGCCATCGCCCAACACGATGCCCCTGTTCGAATCCTGCCGAGTGCACATAGCTGCGAGACCCCGGAGAGATCCGGGGCTTTTGGCTGGTGATCCGTACGGTGGCCACGGTCTCCCGCCCTCCCGCCCTCCCGCCCTCGCGCCCTCGTCCCCCCGGCCGTGTCCGCTGGGCGGGTGAATCCGATCGTTTGTCGATGGGGGGTCGGTGTGACGGCGGGAAGGTGATTCTGCACGTCAGATGCGTGAGGCAGGTCAGACACGTCACGGGCAGGGAGTGTTGTTATGCCGAAGTTCCTCATTCAGGCCGCTTACACGTCCGAGGGGACGAAGGGGTTGCTCAAGGAAGGGGCGAGTGGTCGCCGGGCTGCTGTTGATCAGGTGGTCGCTGGGCTCGGGGGAACGGTCGAGGCCATGTACTTCTCCTTTGGAGAGGACGACTTTGTGTGCATTCTCGACTTTCCCGACCCGGTCTCCATGGCCGCTGTCAGCCTCAGCGTCAAGGCCAGCGGCGCGCTCCGTACCCGGGCCACACCTCTGCTCACCTCGGAGGAGATCGACGAGGCCGCCCGCCGGCAGGTCGACTTCCGTCCTCCTGGCGCGTAGGGGGAGGACGGCACCCGGCGTCGGCCGTCCCTGTAGCGAGCCTTGGATCAAGTGGGGCCTTGCAGGTTCGCGGCCTATGGCTGTCGGTGGTCCGGGTTCTGTGGCGAACACCCGAGCCGCTCCCGACATGCACCTCAGCAAGGGGTTCAGTACGCCGCTCGGCGGTGTCGACTGGGACCTGCCGGTTCCGCGGCGGACGGTTGCCAGGAAGGTCGTCGGGTAATCGGCCTGCCCGAGGGACTGGTGACCATCCTTCCCGCCTCCGAATAGGTCGAGCCTGGTGAAGTCGTCCGCTCAGTGCGACGGGGATTCCAGGACGAGGCGGATCTCCGTCACCTCGTAGCCCGCGCGGTCGAAGGCGGCGGCCATCGGAACGTTGACGGTGTCGGTCGTGGCGGTGATGCGGTCGGCGCCCTCGCTCGCGTGGAACCTGGTGATCTCGGCGAGGATCTCGTCGATCAGGCCCTGTCCGCGCTGCTCGGGGACGACACCCAGGTAGCCGACGTTCCGGTGGTAAGGGGTCGCGGAGGGAATGGCCAGGCCAGCCGGCGTGCCGTCCGGGAGTTCGGCGAGGCGCCACCAGGAGCGCTCGCCGGGACAGTCGAGGTAGAACTCGATGTCCTCGCGGGCCAGTTGCTCGGGGTCCGTCGAGCGGAGCCCGTTCCGGGTGTGCAGGTCCAGGCTTCCGGTCGACAGGCGGACGAACGCGTCCAGGAACTCCTCGTCCGTGCCCTTACGGAAGATCAGTCTTCCCGTGGGTGCCGGGACCTCGGCGGCCGGTGTCCACTCGTACCGCAGACGCTCGATCTCGCTGCTCAGCCCGGACCTGGACGCCGCCTCCCGGCGCCAGGCCACGGCGTCGACCAGTGCCGGGCTGGTCCGCCAGTCACGGGGCAGCGAGATGTTGTAGGAGGGGAGGGTCCCGAAGGCGGCATGGGCTGTGGCAAGGAGCCCGGCGGCGACGGCGGCCGGGTCGACGACGTCGGCCCGTACCTGGAGGCAGTCGAGCGCGATCGGCCGCACGCTGTCGGCACGGCCCCACCACAGGGCACGGGCCAGGAGCTCCCCGTCCCCGGCCCCGTCCTCGTCCTCGTCCTCGGCGAACCAGATCCACTCGGGGCGGAACTGGTTGCTCGCGAGCTCCTGTCGGATCCGTTCCGCGGTCAAGGCGGGGAGGGGGCCGTCGGCCGGGTAGGCGGCGGCGCGGTCGAGGTCTGTGGGGTGTGTGGGGTCTGCCGTGGCAGCGTGAAAGAGCATCCGGTCATGATCGGGTCGGGGGGTGGGCGGAGCCATCGCTTTTTTCGAGCGGAGCCACAGTCGTCGAGCGGAGCCGGAGCTGTGGGTCTGGCCGGGACCTGTTCCCCGCTGGGAGGGCCCGCCGTGCAGTGGGGGTGGGTGGTGGGTGTGTGCCGGGTGTTGCTGGAAGGCCACGTCAGTAAGCCGGAGTGCCTTGTTCTGGCGTTTCAGCGTCGTGATTTGCCCATGGTTTGACCGCCATGGGTCACAAGGCCACGAAGAGGGGAAGGCTCATGGTGACCAGGAGTCGTACAGATCCCAACACGGATTCGCTCGGGAGGACTTGAGGCCACTGCCGACGAGATCAAGCCGCACCCGGGTTGACGGGCTCCTGCGTTCTAGCCGTTGGCTGAGCGGTGTGCTTCCCTGAAACGAGAACCGAACAGCGCCACCTCTTCCGCAACTCGACCCCCATCGGGCTGGTTGCGGTCCGACGCAGGTTGACATCCGCGGGGATCGGCACAACGACCGAGGTCCGCGGGGCGAGGAGCACGGGGCGTTCATGGAGACGTCAGCGACTGGCGTGGAGATCGACTTCGACGTGGTGAACCTCAGCGGTTCCGCGGACGTACGTATGGATCTGGACGAGTTACCCGAAAGTGCTCTGGGCCGGTCGATACGGCGAGTTCGGCGGGACACCTTGGAGCATCGCGCGGTGGATGTGTCCATTTTCCAGTCGGCTCTCTGATGGGCGAGTAGGCAGCGGGGGACCGCGTGGCAGGAGGTGGCACGTGCGTGATGCGAACCCCTTCGTCGAGTGGGTGGTCAAGGTTGCGCAGCCGTGCAATCTGGCATGCGACTATTGCTACGTTTACGAGCTTCTTGACCGCTCCTGGCGGGACAAACCGTCCGTCATGGCCACCGGGACCGCGGACCAACTGGCCCGCCGCATCGCCGAGCATGCCGGGCGGCACGGTCTGTCTCGGGTCCGTGTGACCCTGCACGGGGGTGAGCCGCTGCTCGCCGGCCCGTCCCGAATCGAACATCTTCTGAACGTTCTGAAGGAGGAACTGCGCGACACCGCAGAGTGTGATATCTCCCTTCAGAGCAATGCGACTCTTCTGAATCCCTTATGGATGGACCTGTTCCGCCGACACGGGGTGTCGGTGGGTGTCAGTCTTGATGGCGGCCGAGAGGCCAACGATCGCCACAGGCGTAACAGGAACGGGCGAGGCAGTCATGCCTCCGTCCAGAGGGGACTAGAGCTGTTGAGGAGGGCCGAGAACAAGGCACTGTTTGCGGGCCTGCTCTGCACGGTGGACCTCGCCAACCCGCCACTTCGCGTGTACGAGTCCCTGCTCGCGCACGAGCCGCCGGCCATCAACTTCCTGCTGCCGCACGCCACGTGGGAACACCCGCCGCCCGGTCACGATCCGGATCGAACGCCGTACGCGAACTGGCTCCTGGCGGTGTTCGAAAGGTGGTACACGGCACCGCGTCAGGAGACCCGGATCCGCCTGTTCGAGGATCTTGTGGATCTCGCTCTCGGCGGTGACGTGCGGTCGGAGAGCACGGGGCTGGCCGACACGGACTTCCTGGTCGTCGAGAGCGACGGGACAATAGAATTATCGGACTCACTGAAGGTCACCCGGGACGGCGGCGCGGCCACCGGGCTCGACATCTTCACTCACGACTTCGACACGGCGGCACAGCACCCGGTCGTGGCCGATGCCCGCCGAGGGGGTCTGTCGGCGCTCGCCGACGTCTGCCGCAGCTGCGAGGTCGTGCGCATGTGTGGCGGTGGACTCCGTGCCCACCGGTTCCACCCGTCCACCGGCTTTGCGAACGCGAGTGTCTACTGCGCTGACCTGCGGGTTCTTACCACCCGGATCCGGGACCGGGTCGTGGCCGATGCCACCGCCTTGCTCGGGGGCGTGTCGTGACGGCCCCGGCGACCCTGCGCATGGCCGGCGAGGACTTCGCGAGCCTGGCGCGCTGTCACCCGTCCCCGACCGCCCTGCGGATCCTGCGGGACGGCCAGGTCTCCCGGCGTCTGCTGATGCTGAGGGATGTGGCCGCGGCGATCCGGAGCAGCACACCGGATTCCTGGGAGTACTGGGGAGCGGCGGCCTGGGAGTTGTGCCGCCGAGCCCGTGCGGCGGACGTCCGGGCCTTCGAGGAGGTGCTGCTCCATCCTCATGTCGGTGTGTGGTTGGGGCGTTGCCTGCGGTCCCTGCACGACCCGAACCCCGCCGTCCGCGCGAGCGCTGAAACCGGCCGGCTGACCGGTCTGGCGGCCGCCGCCGCATTACGCGCCGGACTCCGCCCGCGCCTCGCCCTCCTGGCACTCGACTCCCTGATCTGGCTGCCCACGCTGGGCCGTGTCCGGTTGACCGGAGGTGCGCGGGAGGCCCGGCTGTGGGGTGACGTCCTGGACCTGGGCGGGCGATCACTGGTCCTGGGGGAGCGGGGCGAAGCCCTCGACGACACCGGCCTGTGCGCACCGCGTCGTATGACCGCCGTGCCACCGGGAGACGCACCGTCGTTGTCGGTGGTCCTGGAGGACACCGACCCCTACCGGGACGCGCACGGCCATCCGGTGCTGCCCCGTCGGACAGCCGAGGAACTGCTTGCCTGGCAGGTGTCGGTGGCCGGGGCCTGGGACGTGGTGACCCGTCTGGTCCCGGAACGTGCGGCCGGGTACGCCGCCCTGTGGACGGCGCTCGTGCCGTTGGAGCCACCACGGGAGGGGCGGGCGGTGAGTTCCGCTGCGCGGGAGGCCTACGGGGCGATCGCGGCCACCTACACCGCCGATCCGGTACGGCTGGCCGAGACGGTGGCGCACGAGAGCGCGCACATCGCTTTCGGAGCCCTCGCCGATCTCGATGATCTGGCGGATCCCGAGGACCGTGACCTGCTGCGGGTCGGCTGGCGAAAGGACCCCCGCCCCATCGGGTCCGCACTCACGGGAACCCATGCCCATCTGGCGCTCCTGCAGTTCTGGCAGCGTCGTCAGTGGGAACTGAGCGGCCGGCAGGCTCGTGCCGCGCGTACCCGACTGCACCGCTACGGGCGTCAGGTCGCGCGCGCCCTGTGGGACCTGCGGACCCATCCCGCGCTCACACCCTCCGGGGCCGACTTCGTCGCGGGGATGGCCGACGAGGCGGCGCGCTGCGGCTTTCCCGCGCGTTCGCTGCCTTCCGTGCGCTTTCCCGTGGGGTCGCTGTCCTTCGTCCGACCCGACGACCCCTCACCCGTTGGGGTGGCATCGCCGCAGGCGCCGATGCGGACGCGAGAGCCCGCAGCTTCCTCCCCTGACCAGGCCACGGCTGACTTCGCCCGTGATCTGGCCCATTCCGGCAGGAAGAAAGCCGACGAATCAACACCAGGGGTGGACTGATATATGAGGACGCGGTGGCACGGGGGAAAAGCGACGGCGCGGTGGAAAGCCGCGAACGCGCAGAGAGCGGCGAGGCCGCGCCGCACCGGCGCACCCCCAGATGTTCGCCATGTCCGGAACAAACATCGACGTGGTGCCGGTGGTGACGATGCGTGCCGAGTGTGCTGCGCGACCGTGCCGCTCAGCTGCCGATCCGGCTCGCCCCGGGATCACGTCGCGTCAGTCGCGTCAATGGAGCCATCGTGAGCCACTTCTATTTGAGTCACGTGCGCACCGTCGACGAGGAGTGGGTCGCGTCCTTCTTTCACGACCTCTGCCGGGTCGTCGCCAAGCGCACGGGGCGCTCCCCGGAGGTCGTGGGGGTCCGTGGGAAGCCGCAGTCACCGGATGTGTCGGTGGATCTGCTGGGCCGGTCCACCGTCCTGGTCGTGCTGCACTCGCCGCGTTATTTCAGCCAGTCGTACTGCCGGGCCGAGCTGTCCTACTTCCAGCGGCGGCTCAACATGCAGCGGTCCAGGACCGGGTACAGCGCGGACGCGGTCGTCCCCGTCATGTGGGAGCCCGACCCCGCGCACGCACTGGAGGCCGTCCTGCCGTACCCGCCGCTCGGCGTGCGGTCCCAGGCCTACCAGCGTGACGGGCTGCTGCACCTGCTGCGGTTGAAGGCGCGCTACCGGTCGGACTACGAGGAAGTGCTGAGAGCCACCGCCGACCGCATCGTCGTAGCCGCGGAACAACTTCCCGAGGTGCACGGATTCGATGCGAGCGGCAGTCATTCCCCTTTCGGCGCTCCCACGCCCGTCGGTGGTCAGGCGGTCAGTTTCGTGGTGGCGTCCACGGCCGAGGACGAGCTGCCCGAGGAACGGCAATCCAGTCAGTACTACGGAAAGACGGCTCTGGACTGGTCCCCCTACGCTCCGGGAGAGCCCGAGGCCCTGGTTTCGCTGGTGAAGAACACCGCCACCGCGCTGGACTTCATCGCGACCGTGCTGCCGCTGGACGAGGAGACCGTCGACCGGATCGGCCGGGAGGAGAACCCCGAGCAACTGGTCGTGCTCCTGGTGGACGCCTGGGCGGCCATGCGGCGGGAGAAACGCACGCTTCTGGCGGCCGTGGACGACCGCGGCCCCGAGGCCACCACGGCACTCGAACCCCGGTCCCGCGAGGACACCGAGTCGGTCGAACAGACGATCGCTCTGGATGAACTCCTCGACCACACACTGCCCCTGATGCGTCGGCAGCGCAGCGAGTACGACCGCTGGGGGCTGCCGGACGCGGAAAGTTTCACCTCCTCCCTCCGCAAGGTCCTGATCCGCCTCCAGAACGAGGCGCTCAAGTCGGCGGAGGCAGTTCGGCCGCCGGTGACGCCGGCCGAAGGTCTCCACACGTTTCCCCTGCTCGGAAGGTATTCGTCATGACGTTCGACTCGGGAGACGCCGGCGCCCGCGAGCCCGGGACTATCGTCACATTTTATTCCTTCAAGGGTGGAACCGGGCGCACCATGGCCCTGGCGAACGTGGCCTGGATCCTGGCCAGCAACGGAAAACGTGTACTGGCCATGGACTGGGACCTGGAGGCGCCGGGCCTGCACCGCTACTTCGCTCCCTTCCTCGGCGACCCGGAGCTCGACTCCACCCCCGGTCTCATCGACCTGATCCGCGGGTTCGACATGGCCAGGCCGAGGCCGGCGGACGGTGACTACAGCCAGTACGCCCGAGTGGAGCGCTTCGCCTCCACCCTGACGTGGGGTTTCGACAGCGGCGGCTACGTCGATTTCGTCTCCCCGGGGCGGAAGACCCCCGAATACTCCGAGACGATCAACACGTACGACTGGAAGGGCTTCTACGACCGCCGGGGCGGCGCGGCCTTCCTGGGCGCCCTGCGCGAGGACATGCGGCGCAACTACGACTACGCCCTGATCGACAGCCGGACGGGCTGGAGCGACACCTCCGGCATCACCACGATGGTGATGCCGGACGTGCTGGTCGACTGCTTCACGCTGAACACCCAGTCCGTGGACGGCAGCGCCAGCGTGGCCGGGGACGTACGGCGCCAGGTGCCGCACGTCAGGATCCTCCCCGTGCCCATGCGGGTGGAGGACGCCGAGCAGGAGAAGCTGGTGATCAGCCGGGGCCATGCTCGCCAGCGCTTCCAGGAGTTCCTGAAGGACACACCGCGGGCCGCCGATCCCGACGGCTACTGGGGCTCGGTGGAGATCCCCTACAAGCCGTTCTTCGCCTACGAGGAGGTGCTGGCCACCGTCGCGGACACGCCCCGGCAGCCCGCCTCCCTGCTCGGCGCCTACGAACGCCTCACCTCCGTGATCACGGACGGGCAGGTGACGGCCCTGCGGCCGGTCGAGGAGCCGGTGCGCAGGCAACTGCTCGCCCGTTTCCAGCGGGTACCGGTACCCGGCGGCCGCCTGGTGCCCCGGGTCCGCGTCGACTACGCGCTGCGCGACGGCGCCTGGGCGGAATGGATCGCGGCCCAGCTGCAGGCCGCGGGGATCTCCGTGGCGCTGCGCGGAAGCAGCCCGTCAGTGCCGCTGTCCAGCGGTCCGCCGGAGGGAGCCGACGTGGTCGTCGCGCTGCTCTCGCCGGACTTCGCCACCACACCGGTCGCCGACGAGGTACGCGCCCTGGCGGCCGCACCCGAAGGGCCCAGGATCATCGGGCTGCGCACGCGGGAGCACCAGCCGGAGCCGGCGCTGCGCGGACTGCCGGGATTCACGCTGGTGGACCAGTCCGCCGCGCAGGTGCTCAGCAGGTTCTTCGGCCTGCTCGAACTCGAGGCGCGGATCCCCACCGTCAGCGGGGACCTCACCTATCCGGGCCTGGCCCCCCGGATCTTCAACGTCCCGCGCCGCAACAACGCCTTCACCGGCCGCGATGTCCAGCTGGACCGGCTGCGGTCCGAACTGAGTTCGGAATCGCTGCGCACGGACACACCGGTGGGCAGGGTTTTCCTCTACGGCCTTGGAGGGATCGGGAAGACCCAGATCGCGCAGGAGTACGTCCACCGGTACGGTTCCCAGTACGACCTCGTGCACTGGGTTCCGGCCGAACAGCCCAACCGGATCCCTCAGCTCCTCGCGGAACTCGGGCTGGAGCTGGGAATTCCCGGCGACACGGTCGACGAACGCGCCCAGGCAACCGTGACAGCGCTTAAAAATGGCGATTATGGTCGTTGGTTGCTGGTTTTCGACAACGTCATCGAGAGCCAGGACGCGAACGGAGAGACCCAGGCCAGGGACGAGGGAGACACGACAGTGGAACGGTACCTTCCAGCCGAGGGGCCGGGACACGTCATCCTCACCGCCCGGCGTTCGCCCCACGAGGAGAGCCAGAACGCCGTCGAGGTCGACGCCTTCAACCGGTCCGAGAGCATCGCCCTGCTGCGCCGCAGGGTGGACGCACTCTCCGTGCGGGACGCCGACCGGATCGCCGAGACGCTCGGCGACTTCCCGATGGCCATGGAGCTCGCGGCGGCCTGGCTGCGGCAGACGGCCATGCCCCTGGACACCTACCTCGAACAGGTCAACAGCCGGGTCAGCACGGTGCTGAGCGGCACCGGCGGCAGCGGTGACAGCCAGCAGGAGTCCCTCCTGGCGGTCTGGCGGCTGACCGTCGACCGGCTCGGCAACGAGCGGCCCGCGGCGGTCCGGCTCCTCGAACTCTGTGCCTTCCTCTCTCCCGAGCCGATCGCGCACTCCCTTCTCTACAGCGACGCCATGCGCAACCGGCTCGCCGAGGAGACCGGCGACGATTCCGTGCTCGACCCCATGGTGATGGGGTACCTGATCCGTGACCTCGGGCGCTACGCGCTGGCCACGGTGGACCAGCAGAACAGCTCCATCCAGGTCCACCGACTGGTCCAGGCCGCGGTGCGCGAATGGCTGGGCGAGGACCCCGAGCGCATGGAACGGACGCGGCGTCAGGCACAACTCGTGCTGGCGGGAGCGCTGCCCTCGGCCTCCCTCCCGGAGGACAGCGTCACGGTCCAGCAGCGGTTCGCGGAGCTGCTGCCACACCTGGAACTCTCCGAAGCGTTGTCCAACACCGACGCACGGGTGTGCGAGTGGGTCATCCGCCAGGTCCGCAACCAGTGGCGGGTCGGTGACCTCCGGGCCGCCGCCGCGCTGGGGCAGAAGGCACTCATCGGCTGGACGGAGTCCCTCGGCGCGGACCACCACCTCCGGCTGCGGCTGGCCGCCCAGGTTGCCAACCCGCTGCGCTCCCTGGGCCGTTACCAGGAGGCCCACGACGTGGACGCCGACACCCTGCGGCGTCAGCGCGAGCAACTCGGCCTCGACGACGGCTACAGCCTGGTCACGGCCCGCAACTACGGCGCCGATCTGCGCGGTCTGGGCCGCTATCAGGAAGCACACGACGAGGATCAACGGACCTACGACCTCTACCGGAACAGTCCGCATTTCGGCCCCGACAACGAGGAGACCCTCCGGGCCGCGAACAACCTCGGCGTCTCCCTCAACCTCGCGGGCCGCCCCGGCGAAGCCCTGGACCGCGCGACCGAGACCTACCAAAGGTCCCGGCAGTCGCTGGGGATCCAGCACGTACTCACCTGGAACCTCGCGGGAAGCGTCGCACTGGACCGCCGGGAGACGGGCGACTACCAAGGATCCCTCGACCTGCTCATCGAGATCCGCAGGCGGCTCGTCAACATCCAGAAGGACGAGAAGTCCAACGACGTGCTGCGCACGGACGCGTCCCTCGCGGTGACCCAGCGCCGCCTCGGCCACTACGCCGAGGCCGAGGCCCTGACCCGCTCCACCCTGAACGTGTACCGGCAGCGCTACGGCGAGGCGCACCCCGACACCATGTCGTGCACGGCCAACCTCGCCTGTGACCTGCTCGCCCTGTCTCTGCTGGACCCGGTCCGCGGATCGGAGGCCGTGGACCTCGGGAAGCAGAACTTCGAGCGCTACCGTGAGCGCCTCGGTGCCGATCACCCGTTCACCCTGTCGGCCGCGACCAATCTCGTGGCCATCCTCAGAAGCCGCGGAGAGATCGACCGGGCCCTGGAACTGGCCGACGAGACCCTCCCGCTGCTCATCGAGCGGCTGGGCGCCGGTCACCCCGCCACCCTCGCCTGCCGCTCCAACCGGGCTGGTGTGCTGTCCGCGCTGGGACGCTACGACGAGGCGCTCGCCCAGGACGAGCAAGCCTGCGAGGCCTACCGCACCCTCTACCGTGATCACCACCCGCGGGTGCTCTGCGCGGAGTACAACGTCGCCCTGGACCGCAGTCTGTTGGGTGACGACGACACCTTCCCGGGCGTCCACGGGGCCGCGCTGGCCGCCGAGCGCGAGTTCGGGCCGGCCCATCCCCTGGTCCGGGTGATGAGCGACCGGAAGCGGATCGACTTCGACCTGGAGATGCCGCCGATCTGAGCCTGCCGTGCGCGTGACCGCCCCGGCACGGACCCGGGGCGGTCAGTTGCTCAATGTCGATCCGTACCGGCGCACGAACCGTCGTACCGTCCGGTTCATCTCCTCCTCCCGCCAGGCGGGCAGGCCGTCCAGGCGGGTGTGTGCGCCGGTGGCGCCGAGCAGTTCGCCGTCGACCACGAACAGGAAGAGGAGTCCCACCGGGTACGCCGTGTCGAGTGCGCGGACCAGGTCGGCGTCCGGGGGATGCGGGACGATCACGACGACCGGGCCGAAGTCGTGCTCGTGTTCGCGCAGGGTCTCCTCGTCGTGGATGTCGAACTCCTCCAGCAGTTCCTCTCCGATGTGCTGCACCAGATCGCCCAGGACGCCGGTACCCGCGGTGAGGGCGACGACGAAGTGGTCCCAGGGCAGCGGTTGTTCGCTGGCCCGGTGGATGTACCGGCGTGCGGTGTCCGTGTACTGCGCGGGCAGCACCGCGACCCTGGGGGACGCGGTGTCGAGCACCCCGCGTATCCGGTCGGCCTCGGCCGCGGGCACCCGGGCATGGGTCACGCTCAGCTGGATGAGTTCCCGTGAGGCTTCCGGGCCGGACAGGGGCAGCAGTTCGGTGAGGGCGGCGCGCAGCGGGTCGGCCTCGGGCTCGCTGGGCCGTTCGGCCAGGAGTCCCGAGGCGAGCCGGTGGCGCATCAGCGGGAACAGGGCCTCGATCTGCACCCCCAGCGTCGCGCCGGCCCGGCTCAGGCTCTGCGCGTCCACCTCCCGCAGATGGTGGACCACTCGGTGATGCACCTTCGCCCCGGTCAACTCGGCCCGCATCAGGTCGAGTTGCGGTCTGATGTCGCGTCGTACGGACTCGATGTCGTCCTTTCCCGGCCACTCCACCGTCTGCCGTCTGTTCGGGCTGAGCGACCCCAGACCGCTCTTCTCCAGCGCCTCCAGGGTCACTTCCGGCAGCATCAGCAGGATCACCGGGAAACCGTCGTGCCGGTTGCGCAGTTCCGCCATGGCCAGTTCGTTCTGCACGTGCTCGGACTTCAGGGCGTGGGCCGACACGATCAGGAGCATGCCGTGGGCGCTGCCCATGCCGTCGGAGATGGCCTCCATCCAGTCCTCGCCCGGCACCAGGGACTCCCGGTCCACGATGACCGGCTCGCAGCCCTCCTGGTGGAGCAGTTCCTCCATGGCGCGCCGGGCCGGCCAGCAGTTGCAGGTGCAGTCCGGTGGTTCGCTGCGGCTGAGGAAGACATGGGGACCGGGCATGGGACTCCTCGTACGGAACCGTGTACTGGATCGTGGTGCGTCAGCGAGCAGTGGGCGGGGCGAAGGGGTCCGTGGGGCCGTCCGGTGGCGGGTGGGTGGTCGTGCGGATCCGGAACCAGCGGGTGTGGCCCGCGTCGAGTTCCACCGGGATCAGGCCGCCGGGAGCCGGTCGCAGGACCTGGGGCGGCGCGTCTGGCGGGTGGGTCGGGTGGTCGTTGGCGATCTCGATCAGCTCGGTCGGCCCGGTCGGCCCGGTTCCGGTGGTTGCTTCCGGCAGGGGTACCCGGGCGGTGAGCGGGACGTCGGCCGTGCTGGTCAGGCAGAGGACGGCCTGGCCGGCGTGCTCCCGGCGGACGGCGGTCACCCGCGCCGAGCCGGTGGACAGCAGCTCCACTCCGCCGTGGCGCAGGGCCAGTTGTGCGGCGCGTGCCGCGAGCAGGGGGCGTAGCGCCGGGGTTTCCAGCAGCACTGAGGCGGGGACTTCGTGGCAGCCCGGCAGGGCCAGGAGCAGGGCGGCCCGGGGACGGGGGAGCCCGTCCGGGAGGGACCACCAGCTGTCGGCGGCCGGGGGAAGCGGGGCGGCCGGGGGCTCGGGGGGCGCGTTCAGGGTGAGGTGGCCCGGGCCCAGGGGGACGTGGGGGGAGCCGGTCGTGACGACCGCTGTCTGCGGGTAGGCGTCCAGGAGATGGCGCAGACGGGTGAGCAGGGGTGCCGGCCAGCGGTCCGCGTCGCCGAGGCGGAGTCCGTCGAGCGACTCCTCCAGCAGGTCGTAGGCCCGGCCGAGCAGTTCGCCGTGGGCGGAGTCCTCGTCGGGAGGGGCCAGTTCCGCCAGTACCCGCAGCCCCTGTTCGCGCGCCCCTGCCAGCAGCGTGGCGAACCTCTCGGAGTCCGGTGGGAGGGAGGCGGGCAGACAGACGTGCCCGATGCCCCAGCGCCGGACGCCGGCCGGAAGCACGGTGTCGTGTTCCGACAGCACCAACCCGACGCTGTCCCGCGGCCAGTCGGGTCCCGCCCCGTCGGGAGGTGCGGGCACGGGTCCTGGGGTGAGCAGGTGTGTACGGCCGTCCTCCGCGCGGATCTCCACCTCGCCGCCGTGCCCCGACACCAGCAGCAGCCCGCCCGTCGCCGGATGAACCTCCCGCACCCGGAAGGGCATCGGCACCGCCGTGACCGGCCCGCCTTCCGGCCAGGCCAGCCGCAGCAGCCGGTCCCCGCCGTCCGCGGCCACGACCAGCCCGACGTCGGAGAGCAGCGCGAGTGAGGACGCCGGGGCGGGCAGGGTGCCCAGCAGGGTGACCCCATCGACGGCTCCGGCGGAGGCATCGGCCGCCGCCGCGTCCATCCCGTACACCTGTCCGTCCGCGGTGCACCAGACAACCGACCCTGACGCCGATCCCGATCCCGATCCCGATCCCGACGCCGACCCTGACGCCGAAGCCGAACCCGCCCGAGGATCCCCGGACAGCGCGGTGACCCCGCCGCCCGGGCCCTGCTCCCACCGTCCGTGACCGGCCCGCCCTCCGGCCAGGCCGTGCACCGTCACCCCGCCCTCCGCGTCGGCGACGGCCACCAGGCCGGCCCGGACCGAACACCACAGGCGTACCACCGGCGCGGGATGGGACAGCGTGCCGAGGGTGCGGCCGGGGTCGCCGCCGTCGACGAGGAGGACGTCGTTCCCGGTGGCCAGGCACAGCACACCGCGCTCCCGGGTCCGGGACCAGCCCACGGCCGTCGGCTGCACCGACAGCGGGTGCAGTACGGCGTCGGCCGTGCCGTCGACCGCCGAGGTCACCACGTGCAGCCCCTTGGCGCTCACCACCGCCGTGGCCGCCGGCCCCGCGTCGGCGACCGTGAGCAGCCGGGGCTGCTCGGGCAGTTCGGGCAGTTCGACCGTGAGCACGGACTCGCCGTCGTCGATCCGCAGGACGGTGCGGCCGTCCACGGTGGTCGCGGCCGCCGCCCGGTGACCCGCCCGCGCGCACAGCAGCGTGCCGCCCAGCTCCGCCTGCGTGGCCAGGAGCGTGCCGTCCGTGCGGGTCTCGGCGGCCACGCTGAGGCCCAGGGCGGCGTACTCGCCGTCGTACAGGTCCAGTTCGTGCCACTGGGCGCCGGGCAGCGCGCTGCGCAGCCGCAGCTGTACGCGCCCCGCTCCGCTCGCCCCACAGACCAGCGCGCCCCGCTCCGGCGGCCGGCTCAGGACCAGGCCGTGCGCCGAGGCCCGGACGCCGATGTCCACCTCGGTGTGGACCAGCGCCCGCACCGTGCGCACCTCGTCGGCGTCGGCCCGGGTCAGCAGACCGCGCGGCGGCTCCATGCCCAGCCGTTCCGCCGCCATCACCTGGAGCCGCCAGGCCGGCGGCGACTCCCGTACGGCCTCCGGCAGACGGGGCAGGAAACGCAGGATCCAGCGGCTCGCCTCGGCCGCCGTGGGTCCCTCGGCGAGCACCTGGCGGAAGAGCGGGGTCAGCGTCCGTTCGACCTCGGCCTCGGTCGGCGGCGGGCCGATCGTCGCCGACCAGAGCAGCTCCTCGAAGTCGCGGACCAGGGGAGGTGCGCTGCGGTGGGCGGCGAGGGTGAAGTCGCGGACCGAGCCGAGCAGGTCCAGGTCGTGGTCGTACAGCTCCCGCCGCAGCTCCGCGCTGACCTCCGGGTACAGCACCAGCGCGCGGCTGTCGGCCGCCTCCACCAGCGGGGAGAAGTACAGCCTGGCCTCCAGCCCGGTGCTGCTGTCCGGGGCGAAGCGGAGCCGGGCGCTGCGGAGGAAGTACGGCTCCGCCTGCGCGGCCAGGCACAGCGACCGGGCCAGCTGCACCACGGCGGGCCGGTGCCGGCGTTCCTCCGCTATCAGCTGGAACGCGGTGCGCTCGGGTGCCGCCGTCATCGCCGCCGCCCCGCCCGGCGCGGGTCCCGGCGGGTCGCGGTCTGGGCGAGCCGTACGGACACCCGGCGGTCCAGCGGAACCAGCGCGACCGTCTCCCGCACGGCGGCCGGGTACTCCTCGGCGGGATAGGGCGTGAGACAGACGACGGGGGTGCCCGTCTCCCGCAGCCGCCGCAGATACGACAGCCAGCTCGCCGGCGAGGAGTGGTGGCGCCCCGGCGACGGCGGCTGCAGATGCCCGAGGTCGGAGAGCAGCAGCACCGGCTGTCCGTACGGCGGCACCGGGTGGGGTTCCCAGGTGCGCCCCCGGTCGCGGCTGATGCCCTGGGCGATGCGCAGGTCCAGGACGCGCAGCCCGCCCGGCGGCAGGATGCGGGCCGCGAGCCGGGTGATCCACTCCTGGTCGTGCCGGAACGGCCGCATCGACTCACCCCGGTCGATCAGCAGCAGCGCTCCGGCCCGGGTGGTGGTCCGCTGCCGGTAGGGCACCCGCGGCCGGGCGATCGGGCCGCCGGCGAGACTGCGTACGACCAGCTCCACCAGCCGGTGGCGGTCGACCGCGCGTCCCGTCGTGAGCGTCCCGGCCATCGCGAGGAAGACGGCCCGCTCGGTCCGCGGGTTCCACGGCGAGGCGGGCCGGGGCAGGGCCGACGGGCCGGGCAGGTCGAACGCGGCGGTGTGGCCGAGGAGTTCGGCGGTGGCGTTGTTCGTGGGGCGGATGGGGTCGGTCGAATCGCTTTGACCGGCCGAATCGCTTTGACCGGCCGAATGGGTTTGACCGGTTGAATCGGTCGGATCGGTTGGGCCAGCTGGATCCGCCGGATCGGGGGTATCGGCCGGATCGGTTGAATGGGGGTCGTCGGGGTCGTCGGGGGCGTCGGAGCGATCGGGCGGTTCGGGGTCGCGCCACAGCGGCTGTTCCGTCTCCCGGTCCGGTGCCGGGCGGGCGGCGCGGATGAGCAGCAGTGAACCGCCGGTGGCCGACCCGGTGTCCGGACCGGGGACCTGGCCCGGCGGTGTCGCGGGTGCTGTCCCGGGTGGGGTCGGGGGCCGGTCGTACGGCCCCGGGCCGGGCGGTGCGTCGGAGCCCGGGCGGCTCGCGCGTCCCGCCGTATCCGCGCGCCCGCGCCCACCCCCGGTCCCGGTCCCGGTCCCGCCCCGGGACGGCCGCGCCGGGGCCGGGGCGGGGGTACGGCGGGCGGGGCCGTCGGAGGGGAGCGCAAGCCCCAGGGCCGCGGCCAGTGCGGTGAGGCCGGCGGGGTCGGAGACGCCCAGGGCGCGGGCGGTCCGCAGCAGGTCCCCCAGCCGGGCCGGGCTTCGGTTCATGCGTAGGGGAACGGGTCGGAGGAGCCCTTCATCATGGCGAGCCCCGCGACCGCCCGCCACTCCGGCGACGTGACCGTCAGGCCCATCTGGCGGCAGGCCCGCAGGGTGTCCAGGAACTCGGCGGTGCTCGCCGCCGGCCGGGTCGCCGGCGACTCGTTCTCGAACATGTCGGCCAACTCCACGGTGAGCGCCTCGTCGTAGTCGTCCCCCATGTGCAACCGGGCGACGTTCAGCAGGTGTTCGCGGTCCGGCGCATCCAGCCTCAGCAGGATGCAGCGGCGCAGGAAGGCGGCGGACAGTTCCCGTTCCTCGTTGCTGGTGATCACCACCAGGGGTGCGCCGGTGCCCTCGGCCGCGGTCACCGTGCGGCGGTCGGGGCCCACGAAGCGGAGGTTGTTGAGCGGATCGAGCAGGGCGTCCGGCACATCGGGGTCGGCCTTGTCGATCTCGTCGATGAGGACCACCGCGGGCCGGTCGCGCAGCGCGGGCACGCCCTCGTCGTCCACGGCCGGGTCGAGCGCCTTCCACAGGGGGCCGGGCCGGAAGTAGTCCCGTGAACCGGGGTCCTGGAGCGTGCCCTGGGTGGCGTCGTTGAGCTGGCGGAACGCCTCCTCGCGCCAGAGCAGGTCGTGCGGTTCGGTGCGGGCGGTGACCACCTCGGCGTAGTAGCGGAAGCGCATCAGCCGCGCCACGTTCGGCGCGAGCGCCGACTTGCCCGAGCCCGGCGGGCCGAGGACGAGCAGGGGACGGCCGGACGCCAGGGCGACGTTGACGGCGAGGACGGTCCGGTGGTCGAAGAGGTAGACCTGATCGTCGAGGCGGGCCGTGCCGCGGGCCGGCTCAGGGCCGTTCGGCGCAGGCCGGTAAGTCTCCTCGCTCGGGTCGAAAAGCTTGATCAAGCCCACTGCCCCCCGTCGTCGGCCCCTGGCTCCGGCGCACCGCACCCCGTTGCACTCTTCCCCATGACGCCCGCGGCCACTACTAGGTCGACGAATATGGCCGACGGCGCGGTTCTCCCGGAGCGGCGGGAGAAGCCACCGAAGCCTGCGAAACCGTAGGTGTCGTGGCAGCCCGGGAACCCTCAGCCACGAAGCCGGCTCCGTATCCGGACCTCGGGCAACTCCACGACTTCCACCTCCTGCGACACGCCGTCCGTTGCCCCGGCAGCCCCGGCCTCGTTGGTCCCGGCCCCGTTGGCCGCCCGGACCCCCGGACCGCCGCCGCCGGTCGCCAGATCCACCCGGCTCAGCCAGGGGGCCCGGCGCAGACCGGCCGGTACCGGCCGGTCGGGCCAGGGGTCGATGTCGAGGAACATGACCGTCGAGGAATCCAGCGCGGTCAGCTCCCTCAGGTTCGGGCAGCGCAGCACCCGTACCGCCCGCAGCGACCGGCATCCGCTCAGCTCCGGCAGGGCGGTGAGCGAGTGGTCGTCGGCGAGGACCAGCGAGCGCAGTCCGGGCAGGCGTGGCAGGAACTCGGCCAGCCCGTCGACCGGTCCGGTGCAGCGGAGTTCGGCCACGGCGGTGTCGGCGCGGAGCAGGGCGCGCAGCTCCGCGGAGGACCGTACGGCCGCGCGCCGTACGGCAGGACGGGGCGGCGGGCTGCCGGCCGACAGCCGGCGTGGCGTTCCGCCGGGGGTCGCGAGGACGCTGCGCGGGGTGTCGGTGTCGGCCTCGGCGGTCCGCAACTGGGTGAGGAGTTCGCCGAGTTCGGCGGACGGGTGGCGGACGAGGAGTTCGTCGGCATCCGCGCCGGGCGCGTGGGCCAGGTGGTGGGCCGCCAGGAAGGTCCTGACCTCGGGGCTGGGGAAGGCCACGGTGTCGGGTCCGGGCCGGAACACCACGCCCGCGCGGTCCGCGAGCGCGGCCAGCAGCCGTTCGGGCGAGGCGGCGTCGGAGGCACCGGGGTCCCGGAGCGCGCCGAGCGCGGTCCGCAGCGGAATGCGGGAGCTGTCCAGTCCGAGGGCGGCGACGGCCAGCAGGCCGGAGGCCGCCCGCAGGACGCTGTCGGGCACCTGGCCGGTGGAGCCGAGGCCGGGCACGGGAGGGGAGGCGGAGGAGGGCCCGGCGGTGTCCTCCCGCGTCCGCCGCCACCCCGCCGAGACGCCGGCCCGCAGCAGCCGGTGCCGCGGAACGGGCTCCGGGTCCGGCCCGCCGCCCGATCGGCCCGGACCGCCCGCCGCCCGCAGCAATGCCGCGGCGGCCGCCGGGCGGCCGGCGACGCCGAGGAGCAGCGGGTCGGAGTCGAACCGCCGCAGCAGCGCGGTGCGGGCCTGCCGGTCGCCGGAAGCCGTCGCCACCAGGGAGTCGAGCAGGGTGCGCACCCCGTCGGAGGTCAGGGGCCCGAGGCCGGCGACCCGGAAGGTGTCCCCGAGCCGGTCCCAGGGCACTCCGGTGCCGTTCGTGGCGATGACACAGGGCGCCTGGGGATGGGTCCGCAGGAGGTGGAGGAGCCATTCCCAGACGGCGGAGCGGTTGCTGACGGGCACCGCGTCCAGGTCGTCGACGGCCAGGAAGGCCCGTCCGGAGCGCAGCTGGCGGGCGGCCCACCCGGCCGGTTCCTGCGGTGCCGCCAGCGGGGCGAGCATGGGCACCATCCCGTCCAGGCGGGGCAGCGCACCCGACCGCGCCGACAGCACGAACGGTATCCGGCAGCCCCAGGGCGCGCGGCCCGGGCGGGCGCGCCCCGGCGCCGTGTCGTCGAGCGCCCGTCCCGCGAGCCGCGCCAGTTCGGTGCTGTGCCCGGCGCCCGGCGGCCCGACGAGGAGGATGCGCCGGCCCAGTTCGGGCAGCAGCTCGGCGGCCAGCACGTGCTCCGGCGGCGCCGCGCTTCCGTCCGCGCTCCCGTGCGGCCCGCCGTCCGGACTGATGCTCCGGTCGGTCACCGGGCCGGGGACGGAGACGGGGACGGGGATGTTCAGGGTGCGGGGGACCGCCGTCGCGGGCAGGACGGGGGTCACCTCCTTGCGGAACTGCTCGGTGAAGGCCGCGTCCTCGGCGGACAGCGCGTCGGGTGCCTCGCCGGCGAACCGGTCGTCCAACTCGGGCGCGGGGGTGGCGGCTTCGGCCATCGCCCGCATACGGGCCGTGATCGCGTCGAGCACCCGGTCCAGTGCCGCGCGGTACCGGGGAGCCTGCATGGTCATCAGTGCCAGGCCCAGCGAGCGGTACTCGGGCAGCTGGTCCGCGGCGAAGAGGTCGGCCGTCGCGACCGGCCCCGGCAGCCGCCGGTCGACCGGTTCCCAGACCAGGGGCAGGGCCGTCTGCGGAGGGACGCCGGTGCGGGCCTGCCCCAGGCTCCGGCGCAGCGCCAGGATCGCCCAGTCGTGCTGGGCGGGCCCCTCGTTGAAGTACGCCGGACTGCACAGGGCCAGCACGATGTCGGCCGTCTCGATGCCGAACGACCCCTCGCGCCCGTCGTCCGGCCCGTCGCGCCCGCCCGGCGGCAGGGGCGGGGGGACGAGGCGCTGGAAACGCGGCCCGTCCATGGTCTCCAGACGCCGTCTCAGCTCGTCCAGGAATCTCGCGACCCAGGCCTCGTCCCGGCCGTGCGCATAGCTGACGGCATAGCGGTACACGGGCACCATCTCATCCCCCGCTGTGTGGCTTGCGTACCTGCCCGGTCTTCAGTTTCGCACGAGCCGGGTCGGTCCGCTGTGGCCCGATCCGGGCCTTCAACCGCTCGCAGGGCGTGCCTTGTTGTCGTATCGGCGGGGTGCTGTGCCCGACAAGGTGGCGGACGAGGTGGAAGGGGTGTCGTTCCTGGGAAGGAATGAGGCGATCGCGTTCACTGCCACGCCGCAGGGGGCCTGTTCTGCTCAGCCATGTGTGGGTGCGCCATCGCGCCACGTTGTCACCGGAAGCCACGCGATGACCACCGGCATCGCCTCTCCCGGAGCCTCGCCCGCGCCGCTCGGCCCCGACGAACTCGTGGCGCAGCTGGGCGCGTTGGGGATCCGGCCGGGGGAGACCCTGCTGGTGCACGCGTCGCTGGGTGCCATCGGTCCGGTGCACGGGCGGGCGCGGGCCGTCGCCGACTCCCTGCTGGAGGTGCTCGGCCCGGACGGCACCCTCGTCGTCTACACCCAGACGCCCGACAACTCCGACCCCTCCCGCTGGCCCGTCACCCGCGGGTACGCCGTGCCGGCGCGGCAGTGGCCCCGGCTGCGCGCGACCCTGCCCGCCTTCGACCCCGAGCGGACCCCGAGTTTCCGCGTCGGCGTGCTGCCCGAGGAGGTCCGCACCCGCCCCGGGGCGCTGCGCAGCGGTCACCCGCAGAGTTCGTTCGCCGCTCTGGGGCCGGCCGCCGCGCGGATCACCGCCGGGCACGCCCTGGACTGTCATCTGGGCGAGGAGTCCCCGCTCGCCCGCCTGGAGGAACTGGACGCCCGCGTGCTGCTGCTGGGCGTGGGCTACTCCGTCTGCACCGCCTTCCACCTGGCCGAGTACCGGGTGCCGGGGCGGGGCACCCGCCGCTACGGCTGTGCGGTCGCCGACGGTTCGGGAGGGCGCCGCTGGCACCGCTACCGCGATGTGGACTTCGACGCGTCCGGCTTCCCGGCGCTGGGTGAGTCCTACGCGTCGCTGCCGGAGCGTCCGGTGACCCGGGGGCGGGTGGGGGCCGCCGACTGCCTGCTGTTCGGCCTCGCTCCCGCGGTGGCGTACGCGGCGAAGTGGCTGAGCGGACACGGGTCGGGCGGCAGAGCCCGATGAGCCGGTGCCCGACGCGCCCTGTGTGTTCGGCGGCAGCCTCAGCAGGGCTCCGCTGTGTCGTTCCTGTTGAGCTTCTCCAGGTAGTCGTGTGCCAGGGCGGTGGCCCGGGTGAACCAGTCCGTGAGGATGGCGAGCTCGTCGGGGGTGTAGTCGGCGAACAGTTCGGTGAGGCGTGCGTAGTGGCCGGTGTAGACCGCCTCGACCCGGGTGACGGCCTCCGGCACCGCGGCGACGCGGACCCGGCGGCGGTCGGCGGGGTCGGGGCGGCGGGTGACGTAGCGCGCGCGTTCCAGGCGGTTGAGGATGCCCGTCATCGCGCCCGTCGTCACATGGGCGCGGGCGGCGAGGTCGCCTGCGGTGAGCAGGTTCTCGCCCGCCTCCAGGACGAAGGCGAAGCAGGTGAGGTCCGTGACGTTCAGTCCGAGCCGTCGGGCCAGTTCCTGCTGGCCGATCACATGGGCCGCGATGAGGTGGTCCATCGCGGACAGGGCCCTGGCCGGGTCCGCGGCCGGTCGCGGCTTGCCGTGCATGGTCGTTCCCGGTTCCTCGGAGATCCGCAGATTCCCTTAGCGCGTGAGAGATCTACGCGGTAAATTTCTTACCCCGTGAGGGATTCTAGTCGCCCTCGCGTCGGCCTGTGTGTTTCCGCTGCCTAGGAGAGGGAGGCGGGTACGTGAGTCAGCACGACGAAGGCCATACGGTGGCCGGGTGGACCGGCACCGCGATCGCGACCGTCGGAAGCGGTCTGCTGGGACTGGCCGTGTGTACGGTCTCGGTCCCCGCCCTGGTCGCCGGGCTCGCGGTGTGCGCCGTGAGCGTCCTGGTCACCTGGTATCTGCATCTGGCGGGGCGGGGCAAGCCGCCGGGCCCGCGTCCCCGGAGCCAGTGGCCCCTGGGCGCCCGCGACACCGCCGCCCGCGACGGCCACCCCGGCTGCGTCTCCTGCCGCCTCGCCGGACGCGGCCGCCACCCTTCCTCCGCCCTCCGCCCGACACCCGCCACGGGAGCCCCGGAACAACCGGCCACGGCGGAGACCGGCAGCTGATCCGGGGCCGTCAAGGCCCCCGTCCCCTTCACCTGACTCCTCCCCCCGCCCAAGCCTCCAGCCCAAGCCCCCCACCCAAGTCCCCCACCCCCGCCCGTTGTCAGTGCCCGTTGTCAGTGCCCGCCTCTACCCTCGCGAGTGATGGCACACGTGTGGAAATGCTCGGGACTGCGCTGGTCGGACGACGGGCCGGTGCTGGTGTGGAGTGGTGGGCGGCGGAGTTCGCTCGGGTGGGGGAAGCGGGTCGGCTTCGTGGTCGCGGAGGGGGGTGTGCGGGAGTGCGTGGGGGCGCGGGGGCACGCGTGCCCGGCGCGGGCGCCCGTGTCCGGCAGGAGTACCGGAGCCCGGTGCGAGGAGTGCGCCCGGCTGGACCGGGCGCACTCGGTGGCCGCCGACACGATGGCCGACGACCCCCGGCCGTACCACGTGTACCTGGCGTGGTTCGGGCCCGGCATGGTCAAGGTGGGGATCACCGCCGTCGAGCGGGGACCGGCGCGGCTGCGGGAGCAGGGCGCCGTCTGCTTCAGCTGGCTGGGCGCCGGGCCGCTGATGGCCGCGCGGCGGACCGAGGAGCTGCTGCGGGCGGCGCTCGGGGTGCCGGACCGGATTCCGTACGGCCGCAAGCGCCTCGTACGGTCCGCGCTGCCGGCCACCCCGGCCGGGCGGGCGGCCGAGGTCCGCGAACTGCACGCGCTTGCTGTCGCCCTGGGCGGCTGGCCCGAGTCGCTCGTCCCGGAGCCGTGCCAACCGGTGGACCATGTCGGGCTGTTCGGGCTGGACGGGAGCCCCGCCGCCGTCGGCGAGGTGGCCGGGCTGGTCCCGGGCGGTGCGGTGAGCGGTGAGCTGGTCGCGGCGGCCGGACCGGATCTGCATCTCGCCACCCGGCGCGGGGTCGTGGTCCTCGACACGCGTCTGCTGCCCGGGTGGGAGCTGGCCGCCGCGGGGACCGGCGAGGAAGGGCAACTGAGGCTGCCTGTGAGGGAGTTCGAGACTCCGCAGGACGGGCTCTTCTGAGCCGTCGGCGAGGGCCCGCGTCCTCGCCGCGCGGAACCCGCCCCGGGTCGCTACGCTCTCATCAGTGGTTCATCGGCGTTTCATGGACGGCGCGGCGCGCGTCCCGGACGTACATGATCCACACAGCCCGGCGCGAGCGGGGTCACGAGTTCATGCGCACGTGATGGGATTCCCAGGCGTTCCCTGAGAGGCGCCTGTGTGTTTCTTAGGGAAATCACAGATTAGTGAAAGCGTGTTCTCAGAGGACACCGACAAGGTGTCCACCATGACCACGACCTCGCCCCAGGGGCGCACCGAACTGCTGAGGCCGGACGGGAGCCCCGTCCGAGTGCTTGTGGTGGACGACGAGCTGTCGATCACCGAACTCCTGTCCATGGCCCTCCGCTACGAGGGCTGGCAGATCAGGAGTGCGGGCGACGGCCAGGGCGCCATCCAGACCGCCCGGGAGTTCCGGCCCGACGCCGTCGTCCTCGACATGATGCTGCCCGACATGGACGGCCTCACCGTGCTGGGGCGCCTGCGGCGCGAGCTGCCCGAGGTGCCCGTCCTGTTCCTCACCGCCAAGGACGCGGTCGAGGACCGGATCGCCGGCCTCACCGCCGGCGGCGACGACTACGTCACCAAGCCCTTCAGCCTCGAAGAGGTCGTGGCACGGCTGCGCGGGCTGATCCGGCGCTCCGGTGCCGCCGACCGCCGCTCCGACTCCGTCCTCGTCGTCGGTGACCTCACCCTGGACGAGGACAGCCACGAGGTCTCCCGGGCCGGCGAGTCCATCCACCTCACCGCCACCGAGTTCGAGCTGCTGCGCTTCCTGATGCGCAACCCGCGGCGCGTGCTCAGCAAGGCCCAGATACTCGACCGGGTGTGGTCGTACGACTTCGGCGGCCAGGCCAACGTGGTCGAGCTCTACATCTCGTACCTGCGCCGGAAGATCGACGCCGGACGCGAGCCGATGATCCACACCCGGCGCGGTGCCGGTTACCTGATCAAGCCCGCCGCCTCATGAGCGGGCGACGACGGCCGCGTGCGCAGAAACGACTAGCGGGGAAACCGCGCAGCCTGCGGACCCGGCTCGTCGTCGTGTCCGTGACCCTGATCGCCGTGGTCTGCGCGGTGATCGGGACCGTCACGACCCTGGTGCTGCGGGACCACCTGTACGGGCAGCTGAACAGCAACCTGCACGAGGTCGCCGCGCGCGTCGCCGGCGGACCCGCCGGCGGACCCGACGGGAAGGGCAGCCTGCCCGCCAACAAGGTGCCCGGCCTGGACCAGCAGACCCAGCTCGAGGAGTTCGTCAAGCAGGGACCCAACCCGCAGCGGACCCTCGCGGCCCAGGTCGAGAACGGGTCGATCACCAACGCCAAGATCGGCAACAAGGACAACTCCGCCGGCTACACGCAGATGAAGGCCGGCAACCTCAGCGAGGCCCAGATCAAGGTGATCGGCTCCGTCTCCCAGGACCAGAAGCCGCACACCGTCACCATCCCCGGCCTCGGCAGCTACCAGGTGCAGTTCATCAACGGCAACAAGGGTGACTACTACGTAGGCATCCCGACCTCCGACGTGGACGGCACCATCGGCACCCTGGTCCTGGTCGAGATCAGCCTCACCGTCTCCGGCCTGATCGCCGCCACCCTGGCCGGCACCGTCATTGTCGGCGTCGCCACCCGCCCGCTGCGCCGGGTCGCCAGCACCGCGACCCGCGTCTCCGAACTCCCCCTGCACACCGGCGAGGTGAACCTCAGCGAGCGGGTTCCGGAGTCGGAGTGCGACCCGCACACCGAGGTCGGCCAGGTCGGCTCCGCGCTCAACCGCATGCTCAACCATGTGCACGGCGCCCTGCACGCCCGCCAGCAGAGCGAGATGCGGGTACGGCAGTTCGTCGCCGACGCCAGCCACGAGCTGCGCACCCCGCTCGCCTCCATCCGCGGGTACGCCGAGCTCACCCGGCGCGGACGGGAGCAGGTCGGACCGGACACCCGGCACGCGCTGGGCCGTATCGAGTCCGAGGCCGGGCGGATGACCCTCCTCGTGGAGGACCTGCTGCTGCTGGCCCGGCTGGACGCCGGCCGGCCGCTGCAGTTCGAGCACACCGACCTCATCCCGCTGGTCGTCGACACGATCAGCGACACCCGCGCGGCCGGCATGGACCACAACTGGCGGCTCGACCTGCCCGACGAACCGGCCCTGGTCGCCGCCGACGCGGCCCGTATCCAGCAGGTGCTGATCAACCTGCTCGGCAACGCCCGCAAGCACACCCCGCCCGGCACCACCGTCACCGCCCGCATCCAGCGGCGCGGGCCGTGGATGTGCGTGGACGTCGAGGACAACGGACAGGGCATCCCGCAGGACCTGCTGCCGCATGTCTTCGAGCGGTTCGCCCGGGGCGACTCCGCGCGGTCGCGGTCCACCGGGTCCACCGGTCTGGGGCTCGCCATCGTGCAGGCGGTCGCCTCCGCGCACGGCGGAGCGGTCACCGTGGACAGCGTTCCGGGCCGTACCGTGTTCACCCTCTATCTGCCCGCGCTTGCCCCGGCGGCTCCCCAGCCGGACCCCGAAACCAACTGGCAATCGCACTCACAGGCACAGCACAGTGCCACCACATGGGTGCAACAGGGCGCTTGACGAGAGTCGATGCCATGCGAACCGACTCTTCTCCCGGCACCCTGCCGGCGCGGGAGCACCTCCCGGCCGGAAACGCCGGTACGCCTGTCCTGGACGTAGTGATCCCCGTCTACAACGAGGAGAAGGACCTCGGCCCATGCGTCGTCAGACTGCATGACCACCTCAAGCGCACCTTCCCGTACGCCTTCCGCATCACCATCGCGGACAACGCGTCCACGGACACCACCCCCCAGGTGGCGCGGAAGCTTGAGGCGGACCTGGCCGAGGTCACGTCGTTCCGGCTGGAGCAGAAGGGCCGCGGCCGGGCGCTGCGGACCGTCTGGTCCGCCTCGGACGCGCCGATCCTCGCCTACATGGACGTGGACCTGTCGACCGACCTGAACGCGCTGCTGCCGCTGGTGGCGCCGCTCATCTCCGGCCACTCCGACCTGGCGATCGGTTCCCGGCTGGCCCGCTCCTCGCGCGTGGTGCGCGGGGCCAAGCGGGAGTTCATCAGCCGCTCGTACAACCTGATCCTGCGCGGCTCGCTGCAGGCCCGCTTCTCGGACGCGCAGTGCGGCTTCAAGGCGATCCGGCGCGATGTCGCGCAGGTGCTGCTGCCGATGGTCGAGGACACCGGCTGGTTCTTCGACACCGAGATGCTGGTGATCGCCGAGCGCGCGGGGCTGCGCATCCACGAGGTGCCCGTCGACTGGGTCGACGACCCGAACTCGACCGTGCACATCGTGAAGACGGCCACCGAGGACCTCAAGGGCGTGTGGCGGGTCGGCAAGGCGCTGGCCACCGGTTCGCTGCCGCTGGACCGGATCACCCGCCCGTTCGGTGACGACCCGCGCGACCGCGACATCCAGGACGTGCCGAAGGGCCTGGCCCGGCAGCTCGTCGGGTTCTGCGTGGTCGGCGGTCTGTCGACCCTCTTCTACCTGGTCCTCTACAGCGCCTTCCGGTCCTTCTCCGGCTCGCAGATCGCCAACGCGCTCGCGCTGCTGGTGTCGGCGGTGGCGAACACCGCGGCCAACCGGCGCCTGACCTTCGGGGTGCGCGGCCGGGGCGGGGCGGTCCGGCACCAGGCGCAGGGCCTGGTCGTCTACGGCATCGGGCTCGCGCTCACCAGTGGCTCTCTCGCCGCCCTGAACGCGGCGAGCAGCGACCCCTCGCACTCCACCGAGCTGGCGGTGCTGGTCGCCGCCAACCTGGCGGCGACCGTCCTGCGCTTCCTGCTGCTGCGCGCCTGGGTCTTCCCGGACCGTGACGGCGAGGGACGGACGGAGTCGACGGTGGTGGCCACGCACAACCCGTCGTCGCCGACCTACACGACCGGCGGATACCAGCAGCAGCCGTACCAGCCGCAGGGCCCGCTCCCGCAGCGCATGCCGCTGCCGCAGCAGCAGCCCTACGCGCAGAGCGGCACCACGACCACTCAGTTCCGCGCCGGCGAAGCCGCGGACGGCACCTGGAGGGACAGCACCATGCAGTTGCAGCCGGTGCGCCCCCACGACACCGACCCGGGGGACCCCCGATGAGCACCGACACCGACCACACGGCCCAGTGGGGCCCGCCCCCCACGGCTCCCCCGCCGCCGCACCACGCGCCGGACGTCCTCGACGTCCCCTCCGCGTCGGTACCGGCACCGGCGCCGGACTCGGGTGAACCCAAGCAGCCCTTCGTCCAGAGACTGTGGCGCGGCCGCCCCGAGGACCCCCGCTGGGCCCGCCCGGCCTTCCTCGGCCTGCTGCTGGCCACCGCGGTGCTCTACTTCTACAACCTGAGCGTCAACGGCTACTCCAACTCCTTCTACTCGGCGGCCGTCCAGGCCGGCACCAAGAGCTGGAAGGCGATGTTCTTCGGCTCGCTGGACGCGGGCAACGCGATCACCGTCGACAAGCCCTCGGCGTTCCTGTGGCCGATGGAGATCGCGGCCCGGATCTTCGGCCTGAACTCCTGGACGATCCTCGGCCCCGAGGTCCTGATGGGTGTGGCCTCGGTCGCGGTCGTCTACGCCTCCGTGCGCCGCCGGTTCAGCCCCGCGGCCGGCCTGATCGCGGGCGCCGTGCTCGCGCTCACCCCCGTCGCGGCGCTGATGTTCCGGTTCAACAACCCGGACGCGATGCTGGCCCTGCTGATGTCGCTGGCCTGCTACTTCGTGGTCCGGGCCGTCGAGGACGGCCGTACCAAGTGGCTGGTGTGGGCGGGCGCGGCGGTCGGTTTCGCCTTCCTCGCCAAGACCCTGCAGGCCTTCCTGATCCTGCCGCCGCTGGCCATCGTCTACGCGGTGGTCGCGCCGGTGAGCGTGAAGAAGCGCTTCGCCCAGCTCGCGCTCTCCACGGTCGCGCTGGTCGTCTCGGCCGGCTGGTGGGTCGCGATCGTCGAACTGTGGCCGGCCTCCTCCCGCCCCTACATCGGCGGTTCGCAGAACAACAGCTTCCTTGAGCTGACCTTCGGCTACAACGGCCTCGGCCGCCTCAGCGGCGACGAGACCGGCAGCGTCGGCGGCGGTGGCGGCGGCACCGGGACCGGCCAGTGGGGCGAGACCGGCTGGGACCGGATGTTCAACTCCGAGATCGGCAGCCAGATCTCCTGGCTGATCCCGGCCGCGCTGATCCTGCTGGTCGCGGGCCTGGTGGCGACGCGCAAGCTCAAGCGGACCTCGGTGACCCGGGCCTCGTTCCTGGTCTGGGGCGGCTCGCTGCTGACGACGATGGTGGTCTTCAGCTACATGGCGGGCATCTTCCACCAGTACTACACGGTCGCCCTCGCCCCCTACATCGCCGCCGTGGTCGGCATGGGCGCGGGCATCCTGTGGGAGAAGCGCGCCGAGCTGTGGGCGTCGATCACCCTCGCCGCCGCCGTGGTCTCGGCCTCGGTCTGGGGCTACGTGCTCCTCAACCGCACCTCCACCTACCTGCCCTGGCTGAAGTACCTGGTCCTGATCGGCGGCCTGGCCGCCGCGCTCGGCCTGGTCTTCGCGGGCCGGATCAGCCGCCAGCTCGCCCTCGGGGCGGCGGCGGTGGGCCTGGTGGCCGCACTGGCGGGCCCGACGGCCTACACCTTCAGCACGATCGGCTCCGCGCACACCGGCTCCATCCCGACGGCCGGTCCGGCGGGCGCGAGCATGATGGGCTTCGGCGGCGGCCGGGGCGGCGGCGGTGGCGGTATGCCCGGTGGCATGGGCGGCGGCACCGGCGGCGGCTTCGGCCAGAACCAGCAGGGCCAGAACGGCACCGGCGGCACCCAGAACCAGCAGAACGGCAACGGCTTCCCGGGCGGCGGCAACAGCACCGGCGGCTTCCCCGGCGGTGGCACGGGCGGCGGCTTCGGCCAGAACCAGCAGGGCCAGAACGGCCAGAGCCAGAACGGCACCGGCGGCACGCAGAACGGGAACGGTTTCCCGGGCGGCGGTCAGACGGGCGAAGGCGGCGGCATGGGCGGCGGCGGTGGCGTCGGCGGCCTGCTGAACGGCGCGACCGTCTCCTCCGAGGCCAAGAAGCTGCTGCAGACGGACGCGTCCAAGTACACCTGGGTCGCCGCGGCCATCGGCGCCCAGAACGCGGCGAGCTACCAGCTCGCCACCGACGACGCGGTCATGGCGATCGGCGGCTTCAACGGCACCGACCCGTCCCCGACGCTGGCCCAGTTCAAGGAGTACGTGGCGGACGGCAAGATCCACTACTTCATCTCCTCGGGCACCGGCGGCGGCATGGGCGGCAGCAGCAGCGGCACGTCCTCGCAGATCAGCTCCTGGGTCGAGAAGAACTTCAAGAAGGTGACGGTGGGTTCGTCCACCTTCTACGACCTCACGCAGAAGGCGAGCAGCAGCTGACGCTCGGCTGACGGACGCGAAGGGCGGTGGCCTCGGCCACCGCCCTTCGTCGTACGCCGTATAATTCATGTTCTACGGTGTACAGCATGACTTCTCAGGGCCACCCCCAGCGCTGGCTGATCCTCGGCGTGATCTGTCTCGCGCAGCTCACCGTGCTGCTCGACAACACCGTCCTGAACGTGGCCATCCCCTCCCTCACCCGGGAACTGCACGCGGCCACCGCCGACATCCAGTGGATGATCAACGCGTACTCGCTCGTCCAGTCCGGTCTGCTGCTCACGGCGGGCAGCGCGGCCGACCGCTACGGCCGCAAGAAGATGCTGATCACCGGCCTGGTCCTGTTCGGCGCGGGTTCGCTGGCCGCGGGCCTGGCCGACTCCACCGGCCAACTGGTCGCGGCGCGGGCCGGCATGGGCGTCGGCGGCGCGCTGCTGCTCACCACCACCCTCGCCGTGGCGATGCAGATCTTCACCCCCGACGAGCAGCCCAAGGCCATCGGCGTCTGGAGCGCCGTCAACGCGCTGGGCTTCGCCGCCGGTCCGCTGATCGGCGGGGTCATGCTCAACCACTTCTGGTGGGGCGCGATCTTCCTGATCAACCTCCCGGTCGTGGCGCTGGCCCTGGCGGCCGTCGTGGTCCTGGTCCCCGAGTCGAAGAACCCCCAGGGCGACCGCCCCGACCTGCTCGGCGCGCTGCTCTCCACGATCGGCATGGCCGCGCTGGTCTTCGCGATCATCTCCGGTCCGGGGCACGGCTGGACGTCGGCACGGGTACTGGCCACGGCGGCGGTGGCGGTGCTGGCGCTGGGCGCGTTCGCGTACTGGGAGAGCCGGATCCCGTTCCCCATGCTCGACCCCCACTTCTTCCGGGACCGCCGCTTCACGGGTGCCGTCGCCGGCGCGGTGCTCATCACCTTCGGCATGGGCGGAGCGCTCTTCCTCCTCACCCAGCACCTGCAACTCGTCCTCGGCTACGGCCCGTTGGAGGCGGGCCTGCGCACGGCACCGCTCGCGCTGTCGGTCGTCGTCCTCAACTTCTCCGGCCTGTCGGCCAAGTGGGCGGCACGCCTCGGCACGCCGGTGGCGATAGCCCTGGGCATGCTGCTGATGTCGCTGGGCCTGGTGTCCATCGCCGTACTGGACTCGACCGGTTACGGCGGCACGCTGCTCGGTCTGCTGCTGATCGGCGCGGGGTGCGCGATCGCCAACCCGGCGATGGCGCACGCCATCATGAGCGCGATCCCTCCGGAGAAGGCGGGGGTGGGCGCCGGGATCAACGGCACGCTGGCCGAGTTCGGCAACGGGCTGGGCGTGGCCGTACTGGGCGCGGTCCTGAGTTCTTCGGTGGCCTCCGGCAAGTCCTTCTCGGCGGGGCTGGGGGCGGGGCAGCTGGTGGGCGCGGTCGCGGTGCTGGCCGGGGGGTTCGTGGCGGCGGGGCTTCTCAGGAAGGCGGAGAAGAATGTCGCCTAGTGGGGTGGGGGTATGTGTCCGTTTCGGGCACAGCCTCGCGCCCCTGACGGGGCGTTGGAGCTTTAGCATCTTGAGAAGTGATCGTTGGGTGAGGAGGGGTCGCGATGGCGCGGGCCAGTGTGTGGCTTGAGGAGAAGGCCCGCAAGAGCGGCCGTACGGGTCAGCCGTCCGGTCTCGACCGGGCCCGTATCACCTCCGCCACCGTCCGGCTCCTCGACTCCGACGGGCTCGACAAGTTCTCCATGCGCCGGCTGGCGGCCGAGCTCAACGTGACGGCCATGTCCGTGTACTGGTACGTCGACACCAAGGACGACCTGCTCGAACTCGCCCTCGACGCGGCCTTCGGCGAACTGTCCCTGCCCGATGCCGCCGTCGGCGACTGGCGCGGGCAACTGCGGTCGCTGGCCACGGAGTACCGGGCCCTGCTGGTCCGCCACCCCTGGCTCTCCCCGCTGGCCGGCCGCTATCTCAACATCGGCCCGCACTCGCTGGCCTTCTCCCGCGTGGTCCAGCAGGTCGTCCGCCGCGCCGGCCTGCCCGCCCACGGCGTGACCGGCGCGATCTCGGCCGTCTTCCAGTTCGTCTACGGCTACGGCACCATCGAGAGCCACTTCGCCGCCCGGGTGGCCGCGGCCGGCATGACCCCCGACGAGTACTTCAACTCCACGATGGACGCCGTGACCGAGGCCCCCGACACCGCGAAGATCATCGAAGAGTCCAGAGACCTCATGGCGGCCCGCGGCGGCGACACCGTCGCCGAGATGCTCGACAGGGACTTCACCTTCGCCCTGGACCTGCTGATCGCTGGAATCGAGGCCATGGTGCAACGCCCCTGAAAGGGGCGCGGGGAACTGCGCGAGCAACCACGGACGACCCGCACTCGCGCACCGAGCCGCACCCCCACCCCACTAGGCGCCCGGCGAAGCCAACCGCGACGGAAACCCGCCCGTGGCCACCGGCCCCCACCGCTCCGGCGTGACCCGGATGATCGACTTCCCCTGCTTCACCATCGCCGCCCGGTACTCGTCCCAGTCGGGGTGCTCCCCGGAGATGTTCCGGAAGTACTCCACCAGCGGCTCCACCGACTCCGGCGAGTCGATCACCTCCGCCCGCCCGTCGACCTGGACCCACGGCCCGTCCCAGTCGTCGCTCAGGACGATCACGCTCACCCGCTCGTCCCGCTTCGCGTTCCGCGTCTTCGCCCGCTCGGGGTACGTGGAGGCCACGATCCGCCCGGAGTCGTCGACCCCGCAGGTCAGCGGCGACCCCTGCGGGCTCCCGTCGGCGCGGCGCGTGAGCAGGATCGCGCGGTGCCGGGGCCGTACGAAGTCCAGCAGCTCGTCGAGGGAGACGGACATGTTCGTCGCGATGTTCGGTGCCATGCCGCCAGCCTAGGGCCGGGCGGCCCGCTCAGCCTGTTCCTGCTGGGCCTACGCTCACGCCTGCGGCAGCGCGTCCCCCTGCACCGCCTGGATCTCCAGCTCGATCTTCAGCGTGGTGCCGATCGCGGCGATGCCCGCCTGGACGACCTGGTTGTAGTTCATCGCGAAGTCCTCGCGGTGCAGCTCGGTCGTCGCGCGGAACGCGGCGCGCGTGCCGCCCCAGGGGTCGGCGCCGGTGCCGAGGTAGGCGAGGTCGAGGTCGACCGGTCGTACCACCCCGTGCAGGGAGAGCTCGCCGTGGACCGTCCAGCGGTCCGAGCCCGCCACGGTCAGGCCGGTGGAGGTGTAGGTGATCTCGGGGTGCACCTCCACGTCCAGGAAGTCGGCGGAGCGCAGGTGGGTGTCGCGCATGCCGTTGCCCGTGTCGATGGAGGCGGCCCGGATGACGGCCTGGACGCGGGACTTGGTGACGTCGTCGGGGGCGATCTCGATCCAGGCGCCGAAGTCCGTGAAACGGCCGCGCACGCTGGAGATGCCCAGGTGCTGCGCGACGGCGCCCACGGTGGAGTGCGCCGGGTCCACCGTCCAGGGCCCCGGCGGGGGCAGCTCCGTACCGCCCTGCCGCGCCAGCGTGACCGTGCCGATCTCGGCGCGGCCGCTCGCGGTGACGATGGCGCTGGAGGCGGCCGGCGCGTAGCCCACGGCCGTGACGATGACGGTGTACGCCCCCGGCGTCAGCGGGTTCGGGTCGCGGACCGCGCCCTCGTCGTCGGCCTCGGCGCGCAGCACCTGCGTGCCGGTCATGTCGGTCACCGTGACGACCCCGTGCGACACGGCCCATCCGTCCCGGGTGCGGATCCTCGCGGTCAGTCCCATCCCGTTTCTCCCTGCGAACACTTGAGTGGCAATGCACTCACACGCTTACAAATTGGTCGTATGGAACCGGCCCGTGGCGAGCGCCTCCTTGTGGGCGCGCCCGCCACGGGCCGGAGTGTGAACTACTCGCCCGGGTGCGCGAGTTCGATGTCGTGGCCGTCCACACCGGCGCCGGCGACGTTCAGGGCCGTGGCGACCGGCGGGTAGCCCGTCGCGATCACGGTGTAGTCCCCGCCGTCCAGGTCGGCGAAGGCGTACGCGCCGTCCACGCCGGTGGTGGCCGTGCCGACCACGTTGCCCGCCGCGTCCACGAGGGTCACGCGGGCGTCGGCCAGCGGACCGTGCGGAGCCCGTACGACGCCCTGCAGCTGGGCGCCGGCGTCCAGGTCGACCTCGATCCGGGTGACCCCGGCGGTGCCGATGTCGACCGGCAGGGCGCGGGGCCGGTACCCGGCCGCGTTCACCGCGACGGTCACCACACCGGGCACCAGATCGCCGAAGACGAACTGGCCCTGCTCACCGGTGACCGAGGTGGCCAGCAGGTCGCCGCGCACATCGGTGACGATCACCATCGCGTCCTTGACCGGCAGCGCGCTGCCCGCGCCCCGCACCACACCGCTCAGCCCGCTGGTGCCGCTGAGCAGGATGTCGTACGACAGCGGGTCCTCGCCCACCAGGACGGTGGAGGCCTGCGGCTGGTAGCCGTCGGCGGAGGCGATCAGCACGTACGAGCCCGCGCCGGGCGCGTCCAGCCGGTACGCGCCGTCGAAGCCCGCGACCGAGCGGCCCAGCTGGCGGCCGGAGAGCGAGATCAGGGTGACCGCGGCCTGCGCGACCGGGGCGCTCTCGGCACCGCGCACGAAGCCGTGCACCGGGGTGGAGCCGGGGCCCGTCGACTGCTCGGGGACGGCGATGGTGGCGACGGCGGCGAGCTGCCGGGTGGCCTCCGTGCCGGTCTCCGTGGCGCTGTTCACGACGGGGGCGGCCCAGCTGGGGACCTGCTCCTCGACGGGAGCGGCGACCGGGGCGGCGACGGCGGCCGGGGCGTGCTCGGCGCTCGCCGTGTTCCCGGCGTTCTCCGTGCCCCCGGTGTTCTCCGCCTCGGCGGCCTGGGCGAGCCCGCCCTTGGTCCTCAGCGGGACCTCCTTGATGAACAGGCTGATCAGGAACGCGAGGGCGGCGAGGCCGGCGGCGATCAGGAAGACGTCGGCGATGGCGTGGCCGTAGGCGCTCTCCATCAGGGTGCGCAGCGGGGCGGGCAGCTTGGCCAGGTCCGGGAGGCTGTCGTCGGACGAGCCGGAACCGGCCAGGGCCACCTGGTACTTGTGCGGGAGGGCGGCGGCGCCCTCGGTCACGTAGTGCGTGATCCGGCGGGCCATCACCGCGCCGAGCGCGGAGACGCCCACAGCGCCGCCGAGGGACCGGAAGAAGGTGACCGTGGAGCTGGCCGAGCCGAGGTCGGCGGGGCTGACCTGGTTCTGCGTGCAGAGCACCAGGTTCTGCATCATCATGCCGATGCCGAGACCCAGCAGCGCCATGAAGATCGACATCTTCCAGTACGCCGTGTCGTAGCGGATGGTCCCGAGCAGGCCGAGGCCCGCCGTCACCAGCACGCCACCGCTGACCAGCCACGCCTTCCAGCGGCCGGTACGGGTGATGAACTGCCCCGAGACGGTGGAGGAGATGAACAGACCGCCGATCATCGGGATCGTCATCACACCGGACATCGTCGGGGACTTGTCACGGGCCAGCTGGAAGTACTGGCTGAAGAACACGGTGCCGGTGAACATCGCGACACCGACGAACAGGGAGGCCAGCGAGGCCAGGGTGATGGTGCGGTTCTTGAAGAGCCGCAGCGGGATGATCGGTTCCTTGGCCTTCGACTCGACGAGCACGAAGATCAGCGCGAGGGCGATCGAACCGCCGATCATCGCGTACGTCTGCCACGAGATCCAGTCGTACTTGTCACCGGCGAAGGTGACCCAGACCAGCAGCAGCGAGACGGCCGCGGCGACGAAGAACGCGCCGGCCCAGTCGACCTTGACGTCCCGCTTCACGACCGGCAGGTGCAGGGTCTTCTGCAGCACGATCAGCGCGATGACGGCGAAGGGGACACCGACGTAGAAGCACCAGCGCCAGCCCAGCCACGAGGTGTCGGTGATGACACCGCCGAGCAGCGGGCCGCCGACGGTCGCGACCGCGAAGGTCGCGCCGAGGTAGCCGGAGTAACGGCCGCGCTCACGCGGCGAGATCATCGCGGCCATGACGATCTGGGCGAGCGCCGACAGACCGCCGACGCCGACGCCCTGCACGACACGGCAGGCGATCAGCATGCCCGCGTTCTGCGACAGACCGGCCGCCGCGGAGCCCAGCACGTAGATGACGAGGGCGATCTGGACGAGCGCCTTCTTGCTGTACAGGTCGGCGAGCTTGCCCCACAGCGGGGTGGTCGCGGTCATGGCCAGCAGTGAGGCGGTCACGACCCAGGTGTACGCGGACTGGCCGCCGCCCAGGTCGGTGATGATGTGCGGCAGGGCGTTGGTGACGATGGTCGACGACAGGATCGCCACGAACATACCGAGCAGCAGCCCGGATATCGCTTCCATGATCTGCCGGTGCGTCATCGGGGCCTGCTCGACGGAGCCTCCCCCGTGCTTGGCATGGGCCCGCACACCGGCTGGTGTGGTTGTTGCCATGGGCTTCCTTCTCTTACGTCTCAAGCGGGTGTACGGGTGGTCGTGGATTCGAGTACGGGGGTGGGGGCGCGGGCGACGGAGCCGGCCGCGGCCGGGACGGCGGCCTGCGCGGTCCCGGACGTCGGGGCCGCGGGCGTGGCCGATGCCGATGCCGATGTCCTGGCGGTGGTGGCGGTGGTGGTGGCCGACCGGGGATGCGGTGCCGTGGCCCGGCAGTCGCCGAAGCTGTCCCGGAGCCGGGTCATCAGCCGGATCAGCTGCTCGACCTCCTCGTCGCTCCAGTCGCTCAGCCGCTCGGTGAGCAGTTCGGTGCTGCGCCGGGACAGGTCCTGGAGGGTGGCCTCGCCCGCGGGGGTGAGGTGCAGGATGCGGGACCGCTTGTCCGCGGGGTCGGGAGACCGGTCGATCCAGCCGCGTTCGGCGACATGCGCCACGTGCCGGCTGGTCACGGACATGTCCACGGCGAGCAGCTCGGCGAGCTTGCTCATGCGCATGGAACCGTGGCGGCCGAGCAGCGTCAGCACGGTCGCGGAACCGGCCGGGCACTCGTGCGGCAGGATCCGCGCGAGGTCTCGTTTCACGGCTCCGACGGCGCTGAGCTGACGCGCCAGCTCCTCGAACTGCGCCTGCTCCGCCATCACACCTCCCGTATTCGTTGCTTGGGGCAACCATAGGACTGTTTGGTTGCTGCAGGCAAACAAACGGGTGGGCTGGGGGGACAAAAACTTGGCAAAGGCAAGTATTGCGAACGTAAACACGCAGGTGGGGCGGCTTGCCTGCGCGGGTGGCCCCCCACTTGGGCCGCACCCCCGGATTCGCTAGTGTCTCTGGCCATGGCTAACACCCAGGGCCCCCAGGGCAACCACGACCCCGCAGGCAGCACTCAGATGTTCCGCGCGTTCGTCGACGAGGCCCCGCAGACCTCCCAGCAGACGACGTCCACCTACTCTTCCTCCTCCGGCCCCCGCGTCGGCCTGATCCTCGGCGTCGTCGCCGCGGTGGTCGTGGTGGCGGCGGTGGCCTGGCTGGCGTTCATGTAGCACGGCGCCCACTACGGCGCGTCCGGGCCGCTGCCCGACGAAGAACCCGGGGTCTCCGCGCCCCGGGCTTTCGTCGTGTCCGCGTGGGCCGGAGGCCGGCTGGGCAGGGCAGGGCGAACCCCCTCCTCACCGGCGCCGCCCATGCCCCGAGCCGTACACCTGTCACGCTCGCCGTGCTGGTGGTCGTGGCCCGCTCAGCTCCAGTCGACCGTCACGACCCGGGTCTCGATGTGCATGCCCAGCGGGACCCGCCAGTCGTCCACGCAGACCGTCCAGGTCGCGTTCTTGCCCGAGTCGGCGGCGATCGGGGCCGGCAGGGTCTTGGTCGTCCTGATCGTCGCCCAGTCGATGCCGAGCAGGTCGATGATGTGCGTGCCGAGGGTGACCGAGCCCGAACGGACCGCGGTGCCACCGGAGTTCCGGAAGGCGACCGTCACCTTTTCGCACCACCTCTTGTCCGTGGCCTCGCGGGTGGGGGCGCTCCAGGTGAGGGCTGCGGGGGACGCGGTGGTGGGTGAAGTGGTGCCGGGTGAAGTGGTGCCGGGACCGGGTGAGTTCGGCGCGGTGGAGTCGCCCGGACGTTGCTGAGTGCTCCCGCGCCGGGAGGAAGGGGAGGCGGAACCGGAAGGCCGGGACGGCGAGCCGGCCGCAGGTCCCGTCGCCGCCGGCCCCTGTGCCGCGGTGGACGTGTCGCCCGTACCGTTGCCCGTGCCCGTTCCGCCGGCTGCCCCGTCCAGCGGGACCAGGGTCACCGAACCCGTCGGCCGGGCCGGCGCCGGTGTCGTACCGCCCGCCGCCCCCACCGCCGTATAGCCGCCGCCACTGCCACCGCCGGCGCCGCACGCCGTGAGTGCCGAGGCCAGGCAGACGGCCGCCGCCGACACCGCCGACGCCGACGTCACGGTGGCCCACCGACCGCCCAGTGCCCTGCTCGGAGTTCCGCTCGGAGTCCTACGGGGAAGCATCGCGCCAGTGTGGCTGACACTCCGTCAGTAAGGAACCCGTAGGACCGGTCCGGTGCGGAACCCGAGGGAGCGGGGACGGTTCAGTCCGAGATCAGGCCCTCGCGGAGCTGGGCCAGGGTGCGGGTCAGCAGGCGGGAGACGTGCATCTGGGAGATGCCGACCTCCTCGCCGATCTGGGACTGGGTCATGTTCGCGAAGAAGCGCAGCATGATGATCCGGCGCTCGCGCGGCGGGAGCTTGGCGAGGAGCGGCTTGAGCGACTCGCGGTACTCGACGCCCTCCAGGGCCGTGTCCTCGTAGCCGAGGCGGTCGGCCAGGGAGCCCTCGCCGCCGTCGTCCTCGGGGGCCGGGGAGTCGAGGGAGGAGGCGGTGTACGCGTTGCCGACGGCGAGGCCGTCGACGACGTCCTCCTCGGAGACGCCGAGCACGGCGGCGAGTTCGGGAACCGTCGGGGAGCGGTCCAGCTTCTGGGACAGCTCGTCGCTGGCCTTGGTGAGGGCCAGGCGCAGCTCCTGGAGGCGGCGCGGGACGCGCACCGACCAGGAGGTGTCCCGGAAGAACCGCTTGATCTCGCCGACCACGGTCGGCATCGCGAACGTCGGGAACTCCACGCCCCGTTCGCAGTCGAAGCGGTCGATCGCCTTGATCAGGCCGATGGTGCCGACCTGGACGATGTCCTCCATCGGCTCGTTGCGGCTGCGGAAGCGGGCCGCCGCGTAGCGCACGAGGGGGAGGTTGAGTTCGATCAGGGTGTCCCGGACGTAGGCACGCTCGGGGCTGTCCTCTTCGAGTGCGGCAAGGCGCAGGAACAGGGAGCGGGACAGGGTGCGGGTGTCGAGGCTCTCCGAGACGGCCGGAACTTCCTGGGCCGGCGGAGCCTCCAGCGCCGGGGCGCCGTCGATCGTGCCATCGATGCTGTCGAGCACGTCGATGGTGTCGAGCTCCTTGGGCGCTGCCTCGCTGGGCGTGGGCGTGAGCACCTTCGAGCTGCCCTGGTCTGCGGACATGCCACCCCCTTTGGGTCGCGGGACGGTCGCGGCGGTGTTCCCTGGGAGGAACCGCGCCTTCACCTGAATACCGGAGCCGGGGCCCCGGCAAACGCGCTTCCGGCAGAATGTCACATGTCGGCAACACGCTGTAGTGACATGTCGACACGTAGGAAGTGAATCCGCCCTGGATGCAGGGGGTCTGACGCTTTTTCGACCCTCAACTGTCGGGAAGTGCGCTGGTGAGCGATTCGCTCGCGCCGGTGATGGCTCGATCCTGTGCGCGGTTACGTTCGTACCAAGTCGCGCGGGGCGGGTCTCGGACCGGTAACGGGCCTTTCGGGCGCGGTGCGGGCGCGGGGGGTCAGGCCTCGATGCGGTTGGCCGAGCGCAGGCGCTGGAAGCTGCGGGCGAGGAGGCGGGAGACGTGCATCTGGGAGACGCCGAGTTCCGCGCTGATCTGGGACTGGGTGAGGTTGCTGTAGTAGCGCAGCAGCAGGATCCGCTGCTCCCGCTCGGGGAGTTGGACCAGGAGGTGGCGGACCAGGTCGCGGTGTTCCACGCCGTCCAGGGCCGGGTCCTCGTAGCCGATACGGTCGAGCAGCCCCGGCAGTCCGTCGCCCTCCTGGGCGGCCTCCAGGGAGGTCGCGTGGTACGACCGGCCGGCCTCGATGCAGGAGAGCACCTCGTCCTCGCTGATCCGCAGCCGCTCGGCGATCTCGGCGGTGGAGGGGGAGCGGCCGAAGGCGGTGGTCAGGTCCTCGGTCGCGCTGTTGACCTGGACCCACAGCTCGTGCAGCCGGCGCGGTACGTGCACGGTGCGGACGTTGTCGCGGAAGTAGCGCTTGATCTCGCCGACGACGGTCGGCATCGCGAAGGTCGGGAACTGCACGCCCCGGTCCGGGTCGAAGCGGTCGATGGCGTTGATGAGCCCGATGGTGCCGACCTGGACGACGTCCTCCATCGGCTCGTTGCGGGAGCGGAAGCGGGCGGCCGCGTAGCGCACGAGCGGGAGGTTCGCCTCGATGAGCGCCGCGCGCACCCGGTTGTGCTCCGGCGTGCCCGGCTTCAGCTCCTTGAGCTGGCCGAAGAGCACCTGGGTCAGCGCCCGGGTGTCGGCTCCCCGCCGCTTCTCGGGGGCCGGCGCGGGGCCCTGGGCGGGCGCTTGGGCGGGCGTTTGGGCGGAGGGCTGGGCCGGGGGCTGAACGGCGGTCTGGGTGGGGGCGGGCGCCTCTTCCTGGGGCGGCGCAGAACTGGCCGACACGGTCAACGCCACCTCTTCATCGGTCAATCATCCGTCAAAAGCGGTCATAGCATCACAAGACATGTGCACTGTGTGCAAGCACCCCATAGCGTCGTGTTGAGTGCGAGTCGGAATGAATGTGGGCAAGTTGAGGCATAAGGCACGCAAAAGCCCCCCGCCGTTCCCGGCGGGGGGCCGTGCTCCGAAGCGGGCGGGGCGCTCAGAACTCGTAGTCGGCGATCACCCACGTGGCGAACTCCCGCCACTGCCCGGCGGCGGCCTGGTGGTCCGGGTGCTCCACGTACCGCTTCAGCGCGTCCGTGTCCTCGACCGCTGAGTTGATCGCGAAGTCGTACGCGATGGGCCGGTCGGTGATGTTCCAGCCGCACTCCCAGGAGCGCAGCTCCTCGATCCGGTCGCCGAGCGCGAAGAAGGCATCGGCGCCCGCGACGACGCGCGGATCGTCGCGTCCGACGCCGTCGTTGAGCTTGAAAAGAACCAGATGGCGGATCATCGATGCTCCTGGTGGGGGGTGCGCTACTTGGCTCCGTTCACGAGCCAGGTCATGAACTGCCCGATGGCCTTGGCCGCGTCCGATATGCCCTCGAAGCCTATCTGGACGTAGTCGGCCGCCTTGGCCGGATCCGTGATGATCACGTACAGCGCGAAGACCACGAGCACATACGTGGCGATCTTCTTGGCATTCACCGCCACCGCGGCCTCCCCTGTGCCCGCCTCAGCCGGCGTGTCTGCGTACCCTGTGCGCTCTCTGCCGGGCGCGAGTGTAGCCCTCACGCCCCCCTCAAGGGCCAACGCCCCGCTGGTCGAAGCCCTTTACCGACCACCGGGGCGCGTTCGGGGGCGCGTGGCCGGATCGGAAGCCCCCGTTTCCGGAGATTGCCGTCGTCCGGAGATCACCCTCGCCCCGGAGAACTCCGTCCTCCCGGATACCGAAACACGAAAAGGGCCCCGTCTTTCGACGGGGCCCTTTCTCGAAGCGGTAGCGGAGGGATTTGAACCCTCGGTGACTTGCGCCACACTCGCTTTCGAGGCGAGCTCCTTCGGCCGCTCGGACACGCTACCGAGGGAGACCTTACAGCACGGGGGGCCGTGCTCTGAAATCGGTATTCGGGGGCTCGGGGGCGGGCCTCAGCGGTCGCGGAAGAAATCCGCGAGGAGGCGGGCGGACTCCTCCGCCAGGACGCCCTCGACGACCTCGGGGCGGTGGTTCAGGCGCCGGTCCCGTACGACGTCCCAGAGCGAGCCGGCGGCTCCGGCCTTGTCGTCGCGGGCGCCGTAGACGACCCGGTCGACCCTGGACTGGACCAGGGCGCCCGCGCACATCGTGCAGGGCTCCAGCGTGACCACGAGGGTGCAGCCGGTGAGCCGCCACTCCCCGAGCGCCGCGGCCGCCCGGCGCAGGGCGAGCACCTCGGCGTGCGCGGTGGGGTCGGCGGTGGCCTCGCGTTCGTTGTGACCGGTCGCGAGGACCGTCGTACCGTCCCGGGACAGTACGACGGCGCCGACGGGGACGTCCCCGCCCCGGACGGCCTGTCCGGCCTCGTCCAGGGCGAGCCGCATCGCGGCCCGCCAGCGGTCGCGTACCGGGTCGGGGGACCCGGATGCCTCGTGGAGGGTCAGCGGACGGTCTCCAGGACGTCCGAGGCGCCCAGGGCCTCGGCGATCTCGCCGAGCGCGTCCTCGTCGAGGGTGAGCAGCTCCTTGGCGCTCACGCCCAGGTCGTCCAGGATCGCGGGGTCGCCGACCGGTCCGGCCGGCACGGCGGAGTTGTCCGGGTCGTCGTCCTCCTCCGTCTCCGGCTCACCGTCCTCGGTGCCGTCGAGGTCGAGGGTGTCCAGGTCGTCGGCTTCGTCCTTGGGCTCCCTTCCGAGCATTTCGTCGGTGAGCAGGAGCTCGCCGTACGAGCTGCGGGCGGCGGCTGCGGCGTTGGAGACGAAGACCCGGGGGTCCTCCTCGCCGTCGACGCGCACGACGCCGAACCAAGCGTCTTCCTGCTCGATGAAGACGAGCACCGTGTCGTCGGCCTCGGAGGCCGATTCCCGGGCCAGGTCGGCCAGGTCCGACAGGGTCTCCACATCGTCGAGCTCTGTGTCGCTCGCTTCCCACCCGTCTTCGGTGCGCGCGAGCAGTGCGGCGAAGTACACCGTGACTCTCCCACTGGTCTTAGGCGTGCCGGTTGGGGGTCCCCCCGGCGGAGGTTCTGGGCGGGGAGAGCTGTGCTCCGAGCCCCACCCACTCGGAATCGTGGCAGAAACAAGGCGTTCAGGGGACGTCTTCGGCTCCCTGTGTCTGGCAGTTTTGATCGCACGTATGCAAAGAGGCGTTCATGTGTCCGCGAACGGACTCACCAGCGCACTCGTTGCCGCCACCTGCGGATCGTACGCGGGTTTTCCCGCAGCCCACGCACGGACTTCCCCATGGCGGACCGCAACGCGCCACAAGCAGTGGATCTTTGCCGAAGGATCAGCTTTACGACTCTTACCGTGTCTTACCGCGTTACCGGCTCTTACCAGCGGAACGTCCGCATACGCAGAGCGTGCCGCAGCCGGGCCGTCCTGGCGCGGCGGGGCTGGACCCGGTCGCGCAGCGCCCGCGCCTCGGCGAGCTCGCGCAGGAACAGCGCCCGGCGGCGGCGCCGCTCGGCGTCCGGCCCGGTCGTCTCAGGCGGCTCTGGCAGTTCGGGCAGCTCCGGCACGGTCCCATCACCCCCGTCCGTCACTCCCACTTTCCCCCGGACGGGGGGTTTGATGCCGGTACGGGCCAGCGCGGGCCAGCGCGAAGGGCGGCCGGGCACGGTTACTGTTGTGGACATGCGTCTCCACGTCGTCGACCACCCTCTGGTCGCCCACAAGCTCACCACGCTGCGCGACCAGCGCACCGACTCCGCGACGTTCCGCCGGCTCGCCGACGAACTGGTCACCCTGCTCGCCTACGAGGCGACCCGGGACGTGCGGACCGAGGCCGTCGACATCCAGACCCCGGTCGCCCGCACGACCGGCGTCAAGCTCGCCCGCCCGCGCCCGCTGGTGGTGCCGATCCTGCGGGCCGGGCTCGGCATGCTGGACGGCATGGTCCGGCTGCTGCCGACCGCCGAGGTGGGCTTCCTGGGCATGATCCGCAACGAGGAGACGCTGCAGGCGTCCACGTACGCCTCGCGGATGCCGGAGGACCTCTCCGGGCGCCAGGTGTACGTCCTCGACCCGATGCTGGCCACGGGCGGCACGCTGGTCGCGGCGATCCGCGAGCTCATCCGGCGCGGCGCGGACGACGTGACGGCGGTGGTCCTGCTGGCCGCGCCGGAGGGCGTCGAGGTCATGGAGCGCGAGCTCGCGGGCACGCCGGTCACGGTCGTGACGGCGGCGGTGGACGACCACCTGAACGAGCACGGGTACATCGTGCCGGGGCTGGGGGACGCGGGCGATCGCCTTTACGGCGCGGCTGAGTAGAAGGCCGGGCGCCATGGCGCCAGGGGTGCGTTCGCGGGTGCGGGTTCGTCGTGGCTGGTCGCGCAGTTCCTCCCCCAGCCTTCGGCCGGGGGTACCCCCAGCGCCCCTTACGAGGGGCGGCGGTGCCCCGCCCTCAGCAGGTCTTCTTCGACGCCTTCGGCTCGGGGTCCGACAGGGCCGTGATCGCCTTGGCGGCTGTCGCCTGGGGTGTCAGGGTCTTGAAGGCGTTGCCGATGATGAGGTCGACGGCGGCGCCCTTGCGGCCCGCCTCGGTGCGCTGGTCGGCGGCCGTCAGCTGGGTGGCCAGCACCGGGAGCGAGGTCTTCAGCGCGGTGGCGGGGCCGAGCAGTATCGCCGTGCCCTTGATCTTCTGGTCGAACCGGGCCGGCGCGTTGCCGACGTCGCCGATCTTGAAGCCGCGCTTCTTCAGCTCGTCCGCGGTGTCCTTGGCCAGGCCCGTGCGGGTCGTGGCGTTGTAGACGTTCACCGTGATCTGGGCCGGCTTCGGCAGCGCCGCCGCCGTCGCCCCGGCCGCGGGACTCGGACTCGCGCTCGCGGTGGCCCGCTTCACGCAGTCGCCCGCCGAACCGGCCGCCGAGGCCGTCCCGCCGCCGCCCGTGAAGACGTCGATGAGCTGCAGGGTGCCCCAGCCGACCAGGCCGAGCGCGGTGACGGAGGCGACCACGGAGAGGGTCAGCCGGGCACGCCGCCGGCGCGGGCGCATGCGAGGGTATTTGTCCCCTGTGATCCGGTACTGGCCGCCCATGCCGGGGGGAGTCAGCATGCTCATGAGCGCAGCGTAGTGCGCCACGGGGGCGTTGACTAATAGATGATCATCCGACGGTGCGCGGTCCAACCCGAAAGGGGCAACCGGCGCGGAACGGCGGGTGGCGACAGGGTGTCCGGGCGGATCCCCGGACGGCTCAGTCGAGTTCGAGCACGCGTGCGTGCAGCACCTGGCGCTGCTGCAGGGCGGCGCGGACCGCGCGGTGCAGCCCGTCCTCCAGGTACAGGTCGCCCTGCCACTTCACGACGTGCGCGAAGAGGTCGCCGTAGAACGTCGAGTCCTCGGCGAGCAGGGTCTCCAGGTCGAGCTGCCCCTTGGTCGTCACGAGCTGATCGAGGCGGACCGGGCGCGGTGCGACGTCCGCCCACTGCCGGGTGCTCTCCCGGCCGTGGTCGGGGTACGGCCGGCCGTTTCCGATGCGCTTGAAGATCACACGGAAAGCCTACCGGTCCTGACGTTCCGGGCGCAGCCATGGCGACCGAGTGCGACGCTGGAAAAGACGTCGTAAAAAGAGACAAAGAGGCAAAACGGGAACCGAGGGTCCGATGATGAGTGCCGGTGGAGCCGGTGACAAGCCCCCTGGAGCGGATGCCGAGGTCGCCGCGATCGCTGCCGGGTACGCCTTCACCGGCCAGGCGCTGGACCTCGGTGCCCTGCTCTGGGACGGGCGGTGCCGTGCCGACGCCCAGGTCCGCATCCCGCTCCCGATGCTCAACCGCCACGGCCTGGTCGCCGGCGCCACCGGCACCGGCAAGACCAAGACGCTCCAGCTGATCGCCGAGCAGCTCTCGGCGCAGGGCGTCCCGGTGTTTCTGGCGGACGTCAAGGGCGACCTGTCCGGCATCGCCCGCCCCGGGCAGGCGGGGGAACGGGTCCGGGGGAGGGCGGGCGAGGTCGGGCAGGAGTGGACGGCGACCGGCTTCCCGGCCGAGTTCCTCGCGCTCGGCGGCCTCGGCCACGGCGTCCCCGTCCGCGCCACGATCACCAGCTTCGGACCGGTGCTGCTGTCGAAGGTCCTCGGGCTCAACCAGACCCAGGAGCAGTCCCTCGGCCTGATCTTCCACTACGCCGACACCAAGGGCCTGGAGCTGATCGACCTCAAGGACCTGCGGGCGGTGGTCGCCTTCCTCACCTCCGACGAGGGCCGGCCCGAGCTGAAGGACATCGGCGGGCTGTCCACGGCCACCGCCGGCGTGATCCTGCGCTCCCTCACCGCCTTCGAGGCGCAGGGCATGGCGGACTTCTTCGGCGAGCCGGAGTTCGACACGGCCGACCTCCTGCGTACGGCGCAGGACGGCCGCGGTGTCGTCTCGGTCCTGGAACTCCCCGCCGTCCAGGACAAGCCGCTCCTCTTCTCCACCTTCCTGATGTGGCTGCTCGCCGACCTCTTCCACGACCTCCCCGAGATCGGCGACGCCGACAAGCCGAAGCTGGTCTTCTTCTTCGACGAGGCGCATCTGCTCTTCGACGACGCGTCGAAGGCGTTCCTCGACTCGATCACGCAGACCGTGCGCCTGATTCGCTCGAAAGGAGTCGGCGTCTTCTTCGTGACGCAGACCCCGAAGGACGTACCGTCGGACGTCCTGGGCCAGCTCGGCAACCGCGTCCAGCACGCGCTCCGGGCCTTCACCCCCGAGGACCAGAAGGCGCTCCGGGCCACCGTGCAGACCTTCCCGAAGTCGTCGTACGACCTCGAAGAGCTGCTCACCGGGCTCGGCACCGGCGAGGCCGTGGTCACCGTGCTCAGCGAGGACGGCGCCCCGACACCGGTCGCGGCGACCCGGCTGCGCGCCCCCGAGTCGCTGATGGGGCCGGTCGACGCGGCGGAACTCGACGCGGCGGTGCGCGCGTCCGCGCTCCACGGGCGTTATGCACAGGCTGTGGACCGCGAGTCGGCGTACGAGCGGCTGCAGCGGACGCGGGCCGCCGCACCGGAGGCCGCAGCCGAGGACCAGAGAGCCGCGAAGGCCGGGAAGGCCGGGAAGTCCGGGAAGGAAGAGCCGTCGTTGGTCGAACAGGTGGTCGGCAGCGGGATGTTCAAGTCCCTCGCCCGGTCGGTGGGCACACAGCTCGGCCGCGAGATCACCCGGTCCCTGTTCGGTACGGCGCGCCGGCGCAGGTGAGCCGGACGACCCCGGCCCACCCCCGCCTCATGGATCAACCGTGCTTCTGGTCCTGGGGCCGCGGCCGCGGCGGCTCCGCCGCCTTCACCTCCGGCTTGGGCGTGCTGCGGACGGCTTCGGCGCGCAACAGGGCGCGCAGGATCGCGTACGGGTCTGAGGACATGACTGTGTTCCTTGCGTAGAGCTGACGGAGGGTGAGCCGACTGGCCTGGGGGAGTGCGGGGCCGGACGGTCGGTCAGCAGCGCAGGACCACGGTGCGCAGGAGGGGCATGGCGTACGGCGGACACGGCGCCGTCGCACGCGGCCGCAGGCCGCGACCGGCCGGCCCGGCGGGCGCCGGGTCGGGGAGCGGCGCGGGGCGCTGGGGTACGTCGGCGCGGTGGACGGCGCGGGCGGGCGGTCGTAGCGGGGTGTGGAGGACGTCGTGCTCGACGGTCTCGGCCGAGACGGCCGGGGCGGCCGCGGTGAGTGCCTCGGCGGCCGTCGGGACGGCGGGCAGCAGCAGGGCGAGCAGCAGTACGAGCGCCCGCGGCCAGGCATGGCCCGGTCGCGGGCCACGCCTGGCCGCGGTGCTGCTGCTCATGACGGTCATCTCCCCGCGCGGCGGCCGGTGTTCATCGCGCCGGGCACGAGATCCGCTCGCTCGGCGTACCGGCGAGGCGCCGGGTTGACGCCGTTCACACGGCCCGCGGGATGTGCTTGGCCCGGCCGCGGATGCCGAACGAGGCGATGATCTCCACGATGCCGACGACGACCAGCCAGATACCGGCGACCAGCGTCAGCACGGCGACCGACTTGAACGGCGAGACGATCAGCACGACGCCGGCGATGAACGTGACGATGCCGAGGAAGATCAGCCATCCCCGGGCGGGCATCGCCGGGTCGTGCACGGCGGCGATGGTCTGGGTGATCCCGCGGATCAGCCAGCCGATCCCGATCCACAGGGCGAGCAGCAGGATCGACTCCAGCGGGCCGCGGAAGCAGAACAGGCCCAGCAGGATCGACAGCGCGCCGCTGATGAAGGCCAGTACGCGCAGCGAGGTCGCCTTGTGGGTGCCGAAGGCGGCCACCAGCTGGAAGACGCCGCTGACGATCAGGTAGATGCCGAAGAGCACACCGGCCGCGAGCAGCGAGGCACCCGGCCAGACGAGCACCAGGACGCCGAGGATCAGCGAGGCGATCCCGGTGAGCAGAACGGTCTGCCACGCGGCCTGCGCGAGGGCGTGCAACGGCCCTTCGAAGGGCGGTTCGGACTCATGCCGGACACCACCGGCGTGCACCTTGCGGTCGTCGTCGGCGGGGCCGGCGCTGGGAGGCTCGGTCATGTCTCCAGCTGAGACCGGCGGGGTCGGCCGTGCCAGCAGGGAGGGGCCGACCGGGTGAGGAGGAGCCCTGGGCCGGGTCAGGGGAGGAGCCCCGGGGGCCAGGTGAGGGCCGTCGCCTTCACTTGCCCCCGGCCTTCGCCGCCTTCGCCGCCGCCTTCATCTCCTGCTTGTGCGCCCGCACCTTCGCCAGCGACTCGGGCCCGGTGATGTCGGCCACCGACCGGAACGACTCCGCCTCCCCGTACGCTCCCGCGGCCTCCCGCCACCCCTGCGGCGTCACCCCCAGCTGCTTGCCCAGCAGCGCCAGGAAGATCTGCGCCTTCTGCTTCCCGAACCCGGGCAGTTCCTGGAGCCGCTTCAGCAGCTCCGCCCCGGTGCCGACACCGCGCCAGACGCCCTCGGCGTCACCGTCGTAGTGCTCGACGAGGTACTGGCACAGCTGCTGGATCCGCTTGGCCATGGACCCGGGGTAGCGGTGCACCGCCGGCTTCTCGGAGAGCAGCGCGGCGAAGGCCTCCGGATCCTGGGCGGCGATCTCGTGCGCGTCCAGATCGTCCGTGCCCATGCGGTGCGCGATGGTGGCGGGCCCCTTGAACGCCCACTCCATCGGCACCTGCTGGTCCAGCAGCATGCCGGTGAGCGCGGCGAGCCTGCTGCGGCTGAGGAGTTCGTCGGCCTCGGGATCCTGGGCGAGGTGCAGGGCGGCGGGGGTGTCGGCATTGGCGTCCATGCACCGATGATCCCGCGCCCGGACCGGTCCCGCGCGGGACCGCCCGACTCGCGCGGTCCCGCCCGACTCGCGCGGCTCGCCCGGCCTCGCGCACTCGCGACGGCCCGCCCTCCTCGGCTCTCTCACCCCTCACGTACGATTCCTGCACGATTCATCTTAGGTAAGCCTAACCTCAGACAAGGGGGGTCACCGGGTGACCATCGAGACGTACCGCGACGCCTGGGGCATCCCGCACCTCCGGGCGGACGACGCGAGCGAACTCGCCCGCGCGCAGGGCCGGGTCACGGCCCGCGACCGGGCCTGGCAGCTGGAGGTGGAGCGGCACAGGGCGCAGGGCACCTCGGCCTCCTTCCTCGGCTCCCCGGCCGTCGCCTGGGACGTCTTCGCCCGCCGGGCCCGCCTGGCGGACACCGCGAGGCGCTGCTTCGAGGCGCTGGAGAGACAGGACCCCGAGACGGCGGACTGGGTACGGGCGTACGTGGCCGGCGTCAACGAGGCACTGGCGACCGGAGCCGCCCGCACCCCCGAGTTCGCCCGCACCGGCCTGACCCCCGGCACCTGGGAGCCCTGGCACCCCCTGGGCATCTGGCTGGCCACCCACATCCTGTTCGCCGGCTTCCCGGCCAAGCTGTGGCGCGAGGAGGCGATCCGGCACCTGGGCGAGGAGTCGGTCCCGCTCTTCGCCACGGACGGCCCCGCCACCGTGGGCAGCAACGGCTGGCTGCTGGCGGGCTCCCGCACCACCACCGGCCACGCCCTGCTCGCCGGCGACCCGCACCGCTTCATCGAGTCCCCCGGCGTCTACCAGCAGATCCGCCTCTCCTGCCCGGAGTTCGACGTGCTCGGCCTCGCGGTCCCCGGCGTCCCCGGCATCGCCCACTTCGCCCACACGGGCACGGTCGCCTGGTCCATCACCAACGCCATGGCCGACTACCAGGACCTCTACCGGGAACGGCTGCGCCGCACGGAGACGGGAGCGGTGGCCGCGCTCGGCCCGGACGGCGCCTGGACCGAGACCGAACGCCACACGGAGACGGTCGAGATAGCCGGACAGCCGTCCCTGCGGATCGAACTCCTGGAAACGCCCCGGGGGCCGGTGATCACCGAAGCGGCCGCAGCCGCGGCTGACCACGCACCGGCAGCCGCCGACGGCGCCGAACCCCACGCCGAGGGCGAAGCCGAGGCGCTCGCGTTGCGCTACCCGCCCCGCGTCACCCACGACCTCGGCTTCAGCGCCCTCCTCCCCCTTCTCCGCGCCCGCCACGTCACGGACGTCGACCGCGCCTTCGACGCCTGGGCCGAGCCCGTCAACGTCGTCCACGCCGCCGACACCGCCGGAGGCACCCTGCACCGCGTCGCCGGCCGCGTCCCCGTCCGCTCCCGCACCAACCGCACTCGTCTCGCCCCCGCCTGGCTGCCCGGCCACGCATGGCACGGCTGGCACGAGACGCCGTACGGCGAACTCACCGACGGCGCGGCCGTGATGGCGAACCAGCGCGGCCCGGCCACCCCCCTCGGCGTCGAGTTCGCCCCACCCCACCGCGCCGACCGCATCCGCGCCCTCCTCGACGAGCGCCGCACCTGGTCCGCCGCCGACCTGCCCGCGATCCACATGGACACCCATCTCGCCTCCGCCGCCCCTCTCCTGGACCACCTGGCCGCCCTGGACGACCTCACCCCCGAGGCCGCCCGGCTCCGCGACCGCCTCCTCGCCTGGGACCGCCGGATGGACGCCGGCAGCACCGACGCCGCGGTCTACGCGGCCGTACGCACCACGGTCGTACGACACCTCGCCGCGCACCCCGCCTTCGCCGCCCTCACCGAACCCCCCGCGTACCCCGAGGTCCTGCTCCCCTGGCTGGCCCTCACCCCCCGGATCGCCTTCGCCCTCGAACACCTGCTGCGGGCCGAGGAGTTGTACGGCGTCGACCGCCCCGCCGCCGTACGGGCGGCGATCGAGGAGGTCGCCGCGGACGGACCGACCCGCACCTGGGGCGACACCCACCGCCTCGCCCCCTGGCAGGCGCTGCCCGAACCGTCGTACGAAGGACCGGCGCTGTCCGGCGACCACGACTGCGTGCTGTGCACCTCCGCCGTCCCCGGTCTCACCGACCGCTCCGCGCGCGGCCCGGCCGCCCGCTACGTCTGGGACCTGGCCGACCGCGACCACAGCCTCTGGGTGGTCCCGCTCGGCTCCGACGGCGTGGCCGGCACACCGCACCACACCGACCAACTCCCCTTGTGGCTCAAGGGAGAACTCGTCCCCGTCAGCACCGACTGGGACCGCCTGGAACTCGTGGAGAACACCGATGCCTGAACAGACCCAGACCCAGCCGCAGCCGCAGCCGCAGCCGCAGGCCCAGGCCCAGGCCCAGGCGAACCTTCGCGCCTCCGTCCACGAGGAGGCGGTGGACGGCTTCGGTACCGTCCGTCTCCGGCCCCTCGACCCGGCGCGCGACTCCGCCGTCGTCCACGCCTGGGTCAGTGAGGAACGCGCCGTCTTCTGGGGCATGACCGGCCTCACCCGCCCCCAGGTCGCCGAGATCTACGCCCACATGACCACCCTCGACACCCACCACGCCCACCTCGCCGAGAAGGACGGCACCCCGGTCGCGCTCCTCCAGACATACGAGCCGACGGCCGACCGCGTGAGCGAATGCTACGACGTCCGCCCCGGCGACATCGGCATCCACGTCCTGCTCGCCCCGCCCGGCGCCGAAGGTCCGCGCCCGGGCTGGTCGGAGGCGCTTCTCGGCACCTTCACGGCCTACGCGCTGCGTACCCTCGGCCGCCGGCGCATCGTCGTGGACCCGGACGTGCGCAACGAGCGGGCGATCGCCCGCTTCCGGCGCCAGGGCTTCACGCTCGGCCCGGCCGTCGTACTCCCCGAGATCGACCTGCCGGACGTCCACCTGCCGGAAAAGCACGCTCAACTGGCCTTTCTCACCCGGCAGGTAGCCTTCCCGGATGATGACGCCTGAGGACATCGTCGCCCTTCCCCAGTTCTCGGCTTCGCTCGAACCGGGGAGACCCCTATCGACCTGGAGCCGATCCCCCGCGAGGGCGGCCTGTTCCGGCGTACCTGGGCCGGTCCGGAACGCGCCGACGGCCGCCCCGAGGGCACCGCGATCGTCGCCCTCCTCACCACCGACGACTACTCGGCCCTGCACCGCCTCCCCTCCGACGAGATCTGGCACTTCTACCTCGGCGACCCGCTCCGCCTCCTGCTCCTCGACCCCGACGGCACCACCCGCAGCCCCGTCCTCGGCCCGGACATACGGCACGGCCAGCACCTCCAGCTCACCGTCCCGGCCGGCACCTGGGTGGGTGCCCGGGTGGCGGCCGCCGGCGCCTGGACCCTCTTCGGCTGCACCATGGCCCCCGGATTCACCTACGAGGGGTACGAACACGGGAACGCGGCCCACCTCACGGCGCGTTACCCCGCCGAGGCCGCCCGGATCACGGAACTCTGCCGCCCATGACCCACCTGCTGGACGGACAGACCGCCCTGGTCACGGGCGCGAGCGGCGGTATCGGCCGGGCCATCGCCCGGCGCCTGGCGGCGGAGGGCGCGGCGGTGGCGCTGCACTGCCACACGGCGGTGGCGGCGGCGCGCGAGACGGCCGCGGCCATCGGCGGCGACCGGGCGGTCGTCGTCCAGGGCGACCTCGGCGACGAGCGGACCTGCCACCGCATCGTCCGCGAGGCCGCGGACCGCTGCGGCGGCCGCCTGACGGCCCTGGTCAACAACGCGGCCGTACAACCCGTACAGCCGCTGCCCGGCATGACCGCGGCCGACTGGCGCGCGGTCGTCGACACCAACCTCACCAGTGTCTTCGCCTGCACCCAGGCCGCCGCCGAGCTCATGCGCACCCAGTCCGCCGGCGGCACGATCACCCACATCGCCTCCATCGAGGCCACCCACCCGGCCCCCAGCCACGCCCACTACAGTGCGGCGAAGGCGGCGGTGGTCATGCACGCGCGAGCGGCGGCCCTGGAGTACGGCCCCTTCGGCATCCGCGTGAACACCGTCTCCCCCGGCCTGATCGACCGGGAGGGGCTGAGCGAGTCCTGGCCGGAGGGGGTGCGCAGATGGCAGGAGGCGGCACCGACGGGCCGGCTGGGCAGCCCGGAGGACGTGGCGAACGCGGTGCTCTTCCTGACATCACCGCTCGCGTCCTGGATCACGGGCCACGACCTGGTGGTGGACGGAGGGGTGTCGGCACGGCCGACGTGGTGATGTCTTCCAACGCCCGAACTGGAGCGCCCCGAAGGGGGCGCGGGGCTGTGTCGACAATGCGGCTCCGCCGCGTGGGCGCGACCAGCCCCCACCAACCCGCAGACAAAATGAGTGCCAATCGCCTCCCATCCGTATGACCCATGAACGCGTGTTTCCGAACTCAGGACGGTGACGTGGGCGAAGAACACGACCGGCAGCAGCCGGTGCCGACGAAGCACAGGGCTCTACGCGCCCTCGCCCTCGTCGGCACCCTCCTCGCCGCCCTCCTCCTCGCATCGGCCGCCCCCGCCTCCGCGCACGCGGCCCTCCGCGACAGCGACCCCGCCGACGGCGCCGTACTCAAGACGTCCCCCGGAGCGGTCACCCTCACCTTCACCGAGTCCGTCGGCCTGCTCGACGACTCGTTCCGGGTGTACGACCCCACCAACCACCGGGTGACCACGAGCGACGCCGAACACGGCCCCGCCGGCTCGGACACCGCCCGGATCACCTTCCCGAAGAAGCTCGGCACCGGCACGTTCACCGTGGCGTGGCGGGTCGTGTCGGCGGACAGCCACCCCGTCTCCGGCGCCCTCACCTTCTCCGTGGGCAAGCCGTCGGCCACCACGGCGACCGTCCCCACCGGCCCGGTCGAGAACCCGGCGACCGACAGCCTCTACAACATGGGCCGCTACGTCGCCTACCTCGCCGTGGCCCTGCTGGTCGGCGCGGTCGCCTTCATCACCGTCTGCCGCCCCCCGGACGCCGGTCCCCTGCGCGGGCCGCTCCTGACGGCCTGGTGGGCGCTCCTGGCCGCCACCCTCTTCCTCTTCGTCCTCCGCTCCCCGTACGAGGAGGGCACGTCCCCGGCGACGGCCCTCGACCTCTCGGCGCTCGCCAAGGCGGCGACCGGACGGCCGGGGCTGGCGCTGCTGGCCAGGGTCGCGCTCCTCGCGGTCACTGCGGCCCTCTACCTCCGCTTCCGTAGCCGCAAGCAGTGGTCCCGCCCCCTCCTGGCGACCGCCGCCGCCCTCTCCATCGCCCTGGCCCTGACCTGGGCGTCGGCGGAACACGCCTCGGCGGGCATCCAGGTCCCGGTGGCGATGACGTCCTCGGTGCTCCACCTGCTGGCGATGGCCCTCTGGCTGGGCGGCCTCACGGCCCTCCTCCTCACCCTCCGCCGGACCACCGCCACCCCGCTCCCGGCCGCCGTCGTCGCCCGCTTCTCCCGGGTGGCCTTCGCCTCGGTCACGGTCCTCGTCGTCACCGGCGTCTACCAGTCCTGGCGCGGCCTCGGCTCCTGGCAGGCGCTCACCGACACCTCGTACGGCAGGCTCCTTCTCGTCAAACTCGGCGCGGTGACCCTGCTGCTGGCGGCGGCCTCCCAGTCCCGCCGCTGGACGGCGAAACTGGCGACGACCCCTACCTCCGCCCCGGCCACGGCCACGGCATCCCGCGACCGTGTCCCGGAGACGGTCGGAGCCCCGCCCCTGGACACCCGGGAGGCCGTGAACACGACGGAGGCCCTGAACGCAACGGGAGCCCTGAACACCACGGACGCCCCGATCACCACGGGCGCCCCGATCACCACGGACGACCCGAGCACGACGGACACCACGGACGCCCCGGACACCACAGACGCGCCGCTCCCTGGCCTCCCGGCGGCGGAACCCCCCACCCCGTCCCCCCACCGGGCCCTGCGCCGCTCGGTCCTCGCCGAGGTCGCCATCGGCGTGGCCGTCCTGGTCATCACGACGATCCTCACCGGCACGCTGCCCGGCCGGGCGGCGGCCGAGGCGGCCGAGTCGGGGGCGGCGACGGGCACGACCGGCATCCCGGCGACCGCCATCGCCATGGTCCCGTTCGACGTCGGCACCCCGAACGGCCACGGCAAGGTGCAGATCACCCTGGACCCGGGCCGGGTCGGCAAGAACTCCGTGCAGGCGGTTGTCTTCGGCCCCGACAACGGCATCTCCACCGTCCCCGAACTCCGCCTCTCCTTCACCCTCGCCGCCCAGAAGATCGGCCCCCTCCCCGCCAACCTGACCGACCAGGGCGGCTACTGGGCCACCAACTCCGTCAACCTCCCCATCGCGGGCGAGTGGACGATGAACGTGACGGTACGGGTGTCGGACCTCGACCAGGTGACAGTGGCGCGGAAGATCCGGATCGCCGCCTGACCGAAGCGGGCCGGCCGTGCGGCCGGACGCCGATCGTCACCCAACGGGCCCTCGACACAGGAGAGTTGGGGGAACACCATGTGCCTGAGCGGTGACCGGGTGCGGTCGCCGGGCAGGGGGGTGGTGGGTGGTGGGGTACGAGGCGCTGCCACGCGAGTACCGGATGAAGCGGTCCAGGATGCGGGCGTTCCTGTGGGCGATCGCCCTGAGCATGCTGGGGCTGCTCGCTGTCGTGCTGCCCCCCGACGACCTGTCCGCCTCGGTCAAGGCCGGCATCCTGATCGCCGCCGCGGCCCTCATGGGATGGCTCTTCCACGCCACCCTGCGCTGCTCCACCGTGGCGGACCTCAAGGCGATCCATGTGCGGGGCATGGCGAGGCGCCGGCGGCTGGCCTGGGAGGACATCCAGGACATCAGAGCCGAGGCCAATCCGGCCGCGGCGATGCAGAGCGACGCCGCCGGTGTGCTCGTGCACGCCTACGGCAGGGACGGCAGCAAGGTCCTGCTGCCCTTCCTCGACGACCAGCACGTGAACGTGGAGCGCGAACTCGGGATCCTGCTGGGGGCCTGGGAGGAGCTGCGCGGCGCGGACTGGGCGCCGAGCCCCGCAGCCGCCGTCGCCATCGACCGCCGCAACGCCCGCCAGCAGGCCGTCTGGGCCGGGCTCGCCGCCGTGATGGTGGGGTTCATCCCGCTGACGGTGCTGGCCCTGCTGCCCCTCTTCGTGGACCTGCCCGGGTGGCTGGAGTCGCTGCTGAACCCGTTCACGGTCCTGGTACTGGGCTCACTGCTGTTCTTCGCCCTCACCGCGATCACCTCGTACCGCAAGCGGCTGCGCAACGACTGACCGACGCGGGACCGCGGGGCGACCGGCGAGGAATCGTCGACACCGCCCTGCCCTCGCGCGTCTGTGGGACCGGCCGGCCGTCTCGGTGTGCCCCGGCTGTCGGACCGGGACCCGGACCCGGACCTCGCGGCAGGCGGATGGACAGCGCATTCATGGTCCGCCATGCTGCCCTGGCAGCGGTCGACCGGCGTCGGCCGTGGCCCGTGCGGGGTCGGGGGACGGAGGGGCGGGGGATGAGGGAACGATCGCAGGCCGAGGCCATGTCGTCGGCGGAGTGCGTCCGTTATCGGCTGACGCGCCTCCAACGCCTGCTGTCCGTGCTGCCCGTCATCATGGTCACCGCCTTCCAGACCCTGCTGTGGCTGAGCGGGGGATCGCCCGGTCCTCTGCTCCTCACCCTGGCCATGTGGGCCGTCCTGCTGCTCCTGGGACTGATCGTCCCGCGACCCTTCGGCGTCACGCTCACGCCGTCGGCGGCCGTCGTGCACACCCTCCGCCGCAGGACCATCCCCTGGTCGAACGTCCAGGCCATCCAGGTCGAGTCCCTTCTCGGCAGCCGCACCGTCGTGATCTACGAAGCGGGCGGCCGCGCCACCCGCCTGCGAGCACCCATCACCGGCTTCCTCAACTGGGACCGCGACTTCGAGGACAAGTTCCACACCATCGGCAACTGGTGGCTGACCCACCGCGGCCCCGACTGGTTCCCCGTCCCACCCCCGGCCACGTGGTGGCACGGCCCCCTGACCCCGGACGGGAACCCCTACGCCCCTCCGTCGTAGCCGGAACTTCCCCGCGCGAGACGGAAACGGAAAGGGAGTGCGACGGGCTACGACCGGGGGGCCGGGACCGGCTGCGAAGAGTCCCACATCCGTTCCGCCTGCTCACGGAAGGTCTCGAACCACGAGCCGTCGGCCAGGGTGAGCGCGAAGACGGGGCGTGATTCGCCGGACACGTCGAAGGAGTAGAGCTGCACGCACAGCAGGGCATTGGCCTTGTCGACGTCGAGGTAGTTCATGCCGAACTTGAGCGCCGTGCGGGTGGTGCGTACCTCCAGCCGTCCTCCGGCCTCGGTGTGCAGGCGCCGGAGCAGACGCAGCGACTGACGTATCTCGTCCCGCACCTCGTCCGGGCGCGGTCGTGTCGGCCGGTTCTGGGTGGTCACCGCCGACTCGTCCGCGTCCGGATCGGTGAGCAGGATCCTGATGCGGCCTCCTGCGGACAGGGTGCTCTCGAACGCACGGTAGGAGGTCTCCAGCGTCCGGCTCAGACTGACCCCGGCGAGATAGATGTCCGCCGACCCGTCGCGCCGCTCCTTGAGATCGTCCGGGAAGTCCGACAGGAAGCGGACACCTCCGCCGGCGCCGGCCCGGGCCAGCTCCTCGACCATGGTGCGGGTGGCCAGTGCGCTGAAGGCCAGTACGGCGAGGACCGCCAGAACAGCGGCCATGATCTTCCCCGTCGGAGCCACATCCACCGCCGCGAGAACGCTGGTGCCCAGCGCGACCGCGATCGTCGCGTACACATCGAGGTTCCGCCGGCCCCGCAGGTCCCGCCCCACCCGTCTCCACACCGTCATGCCGCCCCCCCCGTCAGTGAAGCCCCGTCGGCTTCAGTGATCACGAGCAAAAAGTCTGGGCTCGCCGACGCACGCGCCGCAAGGGTCACGCCCGCCGGGGGACCCGTCCCGAGGCCCGGACAGGCGAACGCCAGAGGGCCGGACCACTTCCGTGGTCCGGCCCTCTGAGCTGGCGGAGGATACGAGATTCGAACTCGTGAGGGGTTGCCCCCAACACGCTTTCCAAATGTTCGTCTGGGGGTTCGGGAAGGGACGGGGGCGTTCTGACCTGCGGTGGAGCGGGGCTGAGGGCAGGTCGTGGACGGTGCTGAACGGCAGCGAATGCAACCAGAACTGCAACCACCGGGGTTCAGTTCCCGCTCACGTCCTGAGCCAGGCGCCGAGCAGTTCTTCGGGGCCGTACACGGCCTGGAGGCCGGAACAGCCGACCCCACTGCGGGAGACCGCGACGAGCGGTACGGGCTCGTCGGTGACCGCCGCCCGGTGCTTCTGCAATGCCGCCAGGTCGTGGCTGTCGAACGCGGAGTTCTCCAGCCACTTGACCGAGCCGAGGAAGAGCAACTGCTTGGCCACCGGCTGCCGGTCGGCGCCCACCAGGTCGATTTCGACGTCGTTGCTGCGGGTCCAGTACCCGCCGACCGCCGGGGCAGCGGGCAGGAATCCGTCCGGCAGGAGACGGGCGAGGGACTCCCGCACCAGGGGTTCGATCGCGCGGCCACGCCAGCTCGTCCACCGCTCCTGGATGCGGCTCAGCGTGAGATCTCCCCGCATCCGTTCGATCTCCGCCATGTGCGGATCCAGAAACGCGAGCCAGAAGCGCAGGTAGGGGTCGGCCACCCGGTAACGGCGTTCCTTCGACGGCCTCAGCGAGAGGGGCAGCTCGGTGGCGACGACCCGTTTCTCGGTCAGGACGTCAGTGGCTCGGGTCAGAGTGGTGTGGGCGATGCCGCCGGCCGCGCGCGCGATGTTGGTGAAGGTTCGTTCCCCGGAACCGATGGCACGCAGAACCTCCCTGCTCATCGCCTGCGGCGGAAACTCCGCAGCCAGCGAGCGCTCGGCGGAGACCAGCAGCGCCGAGATCGGGTTGTCCAGCGAGTCGCGGAGGAACTCGCGGACATCCGCTCCGGCCCGCCACTCGGCGCAGATCAGGGGAAGCCCCCCGGTGATCAGAGCGGCGTCGAACGCGGCCGCCGGAGACAGACCGAGCATCTCGCCGATGTCGGCCGGGTTCAGCGGCCCCACGACCATTTCCCGGCCCCGCTGGTGAAAGGGACGGTCGTAGCTGTTCAGCGCCTCCATCATCGACAGATCGGACCCGACCAGGAGGAGAAGCACCGGTTTGCGGCTGAGCAGCCGGTCCCATGCCCGCTGGAGCATGCCCTCGAAGGCGTCGATGCGTTCCATGAGATACGGAACCTCGTCGATGACCACCACGCTCGGGCTGTCGTCGGGAAGGATCTCCGCGAGCAGCCTCAAGGCCGCGTTCCACTGGGTCGGGGTCTCCTCGGAGAACAGTTCCCGCTCCGGCAGGGTGGATCTGGCGACGGCGTCGAGCAGTTCCGTCAGTTCGTCCTCCGCGGTGCCGCCCGCGGCGGTGAAGAAGAGGTACGGCGTCCCGGTACGCCGGAGGAACTCCTCGACGAGGCTGGACTTGCCGACCCGCCGCCTTCCCCGCATGAGGACGCACCGCCCCGGCTTCGCCGACCCGACGGCATCGCGCACCGCCCGCAAGGCGCTGCCGAGCACGGTCAGCTCGCGGTCCCGCCCGATGAAGCGACGCACGACAAGCCTCCCTCTATGGATACTATCGACAGGGATAGTATCTGCACCGATACTATCCCCCCATCCGGGCGGCCGGACATGGGTCTCCTGACGCCGTGCGCGAACCATCTGCTGTGCATCGACGTCTGGCATGGAAGCGGCTCACGGTTCGGCTTCCCGGCGTGGCGACGGACTCGGCTGTGCGGGCTGTATCGGTGTCGATGCACAGCAGATGGTTCGCGTACCCGGCGAACGGCTCGACGCGGCTCTGACCGGCGGTCAGCCGGCACATTGAGGCCGGCGTCGACGACCGAGTCCCGCGCCCGGTGACGCACGGTCGGTCTGCCCGATCCGCTGATCAGGCTGCTGCGGCGGCATCAGGGGGTGCAGGAGGCGGAACGGATCGAGGCCGGTACCGACTGGGAGGGCAAGGGGTATGTCTTCGCCTCACCGACCGGCTGGCCTCTGAGCCCGAACACCGACTTCCACGTCTGGAAGCGGCTCTGCGGGACGCGGGGGTACGAGACGGCCGTCTTCATGGCGCTCGCCATGCCGCCGCGACCGCGCTGCTGATCCTTGGGGTTCCGGACGTCGTGGCCGACGTAGTCATGGGCTGGGAGGCCGGGGGCGGCGCTCATGCGGGCCCGGTACATGCACGTGACCGGGACGCTGCTGAGGAAAGTCGTGCAGCAGGTTGGACACGTCCTCTGCGAGTCCCCGAAGGGCGACTGAGACGGAAACCGGGGCGGGCGAACGCCAGAGGGCCGGACCGCTTTCGTGGTCCGGCCCTCTGAGCTGGCGGAGGATACGAGATTCGAACTCGTGAGGGGTTGCCCCCAACACGCTTTCCAAGCGTGCGCCCTAGGCCTCTAGGCGAATCCTCCGGTGGGAACATTACATGACCGAGAGGAGTGCTTGCGAACTCGTTCCCACCCCCTGACGTCGGGTACTCTGTGCGGAGCCCCTCACGCGGCGCTATCTGACTGAACTCCCCCAGGGCCGGAAGGCAGCAAGGGTAGGTTGGCTCTGGCGGGTGCGTGGGGGGCGCTTGCGTGCGCCGGGCCGTGCCGGGCGCGGGGGCTTCGGCGGGGTGGGTTGTCAGTGGGCGCCTATAACCTCGTATGTGTGTCGTCTCTCGCGCTGTACCGCCGCTATCGCCCGGAGTCGTTCGCCGAGGTCATCGGGCAGGAGCATGTCACCGACCCGCTGCAGCAGGCGCTGCGGAACAACCGGGTCAATCACGCGTACCTGTTCAGCGGTCCGCGTGGATGCGGAAAGACGACCAGCGCGCGGATCCTGGCCCGGTGCCTGAACTGCGAGAAGGGGCCCACGCCGACCCCGTGCGGGGAGTGCCAGTCCTGTCAGGACCTGGCGCGGAACGGGCCGGGCTCGATCGACGTGATCGAGATCGACGCGGCCTCTCACGGTGGTGTGGACGACGCCCGTGAGCTGCGCGAGAAGGCCTTCTTCGGCCCCGCGGGCAGCCGCTACAAGATCTACATCATCGACGAGGCCCACATGGTCACGTCGGCCGGCTTCAACGCGCTGCTCAAGGTCGTCGAGGAGCCGCCGGAGCATCTCAAGTTCATCTTCGCCACGACCGAGCCCGAGAAGGTCATCGGGACCATCCGGTCACGGACCCATCACTATCCCTTCCGGCTGGTGCCGCCGGGCACGCTGCGGGAGTACCTCGGCGAGGTGTGCGGGAAGGAGCGGATCCCCGTCGCGGACGGCGTGCTGCCGCTGGTGGTGCGCGCCGGTGCGGGGTCCGTGCGTGACTCCATGTCCGTCATGGACCAGCTCCTCGCCGGCGCGGGCGAGGAGGGTGTGACGTATGCCATGGCCACCTCCCTGCTCGGGTACACCGACGGGTCGCTGCTCGACTCCGTCGTCGAGGCCTTCGCGACCGGGGACGGCGCCGCCGCCTTCGAGGTCGTCGACCGCATCATCGAGGGCGGGAACGACCCGCGCCGGTTCGTGGCCGACCTGCTGGAGCGGCTGCGGGATCTCGTGATCCTCGCCGCCGTTCCGGACGCCGTGGAGAAGGGGCTGTTCGACGCCCCCGCCGACGTGCTGGAACGGATGCAGGCCCAGGCTGGCACCTTCGGCGCCGCCGAGCTCAGCCGCGCCGCCGACCTCGTCAACGCGGGGCTGACCGAGATGCGCGGCGCCACCTCTCCCCGGCTCCAGCTGGAGCTGATCTGCGCGCGCGTGCTGCTGCCGGCCGCCTATGGCGACGAGCGGTCCGTGATGGCCCGCCTCGACCGGCTGGAGCGGGGCGTCAACTTCTCGGGCGGGGGCGGTGCGCCCGCGATGGGGTACGTCCCCGGGCCCGAGGCCCACATGGGCGCTCAGGCCGCGGCACCGGTCCAGGTGCCCCAGGGCGGCGGGATGGCGGCCGCCCGGGCGGCGGTACGAGGGGGAGCGGCGCCCGCACCGGCTCCGCACGCCTCGCAGGCTTCGCATGCCCCGCACACCTCGCAGGCCCCGCCGGCCCCTCAGCAGCCGGCTCCGGCTCCAGCTGCGGCTCCGGCCCCCGTGCATCCCGCGCCGGCCCCTCCTCCGGCGCCTGCCCCCGCCGCACCGGCCACCCCTCCTCCGCCTCCGCCCGCGCCCACTGCCGCCGCTCCCGCCCCGGCGCCCGGCGCCTGGCCGACCGCGGCGCCCGCGGGTGGCGCGGCCCGTCGCCCCGGCGGCTGGCCCACGGCCGCGGCCCCGGGCGCCCCGGCGCCCCAGCAGGCCTCAGCCCAGGCCCCCGCCCAGCCCCCGACCGGTGCCCCGGCGCCCGCTCCGGCCCCGGCCGTGGCGTCCGCGCCTCCGGCCGCCCCCGCCCCGGCAGCCGCCGCGCCCACCGGTGGACTCGACCCCCGCGTGCTCTGGCCGAACATCCTGGAGGCGGTCAAGAACCGCCGCCGCTTCACCTGGATCCTGCTCAGCCAGAACGCCCAGGTCACCGGCTTCGACGGCACCACCCTCCAGCTCGGCTTCGTCAACGCCGGCGCCCGCGACAACTTCGGCGGCAGCGGCAGCGAGGACGTGCTGCGGCAGGCGCTGACCGAGCAGTTCGGTGTGCAGTGGCGGATCGAGGCGGTCGTAGACCCGACGGGCGGCGGCGGCCAGGCCCCGGTCGGCAGCGGGTACGGCGGTGGCCAGCCCGGCGCCGTCGGCGGGTACGGCGCGCCTGCCGCGTCCTCCGGCTACGGCGCGCCTACGGCGTCCTCCGGCTACGGCGGCTCCGCCCCGGCGGCTCCGGCCCACCCGGCACCCGCGCAGCCCGCCCCGGCGGCGGCCCCGTCCCCCCAGGGCCGCCCGTCGCCCGCCCCGGCGCCGGCGACGCAGGCCCCGCGGCCCGCGGCCCCGGAACCGCCCCCGGTGTCCCCCGAGGACGACATCCCCGAGGAGGACGACCCCGACCTCGACGAGTCGGCCCTCTCCGGCCACGAACTGATCGTGAAGGAGCTGGGGGCGACGGTCGTGGAGGAGATCCAGAACGAGTGACGGCACCCGGGGGCGGCGCCCTCGGCGGACCGGGCGCTCCCGCACTCCGCCCCCTTGGAGGAACCTCCAGTAGGCCGGCCCGGCTACGCTGACCCCCGTGAAGGTCCTCGTCATCGGCAGCGGCGCCCGCGAACACGCCCTGTGCCGCTCTCTGTCCCTCGATTCCGACGTCACCGCGCTGTACTGCGCCCCCGGCAACGCCGGCATCGCCGAGGTGGCCGAGCTGCGCCAGGTCGACGCCCTGGACGGCGCGGCCGTGGCCGGGTTGGCCACGGAACTCGGCGCCGACCTGGTGGTCGTCGGCCCGGAGGCCCCGCTCGTCGCCGGTGTCTCCGACGCCGTCCGCGCCGCGGGCATCCCGGTCTTCGGCCCCTCCGGGGAAGCCGCGCGGATCGAGGGGTCCAAGGCGTTCGCCAAGGACGTGATGGCGGGCGCCGGGGTACCCACCGCCCGTTCGTACGTCTGCACAAACGCCGAGGAGGTCGCCGAGGCCCTCGACGCCTTCGGGGCGCCGTACGTCGTCAAGGACGACGGGCTCGCGGCGGGCAAGGGAGTCGTCGTCACCGACGATCTCGACGCCGCCAAGGCGCACGCCGCCGGCTGCGAGCGCGTGGTCATCGAGGAGTTCCTCGACGGTCCCGAGGTCTCCCTCTTCGCGATCACCGACGGTGTGACGGTCCTCCCGCTCCAGCCCGCCCAGGACTTCAAGCGCGCCCTGGACGGCGACGAGGGGCCGAACACCGGCGGCATGGGCGCCTACTCCCCGCTGCCCTGGGCCGACCCCAAGCTCGTCGACGAGGTCCTGGAGACCGTTCTCCAGCCCACCGTCGACGAGATGCGGCGCCGTGGCACCCCGTTCTCCGGCCTGCTCTACGCCGGCCTCGCCATCACCTCGCGCGGGGTGCGGGTCATCGAGTTCAACGCCCGCTTCGGCGACCCGGAGACCCAGGTGGTGCTCGCCCGCCTGAAGACCCCGCTGGCCGGCGTCCTGCTCGCCGCCGCGAACGGCACCCTCGACGACCTGCCGCCGCTGCGCTGGCGCGAGGACGCCGCGGTCACCGTGGTCCTCGCCTCGCACAACTACCCCGGCACCCCGCGCACCGGCGACCCCATCACCGGCCTCGACGCGGTGGCCGCCGAGGACGCCCCGCACGCCTACGTGCTGCACGCGGGGACGAAGCGGGACGGCGACGCGGTCGTCAGCGCGGGCGGCCGCGTCCTCTCCGTCACGGCGACCGGCAAGGACCTCACCCAGGCCCGCGAGCGGGCGTACACGGCGGTGGCGCGCATCGGTCTCGACGGCTCCCAGCACCGTACGGACATCGCGGCGAAGGCGGCGGCCGAGGCCTGAGCACCGGCAAGAACCTTTTCATCCGCTTCAGTTCCTGATCAGGCCCCGGATTCGAAATCCGGGGCCTGATCGTTGCTGTCTGTCGATCACCTCTGACCAAAGCCATTCCATCGAGTGACCGATGCCCCATCCGGCTGACGGGGGCCGAGGCCCCAACTAGGGTGCGGCGCAAGCGTTCCGGCACTTGGCCCACCGGCATTGCGATGTCAGTGAGGGGTGCCACAGTGGGGGAGTGAGCAACAGCCAGGACGGCGCCAGGACAGCAGGGAGGGGGTGAGGTCCGGACGTGACCAGTACCGGTATCGGTGCGGAGGCGGGAGCGCAGGCAGCGCGTACCCGCGCCCTCGCCGTGCTGCGCGTCCGCGGCCGGGCGCTGGCCGTGGCCCTGCTGCCCGCGGCGGCCGCGGTGATCCTGCTGACCGGCGGTTCCACCGGCCATTTCGTCGGCCGGGGCTGGGACGCGGCCCGCTGGATCGTCGGCGCCCTCGCCGTGTTCGTGCTGCTGGCCGCCGCCGCCGTCGCCCTGGTCGTGGCCCGCGCCCGCCCGGCCGTGAGCCCCACGGTCCCGATCGCGGAGGCGTCCGCGCCGGACCTGTACCGGATGGTGCGCGACCTCGCCGACCGCCTGGACGTCCCGGCGCCCTCCGCGATAGCGCTCACCCCGGACTGCGACAGCTGGCTGGAGGACCGCACCCACCCGGCCCACGGCCCGCCCGCGCCCAGGGCCGGCGACGAGCTGGGCACCCCCGGCTCGCACCGCCGCGTCCCGGCCGCACCCGTCCTCGTCATCGGCTCCCCGTTCCTGTGGTGGATGCGGGTCGGCGAGCTCCGCGCGGTCCTCGCCCCGGTCGTCGCGGGTACGGGACCCTCGGCGCACCCGGACATAGCGGCCGCCCGGCGCTTCGTCCGGGGGCTGGACGCGGCGGTGGCGGTCGCCTCGACGTCCGTGCGATGCCGGGGGACCCGGGTGCTGTGCGCGGGCATCGGCTGGGTGGCGCGGCTGCTGCTGCGCGGCTGCCGGGAGCACGCGGCGCTGATGGAGCGCGGGGTCGCCGCCGCGGCCGCCGAGCGTGCACAGGCTGTGGACTACGGACTGCGGATCGTCGCCCAGGAGCAGGTCGGTCTCGCCTACGCCGGCTGGGACCGGCTGCTCACCCGGGTCGCGCTGCCCGCCTGGCGGATGGGCCGCTGGCCCTCCCGGCTGGACGCGGGCGTGGTCGCGGCGCTCACCGAGCTGTCCCGGCGCGACCGGCTGGCCGAGGGCTTCGCCTCCCGGCTGGGCGAGCGGCCCGCCTGCGACCTGCTGGAGGAGCCGGGCCTGGTGGACGAGGCCGCCTCGCTGCTGGCCGCCCGTCTCTTCCACGGCGGCCCCGCCGGGCCGGGCCCGGACTGGTCGCCGGTGGACTGGCAGGAGTACCCGGACGAGGTCGTCGACCGGACCTGGCGCACCGAGGCGGCCCGTCTGCACCGCGTCCTCGACTCCCTCGGCGTCCGTGCCACCGTCGACCCGGCCGCCCCCGATCCCGGCGGCCCCACCCTGGCCCGCGTCCTGGACCACCTGACCGACCCGACGGCCCGGACCCGGAGCAGGGGCGCGGAACCCCCGGCCTACGCCGAGGACGCCGAGGACGCCGAGGACACCGACGAGACCAGCGGCACCGAATGCAGCGCCGCCCTCGCCGCCGGCCTCACCGCGGCCCTCGCCCGCGAGGAGGCCGCGACAGCCGGCGCCGCCCATGCCACCGCCGCCGCCACCGGTCGCGGCACCTCGCGATCCGGCTCGGCGGCGGCACCCGCGGGCCAGGGCCCCGACAGCGCCCTCTGGGACGACGGCTCGCTGCCGCTCTTCCCGCTCCAGCCCCCGCGCACCGCCCGCGAGCTGCTCGCCGACCACGTCAAGGCGATGGTGTGCTGCGCGGCCATGGACACCGCCGGAGCCACCCCCGGCCTGGACTGGCTCGACGGCCCGTCCCTGCTGGTCGACGGCGAGCGCGCCGCCGACCTGACGCCCAGAGTCCTCAGTCTCGTCGAGGAGGGAGACCCGGCCCCGCTGCGGGCCTGGCTGGTCGAGTCCGGGATACGTCCCGAGAAGCCGGTACGGCTGGTCTGACCTGGGCGTTTCGACGCTTTAGCGGAGCAAACTGTTCCACTTCAGGCAAATTCGCAACGAACCGTGACCGTACGCGTGCGTTATGTGATGTGCTGGGACCGTTCGCGGATGTGGCAAGCGCATCCGACATAGGACGCCCGACATAGGACGCCCGACACAAGACAGGCGCCACAGTCACGGCACCGCACGGACAGTTCACGCGCACGGACAGCGCACGCACGGCCGTATCAACCGCCCGCACGCACATCGACTCGGTACAGCACACCTCACGGGGGCACGAGGGAGGGGAGCCACCATGGCATCGGACCACATCCGCCGCTGGGAGTCGGGAGCACTCGCGCACGCCGTCACGGACCCCTTCGGCCTGGGGCCGGTCCCCTGGCTGCGCGGCAGCGAGACCTATTTCGACGACACCGGTCATGTCGTCCCGTGGTACGTGGACCCGAGCAGGCCACAGCCCACCGGCGAGAACCCGCGGATCCCGGCACCCCGCAGTGCCGGCGGCCCGCGCTCCGCGGACGACGTGCACCGCCAGATCAAAGGATTCACCTCGACCGGCGCGGTCGGCCCCGGTGACGCCGTCGACTTCCACATCACGGTCGACCCGCCGCAGGAGTTCAGCGTCGACATCTACCGCATCGGCCACTACGGCGGCGACGGCGCCGCCAAGATCACCACCAGCCCCCGGCTGTCCGGCATCGTCCAGCCCCCGCCGCTGGCCGCCGACCGCACGGTCTCCTGCCACCACTGGTGGCTGTCCTGGCGGCTGCAGATCCCGTCGTACTGGAGCATCGGCGCGTATGTCGCCGTCCTCACCACGGCGGACGGCTACCGCTCCCACGTGCCCTTCACGATCCGCGACAACCACCCGGCGGACCTGCTGCTCCTGCTGCCGGACATCACCTGGCAGGCGTACAACCTCTATCCGGAGGACGGCCGCACCGGCGCCAGCCTCTACCACGCCTGGGACGAGAAGGGCCGGCTGCTCGGCGAGGCCGACGCCGCGACCACCGTCTCCTTCGACCGGCCGTACGCGGGCGCCGGCCTGCCCCTGCACGTCGGGCACGCCTACGACTTCATCCGCTGGGCCGAGCGCTACGGCTACGACCTCGCCTACGCCGACGCCCGCGACCTGCACGCCGGCCGGGTCGACCCGACCCGCTACCGGGGCCTGGTCTTCCCGGGCCACGACGAGTACTGGTCCCCGCAGATGCGCCGCACGGTCGAGCTGGCCCGCGACAGCGGTACGTCGCTCGTCTTCCTCTCCGCCAACACCATGTACTGGCAGGTGGAGCTGGGACCCTCGCCGTCCGGGGTCGCCGACCGCCTGCTGACCTGCCGAAAACGCAGGGGCCCGGGCAAACCCGTGCTCTGGCGTGAGATCGACCGGCCCGAACAGCAGACGGTCGGCATCCAGTACGCGGGCCGGGTGCCCGAGCCGTCCCCGCTGATCGTGCGCAACGCGGGCCACTGGCTCTGGGAGGCCACCGGCGCGCACGAGGGCGACGAACTGCCGGGCCTGGTGGCCGGCGAGGCCGACCGCTACTTCCCGCGCACCGCGCTCCCCGAGCACGAGGAGCGCATGCTGCTCGCCCACTCCCCCTACACCGACAACGACGGCGTCCTGCGCCACCAGGAGACCTCCCTCTACCGCGCCCCCTCCGGCGCCCTGGTCTTCGCCTCCGGCACCTTCGCCTGGTCCCCGGCCCTGGACCGCCCCGGCCATGTCGACCCCCGCGTCCAGCGCGCCACCGCCAACCTCCTGGACCGCATCTGCAAACACGACTGATCCGCACAGGTGTCCGCGCGGCCCCGCTGTCCGTGCGCAACCAGGCATACGGGAGAATCGAGGGCACCTGTACAGAACCACGGGGAGGAACCGTGTCCGGATTCGTCGAAAAGCCCGAGCCCGTGGAGGTGCCGGGGCTGGTGCATCTGCACACCGGCAAGGTGCGCGAGCTGTACCAGAACGCGGCCGGGGACCTCGTGATGGTCGCCAGCGACCGGCTGTCCGCCTACGACTGGGTGCTGCCGACCGAGATCCCCGACAAGGGCCGGGTGCTGACCCAGCTCTCCCTGTGGTGGTTCGACAAGCTCGCCGATCTGGCCCCCAACCACGTCATCAGCACCGAGCTGCCCGAGGGCGCCCCCGCCGACTGGGCGGGCCGCACCCTGATCTGCAAGTCCCTGAAGATGCTCCCGGTCGAGTGCGTGGCCCGCGGCTACCTCACCGGCTCCGGCCTCGCCGAGTACCAGGAGTCCCGCACGGTCTGCGGGCTCGCCCTCCCCGAGGGCCTGGTCGACGGCTCCGAGCTGCCCGCCCCGATCTTCACCCCGGCCACCAAGGCCGAGGTCGGCGAGCACGACGAGAACGTGTCGTACGAGGAGGTCGCCCGTCAGGTCGGCGCCGAGACGGCCGCCCAGCTGCGCCAGGCCACCCTCGCGGTGTACGGGCGGGCGCGGGACATCGCCCGGGACCGGGGGATCATCCTGGCCGACACGAAGTTCGAGTTCGGCTTCGAGAACGACGCCCTCGTCCTCGCCGACGAGGTCCTCACCCCGGACTCGTCCCGCTTCTGGCCGGCCGACGAGTGGCAGCCGGGCCGCGCCCAGCCGTCGTTCGACAAGCAGTTCGTGCGCGACTGGCTGACCTCGGCCGAGTCCGGCTGGGACAGGAAGAGCGAGCAGCCCCCGCCGGCCCTGCCGGAGCGGGTGGTCGAGGCGACCCGCGCGAAGTACATCGAGGCGTACGAGCGCCTGACGGGCCAGAACTGGAGCTGACGGCATGAAAAAGACCCCGGTCCAGTGGACCGGGGTCTCATCCCGAGCGGACGACGAGGCTCGAACTCGCGACCTCAACCTTGGCAAGGTTGCGCTCTACCAACTGAGCTACGTCCGCATGCGCCGTGGCGCGAGAGCAACTATACCCAACCTCGCTCCCGTGCGAGACGCACTGCCGCATGACGGTTCTCCGCACCGAGTTTGGTGACGGCGGAGGAGAGGTAGTTCCGCACGGTCCCCGGCGACAGCGCGGCCCGCTCGGCGATCTCCGTGACCGGCGCCCCGTCGGCCGCCAGCTCCAGCACCTCCGCCTCCCGCGCGGTCAGCGGCGAGTCCCCGGCGGAGATCGCGTCGGCGGCCAACTCCGGGTCGATGTACCGGTTTCCCGCGTGCACGGTCCTGATGATCTCGGCGAGCCGCTGAGCGCTGACCGTCTTCGGGACGAACCCCCGCACACCCGCCGCGAGCGCCCGCTTGAGATGCCCGGGCCGGCCGTGACCGGTCACGATCAGCACCCGGCAGCCGGGCAGTTCGGTCCGCAGCGATGTGGCGACCTTCACACCGTCGGCCCCCGGCATCTGCAGATCCAGCACGGCCACATCGGGCCGGTGGGCCCGCGCCATCGCCAGCGCCTCGGGCCCGCTCGCCGCCTCCGCGACGACGACCAGATCGTCCTCAAGACCGAGCAGCGCGGCCAGCGCACCCCGGATCAGATGCTCGTCGTCGGCGAGCAACAGCCGTACCGTGGACGTCATGAGGTGACTCCGCTCACACTCGTATCGGCGGTGCGGCCGGACAGCGGCACCGAGGCCACCACCCGGAACCCGTCGGTCCCCACCGGCCCGGCCTCCAGCGTCCCGTCCACGACCGCCAGCCGCTCCCGCAGCCCGGCGAGCCCGGAACCACCGCCCCCGCCCGCGTCCGCGTCCCTCGGCCGTACCACCACCCCGTCGTTCTCCACCGTCAGCACCACGCACCCCTCCCGTATCCGCAGCCCCACCGCACACCGCCCGGCGTCCCCGTGCCGCAGCACGTTGGTGGTCGCCTCCCGTACCACCCAGCCGAGCGCCGACTGCACCTCGGCGGGCAGCCCGTCGGCCGAGCCGGTCACCTGGCAGTCGATGCCTGCTGCCGCCAACACCCCCTGCGCACCGGCGAGTTCGGCCCCCAGGTCGGCCTCCCGGTAGCCCCGTACGACATCCCGTACCTCCCGCTGGGACTCCTGCGCGATCCGCTGCACCTCGACCATCTGCTCGACGGCCTCGGGCCGTTCGCGGCGGGCCAGCTGGACCGCCAGTTCGCTCTTGAGGGCGATCACGGCGAGGTTCCGGCCGAGGACGTCGTGCAGATCGCGGCCGAACCGCAGCCGTTCCTCGGCGACGGCGAGCCGGGCACGGGTCTCGCGGGCCTCGTCGAGTTCGTAGACGGCGTTCAGCAGCCAGACGGAGAAGACCGAGGTGCCGGCGACGAAGGCACCGCCGAGGAACACCGCGAACCCGGTGGCCAGGGCGGTCGCTCCCGGATAGCCGAGCAGGAAGGAGACCGCCCCGGCCCCGCACGCGAAGCCCGCGACGAGCGACAGCACCCGCTTGCGGTGGCGCACGCCGAGCGCCAGGGTCCCGGTGCCGAAGGCGAGCACTCCGGTGAAGACGCTGCTGCCGGCCGCGTCCATGCCCGGCCCCGAGCCGTGCTTGCGCAGCACGAGGGCGACGACGGCGATGACGTACGTCGCCGTGCCGAGCGCCCACAGCAGCCGCACCGGCTGGGCCCGCCGGCCGCGCGTCCAGTCCAGCGCCCGGGAGGCGGTCAGCGCGCAGAGCAGGGCGTGGCCGGTCACCAGCGCGGCCAGCAGCCCCGCGGCCCCGGCCCCGGTCAGCGCGAACACCGGCAGTCCGATCGCGGCGACCTCGACCACCGCGAAGAAGTGGAACGACCAGCGTGTGTACGTCTCGACCTTGGCGGGAGTGGTCTTCCCCCGCCACCAGGCCCCTGCCCCGCTCATCCCGGTCCCGTCCTCGTTCTCGGCGCCGGGGTTCTCGGCGCCAGGGTTCTCAGCGCCGGGGTTCCCAGCGGAACCACCGCCGTACAGCAAACACCGCGACCACGGTCCAGGCCAGCGCGGTGAGGACGGTACCGAGCGCCTCGTACCCGCTCAGCTCTCCGGTCCAGCCCGCGCGGACCAGGCGGACGGCCGGGGAGAGCGGGAGGAAGGCGCAGACCGCGGCGATCCGGTCGGGCAGGATGTCCAGGGGGACGGCGATGCCCGAGCCCATCATGGACACGAGGACCAGGGGCACCGCGGTGACCTGGGCGCTCTCGGTGGTCCGGGTGACGGCGGAGGTGAGCGCGGCGAGCGCGGCGCTGAGCACAAGCCCGGACAGCAGCCCGAGCAGGGTGAGGTACGGCGCCCTGGGCGCGCCCGCGTCGAGCAGGACCGCGCAGGCGGTGGCCACCAGCAGGGCCTGCGCTAGGCCGAGACAGACGGCGGGCAGCGCGGTGCCGGTGAGGATCTCCAGGTCGTCGAGTTCGCCGGTGCGCAGCCGTTTGAGGACGAGTTCCTCGCGGCGTGACACGAAGGCGCCGACCAGGGAGCTGTAGACGGCGAAGAGGAAGGCGAAGCCGATCGCGGCGGTCAGCGTCATGGTGCCGATGCTGAGTCCGATCCCCTTGAGGTCGATCTGTTCGGTCGCGGGCCGCACGGTGAACGGCAGGACGAGCGGCATGAGCAGTGCGGTGAGCACGGCGCCGCGGTTGCGGCCGAACAGGGTGAGTTCCGCCCGCGCCAGCGCCCGCAGCCGCCGCCAGGACGGTGCGAGGGCGGGTGGACGTGTGCCCGCGTCGGCCGTCGTCGCCCCGCTGATCTCCTGACCGTTCATACGGCCGCCTCCTTCTCCCGCTCCCGCGCGATGCCCAGGAACGCCTCCTCCAGGGAGGCCGACCGGATGTCCAGGCCGTGCAGTTCCACCCGTGCCGCCTCGGCCCAGACCAGCAGTCCGGTGGCCGCGCGCTGCAACTCCCGGGTGCGCAGCCGTACGACGTCCCCGTCCACCTCGTGTCCGGACACGCCGAGCGGACCGAGCGGCGGCAGGTCGCCCAGGAAGTAGCCGTGGGGCAGCCGGAAGGAGATCCGGGAGGGCTGGGCGGCGGTCACCTCGGCCGGTGTGCCGGTCGCCGCGATACGCCCCTCGTGCAGGATCGCGAGCCGGTCGGCGAGGTCCTCGGCCTCCTCCAGGTAGTGGGTGGTGAGCAGGACGGTCGTACCGGCGTCGCGCAGGTTCCGCACCAACTCCCAGGTGCTGTGGCGCCCTTCGGCGTCGAGTCCGGTGGTCGGCTCGTCCAGGAACAGCACCTCGGGCCGTCCGAGCAGGGCGAGCGCCAGGTCGAGGCGGCGCCGCTCGCCGCCGGAGAGCTGCTTGACCCGTACGTTTGTCTTGCCGGCGAGTCCGACCAGGGCGAGCGCCTCGGCCGTGGGGCGGGCGTGCGTCGTACAGCCGGCCCACATCCGTGCCGTCTCGCCGACGGTCAGCTCGGAGGGGAAGCCGCCCTCCTGGAGCATCACGCCGGTGCGCGGGCGTACGGCGGACCGCTCCCGGTGCGGATCGTGGCCCAGTACCCGGACCCGGCCGCCGTCCGGCGGTGCGAGTCCTTCGAGCAGTTCGACCGTGGAGGTCTTTCCGGCGCCGTTGGTGCCCAGCAGGGCGAAGATCTCCGCCCGTGCCACGGAGAAGGTGATTCCGCGGACCGCTTCGAACCCGCCCCCGTACACACGCCGGAGATCTGTGACCTCAATCACGTGTTCGTGTTCGCTGTCTTCCATGGGAACAGCGTCCCGGCGTCCGCGGCCCGGCAGCAGTGCGCGGTGTCATCGCTCTCCATGACAAATGTCAGTGGGGCGCTCGGTCCGGGGACACGAAAAAACCCCAGTCACATGACTGGGGTTTCTCCTCTGGGCTGGAGCGGACGACGAGGCTCGAACTCGCGACCTCAACCTTGGCAAGGTTGCGCTCTACCAACTGAGCTACGTCCGCACTGCTCCCGACCGGCTCCCACCGATCGGTGCGAGCACCAGCCTACCTGATCCACAAGCATGCTCAGGACGGCGGTGCAGAGCGGGTGACAGGAATTGCACACTGCGCCTTCCCCCTGGAAGGGGGATGTTCTACTACTGAACTACACCCGCATGTAGTCCGTGGGTTTCGGCCTTTCGACCTTGCCCCTCGGCGTGCTCCAGACATTAGCTGATCAGCAGGGGGGTTGCGCAAGTCGGCTGCCCCCGAGGGCCGGTGACGGTCCCTGAGGGCAGCCGGGAGCGCGACTCACTGCGCGGCGCTGAACGCCTCGTACACCTTCTTCGGGATGCGGCCGCGGGCCGGGACGTCCATCTTGTTGGCCTGGGCCCAGGCGCGGACGGCCGCCGGGTCGGGGGCGACCTCCGTCTGCTTGTACGCCTTGCCCGACTTCGACCGCTTGCGGCCGGCCGCGAGGTACGGCTCCAGAGCCTTACGCAGTTTCTTGGCGTTGGCTTGATTCAGATCGATCTCGTACGACTTGCCGTCGAGTCCGAAGGCGATCGTTTCCGCCGCTTCCGAGCCGTCGATGTCGTCAAAGAGAGTGACCACGACCTTCTGCGCCACGAATATCGGTCCCTTCGTGTGGCACGCCTATACAGCTCAGGGCGATGACGTGCCGAGTATCGGCTATTGCCAATTCATTTGTACAGTGCCTGGCAATACAAAGTGAAGCCCGACTAAATCCGTCCGCGTGTCCCCAGCGCAATAGATGTCGTGGGCGAACCCGGGGAACTTTCCCAGAACTTTTCGTGAGGATCCTCCGCTGTCACCCGATCGTGATGCGCCTCACGTAGTTTCCTACAACTCTACCCGCGTAGAAATTTTGTGCGGGTAGTCTGAAGGAACCAGCTCAGCACCACACACCGGGAGTGCCAGTGGCACGCGTCGTAGTCGACGTCATGCTCAAGCCGGAGATCCTCGACCCGCAGGGCCAGGCGGTCCAGCGTGCGCTGCCGCGCCTGGGTTTCGAAGGGATCTCCGACGTACGTCAGGGAAAGCGATTCGAACTGGAAGTTGACGGGCCGGTCGACGAGGCCGCACTCGCCCGCATCCACGAGCTCGCGGAATCCTTCCTCGCCAACACCGTGATCGAGGACTTCACGGTTCGCGTCGATGAAGTCGCGGAGGCGGCGAAGTGACCGCTCGTATTGGCGTCGTCACTTTCCCGGGGAGTCTGGACGACCGGGACACCCAGCGCGCGATCCGACTCGCGGGTGCCGAACCGGTGGCCCTCTGGCACAAGGACAAGGACCTCCACCAGGTCGACGCGGTGGTCCTCCCGGGTGGTTTCTCCTATGGCGACTATCTGCGGGCCGGCGCCATCTCCCGCTTCTCGCCGGTGATGGAGACCGTCATCGAGCAGGCGAAGGCCGGCCTTCCGGTCCTCGGTATCTGCAACGGTTTCCAGGTCCTCACCGAGGCACATCTGCTCCCGGGCGCGATGCTCGGCAACAACCACCTCCACTTCATCTGCCGCGACCAGAAACTGCGGGTGGAGAACGCGGACACGGCCTGGACGGCCGACTACCGCGAGGGCCAGGAGATCTTCATCCCCCTGAAGAACATGGACGGCCGGTACGTCGCCGACGAGTACACGCTCGACCAGCTGGAGGCCGAGGGCCGGGTCGTCTTCCGGTACCTCGACTTCAATCCCAATGGCTCGCTGCGCGACATCGCCGGCATCACCAACGAGGCCGGGAACGTCGTCGGCCTGATGCCGCACCCCGAGCACGCCGTCGAGCCGCTGATCGGCACGGGCCGTACCGACGGCCTCCCCTTCTTCACCTCGATCCTCAAGAAGCTGGTCAACGCATGAGCCGGACGCCTCTGGACACGGTCGAGCACGCGGCCGAGACCCCCGACGTCGAGCTGCCCTGGGCCGAACTGGGCCTGAAGAAGGACGAGTACGAGCGCGTGGTCGAGATCCTCGGCCGCCGCCCGACCGGCGCCGAGCTGGCCATGTACTCGGTCATGTGGTCCGAGCACTGCTCGTACAAGTCCTCCAAGGTCCACCTCCGCCAGTTCGGCGAGAAGGCCCCCCAGTCGGACGCCCTGCTCGTCGGCATCGGCGAGAACGCGGGCGTGGTCGACGTCGGCCAGGGCTACGCGGTCACCTTCAAGGTCGAGTCGCACAACCACCCGTCGTACGTGGAGCCCTACCAGGGCGCGGCCACGGGCGTCGGCGGCATCGTGCGCGACATCATCGCGATGGGCGCGCGTCCGGTGGCCGTGGTCGACCCGCTGCGCTTCGGCGCCGCCGACCACCCCGACACCAAGCGCGTGCTGCCGGGTGTCGTCGCCGGCATCGGCGGCTACGGCAACTGCCTGGGCCTGCCCAACATCGGCGGCGAGGTCGTCTTCGACGCCTGCTACCAGGGCAACCCGCTGGTCAACGCCGGTGCCATCGGCGTCATGCGGCACGAGGACATCCACCTCGCCAAGGCCTCCGGCGCCGGCAACCAGGTCATCCTCTACGGCGCTCGCACGGGCGGCGACGGCATCGGCGGCGCGTCGATCCTCGCCTCCGAGACCTTCGACGACGCGAAGCCCTCCAAGCGACCGGCCGTCCAGGTCGGCGACCCCTTCCAGGAGAAGCTCCTCATCGAGTGCACCCTGGAGGCCTTCCGGGAGAAGCTCGTCGTCGGCATCCAGGACCTCGGCGCGGCCGGCCTGTCCTGCGCCACCTCCGAGCTGGCGTCCAACGGCTCCGGCGGCATGACCGTCACCCTCGACGACGTCCCCCTCCGCGACTCCACGCTCTCGCCCGAGGAAATCCTCATGAGCGAGTCGCAGGAACGCATGTGCGCGGTGGTCGAGCCGGCCAAGGTCGCCCGCTTCCTGGAGATCTGCGAGAAGTGGGACGTCATCGCCACCGTCATCGGTGAGGTGACCGACGGCGACCGCCTGGAGATCTTCTGGCACGGCGAGAAGATCGTGGACGTCGACCCGCGCACGGTCGCGCACGACGGCCCGGTCTACGAGCGCCCCTACGCCCGCCCGTCCTGGCAGGACGCCCTCCAGGCGGACGACGCGAACAAGCTGCCGCGCCCGGCGACGGCGGAGGAGCTCAGGCAGCAGGTCCTCCAGCTGGTCGGCTCCCCGAACCAGGCCTCCAAGAAGTGGATCACCTCGCAGTACGACCACTTCGTGCAGGGCAACACGGTGCTGGCCCAGCCCGAGGACTCGGGCATGATCCGCATCGACGAGTCCACGGGCCTCGGCGTCGCCATCGCCACCGACGGCAACGGCCGGTACGCGAAGCTGGACCCGTACGCGGGCGCCCAGCTGGCCCTGTCCGAGGCCTACCGCAACGTGGCGACGACCGGCGCCAAGCCCCTCGCCGTCTCCGACTGCCTGAACTTCGGCTCGCCCGAGGACCCGGCGGTGATGTGGCAGTTCGCGGAGGCCATCCGCGGTCTCGCCGACGCCTGCCAGCAGCTCGGCACCCCGGTGACCGGCGGCAACGTCTCCCTCTACAACCAGACGGGCGAGGTGGCCATCCACCCCACCCCGGTGGTCGCGGTCCTCGGCGTCATCGACGACGTCGCCCGCCGCACGCCGGTCGCCTTCCAGGAGGAGGGGCAGCTGCTCTACCTCCTCGGCGACACCCGTGAGGAGTTCGGCGGCTCGGCCTGGTCCCAGGTCGTCCACGACCACCTCGGCGGCCTGCCCCCGAAGGTCGACCTGGAGCGCGAGCGCCTCCTCGCCGAGATCCTGATCTCCGCCTCCCGAGACGGCATGATCGACTCCGCGCACGACCTCTCCGACGGCGGTCTCGTCCAGGCGGTCGTCGAGTCGGCCCTCCTCGGCGGCAAGGGCGCCCGCCTGGTCGTCCCCGACGGCCTCGACGCCTTCACCTTCCTCCTCTCCGAGTCGGCCGGCCGCGCCGTCGTCGCCGTCCCGCGCTCCGAGGAGCTCCGCTTCAACGACATGTGCGGCGCCCGCGGCCTGCCGGTCACCCGCATCGGTGTCGTCGACGGAGACGCCGTGGAGATCCAGGGCGAGTTCACCCTCCCCCTCTCCGAACTCCGCGAGGCCCACGAGGGCACGATCGAGGCCCTGCTGGCGTAGCCCCGCCCGCACCACGAAGCCCCTCGCCCACCCGGGCGGGGGGCTTCTCGGCTCAGCGGACGTAGTTCTTGAGGATCTCCGTGTCGAGCTCGATGCCCATCGGTTGGGGGAGGGCGACGGTCTCGCCGAACTTCGAGGTGCGGATGTCGCGGTAGCCGCCGACCTGCCGGTCCGGATTGCTGTGCACCGTGACCGTGCACGAGTCCCGGTCGATCAGGAGGTACAGAGGGATTCCTGACTGGCCGTACGCCGTCGGCTTCTCGTGCCGGTCCCGTCGGTCGGTGTCCGAGTCGTACGAGGTGACCTCGACGACCATGAGCGCGCCGTCCGGGTCGGCCCACTCGCCGTGTCCCGCGAAGTGGGCCTCGGGGGCGATCACCGCGTCCGGTTTCGCCCTGCCCTCCCGATAGGCATCGACCCGAAGCCCCTGGGCCTGGTACAGGTCCAGGTCGGGCCTGCTCTGCATACAGCGCCGGGCCAGCCAGGACACCATGGTGCTGTGGTCCCCGTCCGTCACCTTCTTGACTCCGATCCGTCCGTTGATGAACTCCAACGTGACGGTCTCGGGAGCGGCGGCGGCGATCGTTTCGAACTCCTCCACCGACATCTGAGACGTGCGCTCGGCCATAACCGTCATGTTGCACCCCCTTCCAGGCGGAGGCCAGTGTTGTCCGGTCCCGGCGGTGTGCAGGAGGGATTCGACATTGATCACTCGCACGTGTGACCGCTCCGCATAGGCTCGCCCCATGCCCCCGGCCAAGAAGCGCACCAGGACGTACGACCCCGGCAGGATCCGCACGGCGGTCCTCGCCCAGTTGGCGAACGTGCGGGACGCCGTCCCCGCCCTCACGCCTGAGCAACTCGCGCTGCCCACCCGGCTCGGGGAGTGGACGGTGCGCGATCTCGTCGCCCACATCGGGATGGCCGTCACCGCCCTGGACCGGGCCCTGGAGCAGCCCGAGCCCGCGAAGGCCGACGCGGTGCTGCTGGACTGGCCGGCGGGGACCTCCGGCAACTCCGCCGCCATCGCGGAGTTCACCCGGGGGATCGCCGCGGACCATCCGGACCTCGGTGCCTACCTGGCCGACGTCGACGAGAGCCTCCGCGCGCTGCTGGCCGCACACCCCGGGACCCGGCTGCTCGTCACCAGCGCCGGCGTGCTCTCCCTGGACGACTACCTCGTCACCCGCACCGTCGAGCTGGTCGTCCACACCGACGACCTCAACGCGGCCGTGCCGGGCCTCGATGTGCCCTACGACCGGCAGGCGCTGGCCGCCTGCACCCGGCTGCTCGCGGACGCCCTCGCGGCCAAGGCGCCCGGCGGCTCCACCGAGGTGCGGGTGCCGCCGTACGCCGTGGTGCAGTGCGTCGAGGGGCCCCGGCACACCCGGGGCACCCCGCCGAACGTCGTCGAGACCGATCCGCTGACCTGGATCCGGCTGGCCACGGGACGGGTGGGGTGGAAGGAGGCCGTGGCGGAGGCCACGGTCAGCGCCAGCGGGGAGCGGGCGGACATCGGGGCCTACCTGCCCGTCATGAGCTGAGGGAACCGATCACCCGGTGCGTTCCGTCGAATCGGCATGTACGGGTACAAGCGGCGCATGATTCTCGTGGCTGCCACCGCGCTGCTCGCGGTGGCCTGCGGGAGCGAGAAGGATGGTTCCGTGACCGCACAGCAGCCGGTGACCGGCATCGACTGGACCGTCGACAGCGTCACCGTCGACGGCACCACCCACCGGGCCCCGGCCCACGCCCATGTGCGGATCGAGGACGGCAGGGCGGCCGGGAACCTCGGCTGCAACCAGTTCAGCGCCACGGCGGACGTCACGGACGACCGGATCCGGCTGACCCACACCCGCACCACCCGGATGGCCTGCGACGACGCCCGGATGACCTTCGAGCGCGCCCTCGCCCGCACCCTCACCGCCGGGCCGCTCAGCACCGCGGCCGAAGGTAAGAGACTCACCCTCACCACCGCCGCCGGCGACCGCGTCCAGCTGTCCAGGAAGTGACTCCGGCCCCTCTCCGGCCCCCCTCCCATCCCCCCGAATGATGTGCGACACCTCACTCAGAGATACGGTGCGAGGGGGTTGCGCGGACACCGGACCGCACGAACGGGCACCGCCTGGAGAAACCTCTTACCGCGTTGACCAGCGCAAATGGAGAATCCCACAACGACGTCCGCGGTCGTAGATCCATTACGGCCGGGTATCCCCAATTCGGACCAGTGGTCGATCTCGCCTACACTCGGTGCCGTGCCACGTGGTGACGGTCTCCTCAATCACGATCTGCTCCCCGGTGAGAAGGGCCCCCAGGACGCTTGCGGCGTCTTCGGTGTCTGGGCTCCCGGTGAAGAGGTCGCCAAGCTCACGTACTTCGGGCTGTACGCCCTCCAGCATCGGGGCCAGGAGTCCGCGGGTATCGCGGTCAGCAACGGCTCCCAGATCCTCGTCTTCAAGGACATGGGGCTTGTCTCCCAGGTCTTCGACGAGACCTCTCTCGGCTCGCTCCAGGGTCATATCGCGGTCGGTCACGCCCGCTACTCGACCACCGGTGCCTCCGTGTGGGAGAACGCCCAGCCGACGTTCCGTGCCACCGCGCACGGCTCGATCGCGCTCGGCCACAACGGCAACCTGGTCAATACGGCGCAGCTCGCCGAGATGGTCGCCGAACTCCCGAAGGACACCAACGGGCGGTCCACCCGGGTCGCGGCCACCAACGACACCGACCTGCTCACCGCGCTGCTCGCGGCCCAGGTCGACGAGGACGGCAAGCCGCTGACCGTCGAGGAGGCCGCCCCCGTGGTCCTCCCGAACGTGCGCGGTGCCTTCTCCCTCGTCTTCATGGACGAGCACACCCTCTACGCCGCCCGCGACCCGCAGGGCATCCGCCCGCTGGTCCTCGGCCGCCTGGAGCGCGGCTGGGTGGTCGCCTCCGAGTCCGGCGCGCTCGACATCTGCGGTGCGAGCTTCGTCCGCGAGATCGAGCCGGGCGAGTTCGTCGCCATCGACGAGAACGGCCTGCGCACCTCCCGATTCGCGGACGCGAAGCCCAAGGGCTGCGTCTTCGAGTACGTGTACCTGGCCCGCCCCGACACCGACATCGCCGGGCGGAACGTGTACCTCTCCCGCGTGGAGATGGGCCGGATGCTCGCCAAGGAAGCCCCGGTCGACGCCGACCTGGTGATAGCGACCCCGGAGTCCGGCACCCCCGCCGCCATCGGCTACGCGGAGGCCTCCGGCATCCCCTTCGGCAACGGTCTGGTCAAGAACGCCTACGTCGGCCGGACCTTCATCCAGCCCTCGCAGACCATCCGGCAGCTCGGCATCCGCCTGAAGCTGAACCCGCTGAAGGAAGTCATCAAGGGCAAGCGCCTGGTCGTCGTCGACGACTCGATCGTGCGCGGCAACACCCAGCGCGCGCTCGTGCGCATGCTGCGGGAGGCGGGCGCGGCCGAGGTCCACATCCGGATCTCCTCGCCGCCGGTCAAGTGGCCCTGCTTCTTCGGCATCGACTTCGCCACCCGCGCCGAGCTCATCGCCAACGGCATGACCATCGAGGAGATCGGCACCTCGCTCGGCGCCGACTCCCTGGCGTACATCTCCATCGACGGCATGATCGAGGCGACCACCATCGCCAAGCCGAACCTCTGCCGCGCCTGCTTCGACGGCGAGTACCCGATGGAGCTCCCGGACCCCGAGCTGCTCGGCAAGCAGCTCCTGGAGACCGAGCTGGCCGCCGGTCCGGCAGCCACGGCCGCGGCCGACGCGATCCGTCGCCCGTAGGTCTCGTAGAAACCAACCCGAAAGATCCCAGGCAATGTCTGAGAACTCTGTTCCCGGTGCTTCCTACGCGGCTGCCGGAGTCGACATCGAGGCGGGCGACCGCGCCGTGGAGCTGATGAAGGAGTGGGTGAAGAAGACGCAGCGCCCCGAGGTCCTCGGCGGCCTCGGCGGCTTCGCCGGCCTCTTCGACGCCTCCGCCCTGAAGAACTACGAGCGCCCGCTGCTCGCCTCCGCCACGGACGGCGTGGGCACCAAGGTGGACATCGCCCGGCAGCTGGGTGTGTACGACACCATCGGCCATGACCTGGTCGCCATGGTCATGGACGACATCGTGGTGTGCGGCGCGGAGCCGCTGTTCATGACCGACTACATCTGCGTCGGCAAGGTCCACCCCGAGCGCGTCGCGGCGATCGTCAAGGGCATCGCCGAGGGCTGTGTGCTGGCCGGCTGCGCCCTGGTGGGCGGGGAGACGGCCGAACACCCGGGCCTGCTCGGCGCGGACGACTTCGACGTCGCCGGCGCCGGTACGGGCGTGGTGGAGGCCGACCGGCTGCTCGGCGCGGATCGTATCCGTACGGGTGACGCGGTGATCGCGATGGCGTCCTCCGGTCTTCACTCCAACGGGTACTCCCTGGTCCGGCACGTCCTGCTGAACCAGGCGGGCCTCGCGCTCGACGCGCACGTCGAGGAGCTGGGCCGGACCCTCGGCGAGGAACTCCTGGAGCCCACCAAGATCTACTCGCTGGACTGCCTGGCCCTGATGCGCACGGCGGAGGTGCACGCCTTCAGCCACGTCACCGGCGGCGGACTCGCGGCGAACCTGGCCCGGGTGATCCCGGACCACCTGCACGCGACCGTCGACCGTGCCACCTGGACCCCTGGCCCGATCTTCGACCTGGTCGGCCGGACCGGCGAGGTCGAGCGGCTCGAACTGGAGAAGACGCTCAACATGGGCGTCGGCATGATCGCGATCGTCCCGCAGGAATCGGTGGATGTGGCGCTGACCACACTGGGCGACCGCGGGGTCGAGGCCTGGGTGGCCGGCGAGATCACCGAGCGGGGCGCGCACACCACCGGTGCGGAACTGGTGGGGGACTACGCCTGACAGGCAGCACGAAACCCGGTCCGGCGTCGAAGCCCCGGACCGGGTGAAGTGCAGTTGCTGAGAGAACTGCGGAGAGTGGTACGTCAAGCACCACGACGATGCTGCGACTGCGGACCGGACTGATCGTCCTCGTCCTCGTCGTCATCATCGTTATAGAGATCCGCGTACTGGGCGTACGGGTCGTCCTCGTCCTCGTCGTCGTCCTCGAACGGCTCGCCGTTCGGCGGCTGGCTCGAAGTCGATGCGCCCAGCTCGCTGGCCAGACGTGACAGGTCAGTCCCACCGCTGTTGTACTTCAGCTGGCGGGCGACCTTCGTCTGCTTGGCCTTGGCCCGGCCGCGCCCCATGGCTCGACCCCCTCGGTGACGGGGCTCGACGGCCCCAGAGTCTGACACGCGTTCATGATCCGGAACGGGCTCTCCTCGGAGAGACCGGTCCGTAGGGCTTCCACGGTACCTGAGCCCGCGCCCATACGGTACGTCGCCCGCACCACGCGCCTGACTCCATGACCCGCGAGGCGCCCCGTCCTCGCTGGTCAACCACGATTTTAACCACTTCCTGGCGGACGACCCGCCGACGAACGTGAGAGTTCTCTCCAACCGCCCGCCGGCAGGTACCGAAATTCCTCGCGGAAACCGCCCGGACCGTCAGCGGCCACCCGCCGTTACCGCTTCGTGCATCCGCTGTTCGGCGATCCGGTCGGCCGCGGCGGCCGGCGGAATCCCGTCTTCCTTCGCACGTGCGAAGATGGCCAGCGTGGTGTCGAAGATCTTCGCCGCCTTCGCCCGGCACCGCTCGAAGTCGAACCCGTGCAGTTCGTCGGCGACCTGGATGACCCCGCCGGCGTTCACCACGTAGTCCGGCGCGTAGAGGATCCCGCGGTCCGCGAGGTCCTTCTCGACGCCCGGGTGGGCCAGCTGGTTGTTGGCCGCGCCGCACACCACCTGGGCGGTCAGCGCCGGCACGGACTCGTCGTCCAGGGCGCCGCCGAGCGCGCAGGGGGCGTAGATGTCGAGGCCCTCGATCCGGATCAGCGCGTCGGTGTCGGCGGCGACCCCCACGGCGGGGTGCTTGTCGGCGATGCGCCACAGCGCTTCCTGCCGTACGTCCGTGATCACGACCTCGGCGCCCTCCTCCAGCAGGTGCTCCACCAGGTGGTGGCCGACCTTGCCGACGCCCGCGACGCCGACGAGACGGCCGCGCAGCGAGGGGTCGCCCCACAGGTGCTGGGCGCTGGCGCGCATGCCCTGGTAGACGCCGTAGGCGGTGAGGACGGAGGAGTCGCCGGCGCCGCCGTTCTCCGGGGAGCGGCCGGTGGTCCAGCGGCACTCGCGGGCCACGACGTCCATGTCGGCGACATAGGTGCCGACGTCGCAGGCGGTGACGTACCGGCCGCCGAGCGAGGCCACGAACCGCCCGTAGGCGAGCAGCAGCTCCTCGGTCTTGTCCCGCTCGGGGTCGCCGATGATCACGGCCTTGCCACCGCCGTGGCCGAGCCCGGCCATGGCGTTCTTGTACGACATCCCGCGCGCGAGGTTGAGGGCGTCGGCGACGGCCTCCTCCTCCGTGGCGTACGGGTAGAAGCGGGTGCCGCCGAGGGCGGGGCCCAGCGCGGTGGAGTGGATGGCGATGACGGCCTTCAGGCCGCTCTTGCGGTCCTGGCAGAGCACGACCTGCTCGTGACCGCCCTGGTCCGAGTGGAACAGGGTGTGCAGGACGCCGGTGGAAACGTCGGTCACTGTGGTGACTCCCGGTTGTGTCGCGTGTGTCGCGGCGGGTGGCTGCGGGGTGGCTCCCGTAAGGGTGGCGGGGGCCGTGACATGAGCGTAGAGCCATGGTCCGCACACCATCCGCGCAGTGTTCAGGATCACTCTCCCGTGCCGTGTGCGCACGTATGAGCGTGGGACGATTTGCTGTGGTTTCCCGGGCCGGCCAGGTGGGCTCCGCCGTGGGTTCCGCTGGTTTCGAGCCCGGTCCGATGGGGAGGGAGCAGGCGTGCCCAAGGTGTCCTCGGTGGTCGTCCCCTACGCGACGTACCTGCGTGTGTACGAGCCGCTGGCCGCCTTTCCGGAGCCGGAGCGCGACCACTGGGAGCGTTATGCCCGCCGCCGGGGCCGGCCCTCGTACCAGGACGAACTCCGGCGCTCCCTGGCCGACTTGCTGCCCACCCCGCCGATCCCGGTGCCGGTGCAGGAGAGCGCCGACGCCTTCGTGCTGTCGGTGGACGGCGTGGTGTGCGTCTGCCCCTGGCGGACCCGGCTGCGCGGCTGGCAGGCGCTGCAGGAGCTCTCCGACGAGCTGCCGAAGCCGGTCCTGGACGCGATGCTGCCGCCTGTCGTGCGCCGCCAGGCCGCGGTGGACTACGAGCGCTGGCTGGTCCGCAACCCCGACTCCCGGCCCTGGATCCGCACGGCGACCTGGCAGGTGCCGCTGAACTGGTTCGTGCTGGTCTCCGACGAGGAGCGCCGGTACGAGAAGGGGACCGGCGAGATTCCGCCGATGCTGCGCTACCGCACGCCGATGGTGCAGGCCCGGCGCCGGGTGGCCCGGGCGCTGCGCACGCTCAAGGACACCGTGGAGGAAGGGCCGCTGATCGACGGTCTGGTGGACGTCGGCCGCTGGCTGGAGGAGTTCCACCCGCGTTCGCTGGTCGAGCTGGACTACGGCGGCCTGGTGCACGTCCTGCCGGCCGGTGATCTGGAGGACGACCACTCGGCGGCCGACGTGGCGGCCGGCATCGAGGCGCTGCGGCAGGGCGACGGGGCGGCGGCCGGGGCGGCGTACGGCCGGCTGGTGGAGCGCTGGCGTGCGGTCCGGGACCGGCGTTCGGCGAACTGAGCGCCGGCCTGAGCGCCGGGGCCGGGTGATCCGTACTAACCGGGTGGGCAGTCCGGTGTCTTTTACGACTGGGTGACACCTCGGTGACGTATGTGTGGTGAGTGACGTACGTCACGGCCTGGAGGGCGGGAAACAACGTACGTTGACGGCACTTCAGTGCACTCACGGGGCGTTGGTCTCGATCCGGGCTTTTGTGCCGAGGGTGATGGATAGCACTTACACGGCTCTTGCGCCGCTTGCCACTCCTCGTGCCAAAATAGGACAAGGAGTCCGGGGAAGGCTCCTTCCGTCCAAGTGTGGTGCACTGTGGGCGGATTCTCAGCATTACGTGCTTTGGGGGGTCTGGTGACTCCTGATCGTCCTGTGACTGATCGTCACAGTGGCGTGACTGTCCGCTATGGCATGGTCCATCGGCTTCCGCGGCTGATGACTACCTGGGAGGGCAATTCCATCGGTTTGGCCGACGCGGCTGGACAGATGGTGTAGTTGTAGTGCCGAGGACAAGCCGTTCGTCCTATAACCGACTCGACTCGCGTCCGCCATTTCGGGCAACGCGGGTCAAGGTGCAGAATTTAGAGGAAAGAACCGAGAAGGTTCGGTTCTCCCGAGGAGGCCGCTCATGACCGCTCGCACCCCTGATGCCGAGCCGCTGCTGACCCCGGCTGAGGTCGCCACGATGTTCCGCGTCGACCCCAAGACGGTCACGCGGTGGGCGAAGGCCGGCAAGCTCACGTCGATTCGTACGCTCGGCGGACACCGCCGCTACCGCGAGGCCGAGGTCCGCGCCCTGCTGGCGGGCATCCCCCAGCAGCGCACCGAGGCCTGACCAACTGAATAGCGGGCAAACCGACCGGTCCCCCAACTGGCCGCGACGCCCGCAGCCCTAGCTCCAAGCGACGCGGGACCCGCCCCAACGGGGCCCACGCCCAGGCCGACAAGAACTTCACAGGCAAGCGACACAGGGTGCGTCGTAGATCGCGCTGGACTCCGCCGGGTCCAGCGCGATCTTTTTTGTGCGCCCGTGGGGTCTCCGGCGACGCTAACCAGCGCTTCTGTGAGCAGCCTTGTCGGAGTCTGGGGATCACTGTGGACGGGGCTCCCAGGCTGGTGCAATTGCACATATTAAATTGACCAGTTGTAGGAAGGGGGTAAGTTCCGTCGTTTCGGAAACTCATGCGGTGACACCCGTCACATACCGCGCGGGTTGTTTGTACTGCCCCAGGTGCGCTAGAGGAGCCGTGCGCTCCATCGGCCCCTGAGGGTACGGCCGTTGGGTCCGGCGCCGGTCACGCGCCGACGGGTTCCTCGTCCTCCCTGCCGTCCTCGGGCGCCTCCGCGGCGGCGCACGGCGCGGAGTCCATGGCCAGCCGCAGCAGCCGATGGCAGACCGGACAGTGGCGGGTCAGGTGCCGGTACGACGAGGCGGCCGCCAGATGGGCCCTCAGCAGCGCCCGCGTCTCATGCCGCACCGAAGCCGCCATACGCCACCTCCAGAAGAGGGCCGAGGGGAGGAGCGGGCCCTCTCTTCTGGGTACCGACCGAATGTGACGCCGTCAATCCCACACACGAAAGAGCCCGAACCCGAAGATCCGCCCCCTCGCCCGCGGTCTTGACGCGACAACGACCGGCGTCGACGCCGACAGGGCGGCGAGGGAGGGGGCGAGGGGTCGTTGCCCGTGACGCGTGCGAGGCCCGCTTCCCTTGGGGGATGCGGGCTTCGGTTGCTGCGGTCCTGGCGGGATTTGCTGAGTCCGATGGCGGCTGCCGCCGCGGGCGCGGCCTCCGCCTCGGTGGGGCGGTGAGGGAGGGGGCGTTGTCGGTGACATGCGCGAGGCCCGCTTCCCTTGGGGGATGCGGGCCTCGGTTGCTGCGGTCCTGACGGGATTTGAACCCGCGGCCTCCACCTTGACAGGGTGGCGAGCACTCCAAACTGCTCCACAGGACCAGGTTTCGCGGCACTTTGTCTGCGCTGTGCTGCGAAAAGGACTGTACAGGAGGGTGCGGGTCCTGGTCGAACTCACTTAGCGTGGCCGGTCGGTTACGGGGCCAGGGTGTCGATGGCCTTCACGATCCGCTTGTCGGAGATCGGGTACGCCGTGCCCAGCGCGTGGGCGAAGTAGCTGACCCGGAGCTCCTCCAGCATCCAGCGGACGTCCAGGACCTGCCGGGACACCGGCCGGCCCTTCGGGAGCTGCTCCAGGAGCCAGGCGTACTCGTCCTGCATCTCGTGGACCTTCTCCATCCGGGTGGTGTCCCGCTGGACGTTCGTCGGCATCTGCTGGAGACGGCGGTCCGCGGCCACCAGATAGCGCATCAGGTCGGGCAGGCGTCGTATACCGGCCCAGGTGACGAAGCCGGGCTTCACAAGGGCGTCCAGCTGCTTGCGGACGTCCGTGAGGTTCGCAAGGAGCGCGGGGCTCCGTACCCCCTTCAGACGGCGCTCACAGGCCTGCCAGGCGGCGAGCACCTGCTGCACCTGGCCCACCGTCCGGACCGTCGTGTCGACGATCTCGGCGCGCACCTTGTCGTAGAGCTTGCGGTACGACTCCTCGTCCCACGCCGGCCCCCCGAAGTCGGCGATCAGCTTGTCCGCCGCCGCCATTGCGCAGTCGTCGAAGAGGGCCTGGACCGTCCCGTGCGGGTTCGCCGACAGGGCGAGCTTCTGGGCGTTGGTCAGCTTGTCGGACGCGAACTTCGCCGGGTTCACCGGGATGTTGCGCAGGATCAGCCGCCTGGTGCCCTTCCACATCGCCTCGGTCTGCTCCTCCTCGGTGTCGAAGAGACGGACGGAGACCGTGTCGCCGTCGTCGACGAGGGCCGGGTAGGCCTTCACCGGCTGGCCCGCCCGGCGGGTCTCGAAGACGCGGGTGAGCGTGCCGATCGTCCAGTCGGTGAGGCCCTTGCGCTCCAGGGACTCGCCGCCCTCGCGGGACGCGGTGGCGGCCGCCGCCTGGGAGAGGGCCTGCCGGGCCTTCGGCTTCAGCCGGAGCTTCAGCGCCTCCAGGTCCTTGTCCTCGGCCAGCTTCCGGCGCCGTTCGTCCACGATCCGGAAGGTGATCGTGAGGTGGTCGGGCACCTTCGCCCAGTCGAAGTCCTCGGCGTCGAAGGGCACGCCGACCATGCGCCGGAGCTCACGCGCCATGGTGACGGTGAGCGGCTCCTGCAGCGGCACGGCCCGCTCCAGGAAGGCCTTCGCGTAGTTCGGCGCGGGCACGTAGTTGCGGCGGACGGGCTTGGGGAGGGTGCGGATCAGCTCCGTGACCACCTCTTCCCGCAGGCCCGGGATCTGCCAGTCGAAGCCCTCGTCCTTGACCTGGTTGAGGACCTGGAGCGGGATGTGCACGGTCACGCCGTCCGCGTCCGCGCCCGGCTCGAACTGGTAGGTGACCCGGAACTTGAGCGGGCCCTGCCGCCAGGAGTCCGGATAGTCGGCCTTGGTGACCGCCTCAGCCGACTCCCGGATCAGCATCTCCCGCTCGAAGTCCAGGAACTCCGGCTGCTCGTGCCGCTTGTGCTTCCACCAGGAGTCGAAGTGCGCGCCGGACACGACGTGCTCGGGCACCCGCTGGTCGTAGAAGTCGAAGAGCGTGTCGTCGTCGACGACGATGTCCCGGCGCCGGGCGCGGTGTTCGAGTTCCTCGACCTCGCTCAGCAGCCTGCGGTTGTCGGCGAAGAACTTGTGGTGGGTCCGCCAGTCGCCCTCCACCAGGGCGTTGCGGATGAAAAGCTCGCGGCTGACCTCGGGGTCGATCCGGCCGTAGTTCACCTTGCGGTCGGCGACGATCGGTACGCCGTACAGCGTGACCTTCTCGAACGCCATCACGGCCGCCTGGTCCTTCTCCCAGTGCGGTTCGCTGTACGTCCGCTTGAGGAGATGCTCCGCGAGGGGTTCCACCCACTCCGGCTCGATCTTCGCGTTGACCCGGGCCCACAGGCGCGAGGTCTCCACCAGCTCGGCGGACATCACGAACCGGGGGGTCTTCTTGAAGAGGGCCGAGCCGGGGAAGATCGCGAACTTGGCGCTGCGGGCACCGAGGTACTCGTTCTTCGCGCCGTCCTTCACGTCCTTCATGCCGATGTGGGACAGGAGCCCGGCGAGGAGGGAGACGTGGACGCGGTCGCCGGGGGCGTCCTCCTCGTTGAGATGGATGCCCATCTGCTTGGCGACCGTGCGCAGCTGTGTGTAGATGTCCTGCCATTCGCGGATGCGCAGGAAGTTGAGGTACTCCTGCTTGCACATCCGCCGGAAGGAGCTGGAGCCGCGCTCCTTCTGCTGCTCCCTGACGTACTTCCACAGGTTGAGGAAGGCAAGGAAGTCGCTGGTCTCGTCGCGGAAGCGGGCGTGCTGCTGGTCGGCCTGGGTCTGCTTGTCGGCCGGGCGTTCGCGCGGGTCCTGGATGGAGAGCGCGGCGGCGATGACCATGACCTCGCGGGCACAGCCGTTCTTGTCGGCCTCGAGGACCATGCGCGCGAGCCGCGGGTCCACCGGCAGCTGGGCCAGCTTGCGGCCGCTGTCGGTGAGCCGCTTGCGGGCGTCCCGCTCGTCCGGGTTCAGCGCGCCCAGCTCCTGGAGCAGCTGCACACCGTCGCGGATGTTGCGATGGTCCGGCGGGTCGATGAAGGGGAACTTCTCGATGTCGCCGAGGCCGGCCGCGGTCATCTGCAGGATGACGGAGGCGAGGTTCGTACGGAGGATCTCGGCGTCCGTGAACTCCGGGCGGCCGAGGAAGTCGTCCTCGTCGTACAGCCGGATGCAGATGCCGTCGGACGTACGGCCGCAGCGGCCCTTGCGCTGGTTGGCGCTGGCCTGGCTGATCGGCTCGATCGGCAGCCGCTGCACCTTGGTGCGGTGGCTGTAGCGGGAGATCCGGGCGAAACCGGGGTCGATGACGTACTTGATGCCCGGGACGGTGAGGGAGGTCTCGGCGACGTTGGTCGCCAGAACGATCCTGCGCCCGGTGTGCGTCTGGAAGACCCGGTGCTGCTCGGCGTGCGAGAGCCGGGCGTAGAGGGGCAGGACCTCCGTGAACCTGTATTTCCGCTTCTCCAGCGCGTCGGCCGTGTCGCGGATCTCCCGCTCGCCCGAGAGGAAGACGAGGATGTCGCCCTGCCCCTCGCCCTGGAGTTCCTCCACGGCGTCGCAGATGGCGGTGATCTGGTCCCGGTCGGCGTCGTCCGTGTCCTCTTCGAGGAGCGGGCGGTAGCGGACCTCCACGGGGTACGTCCGGCCGCTGACCTCGACGATCGGGGCGTCGCCGAAGTGCCGGGAGAACCGCTCGGGGTCGATGGTCGCGGAGGTGATCACGACCTTCAGGTCCGGCCGCTTCGGCAGCAGCTGGGCCAGGTACCCGAGCAGGAAGTCGATGTTGAGGGACCGCTCGTGGGCCTCGTCGATGATGATCGTGTCGTAGGCGCGCAGCTCGCGGTCGGTCTGGATCTCGGCGAGCAGGATGCCGTCGGTCATCAGCTTGATGAAGGTGGCGTCCGGGTTCACCTGGTCGGTGAAGCGGACCTTCCAGCCGACGGACTCGCCGAGCGGCGTCCGCAGCTCCTCCGCCACCCGCTCGGCGACGGTACGGGCGGCGATCCGGCGCGGCTGGGTGTGCCCGATCATGCCGCGCACCCCCCGCCCGAGCTCCAGACAGATCTTGGGGATCTGGGTGGTCTTGCCGGAGCCGGTCTCACCGGCCACGATCACGACCTGGTGGTCGCGTATCGCCTCGGCGATCTCGTCCTTCTTCTGGCTGACCGGCAGCTGCTCGGGGTACGACACGGCGGGCACGACGGCGCGTCGGCCGGCCATCCGTTCCTCGGCCCTGGCCACCTCGGCCTCGATCTCGGCGAGGACGGCGGCGCGGGCCTCCGGCTTACGGATCTTGCGTGCGCCTTCGAGCCTGCGCCCGAGCCGGTGCGCGTCGCGCAGCGAGAGCTCGGTCAGGCGAGGGGCGAGAGTGCCGAGGGCGGGGGCGGGGTGCGTAGACATACGCGATCCAGGATCTCACCTCGGGGAAATCCATGGCGAACCCTTTTGCCTCCGTTGTTCAGCCGTGTCCCTACGAGGTTCGCTGGGTCGGAGTGGCGGAGGGTTCGGCGGGCGGCGTGGCGGGGGCGGCCGCGGGGGCCGAGGGCGGGGTGGCGGCCGTGGCGGTGGCCGAGGAGACGATCGACTTCGCCGTGTTCGATACGGCCTTGATCCCCAGGTAGGCCGTGGTCATGCTGCTCACCGCGGTGAAGGCGGCGCCGAGTACGCCGATGATCACCGACTTGTCGCCGTGGAGCTGCCAGACGCCCACGACCGCGACCCCGGCGATCGCGAGGTTGCTGATGACCACGGCGAGAAGGCCGTATCTCGCCCGGTCCTTCTCCAGCTGTATGTCCTGGTCCCGACTCATTTTCCCCGCCCTGATGGTGTGTCGACCCGGCAGAACCTAGCGGACCGTCAGCTCGCCGGGAACACGAGGTAGCCGCCGAGGAGGTCGGCGGAGACGTTCACCGGTACGGAGCCGGCGTTGTAGAGGTCGATCTCGCCGTCGGCGCCGACCTTGGTGAGGGCACGGTCGGCCGCGGTGTGTCCCTTGGTGAAGCTGAGGGAGTAGACGCCGGGGCGCGCGGTGCCGTCGGGGTGGGCGACGAGGTAGCCGTTGCCGGCCGGGGCGGACACCGTGAGGTTCAGGTCGGCGGCGGTGACCCCGGTCGCGGGGACGCCGTGGGCGCCGGTGACCTTGAGCTTGAGGGTGGCGTGGGCGGCGATCCGGGCGGCCTTGAGGACCCGTACGGGGGTGACGGGCAGGAACTCCGAGCCGTTCGCGGTGGTGCCGTACCAGCCGGCGAGGTCCGCCACCAGGTTCGCCGCTGCCTTGCTGCCGTTGCGCAGGACGATCTTTCCGTCCTTCAGGGGGATCACGACCTGGGCGGAGGCGGTCTGTCCGGTGGTCCAGAACGGACCGCTCACGCTGGAGCCGCTGGTGCCGTGCGTGGAGACCGTGAGGCTGCCGGAGGCCTTGGTGGTGGTCGCCGTGACGTCGAGGACCGCCGCGGTCGCGCCCGCCGGGACGCCGTGGGTGCCGCCGACCGCCAGGGTGACGGAGTGGCCGCCGGCGACCGGGGCGTGCACACCGCCGGTTCCGGTGCGGGTGTCGAGCAGGCGGGCCGGGGTGGCCGGGTGGTAGGTGTCGGCGTACTGGGCGTGGGACTGGAGACCGACCGTGGCCACGTCGACCGTCACCGCGCCGGAGCTGCCGTTGTAGACGTCGACCGCACCGGTCGGGGTGACCTTCACCGTGGTCTCGGCGGTGGCCGTACGGCCCGGCTCGAAGGTGATGCCGGCGGTGCCCGGGCGGGTGGTGCCGTGGGCGTAGAGGGTGAGCGCGCCGCTCGCCTTGGCGTTGCTGGTGACGAGCTGGAGCTGGGCGGCGTCGACGCCGTTCGAGTCGGCCCCCAGGGTGGCCGCCGAGAGCTTCAGGACGCCGTGCGCGGCGATCGTCTTCTCGGTGTCGTACCGCGGGGTCACGGGGATGAAGGCGTCCGCCGCGCGGAAGGTGGTCGTGGCGGTGGTGGTCCGGCCGAGCAGGTCGGTCTGGGTCAGGGTGGCGGTGTAGGTGCCGGGGGCCGGGTACTGGTGCGTGGTCTGCTCGGCGCCGTCCGCCAGGTTCTCCTGCGTGCCGTCGCCGAAGCTCAGGGTGCGGCTGGCGACCTCCCAGGCGTCGGCGGGTTCAGGAACGGTGAACCGCGCGGAGCCCGTATCGGTCCGGCCGCCGTTCGTGGTGTCGGCGGTCGCGGACAGGGCGGCGGCCGGCGGCGTGGCCGTACCCGCTGTCGTCCAGTGGGTGCCGAGCTTGCTCGTCCCGTCGCTGTCGGTGACCGTGATGCGGGTGAGGTACCGGCCCGGCGTGCTGTAGCCGTGGCTGATCGGAGTGCCCTGCGTGCCCGTGGCCGGGGCGCTGCCGTCCCCGAAGTCGACCGAGTACGTGAGGGCCTTGGCCCAGTTGCTGACGGCGTCCGTCTTCACCGAGGTGTCGAACGGCGCGACGCCACTCGACGGGTAGGCGTCGGCGGGAATCGTGATGACGTCCTCCCGCTCGACGGCGCCCCGGTCGGGAGCGGGTGTGCCGGTCCCGGTGTTGTCGACGATCGGGTCGTCGGCTCGCGGGTTGCCCGCGAGGTCGGTGGTGAGTTCGCCGGGCGCGGCGGCGTCGGCGGAGTCGACGAGGGGGGAGCGCTCGGGCGGTTGGTTCCCGGGGGTCACCCCGAGCCCGTCGATGTCGTGGGCGGCCTGCGTGGTTCCGGCCCGGAACGCCGCGCTGGTGGCGTAGGGGGTACCGCCCCAGGAGTACTCGGTGCGCGCCGGGGCGGACGGGCCCCCGTCCTTCGCCGCCACGTTGTAGTCGGCGGTGACCTGGCCCGTGGAGTCGGCCGACACCGCGTAGAGCGGAGCGGTCGGCGTCGGGCAGGTGCTGCTCTGGGCCGCCCCCGCGCTGATGGAGATGTTGTTCTCCACCGCTCCGGAGCTTGTGCCGTCCAGCGAGATTCCGGTGGCACACGCCGCGAGGACCGTGTTGCTCGTCACGTCCGCGCCCGACGTTCCCGTGACCACGATGCCGCCCTGCCGCGTCGTGAGGATCACGTTGGTCGTCACGGTGACCCGCGCCGCTCCCGGTTCCGTCCGCACGCCGTACGCGTACGAGGGGCCGATCGAACTCCGTGACACGGTCACGTCCGACGAGGTGCCGTCCACGCTCACCCCGCTGCCCGTGGCGGGGGCGGCCAGGGCCGGGTGGTTGATCGCCAGCCGGTCGAGGGTCACGCCCTTGGATCCCGTCACCGCCACGCCGTTTCCGCCGTCGTTGGTGAAGGCCAGTGAGTCCACGTGCACGTCGTGGACCGCGTCCAGCGTCAGCGCGGGCGCGGAGCCCGGCCACGAGAGCACCGCCCGTGCACGGGCGGTGCCGGGCTGCGCTCCCGTGAACGTGATCGGCGCGTCGCTCGTCCCGGACCGCGTCAGGGTCACCGCTCCCGAGTACGGGTCGTCGTCCGGCGACAGGATCAGCACGGTGTCCCCCGGCTCCACCACGTCGGCCGCGGCCTGCACGGTGCAGAAGGGCAGGCTCTGTGTCCCCGTGCCGCTGTCGCTGCACGTGACGTCATGGTTCACGTACAGCGTCCCGTCCGTCCCCGGATCCGCCAGCGCCGGGCCGGTGCCCAGGCCGCTCATCACCCCCGCCACGACGATCATGGCGAGGGGCAGTCCGAGGGCGGGGCGGGATCTGGGCATGGGGTCTCCCGGGAGCGTTCGCGGTGCGGTCACGAGAACGCCGGATGGGGGTGAACGGGCCTGGAAATACGATCGGTTGGGGTCCAGGGCGGTTCAGCTCAGCGTTGACATGCAGCCGTCATGCTCTCAAAGCGATCTCAAAGGAATGCCATGATCCGCTCTGGTCTTGCCCAAAACAGCGCAGGTCGGCTCGTACGGCAACAGCCTCATACGGCAACAGCCCCTCCGGATCCCGGAGGGGCTGTCTGTTGTGGCTGGGGCCGGGGTCGAACCGGCGACCTATCGCTTTTCAGGCGATCGCTCGTACCAACTGAGCTACCCAGCCACGAGGTTTCACGTGAAACCCCAGCGGTCCTGACGGGATTTGAACCCGCGGCCTCCACCTTGACAGGGTGGCGAGCACTCCAAACTGCTCCACAGGACCAAGCTTTGTATTGCTGTGCGTGCAACAGTGTCGCACACGATCTTGCGTGCCCCCAACGGGATTCGAACCCGTGCTACCGCCTTGAAAGGGCGGCGTCCTAGGCCGCTAGACGATGAGGGCTATCGGCCCGCCTGGGCGCTTCCTCAGCGCGTCGGGGACGTGAGAAGCATATGGGATGGCGGGGAGTATCGCCAAAACGGTTTACGACCCCGAGGGCGACGGGGTGGCGCCCGGCAGGTTCTCCTCCGGCAGGTGGCGGCTGACCTCGGCCGTCGTCTGGCCCAGCCCGCCCAGCTTGATCTCGTCCCAGGCCTGGAGGCGGCGGGAGTCGCGGTCGAAGTAGAGGATCGAGGCCTCGATGGGGTCCGGGTACTTGCCCTCGACCGCCCGGAGCCCGCTGCCGCCCGTGGAGCCCTCCACCCGGAGCCGGGTGCCGTGCGGCAGCAGCTCCGTCTGCTCGTGGTGCAGGTGGCCGGCCAGGACGATGGGCACCTCGCCGTCGGTCATCCGGGCCGCCGGCGGCTCGTGGACGATCGCCACGTCCACCGGGGTGTCGGCCGCCCGCTGCTCGCGCAGGGCGGTGGCGAGGCGGTCCCCGGCCTGCTCCTCGGCCGCGTCGCCGCCGGGGACCGTCGAGCGGTCGGGGGTGAACTGGGGGTCGCCGATCCCGGCGAAGCGCAGCCCGGCGATCGTCTCGGCCCGGCCGTCGTCCAGGACGTGCACGTTCTTCATGCGTTGCAGATACCGCTGGGTGAGCGCCGAGTCGTGGTTGCCCCGGACCCAGACATAGGGCACGCCCAGGTCGGCGATCGGGTCCAGGAAGCCGTTCTCGGCCGCCGTGCCGTGGTCCATGGTGTCGCCGGAGTCGACGATCACGTTCACCTTGTACTGCTCCACCAGCGAGGCGATGATCTTCCAGCTCGCCGGGTTGAGATGGATGTCGGAGACGTGCAGGACCCGCAGGGTGCTCGGGTCCGGCGCGTAGGCGGGCAGCGTGGAGGTGACGTCGTACAGCTTCGTCACATTGGTCACCAGGCGGGCCAGCTCCTTCTGGTAGACGTCGAACTCGGTGACGATGCTGCGGGCGTTGCCGACCAGGGCGGGGGCGGAGGAGAGCAGGCCGGAGAACCTCGGTTCCAGGACCGACTTGGGGTTCCAGGTGGCGTACGCGGTCATGCCGGACGTGGCGAGCAGGGCGAGGGCGAGGCCGCCGGCGGCCAGGGCGCGGCGCGGGCGGCGGTAGACGGCGAGGCCGAGAGCGGTGGCGCCGGAGACGACGGCCACGCAGGAGCGCACGGCCAGGTCGAGGGTGCCGTGCTCGACGTCGTGGGCGACCTCGTCCTGGAGGCCGGAGAGCCGCTCGGGGTGGTCGACGAGGGCCTGGGAGCGGACCGGGTCGAGCTGGTCGACGTTGACGTCGAGGCGGACGGGCGCGGTGTGGGTGTCCAGGTAGAGGGCGCCCAGCGGGGAGACGTTTATCTTCGTGCCGCCGGTGAGGGACGGACGCAGGGTCATCGTCGTGTCCATCGGGCCGACCTGGGAGCGGACGTTCCCGACGATCAGCAGACCGAGCCAGGCGCCGACGAGGACCACCGTCATCAGGCCGAGGGCGCGGCTCCAGGCGGGCGAACGGTGCTGGTCGGGGGCGAGTTCCAGGACGGGGAGGCGGACGTGGGCTCGGGCTCGGGCCATTGGTGCCGTATGCCCAGGATTGCGGGCTCGTATGCGACCGGCGCGGCCCGCCGATGCGGACGTCCGGGCTCAGCCCCAGCCGAGTTCGTGGAGGCGGTCGTCGTTGATGCCGAAGTGGTGGGCGATCTCGTGGATCACGGTGACGGCGACCTCGTGCACCACCGCCTCGGGGGTCTCGCAGTAACGCAGCGTCGGACCCATGTAGATCGAGATGCGGTCCGGGAGCACGCCGGCGTACCACTCGCCGCGGTCCGTGAGCGGGGTTCCCTCGTACAGGCCCAGCAGCTCGGGGTCGTCCGCCGGGGGCTCGTCCTCGACGAACACGGCGACGTTGTCCATCACCCTGGTCAGTTCCGGAGGGATCCGGTCCAGGGCCTGGCTCACGAGTTCCTCGAACGCTTCGCGTGTCATCTCCAGCACAGGGCCATTGTCGGGGACGAGGACGAGGACGAGGACGGGGACGGGGGCGCGGGCGACCTTGATATCGGAGGTGTCCGCACTCACTCGCCGAGCCAGGAGCGGATGCGGGCGGCCCAGGCGCGGTCGGTGGTGGTCTCCATCAACTCCTTGCGGTCGACGAGGAGGTAGAGCTCCCCGGCGGGCACGGTGCCCAGGATCAGCGGCTTGCCCGCGTTCAGCAGGCCGCCGATGAAACGGCCGTACAGGTCGGTGAACCTGACCTCCACCGAGGTGATGTCCGCCCGGCTCAGCACCAGGTCCCCGGTGTCGCCCCAGCGGTCGTCTTCCGGTCCAGTTCGCCGGCGGTGGCGCCCAGGTGGTCGCCCGCGGCCCGCGGTGTGCTGTCTGCGCTGATGGTCATGGAACCGACGGTGCCACCGGTCCCGCCGTCCGCGCGTCGGCGCTTGGTCTGCGGTTCCGCGACTTCGGTAGCGGGCGCCGGGGCGCGCGCCGACCGAAGTCGGTGCCGACCCACCGGTACGTGGGTGGTGCGGGCGGCGTGTCCTCTTGCGGGCGGCGGGAGTTGGGCAGGACGACTTCTTTCTCCGCCCCCGGAGGTGGCCGCCGTGCGCCCCTTGTACACACCCGTCCGTCTGGCCGCCACGCTGATGGCGGTCGCGGCCGCAGCCGGCTGTGTGAACGTGGGGGACGACGCGGGAAAGGCCAGGCCGTCGCATTCCGCGGGGCACCGGGGCGGTGACGAGGCCGACGGCGGCTCCGGGGTGTCCGGCGAGGGCGGCGCGGGATACGGCGGTGAGGTGGCCGACGGGAAGCGCGGGCACGCGGGGAAGCGGAAGCCGGGGGAGTCGTCGTCGGAGTCCGCGCGGCCGACGAAGGGATCCAGCGCCGCGCCGGCCGCGCCGGTGAAGCCGGGGCAGAGCGCGCCGCCGGGAGCGCCGGCCGGGCCCACCGGGGCGCCGGTGACACCCACCCCGCCGGCGGCCTCGCCCACGCCGCCCCCGGACTCCCCCACGCCGCCGCCCCCCGTGACGGACCCGCCCTCGGCCGAGCCCTCCTCGTCGGCACACGAGGACGGCTCGGGAACACAGCTGGTGCAACGGGAGCCGGCGCCGGCGGCGGGGACACCGGCGTAGGAAGCGTGCAGAGGTGTTCAGGGGGGCGTTCAGAGGGGGGCGTTCAGGGGGCGCGGAAGAAGTGGGCGGGTTCGGGTGTTGTGACGTCCGTAAGACCGCGCGTCTGGTCTTGTAGGGCCGTGGCGAACCCGCTGTGAGCTGCGATGTTGGGGCTCGGTTTGCCTTCGGGGGTGGTGGGTGCGTATGGTGGTAGATCGTTTGATCCCATTTGCCCGGCGCCACCACAGAGCGCGCCGTGTGGCGCGTACTCTCCCTTGCCGTGGCGGACCGCATTGAGGCGGTCGTGAGCGAATCACGGAGTTGACGGGCGCGTGCCGAAGAGACTCCGGAAGGTTTCGCATTCGCATGTCCGTGTCCAGTACTGATCAGTTCGTCGTGTCCGAGAACAACCAGGACGACGATCTGGTGACCGAGGTCACCGAGGTCTCCGAGGAGACCGCTGACACCACCGACACCACCCCCCAGACCACCTTTGCCGACCTCGGTCTCCCCGAGGGCGTCGTGCGCAAGCTCGCGCAGAACGGCGTGACCACCCCCTTCCCGATCCAGGCCGCGACCATCCCGGACGCCCTGGCCGGCAAGGACATCCTCGGCCGTGGCCGCACCGGCTCCGGCAAGACCCTCTCCTTCGGTCTGCCCACCCTGGCCACGCTGGCCGGCGGCCGGACCGAGAAGAAGCGCCCGCGCGCCGTCATCCTCACCCCCACCCGTGAGCTGGCGATGCAGGTCGCGGATGCCCTCCAGCCCTATGGCGACGTCGTCGGCCTGAAGATGAAGGTCGTCTGCGGCGGCACGTCGATGGGCAACCAGATCTACGCCCTGGAGCGCGGCGTCGACATCCTCGTCGCCACCCCGGGCCGGCTGCGCGACATCATCAACCGCGGCGCCTGCTCCCTGGAGGACGTGCAGATCGCGGTCCTCGACGAGGCCGACCAGATGTCCGACCTGGGCTTCCTGCCCGAGGTCACCGAGCTGCTCGACCAGGTCCCGGCCGGCGGCCAGCGCATGCTCTTCTCCGCGACCATGGAGAACGAGATCTCCACGCTGGTCAAGCGCTACCTGGTCGACCCGGTCTCGCACGAGGTCGACGCCGCCCAGGGCGCGGTCACGACCATGTCCCACCACATCCTGATCGTGAAGCCCAAGGACAAGGCGCCGGTCACCGCCGCGATCGCCTCCCGCAAGGGCCGCACCATCATCTTCGTCCGCACCCAGCTGGGCGCCGACCGCGTCGCCGAGCAGCTGCGCGACTCCGGTGTGAAGGCCGACGCGCTGCACGGCGGCATGACCCAGGGCGCCCGGACCCGGACCCTGGCGGACTTCAAGGACGGTTACGTCAACGTCCTGGTCGCCACCGACGTCGCCGCCCGCGGTATCCACGTCGACGGCATCGACCTGGTCCTGAACGTGGACCCGGCCGGCGACCACAAGGACTACCTGCACCGCGCGGGCCGCACCGCCCGGGCCGGCCGCACCGGCACGGTCGTCTCGCTCTCCCTGCCGCACCAGCGCCGCCAGATCTTCCGCCTCATGGAGGACGCGGGCGTCGACGCCGGGCGTCACATCATCAACTCCGGTACGGCCTTCGAGCCCGAGGTCGCCGAGATCACCGGCGCCCGTTCGATGACCGAGGTCCAGTCCGAGTCCGCGGCCAACGCGGCCCAGCAGGCCGAGCGCGAGGTCGCCCAGCTCACCAAGGAGCTGGAGCGGGCGCAGCGCCGGGCCGCCGAGCTGCGCGAGGAGGCCGACCGCCTCGTCGCCCGGGTCGCCCGCGAGCGCGGCGAGGACCCGGAGACGGCCGTGGCCGAGGCGCAGGCCGTGGCCGAGGCCGCGGTGGTCGAGGAGACCGTGGCGGCGGCGGAGCAGGAGCCGGTGCGGGAGAACCGCGAGCGTTCCTTCGAGCGCCGTGACGACCGTCGTGACGACCGGGGCGGCTTCCGTCGCGACGAGCGTCGTGACGACCGCGGCGGCCGTTCCTTCGAGCGCCGTGACGACCGGGGCGGCCGCCCCTTCGAGCGCCGGGAAAACCGCGAGCGCGGTTTCGAACGGCGTGACGACCGTCGTGACGACCGCCGTCCGTTCGACCGCGACCGCGCCGACCGCGGTGACCGTCCGTTCAACCGCGACCGCCGTGACGAGCGTCGTGACGACCGGGGCGGCTTCCGCCGCGACGAGCGTCGTGACGACCGTGGCGGCCGTTCCTTCGAGCGTCGCGACGAGCGCCGCGACGACCGCGGTGGCCGTTCCTTCGACCGCGACCGTGACGACCGCGGTGGCCGCTCCTTCGAGCGCCGTGACGGCGGCGACCGTGGCGGCTTCCGCCGTGACGACCGTCCGTCCGGCCACCGGGGCAGCGACCGTCCGTTCAACCGCGACCGTCGTGACGATCGCCCGTCCTTCCGCGGCGGCAGCCACGACCGCCCCGGCCACGAGCGTCCGTACGGCCGCCGCGACGACCACCGCGGCTCGTCCTCCGGCTCCGGCTCCTTCGGCCGCCGTGACGACAAGCCGCGCTGGAAGCGCAACGGCTGACGCGTCCTCATGAACGGCTGACGCTCCGTGAGCCGTCCCCGAGGCCCCCACCGGCACCCCGCCGGTGGGGGCCTCGGCGTTTCCGGCCGGCCGTCTCCGATCGCAAAGAGTTTCCCCGTTTCTGTGAACGAGCTGTAAAATCAGCACAGTTGTGTGACGGGTGAGCAGGCCGGGGGCCGCGGGTGCCGGAGTGAGCGGTGCCGACCCCGTCACCGTTCCTGGGGAGGGACTCTTCGTGGTACGTCGTGCTCCCGCACGCCTGCGTCTCGTCGCCGCGACCGCCGTACTGGCGGCCGGACTGAGCCCGCTGCTGCCCATGCCGGCCGCCGTCGCCGACACCGCGCAGGAGACGGTCGTACCGGCGACCCTGCGCGGCACGTACACGTCCGGCGCGCTCTACGGAAGGTCCACCTACGCCGGGCACGACGGTGCCGGTGCGCAGGGCGTGTTCCACAGCCTGGAGGGCGCCGGGCTGGTCTGGACGCGGTACTCGGACGGCACCTCGACGCCGGTGGTCCACCCGACGGGATACACCAGTTACGCGACGGCCGGCGGTGACGTCCTCGCCTACCGGTACGCCGACGGCCGGGTCGACCTGTGGAACGCGGCCGACGGCACCACCCGGACGATCCGGACCCCCGAGGGGCTGAGCCTGCTCACCGCCTACGCCGACCTGGCGGTCGCCTACCGGCAGGTGACCGACGAGAACGGCACGACGACCCGCGAGATGCACCTGCTGTTCCCGCAGGACGACGGCTCCACCCGGGACGTGCCGGTGACCGGGGTGCCCGACGGGTACGTCCTCGGGCAGCCCAAGGGCGGTGACGCGGACGGGCTGCTGTTCCAGGCCGGCCGGTCGGGCGGCGGCTCCTACACGGCGGTCATGGTCGACCCGCGCACCGGGCAGGTCCGGGGCTGGACCCCGCCCGGCGCCAAGGTCTACCTGAACGCGCAGGTCACCGCCGACCGCGTCGTGCTCTTCAACACCGGCGACGCCACGGTGCAGGTGTACTCCCGCGCCGATCTGTCGGCCGCGCCGGTCGCGGTCACGCTGGACGGCGGCGGCACGATCCCCGCGCAGGGCCTCGCGGTCGTCGGTGACTGGCTGCTGACCCAGCCCGGCGGCACGGCCGTGCGCGCCCAGCCGATCGCCGGCGGTCCCTCGAAGGTGCTGCTGTCCGCGGCGAACACCGGCATCGCCGCCGCCTCGGACGGCGGGGCCCTGGCGGTGGGCCGCACCGACCGGCCGGCCGACGACTGGGGGGTGCAGCGCATCCAGCCCGGACCGGCCGGGGAGCCGACGGTCACCCAGCTGAAGGCGCTGCCGAAACCGCCGTACAAGATCCAGGGGCTCGCCCTGGACCAGGGGACGCTCGTCGTCGCCGACCCCAGCAACGGTTACCGGGACGCGTACGCGCGGACCGTCGCCGCGACCGGGACACCGACGTTCGGGCCGCGCTCCTCGTACGGCGGGTCCAGTGTGCTGGTGGGTTCCTGCCCGGTGACGGACCTCGGCTGCTCGCAGCTGTACGGCGCGCCGGACGGATCGGCCGTGTGGCTGGAGCGGCAGTCGGGTCGGTACGACCGGATCAGGGCGAGCGGCCCCGGCGGGTTCTGGGAGATCAGCGTCGCGGCGGGCGGCCGGATCACCGACGTCTCCGGCGGGTACGTGCTCTACACGACCTCCGACCAGCAGTTCGTCTACCACGGCGGCGCGGGCACCCCGGTCCGCACCCTCCCGGCCGGCCCCGCCGCCCTCTCCGGCGACCTGCTGTGGAGCGCGGGCGAGACCCCCGGCACGGTCACCGCCTACGACCTGACGCAGCGGAAGACCGTCGAGACCCTCACCACCGACGCCGGCTGCGCGCCCACCGAACTCCAGGCGCTGGGCCGCTGGCTGTACTGGAACTGCGGGGACAAGGCCGGGGTGTACGACCGTACGGCGAAGAAGTCCGTGCCGGTGCCCGCCGACGAGGCGAAGCTCGGCGACGGGTACGTCGTCACCCACGACAGGGCGGCCGGGCGGCTGGTCCTCACCACGGTCGCCGATGGCACGGCGGCGAGCCGGGTGATCGGCGACCTGCCCGACACCGGGGTCTCCCAGCGGGACGTGCGCTGGACGGTCGACGAGTCCGGCGCGAACGCGGCCTACGTGGACGCCGGGGAGCGGGTGCACCTGGTGCCGTCCGGGGTGACCCAGCAGCCGTTGCGCCTGCTGGGCCCGGTGTACCGCGCGGCCCAGCTGGAGGCGCGGCAGACCGATCCGGCCGTCTACTCGCTCACCCGGGTGCCGCTGTCGAAGCCGGCCGCGGGCTGGACGCTGACCGTCCGGGCCAAGGCGACCGGCCAGGTCGTCGACACCGTGACCGGGGGCCCCGCGCGCGGCACGCTGAACGTCGGCTGGTCCGGTGTGGCCGGTACCGGGCTGCTGCCCAGCGGGCCGTACGACTGGACGCTGTCGGTCACTCCGGCGGACGGCGTGGGCGCCCCGCTCTCGCTCCAGGGTTCGGTCCGGCTGCTCGACGGGCGAGCGGTGCACCACGACTACGTCGGAGGCTCGGACGGCCTCGGTGACCTGCTCACCCTCAACTCCAGCGGCGAGTTCAGATTCCACCTCGGCACGGGCGACGGAAAGTTCGCCCCCTGGTCCGTCGCCACCGGCTGGTCCACCGCGCTGCGGGCCGTGCCCATCGGCGACCTGAACGGCGACAACTGCGACGACATCCTGATCCGGCGGAGCGACGGCACCCTGCAGCTGTACAAGCCGGGGTGCGACAACGCCCTGGCGACGTCGTCCCCGCACACCACCCTGGGCACCGGCTGGAAGCAGTACGACGTCCTGACCGCCCCCGGCGACCTCACCAGGGACGGCCGCCCCGACCTGATCGTCCGCAACGCCTCGACCGGCGCGGTCTACCTCTACAAGGGCACCGGCGCGGGCAAGCTCTCCGCGCGCGTGAAGCTGTACGACAACTGGAAGACGTACAAGAAGGTGGTCGGCGCCGGTGACCTGAACGGGGACGGGGTCGGGGACCTGGTCGCGCAGGACAAGGCGAACAACCTGTACCGGTACTACGGCACCGGGAAGGGCGGGTTCGGCGGGCGGGTGAAGATCGCGAGCGGGTGGGGGGCGTCGTACGACGTGGTCGTCGGGGTCGGGGACATCACCGGGGACGGGAAGAGCGACCTGGTCGCGCGGGACACGGCCGGGAATCTGTACCGGATGACCGGGACCGGCAAGGGGACGTTCGCGGCGCGGATGAAGATCGGGACGGGCTGGCAGTACTACAAGGGCCTTTTCTAGCCAAGTTGTGACGCATGTCACGCCCCCGGTGAGGGAATTGCTGGGGGCATGACAGATGACGCGGCTCACGCGACAGGCAAGGTGCTCTCCGACGAGGAACAGCTGGCCCAGCTCGGCTACACGCAGGTCCTCGCCCGCCGTATGTCGGCCTTCTCCAACTACGCGGTCTCCTTCACGATCATCTCGGTCCTCTCCGGCTGCCTCACCCTCTACTCCTTCGGCATGATCACCGGCGGCCCGGCCGTGATCACCTGGGGCTGGGTGGCCGTGGGGCTCATGACCCTCTTCGTGGGTCTCTCGATGGCCGAGATCTGCTCCGCCTACCCCACCTCCGCGGGCCTCTACTTCTGGGCCCACCGCCTGGCCCCGCCCCGCTCGGCCGCGGCCTGGGCCTGGTTCACGGGCTGGTTCAACGTGCTGGGCCAGGTGGCGGTGACGGCGGGCATCGACTTCGGCGCCGCGTACTTCCTGGGCGCGTACCTGAACCTGCAGTTCGACTTCGAGGTCACCCCGGGCCGGACGATTCTCCTGTTCGCCGGGATCCTGCTGCTGCACGGCCTGCTGAACACCTTCGGCGTCCGCATCGTCGCGATCCTGAACAGCGTGAGCGTGTGGTGGCACGTGGTGGGCGTCGCGGTGATCGTCGGCGCGCTGACCTTCGTCCCCGACCACCACCAGTCGGCGTCCTTCGTCTTCACGAAGTTCGTCAACGAGACGGGCTGGAGCAGCGGCCCGTACGTCGTCCTGCTCGGCCTCCTGATGGCCCAGTACACCTTCACCGGCTACGACGCCTCGGCCCACATGACCGAGGAGACCCACGACGCCTCGACGGCTGGCCCCAAGGGCATCGTCCGCTCGATCTGGACGTCCTGGATAGCCGGCTTCGTCCTGCTCCTCGGCTTCACCTTCGCCATCCAGTCCTACGACAAGGAGCTGAAGTCCCCGACCGGCGCGCCCCCGGCCCAGATCCTCCTGGACGCGCTCGGCGCCACCACCGGCAAGCTCCTGCTGCTCGTCGTGATCGGCGCCCAGCTCTTCTGCGGAATGGCCTCGGTCACCGCCAACAGCCGCATGATCTACGCCTTTTCACGGGACGGCGCGCTGCCCTTCTCCCGGGTCTGGCGCACGGTCAGCCCCCGTACCCGCACCCCCGTGGCGGCCGTCTGGCTGGCGGCGCTCTCCGCGCTGGCCCTCGGCCTGCCCTACCTGATCAACTACACGGCCTACGCCGCCGTGACGTCGATCGCGGTCATCGGGCTGTACGTGGCGTACGTGATCCCGACACTGCTGCGGGTGCGCAAGGGCGCGGCGTTCCAGCGGGGGCCGTGGCATCTGGGCCGCTGGTCGCTCGTCATCGGCGTGGTGTCGGTGACCTGGGTCGGGATCATCACCGTCCTCTTCATGCTCCCGCAGGTCTCCCCGGTCACCTGGAAGTCCTTCAACTACGCCCCGGTCGCCGTCCTCGCGGTCCTCGGCTTCGCCGCGATCTGGTGGCAGGCCTCGGCCCGGCACTGGTTCCTCCGCCCGACCGGCGCGGCCCACCGCGAGGACACCGCCAAACTGGTGGATCTCTGACCGTACGGACCGCTTCCGTCCCGCTTCCGTCCCACTTCTGCCGCGTGACGCGGCCGTGACCCCGATACCCGATCGGCGACACGGCTCCGTCCGGCTATGCTCGGGGAGGCAACATCGCCTGGGCCGTTAGCTCAATTGGCAGAGCAGTGGACTTTTAATCCATTGGTTGTGGGTTCGAGTCCCACACGGCCTACCGCATCGCCCCCAGCTCGGAGGTAATCGAGCTGGGGGCGAGCGTGTTTTCGGGGGCGTGCTTCGCAGGTGCCAACTGCCCGTCGGGCTCGGTGAAATGAACTCTGGAAGGCCGGATCCGCGGGGTGCGGCAAAGGGCTTACGGGCCCCGTTGAATCTGACTACTATCGGCCCACCAGTCGCCGGACTTGGGCGATTTTTTCCTCATGAATGCACGAAACGGTGGGGGGAGTGTCACTAAGGTGACCGGATTGGGCGGGTTCGGGGGTAGACGAACCAGAAGTACGGCCGCCGAGAACCGGCCAGCGGACGAGGCTGAACCGGCGTCGGCTGATGTGCCCTCAGGGGCGGTCGGGCCTGGTGGGGGCGTCCGCCGGCTGCCTCTGCGGACCGTGCTGGTCGTCCTCGTGGTGGTACCGAGCCTCGCGCTCGCGCCCCTGTGGGGTCTGAGTACCTACCAGCTGGCGACCCGCTGGCAGTCGGAGAAGGCCCAGCGCGACCTGGCCGCCTCCCTGAACCGGCCGTCGGCCGCCCTCTTCCAGTCCCTCGGAGCGGAGCGGCGGTTCACGGCGGAGGCGCAGGCCGACCCCGGTACCGACACCCGCGGCAAGCTGGCCGCCGCGCGCGCGGCGACCGACAAGGCGGTGACCGGCTTCCGCCGGGTGGCGGCCGCGAGCACCTCGCACGGGCAGCAGGGACTCGGCACGGCCCTCGCCGGCACCGTGCGCGATCTCGACCGGCTCCCCGCACAGCGCAAGGCGGTGGACAGCGGGTCGGCCGGCAAGAAGGCGGCGTTCGACTACTACAACGGCACCGTCGACTCCCTGATCACCGTCTTCACCGCGCTGGGCCGCAGCAGCAACGCCGACGTGACCTTGCTGGCGCACACGATCGTCGACCTCTACGGCGCCATCGACATGATCGGACGCGAGGACGCCCTGCTCGGCCGCGACTGGCAGAGCGGGCATCTGAAGGTCGACGAGTACGACGTGTTCGTCGACGCCGTCGGCGCCCAGGAGTACCTGCTCCAGCGGGCCGACCTCACCCTCACCGGCGCCGAACGCGACGCGTACGAGGAGCTGACGGCCGCCAGGTCCTGGGCGACCAAGCAGAACCTGGAGGAGCAGGTCATCGTCGCGGGCCCGCACCACTCGCAGGGCGAGCTGGTCCTCGGCCAGATCCACACCCAGTGGCGCGATTCGGTGGACGCCGGCTACCCGCGGCTGCTGAACCTGGTCCAGGTCCGGGCCGCGCACCTCGACAAGGTCGCCTCCGACAGCGTCGACCGGCTCCAGCGCACCCTGCTCATCGTCAGCGTCATCGGCCTGCTCGCCGTGGTCCTGGTCATCATCACCAGCTGGCGCCTCACCACCGTCCTGCGCCGGCGCATCGACGCCCTGCGCGAGGAGGCCGTGGAGCTGCAGCAGCGGCTGCCCGACGTGGTGTCCCGGCTGGAGCGCGGCGAGAACGTCGACGTGGACCGCGAGGTCCGGCTGGTCGAGCCCACCCCCGACGAGCTCGGCGAGCTCGGGCGGGCGCTGAACGCGGCCAGCCGCAGCGCCGTGTCCACCGCCGTCCGGCAGGCCGAACAGCACCGCGGCTTCGAGCGCCTGCTCCAGCGGATCGCCCGCCGCACCCAGATCCTCATCGGCCTCCAGCTGCGCAAGCTGGACGAGCTGGAACGCACCCACGACGACCCGGAGGTGCTGGAGGGCCTGTTCGACCTGGACCACCTCACCGCCCGGCTGCGCCGCTACGAGGAGAACCTGGTCATCCTCGGCGGCGGCCAGCCGCAGCGCCGCTGGCACAAGCCGGTCCGGCTGCTCGACGTGCTGCGCGCCGCGCAGAGCGAGGTGCAGGACTACCGGCGGATCTCGATCGACGTGGAGGACGAGGCCTGGGTGTCCGAGCGGGCGGTGGGCCCGCTGGTGCACATCCTGGCGGAGCTGATGGAGAACGCCGCCGCCTTCTCCCGGCCGCCGACCCCGGTCGAGGTACGGGCCGCGCCGGTCAGCCGGGGCATCGCGGTCGAGATCGAGGACCGCGGCCTGGGCATGGAGCCCGAGCAGTACGCCGCCGCCAACGCCCTGATGGCGACGCCCCCGCAGCTCGACGTGATGACCCAGGCCGACGACGTACGGCTCGGCCTGTACGTGGTCGCCCGGCTGTCGGCGGGGCTCGGCCTGCGGGTGGAGCTGCGGCCGTCCGCCTTCGGCGGCACCCGGGTGATCGTGCTGCTGCCGGAACAGGTGGTGGTGGACCGGCCCGGTACGGCGCCCCAGTGGGCCGAGCCCGCCCCGGAGACCCTGCCGTACCAGCCCGGTCCGCGGCGGCACCCGCACGACGCCGGTATCGGTTCGCGGGCCCCGCAGGAGGGCGGTCAGCTGCCCGTCCGGGCCAGGGGCCACGCGATGGCGAACGTCACCGCCGCCTCCGGCCCGCGGCCGGCGGACGAGCACGAGGCGTCCCCGCCCCCGCCGGCCGAGGCACGGCCGCTGCCCCAGCGGGTCCGCCAGGCCAGCCTGGCGCCCGAGCTCCAGCTCCCGGCGGCACCGGAGGCACCGGAGGAGCAGGCCGAGCCGGACGAGCCGGACCTCTGGACGCTTCCCGGCCGCTCCGGCCGGTCCGGGGCCACGATCGGCGCGTTCCAGCGGCAGTCCCGGCAGTCCCGGCAGTCGTCCCAGCCGGTCCGGGGCGGGGACGACTCGGACGACGGCACCGCGGCCGGCTTCCGCGCCCGCGCAGGTACCGGTACCGGTGACAGTGACGGTCACACCAACGGCTACGGCTACGCCAGCCGTGACGGCGTCGGCAACGGCGATGGCAACGGCAACGGTGAAAGGCCCGCCTCTCCCAGCCGGCCTGCCTCTCCCAGGACGGATGATCGAGGATGACGCAGCGAACGACGGCCACCGACGTGGACCTGGACTGGCTTCTGGACGGCCTGGTCGACCAGGTGACGGGCACCCGGCACGCCATCGTGCTCTCGGACGACGGCCTGGTGATCAGCCGTTCGCGGACCGTCGACCGCTCCGACGCCGAGCGGCTCGCCGCGATCGCCACCGGCCAGCAGAGCCTCGCCCGCGGCGCCGGGCAGCTCTTCGGCGGCGGCCCGGTCCACCAGGTCATCGTCGAGATGGCCGGCCTCTGGCTGTTCGTGATCTCCGCGGGGCGCGGCACCCACCTGGCGGTGATCGCCTCCCAGGAGGTCGACGCCGAGCTGATGAGCGTCGCGATGCACACCCTCGTCCAGCAGGTCGGCCAGCGGCTGGGCACCGACGCGCGTACACCGCCGTCGGACGACACCGGGAGAGCCGGATGAGGCACTGGACCGAGGGGTTCGACGACGATGACGCCGACGAGCAACTGGTCCGTCCCTACACGATCACCAGCGGGCGCACCGCCCCCGAGCGGGCGGATCTGACCCTGATCACCCTGGTGACGACGGTCCCCGAGGGCACCGCGCAGGCCGCGCTCGCGGTGCGCGGGATGCAGCCGGAGCACCGCACGATCCTCGCGCTGTGCCGCGAGTCCAGAGCGGTGGTGGAGGTCGCGGCCGAACTGGGCCTCCCGGTGTCCCTGACCAAGATCCTCATCGGCGACCTGGTCGACTCCGGCCAGATGTGGGCCCGTGCGCCGTGGCCGCTCGCCCAGCCGGGCGACGTTTCTGACATGACCATCCTTGAGGCGGTGAGAAATGGACTACGCAAGCTCTGAGCACGTGCCCGGCACCGCCCCCCTGGCGGTCAAGATCCTGGTCGCCGGCGGGTTCGGCGTCGGGAAGACGACCCTGGTCGGCGCGGTGAGCGAGGTCGCCCCGCTGCACACCGAGGAGTACCTGACCCGGGCCAGCGACGGCGTGGACGACCTGGAGGGCCTGACCAGCAAGGTGACGACCACCGTCGCGCTGGACTTCGGACGGATCACCATCAGCGGCGACCTCGTCGTGTACCTGTTCGGCACCCCTGGCCAGGAGCGCTTCTGGTTCATGTGGAACGACCTGGTCAACGGGGCGCTGGGCGCGGTGGTCCTGGTCGACACCCGGCGGCTGGAGGTGAGCTTCGCCTCGATCGACTTCTTCGAGAGCCGCGGCATCCCCTTCGTCGTCGGCGTCAACTGCTTCCACGGTGTCCGGGACCGGACCGCCGAGGAGATCCGTGGCGCGCTCGCCCTGGACCCCCAGGTGCCGCTGGTGCTCTGCGACGCCCGGGACCGGTCGGACGGCCGCGATGTGCTGCTGGCCCTCGTCGAGCATCTGATGGCGGGCCGCCCCACCACGTCCGTGTAGCCGCCGACATTTGGTTTCATTCGATACCGTATCGGGCGAAGTAATCTGGCTCCATGACCACCGATGCTCCACACCCGCCCGCCGTGCCCGCGCCCGCTTCCGCCTCCACCCCCACTCCCGCCCCTGCCTCCCCCTCGCGCGCGGTCGGCCGCCCCGGGGATGTCTCGCCGTTCGCCCTCGGCCTGCTGCTGCGCCGGGCGCACTGGCACGCCGCCGCGGTGATGGGGGAGGCGCTGCGGCCGTTCGGCGTGGAGTTGCGGCACTTCGCGGTGCTGATCGAGTTGGTCGACCACGGGGCCACGGTGCAGCGGGACCTGGCGGCGGTGACGGGGTCGGACAAGGCGGGGATCATGCGGGTCGTGGACGACCTGGAGCGCAAGGGGCTGGCCGTGCGCCGGGCCGTGCCGGGGGACCGGCGGGCGCGGGCGGTGGAGATCACCCCTGAGGGGCGGGAGCTCTTCGACGCGGTCCATGTGGCGGCGGAGCCGCTCGCCGAACGCCTGGTCGCGGAGCTGGCGCCCGGCGAGCCCGAGAAGCTGACGGAGCTGCTCACCCGTCTTACCCGAGATGGTATCGAGTGATACCATATTGAGTGTGACCAAGGGGGGCGGACGGAGGTCGGCACTCATGGACGTCTACGAGGCGGTAGCGAGCCGGCGGGCGGTGCGCGCGTTCACCGACCGGCCCGTCCCGAGGGAGACCCTGGAGCGGGTGCTGTCCGCCGCGGCCTGGGCGCCGTCGGGATCGAACATCCAGCCCTGGCGCATCTACGTGCTGACCGGCGCACCCCTGGCCGAGCTCAAGAAGCGGGCCGGTGAGCGCCTGGCCGCGGGCGACCCCTGGGACGAGCCGGAGTACGAGCAGTACCCGCCCGTACTGAAGTCGCCGTACCGCGAGCGCCGCTCCGCCTTCGGTGAACAGCGCTACGGCGCGCTCGGCATCGCGCGCGAGGACCTGGAGGCGCGCCAGCGGGCCGCCGCCGGGAACTGGGACTGCTTCGGCGCGCCCGCCGCCCTGTTCTGCTACGTCGACCGGGACATGGGGCGGCCCCAGTGGTCCGACCTCGGCATGTTTCTGCAGACCGTCATGCTGCTGCTGCGCGCCGAGGGGCTGCACAGCTGCCCGCAGATGGCGTGGGCGAAGTTCCACCGGACCGTCGCGGAGATCGTCTCGCCCCCCGAGGGGCTCGTCCTCTTCTGCGGCATGTCGATCGGCTTCGAGGACGTCGCGGAACGCGTACCCCGCACGACCCGGGCGCCGCTCGCCGAGACGGTCACGTTCGTCGACGGCCGCTGACACCGCCCTGCGCGGCCGGGGTGCCGTTCCTTTCCTTGCCGTGCCCACTTAGCTCGCCCTATGTCATATTGCGAAAAGACTCGCATTGCGAATAAAAGAAACGAAAGGTACGTCATGAAGATCGCGGTCATGGGCGGTACCGGGCTGATCGGATCCCAGGTCGTCAAGGACCTGCGGGCCGCCGGGCACGAGGCGGTACCCCACTCGAAGTCCACCGGGGCCGACGTCCTCAGCGGTCAGGGGCTGGACGAGGCGGTGGCGGGAGCCGACGTCGTCGTCAACCTGACGAACTCCCCGACCTTCGACGAAGCCTCCCCGGCCTTCTTCCAGACCTCGATGGAGAATCTGCTGGCCGCGGCCCGCAAGGGCGGCGTCGGCCACTTCGTCATCCTCTCGATCGTCGGCGTGGACCAGGTGCCGGAGCTGGCCTACTACCAGGCCAAGGTGGTCCAGGAGCATCTCCTGGAGGCCGGGCAGATCCCCTACTCGATCGTCCGGGCCACCCAGTTCATGGACTTCATGGAGGCCGTCCTGTCCTGGACCGCCGAAGGCGACACCGTCCGGCTGCCCGCCACGCCGATCCAGCCGATCGCCTCCGGGGACGTGGCCGCCGCGGTCGCGGAGGTCGCCGCGGGCGCCCCGCTCAACGGCATCCGCAACATCGCCGGCCCCGAGGTCTTCTCCCTGGACGAACTGGGCCGGATCACCCTGTCCCACAAGGGCGACCCCCGCACCGTCGTCACCGACCCCACCGCCGGCATGTTCGCCGCCGTCAAGGGCGACGTCCTCACCGACCCGGACGCCCACCTCGCCCCCACCCACTACACCGACTGGCTCTCCTGACCCACCCGGCCGACGCTCGTCCGGGCGGTCGTCCAGTCGCACCCGGGCCGGTTGCTCAGCCCAGCCGGATCGCGGTCAGTACGCCGTCGCCGACCTGGTGCAAGGCCACGGCGAACTCCTTCTCGGCGGTGAGGAGTTCATGGAAGGCGGCCATCTGCTGCCGGTGGCTGACGGCGTTGTCGACGGCCACGATGCCGTGCGGCTTCAGGACGCGCCGCAGCTGCGGCCAGTAGTCGACGTAGGCGGGTCGCTCGGCGTCGAGGACGACCAGGTCGACGGAGGCGTCGGGGGTGTCGGCGAGGACCTCGACGCCGTCGCCGTGGACGACGTCCACGTGGTCCCGGACGCCGGCGCGCTCCAGGTTGGCCAGCGCCGCGGTGACCCGGGCCCCGTCGATCTCCACGGTGGTCAGCCGGCCGCCGGTGTCGCGGACCGCGTCGGCGCACCAGATCGCCGAGTAGCCGTTGGAGGTGCCGATCTCCAGGACGGACGCGGCGCGCCGGGCGCGGATCAGGGTCGCGATCAGCCGGGCGGCGTCCGGGGTCATGTTGCGCAGGCGCCGCAGCCGGTCGGCCAGCGGGCCGTCGTGGGACCGTCCCTCGCGGTGGAGGTCGTCGAGAACGCGTGCCAGCTGGTCGTCCACCAAGGCTCCTTCACCGGGGGGTGCGTGTGCCTTCGTTGCTAGCACATCCGGCCGGACCGTGCCGGGCCGTGGCCGGGCTCAGCCCGCGTTGAGCTCCGTCAACTCGCCCAGCGGGAGCGTGTGCTGGGTGTGCAGGACCTTCGCGCGCAGGTAGCGGACGTTGTGGGCGGTGCTGAAGACACCGGTCGGGACGCGGTCGCGGACGGTGATCCCGAGGCCGCGCAACTGCTCCGCCTTGTCCGGGTTGTTGGAGAGCAGGTCGAGCTCGTCGATGCCGAGGGCCGACAGCATCTGGGCGGCGGCGGTGTAGTCGCGGGCGTCCTCGGGCAGGCCGAGGGCGGCGTTCGCCTCGTAGGTGTCCAGGCCCTGGTCCTGGAGGGCGTAGGCGTCGAGCTTGTTGTAGAGGCCGATGCCCCGGCCCTCCTGGCGCAGGTAGAGCAGGACGCCGCCGCGCTCGGCGATGCGCTCGACGGCCTCGCGCAGCTGGGGTCCGCAGTCGCAGCGGGCGGAGCCGAAGACATCGCCGGTCAGGCACTCGGAGTGCAGGCGGACCAGCGGGAGGGCGCCGGGGGCGGGGTCGCCGAGGACGACGGCGACATGCTCCTGGCCGTCGGTCAGGCCATGGAAGGTGACGAGTTCGGCGTCGACGCCGTAGCCGTCGTTGAAGCGCAGCGGGACCCGGACGCGGGCGCGCTGGGTGGCGGCGGGGTGGTCGGTCATCGGGTTCTCCAGTGTCCGGGTGCAGGACGGCTGTCCCGGTACGGGACGTCGCGGGCTCCTGCTTCAGATTTGAAGCAGATCCACGGCTGGAACCCTACCTCATGCTTTAAATTTGAAGCAACAGATTTCCGTACGGTTTCGCGAATTCCGGGTTCACGAACCGGAACAGGGTGACGACCGCCGCCGCCAGGGCACCTCGTCGGACGTCGGCCGCGGGGTCTCGGCCCCCTCCAGCGCCCGTACGATCACCGAGCTGATCTCCTCCAGCTGGTCCACCTGCTCCTCGGAGAGATGGTCGAAGACCGCCGCCCGCACCGTCTCCACATGCCCCGGCGCCGTGCGCTCCAGGACCGCCATGCCCGCGTCGGTCAGCAGGGCGAAGCTGCTCCGCTTGTCCCACTGGCAGTCCTCGCGCCGGATCAGCCCGTCCTTCTCCAGCCGGGTCACGGCGTACGTCAGCCGGCTCCGGGTGATCTTCGACTTCTCGGCGAGGTCGGTCATGCGCAGTTTGCGCTCCGGCGCCTCGGAGAGGTTGGCCAGGATCGAGTAGTACAGATGCGGCATGCCGGCGTCCTGCTGGAGCTGCCGGTCGATCGCGTCCTCCAGGAGGTGCGTCGCCGCGATGTACGCGCGCCAGGCGCGCTGCTCCTTCGAGGTGAGCCAGCGAGTCGTCATACACCCAGTGTAGGTTTGTTTCAAACTTTAACCAAGCGTCCAGTTCACAGCCCGCCGCCGAGAGTGAGCGCGTCCGATGCCGTACCCCCACGTCCTGCTGTCCGCCGCCGTCTCCCTCGACGGCTACCTCGACGACACCGGCCCCGACCGACTGCTGCTCTCCTCCCCGGCCGACTTCGACCGCGTCGACGAGGTGCGGGCCTCCGTCGACGCCATCCTGATCGGCGCCGGCACCATCCGCGCGGACAACCCGCGGCTCCTGGTCAACTCCCCGGAGCGGCGCGCGGCCCGGACCGCCGCCGGCCGGCCCGAGTACCCCCTCAAGGTCACGGTCACCGCGACCGGCGACCTCGACCCGGACGCGCGGTTCTGGCACACCGGCGGCGAGAAGACCGTGTACACGACGGACGAGGGCGCGCGGCGGGCCCGCGCCCTCGGCATCGCCGCCGACGTGGTCCCCCTCGGCGCCGACCTCGACTGGCCCTCGCTCCTGGAGCACCTGCACGACGTACGAGGCGTACGGCGCCTCATGGTCGAGGGCGGCGGCACCGTCCACACCCAGCTCCTCCAGCAGGGCCTGGCCGACGAACTCCAGCTGGTCCTCGCCCCGCTCCTCGTCGGCGACCCGAAGGCACCCCGGCTGTTCGGCCCGGGCGGCTACCAGGGCGGGCGGCTGCGGCTGGTCGAGACCCGCCGGATCGAGGACGTCGTCCTCATGCGCTACGAGCCCACCGCCCCCGGCGCGGACGCGTCGGTGTCCGCCGCGGACCGGGCGTGGCTGCGGCTCGCCTGCGAGCTGGCGGCCGAGTGCCCGCCGTCCCGGACCGCGTTCAGCGTCGGCGCGGTGGTCGTCGCGGCCGACGGCACGGAACTGGCCCGCGGCCACTCCCGGGAGGCCGGCGACCCGGTGGTGCACGCCGAGGAGGCGGCCCTGGCCAAGATCCCCCCGGCCGACCCCCGCCTGCCCACGGCCACCGTCTACACCAGCCTCGAACCCTGCACCCACCGCGCCTCCCGCCCGCACCCCTGCGCCGAGCTGATCCTCCGGGCCGGGGTGCGGCGGGTGCTGACCGCGTGGCGCGAGCCGGACACGTTCGTGACCGCGGCCGACGGGACGGGGATGCTGCGGGAGGCGGGGGTGCGGGTGCTGGTACTGCCGGAGTACGAGAGCGCGGCGAAGGCACCGAACGGGCATCTGCCGGGCTGAGCGGAGGTGTGGAGCCGAGGCCCCGCGGACCCCACCGGTTTTAACCCGTGTGACTCCCGTGCTTCTGATGGCGTATGCTGGTTTCACCGACGCGGGGTGGAGCAGCTCGGTAGCTCGCTGGGCTCATAACCCAGAGGTCGCAGGTTCAAATCCTGTCCCCGCTACTGATGACTCAGGGCCGGAATCCAAGAACAAGGATTCCGGCCCTGAGTCATGTCCGGGCCCGTCGCAGGTGACACAGGGTGGCCGGACGACCGCCCTGCGCATAACGTCTGAGTCACCATCAAAACGTGTGTGACTCCTGTGTTGAGCAGGAGGCCTGGTCAACTCGACCGTTTTTGACCTGTCGTGGCTGGTAAGTCCATGCTTTGAAAGCTTAATGATCAAGGAGAACAGCTTGGAATCTGACAGCCGGGTCTATTAACGTTCGATAACGCAGCGCGGTCGTCCCAGCCGTCACCCGCGACGGCTCCGCGCGCACGCGCCGAATCCCGCAAGGGAACCGGGGAACCACCACCTTGGGGTGAATCGCACGGCTGCCGCCGGTAGGAATCGGCCGGTATACGCGCGTAGGAGACCTTCCCGCTCCGAACCCGTCAGCTAACCCGGTAGGCGACGGAAGGAAAGGAGTGCGCCCGCGTGGCGTCCAACCGGCCTGCTCCGACAGCCCCGTTCGTGCCCAGCCAGCGTCAACCCGACACCTTCGGCTACGGCAGCTACCGCACCGACGAGGGCCCCTGGGAGGAGTGGAACCCCACCGAGGATTCCCTCGCCCAGACACGCGGCCGGCACCGCGTCGCCAAGCAGAAGGGCGGCGGACTCGCCCGCAGCTCCACGGTGCTCGGCGTCGGCGTCATCGCCGCCGTCGGCGCGGGCGGCATGGCCAGCGCCAACACCGGCAAGCCGCCGGTCTCCATCTCGCTGCCCGACCTGCCGTCGTCCGTCGACTCCCTGCTAGGCGAGGGCGGCGGCCACCAGGCCACCCAGACCGCGCTCAGCAGCGTCACCACCGCGACGACCGCCACCGACGCGGACTCCTCCTCGTCCGACGCCGGCGAGGCGCTGCGCAGCCGGATCATCGCCCAGGCCGAGCAGCAGCAGAACCAGCTCGACACCAAGGCCAGCGCCAAGGCCGTGGCCGCCGCCGACAAGGCGGTCTACGACGCCGAGGCCAAGGCGGTGAAGGCGGCGGCCGCCAAGGCCGCCGACGCCAAGGAGCAGGCCGAGGCCGACGCCAAGGCGAAGGCCGAGAAGGAGCGCCTCGCCGCGCTGGCCAAGCAGTACACGCTGCCGGTCGTCTCGTACACGATCACCGGCACCTTCGGCCAGGCCGGCTCCATGTGGTCCTCCGGCTACCACACCGGGCTCGACTTCGCCGCGCCCACCGGCACGCTCATCAAGGCCGTCCACGGCGGCACGGTCACCGAGGCGGGCTGGGCCGGCTCCTACGGCTACCGCACGATCCTGACCCTGGACGACGGCACCGAGCTGTGGTTCTGCCACCAGTCGTCGATCAGCGTCTCCGTCGGCCAGAAGGTCGCCACCGGCGATGTCATCGGCCGCGTGGGCGCCACCGGCAACGTCACCGGCCCGCACCTCCACCTGGAGGTCCACCCCGGCGGCCAGGCCACCGGCATCGACCCCATGACCTGGCTGCGCGGCAAGGGCCTCAACCCGTAACGGGTCACCCCCCCCCGACGAACCACAAACCACGAACCACGAACCCCGGGATCCCCGGCGGCCCCGACGACAACCCCCCGGCGTCCGGGCCGCCGGTCCGGTGTCTCCGGCCGGACATCCGTGCGGTGTTTCCGGCCGGACAGCCGTCCGATGTTCCCGGCGGGGCGCCCGTGCGATGTTCCCTGCGGGACGCCCGTGCGCCTGTTTACGAAACCTTCGTACTGCGCCGGGATGGCCTGCCGGGGCGGCCCGCGTTGATACAGAGCATGACTGCTCTTCGCGAACTCGGCTCCTCCGACCTCGAGGTCTTCCCGCTCGCCCTCGGTGGCAACGTCTTCGGCTGGACCGCCGACGAGGCCGCCTCCTTCGCCGTCCTGGACGCCTACGCGGCCGCCGGCGGCAACTTCGTGGACACCGCCGACTCCTACACGGCCTGGATCGAGGGCAACCAGGGCGGCGAGTCCGAGACGATCATCGGCAAGTGGGTCACGGCGCGCGGCAACCGCGACGACATCGTCATCGCGACGAAGGTCAGCCAGCACCCCGAGTACCCCGGCCTGTCCGCCGCCAACATCAAGGCCGCCGCCGACGCCTCCCTGCGCCGCCTCGGCACCGACCACATCGACCTCTACTACACGCACTTCGACAAGCCGGAGATCCCGGTCGAGGAGATCATCGGCGCGCTCGACGAGCTGGTGCGGGCGGGCAAGGTCCGGCACATCGCCGCGTCCAACATCACGCCGGAGCGCCTCCAGGAGTCCCTGGACCTCTCCGACCGCGAGGGCCTCGCCCGGTACGTCGCCCTCCAGCCCCACTACAACCTGGTCTCCCGCGACACCTACGAGGGCCCCCTCCAGGACCTGGCCTCCCGCACCGGCCTCGCCGCGGTCCCGTACTTCTCCCTGGCCGCCGGTTTCCTCACCGGCAAGTACCGTCCCGGCACGACGGTCGACAGCGCCCGCGCGGGCCGCGCCGCCCAGTACCTGGAGTCCGAGCGCGGCCGGCGGGTCCTCGCCGCCCTGGACGAGATCGCCGAGACCCACTCGGCCCCCGTCCCCACCGTCGCCCTCGCCTGGCTGGCGGCCCAGCCCACCGTCGCGGCCCCGATCGCCTCGGCCCGCACCCTGGACCAGCTCCCGGCCCTGCTGGGCGTGGCGGACCTGCACCTCACGGACGAGGAGGTCACCAGGCTGACGGCGGCCTCGGCCTGACGGCAGCCTCACGGGCACCGTGGCGGTGGATTCTTGCGGTGCCCACCGGCCGTACCGGCCGTACTACGTCTGGTAAGGGTTGTACGAGGGGTACGGCACCGCCGTCCCGTACCACCCCGGGCCCCCGTAGGCCGGCGCCGGATAGCCGGCGTACCCCGGCCATCCGCTCGGCGCCGCCGTCCGGGCCGCGTACTCCAGGGCCGGGCGGACCAGCTCCCGCCGGTTCCACAGCTCGGCCAGCAGCTCCCGCTCGCGGACCACGAAGTCGGCCCCGGCCCGCCCCCGTTGCCCCCGGCGCCGCAGCAGCGCCAGGGTCGTCGCGTACGCCTCGTACTCGGCGACCGCCCGCCCCGTCGGCTTGCCGAAGTGGTAGGCGGCGTACTCCCGGGCCATCTGACGCGCCCGCATCGACCCGAGGACGAACGGCTCGGCCGCCCCCAGCCACCCCGCGTACACATACGCCGGCAGCTCCTCGCGCACGGTCCGCAGCTCCCGCTGCCGGGTCCAGACGGCCAGCCAGGTCAGCAGCCCGAACATCGGCACCATGAACATGCCGTACACGGCGAAGAACCCGAACTGCCCGAACGTCGAGGACCCGTTCCAGAACGCGTGCATGCTCATCGCGCACAGCAGCCCGGCGACCGGCACCAGGGTGCGCCGCGTCCGCTGCCGGTCCGTGGAGAGCGCGGCGAGGCCGAAGCCGATGCCGGTGAAGACGGTGAACAGGGGGTGCGCGAAGGGCGACATGACGATGCGCACGAAGAAGGTCGCGGCGGTGACGGAGGCGATCCCGGTGCCACCGGTCAGCTGGTCGGTCCCGAAGGCCGTACCGAGGTAGAGGATGTTCTCGGTGAACGCGAACCCGGTGGCGGTGACCCCGGCGATCACCACCCCGTCGACGATCCCGGTGAAGTCCCGTCTGCGGAACAGGAAGACCAGCAGCACGGCGGCGGCCTTGGCCGACTCCTCGACGATCGGCGCTATCACCGTCGCCCCGAGCGTGTCCGCGCTGCTCGGATCCGCGGTGGCCGTCGCTATCCAGCGGGTGGCGAAGCTGTTGGCGACGATGGCTATGAGCGCGGCCGCGCAGGCCCCCCAGGCGAACGCGAACAGCACGTTCCGCCAGGGCCCCGGCTGGACCCGGTCGAGCCACCGGAACGCGGCTATGAGCAGCGGCACGGGCAGTACGGCGAGCCCCAGCCCGACGAGGAAACCCTCCGTGCCCGTCTGCTCCCGCACCAGCGCCAGGATGACCAGCCCGGAGAGGGCGAGCAGCGTGCTCAGCGCCCCGTACCGCACCCAGCGCCGCTGCCACCAGCGGGGATGGCGCAGACCGTCCCCGGCGGGGTCCGGCGGATACGGCGGACGTGGCGGATACGTCGGATACGACGGGTACGGCGGCGGGTAGCTGGCCACGGCATCGACCCTAACGAGGTGACTCCAGTCGGTGCTGCTCGCTCTGCCGCACCCGATGCTGTACGCGACGGAAGAGCAGATCGTTCACCACATGTCCCTTGTCCAGTCCCTGACCCTCGAAACGGGTCAGCGGCCGGTGCCCGGGACGTGGCGCGAAACCGCCCTCGGCCTGTGTGTTCTCGAACTCCGGGTGCGCGGTGAGCACGTCGAGCATCTGCTCGGCGTACGGCTCCCAGTCCGTCGCGCAGTGCACGACCGCCCCGGGCCTGAGCCGGGTCGCGGCCAGGTCGAGGAACTCGGGCTGGATCAGCCGCCGCTTGTGGTGCCGCTTCTTGGGCCACGGGTCGGGGAAGTACACGCGCAGCCCGTCGAGCGAGTCGGGCGTGAGCATCTCCCGCAGCAGGATGATCGCGTCGCCGTTGCCGACCCGGACGTTGGACAGCCCCTGCTGGTCGGCGAGGTTGAGCAGGTTGCCCTGCCCGGGGGTGTGCACGTCCACGGCGAGGATGTCGGTGCCCGGGTCCTCGGCGGCCATCTGCGCGGTGGCCTCGCCCATCCCGAACCCGATCTCCAGCACCACCGGGTGGGCGTTCCCGAACAGCTCGGCGAGGTCGATGACCTGCTGCCCGTCGATGTCCAGCCCCCACTTGGGCCACAGCCGCTGCAGCGCGTCGGCCTGCCCGGCGGTCACCCGGCTGCGGCGCGGCTGGAAGCTGCGGATCCGCCGCTCGAAGTGCGACCCGGCCGGATCGGCCTGCGGGCCGTCGGGAAAGCGCGGCTCCCCCTTGGCCCGGGTGTGCCGGACGGACACACCGGGGGTGTGGTGGGAGCCGACGCCGGGGACGGTCTCGGCGGGCTGAGGGGTTTCGGGGGCATTGAGCGAGTCAGACACAGTGAAGTCGATTTTACGGTGCCCGCCGCGCCCCGGAAGGCCTCCTGGACGGCTTCCTGGGCGGACTCACACCGAACCCAGCATCTCCAGCGCCCGCCGCGCCACCTCCCGCCCGATCGGCAGCGAGGCCGTCGCCGCGGGCGAGGGCGCGTTCAGCACATGGACCGCCCGGGCCCCCTCCTTGATCAGGAAGTCGTCGACGAGCGTCCCGTCCCGCAGCACGGCCTGCGCCCGCACCCCGGCCGCGGCCCGCATCAGGTCCCCGTCGTCCACGGCGGGCAGCAGCCGTCGTACGGCCGTCGCGAACGCGCGCTTCGACACCGACCGGCGCAGCTCGCCGCCCCCGTACCGCCAGTGCCGCCGGGCCAGTGTCCAGGAGCCGGGCCAGGCCAGTGTGCCGGCCACCTCCCGCGGCCGTACGACCCCCCACCCGTAGCCCTCGCGGGCCAGCGCCGGCACCGCGTTCGGCCCGATGTGCACGCCCCCGTCGATCCCGCGCGTGAGATGCACGCCGAGGAACGGGAACGCCGGGTCGGGCACCGGGTACACCAGCCCGCGTACCAGCTCCGGCCGCGCCAGCTCGTAGTACTCCCCGCGGAACGGCACGATCCGCATCTCCGGGTCGTCGCCGGTCAGCCGTGCGACCTCGTCGCAGTGCAGCCCCGCGCAGTTGACCAGCACCCGGCCCCGGACGACGTCGCCGCCGGCCGTCCGGACGGCGACCCCGAGGTCCGGCCGCCGGTCGATCCGCTCGACCCGGGCGCCGTAGCGGAGCTCCGCGCCGGAGGCCGCGCCGAGCTGCCGTGCGACCCCCACGAAGTCGCAGATCCCGGTGGTCCCCACGTGTATGGCGGCGAGCCCCCGCACCTCGGGTTCGTACTCCCCGATCTGGGCGCCCCCCAGCTCCCGCACCGGTATCCCGTTCTCCCGGCCGCGCTGCACGAGCGCGTGCAGCCGGGGCAGCTCCGCCCGCTCGGTGGCGACGATCAGCTTGCCGGTGACGGCGTGCGCGATGCCGTACTCCGCACAGAACTTGACCATCTCGGCGGCGCCCTTGACGGCGTACCGCGCCTTCAGCGACCCCGGGCGGTAGTAGATCCCGCTGTGGATGACCCCGCTGTTCCGCCCGGTCTGGTGCCGGGCCGGCCCGGCCTCCTTCTCCAGCACGGTGACCCGGGTCCCGGGCGCGGCACGGCTGATCGCGTACGCCGTGGACAGCCCGACGATCCCACCCCCGACGACGAGCACATCACAGTCGTAAGCAATCCCGGCCCGCACCTGCACCACCTCCCACGCTCGATAGTGCACTGCGCCACTGACATCACTTTCAAACGCACGGTTGTGAAGCGCCCCTTTAGGGGCGCGGGGCTGTATTCGATATGCGGCTACCGCCGCGTGGGCGCGACCAGCCCCCACGCACCCGCACCCGCAAGATCACAGCAACCCGGCAGACGACTGGGCGACCCTCACGCCGGCGCCATCAACAACGGCCGGGCCCGCTCGCGCAGCTCCACCACCCTCGGCTCGTCCCCGTACGGCTCCAGCCGGTGCAGCAGATCCTTCACGTACTCCGTCGTCCGCGCGGACGATATCCGCCCGGCCACCTCCACGGCCCGCACCCCCTGCTCGCAGGCCGCGTCGAGGTTCCCCGACTCCAGCTCCGCGACGGCCGAGACGACCAGCCGCAGCCCGTGCGACCGCACGAACTCCTCCGTCGGCTTCGACAGCGCCTGCTCCGTGAACCGCCGCACCTGCCGGGGCGCCTTGAGATCGCGGTAGCACTCCGCGGCGTCGGCGGCGAACCGGTCGTAGCCGTAGAAGCCGAGCCAGGAGGGATCGTTGTCCCCCTCGCGCGCCCGTTCCAGCCACCCCTCCGCGGCCTTCAGCGCGGCCCCCGCCGCCTGTGCGTCGCCCGCACGCGCGTGGGCCCGTGCCTCGACCAGCCGGAAGAAGCTCATGGTGCGGGCGGTGGCCAGCCCCCGGTTGCGTTCCACGGCGGCCTGCGCGAGATCGACGCCCTCGTCGCCGAATCCGCGGTACGTCGCCTGCAGGGACATCGATGCCAGCACATACCCGCCGAGCGGCACGTCCGCCGCCGCGCGGGCGAGCCGCAGCGCCTGGATGTAGTACCGCTGCGCGGCCTCCTGCTGCCCGGTGTCGAAGGCCATCCAGCCCGCCAGCCGGGTCAGTTCGGCGCTCGCGCCGAACAGCGCCCGCCCGACCTCGTCGGAGTACGCGCCGAGCAGCAGCGGCGCCGCCTCCACCCGTAAACACTCCGGCACCATCGACGAACGCCAGTCGCCGCCCCCGTACTTGGAGTCCCAGCGCCTGGCGTCCTCGGCGGCCTCCCGCAGCTTCTGCACATCGCTGTGGCCGACTTTGAGCGCCGCGCCCGCGCCCTCGGCGCTGTTGGCCTCGCGTGCGACCGAGCTGTCGGCGGGGGTTATCAGCCAGCGCGAGGCGGGCGTTGCGTACGCGCTTACTGCGAACGATCCGGCCAGGGACTGCCAGATGCCGCCGGTACCGGCCCGGCGGCCGGCGAGGTCGAGACGGTACAGCTCCGTCGCCGACCGCACCGCCTGTCCGACGTCTCTGGGGAAGGCGAGGCCCACTTCGGGCGCGGGGTCCGCGTCCGCCAGGCCGATCTCGTGGAGCGGCACCGGGCGGCCCAGCTTCTGGCCGATCGCGGCCGCGATGAGGTGGGGCGCGGCGCCCTGCGGCACCATGCCCTTCGACACCCAGCGCGCCACCGACGTCTTGTCGTAGCGAAGAGTCAACCCGCGTTGAGCGCCAAGATCGTTGACGCGTCGCGCGAGTCCTGCGTTGCTGATTCCCGCGAGGGCGAGAACGGCGCCGAGCTTTTCGTTCGGCCCGCGTTGCTCCCTGGACATGCGCCACCCCTCGACACAGACGGCTGCCGCGCTGGCATAACCACGCGGCATTCGTAAACCCAGCGTAGTTCGCCGCATCCCAAGCGTTAAGGGGCATTGTTCCGGATGGCGGGATTGTGGTCCGTACGAGAGTGCGGCCCATATACGCACCGTGCACGGCACGTCGCGACGTGCCCCCGCCGTGTGGCCGTGCGCCCGTCCGTGCGCTCTTCTCCGGCCATCGGGGGAACGGTTCCATGATGGTGCGTGGGTCGGCCCGCTGTACTGGATCCAGTGGGCTGGGGGACACCGCCACCTACATCCCCGCGGGTGGCGGACCGGTCCGGGAGGCGATGCCCGCCTCCCGGACTGTGCGCGTTCAAACACACGCGCGGGCGATGCGCAAAGCATGTACGGAGCGTGCGCAAGGCCGTCCACGCTTCGCCGATTTGGCCGAAAATCGACCCCACCTTTTGCGGGCGATCAACGCTCCTACCATGGGAATTGAGGGCGCGAAGGGCGTTCTGGGGGAGCGTACAGGGGGCGCATTCGCGTCGCAGTTGCCGGGGGCCGTACGGCAGTCGGCTTCCGCCGCGGCCCCTTCGCAGATCCTCCCCGGCCCCTCCGCGGCACGCGCGCGTGGGCCGGTCCTGCGGCAACTCCCCGAAATCTTCCAGGGATCAAAGGCGGCCCCACCATCCCTCCGGAGCGCGTCCTTCATGGCAGCATGGGGACCCGGTTCGTACCGTGCATGGTTGTCCACAGCCTGTGGAGGCGTCGATGCGGTGGTTGGTGGGATGGAGCAGCACCGCCTCCGGTGCCGCCACGATCGGCTCCGCCGGCGCCATGGGCCACGACGGCGAGACCGTCCACCCCGTCGGCTCCCAGTTGCTGTGGGGCGACCCCGATCCGCTCTGGGCGGTCGGCGACTGGCGCCCCGACGAGGTCCGGGTCATCAAGGCCGACGCCCAGAACCGCATCGCCGTCCTCGGCACCTGCGGCGCCACCGACGAGGAGCTGCGGCTCGGCCTCTTCACGGCGCGCGGGGGCGCACTCCGGCATCTGACCGCCTGGTCCGGCAGCTACACCGCCGTCGTCCAGGTCGGCCGCCGGGTCACCGTCTGCGGCGACCTCGCGGGCGCCCGCCCGGTCTTCTACAGCCCCTGGGCAGGCGGTACGGCCTACGCCACGGCCGCGCTGCCGCTCGCCGACCTCATCGAGGCCAACCTCGACTACGGCCATCTGGCCGCGCTCCTGGCCGCCCCCGACGTGCCGGCCGCGGTGCACGACTCCACCCCGTACGAGGGCGTGCGGCGCATTCCGCCGGGGCATGCGCTGATCCTGCGCACCGGGGCGCGCGAGGTCGCCGGGTACGAGCAGGTCGCCTCGCTCGCGGTCGCGGCACCCTCCGCCGACCCGGACCGCGCGGTGGACGCCGTACGGGACGCGCTCGTAGAGGCGGTACGCGCGCGGCTGTCGGCGCCCCGGCACGTCCCGGACATCGATCCCGGTCCGGTGCCCGGAATGGGCCCCGCCGAGCGACGCGCGGCGCGCGGGATGCCGGTCCCGGGCATCGGCGCCGACCTCTCCGGCGGCCCGGCGTCGGGCACCCTCGCGCTGCTCGCCGCCGGCCTGCCGGGCATGCCGGGCACGGTCCTGGGCCACGGCACGGGCGCGGGGGAGCGGCTGCTGGCCGTCACCTTCAACGACCTCGCCGTGGGCGGCCGCGAGGCGGAACTCCAGCGCGCGGGAACGCTGGCGGCCAACCCGCGCCTGCACCACGTGGTGGTGACCGGCGGCGAGGACATGCTCCCCTACGCCGACCTCGACGGCCCCCTGACCGACGAACCGGGCCCGTCCCTCGTCCACGCGGCCCGGCACCGCGCCCGGCTCGCCGCAGGCAGCGCCGACCACTTCACCGGCTACGGCGCCCGCCAGGTCCTGGACGCGCACCCCGCGCGCCTCGCCGACCTGCTGATGGACCGCAAGCGCCGCCACCTCGTCCGCCCGGTCGCCGCGCTCGCCAAGGCCGACGGCTCCGTGCTGGTCCCCGCGCGCGTGTACGGCGCGGCGCGGCGCCTGGCGCGCACGCCGTACCGCGCGGGCGTCGAGTCCCTCGCCGAGCGCCTGCTGCGGCGCCGCTTCGACGACCCCGGAGGCGCGGTGGGCGCGTCCCTCGCGGCGCTCTCCTGGGCGAGACCGGGCCCTGCCGCCCGCTGGCTGACCGGCGAGGCCCTGGCAGAAGTATCGGTTCTGCTCCAGGGGGCGGCGAACCGCTCCGGCGTCGGCCCCGGACAGCGCCCCGGAGACTACCGCGCGCGTGCCGTACTGGCCCGGCACGCCGCCGACATCCGCGTCCTGGAACAGGCCGCCGAGATCCGCTCCCAGCGCCTGCACGCGCCCTTTCTCGACAACCAGGTGGTCCGCGCCTGCCGCGACCTCCCCGAAGCGCTGCGCGTCCAGCCGGGGGCCCGCGCGGCCATCCTCCGTACGGTCCTGGAGGGCGCCGGCGTCACCGACCTCCCGCCGGGCTGGGGCGCCCCCTCCCACGCCTCCTCCGCGGCCGCCACCCGCACGGGGCTGCGGGTGGCCGCCGACGACCTGATCGCCCTCTTCTCCACGCCGCTGCTGGCCCAGGCCGGCCTGGTGGAGGCCCGCGTGGTCCGCAAGGCGCTCCGCGCGGCGGCGGCGGGCGAGCCGCTGCCGCTGGACGGCCTGGCCGACCTGGTCTCCCTCGAACTGTGGCTGCGCCGGCTCCTCTCCCGCCGCGGCACCTGCTGGACGGGCACACCGGCACGCGCGCGTGCGGTCCCTGCGGGGATCCGGCCGATGCGGGGGGCGCTGGCGTCGGGGGCGTGACCCTCCGGGGGTGGCCGAGGACGACTGGGGCGGGTGCGGCAGTCGTTCGGGTGCGGGCGGGTACGGCAGTCGTTCGGCGGCGGGTCGGTGGGGGCTGGTCGCGCAGTTCCCCGCGCCCCTGAAGGGGCACTGTCCAGCCGCTTCTCGTCAGCCGCGGGCGCCGCGCCGGCCGCCTTCCTCAGCTGCGGGCAGGCGTGCCGCAGGGCGGCACGGGTGGGCGCGGCGGCACCCTGCCGGCGCCGGTAAGCGAAACCCCCCGCCCCAGCCCCCACCCCGGGCAACCGTTCGACCCCGCCGCCGAAACCCCCGTGCCCCACTCCCCCACCCCGGCGACAATGACCCGGTGCGGTACCGAATCCTGGGCGTGACCCAGGCCAGCGACGACCAGGGCACCCCCATACCCCTCGGCGGCCCCCGCCTCCGCGCGCTGCTCACCGTCCTCGCCCTGCACCCCACCCGCACCCTCACCCCCGAGACCCTCATCGCGGAGATCTGGACGGACGACCCGCCCCAGGACGCCCCGGCCGCCCTCCAGGCCCTCGTCGGCCGGCTCCGCCGCGCCCTCGGCAAGGACTCCATCGCCTCCGGCCCCGGCGGCTACCGCCTGGCGGCGCGCGAGGACGACATCGACCTCCATGTCTTCGGCCGGCGGGTGGGCGACGGCACGGCCGCCCTCGCCGCCGGCGACCCGGTGACGGCCCACCGCCTGCTCACCGAGGCCCTCGCCCTGTGGCGCGGCCCCGCCCTCGCCGACCTCCCCGACCGCGCCGCGGCCGCCGCCCGCCCGCAGGCGCTCCGGCTGGAAGCCACCCGCGCCCGGGCCGACGCCGCCCTCCGCCTCGGCCGCGCCTCCGACGCCGTACCGGAACTGACCGGGCTGACCGCCGTCCACCCGTACGACGAACCGCTGCACGCCCTCCTCATCCGCGCCCTGCGCGACACCGGCCGCCCGGCGGACGCCCTCGCCGCGTACGAGACCGCCCGCCGCACCCTGGCCGAAGGCCTCGGCACCGACCCCGGCCCGGAACTCCAGGCGCTGCACGCGTCGTTGCTCAAGCAGGAACCGGCCCCGCCCGGCGCCCCGCCGCCCCGCACCGGCAACCTCCGTCCACGCCTTACCTCTTTCGTGGGCCGGGAACCCGAACTCAAGGCCGTTCGTTCCGAATTGCACAGGGCCCGCCTGGTCACCCTCACCGGACCGGGCGGCTCCGGAAAGACCCGTCTCGCCGAGGAGGCCGCCGCCGGCCGCCCACAGGCATGGCTCGTCGAGCTCGCCCCGCTCGACCGCCCGGAGGCGGTGCCCGGCGCGGTGGTCAGCGCCCTCGGTCTGCGCGAGACCGTGCTCCTGACCAACGAGCTGGCGATTCCGCAGGCCGATCCCACCGCCCTGCTCGTCGAGCACTGCGCCCCGCGCAGCCAGCTCCTGATCCTTGACAACTGCGAACACGTCATCGAAGCGGCCGCCGCCCTCGCCGAGACGCTGCTCACCCACTGCCCCGGGCTCACGATCCTCGCCACCAGCCGTGAACCCCTCGGCGTCCCCGGCGAGTCGGTGCGTCCGGTCGAGCCCCTCGCCCCGGAGCAGGCGCACCGGCTCTTCGAGGAGCGCGCCGCCGCCGTCCGCCCCGGCGCCGGCACCGCGCTCGGCGACCGGGCGGCGGTCGACGAGATCTGCCGCCGCCTGGACGGACTGCCGCTCGCCATCGAACTCGCGGCGGCCCGGCTGCGGCTGCTGACACCCCGGCAGATCGCCGACCGGCTCGACGACCGCTTCCGGCTGCTCACCGCCGGCAGCCGCACGGTCCTGCCCCGCCAGCAGACCCTGCGCGCGGTCGTCGACTGGTCCTGGGACCTGCTCGACGAGCGGGAGCGGACGGTCCTGCGCGAGGTCTCCGTCTTCGCCGGCGGCTGGGACCTCGCGGCGGCGGAGGCCGTGTGCACCGGCCCGGCCGCCGACCTCGTCGGCGCGCTCGTCGACAAGTCCCTGATCGTCGCCGCCCCGGACGGCACCGGCGCTATGCGCTACCGCATGCTGGAGACCATCCACGAGTACGCCGTGGAGCGGGCCGCCGAGGTGCCCGGGCTGCGCGCCGCTGCCGAGCGGCGGCACCACGCGTGGGTGTGCGCGCTGGTGGCGGAGGCGGAGCCGAAGCTGCGGTCGGCGGAGCAGCTCCCGTGGATCCGCCGCCTGGAGACCGACCTGGACAACATCCGCGCGGCCCTGGCCCGTGCGCTGGACGCGGGCGACGAGGCGGGGGCGGGCCGGATCGTCCTCGCCGTCGGCTGGTTCTGGTGGCTGCGCAACTACCGCCAGGAGGCGACGGGCTGGGTGCGCGCGGTGCTGCGCCTGGGCATCGCGCGGGACGCCCTGCCCGAGGGCGCCGGCCCGGACGAGCTGCGCGCGGCCGCCGGGACGGCGGACCTGGTGGGCGCCCTGCTGGCCGCGCCGCGGGCCGAGGCCGGGCATCCGCTGTACGAGCTGCGCATGGACCTGCGGCTGTTCGACCTGTTCCTGACCTCCGAGTCCGGCGGCTCCCCGGACCTGGTGACGGACGAGCGGGCCCCGGAGTACATCACGCTCGTCCGGGCCTCCTTCGAACCGGGCGGTCCCCGGGCCGCCCGGCTGCCGGGCCTCATCTGGCCGCTGACCGCCTGGTACCTGGGCAACCCGGTGAACGTCGGCCCCGACCTGTCCTCCGTCGTCGCCAACTGCCGGACGCACGGCGGCGACTGGGAGGTCGGCGTCACCCTGATGTACCGCACCCATGTCCTGGTCGACTCACCCGGCAATCTGCGGGGCGTCGACGAGGACCTGGCCGAGCTGCGGATCCTCAGCCGCCGGGTGGGGGACCGCTGGATGCGCGCCCAGGTCTGCAGCGCGGCCGGCGAGGCGGACATGGCACGCGGCAGGTTCGCCGAGGCGGCGGGCGAGTACGAGGAGGCACTGCGCCTCGCCCACGAGGTGGGGGCGTACGCGGAGAGCCCCTTCCTGCTCGCCCGGCTCGCCGAGATCGCCTTCCGCTCCGGCGACCGGGCGGGCGCCGAAGCCGCCCTGGACCGCGCGGCCGAGGCCTCCGACCGGTACGGGGTGGCGGAGACGAAGGCGTACGTGGCCGTCCTGCGGGCGCACATCGCCCTGCACAACGGCGACCTGGCCCGGGCGCGCGCCTGCTACGAGACCGCTCGTGCGACGACGGTGGGCGGCCCCGCGCCGCCGCAGTTCATGGCTGCCTTCCACGCCGTCGAGGCACTGCTCACGGCGATGGAACAGGGCCCCGCGCGAGCCCTGCCGATCGTGGCCGGGGCGCTGCGCGAGGCGGTGGAGCACCGGTGCGCCGAGGCGATCACGGCGGCGCTGGTGGACATCGGCGCCGACCTGCTGGCCCGGCTCGGCGATCTGGCGGGCGCGGTACGGCTGTTCGCGGCCGCCGACCACTGGCGGGACGGCAGCGCCCGTCCCGAGCCGGAGCGCGGCCGTGCCGAGGAGGTCGACCGGGCCGCCCGCGCGGTGCTGACCGCGCGGCGGTACACGGCCGAGCGTTCGCGCGGTGCCGCCTTCGCCACCGAGGACGTCCTGCGCGAACTGAGCAGGACGGCGGCCCCCAGTGGCGCGAGCGGCACGGGCGGCGCGGGTGCTACGGGCAGTACGGCTATCGGCAGGTGAACTTCGACTCGGCCCAGTCGGCGAGCGCCACCGTGTCGAAGGGGCCGAGTGGTTCGACCTCCAGGCGCACGGTCCTGCGCCCGGCGAGGTTCACATGGACGGGTACGGCGGCCTGTCCGCCCTCGACCACCCCGGACCGCCACAGCCGCACCCCGTCCGCGTAGACGGCGAAGGTGACCTTGCCGAGGCCGAGCGTCATGTCGTCCACGCCGGCCAGCGCGTCGTAGGCGGTGCACTGCCGGTTGAGGTCGATGGTGACGGAGGACCGGCCGTGCACGGTGACGCCGTGCGCGTACTCCTTGTCGGCGACCGTCACGCCGTACCGCTGCCAGACCCAGCTGCTCTCCCCGAGCCGCATCTCGGGCCGGGTGCCGTCACCGGTGACGTCGAAGCTCAGCTCGCTCCACTCGTAGACGACCGGGGCCGGCGGCGGCGTGGGCGTCGGGGTCGGGGTCGGGGTGGGCGTCGGTTTCGGGGACGGCGTGGGCGTCGGGCTGGGGGTGGGCGTCGGTTTCGGGCTCGGTGTGGGCCTCGGGCTGGGCGTCGGTGTCGGGGTGGGCGTCGGGGCCGGCGCGGGGGCGAGCACGACCGGCTCTGGTCGCGGCTTCTTCTTCGAAGGCGAGGGAGCGGGTGTCTCGGGCTGGACGACCGGCGCGGACGGGGCGGGCTCGGCGACCTTCTTGGCCGGGTGGCTGTCGTTCACCAGGGCGAGGGCCACCGCGGCGACCGCGGCCGCCACCACTCCGGCGGCGATCCCGGCCTTCACCGGCGCCCCCAGCCCCTCCGAGGCGGCGGCACCGCCCGCGCCGCCGCCCGCCCCGCCGGACGAACCGCTCGCCGCGGCGGCCGCGCCAGCGGCCCCCACTCCGGCACCACCGGCGACGATCCCGAGCGCCTTGGCGTACCCGGCGACCCCGAACCAGCCGATGACCGCGACCGGTACGACAGCCGGGATACCGGCGGCGACCTCTTCGATCTGGGCGGCGGCCAGCCGGCACTTGGCGCACTCCTCCAGGTGCTTGCGCAGCCCCCGCTCCGCGCGGATGCGCAGCTTGCGGCGGGCGTAGCCGCCGAGCTGGTCGGCGTAGCGGGCGCACTCCTCGTCGTCGATGAGGGAGGCGCTCACATGGGCCTGGAGGTAGGCCTGCTTCAGCCCCTCGCGGGCCCGGCTGGCGAGGACCCGGGTGCCGTTGGCGTCCAGCCCGAAGAGGGTGGCCACCTCGCTCGGCGACTCGTCCTCGACCTCGGTGTGCCACAGCACGGCCTGCCAGCGCTCCGGCAGCGAGCGGAACGCCTGCATCGCCATCGACTGCTCGGCCTCGTGCATCGCGAGCACATCGGCGCCGAGATCCATGCCCGCTCCGAAGGAGCCGATGGACGCAGTGTCGTCGGACACCTCGGAGCCGCGCGAGGCCTGCGCCGCGAACAGCGCGAAGTCGTCGACCAGTTGCTCGCGCCGGGCCGACTTGATCCACTGCGCGGCGACCCGTCGCACCGAGGTGAGCAGATAGGCGCGCACGGCGTACTCGGGCCCGGCCCCGCCGCGCACCGCCTGCAGCATGCGGGCGAACACCTCGGCGGTCAGGTCGTCGGCGGTGTGCCCGTCCCGGCAGCACGTCCGCGCGTAGCGCCGCACCGCGTCCGCGTGCCGCCGGTACAGCTCCTCGTACGCCGAGTCGTCGCCGGCCCGCATCCGCTCGATCAACTGGCTGTCGGCGGGCGGCAGCTCCCGGGGCGGCGGCAGCACACTCCCGTCCCGCTGTGCCGGAACGTTCCCCTCCGGGGCTTCGCCGGCGGGTGGCACCTGGGCGCGCCCGCCCTGGCTGGGCACCTGCGGCAGGGCCGTCTCGTCACCGACGGACGACTCGTCCCACCCGTCAACGCTCATCGCGGATGCCCCCGATACCTGCCCAATCCGACCGAATCACCGAGTCAGACTGCCACATTGGCTTTTGTTCAGGACCTGAAGGGCCAGACCTACCACTCGTCCGAGCGCACCTGTCAACACGCCGATCCAACAATCACCCGTAAGGGGAAGGGGGGTGCGCCCTCAGGTGGGCGAGGCGGTAGCCGATATGCGGCTACCGCCCCGTGGGGCGCGACCAGCCACAGCCCACCGTCAGGGGCGAGAACGCAGCCCCTCCAGCAGGATGTCCAGCAACCGCGACGAGGCCGCCGCCTGCTGCGCCGCGTCCGGCAGCGACGGTGCCGCCGTGGCGATCACCAGCAATACGTCGGAGACGGACACGTCGGGCCGCAACTCGCCCGCCGCCCGCGCCCGCTCCACCAGCCGCCCGACGACCTCGAGCAGCTCGGCCGCCCCCGCGTCGTCCTCGGCGCCGGACACCGGCTCCCGTTCCTCCGGGACCAGCCGCAACTCCCCGGCCCCCGGCTGCGTCCGCTGCTGCGGCACCCGGGCCTCCTCGGCCCCGGCACCGCTTCCGCCGACCTCCTCCGGCACGCCGACGCGGAGCACCTGCGGCGGCAGCAGCCGCCCGGCCCCCGACGCCACCGACGTCCGCAGGAAGCGCGACAGCGCCGACCACGGCTCGTCCTCCTGCCCGAGCGCGGCCCGCGCCTGGTCGGTCAGCCGGGAGGTCTCCTCCTCGGCTATCCGCCGCACCAGCACGTCCTTGCTCGGGAAGCGCCGGTACACCGTGCCGACCCCGACCCGCGCCCGCCGCGCCACGTCCTCCATCGGCGCGCCGTACCCCAGCTCGCCGAAGACCTCGCGCGCCGCACGCAGCACGTGCTCCAGATTGCGCTGTGCGTCCACCCGCAGCGGCGCCGTACGCGGCCCGTCACCGCGCCCGTTGCCCGCCGCCGCGCTCACCGTTGCGCCACCCGCCGCGAGAGCGGAGGCCGATGACCAATGTGTGTCCTGAATGTGCATCTGTGTTCCCCCGGTTAATGACGTCTCCCCCCGGAGACTCTCCCCGCACTGATAGCCGGAGCGAGCGGAACTGGCGCCGACCGACGACCGGCCGACAACCGGTCCATGACCGAACCATGGACCACGGGCCGGCCGGACCGCCCGTCGCGGACCGTTCGACCACATCCCCTACACCCCGTCGACACACGAACATAGTTGAGAGGCTGTCAATTCAGAAGGGGGACGTTCCGCACGGAGCGCCCCCCGATCGGAGTACGGGTCGTTTACGTCCCGATTAGTTGCTTTCACGCCCCCACGTCCGCCCCCGCTGACCTGGCCCCTTTCCTCCGGCCTCGACCACGCGTCCGACACCCCGCACAGGCGATCGCCGGTCACACAAATTGCCGGGGCTGTGGACAAACAACAGTCACGGGTGCGTCATGGGATGGTGAAGGAACGTGCGCGCATTCTCGTTGTCGGCGGCGGCTACGTCGGGATGTACACGGCCCTGCGGCTGCAGCGGAAACTGAAGCGGGAGCTCAGCCGTGGTGAGGTCGACATCACTGTCGTCACCCCCGATCCCTACATGACGTACCAGCCGTTCCTTCCCGAAGCGGCCGCGGGTTCCATTTCCCCTCGTCATGTCGTCGTACCCCTGCGGCGCGTTCTGGACCGGTGCCACGTCGTCATCGGCGAGGTGACCTCCGTCGAGCACACCAAGCGCACCGCGGCCGTCAGCACCCTCGCCACCGCCGAGGAGCGAAAAGGCGCCACTTTTCTGGAGTACGACGAACTGGTCCTCGCCCCCGGCTCGATCGCGCGCACCCTGCCCATCCCCGGGCTCGCCGAGCACGGCATCGGCTTCAAGACCGTCGAGGAGGCCATCGGCCTGCGCAACCACGTCATCGAGCAGATGGACATCGCCTCCTCCACCCGCGACCCCGCGATCCGCGACGCGGCCCTCACCTTCGTCTTCGTCGGCGGCGGCTACGCGGGCGTGGAAGCCCTCGGCGAACTCGAGGACATGGCCCGCTACACCGCGCGGTACTACCACAACGTCCAGCCCGAGGACATGAAGTGGATCCTCGTCGAGGCCACCGACCGGATCCTCCCCGAGGTCGGCCCCGAGATGGGCCGCTACACCGTCACCGAACTGCGCCGCCGCAACATCCAGGTGCTGCTGGACACCCGCCTGGAGTCCTGCGCCGACCGGATCGCCGTCCTCAGCGACGGCCAGCGCTTCCCCACCCGCACCCTGGTCTGGACGGCCGGCGTCAGACCGCACCCCGTGCTCGCCGCCACCGGCCTTCCGCTCACCCCGCGCGGGCGGCTGAAATGCACCGCCGAGCTGACCGTCGACGGCGTCGACCACGCATGGGCCGCGGGCGACGCCGCCGCCGTTCCCGACGTCACCGCCCCCGAACCCGGCACCGAGACCGCCCCGAACGCCCAGCACGCGGTCCGCCAGGCCAGGGTCCTCGGCGACAACATCATCCACACCCTGCGCGGCGAACCCCTCGACACCTACGCCCACAAGTACGTCGGCTCCGTCGCCTCCCTCGGCCTGCACAAAGGCGTCGCCCAGATCTACGGGCGCAGGCTGAAGGGCTACCCTGCCTGGTTCATGCACCGCGTCTACCACCTGAGCAGGGTGCCCACCGTCAACCGCAAGGCCCGCGTGCTCGCCGAATGGACCCTCTCCGGGCTCTTCAAACGGGAGATCGTCTCGCTCGGATCGCTCGAACATCCCCGGGCGGAGTTCGAACTCGCGGCCGGTGGAAAGCCTCCTCACAGTCCCTCCGACGACTCGAACGGGTCGTCCTGACGGAACTCAGGAACTCCACGGCCCGCCCCGGCGTCTGACGAATGTCGTCGCCGACGGCCACCCTGCCAGACTGCCCCCCGACCGAGCACAAGGCTTCTCCCCAGAACTGCCCCGGGGACATCCCCCGAGGACCCCCGGCCGCTCCCGTAGCCGGCCGGAGACGACGACACGAGGCAAGGTTTCGTGAACTTCACGCGCTGGAGCGCCCGGCTCCCCGGAACGCAGCGCCGCGCCGCAGCGCGGACCGAGCACGCGGTCCCCCCGGACCGACGGGGAGAAGGCTCCGTGCCCGCTGCCCGCGCCGAACAGCTGACCGACGGCCCGCCCTGCGTTCCCGCCGTCGACGAACTGCCCGCCCGCGACGTCCTCGACCGCGTCCCGGCCCTGGTCGCCCTCGTCCACGGCCTCGACCACCGCATCGCCTACGTCAACGACGCCTACACGACGGCCTTCGGCGTACGGCCCCCGGGCGCCCTCGCCCGCGAGGCACTCCCCGAACTCGCCGAACTCGGTCTGCTCCCCCTCCTCGACCAGGTCCTGCGCAGCGGCAAACCCCGCACCCTCAAGTCCCGCAAGGCCCTCGACGGCCGCACCTACACGTTCACCTGCACCCCCGTCGCCGAGAACGGCGACCGCGACGGCGGCGTCCTCCTCTTCGCCACCGACGTCACCGACCACGCCGAAGCCGCCGAACGCCTCCGTGCCAGCGAACGCCGCCAGCGCGAGACCGCGGTGACCCTCCAGCGCAGCCTGCTCCCCCAGGAACTCGAACAACCGGACGATCTGCGCATCGCCGCCACCTACCAGCCCGGCGGCACCGAGGCCGCGGTCGGCGGCGACTGGTACGACGTCATCACCCTCGGCGGCGGCCGTACGGCCCTGGTCATCGGCGACGTGATGGGCCGCGGCGTCCGCGCGGCGGCCGTCATGGGCCAGCTCCGCACCGCGGTCCGCGCCTACGCCCGCCTGGACCTGCCCCCGCACGAGGTCCTGCAGCTCCTCGACGTCCTCGCCGCCGAGATCGACCCCAACCAGATCGCCACCTGCGTGTACGCCGTCCACGACCCGAACGAGGGCCGGCTGGTGTACGCCTCCGCCGGCCACCTCCCGATCCTGGTCCGCGACGAGAACGGCACGGTGCTCCGCGCCGACGAACCGACGGGCCCGCCGCTGGGCACCGGCGGCTGGATCCACGCCTCCGGCTCGGTACCGCTGGGCCCCGGCTCCACCGCCGTCCTCTACACCGACGGCCTGGTGGAGCGCCGCGACGAGGACCTGGACGAGGGCATCGCCGCGCTGGAACGCGCGCTGGCCGGAGCCACCGGCACCCCCCAGGTGGTCTGCGACCGCCTGGTCCGCTCGGCCGGCGTCACCGCCGACCACTACGACGACGTCGCCGTCCTGGTCCTCCAGCACCCGGCCCGCACCGGCCCGGACGGCGACCTCTTCCGCAACGCCGCGCTGGAACTCCTCGGCGGCATCGAGGCGGCGCCCCGCGCCCGCGCCTTCGCCTCCGGCGTCCTCACCAGCTGGCGCTTCCCGGCCGACCTCCACGACCTTGGTGTCCTCGCCACCAGTGAACTGGTCGCCAACTCCCTCCAGCACGGCATCCCGCCCATGCGGCTGCGGCTCCGCCGCACCGACCGCCGACTGATCATCGAGGTCACGGACGGCGACGACCACCTGCCACGGCGGCGGCGCGCGGAACCGGGGGACGAGTCGGGGCGGGGGATCGCCATCGTGGCGACGATCGCGTCGGGGTGGGGGTCGCGGCGGACACCCGGGGGCGGGAAGGCGGTGTGGTGCGAGTTCGTGCTGCCCAAGGGGTAGGGGTGCGGCCGTCGCGCGAGTGCCGGTGCGTGGGGGGTTGCTCGCGCAGTTCCCCGCGCCCCTGCGGGGCGCTAGGCGCTCACGGACTCCGCAGGCGTGCCGCCCCGTGCCACGACCACGCTCCGCGCGGCGAGCCAAGGCCGGTCCTGCACCTCGGTCAGCCGCTTGCCCAGCCGTATCGCCAGCACGCTGATGCCCAGTGAGAACAGCAGGAAGGTCACGATGTACGGCGCCGGGAGCGACGCGGCCAGCGGGCCGCCCACCGCCGGGCCGACTGCCAGGGCCAGCTGCTTCACCAGGGCGAACGCCGAGTTGTACTGACCGGCCAGGCCCGTCGGGGCGAGGTCGGCCACCAGCGGGGCGACCGTCGGCGACAGCATCGCCTCACCCAGCCCGAACAGCGCGTACGTCGAGACGAAGGCGGCCGTCGCCATCTCCTGGCTGCCGTGCCCCAGCCCCGCGTACCCCGCCACGACCCAGGCCACGGCCCAGATCAGCCCGACGCCCGCGATCACCCGGGACCGCCGCCGACGCTCGACGAACCGCAGCACGGCGAACTGGGCGACCACGATCATCAGCGTGTTCGCGGCCAGCGCCGTACCGAGCGCGGACGTCGATATCCCCGCCGCCTCCACGCCGTACGCGCTGAGCCCGGACTCGAACTGCCCGTAGCAGGCGAAGAACAGCACGAAGCCCAGTACGGACAGCTGCACCATCGCGCGGTTGCCGAGCAGCTGCTTCCAGCCGCCCTTGGCGGACGCGGACGGCGCTCCGGCGATCCTCGGTGCCTGCGGCATCCGCACCGTCGACATCACGACGGCCAGCAGCAGGAACATCGCCGCCTCGATCGCGAAGAGGAGGGTGAAGGAGGAGACCCGGGTGGTGTCGACGAGGTGACCGCCGATGAGGCCACCGACACCCAGCCCGAGGTTCTGCAGGAAGAACTGTGTCGCGAAGGCCCGCGAGCGCGTCTCCGCCGACGAGCAGTCCACGATCATCGTCGCCAGCGCCGGCTGCATCACGGCCTGCCCGGCCCCGAGCAGCGCCGCCGCGGTCAGTACGGTCGGCGCGCTCCCCGCCAGCCCCAGGCTCAACGCACCCGTCGCGGCCAGGACCAGGGCGGTGAGCAGGACCGGGAGCGGGCCGCGCCGCACGATCGCCCGGCCGGCGAACGGCAGCACGATCAGCGCGGCCACGGCGAAGACGGCGAGCACGATCCCCGCCGTCATGGCACCCAGTCCCCGCACCTGCGCCACATAGACGTACAGGTAGGGGACGGTGAAGCCGAGCCCGAACGCACTGAGTGCGTTGCCCACGTGGATCCGGCGCATCGCTGCGCCCATCGCCCTGGTCACGTTCACCTCTCTCAGGTAGTTGACTCAGCGGACTGCTGAAGTCTGAAGACTTAGAACCTAAAGTTCGAAGCTAAAGAGTACATCTCGAAGGACTTCGACGCCAAGCTCGTTCGTGCGATACTTCGGCCCATGGCCGACACCACCGGCGCCGGCGAGCCGACCCTCGACGAGCAGATCGCCGCCTACCAGCGCGAGTTCCAGGACCTCGACCCCCAGGTCGAGAAGATCGTCTCGGCGCTGTCCCGGCTCAACCGCCGGATGAACGTCGCCTACGGCCGCCAGACCTCCGCCCTCGGCATCAGCGGCGCGGAGTGGGAGGTCCTCAAGGCCCTCGTCCTCTCCGGCGTCCCTTACCGGATGGGCCCCAGCGAGCTGGCCAAGCGCCTCGGGCTCACCCCGGCCGCGATGACCCACCGCATCGACCGGATGGTCGCCGAGGGTCTGGTCACCCGGGAGAGGGACGAGTCCAATCGGGTCCGGGTCATCGTCGAGCTGACCCCCGAGGGCCGCGAGAAGTGGCTGGAGGCCATGCGCCTCGCCTCCGGCTTCGAGGAGGACCTCCTCCAGGACCTCACCCCGGCGGAACGCTCGGTGCTCGGCGAGGTCCTCACCCGCCTGCTGCGCCGCGTGGAGCACGCCCAGCCGGACGCCGGCGGCCGGCTCACCGACCTGGACTAAAAGATCTTGACAAGGGGTACTTGACACGCCCCTGGCCGATCCGTAGAGTTCTCCGGGTTGCCGCAGAGCCGGAACGGTTCTTCGGTAGCAACTCCGCCGCCCCGAGCGGCACCTCAAACCATCAGTACGATCTCCCGACCGGGTTGATTTCGGCGTGCCCGAATTCAATTCGAATAGGGACCGGCGGCCCCGATTGGGAATCGCCGAGCGGATCCGCTAAGGTTTGAGACGTCGGAACGGCCCAACCGCCGGGAAGACAACCCCCGCTGACTGGGAATCAGACGCCGAAAGGATCTGATAGAGTCGGAACCGCCGGAAAGGGAAACGCGAGAGCGGAAACCTGGAAAGCACCGAGGAAATCGGATCGGAAAACGG